>NC_015663.1:2640175-3960262 GCF_000215745.1 Klebsiella aerogenes KCTC 2190 | reverse complement strand
TGTTTATCGGTCCATGGGCGCTTCCCGCTCCGCCGTGGGGTTCGGTGTGGCTGGATAAAGAGTCGGTGTTATTCGGCGACTCAACGCTTGCGCTGCGCGAGTGGATGCGCACCAGCGGTATTGCGCTGGATCTTGAGCGCAACGAACCCGAAGACCACTTCGGAACACTGCTGCTGCTGGCCGCATGGCTGTGTGAAACAAATCAGGATGAGTTGTTTGCGCAACTGCTGGCCTGGCATCTACTGCCGTGGTCCGGGCGTTTTCTGAGCGTCTTTATGGAAAACGCCGGGCATCCGTTCTATCGGGCGCTGGGCCAACTGGCGCAGTCGACGCTGGCTAACTGGCAGGAATATTTGCCCATCGCGGTGGCGGAAAAGCAGCTGTATCGTTAACTCACCCGCCGCGTCGATCCCCGGCGCGGCACTTATAGCTTTTGCATCTAAGGTTATTCCCTATCACAATAACGCTATGACTCCCAATTTCATTCCCGCTAATGCATCGTCTTCATAACTACCCTGATGTGCAGGTGATGTTCCGTCGCCTGATCATCGCCACGCTCGTCGGCATCTTTGCGGCGCTGGCCGTGGCGCTGTTTCGCCACTCGATGGTGGCACTGGAAACTTTATTTCTCGGTAATGATAGCGGCAGTCTGGTGAACGCCGCGCAGTCGCTACCGTGGTGGCGTCGGCTGCTGACGCCGGCGCTTGGCGGAATCGCGGCGGGGACATTACTCTGGTTATGGCAACGGCGCAACGTGTCGCGTCCGCACGCCCCGACCGATTACATGGAAGCGCTGGAAACCGGCGATGGCTGTTTCGATACGCCGGCAAGCCTCGTCAAATCGCTGGCATCGCTGCTGGTGGTCGTGACCGGCAGCGCCATTGGCCGCGAAGGGGCCATGATCCTGCTGGCCGCGCTGGCCGCCTCGCTGTTTGCCCGCCGTTTTACCCCGCGCGCTGAATGGAAGCTGTGGGTCGCCTGCGGCGCCGCCGCCGGGATGGCCAGCGCCTATCATGCGCCGCTGGCGGGGAGCCTGTTTATCGCCGAAATCCTCTTCGGCACCCTGATGCTGGCCTCGCTCGGGCCGGTGGTCATTTCAGCGGTGATCGCCCTGCTGCTGACCAATTTACTCAATGGCGGCGCCGCGCCGCTGTACCACGTCGTCTTGCAACAAAACCTGACCGCGCTGCATTACGGTTTAATGCTGGCAACCGGCCTGCTGACCGGTCTGTGCGGGCCGCTGTTCATCTGGCTGATGGGCTACAGCCACCGTGGTTTCGTCCGGCTGAAACTGTCGCCGCCGTGGCAGCTGGCGCTGGGGGGACTCATCGTCGGCATGTTATCGCTTATTACCCCGGCAGTATGGGGCAATGGTTATAGCGTGGTGCAAAGCTATCTGCTATCGCCGCCGCTATTTAGCGTCATTATCATCGTCTTTGTCTGTAAGCTGTTGGCGGTGCTGGCCAGCAGCGGCTCCGGCGCGCCGGGCGGCGTCTTTACCCCGACGCTATTCGTCGGGCTGGCAATAGGAATGCTATTCGCCACTTTTAGCGGGCTGTGGTTAGATAACGATCAGAACATAGCGATTATGATTGGGTTAACCGGAATGGCGGCGTTTCTCGCCGCGACAACGCATGCGCCGATGATGTCGACGCTGATGATTTGTGAGATGACCGGGCAGTATGTGCTGCTGCCCGGTTTATTGATCGCCTGTGTACTGGCTTCGGTAGTGTCGCGAACGTTACGCCGGGATTCGATCTATCGCCATCACGTTGCCGAGCACGTCTAAGTCAACATACTGGCTGAGTTCGCGCTGTTCGGCGCGCGGCAGATAAGGCAGCTCGCCAATCAGCGGCGCGGGCAGCTTTTTGCTCAGCACGTCGATGATTTCAGCGTAGTGCGCAAGGCCTGGGTTAATGCGGTTGGCGACCCAGCCGATTAACGGCAGACCATCGTTGGCGATCGCCTGAGCGGTCAACAGAGCATGGTTGATACACCCTTCCTGAATGCCCACCACCAACACTACCGGCAGTTGTTCCTGCACTACCCACTCGGAGAGCGGGCGTAAGTCGTTCATCAGGCTGCGCCAGCCGCCGGTACCTTCCACTACGACATGATCCACTCTGCCGCTGAGCTGCTGCAGGCCGTCACTGAGTAAACCGTAGTTGATCGGGCAGCTGTGCGCCACGCTGCTTTCTTCTTCGCTTAACGCGATGGGATTGACAGCATCATACGGCAGCGACAGCGTCGACACGCTCTGTAATACCAGCGCATCTTTGTTACGCAGTCCTTCCGGCGTCTCTTTGCTGCCCTTCGCCACAGGCTTATACCCGGCGACGCTTTTACCGCTGGCAGCAAGTGCCTGCAGCAGCGCGCGGGATACTACCGTCTTCCCGACAGCAGTGTCAGTACCTGTTATAAAGAAACGCTTAAACATCACTAACCCCAAAGTTGTGTATACGAAAAATACATAAGAGAAATAATCAACAGTGGGAAAAGTCTACGCGAAGCCGTCGGGGCCCAGATTGAGATAGCGCAATTTTTGGTGCGACTATGAAAAAATGTTAACCCTGTAACAGTCGGATAAGGAGCGATCCGTTATAGAGGGCGTCTTTCACCAAAGCCGCGCCAGCCATCGTTCCGCGGTTTGAGAACTGGGTACTCTCAACCGCGATATGACGACTATATGCCGGTAGCGCCTGTTGCCGAATACAGTCAGAAATTGCCGGAAACAAAATATCAGACGCCTGATTGAACGGCGAACCAATAAGGATTTTTTGCGGGTTAAACAGATTGACCATGATAGCCAGAATACGCCCTACATGAGCGCCAACGCCGGTAATGATATCCCGCGCCAGTAAATCGCCCTGCTGCGCCGCCTGACATAACCATTCAACGCTCAACTGCTGTTGATGCAGCATAGAGCTCATGGATTTTGCCATGCGCATCTGCGCCAGTTCCAGCACGCTTTCGACGCTGGCGATGGTTTCCAGGCAGCCGTGATTGCCGCAATAGCAGCGTTTACCATAAGGGTCAACCTGGGTGTGGCCGATCTCCACCAGGCTGCTGCTGCCGGCGTGCAACAGGCGGCCATCGGTGATCACTCCCGCGCCGACGTTGTGGTCGATTACCACCTGGATGACGTCGCGCGCCCCCCGCGAGGCGCCAAACAACGATTCGGCCATGGTCCAGGCGCTGATATCGTGCTGTATATAGACCGACACTCCGGTGTGATTAGCCAGAGCCTCACCGAGCGGCATATCTTTCACGTCATCATAAAACGGCATTCGGTGAATGATACCGTTTTCAGTATCAATGATCCCCGGCAAGGTGATGGCGATTGCGGTAAGTCGTTCGAGCTTGTGCTGATGGCGAATAAAAAACTGGTCGATATGTTCGATGATCCGCGTCAGCAGCGGTTGCGCATGCTGCAGCGGCAGTTCCAGTTGTTCTTCCACCACCAGCTTGCTGCTCAGATCGCGCAGCGCCAGGTGGATTTCCCCCCGGCTGATGCGCAACGACAAATAATGCCAGGCTTCCGTTTCAACCATCAGCCCGACCGCCGGGCGGCCGCGGCTCCCCGGCTCCTGGATTTCGGTCTCCTGCACCAGGTGCGCTTCCAGCATCTCGCGAACAATTTTGGTAATGCTGGCCGGCGCCAGTTGCGCAAATCGGGAAAGGTCGATACGCGACACCGGGCCAAGCTGATCAATCAGGCGATATACCGCGCCAGCATTAGTCTGCTTTATTTGATCGATATGGCCTGGTTGACTGTCCGCTACCACCGTTGACTCCCTTTATTTTCGCGCTTCGAAATAAACTTTTGGCTATGGTGAAGCACTTCGATGGTGCACGTCAAATTTTTACTTAGCCTTGTGATTTGCCGCACATTTTTACCCCGTTTTTGTCTTAATTCGCCAGGGCGGCGGCAGCGAGAAGATAATCGCGAAAGCGCTGCGCCGCCAGACCCTGTTCACGGTGTTTGGCCCACACCAGCCACATTTCCGACACCGCATCGGGTTCACTAATCGGCAGCCAGCGCATTTCATTTAACTGCACCCGCTTAAACGAGGCCGGTAGGATCGATACCCCAAGACCTGAAGCCACAAGGCCAATGATGGTCATTGCCTCGCCGACCTCCTGGGTGATAACGGGCGTGGTATCGTAGCGGCGCATCAATCCGAGAATATCGTCATACAGGCCGGTACCAACGTGCGGATCGAAAAAGACAAACGGCTCGCGCGCCAGCTCAAGCAGACTCACCGATTGCTGACGGGCCAGGGGATGATCGCTGGGCACCATCGCCAGTAGCGGTTCGCGCAGCACCCTTTCCCAGCACAAGGTATCCGGCAGCTGCGTGTTGCGCATCAGGCCAAGGTCAAGCGCCCCTTCATTCAGCGGCACGATCTGTTCGCGGGTGTTGGTTTCGCGGGTCTGGATATGGACATCGGGAAAGCGGCGACGAAAAGTGGAAAGCGTATCGGAAACCGCTTTGATAAATGGCGCCGACGAGGTGAAGCCGATACGCAGTTCACCGGTTTCGCCGTGGTGCAGGCGCCCGGCGCGAGCGGCGGCATCTTCAACCTGCGTCAGTATTTGTCGGCTATCGGCGAGGAACTGCACTCCCGCCGCCGTCAGGCTGACGCTGCGATTAGTGCGGGCAAACAGCCGCGCGCCAATCTGTTGTTCGAGAATCTGAATTTGCTGGCTTAACGGCGGTTGAGAGATATTCAGGCGCGCCGCCGCGCGGCCAAAATGCAGCTCTTCCGCCACGGCGACAAAGTAACGCAGATGACGCAGCTCGATATTCATATTTAAAACGTCTTATTTGAGATTATTAATATATTAGACGGAATATTTACAATTTTATACCCTAAAAATGTGAGCTGAATGGTCACATCAGTTTGTTTGTAATCCAGCTGTATATAAGCAAGGAATTCTCCGTGAGTAACACAACAACCGCTGACACCGCGCCGGCGAGCGATGTCAGGGATAAGGTCGCTTCCCAGCCAAATCAATTTATTAAACGTGGCACCCCGGCGTTTATCCGCGTCACCCTGGCGCTATTTTCCGCCGGACTGGCCACCTTCGCCCTGCTCTATTGCGTGCAGCCCATTCTGCCGGTGCTGTCAGGCGAGTTCGGCGTAAGCCCGGCCAGCAGCAGTATTTCGTTATCGATTTCCACCGCGATGCTCGCCATCGGCCTGCTATTTACCGGCCCGCTGTCGGATGCCATTGGCCGTAAACCGGTAATGGTCACCGCCTTACTGTTGGCGGCGTGTTGCTCATTATTATCAACGATGATGACCAGCTGGCACGGTATTCTGATCATGCGCGCGTTGATCGGCCTGTCGCTCAGCGGCGTAGCCGCCGTAGGGATGACTTATCTTAGCGAGGAGATCCACCCAAGCGTGGTGGCGTTTTCAATGGGGCTTTATATCAGCGGTAACTCTATAGGCGGCATGAGCGGCCGCCTGCTCACCGGGGTCTTTACCGATTTCTTCGGCTGGCGCGTGGCGCTGGCGGTGATAAGCGCCTTCGCCCTCGCGGCGGCCATTATGTTCTGGCGTATTCTTCCGGAGTCACGCCACTTCCGCCCTATTTCGTTGAAACCGAAAACGCTGCTGATTAACTTCCATCTGCACTGGCGCGATCGCGGCCTGCCGCTGTTGTTCCTCGAAGGCTTCCTGCTGATGGGCGCATTTGTGACCCTGTTTAACTATATTGGCTACCGTTTGATGATGTCGCCATGGTCGCTGAATCAGGCGGTGGTTGGCCTGCTGTCGGTTGCTTACCTGACCGGGACCTGGAGTTCGCCAAAAGCCGGCGCGCTGACGGTGCGCTATGGCCGCGGTCCAGTAATGTTGTTCTTTATTGCGGTGATGCTGTTTGGCCTGCTGATGACGCTATTCTCGCCGCTGTGGCTGATTTTCATCGGCATGCTGCTGTTCTCCGCCGGCTTTTTTGCCGCGCACTCGGTCGCCAGCAGTTGGATCGGACCACGGGCGCGTCGCGCGCGCGGCCAGGCATCCTCGTTGTACCTGTTCAGCTACTATCTTGGCTCAAGTATTGCGGGGACGCTCGGTGGGGTCTTCTGGCATCATTACGGCTGGAATGGCGTCGGCGGCTTTATCGCCCTGCTGTTAATGGCCGCGCTGCTGACCGGCGCCTGTTTGCACAACCGCCTGAAATAATCGTTAAACGACGTGACCTTATTGGTCACGTCCGTTCACCACAGCCCGAGTACCGATGGTAACCCCAACAGTTCTCTGAGAGCATCCATAGAAAGCAGTGCGAAAAACACCCACGTGAACGGATTCATACTCGCCTCCGCTGACAGCCAGCGCCTGTTTTCAGTGTAGCCGCTGGCGAAGCGCACCGTCCGTTATGGTTATCACATGCGCATTTTTCGATACACGCAAAATGTCGTTCCAGCGACTCGACCAAATCACCCCGACGCGCTAGTGTACCCACTGACAACAGATTTATTTCACTCGCCACAGGCCAGCAGAGACTATGACTGACAACAAAAACTATCAGCAGCTCACCCGCACTTTCCAACGGCTCTCCCGCTTCTCTCACCTTGCCGCCATCGCCGGCTGGGATATGTTCGCCATGATGCCGCCCGGCGGCAGCCGCGCGCGCGGCGAAGCGCTGGCGGAGCTCGGGGTGCTGCAGCACCAAATTTTGACCGATAAGAAGGTTGGTGAATGGCTGGAAAACGCCCTGCAGGAAGATCTTAACGATCTGGAACAGGCTAACCTGCGCGAAATGACCCGCCAGTACCAGCAAGCGGCGCTACTGCCGGAAAGCCTGGTGGAAGCGAAATCGCTGGCCGGCAGCCGCTGCGAACACGCCTGGCGCAGCCAGCGCCCGGCTAATGACTGGCAGGGGTTTGCCGAAAACCTGCGCGAGGTCGTTAAGCTCAGCCGCGAAGAGGCGCAGATCCGTGCCGATGCGAAAGGCTGTTCACGTTATGATGCCCTGCTGGATATTTTCGAACCCGATATGACCAGCGCGCGTCTTGACGTGCTATTCGCCGATCTGAAATCCTGGCTGCCGTCGCTGCTGGCAAACGTCGTCGATAAGCAAGCGCAGAAGACGCTGCTCGAGCCACAGGGGCCCTTCGCCATCACCGACCAGCGCGAGCTGGGGCTGGAAGCAATGCGGGTTTTAGGCTTTGATTTTGATGGCGGCCGCCTGGATATTAGCGCACACCCCTTCTGCGGCGGCGTGCCTGAGGACGTTCGTATTACCACCCGTTATAACGAAAACGATCTACTCAGCGCGCTATTTGGCGTGATCCACGAAACCGGCCACGCGCGCTATGAACAGAACCTCCCGCGTAACTGGCTCGATCAGCAGGTTGGGCTGGCTCGCTCAACGGCGATTCACGAATCTCAGAGTCTGTTCTTCGAAATGCAGCTTGGCCGCAGCGAAGCCTTCCTCAACCGCCTGCTGCCCGCCGTGCATCAGCGCTTTGGCGACCAGCCGGCGTTCAGCGCGGAAAACTTTATCGCCTGGAACCAGCGCGTGAAGCCGGGCTTCATTCGCGTCGATGCCGACGAAGTCAGCTACCCGGCGCACGTCATTCTGCGCTATGAAATCGAGCGGGCGCTGATCGACGGCGATATTGAAGTAGACGATATTCCCGCCCTGTGGGACGAGAAAATGCAGAGCTGGCTGGGTATTTCGACCCTCGGCAACTATCGCGACGGCTGTATGCAGGATATTCACTGGACCGATGGCGGTTTCGGCTATTTCCCTTCCTATACGCTGGGGGCGATGTACGCCGCACAGTTAATGGCGGCCGCCAGACGCGCGTTACCGAATCTCGCACAGGATATCGCCGGCGGCGATTTTAACGCTCTGTTCGACTGGTTGCGGCAAAATATCTGGCAACACGGCAGCCGCTTTACCACTTCGCAGCTGATTAAGAATGCCACCGGCGAAGATCTCAACGGTGAGTATTTCCGCCAGCATCTTACCGCGCGTTATCTCTAAGCCTGCGCGCCGGGGCCTGCTCCGGCGCGTTATACCCGTTCGCTTCGCGTTGTACATATGGTTACACGCCGATACCAAACACTCACGGAAAGCTCGAAAAGACAAGCATATAGTTACTTCAACGGCCCCGCAGTGGGGTTGAAATGAAGAAACCTTTTCGAGGATATCAGAATGAAAAAAGTATTAGCTCTGGTCGTTGCCGCTGCTATGGGTCTGTCTTCCGCTGCTTTCGCTGCTGATGCAGCAAGCACCACTCAGGCACCTGCTGCTGCAACTCACAGCACCACTGCCAAGACAACTCACCATAAAAAACATCACAAAGCTGCCGCCAAACCGGCTGCAGAACAGAAAGCCCAGGCAGCCAAGAAACACAAAAAAGCCGCGGCGAAACCCGCTGTAGAGCAAAAAGCTCAGGCTGCGAAAAAACACCACAAAGCCGCCACTAAACCGGCTGCACAGAAAGCCCAGGCTGCCAAAAAGCACCACAAAACTGCCGCTAAACCAGTAGCGCAGAAAGCTCAGGCTGCGAAAAAACACCACAAAACCACTAAACACACCGCTGCTAAACCTGCTGCTCAGCCGGCTGCATAATCGTTTCGGTTAGTCTGGTATTGTATAAATCGGCGCTGTTTAAGCGCCGTTTTTTTCTGGAGAGCGCTATGCTGCGACGCTATCGTTTTGAGCTCATCCTGATACTGCTGATAATATGCGCGCTGGTGGCAACCCGCTTTTTCCTCTATTAGGCGCCGCTAATCATCCCCCTCAATAGGAAAACCGGCTTCACGAATTGCCTGACGGCAATCGCTGACGCCCGCAGCATATCCCGCTTCAATTTCGCATACCGGGCTCGCACTGGAGAAAGGTAAGCGAATCGGCGTCGCCAGTTGACGTTCCAGCTCGCCAATTTTTACCCGCGCCGCCAGCAATTCCTTCGCCAGTTCTGGGGGCGACACTTCGGTTTTTTCCCCCGTAATGATCGCCCGCAATTGCTTCTCATCGATAGTCATCATATCCGCCAGTTTGCATTCATTGACAGATATTATAGCCAACGCCACCTCAGTGGCGCTGGCGTGACGCTACATGGCACGTACCGCCTCAATCACGAGATAGCCCATCGCTCCCCACATAAAAAAAGAAACCAGCGAAACATAAACTAATGCGCGAATACCTTGTTTAGACATACACCCTCCCACTACGGGAAATGACATTGCGCTTATGATGGCCGGGTCAACCTCACATTTCACTCAACGGGAATCGCCAATGACAATGTTTACAGTGAGAAAATGTTTCGTAGTGAAAATAATTGAGAAGATGGTAAAAAAACGCCAATGACCATGAACTTTTGCGATCTTAAGGCGACTAAAACACCCTCGAAAAATTGCGCTTTGCGAATGTCCTGTAAGGCAAAGTGATTATTTTGCCGTCGTTTTACGTACGTTCCGATACACGAATTATGTTGCGTTGCACGCCGCTTTCTGCGGAAATGACAACAGCAGAGATAATGCGTTAACCATCTGAATTAACATGGTTCTTGCATAGATGAAATGTCTTCAGGAGTCATTTTAACTGCCGTTTGGCTTAATAAAAATTATTCTTAACTTTCATAAACTTAAATCTCCTGCTACTTTCAATAGACATAATTATCTCCCCAGAGAGTGATATGCGTAGAGACGTACTGTTATTACTGTGTTCGTTTTGTGTATTTCCCCTGTTTGCTCACGCCGATGATGACGGCATGAGCGCGAAAGATATCAAAACGCTTTTTTTCGGCCATGACGATCGTAAAGCGGTCAGCGATCCGGCCAGTTCCCCCTGGGATGCCATCGGCCAGTTAGAAACCGCCAGTGGTAATCTGTGTACCGCAACGCTGATTTCACCGCATCTGGCCCTCACCGCCGGTCACTGTTTGCTGCAGCCGCCGAAAGGAAAGCCGGACAAGGCCGTTGCGTTGCGTTTTATCTCGCGTAAGGGCAGTTGGGTCTATGAAATTCACGGGATTGACGGCCGTACCGACCCATCGCTAGGCAAACGGCTTAAAGCGGACGGCGATGGCTGGATTGTCCCCTCTTCCGCAGCCCCCTGGGACTTTGGCCTGATCGTCCTGCGCTACGCGCCCGGCGGCATTACGCCTGTTCCTGTGTTTCGCGGTGATAAAGAAGCGCTGACCGCGGCGCTGAAAGCAACGGACCGCAAAGTGACGCAATCCGGCTACCCGGAAGATCATCTGGATAGCCTCTATAGCCACCAGGATTGTCTGGTGACGGGATGGGCGCAAGCCTCAGTTCTATCACATCAATGCGATACGCTACCGGGCGACAGCGGTTCTCCGCTGCTGTTAAAAACGGACAACGGCTGGCAGGTCATTGCAGTGCAAAGCTCGGCGCCGGGACCGAAAGATCGCTATCGCGCCGATAACCGGGCTATTGCCGTGACCGGTTTTCTCGACAAGCTGGAAGCGCTGGCTAACGAGTGATTATCCCTGCTGCTGGCGCAGTTGAAGCAATGAATCGATCGGCATCGGTTGGCTGAAATAATATCCCTGAAGTCGATCGCATCCCGCCCGCAGCAGCAGCGCCAGCTGCTGCTGAGTTTCTACCCCTTCAGCAACCACGGTGATCCCCAGCGCATTAGCGATACGTACCGTGCCGCGCACCAGTTCTGCCGCCTGCGGGTCGACATCCACCACCCCGGCTAACGACTTATCAATCTTGAGGCTATCAAAACGACAGCTGCGTAGATAACCAATACTGGAATAGCCAATGCCAAAATCATCCAGCGCGACGGCGATACCTAACGATTTCAGGTTCTCGATAGCCACGCGAGCGCGCTCCGGGTTTTCCAGTACGTAGCTTTCGGTTACCTCAAGCTGCAGGCGGCGGGCAGGAAACTGACAGCGTCCCAGGGTTTGGATCACCCGAGTTTCGAATTCCGGGTCGCGGAACTGCGCCGGGGATATATTGACGGAAAGGAGTAAATCCCCCATCGTCTCGAGATCGTAACAGGCTTGCGACAGCGCAAACTGGCCCAAGGCATAAATCAATCCGCTGCTTTCGGCAATGGGGATGAAAGCATCCGGCGCCAGCGGGCCTTCAGGACGTCGCGGCCAGCGCAGCAAGGCCTCTACGCCTTCCATCACCAGCGTTTCGGCATTGACGATCGGCTGATACCAGACATCAAATTCGCCTTTTTCGAGACCTTCGCGGATACCATTTTCAATGTGCAGCTGGTGCTGACGCGTTTCGTTAAGGGTGTCATCATACCAGGCCGCTCTTCCCTTACCGCTTTTCTTCGCGTGGTACATGGCCATATCCGCACGGCGAAACAACTCAGTACTGGAACACTGCGTCGGCACCCCGCTGGCAATACCAATACTGGCGCTGATATATATTTTCCGGGCGCTGAGCGCAACGGGAGTTTTTAATAATTCGAGCACCGCCAGGGCGAATGCTGAGGCCTGATTAACCGCATGTTCGCCGCTCATGGTCATGGCGAATTCATCCCCGCCCATCCGCGCCAGCATCGCCCCCGCCGGAACCCGATCGCGTAATTCGCGGGCGATATGGGCAATCAGCGCGTCGCCAGTATCATGGCCGTAGTTATCGTTGACGTCTTTAAAACCATCGAGATCGATAAATACCACGCTCTGCATTTCATTCTTACCGCATTCGCCCATCGCATTTAAACGTTCAATCAATGCCCGACGGTTCGGCAAAAGGCTCAGCCAATCGATCAGCGCATTTTTTCGCGCCTGCTGTTCGCCGCGCGCCAGCTTGTAAAGCCCCAGGCTACTCAGCATGATAAACAGCAAAATTAAACTTGCCGCCAGAATGGCAATGAGCCTGATGCTGTTTGACGCGGCGCGCGCCGCTTCCGCACCGGGAAGGCGCGGTTGCCAGCTCAGATAGGCCAGCGTCTCCCCGCCCTCTGTGCGTAATGGTACGCTGTATTCGCCGGCAAACTGCGTCGTATGCAGACGATTAATCTGGAAAGTGTTCCCCAGGGTTTCCAGCATGGTTGGATTAATGTGGCGGGTAATCACCAGATAGCGACGGGTTTTATCATAAATCGGTAAGCGGCCGATTGTCGGGCGAATCAAGCCGATACCGACAAACGCAATGCCCGCGCGGGTACGGGTGATTCCGGCAAAGGCATTTTTACCGCGTCTCAGCACATCCGCGTGCAGCTCGATAAGGGTTTGTAACCCGCTGCCGAAAAAACCAATATCGGATTCGGTAAATGGCTCGCTGCGAAAAGCCCCCCACAAGATGCGATAGTTTTCATCCAGGATAAAAGTGCCGTCGTAGAGATTATTAATCTTAAAACCCGATCCCCACGAATCATACAGCCAGTGTGCATCAAGATGGGGCGTATAGGTTTGTTTAACCGCATCATCCCAAATCGAATTATCCAGTACCAATGACAGCACCCGGTTCACCGATGTCTGCACGGCGCCTTCTACCGAAAGCATCGAACGGTGTTTATCTATTTCATTAGTTTTAATACTGACCAGATGTTGCGACAAATAGAAAAGAGAAATCACAGAGACGACCAGGCCCAGGCCGGCAAGAAATACCAGAATGGAAAGGATTTTGGCAGAGGGAATATTCCGCCAGCCAGGCAAAGGAATCATGTGCTGTCCTCATAGCGGCGTACAGAAAGATGCCGAATCTGCTTTTTTAAGCGTAATACAGAGAACAGAATTTGCCGCCTGCGAACGCAGGCGGCATCATATCAGGCCAGTTTTATCAATACCATACCGGCCACCAGCAGCACGACGCCAACCCAACCTTTATGGTTCAGACGCTGACCAAAGAGGATCCAGCCAGCGGCAATGGTGGCCGCAATCCCGAATCCGCCCCACAGCGCATAAGCGACGGACAGGTCGATACCTTTTACCGCCTGCGACAGGGCGCTAAAGGCCCCTAACACCGCCGCCAGCGACAGAATACCGTAGATCTTACGACGGAAGCCGTCGGAAAATTTCAGCAATACGTTCGCGGTTATTTCCAGTACGATAGCCAGCGCCAGCCAGGCGCCGTGAATCCACTCAAACTGTTGCATGAGCTGTCTCCTCACGCTGTTTCACCGCCTTTTTTGTGCCGGACTTAATCAGTATGATCCCGGCGACCAGCGTTGCTAGTCCGGCGAGTTTAATCACTGACAGGCTTTCATCGAACAGCAGCACGCTGAATACGGTAATCAATAAAATACCGATACCTTCCCATAGCGCATACGCCACACCGAGAGCAATTTTTTTAACGGCGAAGGCCAGGAAAATATAGGAAAGCGCAATCATTGCCAGCATTAAAATATAACCTGTATGACCGCCGCTGACGCTTGCCCATTTCATAGACAACGTGCCGGTTATTTCAGCGACGATAGCTAAGGCTAATAAAATCCAATAAAACATAATCCCTTCTCCTGCTTGAGAATACAATCCATGACGGCTTACGAGAGTAAACCGAAAAAATTCTGACGTAGTTTTAGCCGTGCGCGGTGCGCCAGCTCAGGCAGAGAGAATGGGACTATAGCGCGGAGCGCCAGTGCTGTTCGCCAGCAAATCGGGAAAGGATGAAAGGTAATGCGTGATGAGTAGAAAAATAAAGGCTGAACTGATTGTTCATAAAATTACAATTATCCGCGGTGTTGCTTCTCGTCATTGCGGAAAAAAATTGTCCTCGGTAGTTAAACACAAGTAAATTTTTACCATAGTGTTAATATTAACTCAAAGAATTTGCAATTCTTTACGTCTAACGAGCGATTTCAATTAGTATTTTCTCAAACTGATCTCCATCATAAACGTGTATAGCAAAGTCGCTATGATCAAGGACGTTTTCATCTTCACCGTAAGGAACCCAATGGCCAAACCCATCATCACCCTAAATGGACTCAAGATCGTCATCATGCTGGGCATGTTGGTTATCATCCTTACCGGCATCCGTTTTGCCGCCGACATTATCGTCCCCTTTATCTTAGCGCTATTCCTTGCGGTGGTGATCAATCCGCTGGTCCAGTTGATGGTACGCTGTCGGGTGCCGCGAGTGCTGGCGATTTCGCTACTGGTGGGCGCTATCGTGCTACTGGCGGTGGTACTGCTGGCGTCGCTTGGCACCTCGCTTAACGAACTGGCGCGCACCCTGCCGCAATACCGCACGTCGCTGGCCGAACCGCTAAAGACGGTCACCCCATGGCTACAGCGCTTTGGTTTTACCGTCTCCGCCATTGAGCTGAATAAGTATATCGATCCCAACGCGGTGATGACCCTGGTTACCAGCTTGTTGACCCAGTTGTCGAATGCGATGTCGTCCATTTTTCTGTTGCTTCTCACCGTAGTATTTATGCTGTTGGAAGTGCCGCAGCTGCCCGCCAAGCTTCAGCAGCTAATGTCGCGGCCGGTTGAGGGAATGGGCGCCATTCAGCGGGCGATAGATAGCGTCTCACATTACCTGGTACTGAAAACCGCGATTAGCCTGGTCACCGGGCTGGTGGTCTGGGGTATGCTGGCGCTGCTGGACGTCCGCTTCGCCTTTATGTGGGGGCTACTGGCCTTTGCGCTGAACTATATTCCCAATATCGGTTCGGTACTGGCGGCCATCCCGCCGATTCTGCAGGTGATGGTATTTGGCGGCCTGTATGAGGCGCTGATCGTCACTGCCGGTTACCTGATTATCAACCTGGTGTTCGGCAATATTCTCGAGCCACGTATCATGGGCCGTGGGCTGGGGCTCTCCACGCTGGTGGTGTTCCTGTCGTTAATATTCTGGGGCTGGCTGCTGGGCCCGGTCGGCATGCTGCTGTCGGTGCCGTTGACCATCATTGTGAAAATCGCCCTTGAGCAAACCAACGGCGGGCAGAGTATTGCCTTCTTACTCAGTGACTTAAGTAAAGAATAATCGGCAATCTGGCTGGCCTATCCGCCAGCCTTCCCTCCTTTCATCTTTTCCGCTTAGACCGTTACTCCTTTTTTATTATTGATCCCCATCACAAATGGGCACATCCAATCATTACTCTAAAGCTAACGATTAGCCGGCGTGCTTAATTGATGCACAGCGCCGCGCATCGCACACTAACTTCCACCAGGACAAACGAAACGATTTGTCGAATCAGGAGGTTAACAATGAATGCTGAACAAACGACGGGACGGGTCTGGAACCGTCGCCGGACGGAAAAACAGCGGCGGCTGGCCGAAACGAAGATTGCCGGCAAAGTCATCCCCACTGACCAACTGGTCAGCGTACTGGAAAATCTGCTCGCCCCTGGCGACCGGGTAGTACTGGAAGGTAACAACCAGAAGCAGGCTGATTTCCTCTCCCGCATGCTCGCCGAGGTTAATCCGCAGAAAATCCACGACCTGCATATGATTATGCCAAGCGTCGGGCGCAGTGAGCATCTGGACCTGTTTGAAAAAGGCATTGCCCGTAAACTGGATTTCTCTTTCTCCGGCACGCAAAGCCTGCGCATCTCGCAGCTGCTGGAAGATGGCCTGCTCGAAATCGGCGCCATCCATACCTATATTGAACTCTACTCCCGCCTGTACGTCGATCTGTCGCCAAACGTCGCGCTGATCGCCGGCTATAAAGCGGACCGTAAAGGCAACCTGTATACCGGACCGAGTACTGAAGATACGCCAGCGCTGGTGGAAGCCGCCGCCTTCCACGACGGCATTGTGATAGCCCAGGTCAACGAACTGGTGGACGACGAATGCGACCTGCCGCGCGTCGATATTCCCGGCTCGTGGATTGATTACGTGGTGGTCGCCGACAAACCGTTCTTCATTGAACCGCTCTTCACCCGCGACCCTCGTCTGATTAAGCAAGAACACATTCTGATGGCGATGATGGCGATCAAAGGCATCTACGCGGAACATCAGGTGCAGTCGCTTAACCACGGCATCGGCTTTAATACCGCCGCCATCGAGCTGTTGCTGCCCACCTACGGCGAACAGCTCGGACTGAAAGGCAAAATCTGTAAACACTGGACGCTGAACCCGCATCCGACCTTAATCCCGGCCATCGAAAGCGGCTGGGTGGAGAGCGTGCACTGCTTCGGCGGCGAACTGGGCATGGAAGAGTATATCCGCGCCCGCCCGGATATCTTCTTTACCGGCCCGGATGGCTCAATGCGTTCCAACCGTGCCTTCTGTCAGCTGGCAGGTCAGTACGCGGTAGATATGTTTATCGGCTCGACCCTGCAGGTTGATGGTCTGGCTAACTCCTCAACCGTCACCCGCGGTCGTCTTTCCGGTTTCGGCGGCGCGCCGAACATGGGCCATGACCCGCACGGTCGCCGCCACGCCACCCCGGCCTGGCTCAATATGATCACCGAACCAGACCCGATGCAGCGCGGTAAAAAACTGGTGGTGCAGATGGTCGAAACCTTCCAGGCCGGCGTAAAACCGACCTTCGTTGAAACGCTCGATGCGGTCGACGTCGCCAAAACCTCCGGCATGCCGCTGGCGCCGGTGATGATTTATGGCGATGACGTGACCCACGTGCTGACCGAAGAGGGTATCGCCTACCTGTACCGCGCGGAGAGCCTTGAAGAGCGCCGGGCGATGGTCGCCGCGGTGGCCGGGATCACCGATATTGGCCTCGGGGTGGACGCCAAACGCGTCGCCGCGCTGCGCCAGAGCGGCAAAGTGGTGTACCCGGAAGATATCGGCATTCGCCGTAGTGATGCCACCCGCTCGCTACTGGCCGCCGGCAGCGTCGCCGAGCTGGTGGAGTGGTCCGACGGACTGTACAACCCACCGGCAAAATTCCGGAGCTGGTAATGAAAAATCTCTCCCCCCTACACGCAGAAAGCCGCGTCAGCTGGCTGGCGCATACCGCCAGCGCGTGTCTGATTGACGAAGCCCGCCTGAGTCCGAAACCGGGTCTGGTCGATAGTCGCGGCAACGGCGCGCATCAGGATCTCAATCTGGACCTGATGGAACGCTCCGCCCGCAGCCTGCAGCCAACCTTTCACGCACTGGCGCAGCAAAGCTGGCAGCGTCCGGCTGATATCGCCCTGCGCGAAACCGTCGGCCGCCTCGGTCGCGAAGGTGAAGCGCAGATGATGATGGCGACAGGTGGAGTTAACACCCACCGCGGCGCCATTTGGGCGCTGGGCCTGCTGGTCAGCGCGGTGGCGATGTTGGGTGGAGAGGGTCAATCACAGGCGATCGCCGGGACCGCCGCCGCCCTTGCCCGCCTGCCTGACGGTTTCGCGCCGAAAAGCTTTAGTAAGGGGCTGCGCGCCAGCCGCCGTTGGCAGGTGCCGGGGGCACGCGAGGAAGCGCAGCGCGGATTTCCGCATGTTACCGCCCTGGCGCTGCCGCAACTGCAACAGAGCCGGGCGCGAGGCGCCAGCGAGCAGCAGGCGCGCCTTGATGCGCTGATGGCCATCATGACCTCGCTGAGCGATACCTGCGTGCTGTCGCGCGCCGGCATGAACGGGCTGCATGCCATGCAGCAAGGCGCCCGCGAGGTTCTGGCGGCGGGCGGTTGCGCCAGCGTCGCCGGTCGCGCCGCGCTGGCGCGCCTTGATGCGCAGATGCTGGCGCAAAACGCCTCGCCGGGTGGCGCGGCCGATCTCCTTGCCGCCACCCTGTTTCTCGACCGGGTTTCCGGCTAACGCATTCAGAGGATGTTATGGAACAGATTACATTGTCATTTCCTGCCAACCGCGCCCTCAGCGGCAAAGCATTGGCAGGAGTCGTAGGTTCAGGCGATATGGAAGTGCTTTATACCGCCGCACAGGGCGCCACGCTCAACGTACAGATCACCACCTCAGTGGATAACAGCCAGGCGCGCTGGCAGGCGCTGTTCGACAGGCTGAACCTGATCAACGGTCTGCCCGCCGGGCAGTTGATTATCCACGACTTCGGCGCCACGCCGGGCGTCGCTCGTATTCGTATTGAACAAGTATTTGAGGAGGCCGCTCATGCGTAACGATCGCAGCTTTATCGAACTGCGCGCTCGCGAACGCGCCCACGCCCTGCTGGACGACGGCAGCTACCGCGAACTGCTGGATCCGTTTGAAGGCATTATGTCGCCGTGGCTCGGCGCGCAGGGCATCGTCCCACAGTCCGACGACGGTATGGTGGTCGCCAAAGGCACGATCAACGGCCAACCTGCGGTGGTGATTGCCATCGAAGGCACCTTCCAGGGCGGCAGTATGGGCGAAGTCTCCGGCGCCAAAATGGCCGCCGCGCTGGAGCTGGCGGCGGAAGATAACCGCAACGGTATCCCGACCCAGGCGGTGCTGTGCCTCGAAACCGGCGGCGTACGTCTGCAGGAGGCCAACCTCGGTCTGGCCGCCATCGCCGATATTCATGCCGCGATTGTCGACCTGCGTCGCTACACCCCGGTGGTCGGCATTATTACCGGTACCGTCGGCTGCTTCGGCGGTATGTCCATCGCCGCGGCGCTGTGCAGCTACCTTATCGTCACCCGTGAAGCCCGTCTCGGCCTCAACGGCCCGCAGGTTATCGAGCAGGAAGCCGGCATTGAAGAGTACGACTCCCGCAACCGTCCGTTTATCTGGAGCATGACCGGCGGCGAAATTCGCACCGCCAGCGGGCTGGTCGACGCGCTGGTTAACGATGGCGTTAACGCCGTTAAAACCGCAATGAATGAGGCGATCGCCAAAGGCGTACCGGCACAGCACCGCAGCGACAACTATGACGATTATCTGCGTCGCTTGAGCCAGTTCGATACTCGCCAGCAGGCGGATACCGCGCAGATTAAACAGCTTTTTGCCCGGGAGGATAAATAATGAGTCAGTTCCCAAACCGCGCCGCGCTGTGGCTGAATAAACTGGCGCCCGACGCGCCGCTGATGAGTGGTCTGTGCCCTTCGGTGCAGGTCGCAGATGGCCAGATTGATGGCGAAAACGTCCGCTTTATCGCCGTGGTGCCTGACGCTAACAACCACTATCCGCGCGCCGCCGGCGGCGAAGTCGGCCTGCTGGAAGGCTGGACGCTGGCGAAAGTGGTCAACGAAACCATCGCCGCCGACGCCGATCTGCCTGTCAAACGGCCGATCGTCGCGGTAATTGATGTCCCGAGCCAGGCCTATGGCCGCCGCGAAGAAGCCTTTGGCATCCACCAGGCCCTGGCCGGGGCGGCAGGCGCCTACGCCAAAGCCCGTCTTGCCGGCCACCCGGTGATTGGCCTGATTGTCGGAAAAGCGATGTCCGGGGCGTTTCTGGCCCACGGCTATCAGGCCAACCGCCTGATCGCCTTTAACGATAGCGGCGTGCTGGTTCACGCGATGGGTAAAGAATCGGCAGCGCGCATTACGCTGCGTACCGTAGAGGCGCTGGAGAAACTGGCGGCGACGATCCCGCCGATGGCCTACGACGTCAGCAACTACGCTACGCTCGGCCTGCTCTCCGCCCTGCTCGATATCAACCATCCGGATGCGCCAGACGAAGGCGATCTGTCACTGGTCAGCCGTGCCCTGCGCGACGCCATCGCTGACGCGCGCACCGATACCTCACTGAAGTGCCGTCTGGGCGCGGAAAACCGCCGCAGCTCGCAACTGGTTCGCGATCGCATGCGCGCCAGCTGGTAAGACGTTCGTACGTAAGTAGTAGAAGAAAACCTGCCGGAAGCAGTCTCCCGGAGCGCGGAATAAACGCTCCGGGAAGGGACGGCTTTTAGAAAAAATAACAATCGCGCCAGTACTCTATTTTATTTACAGGTGATTTATGACTTATGTGATTATTCATGCTCTTGCCCCGATTTTCGTCATTATGCTGCTGGGCTTCTGGGCCGGTAAGGCCGGGATGGTAGATAACAAAAACGTCTCGCTGCTTAATATTTTTGTAATGGATTTTGCCTTACCCGCCACGCTGTTTAGCGCGACGGTACAAACGCCGTGGGCCGGTATCGTCGCCCAGTCGCCGCTGGTGCTGGTGCTGACCGGCGCGATGTGGATCACCTATGCCGCAATCTACTTCCTCGCCACCAGCGTGTTCAAACGCACGCCGCAGGATGCCGCGGTGCTGACCCTCACCGTCGCCCTGCCAAACTATGCCGCGTTAGGTCTGCCGATCCTCGGCAGCGTGCTGGGTGAAGGCGCGTCAACCTCGCTGTCGGTGGCGGTTTCTATCGCCTGCGGCTCGGTACTGATGACCCCGTTCTGCCTGCTGATTCTGGAGCGTGAAAAAGCCCGCGCCGCGGATGAAAACAGCGGTTCTACGCTGGCGATGCTGCCGGTGCTGATGTGGCGTTCAGTGAAAAAACCGATCGTCTGGGGCCCGCTGCTTGGGGTGGTGCTTTCCGCGATCGGTATTAAAATGCCGGACCTGCTGCTGGCGTCAATCAAACCGCTGGGCCTGGCCGCCACCGCCGCCGCGCTGTTCCTCACCGGGGTGATCCTGTCGGCACGTAAACTGCAGCTCAATGCGCTGATCGCTACATCAACCATCGTAAAACTGCTGGTGCAGCCGTTTATTGCCTGGGGTCTGGTGATGTTACTTGGTCTGCACGGTTCTATCGCCATTACCGCGATCCTGATGATTGCGCTGGCCGCCGGCTTCTTCGGCGTGGTCTTCGGCAACCGCTTCGGCGTGCAGTCTCCGGATGCTGAAGCCGTGCTGCTGTTAAGCTCGGTTCTGTGTATCCTGTCGCTACCGCTGTTTATCTCTTTGACTTCAGGACTGTAAACCATGTCATCAACGCCGCGTCCTCACGATTTAGTTTGGTTAAACCACGCCAGCGCCCTGGAAGACATTGCCGAGCCGTGGGTGGCTCAACAGTGGCGAGCCGCGCTGCCGGTGGTGGTGAGGCGCGACGTTGACGGCCAGGCCCGCATCCCGGTTGGGGTGCGGGGCATGAAGCGCGAACAGCGCGCCGCCGGCTGGGTTCAGCCGCGCAATATCGTGCGCAGCGTCACCCCGGAGACGCTTGTCGAGCGCGAAGCATTACTCTGCTCGCCGTTTGTCTCGCAGCCGCCGGTCCAGGCGGCTATCGCCCTCATCTTACACCGCTGGCCCTGGGGCTGGGGCGTCACCGGCAGTACCGGCTACGCGCTGGCAACCGAAATCCCGGTGCTGCATGCGGCAAGCGATCTGGATTTGCTGATCCGCGCGCCGCAGCCGCTGGACCGCGAGGCATTGCTGGAATGGCAGGCCCGGGTGGCCCAACTACCGTGCCGCGCCGATACCCAGATAGAAACACTGTACGGCGCCTTCGCCCTTAATGAGTGGCTGCGCGATGGCCGCGCGCTGCTGAAAACATCCCGCGGCGCGCGCTTAACCGCGACGCCGTGGCACAGGGAGGAATGATGAAGATTATATTTACTTTTCCCGGTCAGGGCGGCCAGCGCCCCGCAATGCTGGCGGCAATCCCCGATCGCGAGGCTATCCTCACCCAGGCGCGCGCCGTGCTGGGGGATGAAGTCGATACCCTCGATAGCGCCGACGCGCTAAAGCATACCCGTGCAGTACAACTCTGTCTGCTGATCGCCGGGGTAGCCTGGGCGCGCGAGCTACAGCGCCAGGGCGTGGATCCGCAGATGGTCAGCGGGCTCTCTATCGGCGCGTTTCCGGCAGCGGTGATTGCCGGCGCGCTCGATTTCGCCAGCGCGCTGCGCCTGGTGGCGCTACGCGGCGATTTAATGGAGCAGGCTTATCCCGAAGGTTACGGGCTGACGGCGATTATGGGGCTGACCCGCCCGCGGGTTGAGGCGCTGATGCAGGGCCACGAGGTTTATCTTGCCAACCTGAACGCCGAAACGCAAATCGTGATCGCCGGGCGCGATGACGCCATGGCCGAGGTGGCGCAGCTGGCGCTGCAGGCTGGCGCCAGTAAAGCCCAACGGCTGGCGGTCAGCGTGCCGTCGCACTGCGCGCTGTTGGATAAACCTGCCGCAGCCCTGGCAAAAGCCTTTGCCGACGTCACCTTAACGCGCCCTCAGCGCGCCTATTTAAGCGGCTCGACGGCGCGCGTGCTGTGGGATCCGCAGCGGATCGCCGACGATCTGGCGATGAACATGGCGCGCACCGTGCATTGGCAGGAGGCGATGATCGCCGCTGATGAACGCGACGCAAGGCTGGCAATCGAGATGCCGCCCGGCGGCGTGCTCACCTGCCTGACCCGCCAGGCGGGCTGGCGCGGCGAGACAATTTCGCTGGAGCGCAGCGGCGTAGACGTCGCCCGCCATCTGGCGCAGCGGCTTAGCGATTAATACTGCGGGCGTACATGCGCCCTTCCGCCGCCAGCGCCAGCAGGTCGGCATCGCGCTCGCGATGATGTGAATAGACGATAGAGATCAGCTGGCGCATCTGATAGGGTTCCGCCAGCTTTAACAGCTGCACATCGTTTTCGTAAACCTTCTTCATGCGCCCCGGCAGCAGCGCAAACCCGACGCCCGCCTGCACCAGGCTTATCATCGAAAAGATATCATTCACCCTGGTCACGATTTCCGGCTCAAAACCGGCTACATGAAAGGCCTCCTGAAATCCGGCATACGTCGCAAACCCTTCCGCCAGCGAGACAAATTTACGATCGGCGTAATCGCGCAGGTCGGCGAGCTGAGTGGTATCCAGCTGTTCCGTCGCCGGCGCGGCGAGGAAGATATCATCTTCAAATAGCGGCACCACGTCGAAAGCCGAATTATTGTACTCGCCTTCATTGGTGGCGATTAAGATAGCGTCAAGGGCATCGTCTTCCAGCATATCCAGCAGCATCTGATTGGAGCCCATCGTCAGATCCAGTTCAAGCTCCGGGCGACGCAGCTTCATCCCCATGATGATGCGCGGAACGGTTTCCAGCGTCAGCGAATAGAGGGTACCGATGCGCAACCGTCCCTGACCGACGCCGGCGACTTTACGCGTCGCCTCAAGCCCGCGGCTCATCAGACTCATCACATCCTGGCAGTACTCGAGCAGCGTCCATGCCGCCTGCAGCGGCAGCAGGTTGCGCCCTTTGTGAACAAACAGCGGGCAGCCGACTCCCTCTTCGAGCGTATGCAGCGCGCGGTGAACGCTAACGCTGCTGAGCTTCATGGCTTCGGCGGTTCTGGCGATATTGCCCTTCGCCATAAACATCATAAAGACCGATAGCTTGCGGAAGGTGATCTCCTGGTTGATATCGTCTTTCATAACCCTTCCACACCCCTGGTTTAATTTTCTTATTTCAATTCAAACCAGTATATCTTTTATGAGGCCAAAGTTGCAGGCAGCGCGCGGCCTCAGCCGGTAAAAAACGCAAAAAGGGAAGACCATGGTCTTCCCTTTTGTTCACTGCCTGGATGCGTCGTTACAGCGCCATATCGTGCTGCGGCGAGGCCTCGCGCGGCGTCTCTGCCGGTTTGGCGGTCGCGGTCGGCGCCGTCTCTGGCATCTGAATGACCGGAGGCTTGGTCAGTTGCAGCGCCGCGGCGGTGTCATCCCAAACCTGCTGGGTCAGGGCCACGTTGCCGTTTAACTTCTCGCCGTAGCTCGGCACGATAGCGCGAATGCGGCTCTGCCATTCCGGCGAGTTAAACTGCTGCGGGAACATCTGCTTGAGAACGTTCAGGGTGATCGGCGCGGCGGTGGAAGCACCTGGCGATGCGCCGAGCAGCGCAGAAATCGTTTTCTGCTGATCGACCACCACTTCGGTACCGAGCTTCAGCACGCCGCCCTTCTCCGCGTCTTTTTTGATGATCTGCACGCGCTGACCGGCCTGAATCAGTTTCCAGTCTTCTTTACGCGCGTTCGGGTAGTACTCTTTCAGCGCCGCAAAGCGGTCATCATCGTTGAGCATAACCTGGCTAATCAGGTACTTCACCAGATCGAAGTTGTCGAGGCCAACGTGGGTCATCGGCAGTACGTTGCTGGTGGTGGTGGTACTCAGCAGATCGAAGAACGAGCCGTTTTTCAGGAACTTGGTGGAGAAGGTGGCGAATGGCCCGAACAGCACCACGCGCTTACCATCGAGGTAACGAGCATCCAGGTGCGGTACCGACATCGGCGGCGCGCCAACTGAAGCCTGACCATAAACTTTCTGCTGGTGCAGTTTAGTCAGCTCCGGGTTCTCGGTCATCAGGAATGAGCCGCCTACCGGGAAGCCCGCATAGTTGTCCGCTTCCGGAATACCGGTTTTCTGCAGCAGCTTCAACGCGCCGCCGCCGGCGCCGATGAAGACATATTTGGCGTCGATAGCCTGCTCTTCACCGCTCTGCACGTTCTTAATCGTCACGTGCCAGGAGTTGTCGGCATTGCGTTTAAAATCGGTGACTTCAGAAGAGGTCTGCAGCGAGAAGTTGCTGCTCTTTTTCAGGCTACCGATCAGCTGACGGGTAATTTCACCGTAGTTCACATCGGTACCGACCGGCGTCCAGGTCGCGGCCACTTTTTGCTGCGGATCGCGTCCTTCCATCACCAACGGCGCCCACTGTTTAATTTGCGCGTGATCGGTGGAGAATTTCATTCCCTGGAATAAGGTGGTCTGCTGCAGCGCGTTATAACGCTTTTGCAGATAATCCACATTATCGCCCCACACGAAACTCATATGCGGCGTGGAATTAATAAACGAGTGCGGGTCGTGCAAAATACCGCGTTTGACCTGCGCCGACCAGAACTGGCGCGAAATCATAAACTGTTCGTTGATATCCAGCGCTTTGCTGACATCAATAGAACCGTCTGCACGCTGCGGCGTGTAGTTCAGTTCCATATTCGCCGAGTGACCGGTACCGGCGTTATTCCAGCCGTTGGAGGACTCCAGCGCGACGCCGTCGAGTTTCTCCACCATCACCTGTTTCCACTCCGGCTGCAACTCCTGCAGCCAGGTGCCCAGCGAGGCGCTCATGATGCCGCCGCCGATCAGCAGAAAGTCAGTTTTTTTCGAGGTATCGCCATTTGCGTAGGTCGCCGTACTGACGAACATCGCTAATGCGGTCATAGATATAATCGTTTTTTTAATTGCAGGCATAATAGAAATATCGCGTAGCAAAAGTGTAATAAGAGCCATCATATTAACGCACTTTTACTTTATTTTAAAATATCATTTACACTTCGATATTTTAATTAAACAGTTTTTTAACTTAAAAAAGCAGCTTATTTATTTCGCTGGCAGTTATTGTGAAAAATAGCGACGGAAAATCAGGATGATTGGGGCGATAAGAAATATAGCGCCGGTTTATTTAGTTATTTAACAAACCGGCGCGGCGAGGAGATTAATTAACGTTACTGAGCGTTTTCTCTTGCGCTTCAGCCAGGGCGACACGCAAATGGTTGTTGTTTTCGCTGAGCAGATCCCGCGCCTGCCAGGCATCGAGCCCCGTCATTAGCATCAGAATCGCCGTCCGACAATGCTGATTGCAACTGGCCAACGCGGCTTTAGCTTGCGCGCGCGTACACTCTGCGGCGGCCATCACCATGGCGATTTGCCGCTCCTCCCAGCGCGGGCTGGTTGCCTGTAGATCAACGCGCAGGTTGCCGAACACTTTGCCGCTGCGTACCGCAAGGCCGGTGGTTAACAGGGTGAGGATCTGCCGCTGCGCCAGTTGCGCTTTCGGATTGCCATAACCCGCCACCGCTTCCGGCCCGGTCTGCGGCGCAATCATAATATCCGCCAGCTGCGCGGCTTCGCTATCAGGCTGCTGCGTCAGGATCGCAATCGGCGTCCCCAGCGACCAGGCGTGACGCATGGCTCCCCACACCCACGGCGTTTTGCCGCTGACGGTGAGCGCCAGCAGCATATCGTTAGCGCTCAGGGACAATAGCTGCATATCCCGTAAGCCCGCGTCATAATCGTTAGCCGCCCGCTCGGCGGCCTGCAGCGCGCTCCCTTCGCCACCGGCGATCATCGCCACCAGTGAGTGATTGGCTTCAGGGGAATAGTCATTAACCGTTTGCAACGCCGCCTGCCCGGATGCCCCGGCGCCAACGATCACCAGCCGTCCTCCCCGGCTCAGGGTCGCCGCGGCGTTATCCACCAGCCGGGTAATCTGCGGCAGGCAGGCATCGATGGCAACGGCTATCTGTTTGTTATCCTGCTGCAGCAGGGTCAGCATATCGAGGGTGGCGAGCGTATCGATATGGCGCGTTTGCGGGTGGCGTCGTTCCAGCATTGATGCGGTTGGCTTACTGCTCATAAAACCTCCATTTAAAACCGAACTCACTGCGGCGAAATCAATAGCGGTGACATATCCATTCATTCATCACGGCTATTTGATTGATGCAGCCAGTGTAAAGCCTTCATTCACGGCTTTACCGCCACGGAGGTCACAGTTTGTTCACCCGACACCTAATCGCAGCGCGATTGCGCGTTATCCGAGCATGAGGGCTACGCATGTCAGGCAACGGATACCCGGTACGCCGGTTTTACTGTTATTACACGGCTTTATGAAAGCCGCCCTATCGGCGATAATGATCGTTCAACGAATCGATCGGGGTTGTCATGAAGGAAGCCGAGCTACAGCCGCCCGCCCGCAAGCGCGCCCGCAGCCTGAAATTAAGTACCGCCGTCACGCTGATGATTGGCAGCGTTATCGGCGCGGTGCTGCTGCTGGTCTACGCGCTATGGTTTATGCAAATCAGTAACGCCACTCGCGACGGCTTAAAAGAGACGGCGCTGGCGGTGGCGCGCACCATGGCCGATATGCCGCAGGTGAAGCGCGGTCTCGGCGAGCCGCCGCAGAGCAATATTATTCAGCCGCTGGCGCAGTCCATTACCCGGCGTAACGACCTGCTTTACGCGATTGTGACCGACATGCGCGGCATTCGCTATTCGCATCCGGATAGCGCCATCATCGGTAAACCCTTTATCGGCGAGGATATCCGCCCGACCCTCGCCGGGCGGGAAAACGTGGCGATTAACCACGGCGTACTGGCGCCGGCGCTGCGCGTGTTTACCCCGGTATTCAATGAACAGCATCAGCAGATAGGCGTGGTAGTGGTAGGTATTTCGCTGAGTAAAGTCGACGAACAGATCGCCAATAGCCGCTGGGACGTTCTGCTGACCATTCTGGTCAGCGCGCTGGTCTGCGCTATCGGCACCTGGACCCTGGTGCGCGGCTTAAAACGTATTCTGCTGGGGCTGGAGCCGCAGGATATCTCCACCCAGTTCCAGCAGCGACAAGCGATGCTGCACTCGCTGAAAGAAGGCGTGATCGCCGTGGATAGCAGCGGCCAGGTCACGCTGATTAACCCGGCCGCCCGCGGCATGTTACTTAGCGGGCCGGATAAAAGCATCGATCGCACCCCGCTGCTTGCGGACCTGCAGGAAGTTCTGCGTAGCGGCGAGCCTATCTATGACCGAGCGCTCGGCTGTAATGGCTTATTGCTGATCAGCAATACCGTCCCGGTGCGCAGCCAGAACGCCATCGTCGGCGCGATCAGCACCTTCCGCGATAAGACCGAGATGAGTCAACTGGTGCAGCGGCTGGACGGCATGATGAGCTACGTCGATGCCCTGCGCACCACTTCGCACGAGTTTATGAACAAGCTGCACGTGATCCTCGGCCTGCTGAATATGAAAAGCTATGACAAGTTGGAAGAATATGTGCTGCAAACCGCCCATGCCTATCAGGCCGATATCGGCGAAATTCAGCACCGGATAAAATCGCCGGTGGTCGCCGGCTTCCTGATTGGTAAAATCCAGCGCGCCAAAGAGCGAGGCTTCACGTTGAACCTCGCCGAAGAGAGCCTGGTGCCGGATTGCCCAAATGAAAAACAGGTCACCGTGCTGGTGACGGTGTTGGGCAATCTGATTGAAAATGCGCTGGACGCGATGAGCAGCCAGGAGGAAGGCGAAGTGAGCCTGCTATTGCACTATCAGGATGGCTGGTTAAGCGGCGAAGTGAGCGACGACGGCCCGGGGATCCCGGCGGCCAATATCGACGCCATCTTTAATAAGGGCTTCTCCACCAAAGGCGAAAATCGCGGCGTCGGCCTGTTTCTCGCCAACCAGCAGCTCCACGAACTCGGCGGCACGTTGTCCGTCGAGTCCGAGCCTGGCGTATTTACCCAATTTTTTGTTCACCTGCCCTGGGATAGTAAAAGGAAAAAAGCGTGATAAATGTATTAATTGTTGACGACGATGCGATGGTTGCCGAGCTGAACCGCCTGTACGTGGCGCGCATCCCCGGTTTCAGCTGCTGCGGCACCGCGTCGACGCTCGGCAAAGCCCAGGAGATGATTAATGACCCGCAGATGGCGATCGATTTGGTGCTGCTGGACGTTTACATGCAGCAGGATAACGGCCTCGATCTGCTGCCGACCATTCGCGCCAGCGGACGCGCCATCGACGTGATTATGATAACTTCCGCCGCCGATGCCGCCACCGTCCAAACCGCTATGCACTATGGCGTGGTGGATTATCTGATTAAGCCCTTCCAGTTCCCGCGCTTTGAAGAAGCGCTGACCGCATGGCGTGAAAAACGCAAACTGATGACCGGCCAGCCCTATTACGAGCAGGCGGATGTCGATCGTCTGTTGCACGGCGGCACGCCGGAAGCGGCTGACGCGCGTAAGCTACCGAAAGGCTTAACGGCGCAAACTCTACGCACGCTGTGCCAGTGGATTGATAGCCACCCTGATGTGGAATTCTCTACCGATGAGCTGGCGGCGGCGGTGAATATCTCGCGCGTCTCATGCCGCAAGTATCTGATCTGGCTCGCGCAGATCAATATTCTCTATACCACCATCCATTACGGCGCGACCGGCCGACCGGTGTATCGCTACCGGCTGGTCGCCGAGCAGTATGGCCTGCTCAAGCAGTACAGTCAGTAATCTGGTAGCCGCTGTCGAGCAGTTGAAAGCGGATGCGCTGCGGTGACGACAGAATTACGTCGCGGTTTTTGGTGACAAAAATCGCTTCAATGTCGTCCCGCTGGCGCAACGCCGCGCAGCCCTTCTCCACGCCAAGGCCATACAGCAGCGTGGTCCAGATATCTCCGTCCAGTGAATCCGCGGAAATAACCGTTACGCTGTCGAGTTCGTTATCCAGCGGATAGCCGCTGCGCGGATCGAGGATATGGTGCCAGCGTTTGCCATCCTGCTCGAAATAGCGTTCATAGGTGCCTGAAGTGACAACCGACTGCCCGCTAACGGCAATCGAGCCGATAAGTTCCTGCGCCGCGGCAAAGGGTTTTTTCAGCCCAATCGCCCATTCCCCTAACGTATGTACATTGCCGCCGAGATTAATCAGCGCCTGTTCGATCCCCTGCTGGCCCAGGTAATCGCGTACCCGGTCGGCGATATATCCTTTGGCGATTGCGCCAAGGTCGATTTCCATTCCGGCCTGCGCCAGCCACACGCTCTGCTTTTCGTCATCGAGAATGACATCCTGCGGGCGGGTTAACGGCAGCCGGGCCGCTATATCCGCCGCCGACGGCACGCGATGCCCCTGAAAGCCAATGCGCCACAGTTTAACCAGCGGGCCGATAGCCAGATTAAAGGCGCTGTCGCGCACCATACTGGCGGATTTAGCGCACTTAATCAGCTGATACACCGGACGGCTAACGGTAACGGGATGACGCCCGGCGGCATGGTTGATATCCATCACCTGCGACTGCGCCCGGTTCACGGTGAGCAGATCTTCGTAGCGTTTAATTAACTGAAATACGCGGGAGGCCAGCGCCTCATCGTGGGAATAGAGTTTGAGCAGGATGGGCGAACCCATCAGCACGGCGGAGTAGCTATAGACGCGGTTATCGGACATCGGGCTCTCCTTAGAAGGGATAAACCGGGCGGCTAAGCCAGCCCGGCATCAGCAATTACCTATTATCCTCTGGCACGTTTCGCCGCCTGATGGCCCGCGAGGGTACCGAAGATGATGATATCCGCGACCGCGTTACCGCCGATGCGGTTACCGCCATGGATACCGCCAACCACTTCACCCGCGGCGTAGGCGCCGCGAATCGGCTGCTGCGCCACATTCAGCACTTCGCCATCGGTATTAATGGTCACGCCGCCCATAGTGTGGTGCACCCCTGGGGCAATACGAATGGCGTGGAACGGGCCTTCGTTAATCGGCGCGCGCAGCGCGGTTGTGCGGCCAAACGCTTCATCGTGCTGTTTTTCCACCGCGCCGTTGTAGCATTCCAGGGTAGCGAGGAACGCATGGTAATCCATCCCCAGCTTCTCCGCCAGTTCACGCGGCGAGCTGGCGCTGGTGACGAAGCCTTTGGCGATATACTCGTCGGCGGCTTTGTTCTTCGCCCGCACATGCTCGTCGAAAACGATGTAAGCATAGTGTTCCGGCAGCGCGATAATCGCCGCAGACACTTTATCGCGGGTCTCCATCTCGTTGAAGAAGCGGTTCCCCTGCTGGTTAACGAGAATAGCGCCGCCGCCGCGAATCGATTCGGAAATCAGGTACGAGGTCTGCTGCTCGACGGTCGGGTGAATTTGAATTTCGCCCATGTCCACGGTGCCGGCGCCAATGCGCTCCAGCAGCGCAATACCGCTACCGGTCGCCCCTTTATGGTTGGTGGTCACGAAGCCTTCGAGGTCAGGACGATATTTCACCACCATCGCGCTGTTGGCGCTGAAGCCGCCGGTTGCCACGATGATGCTTTTGGTCTGCACGTCGATGATCTCTTGTTCATCGTTGATAAGACGCACGCCGCTCACTTCGTCGTGGCGCATCAGGATCTCTTCTACCGAGGTATCCAGCTGTACATCGATACCGCGTTTGGTGATATTACGCACCAGACCGCTAATCAGGTAGCCGCCAACCGCCGATCCATCGCGCGGACGGTGGGTACGGTCGATACTCATCCCGCCGGTAGTGGTGATATCGTTAAGCATAATCCCACGGTCCGCCAACCATTCAATGGCTTGCGGCGCGTTTTCAACGAAACGGCGCAGCAGCTGCGGGTTGTTTTTGTTGTGGCCGCCCTTCAGGGTTTCCTGATAGAACAACTCTTTACTGTCCTGAATACCTTTGACGCGCTGGAAGCGGGTTTCCGCGGCGTTCATCCCGGCGGAAGCTTTGATGGTGTTGCCGCCAATAGTCGGCATTTTTTCGACGATCAGCACGCTGGCGCCTTCGTCGTGGGCCTGAATCGCCGCAGCCAGACCGGCGCCGCCGCTCCCCACCACCACCACGTCATAGCTTTTCGGCGCGGCATCGTTGCCGCCCTCTTCCGCAGCCAGCGCTTTGCTGGATTTCAGCATCGCTTTGGACACGGCTTTTTTCACCGCTTCGCTCTGGCTGGTCGCGCCGGAGATAGCGTCGACGTGCGGCGTGTTGGCGGTCAGAATACGTTCGCGGATCTCTTCGAAGCTGGTGGTAAATTCAACGCTCTGTACTGGACTTGCGGCCAGTTCAATATCCGCAATGCGATCGTTTTCGAGGCTGACGTTAATGACCAGTTCGTTGGCATCGTCCTGAACGGTTTCGACAAACATCCCCGGTTTAAATTTCGCGTCGCCCATGCTCATGTCGCGGATCATCGCCTCAACCAGCGAGAAACGCCACAGCGGTTCCGGAATATGCAGCGCCTCGCGCTGGGTGCTGTCGATAAAGAGTTCCAGCTCTTCGCCGGCGGCGATACGTGAAGCCCAGTCCAGATAGGCGATGCAGGCGCGGCCGACGGCCATCAGATCATAACCGTGATCGAGGCCCTGTTCGGCATCAGCGGCGTTAACCACCCCGCCGACGCCCATCACCGGCACCTGCGCCAGCGTTTCAGAACGCATGGCGCAGTATTTTTCAATCAGCGGCGTCGGATCGCTGGTATCTACGATAGACGGGCGCAGCGTCGCGCCAACCGAGAAGTGCAGGTAATCGACGCCGCGGGCGGCCAGTTTCTCCAGCAGATACATGGTGTCATCGAAGCGGATCCCCGGGACTTCCATCTCTTCCGGCGAGAAGCGATAGCCGATAATAAAGGCATCGTCAGCGTACTGGCGGGCCATTTTATGCGTGATGTCCAGCACCGCCAGTGGGAATCTGGCACGGTTGTCGCGGCTGCCGCCCCACTCATCGTCACGCTGGTTGGAGTTCGGCGAATAGAACTGTTGAATAAGATAGGTGTTGGCGCCATGGATTTCGACGCCGTCGAAACCGGCGAGAATGGCGCGGCGTACGCCGTCGCCAAATTTGGCAATCATGCCTTCGACTTCTTCACCACTGAGGGCGCGCGGCATGGCGGCGCCGTCGCGCGGCGCGGCAATGGCGCTCGGCGCCACCGGCTGGCGACCACCAATCAACTGTGGGTCAACCATGCGGCCGCCGTGGTAAATCTGCAGAATCGCTTTCGAGCCTTCCGCTTTTATCGCTTCGGCGATTTTCGCCAGCCCGGCGATTTTTTCATCGTTATCAATGCCAATAGCGCCCGGGAAGGCCAGACCATAATCATCAATAAAGCAGCATTCAACGATGATAGTCCCGATGCTGCCGGCGCGGGCGCGATAGTATTCAACGAGCTCGCTGGTGACGGTACCATCGAAATAACCGGTGCAGGTGGTCATTGGCGCCATTAGCAAACGGTTTTTCAGTTCAGTCCCATTCGGTAAAGTAAATGGCTGCAGAATTCGTTCGTTACTGGTCATATTAATACTCCAGATTTTAAATATTGAAATTCAGAATTGGGTGACGGAAATTTTATTGATTGTTTATTTTCATTCCTGTTGTCATGCCAATAATATAGCGCGTTTTTTAGTTACCAAATTAATTACGTTAGTTAAAAAACTATTTAATACCTGCAATAACAGCAATACCTCTATTGTATTATTAAATTTATATATCGCATTTACATAATACAAATGAATGATAACATTTCGGTCACTTTTGTTAACCTATCAAAAGCACAAAAAGGTAAATAAAACTCATATATATCAACCAGTTAAAATAAACACTCACTATATAAAGCGTTATAACCCTCTCGATCATTTAACAATTTCCGTTTCTTTATGATAATAACCACATCATCATATGTGGTTATTGCCAAACGAAAAAAAGATCCAGATCACCTGTTTTTTTTGATCTCGATCAATTGCAATGCAACGTGAAAGCGCAATATATAAATACCCAATGAATTTAATTTAACGCCGCGAAAAACGCGTTAAATAACCGTTTAAGCAATAAGCAATCTCGACCATTAATAATTAAAGAAACTTTCGCAACTAAAAAAATCGAGTGTTGTAAGCGAAGACGGAACCGTATTTTCAACTACTAGCAGATACTCATTATGAAAGAGAAAAAGACAACCATACCGCCTGCCGGTGCCGCGTCTAACGCGGCGTATAAACGTCTGATCATGATGGCGTTGCCCATTATCGTCGCCGTACTGCTGCTGTTCGTCCCGGTGCCTGACGGCTTACCGCCATTCGCCTGGCACTATTTTGCTATCTTCGTCGGCGTTATCGTCGGCCTTATCTTCGAACCGCTGCCGGGCGCCGTTATCGGTATCACCGGGGTGGTGGTGATTGCTTTATGTAGCCAGTGGCTGCTGTTCAGTCCGGAACAGATGGCGGCGCCGAGCTTTAAGCTGGCCGGCGCGTCATTTAAATGGGCGGTGAGCGGCTTTGGCAACTCTACCGTGTGGCTGATCTTCGGCGCGTTCATGTTCGCCGCCGGCTATGACAAAACCCAGTTCGGCCGCCGTCTGGCGCTGATTCTGGTAAAATATCTTGGCCGCCGCAGCCTGACGCTGGGCTACGCCATTACCTTCGCTGACCTGCTGCTGGCGCCGTTTACCCCGTCCAACACCGCACGTAGCGGCGGGACCATCTACCCGATTATCGCTAACCTGCCGCCGCTGTACGGTTCTAAACCTAACGATCCGAGCGCACGCCGTATTGGCTCTTATCTGATGTGGGTAGCCATTACCGCCGCCTGTATCACCAGTTCCATGTTCCTGTCGGCGCTGGCGCCGAACCTGCTGGCGCTGGCGCTGGTAAAAAGCATCGTCGGTATCAACATCTCCTGGGGTACCTGGTTTATCGCCTTCCTGCCGCTGGGTATCCTGCTGATTCTGGCCATGCCGCTGCTGGCGTACTGGTTCTATCCACCAGAAGTAAAAATCAATAACGAAGTACCGCTGTGGGCCGCTCGTGAACTGGAAAAACTGGGCAAACTGTCGCGCAATGAAATCCTGCTGCTGGTGTTTGTTTGCTTCGCACTGATGATGTGGATCTTCGCCGCCGACTGGATTGAACCGGCGCTGGCTGCCCTGCTGGTTATCGTGCTGATGCTGTGGACCGGCGTGCTGTCCTGGAGCGATATCACCAACAACAAAGCGGCATGGAATACCTTTGTCTGGTTCGCCACGCTGGTCGCGCTGGCTGACGGTCTCTCCTCCACTGGCTTCATCGCCTGGTTGGGTAAAGAAGGCGGCGCGCTGATGAGCGGTATTTCTCCGGGCGTTGCGACCATCGTCCTGCTGCTGGCGTTCTATCTGCTGCACTACCTGTTCGCCAGCACCACCGCGCACACTACCGCGCTGCTGCCGGCCATGCTGACCATCGCTTCGACTATCCCGGGCATGAATATGCAAGTCTTCGTCCTGCTGATGGTGACCTCGCTGGGCGTGATGGGCATCATCACCCCGTACGGTACCGGTCCGAGCCCGATTTACTACGGCAGCGGCTACCTGCCAACCAAAGACTACTGGCGCCTCGGCACCATCTTCGGCGCCATCTTCCTGGCCGCCCTGCTGCTGATTGGCTATCCGTGGATGTCCATGATGTTCTGATTCATAACCGCCGGGTCTTCCCCCGGCGGTTTTTATCTTTATGGAGTATGTGAATATGTCGACGAAACCCTTTGTTTATCAAGACCCGTTCCCGATGGCGCATGACGATACCGAATACTATTTGCTCAGCAAAGAGCACGTCTCCGTCGCCGAATTCGCGGGCCAGGAAGTATTGCAGGTTGAACCGCAGGCGTTAACTCTGCTGGCGCAGCAGGCCTTCCACGATGCCGCTTTTATGCTGCGCGTCTCGCATCAGCAGCAGGTCGCGGCCATTCTGCTCGACCCGCAGGCCAGCGAAAACGACAAATACGTCGCGCTGCAGTTCCTGCGTAATTCCGAAATCGCCGCCAAAGGTGTGCTGCCCACCTGCCAGGATACCGGCACCGCCATCATCATGGGTAAAAAAGGCCAGCGCGTTTGGACGGGCGGCGGCGATGAAGCCGCGCTGGCGCAGGGCGTCTATAACACCTATACCGAAGACAACCTGCGTTACTCGCAGAATGCGCCGCTGGATATGTATAAAGAGGTCAACACCGGCACCAACCTGCCGGCGCAGATCGATCTCTACAGCGTCGACGGCGACGAATATAAATTCCTGTGCATGGCGAAAGGCGGCGGTTCCGCCAACAAAACCTATCTGTACCAGGAAACCAAAGCGTTAATCACCCCGGCGAAGCTGAAAAACTACCTCGTCGAGAAGATGCGTACCCTCGGTACCGCGGCCTGCCCGCCCTACCACATCGCCTTTGTGATTGGCGGCACCTCAGCGGAAGCGACGCTGAAGACCGTTAAGCTGGCTTCCGCCCGCTACTATGACGACCTGCCGACCGCGGGTAACGAGCACGGTCAGGCGTTCCGCGATGTGCAGCTGGAGCAAGAGCTGCTGCAGGAAGCGCAAAATCTCGGCCTCGGCGCGCAGTTTGGCGGGAAATATTTTGCCCACGATATCCGCGTTATCCGTCTGCCGCGCCACGGCGCGTCCTGTCCTATCGGTATGGGCGTCTCCTGCTCCGCCGACCGCAACATCAAAGCTAAAATCAACCGCGACGGCATCTGGATCGAAAAACTGGAGAGCAACCCGGGGAAATATATCCCTGAACACCTGCGCCAACAGGGTGAAGGCAATGTGGTTAGCATCAACCTGAATCAGTCGATGAGCGAGATCCTGACGCAGCTGTCGGCGCACCCGGTCTCAACGCGTCTGAGCCTTAACGGCACCATTATCGTGGCCCGCGACATTGCCCACGCTAAGCTGAAAGAGCTTATCGATAACGGCGAAGCGCTGCCGCAGTACGTGAAAGATCACCCGATCTACTACGCCGGCCCGGCAAAAACACCCGCCGGTTACGCCTCAGGTTCTCTCGGCCCGACCACCGCAGGACGAATGGATTCCTACGTCGATCTGCTGCAATCGCACGGCGCCAGCATGGTGATGCTGGCCAAAGGTAACCGCAGCCAGCAGGTGACTGACGCCTGCCATAAACACGGCGGTTTCTACCTCGGCAGCATTGGCGGCCCGGCGGCAGTACTCGCCCAGCAGAGCATTAAGAGCCTCGAGTGCGTGGCTTATCCGGAGCTGGGAATGGAAGCTATCTGGAAAATCGAAGTGGAAGATTTCCCGGCCTTTATTCTCGTTGATGATAAAGGTAACGACTTCTTCCAGCAGATCCAAAATCAGCAGTGCGCCGGTTGTAAACAACACGGCTAATCCCCTCCGCGCCCGGCGGCTCATCGTCGGGCGTATTCTCCCCCTTAATTCTTGAATTCACCCGACGCTGAACTATGCTCAATCCAGCAGCCGCTCAGAGTTTGACCGGCTGAAAAATAACAATAATTCCTCTTTTCTGGTGTCGCATATGAACAGGATTCAGGCGTTGTTAACGGCGTGCTTTCTGCTATGGCTGGCCTTCCCGCTTTCCGCGGCAGAACCTCGTCAGCAGCCCACCGCTCGCGAGCAGGCGCGAACCGTCGCTATTTTCCATCAACCGATCGTCATGCTACAGGCTACATTCGGCCAGACCACGCCGGAAGAACGGGTTCTGCGCATCCGCAATACGCTACGCGCCTTCACCGAAGCCGACATCAGCCAGCCGCTACAGGTGGTGCCAGTCACCCGCTACAACCAGCCGGGGCGGCTGTTTCTGATGAATGGCAAACCTATTATGTTGCTAAGCCAGGCTGACCTCGATGAAGGCGACGATCTGACGTTGGATCAGGCGGCGCAGCGCGTTCTTGCCCGTATGGAAGCGCAAAGGACGTCGCTGCGCGAACAGTACAATACCCGCTATTTGTTGCTGGCGGCGCTGAAATCCGCCGCCGGCGCGTTGCTCCTCGCCCTGGCCTGCTATTTCGCTTTTCGCTCATGGCGGCGAGTGCGCCGTTTTTTCCATCTACGGATCCTCGAAAAACGCAGCATGATCCCACATAGCTGGCGGCGGTTTCTCGGTAACGTCGAGAGCCGGTTATACGCGCTGCTGTTAGTACTGCTAGGGATACTGGCGGGTTATGTCTGGCTGAGTTGGGTATTCAGCCTGTTTCCGTGGACCCGGGTATGGGGAGAATCGCTCGGTGAGTGGTCAGTAGGGGTAATTCGTGATATTTCGCTGTCCATCGTGTCGGCGCTGCCGGGATTGATGATCGTACTGCTTATCTTTCTGATTACGTGGTTTATCATCCGCCTGCTGAAGGTGGTGTTGGATCAGGTCGCCGCCGGGCGTCTGCAGATCCCCGGTCTGCATCCAGAAACCGTCGGCGCCACGCGAAAGCTTATCGCCGTGGTTATCTGGCTCTTTGCGCTCTCCGCCGCCTATCCTTTCTTGCCTGGCGCAAACTCTCTGGCCTTCAAGGGGATTAGCGTGTTCTTCGGCCTGATGTTGACGCTGGGCTCAGCGGGGGTGATGAATCACGCCATGAGCGGACTGGTGCTGATTTATACCCGTGCGCTGCATAAAGGCGACTGGATCCGCATCGCCGATAACGAAGGCAAGGTCAGCGAGATCGGCATGCTGGCGACCAAAATCCTGACCCGCGAGAACTATATTGTCACCCTGCCGAACGCGGTGGTGGTCAGCGGTAAAATCACCAATCTCAGCGCCAGTGACCCGCAACAGGGAATCAACCTCACCACCGGCGTGACCATTGGTTACGATACGCCGTGGCGGCAGGTACAGGCGATGCTGGAACTGGCGGCCCACCGCGCCCAGGGAGTGGATCATCAGGTGGCGCCGGTGGTTCGCAAACTGGGATTGCTCGATTGGTATACGTCGTATGAACTGCAGGTGCGGCTGTTACCGGAAACGACGCTGCCGGAGGGGCGCAACGCGCTGCACAGCAGCATTATCGATGTGTTTAACGAATTTGGCGTGCAGATTATGTCGCCCAATTTTGTCATGCAACCGAAAGGCGCGGTGGTGGTCGCCAAAGAGGATTGGTATACCGCCCCGGCCGTCGCGCCGCAGGAAGGCGACAGATAACGTCATCCTACGCCAACGCAGCGTCACCAGGTAATGCCGGATGGCGCTGCGCTTATCCGGCCTACAACTCAAAATCCCCGGTGGCGCTACCGCTTACCGGGGCTACAGCGCCGTGCGATTTAGTAGCCCGGACAAGGCGCAATGCGCCGCCCCCTACGCCTGCGCGGCGTCGATCTCGGCAAACACCTGCTGCGCAAGGTGCAGCGTGGCGTTTGCCGCCGGTAAGCCGCAGTACAGCGCCGAATGCATAATCAACTCTTTCAGCTCATCACGGGTCACGCCGTTATTAAAGGCGGCGCGCAGATGCATCTTAAGTTCCGCCTCGCGGTTGAGCGCAATCAGCATCGCAATAGTGATCATGCTGCGGGTATGGTGATCGAGCCCCGGACGCGTCCAGGTTTCTCCCCAGGCGTAACGGGTAATGAAATCCTGAAACTCCTCATTCAGCGGCGTGAGGTTCTGCAGCGTACGGTCAACGTGAGCATCGCCTAATACCTTGCGGCGAACCTCCATTCCCTGCTGGTAACGTTGTTTATCTTCCATTTTGCTCCCCCAGCAAAAAGCCGTTCAGCGCGGCGTTAAAGGCGGCTGGCGCTTCGATATTCGACAGATGCGACGCGCTCAGCACCACCACCTGGGAATCGGCAATCTGCTGATGCAGGAAGTTAGCGTCGGCGACAGTGGTGACAGGGTCACTTTCTCCGGCAATAATCAGCATCGGAATCGCAATTTGCCCGACCTCTCCCCGCAGGTCTGCCGCCGCCAGCGCTTCGCAGCAGGCGGCGTAGCCTTCAGCGTCGCTATGGGTCAACTGGTGACATAACGCCTCGACCACCTCCGGCGCGCGCTGGCGGAAATTATCACTAAACCAGCGGTCCGCCGCTCCCGCGGCAACCACATCCATCCCTTCCTGACGCACCGCGCGGGCGCGGGAAAGCCAGCCCGACTGATCGCCGATCCGCGCCGCGGTATTAGCCACCGCCACCGCATAAAAACGTTCCGGCGCAAAGCGCGCCAGCCATAATCCCGTCAGCCCGCCCATCGAAATACCGCAAAACAGTGCCTTACCGATATTAAGGTGATCGAGCAGCGCAATCACATCTTCACCCAATTGCGCCAGGGTCACCTTGCCATTTTTCGTCGTTTTACCATGGCCGTGGGTGTCATAACGCAGTACGCGAAAATTCGCCGTCAGCGCATCCAGCTGCGGCTGCCACATGGCGCGCGTGGTGCCAAGCGAGTTCGACAGCACGATAACCGGCGCGCCTTCCGGCCCGTCGAGTTGATAATCAAGATTCATGATGTTGCTCCTGATAACGCGCCAGTACCTGGCGCACAAAGCGTTCGGCGCTACCGGTAGCCGTTGCAGGATCCAGTAGCGCGTTTAAACGTTCGCGGGAGAGATACTGACTGACCAGCGGGTCGGCCGCCAGCAAATCGACAAGCAAGCCATTGCGATCCAACGCCTGACGACACAGCGCTTCTACACGATGGTGCGCCTCGGCTTTGCCGATAAACTCCGCCAGCGCCAGGGTCACCGCTTCCGCCATAATCAGCCCGTGAGTGATATCAAGGTCGGCACGCATCTTATGCACGAAAACCTGCATCTCGCGCACCAGCATGTCAGTTTGCGCCAGCGCCCCGCCCACCAGCATAATCAGCTCCGGTAGCGTTTCCCATTCCGCCTGCCAGCCGCCGAGCGCGCGCTCATGCTGTTGGATTTGGCCGGCGTAGAGGGTGGCGACCAGCCCCGGCGTGCGCTGCGCCGCGGTTAGAATCGCCGCGCAGGAGACCGGGTTACGTTTGTGCGGCATGGTCGAGGAGCCCCCGCGCCCTTCCGCCAGCGGCTCGCCGACTTCCGCAACCTCGGTTTGCATCAGCAGCGAAAAATCATTGGCGAATTTTCCCAGAGTGCCGCAAACGCCAGCGAACCAGGCGCCGACTTCGAGGAAACGGTCGCGCTGGCTATGCCATGGCGTATCCGGCAACTGCAGGTCGAGGGTTTGCGCCAACGCCTGCGCCACCTGCGGCGCCTGCTGTTTCAATGAATCAAGCGTGCCCGCCGCACCGCCAAACTGCAGCGCCAGCACCCGTGGGCGCATCTCAATCAACCGCTGTTGCCAGCGCAGCAGCGCATCCAGCGTCCCCGCCAGTTTAAGGCCAAAGGTGACCGGTAGCGCATGCTGCATCCAGGTGCGCCCCGGCATCACCGTATGTTGATAGCGCTGCGCCTGTTCGGCGAACGCGTCAATCAGGCTTTGTAGCAGGCTATCCGTCGCCGCCAGCGCGCCCCGCAGTTGCAGAACAAAGCCGGTATCGATAGCGTCCTGGCTGGTGGCGCCCCAATGGACATAGCGCGCGGCGTCCGGATCCTGCGCTTTCACCCGCGCAGTCAGCTGTTTGACCAGCGGAATAGCCAGATTGCCGGCGCTGGCCGCCGATTGTCCCAGCGCGTCGAAATCGATAAGCGCATGCCGGCAGGCGTTGACTATCGGCGAGACTGCCGCCTGCGGCACCAGCCCGCAGTCGGCCTGCGCCTGCGCCAGCGCGGCTTCGAAATCCAGCATACCCTGTACCCGCTGCGCATCGCTGAACCAGTCGGTTAACGGACTGCTGCGCAACATGGGGGTCAACAAACTCATCGCGACTCCTTAAACGCGTTCAATAATCAGCGCAATCCCCTGACCCACGCCGATACACATCGTGCACAGCGCATAGCGGCCGCCGGTACGCTTCAGCTGATAAGCGGCGGTCATCGCCAGACGTCCGCCGGAAGCCCCCAGCGGATGACCCAGCGCAATGGCCCCGCCGTTGGGGTTAACGTGGGCGGCATCATCCGGCAGACCTAAATCACGGGTAACCGCCAGCGCCTGCGCGGCAAAAGCCTCATTCAGTTCGATGACATCCATCTGCGCCAGCGTCAGCCCGGTTTGCGCCAGCACCTTACGCACCGCCGGCGCCGGGCCGAAGCCCATAATCCGCGGCGCCACCCCCGCTGTCGCCACGCCGACAACCCGCGCCAGCGGCTGTAAATCATTCGCCGACATCGCCTGTTCACTGGCCAACAGCAGCGCGCAGGCGCCGTCGTTGACGCCGGAGGCGTTACCGGCGGTAACGCTGCCGTCGGTGCGGACCACGCCGCGCAGTTTAGCCAGCGCCTCCAGCGAGGTGCTGCGCGGATGTTCATCGCGGCTGAAACGCAGCGGCTCACCTTTGCGCTGCGGCACCGATACGGCGATCAGTTCATCGGCGAAACGCCCCGCTTCCTGCGCCGCCGCGGTACGTAACTGACTGCGTAGCGCAAAAGCGTCCTGGTCGGCGCGAGAAATGGCAAACTCATCGGCGACGTTTTCCGCGGTTTCCGGCATCGAGTGCACGCCGTACTGCGCTTTCATCTGCGGGTTAATAAAGCGCCAGCCGATGGTGGTATCTTCCATCTGCATCGAGCGGCTAAAGGCGCTCTCGGCTTTGCCCATCACAAACGGCGCGCGCGACATACTCTCCACCCCACCGGCGATCATCAGTTGAGTTTCGCCGCTTTTAATCGCCCGCGCCGCGACGCCGATTGCATCGAGACTGGAACCACAGAGGCGGTTAATCGTGCTGCCGGGAACGCTCTGCGGCAGCCCGGCCAGCAACAGCGCCATGCGCGCCACGTTACGGTTATCTTCTCCGGCCTGGTTGGCGCAGCCGTAGATCACATCGTCGATCAGCGCCGGATCGAGTCCCGGGTTACGCTCCAGCAGCGCTTTCAGCGGCAGCGCCGCCAAATCGTCGGCGCGCATACTGGATAATGCGCCGCCAAAACGGCCAAACGGCGTACGCACCGCATCACAGATAAATGCCTGATTCATCATAGGTTCCTTACGCACTTTCCGCCAGTTGTTCAAAAGTCAGCGCCACCGGAGTGATGCGCTGTAGCTCTTCAAAGGAGAGGCCATTAAAGATTTCGCGCACCACCGGGCCGCGGTCGGTAATATCGATGACCGCCAGATCGGTATAGATACGGCTGACGCAACCGACGCCGGTCAGCGGGTAGCTGCACTGTTCGACCAGTTTGCATTCGCCATCGCGGGTCAGATGGTCCATCATCACAAACACCTGGCGGGCGCCGATAGCCAAATCCATCGCCCCTCCAACCGCCGGGATCGAATCCGGCGCGCCGGTGCTCCAGTTAGCGAGATCGCCGCTGGCGGAAACCTGATAGGCGCCCAGCACGCAGATATCCAGATGTCCGCCGCGCATCATGGCGAAGGAGTCGCCATGGTGGAAAAAACAGCCGCCCTGCAGCAGGGTGACATACTCTTTACCCGCGTTGATCAGTTCTGGATCCTCTTCGCCGGGCTGCGGCTTCGGCCCCATTCCCAGTAGCCCGTTTTCACTGTGCAGGAACACCTCTTTATCGGCAGGTAGATAGTTGGCGATGCGGGTCGGCAGACCGATACCAAGGTTGACGTAAGCGCCTTCCGGAATATCGCGGGCGACGCGCTGGGCCATTTCGTCACGAGTCAGTTTTTGCATGTTCGGCTCCTCAGGCGCTTTGCGCGACGGACAGATTTTCCAGCGAGAATACACGCTGGACGAAAATCCCCGGGGTGATGATGTTTTCCGGGTCGAGTTCGCCAAGGGCGACCAGCTGCGAGACTTCAACAATGGTGGTTTTGGCGGCGGTCGCCATAATCGGGCCGAAGTTGCGCGCCGCTTTGCGGTAGACCAGGTTGCCCCAGCGGTCTCCCTGGTGGGCCTTAATCAAGGCGAAGTCAGCTTTAATCGGATACTCAAGCACATAATGGCGGCCATCTATTTCCCGGGTTTCTTTGCCTTCCGCCAGCGGCGTGCCGTAGCCGGTAGGGGTAAAGACCGCGCCGAGACCTGCGCCAGCGGCCTGGATCCGCGCCGCCAGGTTGCCCTGCGGCACCAGTTCCAGCTCAACTTTGCCGCGGCGATAGAGGTCATCGAAAATTTGTGAATCTACCTGGCGCGGGAATGAGCAGATCATTTTGCGCACCCGCCCGGCTTTGAGCAGCGCCGCCAGCCCCACTTCGCCATTACCCGCGTTGTTATTAATAATGGTTAGGTCGCGGGCGCCCTGGTCAATCAGGGCGTCAATCAGATACGTCGGCTGCCCGGCGGGGCCAAATCCGCCGATCATGATGGTCGCGCCGTCGTGGATCCCGGCAATGGCCTCACTCAGCGTCGACACGCTTTTATCAATCATCAGGTCGCTCCTTAACGTGCGGTAATCGCACTTATATGCGTTGTTCGCACAAAATGTGACCCGCTTAACGATGCTGGTCAAGGGCGATAATCGAAATATGGTGCGATAATCGAACATCGTATATCTTTAGCGAAAGAATGTGATCGATGGCAAATACGGAGAACAAAATGGACAAGCATCCAGATGATGTAGTGGCGGGCGACGGCGATCCGTTTAAGGGCGACCCGAACTTTATGGCGTCGCTGGCGCGGGGGCTGGAAGTGATTCAGGCTTTTACCCCGCAGCGCCCGGTGCTGTCGATTTCGCAGATCAGCCAAAAGACCGGCATCCCCCGAGCGGCGGTACGGCGCTGCCTGTATACCTTAAGCAAACTGGGATTCGTCTACGCCGAAGACGGTAAGAATTTCCAGCTGCGTCCGCGGATCCTCGCCCTCGGTCACGCCTGGCTGGCCTCAACGCCGCTGGCGCGCTCGGCGCAGCCGGTGCTCAAGCATCTGAGCGAAATGCTCAATGAATCCTGCTCAATCGCCACCCTCGATGGCGACGATATCCTGTATATCGCCCGCGCCTCCAGTTCGCGAATTATGACGATCGATCTTGATATCGGCAGCCGCCTGCCGGCGTGGGCGACCTCCATGGGCCGCGTGCTGTTAAGCCATCAGCCGGAAGAACGGCTGAACGACATGCTGGGCCGGGTGACGATGATTCGCTACACCCCGCAAACGGTAGATTCGGTGAATAAGCTGCGCGCGGAGCTAAAACGCGTGCATCAGCAGGGATATGCGTTGAACGATCAGGAACTGGAAATGGGGCTGCGTTCGCTGGCGGTACCGCTATATAACCCGCAGGGACAGGTGGAAGCAGCGCTGAACGTCGGGGTTCACGCGGGCCAGATGTCGACCCGCGAAATGCTGGACAGAGTGCTGCCGGAATTACAAAAAGCCGCCCGCGAGCTAACGCTGCTGCTGCGCTAGCGGCTGCGTTTAGCGTGCAGCTCCCAGTTCTCCTGCTTAGCCTGTTCGGATTTACGCAGCGCCACGTAACAAGCGCCGCTGCCGCCGTGGTGCGGTAGCGCGGCGCAAAACGCCTGTACCTCGGGCAGCTCTGGCAGCCAGCGCGCCAGGTAGCTGCGAATAATATTGGCGTGGGCCTGGTCATCACGGCCTTTGCCGTGGATGATAAGTAAATTACGCAGCCCCTCTTTTTGCGCCTGTATCACGAAGGCGAACAGCATTTGCCGACACTGTTCGACCGGCTGGCGCAGGAGCGACAGGCTTGCCTGCTGGCTGTATTTTCCGCGCCGCAGTTTTTCCAGCACTCCGCTTTGCAGCCCTTCCCGTTTGAACTCCAGCGGCACGGCGAGCGGCACAATATCGAGGTAGCCGGTGGTCAGATAATTATCGAGCTGCAGGGTATCGATACGCTGCGGGGCGCGCACGTTGCGCTCACGGTGCCAGTGTACGTCATTATTGCGTTTCAGAGGCTGGACATCCTCCATGGCGTCAAGAAACAGGGATTTGTCGTCAAGGTTCATGGTCTCTCCTCCAGCGGCTATCGCCTGCTACTATAGCCGCCTCGCGCCTCCCCCTCAACGCGTTTAGCCGCCACTGCCGGCAAATAGCCCCACGCAGGATTTTTAAGGAAACAATTGACGGCTTTGACGACGAAACAAGGTGATTAACGAAGCCGTTAACGGCGTTGGTCGCGTATCGCGCCGCTGGATCAGGTAGTAGGTTGCCCTGGGCAACGTTTCACGTATCGGGATCATCACCAGTTTATCCGCCATCATCGGATCGTTTCCGAGCTCTACCGGCAGAATGCTGAGGAAATCGCTCTTCACCACCAGACTGATGCACGAAGAGAAGGTTTCACACACGATATCGACCTTGGGCGCCAGCCCGGCCTGGTTAAACATCTCCTGCAGTTGTTTAAAGTAGCTGCCGCGCGGCGTTGGCATCGTCCAGTGGTGATCGAGCAATTCAGCGAGAGAAGTGGCGCGCGCAGCCGGATGTCCGGCGCGGGCGAATACCGCGAACGGTTTCTCAAACAGTTTTTCAAAGCTGAATTCATGATCGTACGGACCGGGATAGTAGGTGTTGATAGTGAAATCAAGCTCACCCTGACGCAGCTCATTAATCATCGCCAGGAGTTGCCCTTCCATGATCCGCACCTTCACCAACGGATGCTGCTGATGAAAGCGGCAGATCACCGATGGCATCAGCGAACGGGCGACGCTGGCGCCGAGACCAATATTAATCTGCCCGGCCTGCTCGCCCTGACGCTGCAGCAGTTCATCCTGCGCCGCCCGCAGCTCTTCAAGGATCAGGCTCGCATGTTGGTAAAAACTTTCGCCGTTTTCCGTCAGCGCCACCCCCTGGCTGCGGCGGACAAACAGTTGGGCGGAAAGCCCCTCTTCCAGCTCTTTAATCGCCTTGGTCAACGCAGGCTGCGAGATCGCCAGCGCCCGGCTGGCGCCGCGAATACTCCCCTCGCGGGCAACCTCAACGAAAGCGCGAATTTGATGAAATTTAATCTGAAATGACATGCTTTAGATGATAACCATTGTTTATCAGACAGAAGAAAATGACATCTACTGTAATCGAACATGCTGTGGCAGGTTAAGGGTGAGATTGCATGAAAGGCGTATGTGATAAGCAAAAGCTATCACTTCGTGAACGCCGTCACACTTTTTTAATATGACAGGAAGGGTTATGCCGCAACTTCATGAATTCATCAGCCAACTGGCGCCGGAAATGACGCAATGGCGTCGTGATTTTCACCTGCACGCGGAGTCCGGATGGCTGGAATTTCGTACCGCCAGCAAGGTTGCCGAGATCTTAGACGGACTCGGTTATCAACTGGCGCTCGGGCGCGACGTTATCGATGCCGACAGCCGAATGGGGCTGCCCGACGACGCCACCCTGGCACAGGCATTCCAGCGCGCCCGCGAACAGGGAGCGCCGGAACGTTGGCTACCGGCTTTTGAAGGCGGATTCGCCGGCGTCGTCGCCACCCTGGACACAGGCCGCCCCGGCCCGACGCTGGCGTTTCGTGTCGATATGGACGCGCTCGATCTTAACGAACAACACGACGATTGCCATCGCCCGCATCGCGCAGGTTTCGCCTCCTGCAACGCCGGAATGATGCACGCCTGCGGTCATGACGGCCATACCGCCATTGGGCTGGGTTTAGCGCATGTGCTACAGCAGTATGCCGATCGGCTCAACGGGATCATCAAGCTGATTTTCCAGCCTGCCGAAGAAGGCACCCGCGGCGCGCGCGCGATGGTGGCGGCAGGCGTGCTCGATAACGTGGACTACTTCACCGCCATTCATATCGGCACCGGCGTCCCCAGCGGCACCGTGGTCTGCGGTGGTGACAACTTTATGGCGACCACCAAATTCGACGTGCAATTCGAGGGAGTCGCCGCTCACGCCGGCGGCAAACCGGAAGATGGGCGCAACGCGCTACTGGCCGCCGCGCAGGCCGCCCTCGCCCTGCACGCCATCGCGCCGCACAGCGCCGGCGCCTCGCGGGTTAACGTCGGTGTTATGCAGGCCGGTACCGGGCGCAACGTAGTCCCTTCTTCCGCGCTGATAAAAGTCGAAACCCGCGGCGAGACGGAAGCTATCAACCAGTATGTGTTTGAGCGGGCGCAAAACGTGATTGCCGGCGCCGCAGCGATGTATGAAGCCCGCTATGAACTACGGCTCATGGGCGCGGCGACCTCCAGCGCACCTTCTCCAGCGTGGGTGCAATACCTACGTGAACAGGCAGCACAGGTGCCAGGTGTGATAGAGGCGGTGGATCATATTGCTGCGCCGGCGGGATCCGAAGATGCCACTTTGATGATGGCGCGGGTACAGGAGCGCGGCGGACTGGCTTCATACATGATTTTCGGTACTGAACTGAGCGCCGGACATCACAATGAGAAATTTGATTTCGACGAAGGGGTCATGACCATCGCGGTCGAGACGCTGGCGCGCATCGCGCTCAACTTTCCCTGGCAGCGAGGTGTGTGATGGAAAAGATCTATCAATTTGTTGATGACATCATTGAATCGCGACGCGACGATTTTTGCGCTATTGCCGATGATATCTGGGATCATCCGGAAACCCGATTCCAGGAATTCTGGTCCGCCGCGCGGTTGGCCGACGCGCTGGAAGCGGAAGGTTTTCAACTAAGCCGTCACGCTGGTGGAATCCCCAATGCGTTTATCGCCAGCTTTGGCGAGGGTAAACCAGTCATCGCCCTGCTCGGCGAGTTTGATGCGCTGGCAGGACTCAGCCAACAGGCGCACAGTGCTGAACCAACATCCGCGACGCCGGGGGAAAATGGCCACGGCTGTGGGCATAATCTACTTGGCACCGCAGCGTTCGCCGCTGCTGTCGCTGCGAAACAGTGGCTGCAGCAGCATGGCGGCTCGGGCACCCTGCGCTTTTATGGTTGCCCGGGTGAAGAAGGAGGCTCGGGTAAAACCTTCATGATGCGCGAGGGACTATTCGATGATATCGACGCCGCCCTCACCTGGCATCCGGAAGCCTGGGCCGGGATGTTCAGCACCAGCACGCTGGCCAATATTCAGGCGGCGTGGCGCTTTACCGGAACCGCCGCCCACGCGGCAAACTCACCGCATCTTGGGCGTAGCGCGTTGGACGCGGTCACGCTGATGACCACCGGCAGTAACTTCCTCAATGAGCATATTATCGAGAAAGCGCGTGTGCACTACGCCATTACCGATACCGGCGGCGTGTCGCCCAACGTGGTGCAGGCGCAGGCTGAAGTGCTGTATTTGATTCGCGCTCCGGAAATGGCCGACGTGCAGCAAATCTTTGCCCGTATTGAGAAAATTGCTCAGGGTGCCGCGCTGATGACCGAAACCAGCGTCAGCTGTCGTTTTGAAAAAGCCTGTTCCAGCTATCTCCCCAATCGCACGCTGGAAGCGGCAATGTATCAGGCCGTGTGTCATTACGGTACGCCGCAATGGAGTAACGAAGAGCGCGCTTTCGCAGCGGATATTCGCGCCACGCTCGGCGTGAACGATATACAGAACAGCCTGAAGAATATTGCCGGCACCAGCGGTGAAGAAGGAAAAGCGTTTGCCCGCCGCCATCACGACACGGTGCTGATCGATGAAGTCGCGCCGTGGGCGGCGACGGAAAACGTGCTGGCCGGATCTACCGACGTCGGCGACGTGAGCTGGAAAGCGCCGGTGGCCCAGTGTTTTAGCCCCTGCTTCGCCATCGGTACGCCGCTGCACAGCTGGCAACTGGTAAGCCAGGGAAGAACCTCCATCGCCCATAAAGGGATGCTGCTGGCGGGTAAGATACTGGGAGCAACGGCGATTCGTTTGTTCAGCGACAGGTCGTTGCTCGAAGCAAGCCAGCAGGAACTGGCTCAGGTACTGGCGGTAAGCCCATACCAGTGCCCGATCCCGCGTGACGTCGTACCATCAATTTTACAATAAGAAAAATTAGCCTCTGGGATAACGTACAGCGTGATGGCAATCGCCAATAAAAATAACAGCTGACAACCCATGAGGTATGCCGCAACCAACACAACAACGACAACTGAGGAACGCCCATGAGTATGTCATCCATACCGTCGCATTCCCCCACCGGTAAGCTGTATGGCTGGGTTGAGAAAATAGGTAATAAGGTTCCGCATCCATTTTTGCTGTTTATCTATCTGATAGTGGCGCTGATGGCCGCTACCGCCATCTTGTCGGCGCTAAACGTCGGCGTACAGAACCCCACCGACGGTTCGCGAGTGGTGGTAAAGAATCTGCTCAGCGTGGAAGGGCTGCACTGGTTTCTGCCAAACGTGATTAAAAACTTTAGCGGCTTCGCGCCGCTGGGGGCGATTCTGGCGCTGGTGCTCGGCGCCGGTTTTGCCGAACGCGTCGGCCTGCTGCCATCGCTGATGGTCAAGATGTCATCGCACGTTAGCGCGCGTTACGCCAGTTATATGGTGCTATTTATCGCCTTTTTCAGCCATATCTCTTCCGACGCGGCGCTGGTCATTATGCCGCCGCTAGGGGCGTTGATGTTTCTCGCCGTCGGTCGTCATCCAGTGGCGGGGTTACTGGCGGCAATTGCCGGCGTTGGCTGCGGATTCACGGCAAATTTACTCATTGTCACCACCGACGTATTGCTCTCCGGTATCAGTACCGAAGCGGCGAAAACGCTCGATGCCTCGCTGCATGTTAGCGTCATCGACAACTGGTACTTCATGGCTACCTCAGTCATCGTACTTACTCTGGTCGGCGGATTGATTACCGATAAACTGGTCGAGCCGCGGTTAGGAAAGTGGCAGGGTAAGAGCGATGAAACCCTACAGACGCTGACGGCGGAACAGCGCTTCGGGCTGCGCATTGCCGGTATTGCGGCGCTGTTGTTTGTGGCGGTTATTGCGCTGATGGTGGTGCCGGACAACGGCATTCTGCGCGATCCCATCAAGCATACCGTGATGCCCTCGCCCTTTATTAAAGGCATTGTGCCGCTGATTATCTTTTTTTCTTTGTCGTATCTTTAGCTTACGGCATCGCCACCGGCAAAATTCGCCGTCAGGCTGACCTGCCGCAGTTAATGATCGAGCCGATGAAGGAGATGGCCGGATTTATCGTGATGGTCTTCCCGCTGGCCCAGTTTGTCGCCATGTTTAACTGGAGCAACATGGGGAAATTCATGGCCGTTGGTCTGACCGATGTGCTGGAGAGCGCCGGGATGAATGGGGTGCCGGCGTTTGTCGGCCTGGCGCTACTGTCGGCGTTTTTGTGTATGTTTATCGCCAGCGGTTCGGCTATCTGGTCGATTCTGGCGCCCATTTTTGTACCAATGTTTATGCTGCTGGGCTTTCACCCGGCGTTTGCGCAGATCCTGTTCCGCATCGCTGACTCTTCCGTGCTGCCGCTCGCGCCGGTATCGCCGTTTGTGCCGCTGTTTCTCGGCTTTTTACAGCGCTACCGGCCCGATGCCAAACTGGGCACCTACTATTCGCTGGTATTACCCTACCCACTCATTTTCTTAGCCGTCTGGCTACTGCTGCTGGTGGGCTGGTATCTTGTCGGGCTGCCGATAGGTCCCGGCATCTATCCGCGTTTGCCCTAACGCAGCGACAGGCCAGGGAGGGCCTGCGTGAGTTAACGAATTGTGGTGCGGTTCAGGAGCGTTTTACACAGACTTTCGATGGCCAACGACAGCAAATTGATAGCTAACCCACTGATAATCAACACAACAACTCCCGTTAATATGTATTGCATATCGCCACCTTTCTGTTGGTTAAAAAAAACCAGCGCCAAAGCGCTGGAAAAATAATTGACTCAAGGAATGCCTGTATATTTATCTGCGACGCCGGGTGCCTCCCGGTGAATTAGCCAGTTCACGCTAATTCGCGTGCGTATGACAAACTGCATAGAGATTTGAACTGAACGCTCCTCCGCACAGGGGAATTCGCCGCCAGACAAAGGTAGCAAAATGCTCTTTCTGCCGCGCCTGCTAGTTAATGCAAAAATAAACATTGCTCCCCGTCCCTTTATTCCGGCAATTTGCGATTGGGCAATCGAATGACGGAATTTAAATGACTGCGATTCGTATTTATAAATTAATAGTACAGCCTTTCATTATTTGCTGACCTTTCGGAGGTATAGTTGGCAGAGCGCACGTCATGATATGGTGTGCTCTTGCCGAAATAACCTCGTAGAAGGAAGACCGATGCTGACGCTACTGCAAGATAAAATCGATACCCCGCTGGGGCCGTTGTGGGTCATTTGCGATGAACAATTTAACCTGCGCGCCGTGGAGTGGGATCAGCACCGTGACCGTATGGAGCAACTGCTCGACATCCACTACCGCCATGAGGGTTATGAACGTCTTGATGCGCGCGATCCGGGCGGGCTGAGCGCGAAGCTGCGGCAATACTTCGATGGCGATCTCGCAATTATCGATACCCTGCCGACCGCCACCGGCGGGACGCCGTTTCAACGTCAGGTCTGGCAAGCGCTGCGCACGATTCCCTGCGGGCAAGTCATGCACTACGGTCAGTTAGCCGAGGCTCTCGGCCGCCCAGGCGCGGCCCGTGCGGTCGGCGCGGCAAACGGTTCCAATCCGGTCAGCATTGTGGTTCCCTGCCATCGGGTGATTGGCCGTAACGGCACCATGACCGGCTACGCCGGGGGCGTACAGCGCAAAGAGTGGTTATTGCGCCATGAAGGCTATTTGCTGCTTTAACAGATAATGCCTTTTTTGGAAATTACAGGTAACTTTACAATAATTGATCGCTTAATAAATTTCTTGTTATCAAAGAGATAGGGTGAAAGGTATATTTCCCCTTCTAATATTGCGTCTTTCCGGGTTTCGAGACTTACTTGCTCCTCAAAAAGATGTTAAAATTGACCAATATCAATTAAAGCTTGAGCAGACATATGATCCCGGAAAAGCGAATTATACGACGCATTCAGTCTGGTGGTTGTGCAATCCATTGTCAGGATTGCAGCATTAGCCAGCTCTGCATCCCCTTTACTTTGAACGAACATGAGCTGGATCAGCTTGATAATATCATCGAGCGTAAGAAGCCTATTCAGAAAGGGCAAACCCTGTTCAAAGCGGGTGATGAGCTGAAGTCGCTGTACGCTATCCGTTCAGGGACCATCAAAAGCTACACCATCACCGAACAAGGCGATGAGCAGATTACCGGCTTCCACCTGGCGGGTGATTTGGTCGGTTTTGACGCCATTGGCACCGCCCTGCACCCAAGCTTTGCGCAGGCGCTGGAAACCTCAATGGTTTGTGAAATTCCGTTCGAAACGCTGGATGATCTTTCCGGTAAAATGCCGAACCTGCGTCAGCAGATGATGCGCCTGATGAGCGGCGAGATCAAAGGCGATCAGGACATGATCCTGCTGCTTTCCAAAAAGAACGCAGAAGAACGGCTGGCGGCCTTTATCTACAACCTGTCCCGCCGTTTCGCGCAGCGCGGCTTCTCACCGCGTGAGTTCCGCCTGACCATGACGCGTGGCGACATCGGCAACTATCTGGGCCTGACGGTAGAAACCATTAGCCGCCTGCTCGGTCGTTTCCAGAAAAGCGGTATGCTGGCGGTGAAAGGGAAATATATCACCATCGAAAACAGCGATCTGCTGGCGCAACTGGCAGGCCAGGCGCGCAACGTCGCCTGATTTATCTCCGCTATACTTTCTTCTACCTTGTGCCGGATCGACATTTTTTTCTAATTTGTTGATCTGGCCAGGGTCATCCCCTGTTTCAATTCATCCATATAGGTTATCTTTTTAATGACTGACTGTAGCTACAGCTGTAAGGAGACCCTGTATGGCGAAGTATCAGAACATGCTGGTAGTAATCGACCCTAACCAGGACGACCAGCCTGCATTACGGCGCGCGGTGTATCTGCACCAACGGATTGGTGGACGCATCAAAGCCTTTTTGCCGATCTATGATTTTTCCTATGAAATGACCACCCTGCTGTCGCCCGACGAGCGCACGGCGATGCGCCAGGGCGTGATTAGCCAACGCAGCGCCTGGATCCGTGAACAGGCCAAGTTTTACATTGAATCCGGGGTGCCAATCGATATCAAAGTGGTGTGGCACAACCGCCCCTTTGAAGCCATCATTCAGGAAATCATCAGCGATAAACACGACCTGCTGCTGAAAATGGCCCATCAGCACGACAAACTCGAAGCAGTCATCTTCACCCCGACCGACTGGCACCTGCTGCGCAAATGTCCATGCCCGGTATGGATGGTTAAAGATCAACCGTGGCCGGAAGGAGGTAAAGCGCTGGTAGCGGTTAATCTGGCCAGTGAAGAGAACTATCACAACGCCCTCAATGAAAAACTGGTGCGGGAGACTATCGCCCTCGCCGATCAGGTTAACCATACCGAAGTACATCTGGTTGGCGCCTATCCGGTGACGCCTATCAACATCGCCATTGAATTACCTGATTTTGACCCGAGCATCTATAACGATGCGATTCGCGGCCAGCATCTGCTGGCTATGAAAGCGCTGCGCCAGAAGTTCAGCATCGATGAAAACCGCACCCACGTAGAGAAAGGGCTGCCGGAAGAGGTTATCCCTGATTTAGCTGAACATCTGCAGGCCGGGATTGTGGTGCTGGGCACCGTTGGCCGCACCGGTATTTCTGCCGCGTTTCTCGGCAATACCGCGGAACAGGTTATCGACCACCTGCGCTGCGACCTACTGGTACTGAAACCGGAAGCTTATCAAACCCCGGTTGAACTGGACGATGAAGACGACGACTAACGGCGTCTCATGAGGTTTGAAATTATATCTAACATCCCCCGCCCGTCGGGGGATTTTTTTGTCGGCCCGCTAAAAAAGAAAAAGGGCCATACGGCCCCGGATATCAACGCTAATTTAACAAGCTTAGAGAATGCGTTAGTGGATACCTAAACGCCAGGCCAGGTCGATCTCTTCTTTTAGTTCCATCGACGAAAGCGACATCAGATCGGCAAACTCGAGCTCGAGGAGTTTGAGCTTCTTCAGGTACTGCGCGGGGGTCATAACAGCGGTATCGCGGCGCAGGTACTCGATGGCCATCTGCGTGGGGGTTAACTCGGTATCCATAATATCCTCAGTGTGGTGAAAAAACAGGCATAGTATAACACCCATCGCCGTTCACTTTATGAGCAAATCATGGTTTCGCTGTCTATATAAAAAAGCCGTCTCAACAGAGACGGCTTAGAGCGTTGCGCTATTACAGCGCTTTCAGAATGGCATCCACGCTGGCTTTAGCGTCGCCAAACAGCATGTGGGTGTTCTCTTTGAAGAACAGCGGGTTCTGCACGCCTGCATAGCCGGTGTTCATCGACCGTTTAAAGACCACCACGTTTTGCGCCTTCCACACTTCCAGCACCGGCATACCGGCGATCGGGCTCTTCGGATCGTCCTGCGCCGCCGGGTTCACCGTGTCGTTCGCGCCAATCACCAGTACAGTATCGGTATCGGCGAAATCATCGTTAATTTCATCCATTTCCAGCACCACATCGTACGGAACCTTCGCTTCCGCCAGCAGCACGTTCATGTGCCCCGGCAGTCGTCCGGCGACCGGGTGGATACCGAAGCGCACCTTGATACCGCGCGCACGCAGCTTCTCAGTGATTTCCGCCACCGGATACTGCGCCTGCGCCACCGCCATCCCGTAGCCCGGCGTGATGATCACGGAATGCGAGTTTTTCAGCATTTCCGCCGTCTCTTCGGCGCTGATTTCACGATGCTCGCCAACTGCTTCATCGTCGCTGGAACTGCCGCCATCGGTGCCGAAACCGCCGGCGATAACGCTGATAAACGAACGGTTCATCGCCTTACACATAATGTAGGAGAGGATGGCACCGGAAGAACCGACCAGCGCGCCGGTCACGATCAGAAGGTCATTGCTGAGCATGAAGCCCGCCGCCGCCGCCGCCCAACCGGAGTACGAGTTCAGCATCGATACCACCACCGGCATATCCGCGCCGCCGATAGACGCCACCAGGTGCCAGCCGAACGCCAGGGCGATAATGGTCATCACCAGCAGGCATAGTACCTGCGTTCCGGTGCTGTCAGTACGCACGAAGGCCACCAGCAGCAGGAAAGAGATGACTAACGCCGCCAGGTTCAGCTTGTGGCGATTCGGCAACATCAGCGGTTTTGACGAAATTTTGCCGCGCAGCTTACCAAAAGCAACGATCGAGCCGGTGAAGGTCACGGCGCCGATAAAGATGCCAAGAAACACTTCAGTCAGGTGAATATTCGCCAGCACCTGATCGAGCCCCGGTCCGTGGTCGAGATAACTGTTGAAGCCGACCAGCACCGCCGCCAGACCAACGAAGCTATGCAGCACCGCCACCAGCTCCGGCATCTCGGTCATTTCGACTTTCTTCGCCAGACGGATACCAATCGCGCCGCCGATAACCATCGCCACGATGATCCAGCCGACGTTACCGCTGTCCGGCCCAAAGATGGTGGCAATCAGCGCAATCGCCATCCCGGCGATGCCGTACAGGTTCCCCTGCTTCGACGTTTCGTGCTTTGACAGCCCCGCAAGGCTAAAGATAAACAGAATAGCGGCAACAATGTATGCAGCTGTAACTAATCCTCCAGACATGTGCTACCCCTTAGTTTTTGCGGAACATTTTCAGCATGCGCTGAGTGACGGTGAAACCACCAAAAATATTAATGCTGGCGATCAACACCGCGATAAAGCTGAGGAAGCTGACCCAGCCGCCGTGCCCTATCTGCAGCAATGCCCCAACGACAATAATCCCTGAAATGGCGTTGGTTACCGACATGAGCGGCGTGTGCAGCGCGTGCGACACGTTCCACACCACGTAGTAACCGACTACGCAGGAGAGCGCGAAGACGGTAAAGTGACCCAGAAACTCTTTCGGCGCGACGTTCGCAAGCCAGCCAAAGAGGATAATCGCCAGCGCCATCAGCGCGTATTTACGCCACGGCGAAGCTGGTTTAGCCTCTTCTTTTGGCGCTTCGACGGTTTTCGCCGCCGCCTGCGGCTGCGCGGAGACCTGAATCGGCGGCGCCGGCCAGGTAATTTCGCCCTCGCGGACCACCGTGACGCCGCGTACCACTACATCGTCGAAATCGATGGTGATATTGCCGTCTTTTTCCTTGCACAGCAGCTTCAGCAGGTTTACCAGGTTGGTGCCGTAGAGCTGAGAAGATTGCGTCGGCAGACGACCCGGCAGGTCGGTATAGCCGATAATTTTCACGCCGTTGGCGGTAGTCACGACTTCGCCCGGCACGGTGTATTCACAGTTGCCGCCGTTTTGCGACGCCAGATCGACCACCACGCTGCCTGGCTTCATGGTGTCAACCATTTCGCGGGTAATCAGCTTCGGCGCCGGTTTACCCGGGATTAAAGCCGTGGTGACAATGATATCGACATCTTTCGCCTGCGCAGCGAACAGCGCCATCTCGGCTTTGATAAAGGCTTCAGACATGACTTTGGCGTAACCGTCGCCGCTGCCCGCTTCTTCTTTAAAATCCAGTTCAAGGAACTCGGCGCCCATACTCTGCACCTGCTCTTTCACCTCCGGACGGGTATCGAAGGCGCGGACGATGGCGCCGAGGCTGTTCGCCGCGCCGATCGCCGCAAGGCCGGCGACGCCTGCGCCGATTACCATCACCTTCGCTGGCGGCACTTTACCCGCCGCGGTGATCTGGCCGGTGAAGAAACGGCCGAATTCATGCGCCGCTTCGACAATCGCGCGATAACCGGCGATGTTGGCCATCGAACTCAGGGCATCTAACGACTGGGCGCGGGAAATACGCGGCACCGAGTCCATCGCCATGACGTTGATACCGCGAGCGGCCAGCTTTTCCATAAGATCCGGATTCTGCGCCGGCCAGATGAAACTCACCAGCGTGGTGCCCGGATTGAGCTTCGCAATCTCCGCATCGTTCGGCGCGTTAACCTTGAGGATAACGTCGGAGTGCCAGACGTTATCCGCGCTGACGATTTCCGCGCCCGCCTGTTCAAATGCTTCATCGTCGAAGCTCGCCAGTTTCCCGGCCCCGCTCTCGACCGCCACGCTAAACCCGAGCTTAAGCAGCTGCTCGACCGTCTTCGGCGTCGCAGCGGCCCGGGTTTCCTGAGCTAAGCTCTCTTTTGGTATCCCAATTCGCATAGTTTTCCCTTCCATCGGTTTTTGATGATGGTTTATTTTTTTCACAAATGCGCCAGCGGCGGCGCAAAAACGCCGCTCAGGTATTCATCTGGAAAATGAAACAGTAACAAACTTTTTATAACCTACTGAAAATACCGATTGTGATCTACATCGTTAAAACAGAATTTTTGATTTTATTGAGAAAAATTAGTCCTGACTGCGTCAGGCAGCAATATTTGCCTTAATTTTATGCCAGAACCTGATAATTCGCTTACCTGAGGGATTAATTCGCCATTTATTACCGTCAGTATCATTGCATTAACATTACGTTAACTTATAAAAGTGATATTGATTATCGATTTTGCTGTTCAAGGGGCTGTTTTTTCAACATATCAGTATTTGTTATATTTTTGTAACGAACGAATCGGGCGGGAAGTGAAAAATGACGCAGACAGTTACGTTGTTTAAATGCAATAATCACCTGTTTTCAGTCAACAACAATACCAGTACATGGTTTGCGCAAGGCAAAGGATTATTTTTATGAAGCTTAAGAACACACTCCTGGCGTCTGCTCTTCTGGCTACCACCGCGTTGTCTGCCCATGCAGCGACCGAGCTGACTCCGGAGCAAGCGGCAGCGCTGAAGCCCTATGACCGCGTCGTCGTCACTGGCCGTTTTAACGCGATTGGCGATGCCGTACAGGCGGTTTCCCGCAAGGCGGATAAAGATGGCGCAGCTTCCTTTTATGTTGTCGACACCTCAGATTTCGGCAACGGCGGCAACTGGCGCGTAACGGCGGATTTCTATAAAGAAAACGCCCCGCAGGCGGATACCCCGAAAAACCGTATCATTAACGGCGTGATGGAACTGCCGAAAGACCAGGCCGTCACGCTGATGCCGTATGACACTGTGACCGTACAGGGCTTCTACCGCAGCCAGCCGGAAGTCAACGACGCCATCGCCAAAGCGGCGAAAGCCAAAGGCGCGTATGCCTTCTTCATCGTCCGCCAGGTTGACGCCAACCAGGGCGGCAACCAGCGCATCACCGCTTATATCTATAAAAAGGATGCGCAGAAGCGCGTACTGCAGAGCCCTGATGCGATTCCAGCGGATTCCGAAGCCGGCCGCGCCGCTCTGGCGAAAGGCGGCGAAGCGGCTAAAAATGTCGAGATCCCAGGCGTGGCCTCCTCTGCGGCCGTCGGCGCCGGCACCGGCGTAGGCCTGTTCTATGAAACCCAATCGTCGAAAGGCGGACGTTACACTGTCACCCTGCCGAATGGTACTAAAGTCGAAGAGGTGAACAAAATCACCGCCGCGCAGATGGTGCCGTTTGATAGCATCAAATTCACCGGTAACTACGGCAATATGACGGAAATCTCCTACCAGACTGCGAAACGCGCGGCGAAGAAAGGGGCAAAATACTACCACATCACCCGCCAGTGGCAGGAACGTGGCGGTAACATCACCATTAGCGCCGACCTGTATAAGTAATCGGTTTCAGCTGCTCAAAAAGGCGACATCGGGTCGCCTTTTTACATTTTTTCGCCCGCCGCCATTGCATGCGTTCAAGACACTCCGTAAAATCCCGCGCCTTAGCGTAATCCTCCATTTTTATGCGATTTCGCCAAATAAATATTCTTGATTCACTGTTGTCACCTCGGGAATACAATGGAAAAGAAACTGGGCCTTAGCGCCCTGACCGCACTGGTACTCAGCTCCATGCTGGGCGCGGGCGTTTTCAGTTTGCCGCAAAACATGGCTGCCGTCGCCAGCCCATCCGCTCTGCTTATCGGCTGGGCCATCACCGGCGTCGGGATTTTGTTCCTCGCTTTCGCCATGCTATTGCTGACCCGAATCCGCCCGGAACTGGACGGCGGAATCTTTACCTATGCCCGTGAAGGTTTTGGCGAACTGATCGGTTTCTGTTCCGCCTGGGGTTACTGGCTGTGCGCGGTGATTGCCAACGTCTCCTACCTGGTTATCGTCTTCTCCGCCCTCAGTTTCTTCACCGATACGCCGGAGATGCGTATTTTTGGTGACGGTAACACCTGGCAGGCGATCGTCGGCGCGTCCGTGCTGCTCTGGGTGGTGCATTTTCTGGTGCTGCGTGGGGTCCAGACCGCGGCAGGCATTAACCTGGTGGCGACGCTGGCTAAACTGTTGCCGCTCGGCGCATTTGTGGCGCTGGCCGCTATCGCGTTCCGGCTAGATACTTTCCGCCTCGACTTTAGCGGTATCGCGCTCGGCGTACCGGTATGGGAACAGGTGAAAAACACCATGCTGATCACCCTGTGGGTATTTATCGGCGTGGAGGGCGCAGTAGTAGTCTCTGCTCGCGCGCGCCACAAGCGCGACGTTGGCCGCGCGACGCTGCTGGCGGTGGTCTCGGCGCTGGCGGTTTATCTGCTGGTCACCCTGCTGTCGCTGGGCGTTGTCGCCCGCCCGGAACTGGCTGAAATGCGCAACCCGTCGATGGCTGGCCTGATGGTCAAAATGATGGGGTCATGGGGCGAAGTAGTAATCGCCGCGGGATTAATTATCTCCGTCTGCGGCGCCTATTTAAGCTGGACCATTATGGCCGCCGAAGTGCCGTATCTGGCGGCGACGCATAAAGCGTTCCCGCGCCTGTTCGCCAAAACCAATAAGAATAATGCGCCTTCTTCCTCGCTGTGGTTGACCAACATCAGCGTGCAGATTTGTCTGGTGCTGATTTGGCTTACCGGATCCGACTACGGTACCCTGCTAACCATCGCCTCAGAAATGATTCTGGTGCCCTATTTCCTCGTTGGCGCTTTCCTGCTTAAGATTGCCGTACGTCCGTTACATAAAGCCGTGGGTGTCGGCGCGTGCGTTTATGGCTTATGGTTATTGTATGCGTCCGGTCCTGTGCATTTGTTATTGTCGGTGGTACTTTACGCTCCGGGTCTTCTGGTTTTCCTGTACGCCCGCCGTACGCACCAGCACGATCGCATGCTCAAACGCCGTGAAATGGCATTAATTGGTTTTTTGCTGGTTGCCGCCGTTCCGGCAACGTGGATGCTGGTGGGGTAAGCGGTTGCCCTACCGCTGAACTTGAAAGGAGATACCCATGGCTGAACCACAGCCTCGTCCGGTCCTGATCACAGGAGCAGGCCGCCGTATCGGCCTCGCTCTGGCACACCATTTTTTAAACCAGCAGCAACCGGTGATCGTCAGCTATCGCCAGCATTATCCTTCGATTGACACCCTGCGCGAAGCCGGCGCGGTGTGTCTGCAGGCCGATTTCAGCAGCGACGACGGTATTCTTACCTTCGCGGAAGCGGTGAAGGCGCAGACCAGCGGGCTGCGTGCGATTATTCATAACGCCAGTGATTGGATGGCGGAAAAACCCGGTGTGCCGTTATCCACGGTGATATCGCGGATGATGCAGATTCACGTCCACGCGCCCTATCTGCTTAACCATGCGCTGGAGAGCCTGCTGCGTGGTTTTGGTCACGCCGCCAGCGATATTATTCACATTACCGACTACGTGGTGGAACGCGGCAGCGATAAGCATATCGCCTATGCCGCCAGTAAAGCGGCACTTGATAATATGACCCGCTCTTTCGCCCGTAAGCTGGCCCCGGAAGTGAAGGTCAACGCCATCGCGCCATCGCTGATTATGTTTAACGAGCATGATGACGCTGAATATCGTAAACAGGCGCTGGATAAATCGCTGATGAAAATCGCGCCGGGTGAAAAAGAGATAATCGACCTCATCGATTATCTGTTCACCAGTTGCTACGTGACCGGCCGCTCTTTCGCTGTCGACGGCGGCCGACCGCTGCGCTAGTGGAAACGGCTCCAGCCGAGGATCAGCAACCAGGCCGCCAGACTCCAGCAGATCACCGCGCCTGCCAGCGCGTAAGGCAGGCGCATTACGCCAGTGAAGTACCATAATGAAAGTAAGTAGATAAAATACGGGATGATTGACCACATGCCGAAGACAATAGTCGTGCGCAGCGCTTCAATGCCGCGCTCGCTGGCGACGATATAATGGGCAATCAGCGCGAAGGTCGGAAATAACGGAATTAAACCGGCAATATAGTAATTTTTGGTTTTTGACAGTACGCCTATCAGTACCACCACCAGCGCTCCCAGCAGCGCTTTAATCAACAGCCCCATTTTATGCCTTAACATTTGAACAACAATGTTCCACCAGCATAACGGAAGAACATTTGTTTATGAAAGATTAATGGCAGGCAATTTGCGGGCGGTGTATGTTAGCTTTTTAATTTATACGCGTAAGATATGAATAAGATCGTTTTTGTTGAGGATGAGCCCGAAGTTGGCGCGCTTATCGCCGCCTATCTGGGAAAGCATGATATGGACGTGGTTGTTGAGCCGCGCGGCGACCGGGCCGAAGAGGTTATTGCTCGTGAACAACCCGATCTGGTACTGCTGGATATCATGCTGCCTGGCAAAGACGGGATGACGCTGTGCCGCGACCTGCGCAGCCAGTGGCAGGGGCCTATCGTGTTGCTGACCTCGCTCGATAGCGATATGAACCATATTCTGTCGCTGGAGATGGGCGCCAGTGATTATATCCTCAAAACCACCCCACCTGCGGTGCTGCTGGCCCGCTTACGTTTGCATCTGCGCCAGCACGTGACTTCGCCGTCGATGCCCGCTCCCGCAACCCTGACGCCGCATAAAGCCATTGTCTTTGGTTCGCTGTCGATCGACCCGGTTAACCGTCAGGTATTGCTCGGCGGCGACAACGTTGCTTTGTCCACCGCCGATTTTGACCTGCTGTGGGAGCTGGCGACCCATGCCGGGCAGATTATGGATCGCGATGCGCTGTTGAAAAATCTCCGCGGCGTCAGCTACGACGGCATGGATCGCAGCGTCGATGTCGCGATTTCACGCCTGCGTAAAAAACTGCTCGACAACGCCACCGAGCCCTACCGCATCAAGACGGTGCGCAACAAAGGCTATTTGTTCGCCCCGCATGCCTGGGATAATTAATCCGCGTCAGGAATAGACCGACATCACGCCGTGTAGTCGGTCTTGAAATTCAGCGTATTTCTCTCTGAATGCCATTTCATCGTCTTCGCCATACCAGCGTACGACCTCACCGCTGGCGAGGAAATGATCCAGCAGTTCGCCGCTCGCCAGAATCCATTGCGGTAAACCATCGACCTGTAGACTCCAACCTCGCGGATGATAGTGAATGAAATCATTGCGCAGCTGGTGAAGCTTGTCCACCGCCACCGCACAGTCTTCGCTGGGTGCGAATCCGCTGTTCTCCCTTGTCGCACGGTATAGCGTCATAAAGGACGGTAGCTGCAGCTTGTCGATGTTGGAAAAATCGTCGTTATAAATTTGCTCGTAGATCGCGCGAGTCGACGCTTTACCGTCGAACAGGTAGACCAGAAAGTCATTGCCCTGACACAGCGCCAACACCATCGCGTTCTGCAGGATGCTGTGCCAGCCGGTAATCACCCACTTCCACTGATAAGGGTCGGCGATCGCCTGCATATGGCTCAGAACCATATCGAAGGTTTTTAAAATCTCAACATCATTATCAGTATGCAAATACACGGGCTTAGTCATCTGGCGCTCTCCATCATTTTTGGGGCGCTTAAATTAACAGAGAGGCTGGCACGTGACAGGACGGGCAGCCGGCTTAAAATGGCTCTCGGTCATTCGGCCTGGCGCGTCGGTGAGAACTTTGCCGAGCGGGATCCTTCTCCTGTAGAATCTTTTGTTGCGAGATAACCCAGTTAATGACCGGTGATGATTAATGAAAAAACTGTTTGTGCAGTTTTACCTTTTGCTGTTCGTCTGCTTCCTGGTCATGACCATGCTGGTCGGCCTGGTGTATAAATTCACCGCCGAGCGCGCCGGACGCCAGTCGCTGGACGATCTGATGAAAAGCTCGCTGTATCTGATGCGCAGCGAACTGCGCGAGATCCCCCCGCGCGACTGGAGCAACACGCTGAAAGAGCTGGACCTCAACCTCTCTTTCGATCTGCACATTGAACCGTTAAGCAAATTCAAGCTCTCGGAAAGCTCGATGCAGCACCTGCGCGCGGGCGATATCGTGGCGCTGGACGATCAGTACACCTTTATTCAACGCATCCCGCGCAGCCATTACGTATTGTCAGTCGGCCCGGTGCCCTATCTCTATTTTTTGCATGAGATGCGCCTGCTGGACGTCGCACTGATGGCGTTTATCGCTATTTCACTGGCGTTCCCGGTGTTTATCTGGATGCGTCCGCACTGGCAGGATATGTTGCGAATCGAAACCGCCGCACAGCGCTTCGGCGAAGGCCATTTTAGCGAGCGCATTCATTTCGATAGCATGTCGAGCTTCGAGCGACTCGGCGTAGCCTTTAACCAGATGGCCGATAATATCAACGCCCTGATAGCCAGTAAAAAACAGCTTATTGACGGTATCGCCCATGAATTGCGCACGCCGCTGGTGCGCCTGCGCTATCGCCTGGAGATGAGCGAAAATCTGACCGAGGCGGAGTCGCAGGCTCTCAATCGCGATATCGGGCAACTGGAAGCGCTGATTGAAGAACTGCTCACCTACGCGCGCCTCGATCGCCCGCAGAACGAACTCAACCTGACCACCCCGGATTTCCCGGCCTGGATCCGCGCGCACGTCGAAGATATTCAGCTGGTCAATCCGCAGCGTGAAGTCGCGTTGCGCCAGCTTACGGCGGGCGACTACGGTGCGCTGGATATGCGTTTAATGGAGCGCGTGCTGGATAATCTGGTCAATAATGCTCTGCGCTACAGCCATCAACATATTCATATCAGCCTGTCGCTGGCCGGTTCACGGGCGACGCTGCGCGTGGAAGATGATGGCCCGGGTATCGCCCTTGAGGAACGCGAACGGGTATTCGAGCCGTTTGTCCGTCTCGATCCCAGCCGCGATCGCGCCACCGGCGGCTGCGGCCTGGGGCTGGCTATCGTACACAGTATTGCCCAGGCAATGGCCGGTGAAGTCCGCTGCGACGAAAGCTCGCTCGGCGGCGCGGCGTTCATTTTCAGCTGGCCTATTTACCACCAGCTTCCCGCTTTTACTTCTGCTTAGCCGAACTTGCGCAGGCGTTACGGCCTGCGTATAGTTTATACTCAAATAGTATGTTGTAACTAAGGCGGTAAACATGGCAAGCTACGACCTCGTTGCGCGCTTAAATGACACCTTTCGTGAGCTTGAGCGCGAGCTACAAACCTTCAAAGCATCGCTGAGCCGCTGCCGCCTGCTGGCGGCGCGGGTTTTCGAATTGCCGGCGGTGAGCAAAGAGGCGGAGCACGCGCCGCTGGATACCATTCAGGTCACGCAGCACGTCGGCCAAAGCGCGCTGGAGATGGCGCTCAGGCACTACAGCCATCTGTTTATTCAGCAGCAATCGGAAAACCGCAGCAGCAAGGCGGCGGTACGCCTGCCTGGGGCGATTTGCCTGGCGGTTGATACGCAACAGCAGGCAGAGCTGCTGGAGAAAATCAGCGCCATTAACGCGCTGAAAGCGGCGTTTGAGAAAATCGTCACCGTCGATTCCGGATTGCCGGCCGCCGCGCGTTTCGAATGGGTTCACCGCCACCTGCCCGGCCTGATTACCCTCAGCGCCTATCGTACGCTGACGCCGCTGTGCGATCCCAGCACCATCCGCTTCGGCTGGGCCAATAAGCATGTGATTAAAAATCTGACCCGCGATGAAGTATTAATGCAGTTAGAGAAGAGTCTGCAATCGCCGCGCGCGGTGCCGCCCTGGACCCGCGAACAGTGGCAAAGCAAGCTGGAACGGGAATTCCAGGATATCGCCGCCCTGCCGCAGCGGGCAAAATTGAAAATTAAACGCCCGGTCAAGGTACAGCCGATAGCCAGAGTGTGGTATGCCGGCGAGCAGAAGCAGGTGCAGTACGCCTGTCCCGGCCCGCTGATTGCGCTCATCTCAGGCACACACGGGGTGAGCGTGCCGGACCTCGGCGAGCTATTGAACTACGATGCCGATAACGTGCAGTATCGCCACAAACCGCAGGCGCAGTCGTTGAGATTGCTGATTCCGCGCCTGCATCTGTGGCTGGCTAGCGAGTAGCCAGGCTGCCTACCATATCCTGCGGGCGCACCCAGCTGTCGAATTCGGCTTCCGTCAGGTAACCAAGCGACAGCGCGGCGGCTTTCAGCGTCAGCCCTTCATGGTGCGCTTTTTTGGCGATCTCCGCTGCCTTATCGTAGCCGATATGGGTATTGAGCGCGGTCACCAGCATCAGCGACTCATTCAGCAACTGGTTGATTCGCTCGCGGTTCGGCTCAATGCCCACCGCGCAGTGCTCATTAAAGCTCTCCATGCCATCCGCCAGCAGGCGTACCGACTGCAGGAAGTTGTGGATGACCATTGGCCGATAGACGTTAAGCTCAAAGTTCCCTGACGCACCGCCGATATTCACCGCCACGTCGTTACCCATCACCTGGCAGCATAGCATGGTCAACGCTTCGCACTGCGTCGGGTTGACCTTGCCGGGCATAATGGAGGATCCTGGTTCGTTCTCCGGAATGGCGATCTCACCGATGCCGCAGCGCGGCCCGGAGGCCAGCCAGCGCACATCATTGGCGATTTTCATTAGCGAAGCCGCCAGCCCCTTCAGCGCGCCGTGGGCATGAACCAGCGCATCCACGGTGGCCAGCGCTTCAAATTTGTTTGGCGCGGTGACGAACGGCAGTCCGCTAAGCGACGCCAGTTCCGCCGCCACCCGCACCGCATATTCCGGGTGCGTATTCAAGCCGGTGCCAACCGCCGTACCGCCCAGCGCCAGCTCAGCGAGATGCGGCTGGCTGTGTTCAATATGGCGGAGATTATGTTCCAGCATCGCGACCCAACCGGAGATCTCCTGCCCTAACGTCAGCGGCGTAGCGTCCTGTAGGTGCGTGCGGCCAATTTTAACGATGTCACCGAAGGCCAGCGACTTTTCCTGTAGCGTGGCCCGCAGCGCCTGTAGCTGCGGGATCAGCTTTTCGCGCAGCGCGATTAGCGCCGCGACGTGCATGGCTGTTGGAAAAACATCATTCGAGCTCTGGCTTTTATTGACGTCATCATTGGGATGAATTTTGCGCGCCATGCCGCGCTCGCCGCCAAGCAACTCGCTCGCACGGTTTGCCAGCACTTCGTTCATATTCATGTTGCTTTGGGTACCGGAGCCGGTTTGCCAGATAGCTAACGGAAACTCCTGCGCATGCTTGCCGGCAAGGACTTCATCTGCGGCAGCGATGATGGCGTCCGCTTTGTCCGCCGCCAGCAAGCCCAGGTCCTGGTTAACCTTCGCCGCCGCTCGCTTGGTCAGCGCCAGCGCATAGATCAATTCATCAGGCATTTTCTCCGTTGAGATACGGAAATGCTCAAGCGAGCGCTGGGTCTGCGCGCCCCAAAGTTTATCGGCCGGGACGTCGATTGCGCCCATCGAGTCTTTTTCACTGCGATGCGTTGTCATTACTTTCTCCTTGGATTCAAAGTGCGTCATAGCGACAAAGCTCACCTGCTTAAAGGATTAAGTATTAACCAGATTTATTAGTTGTTTTGGTCGTTCGTGCCGCTAAGCGGCCCAAACAAAAACCGCCCCGAATGAACTGACCCCATAATGTTGGACGGTTTATATTAAGCGGCTATCAGGGCCTGTGTTCGGTACTCTACCGGACTCAGGCCTTTTAGCTTTTGTTTTATTCTTTCATGGTTGTAATAGTGGATGTACTCATCGATAGCCATGCGCAACTCACTGATATTCTTATGCTCCGTCAAGTAAAAGCATTCAGTCTTCAGCGTACCGAAGAAGCTTTCCATTACTGCATTGTCGTGACAGTTTCCCTTTCTTGACATGCTCTGTTTCAGACCGCTGTCCTTAAGTCTCTTCTGATAATTCGCCATCTGGTACTGCCAGCCCTGATCTGAGTGCAGTAGCGGATATTCGTCTTTGCCCAGTACCGACAGCGCTTTTGACAGCATCTCATCCACCATCGACTGCAGAGGACGGGACGCCATCTGGTATGCCACTATTTCTCCGTTATACAGATCCAGAACCGGAGACAGATACAGTTTTTCCCCGTTGATTTTAAATTCCGTGACATCTGTTACCCACTTCTGGTTGGGCTTATCCGCACTGAACTGCCGGTTCAGCACATTACCCGCAACTTTCCCGTACCGGCCTCTGTAAGAGTTGTATTTCTTCTTTCTGATACAGCAAGTTAAATCTAACTCATTCATTAGCCTCTGAACTGTTTTATGGTTCAGTAAGCTTCCTTCCCGGCGGCCAGCCAGCGTGATTCTCCTGTATCCATACCGGCCTTTATGTTTATGGAACAGCGTTAAAATCTGCCACTTATCACTGGCATATTTGTCTGGTTTTTTACCGCTGGCCAGTTGCCAGTAAAACGTACTTCTCGCCAGCCCTGCCGCTTTTAACAGACGTGCAAGAGGGAACTCCGGCCTTAACTCATTCACGACCTGCGCTTTATCCCGCGTTTTGACGTGCTTCTTTCCCTGAGTAAGGCCTGCAGCTTTTTTAGATATGCCACTTCAGTACGCAGTTGTTCAAGTTCCTCTCGTTCATCCGGGGCAAGGGGAGCCTGCGAAGGAGGAGTCGGGTGATTTTCAGGGCGTTCTGGCATCGTTTTTTTCCTGCGTCGGCTATCAGTAAGGGCTTCTAATCCGCCTTCATCATACAGTCGTTCCCACTGACAAACAGTGGAAAAAGCAGGGATAGTAAATTTTGCACAGACTTCGCGAACAGACAGCCGGTGTTCACGCATATGCAGGATAACGGACTCTTTAAAGGCAGGAGAATAGGTGAAATGACGGGTTATAAGTCCGGCTTCGCCATGAAGCTTCCAGGCAGCCGTCCACTTACGAACGGCACTGTGGTCGATACCAAAACGCTTTGCAGTCGCTTTCTGCCCTTCCAGCCCGGAAAGATAGTGCTGCACAACCTCAAGCTTAAAGTTGAGAGAATACTTGCTCATAAAAAACTGCACCTTACTTCGTTGGGTGTCCAACTTTTTGGGTGCAGTTCACGAAGGGCGGTCTCGTTTACTTCACGCAGCGCGAGCACTGCGACGTCTGGATCTGCTGGAAGAAGTCGTTACCTTTATCATCAACGAGGATAAAGGCCGGGAAATCTTCCACTTCGATTTTCCAGATAGCTTCCATTCCCAGCTCCGGATAAGCCACGCACTCAAGGCTGCGGATACTCTGTTGCGCGAGAACCGCCGCCGGGCCGCCGATACTACCGAGATAGAAACCGCCGTGTTTATGGCAGGCATCGGTCACCTGCTGGCTACGGTTACCCTTAGCCAGCATGATTTTACTCGCCCCGTGCGATTGCAGCAGATCGACATACGAGTCCATGCGGCCAGCGGTCGTCGGCCCCAGAGAACCGGAGGCGTAACCATCCGGCGTCTTCGCCGGGCCGGCGTAGTAAATCGGATGATCTTTGACATACTGCGGCAGCGCTTCGCCGTTATCGATAAGCTCTTTCAGCTTGGCATGGGCAATATCGCGGGCCACGATGATCGTGCCGCTCAGCGACAGACGAGTCGACACCGGATACTGCGACAGCAGCGCCAGAATCTCGCTCATCGGCTGATTGAGGTTCACCTTTGCCGCTTCGCCTTCACCGGCCTGACGCAGGTGCTCAGGGATATATTTGCCTGGGTTGCTCTCCAGTTTTTCCAGCCAGATCCCCTGACGGTTAATTTTGGCTTTAATGTTACGGTCGGCGGAACAGGAGACCCCCATCCCCACCGGACAGGAAGCGCCGTGACGCGGCAGGCGGACTACGCGGATATCGTGGGCGAAGTATTTCCCGCCGAACTGCGCGCCGAGGCCGAGGTTCTGCGCTTCCAGCAGCAGCTCTTGCTCCAGTTGCACATCGCGGAACGCCTGGCCATGTTCGTTACCTTCGGTCGGTAGGCCATCGTAGTATTTGGTCGAGGCCAGTTTTACCGTCTTCAGCGTCGCTTCCGCAGAGGTGCCGCCAATCACAAAGGCGATATGGTACGGCGGACAGGCTGCGGTGCCGAGGGTGCGCATCTTCTCGACGAGGTAGTTTTTCAGCTTCGCCGGGGTGATTAACGCTTTCGTTTCCTGGTAGAGATACGTTTTGTTAGCGGAGCCGCCGCCCTTGGCGATACAGAGGAATTTATACTCATCGCCATCGGTAGCATAAAGATCGATCTGCGCCGGCAGGTTGGTACCGGTGTTAACCTCTTTATACATATCCAGCGGCGCGTTCTGCGAGTAACGCAGATTGTCCTGGATATAGGTGTTGTACACGCCCTGCGCCAGCGCGGCTTCATCGCCGCCGCCGGTCCATACGCGCTGTCCCTTTTTGCCCATAATGATCGCGGTGCCGGTATCCTGACAGGTCGGCAGAATGCCTTTAGCGGCGATATCGGAGTTACGCAGGAATTGCAGCGCGACGTATTTGTCGTTTTCGCTGGCTTCCGGGTCGTTGAGGATATCTGCGACCTGCTGCTGATGTGCCGGGCGGAGCATAAAGGAGGCATCGTGGAACGCGTGTTGGGCCAGTAAGGTTAGCGCCTGGGGTTCAACCTTCAGAACCTCCTGGCCGGCGAATTCGGCGACGGAGACGTAATCACTGCTGAGGAGATAATACTCGGTGTCATCCTTTTTAAGCGGAAAAGGATCCTGATAAACAAACGGTTTGTTCGACATTGTACTCTCACTTACTGCTTGGCTGATTATGTTTCAGGCAGACACTCCATTTGCCTGTAGAAAAGCGAGTCGATCAATTTTACACAATTTTTTAACAAAAACTGAGACAAGGACGACTTTTTCTTTCAACAGTTGCTTCTCGACGATTTGTTGGTTTAATAGAGCCAACATTTATATGTGGAAACAGGGATTGAGAATGCAGAAGCTCATTAACTCAGTGCAAAACTATGCATGGGGAAGTCACACCGCGTTAACCGACCTTTACGGTATCGCCAATCCGGACAACCTGCCGATGGCGGAACTGTGGATGGGCGCACACCCAAAAAGCAGTTCGCGGATCCTTAACGCCGACGGCCAGCCGCAGTCGCTGCGCGACGTCATTGAGGCCGATAAAAATGCCCTTCTCGGCACTAACGTCGCCGAGCGTTTCGGCGAACTGCCGTTCTTGTTCAAAGTCCTGTGCGCCGCCCAGCCGCTCTCCATCCAGGTTCACCCGAATAAACGCGCGTCGGAAATTGGCTTTGCCAAAGAGAACGCCGCGGGTATTCCGCTGGATGCCGCCGAGCGCAACTATAAAGATCCCAACCATAAGCCGGAGCTGGTCTTCGCTCTGACGCCGTTCCTCGCCATGAACGCATTCCGCGAATTTAATGAAATTGTCGCGCTGCTGCAGCCGGTTGCCGGGGCGCATCCTGCCATCGGCGAATTCATCCAACAGCCGGACGCCGGGCGTTTAAGCCAGCTGTTTGCCAGCCTGCTGAATATGAAAGGCGAAGAAAAAGCGCATGCGCTCAGCGTGCTGCAAAACGCCCTCGACCGCGAACAGGGCGAACCGTGGCAGACCATTCGTATGATCGCTGAATTCTACCCGGACGACAGCGGCCTCTTCTCCCCGCTGCTGCTCAACGTGGTGAAACTGAACCCTGGCGAAGCGATGTTCCTGTTTGCCGAAACCCCGCACGCCTACCTGCAGGGCGTCGCGCTGGAAGTGATGGCCAACTCAGATAACGTACTGCGCGCCGGTCTGACGCCGAAGTACATCGATATTCCGGAACTGGTGGCAAACGTGAAGTTTGTCGCCAAACCGGCCTCTGAGCTGCTGACCCAGCCGGAACAACACGGCAGCGAGCTGGATTTCCCAATCCCGGTCGACGATTTCGCCTTCTCGTTGCACGATCTGACCAGCAATGAAGCCTCTCTGGCGCAAGAGAGCGCCGCGATTCTGTTCTGCGTGGAAGGCGAAGCAACGCTGCGTAAAGGCGAACAGCGTCTGACCCTGCAGCCGGGTGAATCGGCGTTTATCGCCTGCAACGAATCACCGGTACAGGTCAGTGGCCAGGGTCGTCTGGCGCGCGTGTTCAATAAGCTTAAGTAAGTTACTGAACTTTTAATCCGCAGTTGCTAGACTTCCCCCATCATGACAACACCACCAGGCGGCATGTTCCGCCTGGTTTCATTTATGGACAAATGCTATGAAAAAAACATTGGTCGCTGCGGGAGTTATCGTCGCGCTCGGCGTCGTCTGGACAGGCGGGGCCTGGTTTACCGGTAAGCAACTGGAAAACCGTATTGCCGAAATGGTGCAGCAGGCGAATGCCCAACTACAGAGCAACGCGCCGGAAGCTGGCGTAGAGCTGAGCTATCAGGACTACCAGCGCGGGTTATTCAGCAGCCACCTGCAATTGGTGGTGAAGCCGCAGGCCGGTAAAGAGCACAGCTTGTTGGCCGCCGGTCAGAGCCTGATTTTTGACGAAAAGGTCGATCATGGTCCCTTCCCGCTTGCCTCGTTAAAATCTTTTAATCTGGTACCGGCAATGGCCTCGGTCAACACCACTCTGGTGAATAACGATGCCAGCAAAGCGTTGTTTGATATCGCCAAAGGGCAGTCGCCGTTTAACATCGACACCCGTATTGCCTACAGCGGCGATACCCAGTCGGCCATCTTCCTTAACCCGCTGGATTACGCTAAAGACAATGAAAAAGTTATCTTTAGCGGCGGTCAGTTCCAGCTCAATGCCGATCGCGATGGCAAAACTATTAGCCTGAGCGGCGAAGCGGCCAGCGGGCAGATCAACGCGGTCAACGAATACAACCAGAAAGTCCAGCTCAGTTTCAGCAACCTGAAGGCTGACGGCGCCACCGAAATGACCGCCTTCGAAGAACGTATCGGCAAGCAGAAGATCGCCCTTGATAAACTGGCTATCGGCGTTGAAGGAAAAGAGCTGGCGCTGCTGGAAGGCATGAATATCGACGGCCGCTCGACGCTCTCCGATGACGGCAAACGTATCAATAGCCAGCTTGATTACAACCTTAACAGCCTGAAACTGCAAAACCAGGATATGGGCCGCGGCAAACTCACCGTTAAGCTGGATAATCTCGACGGTCAGGCGTGGCATCAATTCAGTCAGCAGTATAACGCCCAGGCGCAGGCGCTGATGGCGAAGCCCGAGCTGGCGCAGAATCCGGAGCTCTATCAGCAAGCATTAACCGAGATCTTCTTTAGCTCGCTGCCGATTCTGTTGAAAGGTAATCCGTCGCTGACGATTTCCCCGCTGAGCTGGCAAAACGCTAAAGGCGAAAGCACCCTGAATCTGTCGGTGCTGATGCAGGACCCGGCGCAAACGACCGCCGCGCCGCAGACCGTCGCCGATGAACTGGACCGCAGCGTTAAATCGCTGGACGGTAAGCTGGTGATCCCGGTGGATATGGCCACCGCTCTGATGACGCAGATTGCCGGGCTGGAAGGCTATCAGCCGGAGGATGCGGCGAGACTTGCCGATCAGCAGGTTAAAGGGCTGGCGGCGATGGGACAGATGTTCCGTCTGACCACGATGGAAGATAACGCGATTACCTCCAGCCTGCAGTACGCCGACGGCCAGGTAACCCTAAACGGGCAGAAAATGCCGCTGGCTGATTTCGCCGCCATGTTCGGCCTGACGCTTCCCACCGCCGAACCGCAGCAGTAAAAAAACGTCCCGGGCTGCGGTCAGGTAGCCCGGGAATCACCTTAATCGATGGCGGCCCCTACTTTCTGATAACCAGCCGCGGCGGCATAATCTGATTACGCGCGCTGCCTTGCCCCTCCTCGAGGCGGCGTAAAATACACTCCGCCAGGCTGTTCCCCATCTCACGCGCGGGGGTAGTCACCCAGGTCAAGGGGACATCATCGAGCGCCGCTTCCGGCACTTCGGCAAAGGCCGCCAGCGCGATGCGTTGCTCAAAATAACTTTCCACGCTACCCTCGCCGCTCTGCCGCCCGGCGCGCAGCAGACCGAACCACGCCCCGGTGGCGATGACGCTGTTATAGCAAAGTACCGCGCTGATGGTCGGGTTTTGCCGCAGCAGCGCGATCATGGCTTCCGCCGCCTGCTGCTGACTGGAGCCACACTCGACAACCCATTCACTATGAAACGGCAGGCCGTACTTCAATAAGGTGGCGCAATAGCCGCCCACCCGTTCGGCGCGGGTCAAGGACGCGCTTTGTCCGCCAAGCCAGGCGATGCGCTGATGACCGCGGCGAATCAGATGTTCCGTTACCATTTGCGCCGCCTGCATGTTATCCGGGCGGATCAGGTCGATATCGTCCAGATAGCTGGCGCGGGAGGCAAAAACCAGCGGCATCCCCACTTCGGCGGCACGATCGCGCAGTTCGCCGCCCTTGTCGATAGCGCCAGCGATAATCACCCCGTCCACGCCCTGTGAGACCAGCGTTTCGAAGCGCTGAAGCATTTTCTCACCGCGATGCCCGCCCTGGGTGAGAAATACCATTTTACCCTGTGATTCCAGCGCATCGGTCAACCCGGCGGTTAGCTCGGCATAAAACGGCTTCGACAGATCGCTAACGATAAGTCCAATTACCCCGCTTTGCCCGCCGCGTAGCGACGCCGCCTGGCGATTACGCACAAACCCGAGCTGCTCAATGGCCTGATTGACGCGCTCGCCGGTGGCCGAAGAGATGCGCCCTTTACCGCTGAGCACCAGCGATACCGTACTAACCGAGACGCCAGCCGCCAGCGCCACATCATTGATGGTTGTCTTTTTTGCGATAGCCATAACGACTGGCTGACTCCCTTTGCCTTTCGATAAAACGTTTTATCAGTATGTTATCTTTATAAACCTTATTATCGCTTGATTATGTGATTTTTATCGCACTAAAAAATGGTAAAACGTTTTATCTTGCCGCTACGTTACATCCTATCGACCCTTTTCAGAACCAGGATTCGTGTATGACGGCGAAAACAGCACCAAAAATTACCTTATGGGAGTTTTTCCAGCAGTTAGGAAAAACCTTTATGTTGCCCGTGGCGTTGCTCTCGTTTTGCGGGATCATGCTGGGGATCGGCAGCTCGTTAAGCAGCCACGATGTGATTACGCTGCTGCCGTGGCTGAACGTGCCGCTGCTGCAGGCGATTTTTGTCTGGATGAGTAAAGTCGGCTCCTTCGCTTTTAGCTTCCTGCCGGTCATGTTCTGTATCGCAATTCCGCTCGGCCTGGCGCGTGAAAACAAAGGCGTCGCCGCTTTCGCGGGCTTCGTCGGCTACGCGGTAATGAACCTCGCGGTCAACTTCTGGTTGACGGCGAAAGGCATCCTGCCGACTACCGACGCGGCGATCCTCAAGGCCAACAACATCCAGAATATTATCGGTATTCAGTCGATCGACACCGGGATCCTCGGGGCGGTGATCGCCGGGATTATCGTCTGGATGCTGCACGAACGCTTCCACAACATCCGTCTGCCGGATGCGCTGGCCTTCTTTGGCGGCACGCGCTTTGTGCCGATCGTTACCACCGTGGTGTTAGGCCTGGTCGGGCTGGTCATTCCGCTGGTATGGCCGGTGTTCGCGATGGGTATCAACGGACTGGGCCACGTTATCAATAGCGCCGGCGATTTTGGCCCGATGATCTTCGGTACCGGAGAACGCCTGCTGCTGCCGTTCGGCCTGCATCATATTCTGGTGGCGCTGATCCGCTTTACCGAAGCGGGCGGCACCATGGACGTTTGCGGCCACAGCGTTAGCGGCGCGCTGACCATCTTCCAGGCGCAGCTGAGTTGCCCGACGACGCACGGCTTCTCTGAAAGCGCGACCCGCTTCCTGTCGCAGGGTAAAATGCCCGCCTTCCTCGGCGGCCTGCCCGGCGCGGCGCTGGCGATGTACCACTGCGCTCGTCCGGAAAACCGTCATAAAATTAAAGGGCTGCTCATTTCCGGCGTCATTGCCTGCGTGGTCGGCGGTACCACTGAGCCATTGGAATTCCTGTTCTTGTTCGTCGCGCCGGTACTGTACGTCATCCACGCCCTGCTGACCGGCCTTGGTTTCACTATCATGGCGGTACTTGGCGTCACCATCGGCAACACCGACGGCAACATTATCGACTTCGTGGTGTTTGGCATCCTGCACGGTCTGGCGACCAAATGGTATATGGTGCCGGTTGTCGCCGCCATCTGGTTCGCGGTGTACTACGGTATCTTCCGTTTCGCCATCACCCGCTTCAATCTGAAAACGCCGGGCCGCGATATCGAAACGGCGGCTAACATCGAAAAAGCGGTTGCCGGAACGATTGGCAAATCAGGTTATAACGTGCCGGCGATTCTGGCCGCGCTCGGCGGTGCTGATAATATTGTCACGCTCGATAATTGTATTACCCGCCTGCGCCTGTCGGTGAACGACATGAGCAAAGTCGATACCGCCGCGTTAAAAGCCAACCGCGCAATCGGCGTGGTCCAGCTTAACGATCACAACCTGCAGGTGGTCATCGGCCCACAGGTTCAGTCGGTAAAAGATGAAATGGCCACCCTGATGAATACCGTTCAGGCCTAAACATACGCCCCCTCTCACCCGGAGGGGGCTCTCGCGAAGGACGTTCAGATGTTTGATTTTGCCACACCAGTTGACCGCCACGGGACCTGGTGCACCCAATGGGATTATGTTGCCGACCGTTTCGGCGCCGCTGACCTGCTGCCGTTCACTATCTCCGATATGGATTTCGCTACCGCCCCTTGCATTATCGACGCCGTCAGCCAGCGACTGGCGCACGGCGTTTTTGGCTATAGCCGCTGGAAAAATGACGAGTTTCTCGGCGCCATCAGCCACTGGTTCGCCAGCCGTTTTCATAGCCCCATTGACCACGAGGCCATCGTTTACGGCCCGTCGGTTATCTATATGGTGGCCGAAATGATTAGGCAATGGTCCAATCCGGGCGACGGTATCGTGGTCCATACCCCGGCTTACGACGCGTTTTACAAAACTATCGACGGCAACCAACGCCGCATTGCCCCGGTGGCGCTCAAGCTTGATGAGGGTGAGTGGCGCTGCGACATGAACGAACTGGAAGCCGCGCTCGCCCGTCCCGACAACCGCATTTTGCTGCTTTGCAGCCCGCATAACCCGACGGGCAAAGTCTGGAGCCGCGACGAACTGACCACCATGGCGCAGCTGTGCGCGAAGCATAACGTCCGGGTTATTAGCGATGAAATTCATATGGATATGACCTGGGGCGAACACCGTCATACCCCCTGGTGCGCCGTTGCGCAGGGCCCCTGGGCGCTGTTCACGTCGGGCTCAAAAAGCTTCAATATCCCAGCATTTACCGGCGCCTATGGGCTCATCGCCGATACTGCTTCGCGCGATGGCTATCTGCAAGCGCTGAAAGGTCGCGATGGTCTCTCTTCTCCATCGGTTCCGGCGCTGGTCGCGCATATCGCCGCCTATCGTCAGGGGGCGCCCTGGCTGGATGCGCTACGTGATTACCTGCAGGAAAACATGCGCTATATCGCCGAGCAGCTGAATCAGGCCTTCCCGCAGTTAAACTGGCAGCCGCCGCAGGCCACCTATCTGGCGTGGATCGATCTGCGCCCGCTCGAAATCGACGACCGTGCGCTGCAACGCGCGCTAATTGAAGAGCAAAAAGTCGCGATTATGCCGGGTTATACCTATGGCGAAGAGGGTAATGGTTTCATCAGGCTAAATGCCGGCTGCCCGCGGGAGAAGCTTGAGAAAGGGATTCAAGGATTGATTGCCGCGCTGTCGTCATTGCGCCCGGAATTAAAATAATTTTGATATATCTCAAAACTTTTTTAACCACGGTGGAGTATTAAAACAACGCTGAACAATCACGTCCGAATGACAATGCAGAGGAGGAAATGATGAAAACCTACGATCGTAACCGTAATGCTATTGATGCCGGCAGCCGGGTCATGGTGGCCGACAGCGGCGCGACGGGAGTGATTAAGGCTATTCATGGCGCCAATAAAAACAGCGAACAGCTGCGCCGCAGTGACTGCGTAGAATTAGACGGTAGCCATGAATTGTATTGCCCATTGAATCTTATTCGCCTGGGCTTTAATTAATTCCGGCGTTGTTGATTTAAGGCCGCCCTGACTGGCGGCCTTTTTCATGAGGCATTCTTCCCGCTTTTGATCTCGTCGAGTGATTCTGAAAGCTAAGCGGCGTATTATCGCGGCTCTTCACGCCCTTTCAGGGCGAATTACCTTCTGAGTTCAGAGGCATTTCTATGACATGGCAACAATTCAAACAAGCCTGGTTAATCAAATTTTGGGCGCCTGCGCCCGCGGTGATCGCCGCCGGTATTCTTTCTACTTACTATTTTGGCATTACCGGTACTTTCTGGGCAGTCACCGGCGAATTTACCCGCTGGGGCGGCCAACTGCTGCAGTTGATGGGCATCCCGGCCGAAAACTGGGGTTACTATCAATTAATCCATCTCGAAGGCACGCCGTTAACGCGTATTGACGGTATGATGATCCTTGGCATGTTTGGCGGCTGCCTGGCCGCCGCGCTGTGGGCGAATAACGTCAAGCTGCGGATGCCGCGTAGCCGCATTCGCATTTTCCAGGCCCTGGCCGGCGGGATTATTGCCGGCTTCGGCGCCCGGCTGGCAATGGGCTGTAATCTGGCGGCCTTCTTTACCGGGATCCCGCAGTTTTCCCTGCACGCATGGTTCTTCGCCATCGCCACCGCCATCGGGACCTGGTTTGGCGCGCGCTTTACGCTGCTGCCTGTTTTTCGTATCCCGGTTAAAATTGAGAAAGTCTCCGCAGCCTCACCGTTAACCCAAAAACCCGCGCAGGCGCGTCGCCGCTTTCGGCTGGGAATGCTGGTATTTTTCGCTATGATCGGTTGGGGGCTACTGACCGCCGCCAATCAGCCTAAATTGGGTCTGGCCCTGCTGTTCGGCGTTGCTTTTGGCCTGCTCATCGAACGGGCGCAAATCTGTTTCACCTCCGCCTTTCGCGATATGTGGGTGACCGGGCGTACCTATATGGCGAAAGCGATCATCTTCGGGATGGCGGCCAGCGCCATCGGTATCTTTAGCTATGTACAGCTCGGCATGGAGCCCAAAATCATGTGGGCCGGGCCGAACGCGGTGATTGGCGGCCTGCTGTTCGGTTTCGGCATCGTGCTGGCCGGTGGCTGTGAAACCGGCTGGATGTATCGCGCCGTTGAAGGTCAGGTTCATTATTGGTGGGTCGGGTTAGGCAACGTTATCGGCTCCACCCTGCTGGCTTACTTCTGGGATGATTTATCGCCGGCGCTTGCCACCCACTGGGATAAGATTAACCTGCTGACGACCTTTGGTCCGTTCGGCGGCCTGCTTATCACCTACCTGCTGTTGTTTATCGCGCTGATGTTGGTCTTCGCCTGGGAAAAACACTTCTTTCGCCAGAAAACCACCTCAGCGACCCGTATTAAGGAAACCGCATGAAAGAGTTCGTTCCTGATTACCGCCTCGATATGGTTGGTGAACCTTGCCCCTATCCAGCTGTGGCCACGCTCGAAGCGATGCCGGCACTCAAAAAAGGGGAAATTCTTGAAGTGGTGAGCGACTGCCCGCAGTCCATCAACAACATCCCGCACGATGCTAAAAATCACGGCTATACCGTGCTGGATATTCAGCAGGACGGGCCGACGATCCGCTATCTGATTCAAAAATGACGCGAAGGGCCGGTAGCACGCTACCGGCTGTCATTACTTGCCCGCCATCCAGCGCCGATAACGTTTAGCCTGCCGTTTCGCCGTCAGTTGCGCCGTCAGCAACGCCCACAGCGGCGAGACCTGCGGCCGCGCCGCGCGGTGGCGGCCGCGCCGCGCGGTGGCGGCTTAGCCGCTGCAGCTGATATTTCACCGCCGCCATATGCGCGGTGGCGGCAATGGCCTTGTTCTTCCAGTTACCCTGACGCAGCAGTGGCGCATCGTACTCCCCCTCACGCCAGTACTGCGGTAAACCGGGGACTATCGCCATTGCCGTAGCGATGCCCACCAACGCAATCCCGCTATTCACTACCCTCTCCGCCACTTCACGCCGCCGCACGCCGCCGGTAACCATTAAAGGAATCGTCGCGACGTCGGCAATTTGCTCGGCAAACTGCAAGAAATAGGCTTCCCGCGCCAGCGTCCGTTCATCGCGCATGGCGCCCATCATCGCCGGCGCTTCGTAGCTGCCGCCGGAAAGTTCGACCAGATCGACGCCGCTTTCCGCCAGCAGCTGCACCACCGTCCTGGCATCGTTAATCGAAAAGCCGCCGCGCTGGAAATCCGCTGAATTGAGTTTAACCACCACGGTAAAATCCGCCGCCACCGTCTCGCGAACGCCGCGCACAATATCCAGCAGTAAACGGGCGCGATTTTCAATGCTCCCGCCATACCGATCGGTGCGCTGGTTACTGAGCGGCGAGAGGAACTGGCTCAGCAAATAGCCGTGGGCGGCATGGATTTCGACGCCGTGAAATCCGGCGCGCTCCGCTAACCGGGAAGTGGTGATGAACCGTCGTGTCACGTCGGCTATATCTTTATCATCCATCGCCCGCGGCAGGCGAAAGCGTGAAGACTGCGAGCCAAGATCCAGCGCCAGCGCCGAAGGGGCCAGCGTCTCCTGCCCAAGGCCACCAGGCATCTGCCGTCCAGGATGGTTTATCTGCATCCACACCTGTGCGCCCTTCGAGCACGCCGCCTGCGACCAGGCGCGGAACTTATCCAGATGCTGTTCATCTTCCAGCACAACGCCTGCCGGGCCGGTCATCGCCCGGGCGTCCACCATCACATTACCGGTAATAATCACCCCGGCGCCGCCCTGCGCCCAGGCCTGATAAAGGGTGAGTAATTCCGTTGACGGCGCATGATTGGCATCGGCCATATTTTCTTCCATCGCCGCTTTAGCGATGCGGTTGTTAATGACCACGCCAGAGGCCAGTCGCAGAGGGGTAAAAAGGGTCATGTCAGGGCTCCAGTCAGTGAACTGGACAAACCATAACCTTAAAGTTAAGTTTAAGGTCAAGCAGCTTATGAGGAATAAAAATGAACATCGGAACTCTGGCAAAACGCAGAGGCCTGGCGCCTTCGCGGATCCGTTATTACGAGCGCGCGGGGATCCTCAAAACCGTGCAGCGTAAAGCCAATGGCTATCGCAGCTATCCGGAAGAAACGCTGGTGGTGCTGGGGCTAATTACCACCGCTCAGGCAGCGGGTTTCAGCCTCGAAGAGATATCATCCCTGTTGCCGTCAGACCTCAATCACTGGGATCGACAAACGCTACTCACCACCCTGCAACAAAAAGTGGCGGATATCGAAAAGCTGGAACAGAAACTCGCGCACAGTAAAGCGCAACTGGTCAACGTTATCCATGAGATACAACAGAAGCCGGATGACATTGACTGCGCCGCGAATGCGCGGCGCGTATTAACTGAGGTGCTGGATGTGCAGCACCAGACGGGGAAGGAAGAATAACTACCAGCCTTTCACCGCATCGCCTTTATACAATTCGGCGGCGGCGTTGGCGACTTCGTCGGTCTGGTAGGCTTTCACCAGATTCTTCACTTTTTCGCTGTCTTTATTATCTTCGCGGCTGGCGAAAATATTGACGTACGGCGAATTTTTATCCTCGATGAACAGACCATTGCGCGTCGGCGACAGGCCAATCTGGCTGGAGAACGTGGTATTTATGATAGCCATGGTCACCTGTTTATCATCCAGCGCACGGGTCAGCTGCGGTGCTTCAATCTCGACGATTTTCAGCTTCTTCGGGTTATTCACGATATCCAGCGCGGTTGGCAGCAGGCCAACCCCCTCTTTCAGAGTGATCAGCCCCTGCTGCTCCAGCAATAACAGAGAACGCCCAAGGTTGGTTGGGTCATTAGGCACCGCTACCTGGGCGCCGTCCGGAAGCTGTGAAATGGCGGTGATTTTCTTTGAATAAGCGGCAATCGGATAGACAAAAGTAGTACCAACATCTATCAGCTTATAGCCGCGCTCCTGGATCTGTTTATCAAGATAGGGTTTATGCTGGAAAGCATTGATATCGAGATCGCCATTATTCAGCGCCTCATTGGGCAGAACGAAATCATTAAAAGTCACCACTTCAACATCAAGGTTATATTTCTGTTTAGCGACTTTTTGCACCACCGCCCAGACTTGCTGATCGATACCCGCGCTAATCCCCACCTTAATATGATTAGGATCCTGATCTTTTGGCCCACAGCCCGCTAGCAGCAACGCGCTAACGAGGGCCAATGAATGAGTTAAACCTTTAAGTGAAAAAGCCATTTTCCCGGCGTCCTTTTAATATAGCCTGCTAACGATGGCAGGAATGTCAGTCCGGGACACTATATAAAAGCATCTTTCTAAGATTAAATACTGATTCACTATGACTAATAGCGAAACGCTATTGATAAGTCGCCACGCTGCTTATACTCACCCGCCAGTGGAACTGCTGATTTCTTGCGCTAAAGCAATACTTTGTAACACTTGAAACACTGTTCCAATACCATTACACACATTAAAATTAAGATTATATTATTAGCATTATAATAAATAGATAAGTGAACGTTTCGTATACATCAGCTGTATAGGAAGCCGTTTCGCACGCACACACGACCCACAAGGAAAATCATGGAGCTTCTGGATTTGCTCAGAACCATTTTTGAGCGAGTACGCACTGATGCGGATTTTATTTCATTTACTGAAGTACTTCTGGAGAACAATGTCTCTTATTACATCTATTTTGTCGCTACAGGGAATGTGAATTTTGTTATGTCATCAGATACTTTCGTTTCCCTGAAAAGCAACAGAAAGTTGTTGCGGGTTAATTCCCAGTCCTGCAGAGCGCTCACCCGAGATGCCGCCCGGCGCCACTTTAGCGGTATTACCACTTTTGATAACTATTGCGCCGAACTGGCAAATGCCGGGGTATTCAAGTGGGTGGTTGATCTCAATGAAAAAACGCGACACTACTGGTCAAAAGACAATACGTTATTGCATATGGAAAATATGATTCTCCCCTTTTAATCGCAGAAATTATTAAACGCTCATCCAGATATTCAGACGGCCCGGAAGTTAGTTTACGCTTGGGGCCGCTCAACACCTCAATTTGCGCAACAAAAAAGGGAAATGGCTTTCTATTTGCGCAAAAACAGACTTTGCACCAGCCATCTCCCTGTATCCATAGGATTTTTTCCGTACTTTTAAACGGTTACGCTACTGATGTATAATATCGTGCACTTCAACTAAAAAATGAGTGCGACCATGATTGATTCAGCTTTGCCTTTAACAGACATTCACCGCCATCTTGACGGCAACATCCGTGCCCAAACCATTCTCGATCTTGGCCGCCAGTTCAATATTACTCTCCCGGCAGATACCCTTGAAACGCTGCGTCCGCATGTGCAGGTCACCAGCAATGAACCAGACCTGGTTAGCTTCCTGGCGAAACTTGATTGGGGCGTGAAGGTGCTGGCTTCTCTGGAAGCCTGCCGCCGTGTTGCCTGGGAAAACGTTGAAGACGCCGCGCGCAACGGCCTGCACTACGTTGAACTGCGTTTTTCTCCGCGTTATATGGCGATGACCCATCAATTACCGGTCGCTGGCGTCGTCGAAGCGGTGATTGCCGGGGTACGCGAGGGCTGCCGTGATTTCGGCGTCGAAGCGCGTCTGATTGGCATCATGAGCCGCACCTTCGGCGAAGCGGCCTGTGAAGAGGAACTCGACGCCCTGCTGGCCCATCGCGATGGGATCACCGCGCTGGATCTGGCGGGCGACGAGCTGGGATTCCCCGGCGCGCTGTTTATGGATCATTTCCGTCGCGCGCGTGACGCGGGTTGGCGTATCACCGTCCACGCTGGTGAAGCCGCCGGGCCGGAAAGTATCTGGCAGGCCATTCGTGAACTGGGCGCCGAACGCATCGGTCACGGGGTGAAAGCCGTGCAGGATCCGAAGTTAATGGACTTCCTCGCCGCTGAACGTATTGGCATTGAATCCTGCCTGACGTCGAACATCCAGACCAGTACCGTCTCCTCACTGGCGCAGCACCCGCTGAAGACCTTCCTCGATCACGGCGTGCTGGCCTGCATTAACACCGATGATCCGGCGGTACAGGGGGTGGATATTATTCACGAGTACAATGTCGCCGCACCGGCGGCGGGCCTCAGCCGTGAGCAGATCCGTCAGGCGCAAATTAACGGTCTGGAACTGGCATTCCTCAGCCGTCAGGAAAAAGAGGCGCTGATCCAACGCGTGCTGCAGGCTAATTAAGCCAAAGCTCCGCCGCGCAGGCGGAGCATGCGTTAAAACAGGCACAGCGCCGCCCGGTGCCGTGCCGATTCAATCCCTAATTCAATCAGCTCCATAATCTGAATCGCCTGGCTTGCAGGTACCGGATTTTCCCCGCTGCCGTTGAGCGCATCGCGGATCGCCGCATAATAAGCGGGATAGTTCCCGGGCAGCGTTAGCCAGGATTCCTCGACGCGCTCCTCGCCTTCAACGCGGGTCAATATGCCGTCGCGCATATCGTAGCCCCAATCCTCCTGCGGCAGTCGCTCGCCGCTTTTCAATCGCTCTTCCTGCGGATCGAGACCGTATTTTACATAGCTTCCTCGTGAACCATGGACGATATAACGCGCCGTTTCCGCCGCCGCCAGCAGCGTACTGTGCAAAATCACTCTCCGTTGCGGATAAACTAACACCGCGTGGAAATAATCCGTCGCCTGCGCACCGGGGCGCTGCTGCGCCAGATCGACGGCAATACTTACCGGTAGGCCAAACAGGTTGACCGCCTGATCCAGCAGATGGGGGCCTAAGTCATACCAGATACCGCTGCCAGGGCCGCCCTGCTCACGCCAGCGGTCACGAACCTGCGGGCGAAAACGATCGAAATGTGATTCAAAATAACTGACCTCCCCCAAATCCCCTGCGGCAATCAAGGCCTTCAGCGTGAGAAAATCGCTATCCCAACGGCGATTATGGAACACCGATAACAGCCGCCCGCGGCTTCTGGCGATAGCATCCAACTCACGCGCCTGTGACAGTGTCACGGTAAAAGGTTTGTCAACAATGACATGTTTGCCCGCCTCCAGCGCCGCTCGCGCCAGCGGGAAATGAGTATCGTTGGGAGTTGGAATAACAATCAGATCGATATCAGGGTCAGCGTATAGCGAATTCGCGGAAGCCGCCACCTGGGTCGCCGGCCAGTCCACCAGCACTTTCTGCGCATCGCTACTGACTACGGTCGACAGCGCCATGCCCGGCGTACCGGAAATCAATGGCGCGTGAAATGTCTTGCTTGCATAACCATAACCTATCAGCCCTACCCGTATAGCATCACTCATGACCTCATCCTCGTGCGCAACCATGACTTCAACTATAAACCGCAATCTTCCGCTTATCCGTGCACGCTGTTTATCTTTGCGCCAGTTGCGCAATCTACGGGCGGTAATACTTGCGTTGTTTCCGCGGTTTAGTAACATTTCAATCCATTTTAACTTTCCGCTTTAGAATTATGACGACTGTTTTTACCCGCATTGTAGAACTTATTGGCTGGGTTGTTTTTGGCGTTTCGGCTGTACTGTTGGTGGTTGCGCATCAAATTGATGATTACCAGTCCCCGCCTCCGGCCAGCACTGTACAGGCGAAATAACGGCAAAGAGTGATGCTCGCCGCAAATCTGCAACCGGTTTCAGAAACCGGTTGCAGATTTGTCGCGCCATTCAATACACTCTCTTTATCACTTGATAAGGAGTTTTTTTTGATGGCCGCATTTCCGCAAGATTTTCTCTGGGGGGCAGCAACGGCCGCCTACCAGGTTGAAGGCGGGCACGATGCCGATGGCAAAGGCCCTTCTATTTGGGATATCTACTCGCACCAGCCGGGAACCACCTTTCAGGGCACCAATGGCGATATCGCCGTCGATCACTATCACCGCTTTCGTGAAGATGTCGCCCTGATGGCTGAAATGGGGCTACAAAGCTACCGCTTTTCTATCTCCTGGCCTCGGTTATTGCCTCGTGGCCGTGGTGAAGTCAATGAACCAGGCGTGCAGTTTTACAGCGATCTGATCGACGAACTGCTGGCGCACAATATTGAACCGATGATCACCCTTTATCACTGGGATTTGCCCCAGGCATTGCAGGACGAAGGGGGTTGGGAGGCTCGGAGCACAGCGGAAGCCTTCGCCGAATACGCACGACTGTGCTATCAGCGCTTCGGTTCCAGGGTCAAGCTGTGGGCAACCTTTAACGAAACCATTGTATTTATAGGCCACGGTTATATTAATGGCTGCCATCCACCGGCGGTACGCGACCCGGCTCGGGCCATCCAGGCTTGTCACCATGTCTTTATCGCCCACGCGCTGGCCGTTAAGACCTTCCGTGAAATGAACATTAACGGCCAGATAGGTTTCGTTAACGTCCTGCAGCCCCATACGCCGTTGACGCAAAGCGCCGAGGACATTGAGGCCACCGCGTTGGCCGATGCTATCCATACCCACTGGCTATACGATCCGGTACTCAAAGGTGCCTATCCAGACGCTTTGCTTCAACAGGCTCAGGCGCTGTGGAACGTACCGCGCTTCGCACCGGGCGACGACGCGCTGCTCAAGGAAAACCGCTGCGATTTTATCGGCCTGAATTATTATCGTCGGGAGACGGTCTCCGCCACGCCGCAGGATGGTCCAGGCGTTGGCGAGTCCGGCGTGGATGGATTATTTTATTTTGTCCGCAATCCGCAAAGTACTTATACCGAATGGGGTTGGGAAATTTGGCCGCAGGGATTAACCGACGGCATCATGATGATAAAAGAGCGTTACGGCGATATCCCAATCTATATCACCGAAAATGGTTTGGGGGCGAAAGATCCGATTATTGACGGTGAAATAGTCGACGATCCGCGAATTGACTATCTGAGTAGCCACATTAATGCGCTGGAAAAGGCAATAGCATTAGGTGCGGATGTCCGCGGTTTTTACCCATGGTCCTTTATTGACCTGCTAAGCTGGCTCAACGGCTATCAGAAGCAGTATGGCTTTGTCTACGTCGATCACCAGCAGAACCGCGCTCGCAAACGAAAAAAGAGTTATTTCTGGTACCAAAACGTTATTGCCAGCCGAGGCGAACAGCGTTAATCTTCCTCCCTCAGGCGCCGTCCGGCGCCTGATCTGGTTGTAGAATATTCTTAAATTTCTTTTTACGATGCCAGGATCCTAATCAGTTCTTGTTTTTAGTATTGGCAACCGAAATAATTCCGCCGGCCCATCAAGAAGGCGCTGTTAGTTGAAACACGGTTTACAGAAAATTGGTAATATTCGACTTAATTCCGATTATTAAATGGATACACAAATGACCGTACAGGATTATTTATTAAAATTCCGCAAAATTAGTTCGCTGGAAAGCCTGGAAAAACTTTTTGATCATCTTAACTATTCTCTCTCTGACACCAATGAAATCGTCAACATGTATCGCGCCGCCGATCACCGCCGCGCCGAGTTAGTCTCTGGCGGAAAACTGTTCGATGTAGGCCAGGTGCCGAAGTCGGTGTGGCGTTACGTGCAATAAAGACTGTTATCATTCACGCCAGTTGCTTATACTTCCCGCCCTGAAATTAACTAACTGGCGTTGAATCCGGGGGTTAGGATGTCCTCTCAATCTGCAGAACGTATCGGAGGATGGCTACTGGCGCCGCTGGCGTGGTTACTGCTCGCGTTGCTCAGCACCTCCCTGTCATTAATACTGTACGCGAATGCGCTGATGGCGCCGCAGACCTGGGCATTGCTGAAAGCCATGAGCTTTGGCCATCTGGCGCTCTGGCTGGCTTCACTGCTGTTCGCCGTCGCGATGTGGTATTATACCCTGTGGCTGACGATAGCGTTTTTCAAACGCCGCGCGGTGGTACCCAAACACTACATTATCTGGCTGCTTATTTCTCTGCTGCTGGCGATTAAGGCGTTCGCTTTTTCGCCGATTTCGGATCTTCTGGCCATGCGCCAGCTGCTGTTTCCGTTGCTCGCTGCGGCACTGTTTGCGCCCTATTTTCGACGCTCTGCGCGGGTTAAGCGGACCTTCGTCAATCCGTAATAACCACACAGTTCACCTGTTGTCGCCGGTATCGATTTATTCGATAATAGGCGGCTTTTTTTCGTTTCAGGTCCAATAATGGCTGATTATTTACTGCTCTTTGTCGGTACTGTCCTTGTTAATAACTTCGTGCTGGTGAAGTTTCTTGGATTGTGCCCGTTTATGGGGGTTTCCAAAAAGCTGGAAACCGCTATGGGGATGGGACTGGCCACCACCTTTGTGATGACGCTGGCCTCAATTTGCGCCTGGTTGATTGATACCTGGATCCTTATCCCGCTGAACCTTGTTTATCTGCGCACCCTGGCCTTTATCCTGGTCATCGCGGTGGTGGTGCAATTTACCGAGATGGTGGTACGTAAAACCAGTCCGGCGCTGTATCGCCTGCTGGGGATCTTCCTGCCGTTAATCACCACCAACTGCGCGGTGCTGGGCGTGGCATTGCTGAATATTAACCTCGGGCATAATTTCCTGCAGTCCGCGCTGTACGGTTTCGCCGCCGCCGTTGGTTTCTCGCTGGTAATGGTGTTATTCGCCGCGATTCGCGAACGTCTGGTGGTTGCCGATGTTCCCGCGCCGTTTCGCGGTAACGCGATTGCGCTGGTGACCGCTGGATTAATGTCGCTGGCATTTATGGGCTTTAGTGGTTTGGTGAAGTTGTAATGAGCGCTGTCTGGATAGCCGTGATCGCCATCAGCCTGCTCGGGCTGATTTTCGGCTTAATACTGGGGTACGCGTCGCGCCGTTTTGCGGTGGAAGACGACCCGGTGGTAGAAAAAATTGATGAGTTGCTGCCGCAAAGTCAATGCGGCCAGTGCGGCTTTCCTGGCTGCCGTCCCTACGCGGAAGCCGTGGGCACTCAGGGTGAAAAAATCAACCGCTGCGCCCCCGGCGGTGAAGCGGTCATGTTAAAAATCGCCGCATTATTGAACGTCGACCCGCAGCCTATTGACGGCGATGAGCAGCAGCAAGACCCGGTTCGCATGTTGGCGGTGATTGATGAAGCCAACTGCATTGGCTGCACCAAATGTATTCAGGCCTGCCCGGTTGATGCCATCGTTGGCGCGACCCGCGCCATGCATACGGTGATGAGCGACCTGTGCACCGGCTGTAATCTCTGCGTAGCCCCCTGCCCGACTCAGTGTATTGACCTGCGTCCAGTCGCTCAGACCACCGAAACCTGGAAATGGGACCTGCAGGCCATCCCGGTACGCAATATTCCTGTGGAACAACATGTTTAAGTTATTTTCCGCTTTCCGAAAAGACAAGATCTGGGACTTCAACGGCGGTATTCATCCGCCGGAAATGAAAACTCAGTCCAACGGCACGCCGCTGCGTCAGGTTCCTCTGCCGCATCGTTTTGTCATTCCGCTGAAGCAGCATATCGGTGCTGAAGGCGAACTGTGCGTACAACCGGGCGACAAAGTTTTGCGCGGTCAGCCGTTAACCCGCGGCTTTGGCAGGATGCTGCCGGTTCATGCCCCGACTTCCGGAACGGTGACGGCTATTGCCCCCCATTCCACCGCCCACCCTTCCGCGCTGGCGGAACTCAGCGTTATTATCGACGCCGATGGCGAAGACTGCTGGATCGAGCGCGACGGCTGGAGCGACTACCACAACAAGTCGCGTGAAGAGCTGATCGAGCGTATTCACCAGTTTGGCGTCGCCGGACTCGGCGGCGCCGGCTTCCCCACGGGAACAAAACTGCGCGGCGGCGGCGATAAAATCGATACCCTGATTATCAATGCTGCAGAATGCGAACCCTATATCACCGCAGACGATCGCCTGATGCAGGATTGCGCGGCGCAGGTTGTTGAAGGGATCCGCATCCTTGCGCATATTCTGCAACCCAAACAGGTGCTGATTGGTATCGAAGATAACAAACCGCAGGCCATTTCCATGCTGCGCGCGGTGTTATCCGACGCCCATGGCATAGCGCTGCGGGTGATTCCAACCAAATATCCCTCCGGCGGCGCGAAGCAACTTACGCAAATTCTCACCGGTAAGCAGGTGCCGCATGGCGGCCGCTCCTCCGATATTGGCGTCCTGATGCAGAACGTTGGCACCGCTTATGCTGTTAAACGCGCGGTGATCGACGGCGAGCCGTTAACCGAGCGCGTCGTCACGTTAACTGGCGAAGCGATTAGCCGGCCGGGCAACGTTTGGGCGCGCCTCGGTACGCCGGTGCGCCATCTTCTGAGCGATGCCGGTTTCTGCGCCAGCGCCGAGCCGATGGTCATCATGGGCGGCCCGTTGATGGGCTTCACTCTGCCCTGGCTCGACGTTCCGGTCGTGAAAATCACTAACTGTCTGCTGGCTCCGTCGGTAACTGAGATGGGCGAAACACAGGAAGAGCAAGGCTGTATCCGCTGTAGCGCTTGCGCTGATGCCTGCCCGGCAGATCTCCTCCCCCAGCAGCTGTATTGGTTCAGTAAAGGCCAGCAGCACGACAAAGCCACTACCCATAACTTAGCCGACTGCATCGAATGCGGCGCCTGCGCCTGGGTCTGTCCGAGTAATATTCCGCTGGTGCAATACTTCCGCCAGGAAAAAGCGGAAATTGCCGCCATCCGTCAGGAAGAACAGCGCGCCGCCGAGGCGAAAGCTCGGTTTGAAGCGCGACAGGCGCGTCTTGAACGTGAAAAAGCCGCGCGCCAGGAGCGGCACAAAAAAGCAGCCGTACAACCGGCGGCGAAAGATCAGGATGCCATTAACGCCGCGTTGGCCCGCGTGCGTGATAAGCAGCGTGATGCGGCGCAGCCGATTGTTATTCAATCCGGCAGCAAACCAGACAACAGCGAAGCGATTGCCGCCCGCGAAGCGCGTAAAGCCGAGGCCCGGGCGCGCAAAGCTGAACAGCAAGCCGCTGTTGAATCGACAACCGATGCAAGCGATCCGCGTAAAGCCGCCGTTGAGGCCGCTATCGCCCGCGCCAAAGCGCGTAAAGCCGCGCAGCAGGTTGAAAACGCCGCTCCCTCTGCCGAAAGTGAAACTACCGCTGAAGCTGCGCCCGCGGTCGATCCGCGTAAAGCCGCCGTTGAGGCCGCCATCGCCCGCGCCAAAGCGCGCAAAGCCGCGCACCAGGGTGAAAACGCCGCTCCCTCTGCCGAAAGTGAAACCACGGCTGAAGCTGCGCCCGCGGTCGATCCGCGCAAAGCCGCCGTTGAAGCCGCTATCGCTCGCGCCAAAGCGCGTAAAGCCGCGCAGCAGGTTGAAAACGCCGCTCCCTCTGCCGAAAGTGAAACCACGGTTGAGGCTGCGCCCGCGGTCGATCCGCGTAAAGCCGCCGTTGAGGCCGCTATCGCCCGCGCCAAGGCGCGTAAAGCCGCCCAACAAGCAGAACAACAAACCGCGCCGGACGCCGCCAATGACGATCCGCGTAAAGCGGCTGTCGCGGCAGCTATCGCTCGCGTTCAGGCACGTAAAGCAACACAGCAGGCAGTTAACGAGGAATAAATGGTTTTCAGAATCGCAAGCTCCCCTTATACCCACAACCAGCGCCAGACCTCGCGAATTATGCTCCTGGTGCTGCTGGCGGCGATCCCTGGTATTGTCGTCCAGAGCTGGTTTTTCGGCTGGGGTACCCTGTTGCAGATTATCCTCGCGGCCTTCACCGCATGGGGAACCGAAGCGGCTATTCTCAAGTTGCGCAAACAGAATATCGCGGCAACCCTTGCGGATAACTCTGCCCTGCTGACCGGGCTGTTGTTGGCCGTCAGTATCCCGCCGCTGGCGCCGTGGTGGATGGTGGTGTTGGGCACCGCCTTTGCGGTGGTGATTGCCAAGCAACTGTACGGCGGATTAGGACATAACCCCTTTAACCCGGCAATGATCGGCTATGTCGTTCTGCTAATCTCTTTCCCGGTGCAGATGACCTCCTGGTTACCGCCGCACGAAATTGCCGCTCAGGTTCCTGGCTTTATGGATGCGCTGCAGGTCATTTTCAGCGGCCATACCGCTAGCGGCGGCGATATGAACAGCCTGCGCATGGGAATCGACGGTATCAGCCAGGCCACGCCGCTGGATACATTTAAAACGTCCCTGCATGCCGGACACAGCGCAAAAGAGATCCTGCAGTATCCAATTTACGGCGGCCAACTGGCCGGCCTTGGCTGGCAATGGGTTAACCTCGCCTGGCTGGCTGGCGGTCTGTTCCTGCTTTGGCAAAAAACCATTCGCTGGCATATCCCGGTGAGCTTCCTGCTAAGCCTTGCCGTCTGCGCCACTCTCGGCTGGATTTTCTCGCCGGAAAGCCTGGCATCGCCGCAAATGCATCTGCTTTCCGGCGCCACCATGCTCGGGGCGTTCTTTATCCTTACCGATCCGGTGACGGCATCCACCACCAACCGCGGACGCCTGATTTTCGGCGCGCTGGCAGGTTTACTGGTGTGGCTGATCCGCAGCTTCGGCGGTTATCCGGACGGCGTCGCCTTTGCCGTGCTGCTGGCGAATATAACCGTCCCATTGATTGACTACTACACGCGTCCGCGCGTGTATGGCCACCGTTAAGGAGTCGTCATGTTAAAAAGCATGCGTAAACACGGCATCACGCTGGCGCTCTTTGCCGCTGGCTCTACCGGACTAACGGCCGCCATCAATGAGTTAACCAAAAACACTATCGAGCAGCAGGCCGCGCTGCAGCAAAAGGCCCTGTTCGATCAGGTCCTGCCAGCGGAGAGTTATAATAACGACCTGCTGCAAAGCTGTTATCTGGTGACCGCGCCGCAGTTAGGCAAAGGTCAGCATAAAGTATGGATTGCAAAGATGAACAATGCGCCGGTCGGCGCGGTGATGGAAGCCACGGCGCCAGATGGTTATTCCGGGGCGATTCAACTGCTGGTAGCAGCCGACTTTAAAGGCACCGTTCTCGGTTCACGTGTCACCGAGCATCATGAAACACCTGGGCTCGGTGATAAGATCGAACTGCGTATTTCTGACTGGATCACCCACTTCAGCGGCAAGGTTATCCATGGTCAAAATGATAGCCACTGGGCGGTGAAAAAAGACGGTGGCGATTTCGACCAATTCACCGGCGCGACCATTACCCCGCGCGCGGTGGTAAATGCCGTTAAACGCGCGGGACTGTATGCGCAAACGCTGCCCGCGCAGATCCCTGAATTCACCGCCTGCGGAGACTAAGCCATGAGCGAAGTAAAAGACGTCATTGTTCAAGGGTTGTGGAAGAATAACTCGGCGCTGGTTCAGCTGCTGGGGATGTGCCCCCTGCTTGCGGTTACCTCGACGGCTACCAATGCCCTGGGCCTCGGTCTGGCGACCACGCTGGTACTGACGCTAACCAACCTCACCATCTCCAGCCTGCGCCGCTGGACGCCGGCGGAGATCCGTATTCCGATCTACGTGATGATTATCGCCTCGGTAGTCAGCGTGGTACAAATGCTTATCAACGCCTACGCTTTCGGCCTGTATCAATCGCTGGGTATCTTCATTCCGCTTATCGTCACCAACTGTATCGTGGTGGGGCGCGCCGAAGCGTTCGCCGCCAAAAAAGGGCCGGCGCTGTCGGCGCTCGATGGTTTTTCCATTGGTATGGGCGCGACCTGCGCCATGTTTGTGCTGGGGTCGCTGCGCGAAATAATCGGTAATGGCACGCTGTTTGATGGCGCCGATAGCTTATTAGGCAGTTGGGCGAAAGTCCTGCGCATCGAAGTTTTCCATACCGATACGCCGTTCCTGCTGGCGATGCTACCGCCGGGCGCTTTCATTGGCCTCGGTATGATGCTGGCGGTAAAATACCTCATTGATGAGCGTACTAAGCAGCGTAAGGCGAAAGCGGCGCAGGCCGTCTCCGTCGCCCCAACTGACGTGACAGGGAAAGCGTAAGATGAATAAAGCCAAACGCCTGGAGATCCTGACCAGGCTGCGGGATAACGACCCGCACCCAACCACTGAACTCAATTTCACCTCACCGTTCGAGCTACTTATTGCGGTGCTGCTGTCAGCGCAGGCCACCGATGTGAGCGTCAACAAAGCGACGGCGAAGCTCTATCCGGTCGCCAATACGCCGGCGGCGATGCTGGAGCTTGGCGTTGACGGCGTGAAGTCCTATATCAAAACCATTGGCTTGTTTAATAGTAAAGCCGAAAACGTCATTAAGACTTGCCGCATCTTACTGGAGAAACATAACGGTGAGGTGCCGGAAGACCGGGCGGCGCTGGAAGCGCTACCAGGAGTCGGACGTAAAACCGCTAATGTCGTGCTGAATACCGCCTTTGGCTGGCCGACTATCGCCGTCGACACCCATATCTTCCGCGTTTGCAATCGGACACAATTTGCTCCCGGCAAGAACGTTGAACAAGTCGAAGAAAAGTTGTTAAAGGTGGTGCCGGCGGAGTTTAAAGTTGACTGCCACCACTGGCTTATTCTTCACGGCCGTTACACTTGCATCGCGCGAAAACCGCGCTGTGGTTCCTGCCTGATTGAAGATTTGTGCGAGTATAAAGAGAAGGTAGAGTCCTGATTTCTGCATATCTTGTGAATATGACCGCTCCCCCCCGTAGACGCCTTTTTCATCATCGCCAGCCTGGAGCCATAACCTAACCTGTGGTTATGGCTCTATGTTTTACCATCCACACCGATAATCACTCCATAGTTTTGCCATTTAGATGGATAATTATGCGGTTATATAACGAACGATCAGCGCATTCGTTTTTTACCGGCGAAAATTTTCTATGTATTTGTGATCAAGATCATCCATGCAACTCATCGTTAAATAACTGTTGCGAAAATGATGCAAAAAGCCAGCAATTTCAATATCAGAGCCTTAGACAACAGGACAATAGCCTGCTTATTTTTCGGAATATAGGCCATCCCACTACCTTCAAGGTCAAAAAGCAGAATATATCGCCTTTATCCCCTCAGTAGCCGCCCGTCACAGATTAAAATATCAGGTTTAACGAATAGGTGAAATTTAACTCTGTATAACATTTGCATGACTGGCTAATTATAGTGGCTTAGTTATGTGTAACAGAGTATTACAAAGCTATTGCCTGATGGGGCAGGATAGTGAACATTACTTGCCGTTTTCCCTCCAAGAATAACTATAAAGGCGGCGGTCCTTCGCGATTGCGCCCCAAACAGCCCCCGTTAATATGGGATGTAAAAAAAGAGGTATATGTGTCAACTGCAAACAATAAACCAGCAGAAAGCGTGAGTCTGAACGCTTTCAAACAACCAAGAGCGTTTTATCTCATTTTCTCCATTGAGTTATGGGAGCGTTTTGGTTATTACGGCCTGCAAGGGATCATGGCCGTTTACCTGGTAAAACAGCTGGGTATGTCGGAAGCGGATTCTATCACCCTGTTCTCTTCCTTTAGTGCACTGGTTTATGGCCTGGTCGCTATCGGCGGATGGCTCGGCGACAAGGTACTTGGCACCAAACGCGTCATCATGCTTGGCGCGATTGTCCTGGCTATCGGCTATGCGCTGGTTGCCTGGTCCGGTCACGATGCCGCCATCGTCTATATGGGTATGGCGACTATCGCCGTCGGTAATGGCCTGTTCAAAGCTAACCCGTCCTCCCTGCTCTCTACCTGCTACGACAAGAACGACCCGCGTCTGGACGGTGCATTCACCATGTACTACATGTCCGTCAATATCGGTTCCTTCTTCTCTATGCTGGCTACACCGTGGCTAGCAGCGAAGTTCGGCTGGAGCGTGGCGTTCGCGCTGAGCGTCGTGGGCATGCTGATTACCGTGGTTAACTTTGCCTTCTGCCAGAAGTGGGTTAAACAGTACGGTTCCAAACCTGACTTCGCACCGGTGCATGTCGGCAAACTGCTGGCGACTATCGTCGGCGTAGTCGTGCTGGTCGCGATTGCCACCTGGCTGCTGCACAACCAGGGCATCGCACGTATGGCGCTGGGCGTCATCGCACTGGGTATTGTTATCATCTTCGCTAAAGAAGCCATGGCGCTGCAGGGCGCGGCGCGTCGTAAAATGATCGTTGCTTTCCTGCTGATGGTTGAAGCGATTGTCTTCTTCGTACTGTACAGCCAGATGCCAACCTCGCTGAACTTCTTCGCGATCCGTAACGTTGAGCACTCGATTCTGGGTATTGCGTTCGAACCGGAGCAGTATCAGGCGTTGAACCCGTTCTGGATTATGATTGGTAGCCCGATTCTGGCGGCGATTTATAACAAGATGGGTGACCGCCTGCCGATGCCGCATAAATTCGCCATCGGTATGGTACTGTGCTCCGGCGCTTTCCTGGTGCTGCCGCTGGGTACCAAATTCGCCAGCGATGCTGGTATCGTCTCCGTCAACTGGTTGATCCTCAGCTACGCGCTGCAGAGTATTGGCGAATTGATGATTTCCGGCCTCGGCCTGGCGATGGTGGCTCAACTGGTACCGCAACGTCTGATGGGCTTCATCATGGGTAGCTGGTTCCTGACCACCGCAGGCGCCGCCATCATTGCAGGTAAAATCGCTAACCTGATGGCAGTACCGGAAAACGTGACCGACCCGCTGGTTTCTCTGGATGTTTACGGCCACGTGTTCCTGCAGATTGGTATCGCGACCGCAGTCATCGCCTTCCTGATGCTGCTGACCGCGCCGAAGCTGAACCGCATGACGCTGGACGACGACGCTGTCGCCAAAGCGCGCGAAACCGCAACCGCTTAAATGCTCCGGGAAAACCAATAAATTTAGGCCGCTAACGTTTGTTAGCGGCTTTTTTTTTGTCCCTGGGCGGACTAACATACAGAAAACTGCAGCCACGAGGAGTTACTGATGAAACTGTTCTACAAGCCCGGCGCCTGTTCCCTTGCCTCTCATATCGCCCTGCGCGAAAGCGGCCTCGACTTTACCATCGATAGCGTCGACCTGGCGAAGAAACGCCTCGAAAATGGCGACGACTACCTGCTGATTAACCCTAAGGGTCAGGTTCCCGCGCTGCTGCTTGACGACGAAGTGCTGCTGACCGAGGGCGTGGCCATCATGCAGTACATTGCCGACCGCGTACCTGACCGTCAGCTGCTGGCGCCAGTGGGCACCATTGCCCGCTACCAGACGCTGGAATGGCTGAATTACATCGCCACCGAATTACATAAAGGCTTCACCCCGCTGTTCCGCCCGGATACGCCGGATGACTACAAGCCAACGGTGCGTGCCCTGCTGGAGAAAAAGCTGCAGTATGTCGATGAGGCGCTGAAAGATAAACAGTGGCTGAATGGGCATCGCTTTACCATAGCTGATGGCTATCTGTTCACGGTACTGCGCTGGGGCTATGCGGTGAAACTGAATATGGAAGCCTACGCAAATATTGGCGCCTGGATGGCGCATGTCGCGGCGCGTCCGTCCGTTGCGGCGGCGCTGTCGGCGGAAGGTCTGAAGTAAACCATGGGCATGCCCGCAAGCGGGCATGCCATCGCGCTTACAGTTGCGTAGCGCTGAAATAATGCTCCGGTTTGGCGATGCGGTCCTGTGCCGCCACCACCTGCAGTTCATACTCCTGCATATTTTTGGTTGCCAGCATGATTTCATACACTGCGGCAGTAACGTGTTCAAGGGCATCGCGCAGGCTGGCGCCCTGCAGTAACTTAACCAGCAGCAGGCCGCTGGTCACATCGCCCACGCCGACCGGCTGACGGCTGCCAAAATCGACCAGCGGGCGACTGATATGCCAGGCTTCATCCGCTGTCACCAGCAACATCTCAAAGCGATCCATACTCATCCCCGCCCGCGCCAGATGCTTCACCAGCACGACCTGCGGCCCTTGCGCTATCAGCTCACGCGCCGCGCTAACGGCTTCGTCAACGTTAGCAACCGGATGGCCGCACAGGATCTCCAGCTCGACAAGATTCGGCGCGATGATATCGCTGGCCGGCAGCGCATAGCGTACGTGGAATTCAGCCACCCCAGGGGCGACGATACAGCCTTTTTCCGGGTGGCCCATCACCGGATCGCAAAAATATTTCGCTGCCGGATTCGCCGCTTTAACCTGACGCACGATGCCGAGAATATGTTCGCCCTGCTCGGCGGAACCCAAATAGCCGCTCAGTACCGCATCACAGCTCTGCAGCTTATCGATGTCGGCAATCCCCTGCACGATTTCGGTCAAATGCGAAGGCGGCATGACGCAGCCGGTCCATTTGCCGTATTGCGTATGGTTGGAGAACTGTACGGTATTGAGGGGCCAGACGTTGGCGCCGAGACGGCGCATCGGAAATTCAGCGGCGCTGTTGCCCGCATGGCCAAACACAACGTGAGACTGAATGGCGAGGATGTTCTTCATTTTCTTACCACAACCCTAAAAAGAAAAAGGGCGTGGTTTCCCACGCCCTGGTTTTATTTTTTATTTCCAGCAGATCAGGCAGTAATTCTTCTTACCGCGACGCAGTAAGGTATAGCGGCCGAACAGGCGGTCGCTATCGCTGAATACATATTCCGGATCGGACTGTTTTTCACCGTTAATGGTCACCGCGTTGGAGGCTACGGTTTTACGCGCCTGGCCGCGGGACGGCTGCAGCTCGGAATCTACCAGCGCTTGCAGAAGATCGGCGCCCTTTTCCATTTCGATCATCGGCACGCCGTCTTGCGCCAGCTGTTCAAAATCCGCTTCGCTCAGATCGCTCAGATTGCCGTTGAACAGGCTTTCAGTAATACGTTTCGCTGCTTCCAGGCCTTCTTCGCCGTGGACCAGACGCGTCACCTGCTCTGCCAGCACGTACTGCGCACGCGGCGCCTTACCGCTGTTCTTATCTTCTTCTTCCAGCGCATTGATCTCTGCAATGTCCATGAAGGTGAAGAACTTCAGGAAGCGATAAACGTCCGCATCCGCGGTGTTGATCCAGAACTGGTAGAATTTGTACGGGCTGGTTTTCTTCGGATCCAGCCATACCGCGCCGCCTTCGGTTTTACCGAACTTGGTGCCATCGGCCTTGGTGATCAGCGGAACGGTCAACCCGAAGACCTGATTCTGGTGCAAACGACGAGTCAGGTCGATACCAGATGTGATGTTGCCCCACTGGTCGGAGCCGCCGATTTGTAGCGCTACGCCGTGCAGTTTATTCAGGCAGGCAAAGTCATAACCCTGCAGCAGGTTATAGGAAAACTCGGTGAAAGAGATACCCTGATCGTCACGGTTCAGACGCTGCTTCACCGCTTCTTTGTTGATCATCTGGTTCACAGAGAAGTGCTTACCGATGTCACGCAGGAAGGTCAGCACGTTCATGCCGCCGAACCAGTCGTAGTTATTCGCGGCAATCGCCGAGTTGTCGCCGCAGTTGAAATCGAGGAATGGCGCAACCTGTTTACGGATTTTGTCCACCCACTGCTGCACGGTATCTTCGGTATTGAGTTTACGCTCAGCGGCTTTGAAGCTCGGGTCGCCAATCAGACCGGTCGCGCCGCCCACCAGCGCCACAGGCTTGTGGCCTGCCTGCTGGAAGCGTTTCAGGCATAACAATGGAACAAGATGCCCCAAGTGCAAGCTGTCAGCGGTAGGATCGAAGCCGCAATAGAGCGCGATCGGGCCTTGCGCCAGTCGCTCTGCTAACGCTTCTTCGTCCGTCACCTGGGCTACCAGCCCCCGCTCTTGCAATTGTTTAATCAAGTTACTGCTTGCCATCAAATTCTCCATGTATAAACGACTGCACCTTTGCCGGTACACGACTTTTCGCCAGACGCGAAAGGTACATAGAATAAAGCGCCGGAGCACGTAGCACCAGCGCTTAAAACAACATTTTGCGTCCTTTATGGCGCCAGACGGTCGATTTGCCAGCCATCATTTTGCCGCTGGTATAAAAAGCGGTCGTGTAGACGATGTTCGCCGCCCTGCCAGAACTCCATCTGTTCGATGCTGACGCGGAAGCCACCCCAGAAACTCGGCAACGGCACTTCGCCTTGCTGGAATTTCTGTTTCAGCTCAAGGAATTTACTTTCCAGGATCCCACGCGCGGAGATACGGCTGGACTGTTGGGAGACCCAGGCGCCGATCTGGCTATCGCGCGGCCGGCTGTGGAAATACTTAACCACTTCCAGCGTCGACAGACGCTCTGCCTGACCGATTACCATCACCTGCCGCTCCAGCATATGCCAGGGAAACAGCAGGCTGATATGGGGATTTTTTTCGATTTGATGTGCTTTGCGACTACCGAGGTTGGTATAAAACACTAGCCCTTTTTCGTCATAGTGCTTTAACAATACGATGCGTTGATAGGGCTGGCCGTTTTCATCAACGGTCGCGACCACCATTGCCGTCGGGTCGGCAAGCTTAGCGTCGCAGGCCTGACGCAACCAACGTTCAAATAACGTCAGGGGTTCAGGGGGAAGATCGTGGCGACGAAGGCCGCCACGGGTGTATTCACGGCGCAGATGCGCGATTTGCTGCAATTCGTCGTTGTCAGACATAACCATTGAGATCGTTGTCATAGGGTGGCGTTATTGTGCGCCCCCGCTACGGAAATCTCAACGTTTCGCGGTCTGCAACTGGCAGTTGTCCAGTACGACGCGGTCGCGCTTATAAACGGTGGCGCTGTCGCCCTTCGACCAGAAGACATAAACGCCATCAGTATAACGAGCCCCGGAAGCCGACAGCCCCTGGGTCAGGTTTAATTGCTGATTATCATAGATAAAGCTTACCTGCTGACGCGCGTTGTTCAGATGGACGGTCAACGGTTTTTGATCGCACTGATATTCAAGGGTGTCGGTCTGCATCCGTTCAACAAATTGGTTGTAATAGCTACACCCCGCCAGCATGAAAGGAACTACCGCAATAAGAATTTTTTTCATGAGTATGCCTTCGACTTTCCCGGTCAGGAGAGCAAACCGCCCTCCCGGAATTTCGTCCAGTTTACCGGTAAATAAAAAATAGCGACTTCAGTTAACTCTGATTCTGCGCTCGATTCGCGGGATAGATGGCGCCAAGAATGGTCGCTTCGCTGGCGCCGGTAACGGAAGGAAGATTACCCGGCAGGCCAGCAAGCGTACGCCATGCCAGCCACGCAAAGGCCAACGCTTCCATATCGTCGCCGCTGATGCCGGCGTCATCGGTGGTCGTGACTTCAGTACCTGGCAGCAGCGCCGCCAGACGCGCCATCAACAGCGGATTTCGCGCCCCGCCGCCGCAAACTAACAAACGCTCGCAGCCGCCGCTTAACAAAACCTGCTCACTGATAGTCACTGCGGTCAGTTCTGTCAGCGTAGCCTGAACATCCTGCCCTCGCAGATTGGCGTAGCGCGCCAGATGTTTTTCCAGCCAACCATAATTGAAATACTCGCGACCGGTGCTCTTCGGCGCGGGTAACGCGAACCACGGGTCGCTAAGCATATCCTGCAGCAGCGGTAGCAAGACTTTGCCTTCACTGGCCCATTGCGCGTCTTTATCGTAGGGTTTACCACACTGGCGCCAGATCCAGGCGTCCATCAGCATATTTCCCGGCCCGGTGTCGTAACCGCGTACCGGCTGCCCCGGAACCAGCAAGGAAAGGTTGGCTATGCCGCCGATGTTAAGCACCATGCGCCTTTCAACCGGGTGCGCCAACAGAGCCTGATGGAAGGCAGGGACTAGCGGCGCGCCCTGGCCGCCAAGCGCCATATCGCGGCGGCGGAAATCCCCCACCACGGTCACGCCGGTATGCGCTGCGATCTGATTGTTATCGCCTATTTGCATCGTGTGCGGCGCATCGCCGGTCGGCTCATGCCACACCGTCTGGCCATGGCAACCGATAGCGACGATATCCTCAGGTTGAAGGTTCTGTTGGCGCATCAGCGCTAATACTGCGTCAGAAAATAGCCGGCCCAAACGGGTATCGAGTCGCCCCAGTTGCGACAAGGTCAGCTGCTGCCCCTGGCAAATCGCTAAAATATCTTCTTTCAGATTGACCGGGATGGGGTACGAGAGGCTCGCCTGCTGCGCCACTATGTTTTCATTTATTGCCGCCAGAACAACATCAACGCCATCAAGGCTGGTGCCAGACATTACGCCAATAAAACGACCTGATTTCATACGCCTACCCTCATTCCATGACTTTTGCAGTACCATCAGTGCATCATAAAGCAGCGTTCAATGCTATGGCGCACTAATACTTTTTAACAATAGTTCTGCCGCAAGAATTTGTTAGGTAAAGTACTTACGTTTATCCGTCGTTAAAGCGAACCTTATTATTTTTAAACGGTCCATAAGGAAGCTATGCCAGCGAACGCTTAAATGCCATATAATTGACCACATGGAAGTTCACTGGAACATTTTGGTACACAGGAGATTCATAGATGATTTTACGTGTTTTGGCTGTCTCGATGATTGGCTTAACCCTGGCGGGTTGCGTCAGCAGCAGTGGCCTATCCGGCGATGTTTACACAGCCTCAGAAGCCAAGCAGGTGCAAAGCGTGACCTACGGTACCATCGTACATACCCGTGCGGTCCAGATCCAAAGCGGCGATGACAGCAATGCCATCGGCGCGATTGGCGGCGCGGTACTCGGTGGCTTCCTTGGTAATACCATCGGCGGCGGTACCGGTCGTTCTCTTGCAACCGCTGCAGGCGCGGTTGCCGGTGGCGTAGCCGGTCAGGGCGTACAGGGCGCGATGAACAAAACGCAGGGCGTTGAGCTGGAAATCCGTAAAGATGACGGTAACACCATCATGGTGGTTCAGAAACAGGGTAACACCCCATTCTCCGTCGGCCAGCGCGTAGCCATTGCCGGCAGCGGCAGTCAAGTGACGGTTTCCCCGCGTTAAGCCTCTCTAATGCGGCCTTTATTGGCCGCATTAATCCCTCATAATTATTATTTAGCTCCAAATAATTTATCATACATATATCAATTTTATTGATATTTCTCCGCGACAACTTGCGTTTGCGCAATATTTTCCGTTGATTAATTCGTTAGCCTGAAGTGGTCTTTCTCATTTAGCGACCTGCACGTCGTTTTTATCCGCCCTTTTATCGCGGGAGTTTGCCTGTGCCTCTGAAACTAAACCGGTTATCACACCGCTTATTTGCTTATATTATTGCCTGCAGCCTGGCAATTATTACGATCGATTTATTATCTAATTCAGTTGTTAATCGTATCCCTACGACTTCTTCACCACTTTTCCCTTTACTGACAATAATATTAATGATTTTTCACATTACTATTTCCTGTTTTATGAGCATGAAGTATTGGTGTGATAAAAACCGGCTGTATCTGATGCCCATCGCCTTCGCTTTTGCCAGCTCTGCCCTGTTGATGCTAGGCACTCTGAGCAGCTATCCCGGCTGGCTACTGTGCAACAGCGAATATATTGTTAAACAAAATGACGCGCTGATCTTTTATTCGTTCCGCAATATTCTGATGGCCGTGTTATTTATCACTGCCATTATAATATATCGTTTTCGCCAACATCTTAACCAGGCTGCTGGCGCACATGCTATAATACTGACGGTATGCTTTCTATTCAGTGCCGCCATTCTTATTTTATCCTGGCTACACTCCAGTAATAGTCCGTTATTAAGCATCGATTTTATCGACGATATCACCAGCACTTTTACTCCGTTATGGCATAACTGGATGGGCTGGCTGCTATTTTTAGCCTGGGTATGTACGTTGATATTATTGATTATGCTAACCCGGCTACGTAATATCTTCTGGTACAGCGGCGCATTTTTCTGTGCCGCCTATATATTTACGCTAAACGTATTACTCACAGCGACAGGTAGTCAGCATATTATCGCCTGGAATCAGGCGCGCCTGTTCGAAACCTTAAGTACCTTATTTATGCTGTTCGTCCTGTTAAGCGACGTTTTTCTTCTCTATCGCGACTCTAACAACAAATACATCAATTCATATCAGAACTCTATCCGTGACCCGTTAACCGGGCTGTACAACCGCAGCTACTTTTACGACACGCTGAATGGACTATTGCCGCATACTTCAGCAGCACAACCGCTTTCCGTCATCGTCAGCGATCTCGATCACTTTAAGCGTATCAACGACAACTACGGTCATGTCCAGGGTGACAAGGTGATTCAGTTTGCCGCCAGCGTATTACAAACCTATGTCCGTCGTGAGGATATTGCCGCGCGCATCGGCGGCGAAGAGTTTGCCTTGTTGTTGGTAAATACTGATGCTGATGATGCGCTGGCGATAGCCGAGCGAATTCGCCAGATGGTCAGCGCCGGGCAGGATTCACTGCCGGAACAAATGACCATTAGTATGGGTGTCTACACGGCGACAAGCTCGCTCATTGAGGCTGAAGAGTGCGTTAAGCGCGCGGATACGGCTATGTACGCGGCGAAAAACTGTGGCCGCAATCGCGTGGTGGTCTGGCAGAATAAATAATTGAAAGGGCTCTGCAAGCGCAGAGCCCTGTTCCTGGCTAGTCTTTAGCCTGAAGATCGAGGATATTGTTTTCAAGTTTACGGATTAAGTTGAGCAGCGTTTCGACTTCCTGCTTTGATACACCTGCAAGGATTTCATCACGCGTTTTGCCGATCACGTCTTCCATTTGGTTGATCAGCGGTTCAGCCTTTTCCGTTAGCTTGATACGTTTCGCCCGGCGATCGTTTGCACAAGTCTGGCGAGAAATAAGCCCTTTCTCCTCCAGTTGATCCAGCGTGCGCACCAAAGAGGGCTGTTCAATACCAATTGCCTTGGCCAACTGGATTTGCGACTGCTCAGGAGGTAGCTGATGAATGTTATGCAGCGTGACCCAGTGCGTCTGCGTTAACTCCAGAGGTTTCAGGCGATGGTCGATCAGCGCGCGCCAAACGCGTACCAAACGTGCCAGATCAGAACCAAGTGGCGATTCCAATTTCATCTCCTTATAATTAGCTTGCTAAGTTATTATACTGCTTTTAGAATAGTGTGCAGCATTTAAATTACCAAAACAAATGAATTACTTGATTCACTAAATTCAAAACAATGATTTACAATGTGAACTAATTCATCACCAAGAACATTATCCCTGCAACGGCAAAGGATTTTTGCTTGTGAAACTGAGTCTTAACACTCCCGGATTGTCGCTACAGGACCTGGTGTTCGGCGCTTCTATCTATTTTCCCCCGTTATTTAAAGCCGTCGTGCTTGGTTTCTTTATTTGGCTAATAGTTCATCGTCAGTTGCGCGACTGGATGTACGCCGGCGAAATCTGGCATCCCCTGCTGATGGACCTTTCCCTGTTTGCGCTGGCCGTTTGCCTGGCGCTGGTTCTCCTGACTCTCTTGTGATGCTCATTTCATGAAGAAACTAAAATATCTCTCAACCTTAATTATCGCCGCCTGCGCAATCATCGCCGCCTGGCTGGTATGGAATTACTACACTCAGTCACCATGGACGCGGGATGGCAAAATTCGCGCCGAACAGGTCGGCATTACGCCTCAGGTTTCCGGCAGTATTTTGCAGTTGAATGTTAAAGACAACCAGTTGGTCAAAGCCGGCGACGTTTTGTTCCGCATTGACGATACCCCCTATCGCATTGCGGTTTTAAACGCTCAGGCGCAGTTGGCAAAAGCCAAAGCGGAACTGGCAAAAGCCAAAGCCGAGCAAACCAAGGCCGCCAGCGACGTTACTCGCCGCCGCAGTCTTTCGCAAAACTTCATCTCCGCTGAAGATATGGAAACCGTTAATACCGCTTTGAATACCGCCAATACCACTTATGAGGCGGCTAAAGCGGTGGTTGGCGTGGCGCAAGCCGCGCTGGAACATGCGCAGTGGCAGCTGACGCAAACCGAGGTCAAAGCGCCGGTTGATGGCTGGATCACTAATTTGTCAACGCGGGTCGGAGATTACGCCTCCGTCGGCCACCCGGTATTTGCGTTGGTTGATAGTCATTCTTTTTATGTCCTGGGTTATTTTGAAGAGACCAAACTGCGTCACATCCGCGAAGGCGCTAGCGCTCAGGTCGTTCTCTATAGCAGCAAACAAACGTTACAGGGTCACGTTTCCAGCATCGGCCGCGCCATCGTTGATCAGAGCGTCGAAGGCGGTTCGGCGCTGGTCGCTAATATTAAACCCAACATTCCATGGGTACGCCTCGCGCAACGCGTACCGGTACGTATTGAGTTCGATAAGCTGCCTGCGGACGTCACGCTGGTTTCAGGTACCACTTGCACCGTATCGATTGGCGGACAGTAATGAAGCTGCAGGCTCTGCGCTGGCAATCACTGCCGTGGTTTAAAGCCAGCCGTCCGCAATGGCGCTACGCGTTACGCAACGGCATTGCGATGTGTCTGGCGCTTAGCATCGCCTATGCGCTGGATCTTGATGAGCCCTACTGGGCAATGACCTCCGCCGCGGTCGTCAGCTTCCCGACCGTTGGCGGCGTTATCAGCAAGAGCTTTGGCCGTATCGCCGGCAGCCTGCTCGGCGCCTGCGCCGCCCTGCTGCTGGCCGGCCATACCCTTAACGACCCGTGGCTATTCTTGTTCAGTATCTCAGCCTGGATTGCGCTCTGTACCTGGGCCTGCGCGATGTTCACCAATAACGTCGCCTACGCTTTTCAACTGGCAGGCTATACCTGCGCAATTATCGCCTTCCCGGTTATTAATGTTGCCGACGCGAATGAACTGTGGACTATCGCTCAGTCGCGAGTTTGTGAAGTGATTGTGGGGATATTGTCCGGCGGGTTCATGATGATGATCCTGCCCAGTACCTCAGATGGCGTCACGCTGCTGACGGCACTGAAGAATATGCATTCCCGGCTATTAGAGCATGCCAGCCTGTTGTGGGTGCCGGAAACCACCGATGCGATTCGTAGCGCCCATGAAAGCGTCATCGGCCAGATCCTGACCATGAATCTGCTGCGTATCCAGGCCTTCTGGAGCCACTACCGTTTCAGACGGCAGAATCCCTTGCTGAATTATCTGCTTCATCAGCAGTTGCGAATGACCAGCGTCATCTCCAGCCTGCGAAGAATGTTATTGAACTGGCCGGATGCGCCTGGCAATACGCGAGCGGTGCTCGAAACGCTACTCAGCGAGCTCGCCAATCCGCACGCAAATGTTTATAGCGTGGCGCGGATTCTGGTACCGCTGGCCCCCGGCCCTAACGCCGACTATCGCCATCTGGCGTTCTGGAAACGGCTGCGTTATTTCTGTCGTATCTATCTCGAAAGCAGCCGCTGGATACGCCGCATCGAGAACGCCAGCGCTATCACCGAGTTTAACGTCCCTTCGGCGCCGGCGCTGTCGCGTCATACCGATCAGGCTGAAGCGTTATGGAACGGCTTACGTACCTTCTGCGCGCTGGTGGCCGTGGGCGCCTGGGGTATCAGCACCCAATGGCAGGCCTGCGCCGCCGCGCTCACCCTCGCCGCCATTAGCTGCGTACTCTACTCAATATCGCCGTCGCCATTTAAATCGCTCACCTTATTGATGCGTACCCTGGTGCTGTTGTCGCTGTTCAGCTTTGTGGTGAAGTTTGGCTTAATGGTGCAGATAACCGACCTGTGGCAGTTTTTACTGTTTCTGTTCCCGCTGCTCACCACCATGCAGTTATTGAAACTCCAGATGCCGAAGTTCGCTGGGCTATGGGGGCAGTTAATCGTCTTTATGGGATCGTTTATTTCGGTCACCAACCCTCCGGTTTATGACTTTGCCTCGTTTCTTAATGATAATCTCGGCAAAATTATCGGTGTTGGTCTGGCGTGGCTTGCCTTTGCGGTTATCAGTCCCGGCTCAGATGCGCGGAAAAGTCGCCGCCATATCCGTGCGTTACGGCGTCACTTTGTCGATCAGTTGAGCCGCCGCCCGCAGCATAGCGAGCACGAATTTGAGTCTCTGGTGTATCACCACATTAGCCAGTTGAGCAGCAGCCAGGACGCGCTGGCGCGACGTTGGCTGCTGCGCTGGGGCGTAGTGCTGCTCAACTGCTCGCATGTCGTGTGGCAACTACGTGATTGGGAGACACGTTCAGACCCCCTCTCACAAGTACGCGACTTGTGTATCAGCCTTCTTCGCGACGTCATGAGCGAACGCGGCGTCCAGCAACGTCCACTTGCCTCGACGTTGCTGGAACTGCAGCGGATTTGCGACACCCTTAATCACCATCATCAGCCGGCGGCTAAAGAGCTGGCGGCGATTATCTGGCGGTTATACTGCTCTCTATCGCAATTAGAACAAGCGCCGATTGCCGGCACCATTACCGAACGGACTACTTAATCACCCCGCAGGCAAAACGCTCGCCGCCGCCGCCCAGCGGCTGCGGGCTATCGGCCATATTATCGCCTCCGACATGCACCATCAGCGCTTTGCCCTTCACTTCCGCGAGCGTTTTCAGGCGCGGGGCAATAACCGGTTGGTTAGCCACGCCATCGTCGTTCACCACCAGCAAAGGAAGATCACCAAGATGCCCTGCCCCTAATGGCCCTTCATGTTTGCCGGTATGTTGTGGGTCGAAATGACCGCCCGCCGCGCCAGCGGCGACCGCCTTACCGTCTTTTATCGCCGGTTGGCAGCTCCCTTCTGCATGGATATGAAAGCCGTGTTTGCCCGGCGGAAGCGCGCGTAAATCAGGCGTAAACTCAAGACCCCTGTCGGTTTCAGTGATTTTAACGCTGCCGACGGCCTGGCCAACGCTCTGGCTGGTGACAAGATTAAGGGAGACATCTTCACTGGCGGCCTGAGCGCCAGCGCAAAATGCGAGAGTGAAAATAGCGAGTAAACATCGTTGCATAACACCTCCGGATTAGCCGTATCCCTGATAAGTGTAAACCAGGTAGCGGCATCCGGAGGCGTAATCTGGCTTACGGGACGTCGTAACCCAGCGCCGCTTTACGAATGCGGAACCACTGCTGGCGCGTCATATGCAGTTTTTCCGCCACAATAGCTGAGCGCACGCGCTCGATTTTACCCGAGCCAATAATCGGCAGCGGTTTCGACGGCAGGCGCAACACCCAGGCGTAAACCACCTGTTCAATGCTTTCTGCGTTAAGCTCCTGGGCGATTTGCGCCAGCTCGTCGCGCAGCGGCTGGAAGCTTTCGTCGTTGAACAGGCGTCCGCCGCCGAGGCACGACCAGGCCATCGGACGGATACGCAACTGCTGGAGTTGATCGAGGGTGCCGTCCAGCAGCAGCGGCTGATGTACCGGCGAGAGCTCGACCTGGTTAGTGGCCAGGGTGAAAGGCAGGCGCGATTGTAAAAGTGTAAACTGCGCCGGCGTAAAGTTAGATACCCCAAAGTGGCGCACTTTCCCACTATGATGTAACGCGAGGAACGCCTCAGCGACCTCATCGGCATCCATCAGCGGATCCGGGCGGTGAATCAGCAGTAAATCGAGATGATCGGTCGCCAGATTACGCAGGGATTGCTCGGCGCTGAGAATAATATGGTCGCGATCAGTAATATAGTGGCCAATAGTATTTTCCGCGCGCGCCTTGGTCGCAATACCGCATTTGCTGACGATTTCCATACGCTTACGCAGGTGCGGGGCGCGTTTAAGCGCTTCGCCAAACGCGGCTTCACACTGATAATCGCCGTAGATATCGGCGTGGTCGACGGTCGTAACCCCCAGATCCAGGTGCTGCTCAATAAAGCCAACCAAAGCGTCGGTGGACATCTTCCAGTCCATGAGACGCCAGTAGCCCATTACAAAACGTGAAAATTCCGGCCCCTGCGGAGCCATAGCAATACGCTGAACCATAAACGCTTCCTCGACAAAAAAGTGTTCTGAGTATACGCATATTTGTCGTCAAAACAGTGAGGGTTGCTGCGGTTCTTCCGCCGGCTCCTGCTTAGTCGCGCGAATTTTACGCAGTAAACGCTGGCGGCACAGACGCAGAACCTCCTGCTTTTGCGCGTCGGTCAGCTTTTGCCAGTTAAAGCGCTCATCCCGGCTACGAAAACAGCCGCGGCAATACCCGCGTTCGTCGGACTGACATATTCCCCGGCACGGACTTTGTACCGGGAAAAACTCCAACTGCTCTGCCACCACCGCTCTCCTGTATTTTCTCTCTGTCTCTCATTGAAGACGTTCCACCGCCAGTGCGCAACTTTTGTTGTCTTCGTATTCGCGCTAACGATCATTTTGCTTGCATTAGACCAATCGGTCTACTACAGTGTGCTCCATGAACAGACACAGCGAATGCGATACCCGAGAACACATCCTCATCACCGGCGAGCAACTATGCATGCATCGTGGTTTTACCGGCATGGGCTTAAGTGAACTTCTGAAAACGGCGGAAGTGCCGAAAGGCTCTTTCTATCACTACTTTCGCTCAAAAGAAGCCTTCGGCGTCGCGCTGCTTGAACATCACTACACCGGCTATCTGCAGCGCCTGGTTGATCACTTTGACCATGGCGAAGGCAACTACCGCGACCGACTGCTGGCCTACTATCAGCACACGCTGAATCAGTTTTGCCAACAGGGCATCATCAGCGGTTGCTTAACCGTGAAGCTGTCGGCGGAGGTGTGCGACCTGTCGGAAGATATGCGTACCGCCATGGATAAAGGCGCCAGCCAGATTATCGCCCTATTGGGCGAAGCGCTGGAAAAGGGCCGTCTGGAGGGTAGCCTGTTGTTTGAGGGGGAAGCTATCACCCTTTCACAGGTGCTGTACTCGTTGTGGTTGGGAGCCAATTTACAGGCCAAAATTACGCGTAGCGCAACGCCGCTGGAAAGCGCCCTTGCTCACGCCAAACAAATCATTGCAGCGCCTGCGGTTTAACAGGCGTTTTATTTAACCAGTTACAAGACGACCGGTCTACTCAGGAGTCATTATGTCAGAATCTAAATTGTTCAGCCCGTTAAAAGTCGGTGCGGTGACCGTACCTAACCGCGTATTTATGGCTCCGCTGACCCGTCTGCGCAGCATCGAACCAGGTGACATCCCTACTCCGCTGATGGCTGAGTACTATCGTCAGCGCGCCAGCTCCGGCCTGATTATCACCGAAGCGACGCAAATTTCCGCCCAGGCGAAAGGCTATGCCGGCGCGCCGGGCCTGCATAGCGCAGAGCAAATGGCCGCATGGCAAAAAATCACTGCTGGCGTTCATGCTGAAAACGGTCATATCGCCGTGCAACTGTGGCACACCGGGCGTATTTCCCATAACAGCCTGCAGCCGGGAGGCGCGGCGCCGGTTGCGCCATCGGCGCTGAGCGCAGGTACGCGTACTTCGCTGCGTGATGAAAACGGTCATGCCATTCGCGTCGATACGTCGATGCCGCGTGCGCTGGAAACAGACGAAATCCCAGGGATCGTGGATGATTTCCGTCAGGCGGTAGGCAATGCCCGCGATGTCGGCTTCGATCTGGTAGAGCTGCACTCCGCGCATGGCTATCTGCTGCACCAGTTCCTGTCGCCTTCTTCTAACCAGCGTACCGACCAGTACGGCGGCAGCGTCGAGAATCGCGCCCGCCTGGTGCTGGAAGTGGTCGATGCCGTCAGTAAAGAGTGGAGCGCCGATCGTATCGGCATTCGCGTGTCGCCAATCGGTAGTTTCCAGAACGTCGATAACGGCCCGAACGAAGAAGCCGATGCGCTCTATCTTATTGAGCAGCTGGCAAAACGCGGTATCGCTTATCTGCACATGTCCGAACCAGACTGGGCCGGCGGCCAGCCGTACAGCGACGAATTCCGTCAGAAAGTTCGCGATCGCTTCCCGGGCGCGATTATCGGCGCTGGCGCCTATACGGTGGAGAAAGCCAATGACCTTATCAATAAAGGACTGATCGATGCCGTGGCCTTTGGCCGCGATTACATCGCTAACCCGGATCTGGTGGCGCGTCTGCAGAAGAAAGCGGCGCTTAACCCGCAGCGCCCGGAAAGCTTCTACGGCGGCGGCGCGGAAGGTTATACCGATTATCCAACCCTGTAATCCCTCCATTGATAGCGGCGTACCAACGCCGCTATACTCAAGACTCTGATGTATCAAAACAAACTGCATAGGGGAAATTATGCGCTTACTTCACACCATGCTGCGCGTTGGCGACCTGCAACGTTCTATTGAGTTTTACACCAACGTGCTGGGCATGAAGCTGCTGCGTACCAGCGAAAACCCTGAATATAAATACTCGCTGGCTTTCGTCGGCTACGGCGAAGAGAGCGATACCGCGGTTATCGAACTGACCTATAACTGGGGCGTGGATAGCTACGAACTCGGTACCGCCTATGGCCATATTGCGCTGAGCGTCGACAACGCGGCGCAAGCGTGCGAGCGTATTCGCCAGAATGGCGGCAACGTCACTCGCGAAGCTGGCCCGGTTAAAGGCGGCAGCACGGTTATCGCCTTTGTTGAAGATCCGGACGGCTACAAAATTGAGCTGATCGAAGAGAAAGATGCCGGAAAAGGTCTCGGCAACTAAGTTAATTCGGGCGCGTTCGCGCCCGATGTTTTCTCCCTTCCTGCTGCAAGCCGCGGCAAAATTTGCCATAATGCGCGCTACTTTTTTCCAGCTAAGAGAATCTGATGTCCGAGAACGCTCAACTTAATGGTCTGTGCGGCCGTTTTCGCGGTTTTTATCCTGTGGTAATTGATGTTGAAACCGCCGGGTTTAATGCCAAAACCGACGCCCTGCTGGAGATCGCCGCTATTACGTTGAAGATGGATGAGCAGGGCTGGCTGATGCCGGACGAAACGCTGCATTTTCACGTGGCTCCCTTCGAAGGGGCCAACCTGCAGCCGGAAGCGCTGGCTTTCAATGGAATTAACCCAAACGATCCGGAGCGCGGCGCGATAAGTGAATACGATGCGCTGCACGCCATTTTTAAAATGGTTCGCAAAGGAATGAAAGAGAGCGATTGTAGCCGCGCGATTATGGTGGCGCATAACGCGACTTTCGATCACAGCTTTACGATGGCCGCCGCCGAGCGCGCCGGGTTGAAACGCAACCCGTTCCATCCTTTCGTGACCTTCGATACCGCCGCGTTGAGCGGGTTGGCCTTAGGGCAAACGGTATTGTCTAAAGCCTGCATCGCCGCCGGCATGGAGTTTGATGGCAGCAAGGCCCATTCTGCGTTGTACGATACCGAGCAAACCGCCCAGCTATTCTGCGAAATCGTCAACCGCTGGAAGCGCCTTGGCGGCTGGCCGTTACCTGTACCTGAAGCGTAAGCGATAAAAAAAGCGACTTCCGGAGAAGTCGCTTTTTCTTTTGCAGCAAAGAATTACTCTGCTTTCGGCTCGTCAGCGTTGTGCTTTGCAGCCGTTTCTTTGATCAGCTGCTGCAGTTCGCCGCGCTGATACATTTCGATGATGATGTCGCAACCGCCAACCAGTTCACCGTCAACCCACAGCTGCGGGAAGGTCGGCCAGTTAGCGTATTTCGGCAGTTCAGCGCGGATATCCGGGTTCTGCAGGATATCAACGTAGGCAAAACGTTCGCCGCAAGCAGAAAGCGCCTGCACTGCCTGAGCGGAGAAACCGCAGCTCGGCAGCTTCGGAGAGCCTTTCATGTACAGCAGGATCGGGTTTTCAGCGATTTGACGTTGGATCGTTTCTAGAGTGGTGCTCATTGTCGTGCTTCCTTAAACATCTTTACGGCAGTAATTTGTCATTGTAGCGTCCTGGACGCAGGACCGATAATAACATTTTTTTCACTCGCCACATTTTATCTTCTGTCGTCTGAAGTTGCCTTAAAAATATCACTTTATGACGTCAGTGCGGGACGAATTGCGCACTTTCTGTACGAGGCGGCGATTGTCTGACTCATTTTTTTGCAATCGTTAACCAAACGACATTTTAGATACAAAAGAGTATTAACTTTCTGGCTTTTTATGCTTTAGAATCATTCCGGTTTGTCATTCACCGTCAGGCATTAGTATATGTCTGTAATTTAATCAGGGGATTGCTCAGTGGCGCGGCTCAATAAAATCGCGATATCGCTCTGTGCATTACTGTTTACATCTATCTCGCTTACGCCATTGGCGCATGCTTCAGGGCATACGCACGCTTCGGCTACGCCGAAGGCGCACCCGGCGAAAGGCTCCACCGCCGAGCGTAAGAAGAAAGCAACGCAAAATAAATCCAAATCCACCGCTAAAACTACCCGTAAAAAAACCTCAAGCGCGAAGTCCCCTACTCGTACTACCGCAGCAAGCCAAACCGCGCTTAATCGTCAAGTCGCCGGCGCCACTAAAAAATGCGTGTTGCGTAAAGGCTATAAAAAGCAGTGTGCGAAAACGGTAAAATCCAGCGAAGCATCGACGCTGGCGTTGAACAGCGTGAAAAGCAAATGCGTGGTGCGTAAAGGCTACAAAAAACGTTGTAAACCTGTCGCTGATGAACCGAATCTGACGATTGCCGATGCGCACAAAGCCCGAGTGCAAAAAGCGCAAAGCACTGCCATGAATAAACTCATGGATCAGCTAGGCAAACCTTATCGCTGGGGAGGCTCCTCACCGCGTACCGGTTTCGACTGCAGCGGGCTGGTTTATTACGCCTATAAAGATCTGGTAAAAATTCATATTCCGCGCACCGCTAACGAAATGTACCACCTGCGCGATGCCCGCCCGGTTGACCGCGATGAACTGCAAAGCGGCGATCTGGTCTTCTTCCGCACCCGCGGACGCGGCACCGCCGACCACGTAGGCGTTTACGTTGGAAACGGTAAGTTTATCCAGTCGCCGCGTACCGGCCGTGATATTCAGATAACCTCCCTGAGCGAAGATTATTGGGTTCGCCACTACGTCGGCGCGCGCCGCGTAATGACGCCAAAAACCATTCGTTAAGAGGCGCAGACCCCGGTTTGCCGCTGCGCCGGCAAACCGCTCTTCTGTACATTCCCCTCCTCTTCCAGATTCAGCGGATACTGCATTCGCTCCTCCAGTTGCGCGGGATGACGGCGATAACTGGTCGGCGACATACCAAAATGACGACGGAAAGTACGGCAAAATGTCGCCTGGCCTTCAAACCCGAGCAGCAATGAGATACTCAACGCCGAATCCTGCGTCTGTTTGAGAATACCGGCGGCAATGGTCATTTTGCGTCGGCTAACATATGTTCCCAGCGTATAACCGGTAATCAGCGCGAACTGGCGCTGAAAGTACCAGTGCGAATAACCCGATTTCCTTGAGATTGCGGTGACGGGTAGCGCGGTAAAAATGTTGTCTTCGATCCACTCGATGATATCTATGACGATCGGAATAATATGTCCGCTGACCATTTCATGTTTATGCGCCATCTCTTCTCATCCATCAATTATGAGCTTTATGCTTGTTCAATAAGGATTTCTTACTCCGAGGTCCGTTGCCTGCAGAGACAATTATATTTGTCATACAATTAAAATTAATCCTAATGATTATTGGGCATGAAAGTCATTCCCATTACGCATAATGCTCGCAAGCTAATGTTTTATATCGATCTAAAAAGATAACAGGTGATGAAGATACGCAGCGTTTTAGTCGTAGGCAGGAGCGTCGATGGGGAATTTGCGAATCATATCGCTCGCCATGCGCCAGACTGGCGAAGGCTTAATCAGTCGCGTTAGCAATAAATAACCTTTGTTGTTGTAAGTCTTTTAACTGACTTCAGCAAATGTTAACATTCTCAACACAATAACATGTAACACTCGCGACAGCGTTACACAGTAAATACGATATTCAGGTGAACATTCACCTAATTAATGTGAGAAAAACAAAAAGTTATAAGGAGAGTAGCAATGTCGTTCGAATTACCTGCATTACCATATGCAAAAGACGCCCTGGCGCCGCACATTTCCGCAGAAACCCTGGAATACCATTACGGTAAACATCACCAGGCCTACGTGACCAACCTCAACAACCTGATCAAAGGCACCGCTTTTGAAGGCAAATCTCTGGAAGAGATCGTTCGCTCTTCTGAAGGCGGCGTTTTCAATAACGCAGCGCAGGTCTGGAACCACACTTTCTACTGGAACTGCCTGGCGCCGAACGCCGGCGGTGAGCCGGAAGGCGAACTGGCCGCAGCGATTAACAAATCTTTCGGTAGCTTCGCTGATTTTAAAGCGAAATTCACCGATGCCGCGGCGAAAAACTTCGGCGCAGGCTGGACCTGGCTTGTTAAAAACGCTGACGGCAGCCTGGCTATCGTCTCCACCAGCAACGCCGGCACTCCGCTGACTACCGATGCGACGCCGCTGTTGACCGTTGATGTCTGGGAACACGCCTACTACATCGACTACCGCAATGCCCGTCCTAATTATCTGGAACACTTCTGGGCGCTGGTAAACTGGAAATTTGTTGCCGCCAACCTGGCAGCATAAAAATAAAACCGCAGCAGGGTTACCCCGCTGCGGTTTTTTCTTAGTGCGACTTAGTTATTCGCTAACGCTTCTTCTGGTTGTGAACGCCCGCCAAACAGCACCACCGCTAATGCCAGCCCGGCAATAATCGCCCCCATCACCGGCACAAAAGCATAACCGAGGCCGCCGGATATCACCGCGCCGCCCGCCGCCGCGCCCAACGCATTACCGAGATTGAAAGCGCCAATGTTAACCGACGATGACAGGCCCGGCGCTTCGTGCGCCACGCGCATTACGCGCATCTGCAGCGGCGGAACCACCGCAAAGGTTGCCGCGCCCCACACGACCATGCTGACGGCAGCACCCAACTGCGATTGTGCCAGCAGCGGAATGGCCAACATGATGGCAATCAGTAACAACAGGAACCCTTTCAACGTTCCGGAGACTGAACGGTCGGCAAACTTACCGCCCAGATAGTTGCCAAGCGAGAAACCGACGCCGATTAATACCAGCATGGCGGTAACAAACAGCGGTGAAGCGTTGGTAATGGTATGCAGTACCGGAGAAATGTAGGTATACAGCGTGAACATCGCCCCGGCGCCCAGCACGGTGGTTAACAGCGCAGAGAGTACCTGAGGACGCATCAACACTGAAAGCTCGCGCTTCACGTTCGGACGTTCGCCGGCGCTACCCTTCGGCAGGGAGAACCACAGGCTGACCATCGCAATTAATCCCAGACCCGCCGTGGCGAGGAAAGACATTCGCCAACCGATGGTTTCGCCAAGCCAGGTGGCAGCCGGTACGCCGCCGATATTGGCAATGGTCAGCCCCATAAACATGGTCGCGACCGCACTGGCCTGTTTGTGTTTTGGCACCACGCTTGCGGCAACGACCGAGCCAAGGCCGAAGAACGCGCCATGATTGAGGCTGGTGATAATACGCGACAGCAGTAGCGTCGTGTAATCCGGCGCAATAGAAGAGAGCACGTTGCCGAGGGTGAAGATCCCCATCAGGAAGATCAATGCATTGCGGCGAGCGCGATGCGATAGCAGCAACGTCATTAACGGCGCGCCGACCATCACGCCAATGGCATAGGCGCTAATCAGCATCCCCGCGGCCGGAATAGAAACATCGACGCCTTTGGCGATAACCGGCAGTAATCCCATCGGGGAAAACTCGGTGGTACCGATACCAAAGGCACCGATCGCCAACGCGAGTAAGGGAAAGTTGATTTTCATTCAGAGACTCCATCAGGCCGATTCAGGACACGGCATTACATCAGAAGCCAAAAGCATGACATCAATCACAGAAAAACAGAAGTAAACGAAATGACAAAAGATTTTTGCAGATTTGCTAATAATGGCGGGATGGGAGGGGAAGCCCCCTCCCTGCTGGAATCAGTGCAGTACCGCGGTCAACGCGGCGGCGACGATCAGACCCAAAACAATAACCGTCGTTGTCAGCGAAAACTTTAAATTTGTGTCCATCAATTTTCTCCCCTGATTATCCCCACATAGAAAGTGAGCTTGCTCATTTTTGCACAAAAATATGCAAAAATCTTCCCGGATTTAGAGTGATGCACATTTTTGCTCTTCCCCTTTGCCGCGAGATAGGACAAAATCCCACGCTAATTTGAAAGCGTATCGGCCATTGACCCCTTCCTGTCGTTCTGTGTCGTTTTCCCAGGTGTTGCAATGTTGAGCATTGTATACAGGGTGTGTATAGGCAAACGTTTACGTATCGATAATCAGACGATCAGGTCAAGGTCTGGAGTGAGAAGTAATGGCAACTATTAAAGATGTAGCGAAACGCGCAAACGTTTCCACTACAACTGTATCACATGTGATTAACAAAACCCGTTTCGTGGCGGAAGAGACGCGCAATGCGGTGTGGGCGGCAATTAAAGAACTCCACTATTCGCCAAGCGCCGTGGCTCGCAGCCTGAAAGTCAATCACACCAAATCGATCGGTCTGCTGGCCACCAGCAGCGAAGCGGCCTATTTCGCTGAAATTATCGAATCCGTAGAAAAGAGCTGCTTCCAGAAAGGCTATACCCTGATTCTGGGCAACGCCTGGAACGATCCGGAAAAACAGCGCGCCTACTTGTCGATGATGGCGCAAAAGCGCGTTGACGGCCTGCTGGTGATGTGTTCCGAGTACCCTGAGTCGGTGCTCAGTATGCTCGAAGAGTATCGTCATATTCCGATGGTGGTGATGGACTGGGGCGAAGCCAAAGCGGACTTTACCGACTCGGTTATTGATAATGCCTTTGAAGGCGGCTATATCGCCGGCCGTTACCTGATTGAACGCGGCCATCGTGAAATTGGCGTTATTCCGGGCCCGCTTGAGCGCAACACCGGCGCCGGGCGCCTTGCCGGCTTCATGCAGGCGATGAAAGAAGCGCATATCAATGTGCCGGAAAACTGGATTGTTCAGGGCGACTTTGAACCGGAATCCGGCTACCGCGCCATGCAGCAGATCCTTAATCAGCAGCATCGCCCAACCGCCGTGTTCTGCGGCGGCGACATCATGGCGATGGGCGCTATCTGCGCCGCCGACGAAATGGGCCTGCGCGTGCCGCAGGACATTTCGCTGATCGGCTATGATAATGTGCGCAACGCCCGCTACTTCAGCCCGGCGCTGACCACAATACATCAACCCAAGGACTCACTCGGAGAAGCGGCATTCAATATGCTGCTCGATCGCATTGTTAATAAACGCGAAGAGTCGCAGTCCATCGAGGTGCATCCACGTCTTATCGAGCGCCGCTCGGTTGCCGACGGCCCGTTCGTCGATTATCGTCGTTAACACCCTCCTCCGGCGCCGGTTATTCCGGCGCCCGCAACCACTCCCGATTCAACGTTTCGCTGTCGCCAAGATAGTCAAGCAGCCAGCTTAAAGCGGGTGAAGCATCGCTTTGTTGCCAGGTCAGGCAGCAGGCGGCATCCGGGAATGGGTTTTCCAGCGTCAAGGCCGTCCACTCCCCGCTATCGATATGCGGGCGGGCGAAATGGCCTGGCACCATCCCGACGCACAATCCTGCCGATAGACAGGTGGCTGAAGATTCCCAATCCGGCACCACCACCCGCTTCTGGTTATCAAGCAGCCAGGTTGTGCGCTTCGGCAGCGAGCGCGAGGTATCTTCGCGCACCAGGGACGGCCAGTTGCGCAACACGTCATCACTGAGCGGCCCTTCCATCTGCGCCAGCGGATGACTGCTGGCGACGACACAGTGCCAGTTCAGCATCCCCATATCGCGAAAAGCGTAACGCCCTCCCACCGGTATCGAACGCGTCGCGCCGATAGCGAGTTCTACCCGCCCATCGGCTAACGCATCCCAGACGCCGTTGAAAACTTCCTGAAAAACGATTAGTTCGACATCGCTAAAATGGCGATAAAAATCAACGATCATCTGGCGCATCCGCGCCGGTTTAACGATATCGTCCACCGCAATGGACAGCTGGCCGCGCCAGCCGTTAGCAATTTGCTGGCACTGCTGGCGGGTGATCTGCATTTTTTTGATAACAGAACGCCCTTCCTGCAAAAACCAGTGCCCGGCGGGGGTCAATTCAACATCACGATGGCGACGTTCAAAAAGCGGAACCGCCAGCCACTCCTCCAGCTGTCGCACCGTATAGCTCACCGCCGAAGGTACGCGGTGTAGCTCCTGCGCCGCGGCGCTGAAACTCCCGTTACGCGCCACAGCATCAACCACTTCTAAGGAATATTCAGACCACATATTCTGCCTGCAAAATTTTTGAATGCATGTGACAAATAATAGCGTTTCACAAGGCGGATTACACTCCCTACACTCTGCGGCATCATACCTGCATCAGTAGAAAGAGAACGTTATGCAACAACCTGGGAAAGGATTTTTAGTGTGGCTGGGCGGCCTGAGCGTGCTTGGCTTTCTGGCCACCGACATGTATCTACCGGCCTTTGCCGCCATTCAGCAAGACCTCAACACCTCTGCCGCATCGGTTAGCGCCAGCTTGAGCTTATTCCTCGCGGGCTTCGCGATCGGCCAGCTGTTCTGGGGGCCGCTGTCGGACCGCTATGGTCGGAAACCGATTCTGCTCGCCGGGCTGGCTATCTTCGCTCTTGGCTGTCTTGGGATGCTGTGGGTACGCGATGCGACGCTGATGCTGGTACTGCGTTTTGTCCAGGCGATTGGCGTATGCGCCGCCGCGGTGACCTGGCAGGCGATGGTGACCGACTACTATCCGGCCCAGCGCACCAACCGCATTTTCGCGACGATCATGCCGCTGGTCGGGCTCTCTCCGGCGCTGGCGCCGTTACTCGGCAGCTGGCTGTTAGTCCATCTGGAATGGCAGGCTATCTTCGCCACCCTGTTCGCTATCACCATACTGTTGATGCTGCCGGCTTTTCGTCTGAAGGCGGTCGTCAAACCTGCTGGCGAAACCCAGCAGAAAATTACCTTTATGTCCCTGCTGCGTTCACGTGAATATAGCGGTAACGTGCTCATTTATGCGGCGTGTTCCGCCAGCTTCTTCGCCTGGCTCACCGGTTCGCCATTTATCCTCCATGAAATGGGCTATGGTCCGACGGTGATTGGCCTTAGCTACGTGCCGCAAACTATCGCCTTCCTGATTGGCGGTTACGGCTGCCGCGCGGCGCTGCAAAAATGGCAGGGTCATCAGATGCTGCCCTGGCTGCTGGTTGTTTTTGCGCTGAGCGTAGCCGCGACCTGGCTTGCCGGAATACAGGATCATCCGTCGCTGGTTGCGTTAATGGTTCCGTTTTGCATCATGGCGATTGTGAATGGCGGGATTTACCCTATCGTCGTCGCCCAGGCGCTGAAACCTTTTCCACAGGCAACCGGGCGCGCCGCCGCCCTGCAGAATACGCTGCAGCTTGGCCTCTGTTTCCTGGCAAGCCTGCTGGTCTCAAGCCTTATCGCCACTCCGCTTCTGACCACCACCAGCGTGATGCTGATTTCCATCGTCCTGGCAGGCATCGGTTTCTGGATGCAGCAACGACGCGTGCAGTTAGTGAACGAATCGTCTCACGCTTGATGATTTTTTAAAGGATCTCCCGGACCAGTAATTAGCCTGCTAATATATTTTTATTGAAAGGCGGTTTTTAGCGGCCTATACTGGATCCGGCATCACATAAATAGAAAGTTTTTTAGATATTAACGGGGGCAGGAAGCAGCCCGTTTCACCATGGAAGGCCTTTCGGCAAGGGTTATCTCCCTTCCTCTGTTCTACGTCGGATAGCACCCTCACGATTTTTTCGTGAGATTTCTCACAAAGCCAAAAAAGCGTCTACGCTGTTTTAAGGTTCTGATCACTTGGGCGTGATGGAGAAGCTATGAGTTCATCGTGTATAGAAGAAGTAAGTGTACCAAACGATGATTGGTACCGGATTGCAGCTGAATTATTGGGCCGTGCCGGAATTGAGATCAATGGTTCCGCACCCTCCGATATCCGGGTAAAAAACCCGCTCTTTTTTAAACGCGTGTTACAAGAAGGGTCTCTCGGATTAGGCGAAAGCTATATGGACGGCTGGTGGGAATGCGAACGCCTGGATATATTCTTTCACAAGGTATTGCGCGCCGGGCTGGATAAGCAACTCCCCCACCACTTCAAAGATACGCTACGTATCGCTGGCGCTCGCCTGTTTAATCTGCAAAGCAAAAAACGCGCCTGGATTGTTGGTAAAGAACACTACGATTTAGGCAACGACCTTTTCCACCGCATGCTCGATCCCTATATGCAATATTCCTGCGGATACTGGAAAGAGGCCGAAAATCTGGAACAGGCGCAGCAGGATAAATTAGATCTTATCTGTCGCAAACTGCAGCTTGAGCCAGGAATGAAAGTGCTGGATATCGGTTGCGGTTGGGGCGGACTGGCCTATTACATGGCCAAAAACTATAACGTCAGTGTGACGGGCGTGACCATTTCGGCCGAACAACAAAAAATGGCACAGGAGCGCTGTGCAGGATTAGATGTCAATATTCTGCTGCAGGACTATCGCGATCTTCACGAAAGTTTTGACCGAATCGTCTCCGTCGGGATGTTCGAGCACGTTGGGCCTAAAAATTACGCCACTTATTTTGAAGTTGTCGATCGTAATTTAAAACCAAACGGTCGTTTTCTGCTACACACCATTGGTTCAAAGATTACCGATCACAACGTCGACCCGTGGATTAATAAATATATATTCCCTAACGGTTGCCTGCCGTCGGTACGCCATATCGCCGATGCCAGCGAGAAGCATTTTGTGATGGAAGATTGGCATAACTTTGGTGCCGATTATGACACCACCTTGATGGCCTGGTACGAGCGTTTTCTTGCCAGTTGGCCGGATATTGCCGATAACTATTCAGATCGTTTCAAACGCATGTTTACCTATTATCTGAATGCCTGCGCGGGTGCTTTCCGCGCCCGCGACATTCAGCTCTGGCAAGTCGTCTTCTCGCGCGGTGTTGAACATGGCCTGCGCGTAGCCCGCTAGACTCGCTAAAAAAAGCCCCCGCAGAAATACATTTCTACGGGGGCTTTTTTATTATTCTTCCGCGCTTTTTTGCGCCGCTTCTTTTGCCGCCAGCACGCGTTCCACGGTATCCACCACCGCCTGAGTCTGCGGATCGATTTCGATATTTACTTTATCGCCGAGTTTTTTCACCCCAAGCGTGGTGCGCTGCAGCGTTTCCGGAATCAGGTGCACACAGAAACGAGTCGGGGTCACTTCACCAACCGTCAGGCTAATACCGTCCACGCCAATGAACCCTTTATACAGGATATATTTCATCAGCGCCGGGTCCTGTACCTTAAACCAAATCTGGCGATTGTTTTCCGAGGTGAGGATTTTAACGACTTCGGCGGTGGTCATAATATGGCCGGACATCAAATGGCCGCCGATTTCATCACTGAATTTCGCTGCTCGCTCGACGTTGACCATATCGCCTTCATGGATAGCGCCAAGATTAGTGATACGCAGCGTCTCTTTCATCAAGTCAAAGCTGATTCGCGGGCCGTCAATTTCGGTAACGGTCAGGCAACAGCCATTGTGCGCCACCGAAGCACCGGTCTCCAGGCCATCGAGCATATGCGCCGGCAGCTCCACCACGTGGGTGCGGAAATTCGGTTTCTCATCGATGGACACCACTTTCGCAGTCCCCTGTACAATACCAGTAAACATACTTTGCTCCTGTTGAGAATCGTGACGGTATCATTACCGTTATATATACGCGGAACAATAACAGTTGGCCAAACAGGTTGCCAGCGCGCATCGTGCCCCCACCATTTTTTCACTGGCTTAATGGCTAATCCTCGCTACAATAGACTGGAAATTCCTCCTGTTTTTTCTTCTTGCTGCCATTTAAGGCGGCTTTTTTAGTCTCAAAATAACAACAATATAAAGGTGTTCACGTGCAGAAGTACTTTATAGAAGCGCGTCAGTTATTAGCATTGGCTATCCCGGTCATTCTGGCGCAGGTCGCCCAGACGGCGATGGGCTTTGTCGATACGGTGATGGCCGGCGGCTACAGCGCAACCGATATGGCCGCCGTGGCTATCGGCACCTCGATCTGGCTACCTGCCATCCTGTTTGGCCACGGTCTGCTGCTGGCGCTAACGCCGGTTATCGCCCAACTTAATGGCTCCGGTCGCCGCGATCGTATCGCCCAGCAGGTACGCCAGGGCTTTTGGCTGGCGGGCTTTGTCTCCGTACTGGTGATGGTGGTGCTGTGGAACGCAGGCTATATCATCAGCTCGATGCACAACATCGACCCACAGCTTGCCGACAAAGCGGTGGGGTATCTGCGTGCGCTGCTATGGGGCGCGCCAGGCTATCTGTTCTTCCAGGTCGCGCGTAACCAGTGCGAAGGGCTGGCAAAAACTAAGCCCGGTATGGTGATGGGTTTTATCGGCCTGCTGGTCAACATTCCAGTGAACTACATTTTTATCTATGGTCATTTCGGTATGCCGGAACTTGGCGGCATCGGCTGCGGGGTCGCGACCGCCTCGGTCTACTGGGTCATGTTTGCCAGCATGCTGACCTGGGTGCGCCGCGCGCGCTCAATGCGCGATATCCGCTGCGCTGAGCGTTTCAGTAAACCTGATTTTTCGGTATTAAAACGGCTGGTACAGCTGGGGTTGCCAATCGCGCTGGCGCTGTTTTTTGAAGTCACGCTGTTCGCGGTTGTGGCGCTGCTGGTTTCGCCATTGGGGATTATCGATGTCGCAGGGCATCAAATCGCCCTTAACTTCAGTTCGCTGATGTTCGTTCTTCCGCTCTCGCTGGCGGCGGCGGTAACAATACGCGTTGGTTTTCGTCTCGGCCAGGGCTCGACGCTGGATGCACAGACCTCCGCGCGTACCGGGGTCGGCGTGGGCGTCTGCATGGCAATGATCACCGCGATTTTCACGATCCTGATGCGTAAGCAGATTGCCCTGCTGTACAACGATAACCCCGAGGTGGTGCTACTGGCCTCACAACTGATGCTGCTGGCGGCGATTTATCAGATTTCCGACTCCATTCAGGTGATCGGCAGCGGTATTCTGCGCGGTTATAAAGATACGCGGTCGATCTTCTTTATTACCTTCACCGCTTACTGGGTACTTGGCCTGCCAAGCGGTTATCTGCTGGCGCTGACGGATATTGTGGTGCCGCGGATGGGGCCTGCGGGCTTCTGGTGCGGCTTTATCATCGGCCTGACCTCCGCTGCCATCATGATGATGCTGCGCATGCGCTTCCTGCAACGTCAGCCGTCAAGCGTGATCCTGCAGCGCGCCGCGCGCTAACCAGAAACGCTAAAGAAAAGGGCAAGCCGTTAAAACGGTTTGCCCTTTAATAGCGCTACTTCGCAAGCCATTTGCGCTGCGGCGGCGTATAGCGATGGAATGCGGTTAAAATCTCCTGTACATCATCGCTAAAAGTCAGCATCTCAGCATAGCGGCGATGCATAAACCCTTCGGCGGCCATTTTTTCCGCCATCGCCTGCAGCGGGTTGTAATAGCCGTTCACGTTCAGGAAAGCACAGGGCTTTTCATGAATACCGAGCTGCGCCCAGGTCCACTGTTCAAAAATCTCTTCCAGCGTTCCGGCTCCACCCGGCATGGCAATGAAGCCGTCCGCCAGCAGCGACATTTTGTTTTTGCGCTCATGCATATTCTCAACGACATGCAGCTCGCTTAATCCGCTATGCGCAATCTCACGCTCCACCAGCCCGCGCGGCATCACGCCAATGACCCGCCCGCCGTGTTCTAATGCAGCATCTGCCACGGCGCCCATAAGTCCTACTTTACCGCCGCCATACACAAGCTCCACCCCGGCTTGCGCCAGCGCCTTGCCAACCTGTTGCGCGTAAACCTGATAAATCGGGTTTTCCCCGGTAGAAGAACCACAAAAAATGCCAATTGCTTTCATTACTGCGCTCCGTCGTTTATTTGCCGCACACTCTAGCATAAAGTCGGTGAGCGTCTCCCCTGCCAATCCGGGCAGAAAAATGCAACGGAGCAGGACATTGTTGAAGAAATATCCTTTATCATCAGTAAAATATGGGCGATATGGATAAAAGTTCTGCAAACGCGTCTATTCTGCAAGAAAAGTGACGTTTGCCTCTTGCCACACGGCCTCCCTGCCGTTAATATGCGTCCCCGTTGTCACCACAACATTGCGTTCATAGCTCAGTTGGTTAGAGCACCACCTTGACATGGTGGGGGTCGTTGGTTCGAGTCCAATTGAACGCACCATTCGCGTTTATAGCTCAGTTGGTTAGAGCACCACCTTGACATGGTGGGGGTCGTTGGTTCGAGTCCAATTAAACGCACCATATGCGTCCGTAGCTCAGTTGGTTAGAGCACCACCTTGACATGGTGGGGGTCGGTGGTTCGAGTCCACTCGGACGCACCATTTCAATCATTATTGATTTGGTGCGCACTTCTCTTCTTTCCTCTTGCTTTTATCTATAACGACATCAGTCGCTGTACCTGAATACTCTCCAGTTTCCCCTCCAGAATCGCCAGAAAATCGTCATGATACGGCATCGCAACGTGCTGTTTTAGATCGTCTTCCGAGCGCCAACGCTCAATAAACACAAATGAGATCTTTCCTTGCCGGGAAAGCTGCCTGACATCAGGGATCTCCCGGCTTTCGTGCAGGTCATATTGCAGGCACCCTGCTTCTCTGTGCGTCGGCGGCACCATGGCTAATGCCGCATTTCTGATGGTGTCGATATATTCAGGATGGGGGGTCAGCGTGGCAACAATTTTGACTTCACTCATAAGGCTTCCTCTGGCTCACCGCGTTCCCCTGGAGGCTATATCTATCCAGGGCGTGAATTATTCAGCGTAGTGGTGAAGCCAGCATTACGCCAGAGTCCGCGTCAGCGCCCTTTCTCATACACCGTCATGGTAAAGACGACGGGTAACTCGCTAACATTACAATATTCATGTGGCACATCGGTACGTGCTACCGCAGAACACCCTTCAGCCACCTGATATGGGTCATTATTCACCGTCAGGGTGAGTTCTCCCTCGGTCACGTATAGCAGTTCCCAGGTATCGGCCGGATGCCCCGGCGAACGGAACGATTCGCCAGGCAACATCCGCCACTGCCAGAGTTCAAGCATATCCGGTCCGCTGGTGCCGGCCAGCAGCCTGGCACTGCCGCCCTGCTCGCCGCGCCATAATACCGGAATCGCATCACGGTCGATAAGATGAACCATCGGCTCACTGGCAACGTTGACAAACTCCGCCACCGACACCCCCATCGCCGCAGCGATTTTGCACAACAGCGCGATACTGGGATTCGCCCTACACCCTTCGATATCCACCAGCATCCCTTTACTGACGCCGGCGCGACGGGAAAGCTCGTCGAGAGAGATCTTCTTTTCGCGTCGAAACTGCTTAATACGCCGCGATACCGCCTCATTAATGCGGCTTAGATCGTTGCTGTTATCGGTCGTTATATTGACTTTATCATTCATCGGTCGATATTATGCTCTAAATCAGTCATTACAGGATTATGCAATGTCTCACCCATTACCGTCAATTAGCCCACAGTTAGCCGGGATCGCTCCTGGGTTTCGGGCGCTGAGTATTACCGTCAACGCTGCGCCGCTAAGTGATGCTTCTATCGGTGAAGCCGCGCTGGCGTCAGCCTGTCAGGCAGTATTAGCCGGAGAGCCCGCATGGGCGGAGGACCATCTCGCGGCATGGTCTACGGTATTCAAAGCGTTTGGCGCTAAACCGAAACGTACGCCCTGTTCCGCAGAGGCGTTGCGTAAACGCGTACTTCGCGATGGCGCCATGCCGGCAATTGACCCGGTCGTTGACCTCTACAATGCCGTCAGTCTGCGGTATGCCATTCCCGTCGGCGGCGAGAACATCGCCGCCTATTGCGGCGCGCCGCGTCTGGTCATCGCCGACGGCTCTGAGCCCTTTGATACGATGAAGGAAGGCTTAGCCGCCGTTGAATCACCGGAACCGGGAGAAGTCATTTGGCGTGACGATCGCGGTGTGACCTGCCGCCGCTGGAACTGGCGACAGGGAGTTCGTACCCGCCTGAGCGCTCGCGATCGACAGATGTGGTTTATTCTGGAAAGCCTGCCAGAGATGCCGCTCGAAGCGCTGCATGAGGCCGGCCGCATGCTTACCGGGGGGCTGGAGCAGATGATGCCCGGCTTGAGCCACCAGTCCACGCTAATCAGCCTATAAAGTCAGACACAGGAGCAGGTAATGTCACTATTTTTAACCAGTTTTATCTTTGAGAAGAAAGAGTACGACGATGACTTTTATCAACTGGACGGCGAGATCGAGCGCTATACCCAGTCGCTGGAGGGATTTATCGGTATGGAGAGCTATCATGATGCCGCCAGCGGCCGAATCATCAACAACTACTACTGGCGCGACCGACAGTCTATGGAAATGATGATGAACCATCTGCAACACCAGCAGGCCAAAGCTCAGGGGCAACGCTGGATCGCCGGGTATCAAACCATCGTTGCCGAGATTGAGGGCAGCCACAATATGAACCTGCCCCATCCACTTGCGGAGTATCCACTACGCTACCAATCAAAACATCAGTGATTTTGAACAAGATAGGCAAATTGTTTCGATTTTAAACAATCATCATTGGTTCTATTCTTATCACATCGGAGCAACAGCGCTCCTCGCCAAACAAAATCTTTAAGGAATATGACCATGAAATCCATCAAAACTTTTGCTGCAGTTACCGTGCTGTCCCTGATGTCATTCGGTGCTTTCGCCCAGAGCGTGACGGCAACCGCTTCAACCCTCGACCGTGCGGAAGCGAAAATTGCCGCCCAGGCTGCGGAGCAAGGCGCGTCTTATAAAATTACCAGCGCCCAGTTCAATAACCGCGTCTATATGACTGCCGAACTGAGCAAATAATAGTGCGAGTGTGACGCGCCAGGCTTTATCTCTGGCGCGCCGCGCTGCTTTTCAGCGAAGACAGTGTCGTTGTCCTCTCCACCGATGCTTCAACTACCTGCCACTTGCTCCAGCACCGCCGAGGCCTTTGCCGCTATTTCGGCGCTGACTTTTGTCGCTAGCACGTCAATAAATCCACGCAGTTGCTGCGCCGTCAGGCCGTTGTGCAGGCTAATCGCGTAATGGCTCTTCAGCTGGCTTTCCACGCCCGATAATGCGGCCAGCATTGAAATCGTCGCCAGCTCGCGCGTCGGCCAATCCAGGACGTCACGCTGGAAAATATCGCCAAACAGATGCGCCTTCAGATAGCAGTCGATAGCTGGCGCAAATTCAAATAGCGGTCCGCTGACCGTTTGCCCGACCAGTTGTGTCTGATTACGGCTACCGGCCTGCAGGCTATCCCAATTCTCCGGTAACGGGGTCGCTGTCGCCCCCTCGTTATCAATAACGCCTCGCGCCTGACGCTCGGTTATCACCTTCATCAGGCAGGAGAGCGCATTCAGGCTACGCGGAAAGCCGCAGTAGGCGTACAGCTGCACCAGCGTCTCTTTTAACTCATTTATCGTCAGGCCGGTGTCCAGCGCGGTATCCAGCGCATGGGCCAGCGCCGCGATATTGCCTTCGGCGGCCAGGGCGGCAACCGGGATCAGCGCCTGTTGGCGCGCGTTCAATGGGTTTTGCATCGTTTGTTCTCCAAACGGAAAGTATCGACAGGAGAAAAAGATTATAGAAACTTGGCAGGGGGTTGATTAGCCAGGCAAAAACGAACAGACCTATGAGATGGGCTCATGAATTATCTATTACGATGCACAGGGCTTCCTTGCCCTGGGGAATATTATTCGAAGTAGACTTCCGGATTTTCCGACAGTGAAACGAAGGTTTTGGTGTCTTTATCCAGCGCGCGAATATCGCCGCTTTCGATATCATAGAACCAGCCGTGCAGACGCAGGGTTTTGTCACGCAGGCCAACCGCGACCGATGGATGCGTTTTAATGTTGTTCAACTGGGCAATGACGTTTTCCTGCACCATACCGTTCACTTTATCGGTCTCGCTGGCCCAGGTTTTCTTCTCAACCACCGCTTTCGCCGCGTCCGAATAACGCAACCAGTGGGAAACGGCAGGCATTGGTTCCAGACACTGGCAGGTGGCGATGGCTTTCATCGCGCCGCAGTTGGAGTGGCCGCAGATGACAATATCCGTCACACCGAGGGCGACAACCGCATATTCAATGGTGGCTGACACGCCGCCCGGCTCCGGCCCGAAAGAGGGCACAATATTACCGGCATTACGAATAACGAACAGCTGCCCTGGCTCCTGCTGGGTAACCAGCTCCGGGACCAGGCGGCTATCAGAACAAGAGATGAACAACGCTTTTGGATTCTGGCTCGACGCCAGGCTGCGGAAGAGCTCTTTGCGTTGCGGGAAAATCTCTTTCTGGAAGTTGAGGAAGCCCTCAATGATATGTTGCATAGCAGTGTCTCTTTTCTCTGTAGTAATTACGATATGACAAAGATCACATTTAGCTAGTGTATCACCGAAGCGCAGAATGGGAATCGTTATTGATAATAGCTGTGCAATAAGCACCCAACCTGTCCTTTGGGTGCTTGCCTCTGTGGGTCTACATAAAGAACTTCACCGCTTGTTGCAAGGTGGTGCCCATTCCCCACAGCAAGGGTATACCGACGGCCAGCCAGCTTAGCGTCAGCAGCAGCGGCGCGGGCGTCGGTTCCCAGCTCAGCTGCGCATCTTTATTGATAGTATACAGACCCCTCGCCTGCTGCTGTTGCTCCGCGGTCATGGCATATTTCTGCGGAATCGGCCGAACCAGCTGATTACAAATAAAGCCGATGATAAGCAACCCGGTCAACGCCAGCAGCGTGATGTCATAAATTCTCGCGGGTTCCACCCCCTGCGCCAGCTGGTACTCGCGCAAATAGTTGACCAGCACCGGGCCGCTGATCCCGGCCGCCGACCAGGCAGTCAGCAGACGGCCATGAATCGCGCCAACCATTTGTGAGCCAAATACGTCGGCAAGATACGCCGGGATGGTCGCGAAACCGCCGCCGTACATAGAAATAATCACACAGAGCGCACAAACAAAAAACGCCACGTAGCCGCCGTGGTTAATCAACGGCAACGTGCCGTAAAGTAGGGTTCCCAGAAAGAAGATCAGCGCGAAGGTGGCTTTCCTGCCGCACATATCGGAAACAGAAGCCCAGAAAAAGCGCCCCAGAATATTAAACAGGCTGAGCAGCCCGGTAAATCCCGCCGCCATCGTCGCGATGCGCTTCAGCTGTTCTGTATTAAGTTCCTGCCAGCCCAGATCCAGGGATAGTAGCTTACCGGCAAAAATCTCCTGCAGCATCGGCGAGGCCATGCCGAGAATGCCAATCCCGGCGGTAACGTTGAGCCACAGCACCAGCCACAGCAGCCAGAATTGCGGCGTGCGCCACGCGACGCTGACGTGAACCTGAACGGTTGGCTGTTTGCTGATGGCTTGCTGCGCCTTCGCGCCGACCGGATGCCAGCCCATAGGCGGCAGACGGTAACCAAAAGTACCGCAGAGCATAAACAGCGCATATATAACCGCCAGCGCCAGAATGCTCTGCCATACCCCACTTCCCTGACCATCGGCGAAAAAATTAATCAGCCAATTAGCCAGCGGCGCTCCCACCAGCGCCCCGCCGCCGAAGCCCATGATCGCCATTCCCGCGGCCATCCCTCGCTTATCGGGGAACCAGCGCAACAGCGTTGAGACCGGCGAGATATAGCCAAGCCCCAGGCCAATGCCGCCAATCACACCGGCGCCCAACCACAGTAGCCACAGCTGATGAAAATAGATTGCCGCGCTCGCCAGCACCAGGCCGCCACACCAGCAGAGGGTGGCGACAAAACTCACCAGACGCGGGCCAACCTTCTCCAGCCAGCTCCCCCAAAGCGCCGCGGAGCAGCCGAGAAAAACGAAGAACAGCGTATAGGTCCAGCCGAGCAGGGAAATTTTCCAGTCGCACTGGCGGGTCACCAGTTGCTGCCAGAATGACATATCGACCGGACACTGCAGCGGCGCGCTGCCGCCGATAAGCTGCGACATTGGCAGCCAGTAGACGGAAAAGCCGTAGGCCATGCCAATGCACAAATGCACCGCCAGCGCCGCGGGAGGGACCAACCAGCGGTTAAATCCAGGTTTAGCAATAATGCGGGGCTTAGCAAAAAAACGACTCAACGATGAAACGGGCGGAGTCGCGAGATTCTCATTTATCTGCACCATATTCCTGTCCTTATCATGTTTGTTTGCCGACTATCGCAGTAGCCGACGGCAAACGGTAAAGGCAAGAACAATGCCATCTGCTGAAAAAACGAACAGAAAATGGCGACTGAAGCGAGCAAGCACAACCCATAAGCCATGAGGAGAGGGAGTTGAAAGCTGTAAAAAAAGAGAAAATCATCGGTAGTGATTTTCTCTTTTCCGGACATCGGGGTATTTTCGTTGCCAGATCAATAACGATCGGCGATTTTGATAAACGTTGCTCTCAGAGTGATACGGCTTATCAGACCCCGACCAGTTCATACTTTTTAATTTTGCGATATAGCGTCGCAATGCCGATCCCGAGCTCATCGGCGGCCTGCTTTTTATTGCTATAGCGCGTCAGCGCATCGCGGATCATCTGTTTTTCCATCTCCTCCAGCGCCGTACCCCCCTCTTCTTCTTTCGCAACGCTGGCTGGCGCCGCCCGGCTGCTTTCGCGCTCGTTGACTTTGCCGCTGCTGATAAGATTTGGCGGCAGCAGCGACAGATCAATCACCTCGCCGGAGGGAACCACGTTAACCAGATACTCCATCAAGTTACTCAGCTCGCGAATATTGCCCGGCCAGCGGTAGTTCTTCAGTAAGGCGATGACTTCTGGGGACACGCCGGGATAGACCAGCTCCAGCCGACGGGTGTGCAGATGCAGGAAATAGTGAATCAGCAGTTCGATATCATCCTGACGCTCGCGCAAAGGCGGCAGGCGCAGTGGGATGACATTAAGCCGATAGAACAGATCTTCGCGGAATTTCCCTTCGGCAATGAACTGCTCAAGGTTCTGGTTAGTGGCCGAAATGATGCGGATATCGACCGGCACCGGATGGCTGGCGCCCACCGGCTGAATTTCGCGCGATTCAATCGCCCGCAGCAGCTTGGCCTGTAGGGTTAATGGCATATCGCCGATTTCATCAAGAAACAGCGTGCCGTGATTAGCCGCCTGAATCAGACCGGTCTTGCCGTTGGCCGAGGCCCCGGTAAATGCGCCTTTGACGTAACCAAAGAGTTCGCTCTCCAGTAGCTGTTCGGGAATGGCCGCGCAGTTGATCGCGATGAAAGGCTTCGCCTGACGGTCGCTAAGCTTATGCACCGCGCGAGCGACCACCTCTTTGCCGGTTCCACTTTCGCCGACAATCATCACGCTCGACGGGCTTGGCGCCACGCGGGTAATCAGTTTTTTCAGCTGACGCATTGGCCGACATTCGCCAACCATCTGTTCAATCTGCGGGCCATCCTGCGGCGGCGCCAGATCGGCCGACGAATGCGACTGATGGAAGGCCATTAAGAACAGCCATTGATCCTGAATAGCGTGCAGCTGACCGATAATAAGCTCTTTCTTATCATCAAAAGAAATGACGTGCTGTACGTGACCGCGAATAAAGTTTTGCGCAAAAGTCAGCGGACGAAAATGAATAGTTTTGCCAATCATACTGCCATGATTCGCGCCAAGGATTTTCATCGCCGCCTGATTGGCAAATTTCACTTTTTGATCCTGGCTAACCACCAGCACGCCCTGATCCATGTTTTCAATCATGGTGGAAAACATTTTAAGCATATTATCTCCCCCGCCCTGGTCCTCTAACAGGCGGGAGACAAATATTGAAGAAACGTGGCGTACATAATCTGAAAACTCGTGGAGGTTGTCATTAATGCGCTCCTGCTGCTCGCGAGTTAAGGCGACCAGGCTAATAACCCCGACACACTGTTCCTGATAAATCACCGGGGTACCCAGAAATGCCTTCTCTTTACAGTTCTCTTTATTGGTACAGTCTTTACACAAGGGATCAAAACGCGAATGAGTCACGACCTTTTCTTTTTTTGTTTCTATTATGTAACGTAAAAGTCGCGAATCTGTATTTAATTTTCGCCCCAGAAATTTACCGTAGGCGCCGGTACCGGCGACCCGGCACAGCGTATTGTCGACAATCTCGACTTCGAGTTGTAACACGCTGGAGAGCATGCGGGCAAAACGTTGAATCGTTGGCTGAATCTGCATTAAAACGGATAGCGAATTGGAGGGAATCATAATTGACCTTTTAATATCAGTAGCCGAAAGAAAATGCTGAAGATCGACTCTTTTTATTCTGCGTTTATCATACTACCGCCGCCCAGGTTGAAAAAAGGTGCCAACCCTGCGCTTTTTTACAGCTTAAAGAAAATATGGAAGAGGTATCACATTTTCCTCTCAATATGATAATCCGCAGGGCAAAATTATCATTTTGGTGTTGAAATCACCGTCGCAGAACGATATCCACGCTTGTCTGACGGCTCAAAGTAAATTTACCGTGACAACTGGCAAATGAATTTCATTTCCATCAGTTGAGCGTTACAAGCCATTTTTCGTGACCCGCCTCGCATAATCCCCGACTTTTCCACTCACCCACCGCGACTGAATTATAACTGGCACGCTTATTGTTAGTGGTAATACAGCGCTGGCCGTCGCCACTTACATCAATGTCATTTCGACTGCACAGCAATCAATAAGCCGTCATTCACTACCAGGATCGAAATATGAAAACTGTTAACGAACTGATCAAGGATATCAATAAGCTCAACTCTAACCTGCATGAAAAAGATTTCCTGCTGACGTGGGAGCAATCGCCGGACGAGCTGAAGCAGGTGCTGGATGTCGCCGCAGCGCTGAAAACGTTACGGGCGGAAAACATCGCGACCAAAGTTTTTAACAGCGGACTGGGTATTTCGGTCTTTCGCGATAACTCCACCCGCACCCGCTTCTCTTATGCCTCGGCGTTAAACCTGCTCGGCCTGGCGCAGCAGGACCTCGACGAAGGTAAGTCGCAGATAGCCCACGGTGAAACGGTGCGCGAAACCGCCAATATGATCTCCTTCTGCGCAGACGCTATCGGTATTCGCGACGATATGTATCTCGGCGCCGGCAACGCCTATATGCGTGAAGTCGGCGAAGCGCTGGATGACGGCCACAAACAGGGCGTACTGCCGCAGCGCCCGGCATTAATAAACCTGCAGTGCGACATCGACCATCCGACGCAGGCGATGGCCGATCTGGCCTGGCTGCGTGAACACTTCGGCTCGCTGGAAAATCTGAAAGGTAAAAAAATTGCCATGACCTGGGCCTACTCGCCAAGCTACGGCAAACCGCTTTCCGTCCCGCAGGGAATCATCGGCCTGATGACCCGCTTCGGTATGGATGTCACCCTCGCCCATCCAGAGGGCTACGATCTGATCCCGGACGTTATCGAAGTGGCGAAGAAAAACGCCGCGGCTTCCGGCGGCAGCTTCCGTCAGGTCACCGATATGGCGGAAGCCTTTAAAGACGCCGATATTGTCTACCCGAAATCCTGGGCGCCATACAAAGTGATGGAACAACGCACCGAGCTACTGCGCGCCAACGACCATGACGGGCTGAAAGCGCTGGAAAAAGCCTGTCTCGCCCAGAACGCCAATCACAAAGACTGGCACTGTACCGAAGAGATGATGAAGCACACCAAAGACGGTGACGCGCTGTATATGCACTGCCTGCCGGCGGATATTACCGGCGTCTCCTGCGAGGAAGGCGAAGTCACCGAAGCGGTGTTCGAAAAATACCGTATCGCCACCTATAAAGAGGCCAGCTGGAAGCCGTACATCATCGCCGCCATGATCCTCTGTCGCAAATATGCCAAACCCGGTCAGTTGCTGGAGCAACTGCTGCAGGACGCGCAAAAACGCATCAAATAACCTCGCGAGCCGGTCTGCGGGCCGGCTTCCCCGACTCCAAAGAAGGATAAGGACAAAATATGTCTGCTTTTTCGCTGAAAATGGATATTGCCGACAACCGTTTCTTTACCGGTGAAACCTCGCCGCTGTTCTCTCGTCAGCAGGCACAACAGGCGCGCCATTTTCATCAAAAAATCGCCGGTTACCAACCGACGCCGCTGTATGCCCTGAAGGAACTGGCGACGCTGTTCGGCGTAAAGAACATCCTGGTAAAAGATGAATCCCAGCGCTTTGGCCTCAACGCCTTCAAAATGCTCGGCGGCGCCTACGCCATCGCCCAACTGTTGTGTGAAAAATACCATCTCGATATTAACGCCTTCTCGTTTGAGACCCTGAAATCCACCATCAAAGAGAAGATGACTTTCGCCACTACCACCGACGGCAACCACGGGCGCGGCGTCGCCTGGGCCGCCCAGCAGCTTGGGCAAAACGCGGTGGTGTACATGCCGAAAGGTTCAGCGCAGGAACGCGTGGACGCCATTTTACGCCTCGGCGCGGAATGTATCGTTACCGATATGAACTACGACGATACCGTGCGCTTTACCATGCAAACCGCACAGAAAAACGGCTGGGAAGTGGTACAGGACACCGCATGGGAAGGCTACACAAAAATTCCAACCTGGATTATGCAAGGTTACGCCACCCTCGCCGATGAAGCGGTAGAACAAATGGCGGCGATGGGCATTGCTCGCCCTACCCACGTCTTCCTGCAGGCCGGTGTCGGCGCGATGGCAGGCGGCGTGCTCGGTTATCTGGTCGACGTTTTCGGCGCCCGCGATTTGCACTCGGTGATCGTGGAGCCTGAACTGGCGGACTGCATCTATCGCTCCGGGTTAAAAGGCGACATCGTCAACGTCGGCGGCGACATGGCCACCATCATGGCAGGACTGGCCTGCGGCGAACCTAACCCACTGGGCTGGGAAATCCTGCGCAACTGCGCCACCCAATTTATCTCCTGCCAGGATGCCGTTGCCGCCCTCGGTATGCGCGTACTCGGTAATCCTGTCGGCAATGACCACCGGGTTATCTCCGGTGAATCCGGCGCCGTCGGGCTCGGGACGCTGGCCGCCGTCCACTTCCATCCGCAGCGCCAGGCGCTGATGAACAAACTGGGGCTCGATAGCCACTCCGTGGTGCTGGTCATCAGCACCGAAGGCGACACCGACGTGCAGCATTACCGCGAGGTCGTCTGGGAAGGCAAGCTGCCGGCAGCACAATAAACGTTCAACTTATTCAACATATTCATCCCGCGAAGCGGGAAACCAGGACCGGAGAGTTAATTCATGGCTAAGCACATTCCTTTCAAACTGATTGTCGAAAAAGCAAACCACTACCAGCAGGATATGACCCGCTTCCTGCGCGATATGATCGCTATCCCCAGCGAAAGCTGTGACGAAAAACGCGTCGTGCATCGTATTAAAGAAGAGATGGAAAAAGTCGGCTTCGATAAAGTCGAGATTGACCCGATGGGCAACGTGCTGGGCTATATCGGCCACGGCCCGCGACTGGTCGCCATGGACGCGCATATTGATACCGTTGGCATCGGTAACATCAAGAACTGGACCTTCGACCCCTATCAGGGGATGGAAACCGATGAGCTGATCGGCGGGCGCGGCGCGTCCGACCAGGAAGGCGGGATGGCGTCGATGGTCTACGCTGGGAAAATCATCAAGGACCTAGGTCTGGAAGATGAATATACCCTGCTGGTGACCGGTACCGTCCAGGAGGAAGATTGTGACGGTCTGTGCTGGCAGTACATCATCGAACAGTCCGGCATTCGCCCGGAATTCGTGGTCAGTACCGAGCCGACGGATTGCCAAATCTATCGCGGCCAGCGCGGGCGTATGGAGATTCGCGTCGATGTTCAGGGGGTAAGCTGCCACGGCTCGGCGCCGGAGCGCGGCGATAATGCCATCTTCAAAATGGGTCCAATTCTTAACGAACTGCAGGAGCTCTCCCATAACCTGGGCAACGATGAGTTCCTGGGTAAAGGCACCCTCACCGTTTCAGAAATTTTCTTCACCTCGCCAAGCCGCTGCGCGGTTGCCGACAGCTGCGCGGTCTCTATCGACCGCCGTCTGACCTGGGGCGAAACCTGGGAAGGCGCGCTGGATGAGATCCGCGCCCTGCCTGCCGTACAGAAGGCCGGCGCCGTGGTCTCAATGTACAACTATGAACGCCCGTCATGGACCGGGCTGGTTTATCCAACGGAATGCTACTTCCCGACCTGGAAAGTAGAAGAGGATCATTTCACCGTACGCGCGCTCAGCAACGCTTATGAAGGGCTGTTCGGTAAAGCGCCGGTGGTCGATAAATGGACCTTCTCCACCAACGGCGTTTCCATCATGGGCCGTCACGGCATCCCGGTTATCGGTTTCGGGCCAGGTAAAGAGCCGGAAGCCCATGCGCCAAATGAAAAAACCTGGAAACAGCATCTGGTGACCTGTGCCGCGATGTACGCCGCAATCCCGCTGAGCTGGCTGGCCACAGAGTAAGTTTGTACGGTTATTCCTCCCGCCGCGCGTCGGCGGGAGTCTGGAGTTTTTATGCGCGTACTGATTAAAAACGGCATCGTGGTCAACGCCGACGGCCAGGCAAAACAGGATCTGCTGATTGAAAACGGCCTGGTCAGCCAGCTCGCCGAACGGATAACCCCAACCGAACCTTGCCAGACTATCGATGCCGCAGGTTGCTATGTCATGCCCGGCGGCATTGATGTTCATACTCATTTTAATATCGATACTGGGCACGCCCGCAGCTGCGATGATTTCTTTACCGGCACCCGCGCAGCCGCCTGCGGCGGTACCACCACTATCGTCGACCATATGGGCTTCGGCCCCGCCGGCTGCCGCCTTCGTCACCAGCTAGAGGCCTATCACGGCTATGCCGCCTACAAAGCGGTGATCGACTACAGTTTTCACGGCGTGATCCAGCATATCAACCATGCCATCCTCGATGAAATCCCGATGATGGTTGAAGCCGGGATTAGCAGCTTCAAGCTCTACCTCACCTACCAGTATAAGTTGAACGATGATGAAGTGCTTCAGGCGATGCGCCATCTCCATCGCGCTGGCGCGCTAACCACCGTTCATCCGGAAAACGACGCCGCTATCGCCCGTAAACGGGCCGAATTTCTGGCGGCCGGCAAAACCGCGCCGCGCTACCACGCCCTTAGTCGCCCGCTGGAGTGTGAAGCGGAGGCTATCGCGCGAATGATCAATCTCGCCCAGCTCGCCGACAACGCGCCGCTGTATATCGTTCATCTCTCCAACGGCCTGGGGCTGGATTATCTGCGTCTCGCGCAGCGGCGGCACCAGCCGGTGTGGATTGAAACCTGTCCGCAATATCTGTTGCTTGACGACCGCTGCTATGAACGCGAAGACGCGCTGGGTTATTTGTTAAGCCCACCGCTGCGCAACGCCAGCAACAATGATGCGCTGTGGTGCGGTATCGCCGATGGTTCGATCGACGTGGTGGCGACCGATCACTGCGCTTTCTCGATGGCACAACGCCAGCAGCTCTCCGGCGGCGATTTCAGCCGCTGTCCGAATGGCCTACCGGGGGTGGAAAACCGCCTGTTGCTCATGTTTTCCCACGGCGTCATGACCGGGAGGATCTCAGCGCAGCGTTTCGTCGCGCTAACCAGCGCCACTCCCGCGAAGCTATTTGGCCTGTGGCCGAAAAAAGGACGATTGGCACCCGGCGCAGACGGCGATGTCGTCATTATCGATCCGCAACGCACCACTACGATCCGCCATGAGATGTTGCATGACAACGCCGACTATTCGCCCTGGGAGGGCTTTATTTGCCAGGGCGCGATTCGTCAGACCTTATCGCATGGCCGGGTCATTTTCGATAACGGCACTTTTACCGGTAGCGCTGGCCAGGGCCGCTTTTTACGCCGCGATCCCTTTTCTACCGCTCACCTTCCGGTTAGCGGAATCACATCTTAAGTGAGGCATTCATGAGTAAGAAAATTGTGCTCGCTCTCGGCGGTAACGCGCTTGGCGAGGATCTGGCCGGACAAATGCAGGCCGTTAAACAAACCGCGCAGGCTATTGTCGATCTGATAGCCCAAGGCCACCAGGTGGTCGTAACCCACGGCAACGGCCCGCAGGTTGGGATGATTAATCTGGCCTTCGAAGCCGCAGCCAAAACCGAGGCCCATACCCCGATGCTGCCCATGTCGGTCTGTGTGGCGCTAAGCCAGGGTTATATCGGCTATGACCTGCAAAACGCCCTGCGCGAGGAGTTGCTGTCGCGATCGATGCATATCCCGGTGGCAACAATCATCACCCAGGTGGAAGTCGACGCCAACGACCCGGCGTTCAAAAATCCGACCAAACCTATCGGCTCTTTTTTCACTGAGCAGGAAGCAGAACAGCTGACGCGTCAGGGGTACGCCATGAAAGAAGATGCTGGACGCGGCTATCGCCGGGTTGTCGCCTCGCCGCAGCCGGTCGATATTATTGAGAAAGAGACGGTCAAAGCTCTCATGGACGCCTGCCACGTAGTGATCACCGCGGGCGGCGGCGGGATCCCGGTAATCCGCGAAGGCAATCATCTGCGCGGCGCCAGCGCGGTAATTGATAAAGACTGGGCCAGCGCTAAACTGGCGGCGATGATCGACGCCGACATGCTGATCATCCTGACCGCGGTCGAGAAAGTGGCGATCAACTTTGGCAAACCCAACGAGCAGTGGCTGGATAAGCTGTCGCTCAGCGATGCCGAACAGTTCATTCGTGAGGGGCACTTCGCTAAGGGTTCGATGCTGCCGAAGGTTGAGGCCGCCGCCTCATTCGCCCGTTCACGTCCGGGGCGCAAAGCGCTGATCACCGTATTAAATAAAGCCAAAGAAGGGATTGAAGGAAAAACCGGTACGGTCATTGAAGGGTAAAAAGGCACCGAATGTAGCCCCGGTAAGCGGTAGCGCCACCGGGGATTTTGAGGCCATCAACACCGGCTTCGTGCTGCTATCTACGCCACCGACAATAACTCACTCTTCTCTTTTATTCTTTTATTCATCAGCGTCATCAGCGCCTCAAGCACCCCACCGCCAATGGCGCGCGCCTTATCGGAGACGCTGGTAAAATCGGCGCTGGCGCCGCGCGGGTCGATATCGCCAATTTTAAAGCCGCTCTCGACCACTAACCCATCGCTGAGCAAACCGCGCACCATACCGCTTAATGGCGCAATAATCTCGGCCTCGCCGACGGTGGCGATGATATCGCCTTCGTTCACAATATCACCCAGCGCCACCTTCGCGCGCATCACCCCGGCTCCCGGCGCGCGGATCACCCGTCGTGAAGTATGGCCAAGAATATTACCAGGAACCCCGGTGTTCTCCTGCGCTTTGCCATCGTAAATCACCTGCCCCAGCCAATGGCCGCGATTGGTTTCAATCACCGCATGGCAATCCACACCGGCGCAAAAACCAGGGCCTAGCGCAATTACCGCTGGCGCCATCTCTCGCTGCGTACCAAAATTCTCTTTCGCCAGTATGGCATCCACGACGCAGACAGGGCGCAGTTCATTCAGCGATTCGCATAGCGGATCCACCAATACCGGGATCGCGCCATTTTCAATTACCCGGATGGCCTCCTGAGCGGATGACACCCGCTTCGCCACCACCCCTTCTACCGTCATTTCACCGTCGAAGACTGCCTGGGCAAACGCGACGCTACGGCGGATCACCGTCGGTTTAGCGACTTCCAACATCACCACTTTGAACCCCGCATGCCACAGACGCAGAGCCACGCCGCTGGCGATATCGCCGGCGCCGCGGATAGCGACCAACTGCTGCTGCGCAGGCGTGGCTGCCGCCATCAGCAAGCCACCTGGCGCGCGATTTTTTACCTGCAGGATTTCCGCCAGAATGCTAATCGCTATCTCATGCGGCGTTTCGGCGCCAATGTTATAGCCAACCGGCGCATGCAGGCGGGCAATATGTTCTGCGGCAACGCCGTTTTCCCGCATCTGGCGTAAAAACACCTGGACTTTACGGCGGCTGGCCAGCAGCCCAAGCCAGGCGACCGGCCGTTCAATCAGTTTATCCAGCGCTTCACGATCCTGGTTATTGGTGGCGATTAACACAAAGTCATCGCCGCGGATCGCCAGATTCTCCACCGCCTCGCTGAAGGTTTCAGCATGCAGCAACTGCGTTGTCGGCGGAAAATAGTCGGGGTTCAGGCTCTCTGGATAGATATCGGCCACCGCCACCTCAAAACCCAGCAGCGCCGCGCTTTGCGCCACCGCGCGGTTCACGTGCCCGGCGCCGATCAGCACCAGACGCGGGCGCAGGCCATGTACGCTAATATAGACCGACATCGCCCCGCCGCAATCGGAGCCGACCGCATCGCTGCCGCTACGCGCCATCCGCCCATGAAACATGCGCGACGCCTTTTCGCTGAGCGCTTCCAGCGCCTGTTCAATCACTTTGCGCTCAACCATGCCGCCGCCGATGGTGCCGACTATCGAACCATCTTCACGAATTAACATCTGCGCCGAATGGCGCGGTGTTGAGCCGCGGCTATCGACAATCTGCGCCAGCGCAAACGGGCGATTCTGTGCTTCGAGTTTTGCCGCTTCAGAGAAAATATTCATAACAACCTCAATGGATATCCGCTATGCGCCCAAGCCGGGGCGTCACTCTGTTGTTCGTCGTCGCGTTATCGCGGGCTGCTCTTGTACTGCTCCCGCCCACAGTGCGTTAACTCCCCACTGCTGCAACAGCGCCTGCTCCGGTAAATTCTCATTTTGAGAAAGCTGATTCAGCAGCAGGATCCGGCGACTGGCGGGCGGAACGCCTTTAAACGCTCCCTGCGGATGCGTAATTAAGCGATGCAGCATTGGCCAACTCAGCGCCGTATCCGGCGCCGCACCGGTGATCCGGGAAAAAAGGGGCCAGCGATGAACGGTCGCTGGCCCAACGTTTTGCCCGAGCCTCCAGGCCCCCATGACGGCAATAACGCAGCAACAGGATTGAGGTATGCAAGGTTCGTGCTCAGCTGGCGCTTTTAAGGCGAAACCGTGAGCCCCGTCAGCTTCTACCAGCACCACATCCACGCGCCCCGCGGCAACCAGCGCATCAAGCTGTTGCGGGCTAAACCCACGAACCTTACCCGCAGGGGCGAGCCACGAGGCGTAGCAGGCCTGCAGCGGCCGCTGCCAAACCTCGACAGGCAACGCCAGCGGTTCGCGGCAAATCACCACAGGTAGTGATGCCGGGAGATACATATGGGTGGTCGTGGTGATCAGAACCCGCCGGCCAGCCTCCAGAAAACGCTGCGCCAGCCACATTAAGGTACTGGTTTTGCCTCCCGCGCCGACGGCGGAAATGAGCAGCGGACCATCATTTACGCCTAAATCACAAAACAGCGATTGCAGATGCGGTATATTTTCCATGCGCTGGTCAGGATTCCATTATTCAGGGAGGAGTATGAAACAGGTCGATTGTATTATTACCGCCGCCGGATTGTCCTCCCGGATGGGACAGTGGAAAATGATGTTACCCTGGCGCGGAACGACAATACTTGATGCAAGTATAAAAAACGCCCTGCAATTCTGCTCGCGTATTATTCTGGTGAGCGGTTTTCGCGCAGAGGAGCTACATCAACGCTATTCGGCGCATCCGCAAATAACCCTGGTTTATAATCCCAACTATCAACAGGGTCTGTTTACTTCTGTTTGCGCTGGCGCGAGCCAGGTGCGAAACAACTTCTGTTTTATCACCCTCGGCGATTTACCCTGCCTGCCGCCAGCGCTTTTCCAGCGGCTTTGGCAACAACGCGGCGACAGCGCCCTTCTTCCGCAATATCAAGGCGTACCGGGTCATCCCATCCTTATTACCGGCACACAGCTGCGCCAACTTATCACTTACGATGGACCTGACTCAATGCGCAAACGGTTATTACAGAGCCGCCATCGCTGCCTGGAGTTAGATTTTCCGCAAATGGTCTGGGATATCGATACCCCTGCTGATTTTATTCGCCTGCAAAACCAGTATTAATCATGTCTTTGTCGGGAAATTATCATTGTGATATTTCGCCGTTTATTTTGAGAAATCCCGACGGATAAAAATATAGAGTGATTTTAATTCTCATTACCATAGCGTGAGCCCATTCACATAGCCCGGCGTTCTTTAGACCTCTCTCACATTTTTAATTATTTCTTCCTCCTGTCTTTAATAACTGGTTCGATTGTTGCTCCTCCTTAACTATCCGTCGGAATAAGCACCACTAACCGGCAAATTTGATTGCACAAATAAAGGAGAGGGTTATGGGGGATATCATGCGTCCCGTCCCGTTTGAGGAATTATTGACGCGCATTTTCGATGAGTATCAACAACACCATTCCATTTTTGGTATTCCTGAGCAGCAGTTCTATTCGCCTGCCAACCAACGCCGGGTAAGCGTCTTCGGCGAAAGCTGCGCCACCCCAATCGGCCCCGCCGCCGGGCCACATACCCAACTGGCGCAGAATATCATCACCGCCTGGCTCACCGGTGGGCGGTTTATCGAGTTGAAAACCGTACAGATTCTCGACCGGCTTGAGCTGGAAAAACCCTGCATCGATGCCGAAGACGAATGCTTTAACACCGAATGGTCTACGGAATTTACGCTGCAAAAAGCGTGGGATGAGTATCTTAAAGCATGGTTTATTCTGCATCTGTTGGAAGAGATTTTCCCATTCACGCCGGCGAAGAACGGTAAGTCCTTTATTTTCAATATGAGCGTCGGTTATAACCTGGAAGGGATCAAGCAACCGCCGATGCAGCAGTTTATCGATAATATGATGAACGCCGCCGGGCAGCCAAAATTTACCCAGTACCGCGACACGCTGAACCGCTGGCTGCATGATGACGCCTTCCTCACCCGCTTGTCGCTGGATGATATTCGCCCACGGCTGGCGACGCTCGCGGAACGCATTCCTGCAAAACTGGTACAAGGGGTTACCCTCTCTACCATGCATGGTTGCCCGCCAGATGAAATCGAAGCGATCTGCCGCTATATGCTGGAAGAGAAACAGCTCAACACCTTCGTGAAGCTCAATCCGACACTGTTGGGCTACCCGCGCGTACGCGAAATTCTCGACACCTGCGGCTTTGACTATATCGGTCTGAATGAAGAATCTTTTGAACACGATCTTAAAATCGGCCAGGCGCTGGAAATGTTGACGCGCCTGATGGCGTTGGCGAAAAGTAAACAACTTGGCTTCGGCGTGAAGCTGACCAACACCCTCGGCACGGTCAACAATAAAGGCGCACTGCCCGGCGATGAGATGTATATGTCCGGCCGCGCGCTGTTCCCGCTCTCCATCAACGTTGCGGCGCTGCTCTCGCGTGAATTCGACGGCAAACTCCCGATCTCCTACTCCGGCGGCGCCAGCCAGCTCAATATTCGCGATATCTTTGAAACCGGGATCCGCCCCATTACCATGGCGACCGATCTGCTAAAACCCGGTGGTTATCTGCGTCTTAGCCAGTGCATGCGCGAGCTGGAACAGGCCGATGGCTGGGAGATGAATCAGGTCGACGTCAAGCGCCTGAACGCGCTGGCGGAAAAAGCGGTCAGCATGGAGTACACGCAAAAACACTGGAAGCCTGACGATCGCATCGACGTTGGCGAGCCGCTGCCGTTAACCGACTGCTACGTCGCCCCTTGCGTCAGCGCCTGCGCCATCAAACAGGATATTCCGGAATACATTCGCCTGATGGGCGAGCAGCGCTATGTCGATGCGCTGGAGCTTATCTATCAACGTAACGCGCTGCCGGCGATTACCGGTCACATCTGCGATCACCAGTGCCAGTACAACTGTACGCGTCTTGATTATGACAGTGCGTTAAATATCCGCGAGCTGAAAAAAATCGCCCTTGAGAAAGGCTGGCCGGAATACCAACGCCGCTGGCATAAACCGGCGGGTTCCGGCAGCCGAAACCCGGTGGCGGTGATTGGCGCAGGCCCGGCGGGGCTGGCGGCGGGCTACTTCCTCGCCCGCGCCGGCCATCCGGTCACGCTCTTTGAGCGCGAAGCCAACGCAGGCGGAGTGGTAAAAAATATCATTCCGCATTTCCGCATTCCCGCTGAACTTATCCAGCAGGATATTGAGTTCGTTGTTAATCACGGCGTCAACATAGTCTACGGCTGCGACCCGCATCTCACCGTCGAAAAACTCCGTCAGGAGGGTTATCGCTATGTACTGATCGGCACCGGCACCGACAAAAACAGCGGCGTGAAGCTTGGCGGCGATAACCCGAATATTCATAAGTCGCTCAATTTCCTGCGCGCGTTCAACCGCGGCGATCGCCTGAACGTGGGTAAACATGTGGCCATTGTCGGCGCAGGTAACACCGCAATGGACTGCGCCCGCGCGGCGCTGCGCATCCCCGGCGTTGAGAAAGCGACGGTGATTTATCGCCGCTCGCAGCAGGAGATGCCGGCATGGCGCGAGGAGTACGAAGAAGCCCTCCAGGATGGCGTTACGTTCCGTTTTCTCAGCAACCCGGAACACTTCGCCGCTGACGGCACGCTAACCGTCCGCACCATGGCCCTCGGCGAGCCTGATGAACAGGGTCGACGTCGCCCAATGCCCACCGATGAAACCTGGACGCTGCAGGTCGATACGCTGATTACCGCTATCAGCGAACAGCAGGATGGCGAAGCGCTGGCGGCGATGGGGATCCCGCTCAACGATCGCGGCTGGCCTGAAGTCAACGCTGATGGCGAAAGCCGGCTGGCTAATGTATTCCTGATTGGCGACGTACAGCGTGGCCCTTCTTCTATCGTCTCGGCGATAGGCAACGCCCGTCGCGCCAGCGATGCAATCCTCAAGCGCGAGAATATCCGCAGCCACTTCGGCGATAAACAGTGGAATAACGTCGATCCCGCGGACATCTACCGCCGCAAAGGGACCATTGCTATCGCTCAGGTTGATAAAGACGACCGCGATGCCTTTGTCGCGCAGGAGGCGGAGCGCTGCCTCGAATGTAATTACGTCTGCAGCAAATGCGTTGATGTCTGCCCGAACCGCGCCAACGTCTCCATTGCGGTACCGGGGTTCGACAACCGCTTTCAGACGCTGCACCTCGACGCGTACTGCAACGAATGCGGCAACTGCGCGCAGTTCTGCCCATGGCAGGGAAAACCCTATAAAGACAAGGTCACCGTTTTTAGCCTCGAACAGGATTTCAACAACAGCAGTAATCCGGGTTTTCTCGTGGAGCAACAGCGCGTCCACGTGCGTCAGGACGGCATGACCTGGCTGCTGGATATCGACCAGCGAGGTCAGTTCGCTGAAGTACCGCCGCAGCTGGATGCCATGTGCCGCATCATCAGCCACGTTCATCAACATCATCACTATTTGCTGGGAGCCGTCGAAGTATGAGTATCTTAATGCTTAAAAATGCCACCCTTGCCCAGCTTCACCCGGCAAAAGTGGAAGAAGGTGTCGATATCGTCATTGAAAATGACAGGATTCTCGAAACAGGTGCTAACCTTAGCCCGCGTTACCCGCAGGCGCGTATTAAGGAAATGCACGGCCGACTGGTGATGCCGGGAATGGTCTGCTCGCATAACCATTTTTATTCCGGCCTGTCGCGCGGGATCCAGGCCAATATCGCGCCGAGTCCCGATTTTATCTCGACGCTGAAAAACCTGTGGTGGCGACTGGACCGCGCGCTCGATGAGGAATCCTTATACTACAGCGGGCTTATCTGTTCGCTGGAGGCCATTCGCAGCGGCTGCACCGCCGTCATTGACCACAGCGCGTCGCCGAACTATATCGCTGGATCATTAAGTCAGTTGCGTAACGCCTTCATCAAGGTCGGCCTGCGTGGCATGACCTGTTTTGAAACCACCGACCGTAACGGCGGCCTGCAGGAACTTCAGGCAAGCGTCGAGGAAAATATCCGTTTTGCCCACGAAATCGATCGGGCGCGGGAAAACGGCGACGAGCCGTATCTGGTAGAAGCGCATATCGGCGCCCATGCGCCGTTTACGGTTCCCAATGAGGGGCTTTTAATGCTTCGCGAAGCATTAAAAACAACCGGGCGCGGCCTGCATATTCATATGGCGGAAGACCGTTACGACGTTTCTCACAGCCACCATCACTACGGTAAAGATCTGCTGGTACGCCTGGCGGAGTTCGATCTCATCGATAGTAAAACGCTGGTAGCGCACGGGCTGTATCTGTCGGAAGCTGATATTGAACTGCTGAACGCGCACGATGGTTTCCTTGTCCATAACGCCCGCTCTAACATGAACAACCACGTTGGTTATAACCAGCAGTTGACGGCGTTTCGCAACCTGGCGCTGGGCACCGACGGCATCGGCGCCGATATGTTTGAAGAACTCAAATTCGCTTTCTTTAAACACCGCGATGCCGGCGGGCCACTGTGGCCGGATAGCTTTGCGCGGGCATTAAGCAACGGTAACACACTGCTTAGCCGCAACTTTAACGACCGTTTTGGCCGTATTGAGGCAGGCTATAAGGCGGATTTAACCATCAGCGATTATATTCCGCCGACGCCGCTGCTGGCGGCGAATCTCGCCGGGCACATCGCCTTCGGTCTGGGGGCCAGCCACGTTCATAGCGTGATGGTAAATGGCGTCATGGTCTATGAGGATCGGCAGTTCGCTATTGATTGCGATACGATTTTCGCCGAAGCGCGAAAGGTGGCGAAGAAGATGTGGCAGCGGATGGATGCGTTGCCGTAAACCCATCACGGCAAAACAAAACCCGGTCGCTGTACCGGGTTTATTTTTTGGCTTCTACCGGGGCTATAAATAGCACAGAAACATCGATCGGGTAGCCCGGATAAGACGCAGCGCGTCGCCATCCGGGACTCTCCTACAAGCTCAACAAGCTGGCGCTGGCGATCGTTCTCTGTTTCTGCAGCGCCGCCAGCGCCTCACCGGTCATCAGCGATATTGCCGCCGTTGGGCACACCGATACGCAGGCCGGGCCACCATCTCGCTGCTCGCAGAGATCGCACTTCACAATAACCGGCGGATGCGCCGCCGATGTTTCGATAGTAATCGCGCCAAATGGACAGGCGACGACGCAGCTCTGGCAGCCAATGCAGCGCCCGGCATCGGCTTCTACCCGCTCGGCGCCCATCGCCAATGCGCCGGTCGGACAGACCCCGACGCATGGCGCGTTTTCACACTGATGGCACATCACCGGCACGCTCAACGTGTCGAGTCGCATCACCTTCAATCGCGGATGAAACTCCGCCCCTTCCGCCACATGCTCCAGTGCGCAGGCGACTTCGCAGGTACGACAGCCGATACAGGCCTGTGAACTGGCAAGAATAAAATGGGTCATCACCGCTCCTTATGGTCAAATCGCGCCAGCATTTCGCTTGCGGCCTGGCGCCCGGCAACCATAGCCGTCACCACCAGATCGGCGCCATGTACCGCATCGCCGCCGGCATAGATTTTGTCATGGCTGGTCTGTGTGGTGCCGCGACCTTTGCCGCCCGTTACAATCTGCCCCCAGCGGTCAAGTTTGATGCCATGCCCCCGCAGCCACGGCATGTCGTGAGCCTGGAAACCAAACGCCAGCACCAGCACATCGGCCGGGAGTTCGAATTCTGAACCGGCAATTGGCCGCGGGCGCCGGCGGCCATCCGGCCCTGGTTCACCCATTTCGGTACGGATCATCCCGACGGCGCTGACCTGGCCTTTACGGTTACGCAGGATATATTGCGGCTGAACGTTAAACTGAAACGCCACGCCCTCCTCCCGCGCGTTCACCACCTCTTTTTTCGAGCCTGGCATGCTTAACTCATCGCGACGATAGGCGCAGGTTACGCTCTCGGCTCCGCGACGCACCGCGGTGCGCAGACAGTCCATCGCCGTATCGCCGCCGCCCAGCACCACCACCCGCTTACCCTTAATGTCGGTTAACGGATATTCGGCGCTCTCTTCAAGACCCATCACTTCACGGGTATTGGCAATCAGGAACGGCAGCGCCTGAATAACACCCGGCGCGTCTTCGCCATCAAGACCCGCGCCCATCAGCCCATAGGTGCCGACGCCTAAAAAGACCGCATCGTAGTTAGCCAGCAGTTCGCTAAAGTCCACGTCGCGCCCCACTTCCTGATTGAGATGGAAACGAATCCCCATATCGCTGAAGATCTCGCGCCGCAGCGCCATTACCGTTTTTTCCAGCTTGAAAGACGGAATGCCGAAAGTCAGCAGCCCGCCAATTTCAGGATGTTTATCAAAAACATCAACCTGTACCCCGGCGCGCGCGAGAATATCCGCGCAGCCCAGTCCCGCCGGGCCGGCGCCGATAATAGCCACGCGTTCCTGACGCGGGGCAACCTCGCCTGTGGTTGGCCGCCAGCCCATCGCCAGCGCGGTATCGGTGATATAGCGTTCCAGATTGCCAACCGCCACCGCGCCGCCTTCGTTTTTCAGCGTACAGGCACCCTCGCATAGCCTGTCCTGTGGGCAGACCCGGCCGCAGATTTCCGGCAGCGAACTACTTTGATGGCAGAGTTCTGCGGCCTCAATAATCTTGCCCTCACGCACCAGTCGGATGAAATCAGGAATATGGTTGTGTAACGGGCAGGTCCAGTTGCACCAGGCTTTTTGCGCACAGTACAGGCAACGCTCGCTTTCATATTCGGCATCACATTCGCTAAGGCGCTGGTAGATCTCGGCAAAATGCGCTTTTCGCTCTTCCGCGGCAAGCTTCTTCGCCCCCACCCGCGGCGCTTTATCCAGGATCGCTTCGCGCCTTGCGCCACGACGCTCGGCCAGCGGCTGCCCCTGGGCAGAGCGGATTTGTCTTTCCCGCTGCAACCGCTTCAGGGCGCTCTCGTCCATTACGCGCAGCGCCTGAGTCGGGCAACTGGCCACGCAGGCCTGCTCTGCTGAGGGGCGATCGCGACAAAGATCGCATTTTTGCGCCAGCTGCGGGCCATCTTCCCCGCTGGCGACCATCTCGATTGCGCCAAATGGGCAAGCGACGACGCAGTTTTTGCAACCGATACACTCGGACTGGGTAAACTGGATGCTGTCGTTGGCGACATACAGCGCCTGGGTCGGGCAGGAGGTGACGCAAGGCGCGTCGTTGCAATGGTGGCAAGTGGTCGCAGTACTGGTATTCCGGTGGAAGACAACATGGATGCGCGGAACAAACGCGCTGCGCTGTGCCGGCCAGGCATCCTGATGATGCGACGTGACGCAGGCCACTTCGCAGGCATGACATCCAATACAGTTCGCAACATCGGCCACAATAAATCGATTCATTTGCTTCCCTTTTATTCTTCTGGAATAGTCTTAGGGATGGATTGCAATATTCGGGCGATATTTGGCGCTCAACTTATGTAGCCATTCATTTTTGCGAGTCAGCTCAAATTATTACTCTCCTGTGGCTCTCGAATAAATAAAACCTCATCAAATCACCGGGATGGCATCTCAATTCCGCCCTGACTTTTTATCATTTTTATCTTCTTAGCGCTTATTTTGCCTACCAAAATGAGACGATATATATCTCAAACTGATATTCGCCATTTTTATTTCTGATGCCCGCTCGCAACGTTAAACGGGCCAGCAAGAAATAGACAAGCCAACCCGTGATTGATTTCACAAATATATTACTCCACTGCCGCATCGCTCATTTTTGGCACAGCTTACGCATAACCCTCCTAACGCATAAGCAACTCCGTGCGCGTTATACGCTGGTGAACATCATCAGCAGAGGGAGGCAATGGCCTTCGAATCGTAACTTCTGCCCTTTCAGTTCGGCACGGGCGGAAGTCGTAAAGGAGACAACTACTTCATGAAAGATTTTGCCATTCCGGCCTCACGCAATACGGCGACTGTCGCGCCGGTCGATGAGGTCCTGCCAATTACGCAAATGATTCTCTATGGATTGCAGCACGTGCTGGTGATGTACGCCGGGGCGGTGGCGGTACCGCTGGTGGTGGGCAACGCGGTCGGTTTGCCTGCGGAGCATATTATTTTATTAATCAGCGCCGATTTGTTTATTTGCGGCGCCGCGACCATCGTGCAATCGATGGGCATCAAGCAGTGGTTGGGCTGCCGCCTACCGCTGATCCAGGGCTGTACTTTCGCCGCGCTGATCCCGATGGTGCTTATTGGTAAAGAGTACGGTATCGGGGCGATCTCCGGCTCGGTTATCGTCTCCGGCATTTTTATCCTCTGCTGCGCGCCGTGGATTAGCCGCCTGATTCGCTTCTTTCCAAAGGTGGTGATGGGCGGCATTGTAACGCTGATCGGCCTCTCTATTATGCCGGTCGCGGGAGGATGGATTGGCGGCGGCAGCAGCGAGATGGCCGGTTTCGGCGATCTCTTCTCGCTGCTGATGGCGGCCATCACGCTGGTCATTATTCTTAACCTTTATACCTTCGCCACCGGCGTGGTTAAAAACACCTCGGTGCTGATCGGGCTGGTGATCGGCACTATTTTATGGAGCTTCTTCAAGCCGCTGGATTTTAACCTCGTCAACGCTACGCCGTGGCTACATCTGCCACAGGTGATGCAGTTCGCCCGGCCTGAGTTTCATATCGTGCCCGTCGCCCTGCTGTCGATGGTCATGGTGGTGGTGATGGTCGAAACCATGTCGTCCATCATGGCGACCGGCGATATCGTTGGTAAACAGGTCACAGCCAGCATGCTGCGTAACGGCCTGAATACCTGCGGACTGGCGACGACGATCTGCGGCTTCTTCAACCTGTTTCCCTACGCGGCCTTTGCGCAAAACGTCGGCCTGATTGGCCTGACCGGCGTACGCAGCCGTTTCGTGGTGTCGGTCTCGGGCGTCATTCTGATGCTGATGGGCATTTTCGCCAAAATGGCGGCGCTGGTGGTACTGATTCCGAAACCGATCCTCGGCGGCGCCGGTATCGTTATGTTCGGCATGGTTGCCGTTTCCGGTATTCGTACTCTCGGTCAGGTCAACTATCGCAACAATAACAACGGGATGGTGGTCGCGCTCACCCTTGGTCTCGGCATGATGCCGGTGCTGGTGCCGAATCTGTTTACCCAGTTCCCGCCGATGATGCAGCTGTTTCTGCACAGCGGCATCACTATCGGCACCCTGACGGCGATTGTCGCCAACCTGACGCTGAACGGCAGCGTGCCGTTCCGTATTTCTCACGATGTCCCGGAACCGGACCCGGCGCCGCCGAGCGCGGCTGCTCGCAACATGGCCGTGCGTACGGTACGCATGTGGCTGCTGCTGCGCAAGGTACAGAAAGGTCAAACCGCCGCTGACGGCCAGGAGTGATTGATGTCTATGTCGCAACGTCTGCTTTTTGCACTGTTGATGATGGCCCTGATGGCGGTTCCCGCCATCCAGGACGCCATTACCCTCGGAATTAACAGCCGTTTTATCTATCTGTTGCCGTACTATTTTTAAGGAGTCACACGATGGAAAAAGTCACCACCGTCTGTCCCTACTGCGCCGCTGGCTGTAAGCTGCGGCTGGTGGTGGACGACGGCATGGTCGTCGGCGCCGAAGCGGCCATGGGGAAAAACAATCAGGGCACCCTGTGTCTGAAAGGCTATTATGGCTGGGACTTCATTAACGATACCCAGATCCTGACCCCGCGTCTCAAAACCCCCATGATCCGTCGCCAGCGTGGCGGCAAACTGGAAGCCGTCTCCTGGGATGAGGCGCTCGATTACGTCGCCACCCGCCTTGGCGCCATTAAAGAAAAATATGGCCCGGACGCGATCCAGACCACCGGCTCCTCCCGCGGGACCGGTAATGAAACCAACTACGTGATGCAAAAATTCGCGCGCGCCGTTATTGGCACCAATAACGTCGACTGCTGCGCTCGCGTCTGACACGGCCCTTCGGTTGCAGGTCTGCACCAGTCGGTCGGTAACGGCGCCATGAGTAACGCCATCACGGAGATTGATAACACCGATCTGGTGTTTATCTTCGGTTACAACCCGGCGGATTCCCACCCTATCGTGGCGAATCACGTCATTAACGCCAAACGCAACGGGGCGAAAATCATCGTCTGCGACCCGCGCAAGATTGAAACCGCGCGCATCGCCGACATGCACATCGCGCTGAAGAACGGCTCGAATATCGCGCTGCTCAACGCCATTGGCCACGTCATTATTGCAGAGGATCTGTACGATAAATCCTTCGTCGCCAGCCGTTCCGAAGGCTTCGAGGAGTATCGCAAAATCGTTGAAGGCTACACGCCGGAGTCGGTGGAAGAGATAACCGGCGTCAGCGCTCAGGAGATCCGCGCCTGCGCCCGGATGTACGCCAGCGCCAAATCCGCCGCCATCCTGTGGGGCATGGGCGTCACCCAGTTCTACCAGGGCGTGGAGACCGTGCGCTCGCTGACCAGCCTCGCGATCCTTACCGGCAACCTCGGCAAGCCGAGCGTCGGCGTCAACCCGGTTCGCGGGCAGAACAACGTCCAGGGCGCCTGCGATATGGGCGCGCTGCCGGATACCTATCCGGGCTACCAGTACGTTAAGTTCCCGGAAAACCGCGAGAAGTTCGCCAGAGCCTGGGGCGTCGACAGCCTGCCGGAACATACCGGTTATCGCATCAGCGAGCTGCCGCACCGCGCCGAACACGGCGAAGTCCGCGCGGCGTACATTATGGGCGAGGATCCGCTGCAGACCGATGCCGAGCTTTCCGCGGTGCGCAAGGCGTTTGAACAGCTGGAACTGGTTATCGTCCAGGATATTTTCATGACCAAAACCGCCGCCGCGGCCGACGTCATCCTGCCGTCCACCTCGTGGGGCGAGCACGAAGGCGTGTATACCGCAGCGGACCGCGGCTTCCAGCGCTTCTTTAAAGCGGTGGAGCCGAAGTGGGATCTGAAAACCGACTGGCAGATTATCAGCGAAATCGCCACCCGGATGGGCTATCCGATGCACTACAACAACACCCAGGAGATCTGGGATGAGTTGCGGCATCTGTGCCCGGACTTCTACGGCGCCACCTATGAAAAAATGGGCGAGCTCGGCTATGTCATGTGGCCATGCCGCGATGAGTCCGACGCCGACCAGGGGACGTCGTATCTGTTTAAAGAGACATTCTCTACACCGAGCGGTAAAGCCCAGTTCTTCACCTGCGACTGGGTCGCGCCGGGAGATAAACTTTCTGAACAGTACCCGATGGTGCTCTCAACGGTGCGCGAAGTCGGCCACTACTCCTGCCGTTCGATGACCGGCAACTGCGCGGCCTTAACCAGGCTTGCCGATGAACCCGGCTATGCGCAAATCAACACCGCCGACGCCGAACGGTTAGGTATCGAGGATGAAGCGCTGGTGTGGGTCAATTCGCGTAAGGGTCGCATCATCACCCGCGCGCAGGTCAGCGATCGACCGAATAAAGGCGCGGTGTACATGACCTACCAGTGGTGGATCGGCGCCTGTAACGAGCTGGTGTCAGAGAACCTGAGCCCGATAACCAAAACGCCGGAGTACAAGTACTGCGCGGTTAACGTTGAACGGATTGCCGATCAGCGCGCGGCGGAGCAGTACGTGATCGAGGAGTACAACAAGCTGAAAGCCCGCCTGCGCGAAAGCGCGATGGGTTAAGGTTCGGCGGCCTTACCCGATATCCGGCCCCTCCCCCGGTGGCGCTTACGCTTACCGGGGCTACCCAACCGAATACCGAACCGTAGCCCGGATAAGGCGCTGTGCGCCGCTATCCCGGGAACCCTCCCCCGGTGGCGCTTACGCTTACCGGAGCTACCAACCGAATACCAAACCGTAGCCCGGATAAGGCGCTATGCGCCGCTATCCGGGAATCCTCCCCCGGTGGCGCTTACGCTTACCGGGGCTACCAACCGAATACCGAACCGTAGCCCGGATAAGGCGCTATGCGCCGCTATCCGGCCCCTCCCCGGTGGCGCTTACGCTTACCGGGGCTACCAACCGAATACCGAACCGTAGCCCGGATAAGGCGCTGTGCGCCGCTATCCGGGAACCCTCCCCCGGTGGCGCTTACGCTTACCGGGGCTACCGACCGAATACCGAACCGTAGCCCGGATAAGGCGCTATGCGCCGCTATCCGGGAACCCTCCCCGGTGGCGCTTACGCTTACCGGGGCTACCAACCGAATACCGAACCGTAGCCCGGATAAGGCGCCATGCGCCGCTATCCGGGAACCCTCCCCGGTGGCGCTTACGCTTACCGGGGCTACCAACCGACTACCGAACCGTAGCCCGGATAAGGCGCTGTGCGCCGCTATCCGGGAACCCTCCCCCGGTGGCGCTTGCGCTTACCGGGGCTACCAACCGAATACCGAACCGTAGCCCGGATAAGGCGCTATGCGCCGCTATCCGGGAACCCTCCCCCGGTGGCGCTTGCGCTTACCGGGGCTACCAACCGAATACCGAACCGTAGCCCGGATAAGGCGCTATGCGCCGCTATCCGGGAATCCTCCCCCGGTGGCGCTTACCGGGGCTACTAACAAAACAGCAGCCCCGTTACAAGATCACGATTTAATCGCGTGTTGAATGGAATCAATAATCGGCTGATAGCCGGTACAGCGGCACATATTGCCTTCTAATACATCCTTTATTTGCGCTTCGTCCGGATGCGGCTCTTTGGTTAATAATTCGGTGGCGCTGACCAGTACTCCCGGCGTACAGAACCCGCACTGCACGCCGCCCTTCTCAATAAATGCATCCTGTAATTTTTGCGTAATCGGATTATCGTTTAACCCTTCGAGCGTCTCGATCTCCGCTTCATCACACTGTTCGGCCAGTACCAGACAAGAACAAACGGCGTTACCGTCCATCAGCACCGTGCAGGCGCCGCATTCGCCAATCGAACATCCCTCTTTGGTGGCGGTAAGATGCAATGTATCCCGCACCAGATCCAATAGGCGCATATTGCCTTCTACTTTTGCTTCCACCAGCTTGCCGTTTACCTTCACTTTAATTGTGCTCATAGCTCTATCCTGTACAGGGCGCTCTGGCGCCCTGATTGAATCATTAAATCCCTGAGGCCCGTTGCGCCTCGGCCATCATGTCGCGGAACATATTGACGAACACCGGCTGCTTATATGCCGCCGACCAGCGCTTACCGATGGCCGCATAGATAAGCTTGTCCAGCACCTCGCAGGCGCTGTTAATCGTGTCGCTATTTAACGGTTTCCCTAGCAGGCAGCGTTCAATATCCAGTAACCGCTGCGGCTTACTGAACAGCGCGCCGTCCACCAGACGGCAGTAGCTCACCGTGCCATCATCAGCAAAATCGAGCAGCGCGCTCAGGCTCTGACGGGTGATGTTGAGCGCGTTGCGCCGCCCTAACTGGTGATAGAAACCTTTAGCCCGCGGGCGCGCCGGCGGCGGCAGTATCACTTTGGTCAAAAGTTCATCCGGCTGGCGCTGGGTCTTGTAGCCGGACAGCAAAAACTCGCCCAGACCGAGGGTGCGTACGCCATTTAGCGAGCGCAGCTCGATGCGCGCGTCATAGAGGATGGCAGGTGGAATGGAATCGCCGCAGGGCGCGGCGTTGACGATATTGCCGCCGATGGTGGCGCGATTACGGATCTGGTGCGAACCGACGGTATGACAGGCCTGCACCAGCAGCGGGTAACGTTCGCGCAACAGCGGATGATCGGTAATACGGTTAAAGGTCATCGCTCCGCCAATGATGACCTCATGGCTGACCGGATCTTCGCTCACCTGCGTCAACTCCGGCAGACGGGAAATATCAACCAGCCGCATCGCGCGGGTTTGCAGACGCCCCTGCACAATTACATCGGTACCGCCGGCGATAGCCGTCACGCCCTCTTGCGCCAGCAGAGTTAACGCCTCCTGCAGGCTTTTCGCGCGAATCACTTCCACGTCAGTGAGGCGCAGCACCTGCTTCTTGTTTTCCGCCTCCAGCATCATTTCGCTTTGGCGAACCGGCTTTTTCAGGTTGTAGCCGAGGATCACCTGTTCGAGGGTCAACGGTAATTTATTAAACCGCGTCTCGAGGGCAAAACTCACCGCGTTGTTGATAGCCGCCGCCGCCAGTTCAGTGGCTGGTTCGCCGATCCCCTTCGCCCCCAGAGGCCCGGCGATATCCGGGTTTTCTACGCCGATAATCGTCATCGGCGGAATATCTTTCATCGTCGGCAGCAGGTAGCTGTCGAAGTTTTCCGATTTGACCTGGCCATTTTCAATGTTGAAGTCTTCCAGCAGCGCGTAGCCAAAACCCTGCGCCACGCCACCGTAAACCTGACCTTCAAACCCCACCGGGTTGAGTACCCGGCCCACGTCATGGGCGGCGGTAACATGCAGCAAATCGGTTTTACCGGTGCTGGTGTTCACTCTTACCTCAGCCACCTGGCAGCCGTAAACCCAGGTAAAGTACGGGCTGCCGCAGCCTTTTTCTTCATCCCAGTGAATGGGCGGCGGCACAAACCAGCCGTATTCGGTCAGGCTGACGCTGGCCCATTTGGTTTTATTAACCGCGGTTTTGAAATCAATACGCCGTTCACTGTCCTGGACGTTGATGATAAAGCCATCCTGCCACAAGGTTTCAGCCAACTCGCGGGTGCCGATGCTGTCGCCGACGACGCTGAGAATGCGGCGTTTTATCTTGTCCGCGGCGTCAAGAATCGCCCCACCGCCGACCATAGTCCCACGAGTTGCCGCCGTCGATCCGCCGTCGCCGATAACCGAGGTCGGCGGTTCCATAAAATGCAGTTCAGATAGAGGAATACCAAAGGCTTCCGCGGCGATTAGCGACATCGCGGTTTGCAGACCCTGACCGTTTTCAGAAACCGATGTCGCCAGATTGACGCTGCCGTCCTCATTCACCTGAATGAGCGCCGTCGAGGTATCAACCCCTTCCGCGCCGATGGAACAACCACGGTAGCTCAGCGCCAGGCCAATGCCATAGCGATAAACGCCGCCTTTTTGATTCAATTCACGATAGTGTTGGCGTTTTGCCGCAAATTCCGAGGCATTCACCGCCTTACTCAGGACTTCAGTCGCCGAGACGGTGTGTTTATCAAACCGCTGCCCGGTGACCGAGGTATCGCCCTGACGCAGCGCGTTCACTTCACGCACCGCCACCGGCGAGAGATTGAGCACGTCGGCAATTTCATCCATAAATGATTCGTTGGCGTAAACCACCTGTGGTGAACCGAAACCACGCATCGCCGAGGTATAGCTGTTGTTGGTATAGACGGCTTTAACGTCGATATGGACGTTATCAATATTGTACGGCCCAGCGGCCTGCACCGAAGAACGCCAGGTGACGAACGGGGAGGACGCCGCATAGCCGCCGCTGTCGGCAAGAATATCGATTTTGATCGCCAGAATGCGTCCGTTGTCGTCCACCCCGGCGCGATACTTCATTTTATAAGGGTGGCGCTTACAGCTTTCGATAATGGACTGCTCGCGGGTGTAGGTAAATTTCACCGGACGACCGGTCAGGCGCGTCATCAATGCGGAACGGCAGGCCAGGTGATCGATGATGTCATCTTTGCCGCCGAACGAGCCGCCCATCACCGCGCGTTTGACGTTAATCTGGCTTTGCGGACAGCCCATAAACTTAGCCACGAAGCTGCGTACGCGGTGCGGGTTCTGAATGGAGCCGGAGATAATCAGGCTACCATCGGTGGGGTCAAGCCAGGTCAGTACGACTTCCGGTTCAATGTAAGCGTGTTCCTGGAAGCCCACTTCATATTCACGTTCAATCACGTGACTGGCTTCGGCAAAGCCTTTGGCGATGTCGCCTTTAACGGTGTGGTGATGGGCGGCGATATTATCGCTGCGCTCCGGGTGAATTCGCCGGGCGTCCGCCGCCAGCGCGGCTTCTACGTCCGTTAGCGGCTTATAAGGCGTATAGCGCACATGAATTTTATCCGCCGCTTCGCAGGCGGCTTCATAACTGGTTGCCGCCACCACGGCGACGACATCGCCGTGAAAGACCACCTCGTCTTTGACGATAGGCAGATAATCTTTGACGATGATCCCCACGACCGGTGTACCGGGGATATCCTGCCAGGTGGCGATTTTTACTACGCCTGCAACATTCAGCGCCTCGCTAAGATCTATCGCCTCGATTTTCCCGGCGGGTATATCCGCAAAGCGGCAAACGCCATACAGCATGCCCGGTAAGGTAATATCGTCGCCATAAACGGCCGTTCCTTTGACTTTCGCCAGTCCATCCACGCGCCGTAGCGGCGCTGAAGGTGAAGCACACATAACAGTCCCCTCAATGATTATCCGTTGCGGGCAATCCCGGGTTTGCTAAACGTCGCGCTATCCATAACCCATGGGAAAAGCCACATCACCGATAACAAATCCAAGATTTGTGCCAGAAATCAATGAGGTGCCGTTTAAGCTTCGTTTTTGTGAGTCGTCGCGCAAAATGCGGCTAAAGTGCAGAGAAAATAGCGCAGCTAAGGCCGCGGTCCGCAGGCCAGTAACATTTCGCCGTCGTTTTTATCAAAGTGATAGCCCGGTTTTCTCAAATTAATAATTTGCCCGTGTGTTAAACGGTATAGATACGGATCTCGTGTTCACGGAAAGCATCCCGGTATTTACGGCTGATGTTTTCCTCCACCACCAGCACGTCAATGGCGCTGCTTTCAGCTACCACAAAACGCGCGACGGCGGGGATTTTATCTGAGGTTAAGCCAACGATAATTTCACTGCACTGTTTGATAACCGCTTTCTTAAATTCACAATCGGCGTGATCAAAGCCGGTTAGACCTGACTCCGGAGCCATTGCGCAGCCGCCAATAAATCCCTGATCGAAGAGGATCCCCTGCACCTGGGCCACCGCCGATGCGCCGACACAACCGCCTGCCGCGCGTTGCACCAAACCTCCGAGCATCACAACCTCGTAAAGCGGTTTTTTAAGCAGAACCGCCGCGATTTCCGGAGAATTGGTAACCACGGTTAAGGCCAGTTCGCCCGGTAGCGCTTCCGCCATGGCCAGATTGGTGGTGCCGGTATCAATAAAAATACAGCCGCCCGGTTTCACTAGCTGTGCGCATTTCTGTGCGATTCTGCTCTTTGTTGCCCTGTTTTTCTCTTTACGTTCGTTGTACTCCATGGATTCCGGCAGGGTCATCACCGCGCCGCCGTAGACTTTCTTACAATATCCGTCTTTGCTCAACTCATGAAGATCGCGGCGAATAGTGTGTTCAGAGACCTGTAAGCGCTGGGCCAGATCGGCGCAGACGACCCTACCGTCCTCCTGCAGGATCTGACAAATCAGCGCTTGTCGTTGCTGAGGGAAAGCTGCATAATCGAGCACAACAACTCCTTAAAATAAACATAACGAGCAGAAAAGAGCATAATCGTTCACTTATGCGCATGCTGTCAACCCGACCCTTTACGAGGTAAACCATGAAAGTTGCCCATATCGCCCTCTGGACCCGCCATCTTGAGCAGCAAGCACGCTTTTGGGTGGAGTTTTTTGCCGGTGAAATCAACGAAAAATACCGTAGTAAAACCAATCCTGGTTTTGAATCCTACTTTGTAAAAATTGGCTCTGACGTGGCCATTGAGTTAATGACCAAACCCGGTTTACATGACTCGACCCACGATAACAACCATACGGGGTGGGTGCATCTGGCGATCGCCGTCGGCGGCACGGAACAGGTGAATGCGTTAGCCAAACGCGCTGAAATGGCGGGAATTTTAGTCTCTGCCCCACGCACCACCGGCGATGGCTATTATGAGGCGGTTATCAAAGACCCTGATGGAAACCTGGTGGAAATCGTCGCATAGTAAGGCAAATCCACATGAAGGAGTCGACCGTGGCACATTATCGCGTTATTGATAAAGCGAGCTGGCCTCGCCTGGATCACTTTACGTTCTACCGTACCTTTGCCAATCCCAGCTTCAATCTGTGCGTGCCGGTAGAAGCGCAACAGTTGTACACCTGCGCGAAAGACCGGGGCGTTTCCTTCTTTCAACTGGCGTTATTCGGCCTGTTGCGTGCGGCCAACGCCGTACCGCAGTTGAAACAGCGCCTGCGCAACGACGATATCATCGAATATGACGCCATCTCGGTGATGACGCCGATCATGACGGCCAGCGAAGGTTTTCGCCAGGTATGGTGCGATAACGCCGCTGATTTCCCCGCGTTTAGCGCCGCCGCAACGCCGCGCATTGAGGCCGCAAGAAGCACCAATCCCTCACCGCTTATTGTGGAAGAAGAAAATTTCTTTTGCGCCAGTTGCCTGCCGTGGCTGCACTTCAGCGCCATGACCCATGCGGAATACTACGTGGGCGCGGCGGTGCCCGCCCTGACGTGGGGGAAACTGAAAAATGGCATCATTCCGGTTGCCGGCCGATTTAATCACGCTTTTGTGGATGGCCTGCACGCCAGCCGTTTTTATGCCGAAGTTGAATATTATTTCGCTAACCCGCAGGCCCTGTGGCTGCCGGTTGAGGCCCGCGATTAGCTGCCGCGGCATAAAGAACAATCCACTATGACTTCCCCGAAAACCGGCATTATATTGCCGGTTTTTTGCTAATGCGAAATGGCTATAAACCATAGCGTTTCGTTGTTAGACAGTATTCAGCGCGCCTCTTATCTTCGTCATGAATTGTAAATAACAACGCAATCATTTGATGAGGTAGCACTTTTGTCCAGATTACGGCAAGGATTAAAAACCCGACAAACGCGCTTCGCGCTGGCGCTGAAAGTGGCGTTGCTCGGTAGCATGGTGGCATTTTCTTCTGTCGCCAACGCCGACGATATTCTTAAAGAAGGGATCACTCCCGCAACCGATGCCAGCCAGATCCCGGCCAGCGCCAAACTGCGTAAAGACACGGTAGTGGCCGGCATTTCCGAACCGCAGGGGATCTTTAACCCTTACTTCTTCGTCAACGGTTGGGATGAGAACGTCACCAACGTTATTTTCTCGCGCCTGATTGACTGGGACAGTCAGGGTAAGCTGGTGCCGGGGCTGGCTGAGAGCTGGACGGTGAGCGCGGATAACAAAGTCTATACCATCAAATTACGCCCAAACCTGACCTTCAGCGACGGATCGCCACTCACCGCGGAGGATGTCGCCTTTACGCTGACCGTTCTTCTCGATCCGAAATATGACGGCGATACCGATATTACTCTGGCCAATATCGCCGGCGGCGCAGAATATAAAGCCGGCAAAGCCGATAGCGTGAGCGGCCTAAAAGTTATCGATCCGCTGACCTTACAGGTTACTACCACCCAGCCGGGCGCGACAACGCTGGCGAAAATCGGCGGTCCGGTATTATCGAAAGCCTGGTACGGCAAAGGGTATCAACGCGGAAATCTGGATTATCTGCGCTCTCTGCACGGAAAACCGCTGGGTAACGGTCCTTATGTCTACGATAAATATATTCCCGGGCAGGAGATTCGCTTCCACGCCAACACGCATTTTTATCGCGGTACGCCGCCAACGCCGCGCTTTATCTATCGCGTGACCAATCCGTCTACCAATTTCCAGCTATTCCAGACCGGCGAAACCGACTACGACGCCTTCACCTCGCGCCCGGATGATATTGAGCAGCTTAAGATGCTCGGTTTTGCCAATATCAACCTGTACGGCTCCAGCGACTACAGCCAGGTGGAGTTCAACCTCCATCGCCCGGCGCTGCAGGATAAAAAAGTGCGTCAGGCGCTGATTTACGGGCTGGACCGCCAGAAGTTAATCGACGTGGTGTATCAGGGATACGGTAAGGTAGCCATTGAACCAATCGCGCCTATTTCCTGGGCCTTCAATGCGCAGGGCGTCAACCCCTACCATTACGATCCGGTGCAAGCGAAAAAACTGCTCGATGAAGCGGGCTGGCTGCCTGGCGCCGATGGCATCCGCGTGAAAGACGGTAAGCGGCTGGAATTGACCCTACTGGCGAGCAAAAAAGTCATTAACGATGCGCTGATCCCAATTGCCAAAGAGAACTGGCGGCAGATAGGCGTGCTGCTGAAACCGCAGGTGGTTGATTTCAACGCGCTGATGGCGCAGCGCAAAGCGGGTAATTACGATCTGGCGTCGTTTAGCACCAGTACTCTCAACGATCCGCATGACGGCGTGTGGGACTTCTACAGCAGCGAGGCCAAAGAGTCGGGCTATCACAACGCTGAAGTCGATAAGCTTATCAATGCGGGCAACGCGGTGCTGGATGTCGAACAACGCAAGCCTATCTATCACCAGCTGTATCAGGTGCTGGCCGAGGATCCGCCGGTTATCCTGCTGGGATACCGGGAAATTCTTTCCGCCAGCAGCGCCCGGGTGACCGGCTTTAAGCCGGATATCTATAACGGCCTCACCGGCAGTTTGCCGGACGTGAAAATCGTGAAGTAAATCCCCCAGCCGCCGGCCTCCCGGCGGCTGATGTGAGAATGTTATGAAAAATTTCATCCTGAGGCGCCTATTGCAAACGCTACCGATGCTGCTGCTGGCCTCCTTTATCATTTTTATGCTCTTTGCTAAAACTCCCGGCGATTTTATCGATGGCAACATCACCTTGACGGCCGCCCGCGCCGCCGAACTGAAGGCGATATACGGTCTCGACCAGCCGCTCTTCACCCGCTACCTTCACTGGCTGGGGCAACTGCTGCGCGGGGATTTAGGCTTCTCGCTGCAATACCAGATCCCGGTCAGCCAGTTACTGAACCAGTACATCTGGAACTCCTTCCTGCTGGCTAGCGTGGCGCTGGTCTTCTACTGGGGTATCGGCCTGACGGTTGGCGTTGTCTCCGCGCTCAGACCTAATTCATGGTTCGATCATCTGGTGAGTATCGCGGTGTTCGCCGCCATGTCCTTTCCCACCTTTTTCCTCTGCCTGCTGCTGATTAAGTGGTTTGCCGTCGACCTGCACTGGCTGCCGGTAGGCGGGATGACCAATACCGGTAGCGACGATAGCGGCTGGCAGTATGTGCTGCAGGTCGCCGCCCATCTGGTACTGCCGGTACTGGCGCTGGTGATGCTGCAGGCCGGCAGCCTGACGCGCTATTTTCGCGCCAGCATGCTTGACGTGGTGAAGATGGATTTCATTCGTACTGCCCGTGCTAAAGGGCTGCGAGAACGCACGGTTATCATGAAACACGCGCTGCGCAATGCGCTACTGCCGGTCATCACCCTGCTTGGCTTTGAACTGCCGGGATTGTTCTCTGGCGCCATCATTACCGAAAAAGTATTTAACTGGCCGGGCGCCGGGCACATTCATATCGATTCGCTGGCCGCTCGCGATTATCCGGTATTGATGGGGTTTACCCTGTTTCTGGCGGTGCTGACGATCATCGGTAATTTACTGGCCGATGTGCTCTACGCGTGGGCCGATCCGCGCATTCGAGTGAGGTAATGATGATAACTTCCCTGTTTGGTTACCGTCGCCGCCTGCGCCAGGCGACAATCCCCGCGCTTGCGCAAATAACCCCATCTCCATGGCGTCAGGCATGGCGCCAGCTGCGCCGCAACCGGATGGCGATGCTGTGTTTAATCCTGCTTGCGGTGATGGCCACGTGGTGCGTACTCGGACCGATGTGGTCGCCGTGGAAAGATGACGCCACCGATGCGCTGATGATCAACAAACCACCCGGCGCAGAACACTGGTTAGGTACCGATTTTCTTGGCCGCGATATCTATACGCGTTTACTGCTGGCCGGGCGCATTTCACTGATAATCGGCCTGCTGACCATGCTGCTGTCGGTGACGCTTGGCTATCTACTGGGTGCGCTGTCGGGCTATGTCGGCGGACTCACCGATAAACTGATTATGCGGCTGGCCGATCTGGTGATGACGATCCCCAGTTTGCCTTTATTAATCGTCGCCGGCGCGATGCTCTCCGAGCTCGATTTTTCGCCGGATTCCCGCATCTGGATGGTGGTGATTATGCTCAGCCTGCTGGAGTGGCCAAAGCTGGCGCGGCTGGTGCGCGGGCAGTGCCTGTCGCTACGCGAGCGCGATTTTATGCTGGCGACGCAGGTTCTGGGACTGTCGGCGCGCCGCCGCCTGTTCGGTCACCTGCTGCCCAATACCATCCCGATTCTGGTGGTGATGGCGACAATGGCGGTCGCTAACGCCATTCTGAGCGAATCGGCGCTGAGCTACCTTGGCCTTGGCGTAGTACCGCCGACGCCGTCGTGGGGCAATATGATGGATGCCGCCAACAGCCTGATTGATTTCCAGCGGCGCCCCTGGCTATGGATGCCTCCTGGGATTGCCATCTTTATTACCGTCATTGCTATCAACGTGCTGGGCGACGGCCTGCGCGACGCGATGGACCCGAAAATGAAACAGAGGCTGAAATGAGCACGCCATTAATTTCTTTTAAGCAACTTTCGGTCTCTTTCGCTGCTGAAGGGAGCCGGGTGCGCGCGGTACAGGAAGTCTCTTTTTCGATTCAGGCCGGGCAAACGGTAGGTATCGTCGGTGAGTCCGGCTGCGGCAAAAGCGTGACCGCCATGTCGCTAATGGGCCTATTGCCTCCCCAGGCCGCGCGCATTGACGGCGGCGAGATCCTTTTCGAAGGACGCGATCTGCTCAAGCTGAAAGCGCGTCACATGGCCGACCTGCGCGGCAACCAGTTGGCGATGATCTTCCAGGAGCCGATGTCGGCGCTCAACCCGGTACTGACCATAGGCGAACAGCTCTGCGAGCCGCTCATCCGCCACCGCGGCGACTCGCCGCAAGCCGCCTGGCAGCGTGCAATACACCTGTTGAACGAGGTGGGACTGGCGCGCAGCGAAAGCCTGATGGCGTACTATCCACATCAGCTTTCCGGCGGCATGCTACAGCGGGTAATGATCGCCATGGCGCTGAGCTGCGGGCCGCAATTATTGATAGCGGATGAACCAACTACCGCGCTGGATGTCACCGTGCAGGCGCAGATCCTGCGTCTGATACGTGACCGCGCGCGCGAAAGCCAGATGGCGATGCTGCTGATCACCCACGATCTGGGGGTGATCGCGCAGATGGCCGAAAGGGTCGTCGTAATGTATGCCGGGCGGATTGTCGAACAGGGAACCACCGTCGAGGTGCTGCGCCAGCCCCAGCACCCCTATACCCGCGGACTTATCGCCTCGCGTCCGGTGCCGGGCGCGCGCCGCCGGCGGCTTTACTCCATTCCCGGTCAGGTGCCGGATCTCGCGCAACTGCCTGCGGGCTGCGCGTTTGCCGATCGCTGCGAACAGGCAACCGCACGCTGCCGTCAGGACATCCCGCCACTTTTAGGGTCCTCGCATCAGGCGGCCTGTTTTTATAGTCAATTCGCGGAGTCGGTGGCATGAACCAGCCCTATTTAATTGAAGTTAATGGCTTGAAAAAGTATTTCCCGCTGCGCGACGGCCTGTTCGGCCAGCAGACCGGCGAACTGCGCGCGGTCGATGACGTCAGTTTTAATATCCGTCCGGGAACGATTTTCGGCCTCGTCGGAGAATCCGGTAGTGGTAAAACCACCGTTGGCCGCACCTTGCTTGGCTTGTATGAAAAGACCGCCGGCAGCATTAAATTCCGCGGTCAGGAGTTATCCGAACTGTCAGCGGCAGCAATGCAGACCCTACGACCGAAAATTCAACTGGTGTTTCAGGATCCCTATAGTTCACTGAACCCACGCATTCGCATCGGCGAGGCGATTGGCGAGGCGATGCTGCAGCATAAACTATGCACGCGCGCTGAACTCTATGAGAAAGTCATTGCGGTGATGAAGATATGCGGGCTGGCGCCTCAGCATTACCACCGTTTTCCGCATGAATTTTCCGGCGGTCAGCGGCAGCGCATCGGCATCGCCCGCGCGCTTATCCTCAATCCGGACTTTATCGTCGCCGATGAACCCATTTCCGCACTCGATGTGTCGATTCAGGCGCAGATTATCAATCTGTTTGCCGACCTGCGCGACGAGCGTGGCGTCACCTTTCTATTCATCTCCCATGACCTTGGAGTTGTAGAGCATTTGTGCGACGACGTGGCGGTGATGTACCTCGGTCAACTGGTGGAAACCGCCAGCCGCGATGCGCTGTTTAGCCGCCCTCTTCATCCCTATACCCAGGCGCTGCTGGCCGCGGTACCCACCCTCGATCCCGAAAGCGAACCGCAGGCGGTCGTCCAGGGAGAAATCCCGGATCCGTCGCGCCCGCCTGAGGGCTGCCGGTTTTCGTCACGCTGCCCGCAGGCAAGTGACCACTGCCGCCGTCAGGCGCCGACGCTTCGTGAAATTTCGCCTGGACACCTGGTCGCCTGTCATTGGGCAGGATAACGATGATCAGAAAAGGCGAGGCATATTTTCTGCGGAGTATAAAAATAAGAAAACATGACATTGTTAAGGTTATGCGCACGTCATATCTTCAAAGCGTGTACTTCACTTTAAGGAACACCCTTATGATTAAGCGTCGCACTCTCAAATCTGCACTTGCGGCGGTTATTTCGCTCGCCGTCCTTGCCGCGCCAGTTTATGCCAACCCTGGTAATGGCAACGGGGGTGGCGGAGGTCATGGCAATAGCGGCGGAGGTGGCAACCACGGTAATAGCGGTGGAAACCACGGCAATAGCGGTAACCATGGCAACAGCAGTGACCACAGCAACAAAGGCCAGGGAAATGATAAGTCGAAAGAGGATCACGGTAACCGTAAAAACTACGGCAAACCCGACCATGTCGACTCTGATATTAGCTTCTCGCGAGCCCGTTCTCTGGCGGTGAATTATGGTCTGGTAGGTTATCAGGCGCTACCGCCGGGTATTGCTAAAAATGTGGTTCGCGGCAAACCATTACCTCCAGGTATTGCCAAAAAAACGTTGCCGGCATCTATGATTAACGATCTGCCTTACTACCCGGGTTATGAATGGCGTGCAGTGGGCGATGATTTAGTGCTGGTTGCGTTAAGTACCGCAATCGTCACTTCCGTCATTAACGGCGTTTTTGATTAATTTTTACACCTTTCAGGTTACACGCCGAACGTCAAAAAGGCCCATCACCAGGATGGGCCTTTTTTTTGCTTTATGCGACAGGGAATAATGAGGATCCAGACGGACTGGCGGAAAGTGCTAAGAATGTGCAATGGATTTTACTGATTTGAGAGTAGAGAAAACCACGGGTTCGCCGATGTCTCTGGCCTACGTCAATGCCGCAGGGCAGCATATTGCGCAGAGTGATATTCAAAGAGTGAAAGTCCAGCATTGCCCCCTGCTACCTCCCCCGGCTGTCAGCCAGGAACAGGTCCCGTTTACCGGGACCTGTTTCGTTTAGAGAGGTTATTCCTCCAGCGCGTAGGCGATGATATCGTCCCCGACGTCCGGCGAGTGGCTGGCGCCGCCGGCGGAAATCAGCACATACTCTTTGCCTGTTTTCGGCGATTTGTAGACCAGCGGCGCCGCTACCGCGCCAACCGGCAAGCGAGCGCGCCACAGCTCTTTACCGCTGGCGGAATCCAGCGCCCGCAGGTAGTTATCCTGGGTACCGGCGAAGAATACCAGCCCAGAGGCGGTAGAGGTTGGGCCGCCCAGGGTCGGCATTCCCAGCGGGATATGCAGATGGGTTTTCATCCCCAGCGGACCGGTATCTTCTACCGAGCCCATCGGCACCTGCCACAGTAGCTGACGGCTATTCAGGTCAATAGCGCTCATGGTACCAAACGGCGGGGTATTACAGGGCACGCCCAGCGCGGACTGCAGGATGTCGATACGCACGCCGCCGTAAGGCCCGGCAACTTGCGGGCGAACGGTACCCATAAAGCCAGGGACTTCGTCGGTGGAGACTTTGTATTTCGCCATCTCTTCCTTGCGCACCAGCGACATCCGCAACGGCATACGCATATCGTTGACGAACAGCGTACCGGTACGTTCATCGATGGTGATGCCGCCCCAGTTCATGCCGCCGAGCAGGCTTGGCCACTCAATATACGGTTTCTCTGACGGCGGCGTATACATGCCAAGGTAGGTCGACTCTTTAAAATCGATACGGCACATCAGTTGGTCGAACGGCGTCACGCCCCACATTGATTTTTCGCTCAACGGCTCGACGCCTAACTGCGGCATGCCGGTAGAGAACGGCTGGGTGGCAGACAGATGTTCGCCCTCCGCCCCCTGATGAGCGACGGGCAGTTCTTCAACACGGGTCACCGGTTTACCAGTGCGGCGATCGAGCACGTAAATCTGTCCGGTTTTGGTGGTCTGGATCAGCACCGGGACGTCCCCGCCCTGCTCGTTTTTCATGTGGAACAGTACCGGCTGCGATGGGAGATCATAATCCCAGATATCGTGGTAAACGGTCTGGAAAACCCATTTTGTTTTACCGGTACTGGCATCCACCGCCACCACCGCGGAGCCATATTTCTCTTTCGCTTCATTACGATCGCCGCCCCAGTAGTCCGGCGGCCCGTTGCCGGTCGGCAGATAGACCAGATTCAGCTCTTTATCAAAGCCGGGAATGGTCCACACGTTCGGCGTTTCGAGGGTATAAACGCGGCCTTTTTCCGGGTCGGTGATATTTTCCGGCTTGCCGACATCCCAGGCCCAGACGACTTTACCATCGCGTACGTCAAAAGCGCGTACGACCCCGGATGGCTCGCCGTGTACGATATCGCGTACCCAGCCGCCCAGCACCGCAATATGCCCCATGATCACCGGCGTTGAAGTCGGATGGTAGCGTTTGCTGTTTTCGGTGTCGCCCATGCCCTGCTTCAGATCCACGCTGCCGTGGTCGCCGAAGTCATCGCACAGTTCGCCGGTTTTTGCATTCAGCGCCAGCAGGCGCGCATCCACGGTCGATACCATGATCCGCTGCGGACACTGTTGCAGCGCCGGGCTCGCTTTTTCTTCCGCGCTGAGCGTATCGTCGCTCTGCACGTCATAGTAACCCACACCGCGGCAGGTCACATGTTCCGCCGTCTGCGCGTGCGGGTCAAAGCGCCAGCGCGCCTTGCCGGTATCGGCATCAATGGCGGTCACCACGTTGAGCGGCGTACAGGAATACAGCGTATCGCCAATTTGCAGCGGCGTATTTTCGTCAACGCCAATGGCCGGGCCGGTCAGGCGGCGCCCTGTGTGGTAGGTCCAGGCGACTTTCAGCTTATGAACGTTTTCCGGGGTAATATCGGTATACGGCGCGAAACGGGTGCCGGAGGCATCGCGGCCAAAGAACTCCCAGTTATCGCTTTTTGCCGCCTGCGTCGCGCTATTGTCGCTCGCCGCTTTCACGATGCCATTGTGGATGCCGCCGTGCGGATAGAACGCCGAAACCAGCGTCGCCAGCAGCGCGATAAAAATAACCGTGGCGCTCCAGTTCGCCAGACGCACGCGAGCAACCGGCATCGCCGCCGCCAGCCACAGGGCCAGCATTAGCATCAGCGCAGGAACCACCAGACGAGGGATCAGGCCCCAGTAGCTGAGCTGCACTTCATACAGCGCCCAGACCAGGGTTAACAGGAAGGTAATAACAGCAAGAGGCAGCGCGTATTGACTACGAGTGAAGTACCCAACGGCGATGATAAGATAAGCGAGACCGGCTAACAGATACCAGGCGCTGCCGCCGAGCGAGAGCAGCTTGCCCCCCCAGATAGTTAAGAAAATCCCAATGCCAAAACTCAGTAACACAAAAAGCAATCGGTAGATGGTGAAGAAAATCCTTCGACCATGCCCTTTTTGTTCGTCCATATTTCATCCCATTCGACAGATGTCGATATAACCAAAGCATTTATTTTTAAAGCGCCGATCGATAAGCGATGCCGCTCAGCGCAGTTAACCTGTTGGTTGGACGCCCCAAACCAGGGCGAAGAACGTAAGAAAGTATATGGACATGTAAATTTTATGTAAAATTTAACCGCATAAAATGTTTAAAATATTTTAACTTATAAACTGAATTTGATAGATGAGCAGGTTGTATAGGAGAGTGGTGTTAAGCAGGAGCCGCGGGGAGAGAGATAGCATCTATCATGGGTGCCGACCCGCCGCCCCCGGCGAATCGGCAATCCAGTATTAAGGTTTGTTGGCGCTTTCACCAACGGTTATCTTCTGTAATGCGGCGATCAGATCCAACTGAGCCTGTTCTTTTAAACTTTCACGTTTAATAAACTGGCTGCGATGTTTACTTTTCACCTCTTCCAGACTTTTTTTAATCTCTTGTGCAGGTAATTTGTACCAACCACGCCGCTGCTTCTCGCCGCCGATTTCTAACCACAACTCTGAGTAACTGGCTTTCACCTTGTCGCTCTTCACATGGTAGTCGCTGTCGATGGCGTAGATCTCACGAATATTAAAGTGGCGCAATAACCCGTACAGCAGAGTGATAATCAGGTTTTTTGGCCGCGTGCCATAGAGCTCTTTGGTCAACGCTTTCACTTCGTCGATGCCGATGTCTTTACCGCCCTGAATACCGCCAATCCACGCACTACCCTGATCGGTGCAGGAAAAACAGACGCTATAAACGCGTTTATTTTCAAAAAACATCTGCAGCATCAGTTCCCCCTCTTCCTGGAACGGCGAGGCCAGAAGTTTCACTTCCAGGCTGGTTCCATTTTTTAGCGGGATGGCAATCATCGAACAACCGAACGCTGATACATTATACAACTGCGGTAATATTTCCGCTTGAAAGCTTTTTTCAATAAAATTCAACGCGCCATGAGCAATATTTAGTTTAGCTCTTTTCGACATTCGCTTATTTAAATAAGCTTTGAAGGGCTTATCTTCAAAATGTACCAGTCCCGGCGTCTCGCTGGTCAATTTAGCACAGCTGTATGTCTGGCAAAGCCGTTGATATTGCTTGTACTTACCTCCTGTTAAAGGTATTTCGCGGCACTTACGCAACACCTTTTTATATTTAAGTTTAACGTGACAAATGACTTTATTATTTCTCCGCCATTCTTTGATGGCAGATGCTGTTATCGATACCATTGATCAAGATCCATAGACTCATCCATAATCGCGGCCATATTATCATGTTTGAAACGGGTCAATCGTTATTTACTGGTTCGTTGTCATTTCATTTAAGAAACAATCCGAAAATTATCATTTGATGCTTTCATATAATAAATGAACAATGTCAACTATGAATAATAGCGGTTATTGACTAATACCCCTCCACTCCGCTACCAAAAACAAGCTGACGATTAACGCTCTGTGCGATAGCTTCGGGCGCGGGGTGCAACCTTCCATCGTTTTGACCTATACTCTGCCGACAGTCAAAAAAGTAGCAAAGTGGGTAACTCATGGAAATTGATCTCGACAACCTGGTCTTTAGCGGCCTGGAAGAAGCGGAAGAGCGTAACGCTGAACGCCTGGACGAAGCGGATAAAAAAGCGCAGGCGATTGTTGCCGATGATGATTGCGGCGATGCCTGCAAAATCTAATGATTAAACCGGCTAACCAGGCCGGTTTTTTTTCGCCTGTAACTGCCTAAGCGGGCAAAAATCCCTTTAGCGTTTCCAGCAGCGCCTGCGCCGCCTTCGACAACTGCATATGTCCGGCATGAATAACGCCAATACACTTTTCAATCGGCGGATCGCTTAACGGTAGACAAACCGCTCCCAGCGACTGCATCTGCGACTGGCATAACGCGGGCACCGCGCTGCCGCCCAGACCGCTGGCGACCATCCGCCCGACGGTGACCAACTGATGACTTTCCAGCGCCACGTCCAACTGGCTACCGCTACGCGCCAACTCTTCTTCCAGCATCAAACGCACCGCCGATGGCCGCTGCAGGGTTATAAAATCCAGCGTCAGCAGTTCACGCCAGCTCAACTGCTTTTTACTCGCCAAAGGCGACGTTTTCGGCACGATCGCCACAAAGCGATCCACCGCCAGCGGCGTAAACAGCAGATTGTTGCCGGGCGATGGCTCAAACGCGATTCCCATCTCCACCCGGCCTTCGCGCACCATCTCAATGACCTGCTCATTAATCACGTCATGCACCGTTACGTTGACTCCCGCATAGCGGTCGCGGAAGGCTTTTAGCACTTCCGGCAGCACGTTAGCGGCAAACGACGGCATCGCGGCGACGGAGATCTTTCCCCGCTGCAGGGTGAAACTTTGCCGCATCGCCTCTTCGGCGTTATCCCAGTCCGCCAGCAGCTGGCGGGCCATCGGCAGAAAGGTTTCTCCCTCCTGGGTTAAGGTCACTTTGCGGGTGCTGCGCTGCAGCAATGCCCCGCCAAGCGCCTCTTCCAACCCCTTAATGGTCAAACTCAGCGCCGGCTGCGACAGGTTCAGACGCTCGCTGGCGTGGGCGAAGTTAAGAGTGTGAGCTACCGCTAGAAACGCGCGTAACTGTTTGACACTCATTCTCATTTTTCTACCTGTTAACTAATTGAAAGAATTTAGTTAACGATAAATTAATAAAAAAACCAAATGAGTGGGTCACAAATTCAAAATTATCAAATCAGTCCGCGCCCTTAATGATAGAGCCATCGCAAGGCAGGAGAAAAATGATGGCAGGACTGGATAAGCGCGTCGCCAGCTATGAAGCGGCGCTGGACGGATTAACCGATGGCATGACGTTACTGGCCGGCGGCTTCGGCCTGTGCGGCATCCCGGAAAACTTAATCGCCGAGGTCAAACGCCGCCAGGTACAGGGCCTGACGGTAGTTTCTAATAACTGCGGCGTTGATGGCTTTGGTCTCGGCATGCTGCTGGAAACGCGCCAGGTACGCAAAGTCGTGGCCTCATACGTTGGCGAAAACGCCCTCTTTGAACAACTGGTACTGAGCGGCGAACTGGCGGTGGAACTGACCCCGCAAGGTACGCTTGCCGAGAAAATTCGCGCCGGCGGCGCCGGCATCCCCGGATTCTATACCGCGACCGGTTACGGCACGCCGGTAGCGGAAGGCAAAGAGGTGCGTCAGTTCGACGGTAAACATTACATTCTCGAAGAAGCTATTCGCGGCGATTTCGCCCTTGTGAAGGGCTGGAAAGCCGACTGGTACGGCAACGTGGTTTATCGCCACACCGCGCAGAATTTTAACCCGTTGATGGCCACCGCCGGACGGATCACGGTAGTGGAAGTCGAAGAAATCGTCGCGCCGGGCGAACTCCCCCCCTCCGCTATCCATACGCCCGGTATTTATGTCGACCGGCTGATCGTCGGGCAATTCGAAAAACGTATTGAACAGCGCACGCTGCGCGCCGGAGGGAACTGAATATGTTAACTCGCGAACAAATGGCGATGCGCGTCGCCCAGGAACTGCGCGACGGCGATTATGTCAATCTCGGTATCGGCATTCCCACGCTGGTCGCTAACTATATTCCTGCCGGTATTGAAGTGATGCTGCAGTCGGAAAACGGCCTGTTGGGGATGGGCGAATTTCCCGATGAGTCAACGATTGATGCCGACATGATTAACGCCGGCAAGCAGACCGTTACCGCCCAAACCGGGGCGGCAATTTTTGACTCCGCCCAGTCCTTCGCCATGATCCGCGGCGGCCACGTCGATCTCACGGTCCTCGGCGCTTTTGAAGTCGATGTCGCGGGTAATATCGCCTCGTGGATGATCCCGGGAAAAATGGTGAAAGGCATGGGCGGCGCCATGGATCTGGTGGCCGGCGCGCAAAACATCATCGTGGTGATGACGCACGCTTCGAAAAACGGCGAATCCAAACTGCTCCCGCAATGTACCCTGCCGCTCACCGGCGCGGGCTGTATTCGCCGGGTACTCACCGATCTCGCGCTACTGGAAATTAGCGACGGCGCCTTTGTTCTGCGCGAATACGCCCCCGGCGTCAGCATTGACGAAATTGCCCGTAAAACGGCCGGACGGCTGGTCATTGCCGATGACGTCCGCGAAATGCGCTTCACTAAGGAGGCAATATGAAAGAAGTCGCTATCGTCTGCGCGCTACGTACGCCAATCGGCAGTTTTCGCGGCGCCTTGTCTTCCCTTTCCGCCGTCGAGCTAGGCGCCGCCGTAGTGCGTGGTCTGCTTGAACGCACACAGCTACCGGCCAGCGCCGTTGACGAACTGATTTTTGGCCAGGTTTTAACCGCCGGCTGCGGACAGAATCCGGCGCGACAAACCGCGCTGCGCGCCGGGCTACCGGTTGAAACTCCGGCCGTTACCGTCAATCTGGTTTGCGGTTCCGGGCTGAAAGCTGTGCAACAGGCGGTACAGGCCATTCGCAGCGGCGAGGCGGAGATAGTGATCGCCGGCGGCCAGGAGAGCATGAGCAATGCTCCGTATCTGGTTCAGGGCGCGCGCGATGGCCTGCGCTTCGGCCATGCCAGCATGCAGGACAGCATGATTCAGGATGGATTATGGGATGCGTTTAACGACTATCACATGGGCATCACCGCCGAGAATCTCGCCGACGCCTTTGATATCTCCCGCCCCCAGCAGGATGCCTTCGCCGCCCTTTCGCAGCGCAAAGCCGCCGCCGCGATAGCCGCCGGGCGCTTTCAGGCTGAGATAGTGCCGCTTAGCGTCCCTCAGGGTAAAAAAGCGCCGCGCATGGTGGACGCAGACGAACAGCCGCGCCCGGAAACCAGCGAACAACAGCTGGCGCAGTTGCGCCCTGCCTTTCGCACGGAGGATGGCAGCGTCACCGCGGGCAATGCCTCTTCGCTCAACGATGGCGCGGCGGCAGTCTTATTGATGAGCGTCGATAAAGCGCGGCAGCTTGGCTTGCCGGTGCTGGCGCGAATTGTCAGCTCTGCGGTGGCCGGCGTCGATCCGTCCGTGATGGGTATCGGCCCGGTAAGCGCTTGCCGGAAGGCGCTGCAGCGCGCCGGTTGGTCGCTGGACGAGGTGGATCTCATCGAAGCCAACGAGGCCTTTGCCGTGCAGGCGCTGGCCGTTGGCAAATTGCTGGAGTGGGACAGCCAGAAAGTCAATGTCAACGGCGGCGCTATCGCGCTCGGCCATCCGATTGGCGCCTCAGGATGTCGCATTCTGGTTAGTCTGCTGCACGAGATGCAGCGCCGCGATGTCAGCAAAGGCCTGGCGACGCTTTGCGTCGGCGGCGGTCAGGGTATCGCGATGACCATCGAACGTTAACAGGAGCCACTATGTTTACACCACAACTGGCGGTACTGGGCGCCGGCCTTATGGGCGTCGGCATCGCCTGTCATTTTGCCCGCCACGGCCACACCGTACGCCTCTACGACACCGACCCGGCGCGCGTTAGCGAGATTCCAGGCGTCACCGCCGCCATTTTGCGCGAGCTCGAAGAGTGCGAGCAGTTTGATGCCGCTCAGCGTACGGCGGTGCTCTCGCGCCTCTCCGGCACCACGGCATTAGGCGATCTTGCTGACGCGACCTTGCTGATCGAAGCGATTCCGGAACGTCTGGCGCTCAAGCACGCCTTATACCGCGAACTGGAAACCTTAATAGCCGACGAAGCCATTATCGCCAGCAACACAAGCGGACTACCGCCCGATCGGTTGGCGCAGGGTATGCGGCATCCGGAACGCTTGTTAATCGCCCACTTCTGGCATCCGCCGCATTTTATCCCGCTGGTGGAAGTGGTGCCGGGCAGCGCAACCCTGCCGCATCTCGCCAACCAGGTCAGCGATTTTTTATCCTCCTGCTCGCTGGAAGCGGTAGTACTCAACCGCGCCGCGCCGGGGTTCGTCGGCAACCGACTACAGTTCGCCCTGCTGCGCGAAGCGCTGCATATCGTTAAGAGCGGCATCGCTTCGCCGGAGGTGGTCGACAAAGTGATGCGCGCCTCGCTCGGCCGCCGCTACGCGATGGTCGGGCCGCTGGAAGCCGCCGATATGACCGGTCTGGCGACCGTCCAGGATATCTGCCAGCACCTGCTGCCGGAACTGGCCACAGGCAGCGACATGATGTCGCTGGTCGCCGACAAGGTTGCGCAAGGCGCTACCGGCGCCCGCAGCGGGCAAGGTTTTTATCACTGGGATGAGACCCGGCAGAAACGAATACAGTCGCGCCGTGAGCATCAGCTGCGCTACGCCCTGAAACCGTAACTTCTCGTTTTGTACCCCGACAATAACAATGATAGTGAGGAGTCGTAATGAGTGTGTTGATTGCCCTGGCCGCGTTGGCATTACTGATGCTGGCTGCGTATCGTGGATACAGCGTTATCCTGTTTGCCCCTATCGCCGCGCTTGGCGCGGTCCTGCTTACCGACCCGAGCGCGGTAGGCCCGACCTTTACCGGCCTGTTTATGGAAAAAATGGTCGGTTTCGTGAAGCTCTATTTTCCGGTATTTCTGCTCGGCGCCGTCTTTGGCAAGCTGATTGAACTATCGGGCTTCTCGCGTTCCATCGTCGCCGCCGCGATTCAAATTCTCGGGCGTCGACATGCGATCCCGGTGATCGTGCTGGTCTGCGCCCTGCTGACCTACGGCGGCGTTTCGCTGTTCGTGGTGGCTTTTGCGGTCTATCCCTTTGCCGCCGAACTGTTTCGCCAAAGCGGAATCCCGAAGCGACTGATCCCGGCAACCGTCGCGCTGGGCGCATTCTCATTTACCATGGATGCCCTGCCGGGCACCCCGCAGATTCAGAACATTATCCCCACCAGCTTTTTTGGCACCAACGCCTGGGCCGCCCCCTGGCTTGGGTTGATAGGTTCACTGTTTATCATCACCTTCGGTTTACTGTGGCTGGAACGACAGCGGCGTAAAGCGCTCGCGAATGGCGAGGGTTACGGTACCGATCTGCAAAACGAGCCGCAGACGCCGGATAACATCAATCTGCCGCATCCGCTGATCGCCATTGCCCCGCTGCTGCTGGTTGGCCTGCTGAACCTGCTGTTTACCCGCTGGATCCCGCAATGGTACGGCGCCAGCCACGAGCTAACGCTGCCAGGGCTTGCCAAACCCATCGTCACCGAGGTCGGCAAAATCACCGCTATCTGGGCCGTCGAGGCCGCGCTGCTATCCGGTATCGTCGTGGTGCTGGTGTTCGGTTTTCGTAATATTCGCGGCCGTCTGGCGGAAGGCAGCCGTACGGCGGTCGGCGGCGCGATCCTCGCGGCGATGAATACCGCATCGGAATATGGCTTCGGTGCGGTGATTGCCGCCCTGCCGGGTTTTCTGGTGTTGTCGAAAGCACTGACCGCCATTCCCAATCCCCTGTTAAACGAGGCGATTAGCGTAACCGTACTGGCGGGGATCACCGGTTCCGCCTCCGGCGGAATGAGCATCGCGCTGGCGGCAATGTCCGATACCTTCGTGGCTGCCGCCCACGCCGCTAATATTCCGCTTGAGGTACTCCACCGCGTCGCTTCAATGGCCAGCGGTGGCATGGATACCCTGCCGCATAACGGCGCCGTCATCACGCTGCTGGCAATCACCGGCTTAAGTCATCGCCAGGCTTACGGCGGCATTTTCGCCATTACGCTTATCAAAAGTCTCGCGGTTCTGTTTGTCATTGCCGTGTTCTATTTAACCGGTATTGTCTGATGCCTGATTTAAGGAGTAACGAAATGAATTTAAACGGTAAAACAGCGCTGGTCACCGGCTCCACCAGCGGTATTGGTTTAGGCATTGCCAAAGTGCTGGCGCAGGCCGGCGCGCAGCTGGTGTTGAATGGTTTTGGCGACAGCACGAGCGCGCGAGCCGAGGTTGCCGCACTGGGTAAAATTCCCGGCTATCACGATGCCGACCTGCGTGACGTCGGGCAAATTGAAGCGATGATGCGTTATACCGAAAGCGAATTTGGCGGCGTCGATATTGTGATTAATAACGCCGGTATCCAGCATGTGGCGCCAGTGGAGCAGTTCGCGGTGGAAAAATGGAACGATATTCTGGCGATAAATCTGTCCAGCGTCTTCCACACCAGCCGCCTGGCGCTGCCGGGCATGCGCGAGCGCAACTGGGGGCGGATTATTAATATTGCCTCCGTGCATGGGTTAGTCGCCTCGAAAGAGAAATCCGCCTATGTCGCCGCCAAGCATGGGGTGATTGGTTTTAGCAAAACGCTGGCGCTGGAGACCGCGCGTACCGGCATTACCTGCAACGCGATTTGCCCCGGCTGGGTACTGACGCCGCTGGTTCAGCAACAGATCGATAAACGTATCGCTGAGGGGGCCGACCCTGAGCAGGCCAGAGCGCAGCTGCTTGCCGAAAAACAACCCTCCGGCGAATTCGTGACGCCTCAGCAACTGGGGGAAATGGCGCTATTTTTATGCAGCGACGCCGCCGCGCAGGTTCGCGGCGCGGCGTGGAATATGGATGGCGGCTGGGTGGCGCAGTAACGGGTAACCCAACGGAGAAAAGGTCAGCGTATCTCCGTCGGGTCGCGCTATGCCCCCCGGGAATTAGAACATCTCCAAAAATCGCTTCACCGTGCGCGAACGCTCGAAGCGCCGCCAGGCGATGGCAATATCGGTCTTGACCGGCGTCCCCTGTATCGATTGATAGCTGACGTTGGGCAGCGCGATACAGGTCATCGACTGCGGCACCAGCGCGAAACCAAATCCGGCGTTAACCATACTCAGCGACGATGAAATCTGCGACGACTGCCTGGCGCGGTTCATATCGATACCGGCGCGCAGGCAGCTATTGAACACCAGCTCATACAAACCCGGCGCCACTTCGCGCGGGAAGAGGATCGGCGCGACGTCCCGCAACTGTTCCAGCGCCAGCGTCGGTTCCGCTGACAATGGATTATCGCGCGGGAGCGCAATGACCATTGGCTCTTCATCAATGATACGCAAGTTAAACGCCTTACTGCTTTCACACGGCAAACGGACAAAGGCGATATCGATCTCCGCCTCGCTCAGCGCCGCCATCAAATTTGCCATGTTGCCCTCCCGTTGATGGAGGATGACGCCTGGGTGATCGAGCTGAAAACGGTGCAGCAAGGTGAAGATTTGTGGATGGAAAGCATCAGAACTGGTAATGCCTAACGACAGGCTGCCGTTCATTCCGCGGGCAATGCCCTTGGCCTTTTCCAGCGCCGCATCGCTCAGCGCGAGGATTTGGCAGGCATCTTCATAAAAGGACTCCCCGGCTTCGGTCAGCTCCACCCCGCGGGTTAGCCGACGCAACAGCGGAGTGCCAACCTCTCGCTCAAGCCGCTGAATTTGCTGACTTAATGGTGGCTGTGAGATACCCAGTTCTTTCGCTGCCCGGGTGAAGTGCCGCGTGCGGGCGACGGCGACAAAATAGCGTAGATAACGAAGTTCCATATCGAAAACGTCTCAAACCAGCATGGTTTCTATATTGGAACTGTGAGCTGAATCGGGTCAACCTTTATTTAACCTTTCTTATATTTGTTGAACGAGGAAGTGGCTCATGAATCATGCTTCAGATTGCACCTGTGAAGAGAGTCTGTGTGAAACGCTACGCGCGTTTTCCGCTCAGCATCCCGATAGCGTGCTGTATCAAACTTCGCTGATGAGCGCCCTGCTCAGCGGCGTCTACGAAGGTACCACCACCATTGCGGACCTGCTGAAGCACGGTGATTTCGGGCTCGGCACTTTTAATGAACTCGACGGCGAGCTGATCGCGTTTAGCAGCCAGGTTTATCAACTGCGTGCCGACGGCAGCGCGCGTAAAGCGCGTCCGGAACAGAAAACGCCGTTTGCGGTGATGACCTGGTTTCAGCCGCAGTACCGTAAAACCTTTGACCATCCGGTCAGCCGCCAGCAGCTGCATGAGGTTATTGACCAGCAAATTCCTTCCGACAATCTGTTCTGCGCGCTGCGAATCGATGGTCATTTCCGCCACGCCCATACCCGCACCGTGCCTCGTCAGACGCCGCCCTACCGGGCGATGACCGACGTGCTCGACGATCAGCCGGTTTTCCGCTTTAACCAGCGTGACGGCGTACTGGTCGGTTTTCGTACCCCGCAGCATATGCAGGGAATTAACGTCGCCGGCTATCACGAACACTTCATTACCGATGACCGCCAGGGCGGCGGCCACCTGCTGGACTACCAGCTCGACCATGGGGTATTGACCTTCGGCGAAATTCATAAGCTGATGATCGACCTTCCCGCCGACAGCGCGTTCCTGCAGGCCAATTTGCATCCCGATAATCTCGATGCCGCCATCCGTTCAGTAGAAAGTTAGGAGGTTCACATGGACAAACAGTATCCGCAGCGCCAGTGGGCGCACGGCGCCGATCTGGTCGTCAGCCAACTGGAAGCGCAAGGCGTACGGCAGGTCTTCGGGATCCCCGGCGCTAAAATCGATAAGGTTTTCGACTCGTTGCTGGACTCCTCAATCCGCATTATTCCGGTACGTCACGAGGCCAACGCCGCCTTTATGGCCGCCGCGGTCGGGCGCATTACCGGCAAAGCGGGCGTCGCGCTGGTGACCTCCGGACCCGGTTGTTCCAACCTGATAACCGGGATGGCCACCGCCAATAGCGAAGGCGACCCGGTGGTGGCGCTGGGCGGCGCGGTCAAACGCGCGGATAAAGCCAAACAGGTACACCAGAGTATGGACACGGTGGCGATGTTCAGCCCGGTCACCAAATACGCGGTAGAAGTGACCTCGCCGGATGCGCTGGCGGAAGTGGTTTCTAACGCTTTTCGCGCCGCCGAGCAGGGTCGCCCGGGCAGCGCCTTCGTCAGTCTGCCGCAGGATGTGGTCGATGGTCCGGTGACCGGCAAAGTCCTGCCCGCCAGCAGCGCGCCGCAGATGGGCGCCGCGCCTGACGAGGCAATCAATCAGGTTGCGAAGTTGATTGCCCAGGCGAAGAATCCGGTGTTCCTGCTTGGATTAATGGCCAGCCAGACGGAAAACAGCGCCGCGCTGCATCGTTTGCTGGAAACCAGCCATATTCCGGTCACCAGCACCTATCAGGCCGCCGGGGCGGTCAATCAGGATAACTTCTCGCGCTTCGCCGGGCGCGTCGGGCTGTTTAACAATCAGGCCGGTGACCGCTTATTGCAACTGGCCGACCTGGTTATCTGCATCGGCTATAGCCCGGTGGAATACGAACCGGCGATGTGGAACAGCGGCAACGCGACGCTGGTACATATCGACGTACTGCCCGCCTATGAAGAGCGTAACTACACGCCGGATGTCGAGCTGGTGGGCGACATCGCCGGCACGCTGAACAAGCTGGCGCAAAATATCGATCATCGGCTGGTGCTCTCGCCGCAGGCTGCTGAAATCCTCCACGACCGCCAGCATCAGCGGGAACTGCTTGACCGCCGCGGAGCGCAGTTGAATCAGTTTGCCCTGCACCCGCTGCGTATCGTTCGCGCCATGCAGGATATCGTCAACAGCGACGTCACGCTGACGGTCGATATGGGGAGCTTCCATATCTGGATCGCCCGCTATCTCTACAGCTTCCGCGCCCGTCAGGTGATGATCTCCAACGGTCAGCAGACCATGGGCGTCGCCCTGCCGTGGGCCATCGGGGCCTGGCTGGTCAATCCGCAGCGCAAAGTGGTCTCGGTCTCCGGCGATGGCGGTTTTCTGCAATCCAGCATGGAGCTGGAAACGGCGGTCCGCCTGAAAGCCAACATCCTGCATCTTATCTGGGTCGATAACGGCTACAACATGGTCGCCATCCAGGAAGAGAAAAAATATCAACGCCTGTCCGGCGTCGAGTTCGGTCCTATGGATTTTAAAGCCTATGCCGAATCCTTCGGCGCGAAAGGGTTTGCGGTGGAAAGCGCTGAGGCGCTGGAGCCGACGCTACGCGCGGCGATGGACGTCGACGGCCCGGCGGTGGTCGCCATCCCCGTGGATTACCGTGATAACCCGCTGCTGATGGGCCAGCTACACCTGAGTCAAATTCTTTAAGTCATCACAAAAGGAAATGGAAATGAAAAAAGTCGCACTTGTCACCGGCGCCGGTCAGGGCATTGGTAAAGCTATCGCGTTACGCCTCGTGAAGGACGGTTTTGCCGTGGCGATCGCCGATTACAATGACGTCACAGCGAAAGCCGTGGCGGATGAAATCAACCAGCACGGCGGCCGGGCAATCGCGGTCAAAGTCGATGTTTCCGACCGTGAGCAGGTGTTTGCCGCCGTCGAACAGGCGCGAAAAACGCTGGGCGGATTCAACGTCATCGTCAATAACGCCGGGGTCGCGCCATCAACGCCTATCGAATCCATTACGCCGGAGATTGTCGACAAGGTCTACAACATCAACGTTAAAGGGGTGATCTGGGGGATTCAGGCGGCAGTCGAGGCCTTTAAAAAAGAGGGGCACGGCGGCAAAATCATCAACGCCTGTTCGCAGGCCGGACACGTCGGCAACCCGGAACTGGCGGTCTACAGCTCGAGCAAATTCGCCGTACGCGGTTTAACGCAAACCGCCGCTCGCGACCTGGCGCCGCTGGGTATTACCGTTAACGGCTACTGCCCGGGGATTGTGAAAACGCCGATGTGGGCCGAGATCGATCGTCAGGTATCCGAAGCGGCGGGTAAACCTCTGGGCTACGGGACAGCCGAATTCGCCAAACGCATCACCCTCGGCCGCCTGTCTGAGCCAGAAGATGTCGCCGCCTGCGTCTCTTATCTCGCCAGCCCGGATTCCGATTATATGACCGGTCAATCGCTGCTGATCGATGGCGGGATGGTATTCAATTAATAAAAAATAAGCTCTGACATGGTTTGCCCCTGCCTGTTCGCAGGGGCTTTTTTTTGCCCTGACACGGCTGCATTTTGCCGGTTAGCGGCTACGCCTTATCCGGCCACGGCCCTGCCGGTACCAATGGCCTCAAAACCCCCGGTGGCGCTGCCGCTTACCGGGGCTACAGCGCTGTGCGATTTGGTAGCCCGGAGAAGGCGCAACGCGCCGCCTCCGGGAAAACCCCTGTGCGACAAAAAAGTTGCCAACCGATGACAGTATCTACTACCGAGCCTGCTGCGCCTGCGCCAGCTGGCGGGCAATCGCCTCGCGGCGGGCATCGCCCTCCGGCAACAACATCAGCAACTGCTGTAGCGCCGCTACCGCCTGCGGATAGTCTTCATTGCGTACCGCGCTGAGCGCCAGCATCTCCAGCACCGGCAGGTTTTTCGGCTGCCGCTGATGCAGCTCGCGCAGCAACAGCTCGCCCATCCGCATCTGCGCGTTATCGCCCGCCCGCACCAGCGCGCTGGCATAATCAAAGCCTACCGCCGGGTCATCCGGCGCCAGCTTATGCGCCCGCCCGAACGCGCCGATCGCCGTCTCGCCATCGTTTAGCAGCAGACCGAGCCGCCCAAGCAGTTGCCAGCCGGCGAGATCGTCAGGGCTAGCCTGCAGATGGCTGCGCAGCCCAAGCCTCAGCTGGGCCAACTCATCCATCCGCAGCGGCGCTGCGGTAGGATCTTTCGCCTGCGCCAGCAACGCGGGATAATGGCGCTCGCTCTGTCGCCACAGCAGCACCTGACCCACATCGCTGGTTTTCAGATACAGCCCGCCGCTGACGAAGACCAATAATAGCGCCCCCGGTAGCAGCAACCAGCGGCTAAGCGGCCGAACGCGCGTCTGTTCCTGCGGCGAGATATCCGCCAGCAACGTACGTTGCAGCTCGACGATCATCGCCTCATTACTATCAGTATGCTCCTGCTCTAGTTCGCGCAGTCGGGACTGGTACAGCGAGCGGTTAATGTCATTGCGATCCGCTGCTGTTTTCTGTTGCCGCGACCGGCGGTAACGCGGATCGAGCATACAGCACAGCCCACCCAGCGCCATCAGTACGCCGCCGTACCAGATCCAGCGCACGAACGGTTTGTAGTACAGACGCACCGCCCAGCTGCCATCATCCAACTCTTCTCCCAGCGCGGCGTAAAGATCGCGGGTAAACCCGCCGCTGATGGCCGCTTCGGTCATCATCATCCGGCTGGCGGTGTAAAAGCGTTTTTCGGCATACAGCGTGGCTTCCGGGCGACCATTGCGGCTGACGGCAATCACCCCCTCGCCGCCGTTCCAGTTCGGCCCGACGATATTACGCACGCCCTTGAAGACGAAGTGATAACGATGAATATCGAGGCTGTCGCCAGCCCGCATGCGGACATCGCGCTCGATGCTGTAGTTCTGGCTGAAGGTGATGCCAATGACGGTTACCGCCACGCCGACATGGCCGAGCACCATTCCCCACTGGCTACGCGTTAAGGTGCGCAGGCCGCGCCAGAAGCCGTGGCGATGCGTGGCCCGTTCATGGACTTCAATCAGCGCGAAGATAAGCACCCACAGCGCCATCATCAGGCCGATGAACGCCATCGCGGTGATGCGGTCCTGAAGAAGCCATGGTAACGCCAGTGAAAGTGACAACGTCACGATAAGTGATATCGCCAATCGTTTAAGCTGTTTACCTGGCTCATCGCGGCGCCAACGAATCAGCGGCCCCAGCCCCAGCAGCAGCGCAAACGGCGCCATCAGCGCGGTGAACATGGTATTGAAGAACGGTTCGCCGATCGATATCGTCCCCAGCCCTAACGCTTTATGCACCAACGGCAGCAGCGTGCCTAATAGCACCACCAGCATCGCGGCCATCAGCAGAATATTGTTGCCAAGCAGGAACGACTCGCGCGACCAGAGCGTATGTTCCACTCGCGCCCGTACTCGCCCGCCTTTCACCGCATACAGCAGCAGCGAGCCGCCAATCGCGAGGGTCAGCAAGGCCAGTATAAACATCCCGCGCGCCGGATCGGAGGCAAAGGAGTGCACCGATACCAGCACGCCGGATCGCACAAGAAAAGTCCCCAGCAGGCACAGCGAGAAAGCCGCCAGCGCCAGCAGTACCGTCCAGGCGCGGAAGCTGCCGCGCTTTTCGGTCACCGCCAGCGAATGCAGCAAGGCGGTGCCGACCAGCCACGGCATAAACGAGGCGTTTTCCACCGGGTCCCAGAACCACCAACCGCCCCAGCCCAGTTCGTAATAGGCCCACGCCGAGCCCAGCACGATCCCAAGTGTCAGGAACATCCACGCCGCCTGCGTCCACGGGCGCGACCATCGCGCCCACGCGGTATCCAGCCGCCCCGCCAGCAGCGACGCAATCGCGAAGGCGAAGGCCACCGAGAAGCCAACGTAGCCCATGTAGAGGATCGGTGGATGAAAAATCATCCCGATATCCTGCAGCATAGGATTGAGATCGCGGCCATCTACGGGATACAGCGGCAGGCTGCGGCTGAACGGATTGGAGGTGAACAGGATAAAAAGCAGGAAACCGAAGGCGATCATTCCCATCACCGCCAGCACCCGCGCTACCGCGTCGGGCGGCATCTGGCGACTGAAGAGCGCGACGGCGAACGTCCACACGCTGAGCAGCAGCACCCACAGCAGCAAAGAGCCTTCGTGCGCTCCCCAGGTGGCCGCCACCCTGTACCACACCGGCAGCGCGCTGTTGGAGTTTTCCGCCACATAGCGCACGGTGAAATCATTGATTACAAAGGCATGCACCAGCAGCGCAAACGCGCCGATGATGCAGATAAACAGCGCGCAGGCCAGCGGCCGGGCTAATGCCATCAGCCATCGTTCCTGGCGCGCTGCGCCCCATAGTGGAAAGATACTTAGCAGCAGCGCCAGCCCTGCCGCCAGACACAGCAGGTAGTTGCCCAGTTCCGGCATCATGGCTGTGTCCCCTGTTGTTCAGGTGTCATCACGTTTTTTACCTCAGGCGGGGCGAATCCAGTGCCCCGCCCCGGCCCAGTTACTCTGCAGCAGCCGGCAGTTTCGAGACGTCGGCGTTACCTAACGCCTTCTCATCGCGAATCATCGACTTATCTTTTCGTACTTTCGCCACATCGCTGGCGCTCACCGGCGGCGCGTTGTTGCCCCAACTGGTGCGGATGAAGTTGACCACATCCGCAACCTGTTGATCGTCAAGACGCCAGCCGAATGACGGCATGGTCAGGTTCGAGACCGCATCCTTCACCGCCGGCGTGGTGTTGCCGGTCAGAATGATGTGAATCAGCGAGGTCGCATCTTCGGTCTGTACCACCGGGTTGCCTTTCAACGACGGGAACGCGCGTTTATAACCGACGCCGTCGGTACGGTGGCAGGCAGCGCAGTTATCGACGTACAGCGCCGCGCCGGTTTTGCTGTCATCGCCTTTCCACAGATCTTTCGCCACGCTATCTTCCACCGGAGCTGGCGTCTGTTTACCGCCGCGCGGCGGTAACGACTTCAGATAGCGAGCAATAGCGGTGATATCGTCATTCGAGAGATACTGCAGGCTGTGCTCAACCACGTCGCTCATGCCGCCGAAGACCACGGATTTATCATTGCGCCCGGTTTTAAGGAACTCGGCCAGTTCAGCTTCGCTCCAGCTCCCCAGCCCGTCGCGATTTTCACCGCGCAGGCTGGATGCCACCCAACCGTCAATCGGCGCATTGCTACCCGCCAGGTAGTTATCACCTTCGCTTTCGCTAAGCGCTTTTTCCTGCATCGTCAGGCTACGCGGGGTGTGGCAGGCGCCGCAGTGGCCAAGGCCTTCCACCAGGTAACGGCCGCGCTCCAGTACCGGGTCCACCTGCGGATTGGCGACAAAGTCGCTCGGCGTCGGGGCGAAGATGCCGCGCCAGAACGCCAGCGGCCAGCGCATCGACAGCGGCCACGGAATGTCCGTGTCTTTGTTGGCGACGTTAACCGGCTCCACGCCGTGCATAAAGTAGGCGTACATGGCGCGCATATCCGCTTCGTTGATACGGGCGAAGGAAGGATACGGCATCGCCGGATAGAGCGTTGAGCCGTCTTTACGCACGCCTTTACGCACCGCGTCGTCAAACTCTTCGAAGGTATAATCGCCAATACCGTGCGCTTTGTCCGGCGTGATGTTGGTGGAATAAATGGTGCCGATCGGCGTTTCCATCGGCAGACCGCCGGCAAAAGGTTTGCCCTCTTTACCGTTGGTGTGGCAGGCCACGCAGTCGCCGGCGCGCGCCAGATATTCGCCCTGCTTAATCAGATTGCTGTCCGCAGGCGCCTCTTCGGCGAACGCCGCGCAGCTTAACGCACCGAGAACCAGTGCCGATAACCATTGCATTTTCATGATTTGCTTTCCCTTATGCCTGCACCAATGGACCCGGATTTCTCAGGTACTGTTCGCGGATAGCCTTCGCCGACCAGTAGGCCAGCGCGGCAACGGTCCCCGTCGGGTTGTAGCCCAGCCCCTGTGGGAAAGCGGAAGCGCCGATGACGAAGACGTTATGCACGTCCCAGCTCTGCAGATAACGGTTCACTGCGCTGGTTTTCGGATCTTCGCCCATCACCGCGCCGCCGTTCATATGGGTGGTCTGGTAGCTGGTGGTGTCAAAGTGGCTATTGGCGTTTTTCGGGCTGCCGAGCATATATTTCGGCTTCATCGCTTTGGCGATCGGCGCCATCTTATCGAACATAAACTGCGCCATCTTGATGTCGTTTTCCTGCCAGTCGAAGGTCATGCGCAGCAGCGGCTGACCAAAGACGTTTTTGTAGTTCGGATCGAGATCGAGATAGTTCTGGCGATAGGACTGATGCGCGCCGTGAGCATCCATCGACAGGTGGTGCGTGTAGGTGTCGGCCACCGCCGATTTCCATTTACTGCCCCACGCCGGGGTACCCGGAGGCACCGGCACGCCGGAGATAGGCTTGGTCCCCGCCTGGTTGACCCAGAACGGCGAACCGCCAACGAAGCCCGCCGCGCCGTGATCGAAGTTATCGGCGTTGAAGTCATCGACGCCGACGCCGTTGCCGCCCGCGCCGATGAACGGGTTGGTGAAGGTATCTTTATCGAAAATGGCCTTGATAGTGGTCATGTTCTGATAGGCGAAGTTACGCCCGACCACCCCTTCGCCCGTCTCAGGATTGTACGGTTTACCGATCCCGGAAAGCAGCATCAGATGCACGTTATGGAACTGGAAGGCGCCGATAATCACCAGATCCGCCGGCTGTTCCATTTCACGGCCCTGACCGTCGACATAGGTCACACCGGTGGCGCGGGATTTATCGTCGGTCAGATTGACCTTCAGTACGTTGGCGTTGGTACGCAGTTCAAAGCGTTTTTCCTGGCGCAGCGCCGGCAGGATGTTCACGTTCGGCGAGGCTTTCGAATACATGTAGCAGGCGTAGCCGCTGCAGAAACCGCAGAAGTTACACGGCCCCATCTGCGCGCCATACGGGTTGGTATAGGAGTCGGAGGTGTTTGCGGAAGGCAGGTTATAGGGATGATAGCCCACTTCCAGCGCCGCTTTTTCAAACAGCTGCGCCGACCAGGTATTTTTCTGCGCCGGCAGCGGGAAATCGTCCGAGCGATCCGGCGCGAAGGCGTTACCGCCGCGGCCTTTACCGACAACCTGCCCTTTAATCGACCAGGCGGTACCGGAGGTGCCAAAGACTTTTTCCGCTTTATCGAAGAACGGTTCCAGTTCGTCGTAGGTGACGCCGAAATCCTGAATAATCATATCCTGGGGAATGAAGTTTTTGCCGTAGCGCTCTTCATAGTGGCTGCGCATACGCAGTTCGATCGGATCGACGCGAAAATGTACGCCGGACCAGTGCAGACCCGCGCCGCCAACGCCGGTGCCCGGCAGGAAGGCGGCCAGTTGACGGTAGGGAACCGCCTGCTGGCTGGTGTTGTGACGAATCGTCACCGTGCTTTTAGAGAGATCCTGGAACAGCTTGCGGCGGATGTTATAGGTCAGCTCATCGATAACCTGCGGATAAGCGCCGTCCGGCCAGGTATCGCGCATCGGGCCGCGCTCCAGCGCGACGACGTTGAGCCCCGCTTCCGTCAGCTCTTTGGCCATAATCGCGCCAACCCAGCCGAAGCCAACGATCGCTACATCGGTTTTTTTCAATACGGTCGCCATGATTACGCCCTCTCCCCATTAATTGATACCGGCGGGAAGGGATAGCGTTCGCCTCGTTCAACCCAGTCCATAAAGTCGGCGCGCGCGCCGGGAAAATTAATCAGCGTCCAGCCGACCATGCCTTTATTGCCGCCATGGATAGGGTCGCTGAAGAAGCCTTCGCGGGTGTTTTGCAACAGATAGGAGAAAAACAGCGAGGCCGGCAGCTGTTTGAACTGCGCCTTGCCGGATTCCCACAAACCGAGCGCCTCATCCTGCTGTTCGCCGCTCAGTTCAGCAAAGCTCTTGTGATACTGGTTTTGACACCACTCTTCGGCATCGGCGATACCGAGGTTATAAATCTGTTTTGGTACCAGCGGCAGCTGGTAGCCCATCTCTTTCGGCACGTCGGGGTTAAATGGCCCCTGCATATACCAGATGGAACCGGTGGCATAAGGGGTATTGAGCTGGCGGTCGATAAACTCCGGCACACCGGCCTCTTTGGCACCGGGACCGAGTTCATCGGCCGGGATTAAGCGAGCGACGGCGGCGTTGATAAACAGCCACTCGCGATCGTTGAAGAATTGCGGCTTCCAGTCGCTGGATGTCGCGTTACCACCGGCTGAGGGTGCGGAGGACGCCTGTGCCGTGGCGCTCGCCGCCACGCCAATGGCGCCCACGCTGCCGCCGCCGATGACTACCGTTGGAATCAAGGCCATTGATTTTACTAAAAAATCACGCCTTGAATTGTTGGTTTTCTCGCTCGACATAATCACATTCCTGTCAATTAAAAATACTGTTTTGTCGCTTACAAGCCCAGCAAATCCCGCTCTGGTACCGATACCATTGAACTGTTGCGAAACAGACCGTCTGGCTTTGGCCAATAAGACGTACAATAAATCGCCAATAGCGATAAGATTTATAGGGTTATCGTTTGGATATTAGACGATTCTCAACGCAACGCGGGAAAATGGCGCAAATATTCACCGGGTTGTCACGATAAGATCGGGCATTTAATAACCTGAGTGCGGTAAGTCATGCGGAAATTACGCGCCTTTGGTTTTACCAAAGCGCTAATAAAGGGTGATATGTATCACATTTGTTATTTTTTGTTTATGGTACATGGCAGATTAAGCACCTGTAAATACTCGCTTAATGAATAATTAAACAATTCGAGCTGTTAAATTAGTTAATCACCGTTGTTAATTAAATCGATGCTGGTTCCCTTATCAATTTAACGACACGGTGATGTCGTACAGATATTCCCAACCACAAGGAGAATTTATGTTCGATCATGTCAAATTTGGCGTCAGTGATTATGCCGCGAGCAAGGCATTCTTTTTACAGGCGCTGGCGCCGCTCGGCGTGACGCTGGCGGGCGAAGGCGAGCCAGCTTACGGCGCGGAGCTAGCCGGGGCAAACGATGCCTCTTTATGCCTCTATCAAAGCGAAGATAAACCCGCGCCGCTGCATATCGCCTTTTGCGCCGAGAGCCGCGAGCAGGTTGACGCCTTCTGGCACGCGGCGCTGGCCGCCGGAGGCAAGGATAACGGCGCGCCGGGATTACGACCTAATTACCACGCCAATTACTACGCCGCCTTTGTCATTGCGCCAGATGGACACAATATCGAAGCGGTGTGTCATCTGGCGCCCTGAGCAAAGTTTATCGCTGCGGGAAGATCCACACATCATCCGCGGGCAGCGTCAGATGACAATGTTCGGCATCACGCAGGGCCGTGCCGTAGGCGCGGATGGCAAAGTCATCGCCCTCGGTGCGGAACAGATATTCCCACCGATCGCCGAGGTACATGCTGGTCAGCAGCGGAAGTTCCAGGCTGTTATCCTGCGGCGAGCAGTCAAGGCGCAGCCGTTCGACGCGGATCACCGCCGTCGCCGGCTGACCGACGCTGACCCCCTCGCCCGCGCGGCCCCATAGCGCCCAGCTGGCGCCTTCAACTCGCGCGCGTCCGTCCTTCAGCGCCGTCACCTTACCGTGCAGGCGGTTATTACTGCCCATAAACTCGGCGGCGAACAGGGTGGCCGGATTGCCGTACATCTCCTGCGGCGTCCCCTGCTGTTCAATCACGCCGTTGTTAAGCAACAAAATGCGATCGGAGATCGCCATCGCTTCATTCTGATCGTGGGTGACCATCAGCGCCGACAGGCCCAGCTTAATAATGAGCTCGCGCAGGAATACCCGCGCCTCTTCGCGCAGCTTGGCGTCGAGGTTAGATAGCGGCTCATCCAGCAGAATAACCGGTGGGTTATAGACCAGCGCCCGTCCTATGGCCACGCGCTGCTGCTGGCCGCCGGAAAGCTGATGCGGATGCCGATTACCGAGATGTCCCAGACCTAGCTGCTCGAGTACGCTCTGCACCCGCTGTTTAATCTCGCCGCTGGCCACCTTACGCAGTTTCAGCGGATAGGCCACGTTGTCGAATACCGTTTTATGCGGCCACAGGGCGTAGGACTGGAACACCAGCCCGAGATTACGCTCTTCCGCCGGGATCTCGCTACGCGGACTGCCGTCATAAACCACGTTATTGCCGATGGTGATCCGCCCGGCGGTCGGTTTCTCCAGCCCGGCGACCGCGCGCAGCAGCGTGGTTTTCCCGCTGCCTGAAGGGCCGAGCAGCGACACCACCTCCCCGCGTTTGAGCTCCATCGACACCCCTTTCAGCACCGGGTTGTCGCCATAGGTCAGATGCAGATTGTCTACCGATAACTCAATCATGTAATTTCACTCCAAAGCGCAGGGCGATACCCAGACCGACTACCACCAGCAGAATATTGATAAACGATAGCGCCGCGACGATATCAATGGCGCCCGCCGCCCACAGAGAGACCAGCATCGACCCGATCGTTTCGGTGCCTGGCGACAACAAATAAACGCCGGTTGAATATTCGCGTTCAAAGATCAGGAACATCAGCAGCCAGGAGCCGATAAGCCCGTAGCGCGCCAGCGGAACGGTGACGTGGCGGGTGATTTGCCCGCGAGAGGCGCCGGTGCTACGCGCGGCCTCCTCCAGCTCCGGCGCCACCTGCAGGAGCGTTGATGAGATAAGGCGCAGGCCGTAGGCCATCCACACCACCGTATAGGCCAACCAGACGCTGAAAATGGTGTTGCGCAGCGCGCGCAGCTGCACGATAAGGTGTTCGCGCAGCCAGTCGGCGACCGGCAGCGCCGAGAGCCAGCCGTTTTTCAATGACTGATCAAGCCACATCGGCACAAACAGAAACACCCACAGAAACGCCAGACCGGCCAACAGGCCCGGCACCGCGCGCGGTACCAGCACGCTGTAGTCGAGAAAGCGCGTCACGTTATCCGGTTTACGGTGCATGGCGATACCGACAAACAGATAGCACACCACCGCCAACGCGCCGCCGATAATCCCGATCGCCATCGAGTTGACGATCGCCCGCAGCAGATTCGGCTGCTGCCAGATGTTGCGGAAAGTCGCCAGCGACAGCTCATCCCATAACGAAACGCCAACGCCCCAATTGGAAATAAAGGCCCGTAGCGCCACACCCAGTAGCGGGACGCCGATGGTTACCGTCAGCCACGCCACCACGACCGCGCCAGCGACCCAACGCCATTTCCCCAGCGGCAAGGCGCGCGCCTGCGACGCTTTACCTTTCATGGTCACGAAGCGATTGGCGGTACGCATCAACCGGCGCTGCAACATCACCAGCGGAATGGTAATGCAGATTAATACCACCGCGACCGCCGCCATCAGATGGTAAGAAGGCGTTCCCAGTTTATTAGTCAACTTATAGAGATAGGTCGCCAGTACCATGTTGCCTTCCGGATCGCCGAGCACCAGCATCAGGCCAAAGACTTCAAGGCCGAGGAAGAACAGCAGCACGCAGGCGTAGAGGATGGACGGCCGTACCATCGGCAGGCTCACCGAGGTCATCACCTGAAGCGGCGTGGCGCCGACGGTACGCGCCGCCTCTTCCACATCCGAACCGACGCTGCGCAGCGCCGAGGAGATATAAAGATAGGCATGCGGGACGTGCGTTAAACCGGCGATTACTACGATGCTAAACATCGAGTAGATATTCCACGGCACAAAACCAAGCCACGCTTGCGCCCACTGCGACAGGAAACCGACCGGCCCGGCGGCCACCACGTAACCAAAGCCCAGCACCATCGGCGAGACGAAAATCGGCACCAGGATCAGCGGCTCAATAAAGCGCCTGCCGGGTAAATCGGTACGTACCATTAAAAAGGCCAGAATGCCGCCCAGCGGAATCGCGATAATGACCAGACCAAAAGCGAGGATAAATCCAGAGCGTAAGGCCAGGTAAAAATCCGGGTCGGTAAAAATAAAACCGAAGGCTTCGAGGCTCCACTCTTTCGAGCGGGCAAAAAATGGTGCGGAAAGAAAACTTTGCGCCACGATAAATAATAGCGGAACGTAAATTACCAGTGCTGCTATCAATACCACCATGCCACGCGGTAGCCCTTGCCACTTTCTGCGTAAAATGTTCATCTTTAATTCCCCTGGCAAAGTGCAGAGATAAATTATCAAGAAGAGATAATGAGTACTTATTTACTGAATACTGATACGATCATTCCCCCGGATACATTCCAGGGGAAGTTTCACAGGTAATTACTTTATTTCGCAGCAGCGGCGCGCCATTGCTTAATAAATTCCAGACGCTGTTTGGGTTGCAGATATTGCAGCAGGCTTTCATCCACCGGAATCGGCTTCAGCGCATTGCCCAGTAATTTCGTCATCCCGTCGATATCATTTTTACCTTCAATGTCGTTGCGAATTGACGGGATATCGCCCTGAGAGGCAAGAATCGTTTGCCCTTTTTCCGACAGTACATAGTCGAACCACAGTTTCGCCGCATTAGGATGCCCTGCTTCCGCGGTGATAAATGAGACGCGGGACAGCACCAGCACGTAGTCTTTCGGATAGGCGATGCCTAATGACGGGTCGGTTTTAGCGCGCGCTTCGGCATAGGATCCCAGAATGTTATAGCCGATCAGGTTTTCACCGGAGGAGACGCGCTCCATCATGGTGCCGGTAGAGGACTGCACCGTCAGGCCGCCTTTGGCGATATTCGCCAGGTCGGCAAAGTAATTGCCGTCAGCCTTGCTATCCTGCACCGCCAGCATAAAACCAAGCCCCGATTTCTCGATATCGTAGGTGGTGACTTTGCCTTTAAATTTATCAGCCTGCCCGGCGATAAGCTTGGCCAATGCGGTATGTGAATCCGGTACTTCATTTTGTGGGATCAGCCGTTTGTTATAGATAAAGACCACCGGCTCATAGGTTGTGCCGTAGGCTTTTTGCTGCCAGACCGCCCATTTCGGCAGCTTGCCGACTTCTGGTGAAGCATACTCTTGCGCATAATCGGTGGCTAATTTCAGCGCCGTGTCCATGGAAGAGCTCCACACCACGTCGCCGCTCCCACCGCCGGCAGCTTGTTCACTAATATAACGGTTGTACAGTTCGGTGCTGTTCATATCGTTATATTCAACTTTAATCCCAGGATATTGCGCTTCAAAGCCTTTAATTAACGGCCCTGCCGCTTTGGTGTCCGTTGTGGAATAAACCACGACTTTGCCCTCTTTCACCCCGGCATCAACGACTTTTTGATAATCTGCCGGGTAGCCCTGCGGCACCTCCGCCAGCACGGAGTACGAGAAGACTGTCGTCAGTGAAACCACTAAACCGCCGATTTTCTTATACATAAAATCAACCCTTAAGCATCAATAATTAAACACAAATTTAACATATAGTGCTACAACCCCCTCTGCAACGCTGGGGAGAGGGTTTTTATGGCTTTTGTGACAGTGGTGTAGTTTAAAAAGTGGTGTTTATGGAGTTTATTCAGCGAATAGAGAAAACAGCGAGCGAGGTCACAGATTAATGCTGCAGCGTCACGAAGCGATTACCGCCAATGGCAAAGCCTTTATTTGCATTTCTTCAGGACCATTCGAATAAAGAAAAACAGGCGCAGTGTCATTACGAGGATGGAGTAATAAATGTACCTTTTACATATTCACCTAATATTACATTCAAAACCATTTTGCCGGGCGGTTTCGTCAAAATGAGCCATGCCAATAATCTCCCTATTCAGTGAGAGATATTTATCGCCTTGATCTTCTGCGCCTTGCGGCGCAGCATGGAACGGCAAACGCAACAAAACAACAACATACATCGAGGAGACTATCCGTGCCTACAGGACATCGCTTTCGCCCCACGGAGCTACACCACTTCGTCACCACCCTGTTCACGCAGCTGGGCAGTACACCAACCGAAGCCGCGCTGGTCGCAGACCACCTGATCGCTGCCAACCTTGCCGGACACGATTCGCACGGCGTCGGCATGATCCCAAGCTACGTAAAATCCCATAGCGAAGGATTTTTGCAGCTTAACCGCCATGCCAGCGTGATGAAAGACGCCGGCGCCGTCGTCACCCTTGACGGTAACGCCGGCTTCGGTCAGGTCGTTGCCCATGAAGCCATGCAGTTGGGGATTGAAAAAGCCAAACAGCACGGCCTCGCCGCGGTAGCGCTGCGCAATGCTCACCATATCGGGCGCATCGGTTACTGGGCGGAACAGTGTGCGGCCCAGGGGTTAATATCCATTCATTTCGTCAGCGTCGTCGGCGATCCGATGGTGGCGCCATTTCGTGGCAAAGATAGCCGCTTCGGCACTAACCCGCTCTGCGTGGTCTTCCCGCGTGAAGGCCACCCGCCGCTGCTGCTCGATTACGCCACCAGCGCCATCGCTTTTGGCAAAACCCGCGTCGCATGGCATAAAGGTGAAGCGGTGCCCGCCGGCTCATTGATTGATTCTCGCGGCGAGCCGACCACCGATCCGGCGGTGATGCAGACCTCACCGCTTGGCGCCCTGCTCACCTTTGCCCAACATAAAGGCTATGCCCTGGCGACGCTGTGCGAGGTACTCGGCGGCGCGGTCTCAGGCGGGCAAACGACCCACCAGGACAGCCTGCAGGGCTGCGTCGACGCCATCTTCAACTGCATGACTACCATTATTCTCAGCCCGGAAGCCTTCGATGCGCCGCAGATGCAGCGCGAAACCGAGGCCTTTATCGACTGGTGTAAACAGTCGCCGCACGATGCCGATACACCTATTCTGGCGCCGGGTGAGTGGGAAGCGGCCAATCGTCAGCAGCGGCTGGCAAACGGTATTCCGCTCGATGCCAGTAGCTGGCAGGCGATCTGCGCCGCCGCGCGGCAGGCCGGGATGTCGCAGGAGACGTTGAATCAACTGCAGCAGAACATGGAAGTCAACGCTTAACCTCAATCCCCGCGGGGCGATCGTCAGCCACAGCGTCCCGCGTCATCGTCACTTATGACGACATCCATGATTTTCCCGCGTCTTCATCACCTTCATCCCGCGTCATCAGCGCTATCTTCACTTTGGCACGCATTATGCAATCGATTTGCATCGCACGACGATCGACGTCGCGCGTTTGCTGACGGTAGCCTGCCGGGCCCGGCGCGCTATCGCCCTATCTTCACTGTTAACAGGTCTGTTACTGATGAATAAAATTACCAGCGTGTGCCCCTATTGCGGGGCGGGTTGTAAACTCAAATTGGTTGTCGAAAATGATAAAATCATTCGCGCCGAGGCCGCCGACGGCGTCACCAATCAAAACCAGCTATGTCTGAAAGGCTACTACGGCTGGGATTTCCTCAATGACACGCAGCTTCTCACGCCTCGCCTGAAGCAGCCGATGATTCGTTATCAGAAAGGCGGCCCGTTCACTCCGGTCAGTTGGGAAGAAGCGATTCGCTACACCGCCGCTAAGCTCCGCGAGATCAAGGCCAAATATGGCCCGCGCGCCATCATGACCACCGGTTCGTCCCGCGGCACGGGGAATGAAACCAATTACGTGATGCAGAAATTCGCCCGTGCGGTACTCAATACCAATAACGTCGACTGCTGCGCCCGCGTTTGCCACGGGCCGTCGGTCGCCGGGCTGCAGGCTTCGCTCGGCAATGGCGCGATGAGCAACTCGATAAGCGATATTGAGAACTCAAAATGTCTGCTGGTCTTTGGCTATAACTGCGCCGATTCTCACCCTATCGTGGCGCGAAGGGTATTGAGAGCCCGCGACAACGGCGCGAAAATCATCGTCTGCGATCCGCGGCGCATTGAAACCGCCCGCATCGCCGACCAGCATCTGCAGCTCAACAACGGCAGCAATATGGCGCTGGTCAACGCCTTCGCCTATGTCCTGCTGGAAGAAGATCTCTACAATCACGATTACGTTGAGCGTTATACCGAAGGGCTTGAGGCCTATCGTGAGGCGGTGAAAGACTACTCTCCCGAAGCCGTGGAAGCGCTGGTCGGCGTCCCGGCGCTGGCCATTCGCCGGGCGATGCGCACCTTCGCCGCCGCCCCTTCCGCTACCATTATGTGGGGAATGGGCGTAACCCAGTTCGGCCAGGCGGTTGATGTCGTCCGCGGTCTCGCCAGCCTCGCGCTGCTGACCGGCAACCTCGGGCGGGCTAACGTCGGCGTCGGCCCGGTCCGTGGACAAAATAACGTCCAGGGCGCCTGCGATATGGGGGTGTTACCCAACCAGTTTCCGGGCTATCAGGACGTCACCGACGCCGCGGTGCGCGCCAAATTCGCCAATGCCTGGGGCATCGATCCGGCGCTGATGGATACGCAAATCGGCACCCGTATCACCGAAGTCCCGCATAAAGCGCTGGCGGGAGAAATCAAAGCCTACTACATCATGGGCGAGGATCCGCTGCAAACCGAGGCCGATCTGGGTCTGGTACGCAAAGGGATGGAAGCGCTGGATTTTGTGGTGGTGCAGGATATTTTTATGACCAAAACGGCGGAAGTGGCTGACGTGCTGCTGCCGGCGACGTCCTGGGGCGAGCACGGCGGCGTCTTTACCTGCGCCGACCGCGGCTTCCAGCGTTTCGAACAGGCTATTCCGCCCACAGGTAACGTGAAACGCGATTGGGAAATTATCAGCCTGCTGGCCAGCGAGATGGGCTATCCGATGCATTACGCCAGTAACCAGCAAATCTGGGATGAAATGCGCGAACTCTGTCCGCTGTTCTACGGCGTAACCTGGGAGAAAATGGGCGATATGGGCCACGTGCAGTGGCCGTGCCCAACGCTCGATCACCCCGGTACGCCATGGTTGTATCAGGATAATCACTTTGATACTCCATCGGGCAAAGGGCAACTGTTCGCCGCGCCGTGGCGCGCGCCGGCGGAAACGCCGGACGATGATTTCCCGCTGGTGCTCTGCACGGTGCGCGAAGTCGGCCATTACTCCTGCCGTTCAATGACCGGCAACTGCGCGGCGCTGCAGTCGCTGGCGGACGAACCTGGCCGGATCCAGATGCACCCTGCCGATGCCGAGCGGGCAGGTATCGCCGATCGTCAGCTGGTATGGGTGAGTTCGCGGCGCGGCAAAGTGATGACTCGCGCCGATCTCAGCGAGCGAATCAACCCCGGCGCGGTGTATATGACCTACCAGTGGTGGGTTGGCGCCTGTAACGAGCTGACCCAGGATAATCTGGATCCTATCTCGAAAACCCCGGAAACCAAGTACTGCGCGGTGAAGGTAGAGGCTATTGCCGACCAGGACTGGGCGGAACGGTACGCCTGGACGACCTATAGCCTGATGAAGGCGCGGTTAAAGGCGGCAGCTAACGCCTGAGGGTGAATTCAGGGAGAGGCTTAGCTTCTCCCTGATATCTGACGTTGACCGGATTGACATAAAAATAGGTCTTCTTTGGCAGGCCTGCTTTATGAAAATCTGTTGTCCCGTTCAGGGTTCTGCCAGCAGGGACTGAAGTATGAAGCCGCCCCCCCCCCCGTCCTGTGACGCCGGCAAACAGGGCTTTCTCCTGTTCGGTAAGTTTAGACATGGTGTATTTTCCTCAATTCAAGCGCATGGCATGACGGACGCTGTCAGGTGTTTTTCCAGTCCACCCCTGGAATGCGCGATAAAAGGAATTGGGATCTTCGAATCCAAGGAGGAAAGCGATCTCTGCGCCGGACATCGTGGTATTTGCCAGGTAGTGTCGGGCAAGGCTCTCCCGCACCATATTGACCAGGGCGCGAAAGTTTTCCCCCTCCTCCTCAAGCCGACGTTGAAGCGTACGCTTACTCAAGCCCAGTCGTTCCGCGGCCTTCTCAATGGTAGCCGCGTTACCAGGCAACAGCTCCAGTAAGACAGCACGCACGCGTTCTGCCGTCGACGCCGTCGAATCAAGTTCACTGAGCCGTCGGCGAAGATCGGGTTCGAACGCGTGAAACATGCTTTCGTTGACCGTCAGGAATGGACGCAAAGCATCCACAGCGGCGAAAGCGATAACTGGATACTCTCCCTTTTGCACAGGTACGCCGAAGAAATTCTCGTAACGCCGGAGATAACGACTGGACGGAAGTTGCGGCAGGATAACGCGATGCGCCTTAATGTGCTCACGGGTAGCCAGTCTGGCTAGTCGCACGAAAAACGCAATCTCGGCCACTTGCAGCGAGTAAGGTACCTCGGTTTGTATCGACAACCAGCGAGGCGTCACGACCAGCTCGCCTGCGTCACCCGTATTGACTTCCAGGCTCATGGGCGCCACCAGTTGCTTGTATTTGGCGAGGCGCTGCAAAGCCTGTACCAGATTCGCGCTGCACAGGGCAGCGAACAGTGGTGGGTTGAAAGAATCAGCCGAGAGAGTCTCGACGAGGCGTAAGGGAAACATGGCATCACTTGCCTCAGCCTCTAAAGCGCGCCAGAAACGAAAATAGTCTTCGCCAGAAAGCCCCTGTCTTGCACGGGAGAGTAAATCGTCTGGAAGGCCGGCCCGACGTAATACATGGCCAGCCTGAACACCTAAGTCCTTCAGTATTGCCAGCCAGCCAATATCCATGGGAAAAGTTTTGTTTTGCACCTTCAGAACTCCGTCACTATTGCTCATTCAACTGACGCTCAGAGTATAGAGCAGTCGTGCGCTTACCCCCCTTCAAACCGCGCCACAATGACTGCACGTTACGCCAATCTGTAACATCCGCAACTCAACTCCCTGTGCTGGCATCTCTCGCATTAAAATTGGCGCGGATTGCCAGAGCGTTGTCGTGGCTTGCTTCCTATAGTGAGATGTAAACATCACACCAGCCAGGACACGTTCCACCTGTCCTGGCGGTCCAATCTGAACAATAGAGAAATCCCAATGAATGCTACCGAAGCTATCGACCAACTGGATCCCCAAAAATGGACCACAACATCTCCCGCAGAACGTTTGCGTCTGCTGGAGGAAATCCGTGCAAACCTGAAGAAGTACGGTGATGACCTCGCCTTCGCCGACAGCAAGATGAAGAATGGCATCCTCGGTGCGCCTCTTTTTTCATACCCAATGTCTAAGGTTGCTACCGTCGTTCCTATGGCGAGTACCGTCTCGGCAGCCATCATCCTTTATGAATCCATTCTCGACGGCAAGATGCCACAGCCGCTGAGCGTGGAAAAAGTGAGTGAGGATCTCTACGACATTTATGTCTTTCCGCAGGAGCGGAAAGACAAGTTGATGTACGCGGATCAGAAGAGTCGCATTCGTGTGAAAGGCGCACCGAAACAAATCAATCCGATGGAAAAGCCCGCGGGTATTATTGCCGTGCTGGGTGCCGGTAACTACAGCTCAGCGCTCGAGGTGTTGAAAGCGATCTTCTTCGAGAACTGTGCGGTCGTACACAAACCGCATCACCTGAACGAAGAAACCGACAGGATTTGGGCAAAGATCATGCAGCCGCTGATTGATCGGCGCGTTCTGAGCTTCTGCGATGCCGATCGGGGACAAGATCTGACAGTAGACCCCCGCCTCTCCAGGATCTACTTTACTGGTGGAACCGCAACGGCCGAGGCTATCATGTCAGCGACAGAGACGCCGCTGATCTCCGAATGCGGCGGTAATAACCCATGCATCATCGTGCCGGGCGACCGGCCATGGACAAAGAAGGAAATTGAACACCAGGCAGTGCAGATAGCCACCATGGCAAAGTTCAATGGTGGCGCGAACTGCGGTCGTCCCCAAACTCTGGTGACAAGCAAGCACTGGCCGCAGCGCAAGGAATTCCTCGACGCGCTGCGGGTCGCTATCTCGGAGACTACTCCGGCCATGGGTATGTACTACCCCGGCGCCGACAAGGTCGTGGATGGTTTTCGACAGGCCTATCCCGATGCGGAAGTACTGAGCCCCGAGGGCGGCAAGTATCCGCATTCCGATGTCATATTACTCACAGACGTTAAGCCCGGTGGCTACGCCACTTCACATGAAGCGTTCAGCCTGGTGCTCGCTGAGGTGCCGCTTGACCTGCCAGCCAATGCCGCGCACTTCCTCCCCGGCGCCGTCAAGTTCGCCAACACCCAGCTCCTGGGCACGCTCGCCAGTGCGATACTTATCGATGAGGACACCAGAAAGGCCCATCAGAAATTACTCGAGCAAGCGGTGTCTGACCTGGAATATGGTGCGGTCGCCATCAACAGCATGCCGTCCTTCATTTTTCTCAACCCCTATCTTACCTGGGGTGGAAATGAGGCAGGCAAGACTTTCGTTTCTGGTCGCGGCAACTTTGGCAACCTACTCAATTATGAGAACGTTGAGAAATCGATCATGGAGGCAAAGTTTATGTCACCAGGGCACATGCTGTACACCAACAAGCGAGCATTCGACAATATGGCTGGAAACATGGCGAATTTCGCAGTCGAGCCTACCTGGATGAACCTGACCTGTCTGATGGGGGACGCCATCCGCGATAGCTTCCGTAAAAAAGATTTCTGAGTCAGTAGAACGCATCGGCCTGAAAGGCCTTATCCATTGCCCTTTACTCGACTATCTTGTAGCGAGTCTGCTTCATAGCCGGGGCAGTGACTACGACCTTGAGGACATGCATAGGGTGAGCTCCACAACAATAAATCGGAACTCATCGCGGCTTTCCATACGCTCGAACGGCTTGTACGCCAGTTCGAGCGCTATCAGGCCAGAGCCGGTCGTGGCATTCTGCACCTGAAAGTGAGTCTAGCAACGATAGACATGGCGACATAATCACTATTGTGAATTTAATTACACCATAGTAAATTAATGGGATTGTTTTTGTAGGTAATTACCCCAAACCATGTCCACTTTAAGGAAAATAAAATGATAAAAATCAGAATGTCACGACCTTCTGAAGCGGAAGACATCATCCAGATTTGGAAAAGTTCTGTAGATGCTACGCACGATTTTCTGACAACACATGACCGGCAAGAGATCGAAAAAGAGGTGGTCGGTTTTTTTTCAGAAACCCCTGTATGGGTAGCGACAAATGATGAAGACCTTCCACTCGGATTTATGTTTTTACATGATGGTCATCTGGAGGCGCTGTTCGTCGATGCCTCTGCTCGCGGGCTTGGCGTCGGAAAACTGTTGATATCCCATGCCCTTGCTCTTCATCCTGATTTAAGCGTCGACGTCAATGAACAAAACCAACAGGCCGTCGGGTTTTATCAGCATATGGGCTTTCAGGTTTCAGGGCGCTCCGGGCAGGATAGTCAGGGAAGACCTTATCCCCTGCTGCACCTGCGTAAAGGGAATGGCGTCTAACCCTTTGCCAGGGGAAATATCATCTGTTTTTTTGGCTAAACGCAACGATGTATGTACAGCTCTGTTCGCTATCCGGGTTAGTCATTTGGCACTCGCCTGCAAAGGTAAGAGCAAGACAATCACCCGCTTGCAAATGATGAGTCTGATGATTGACCCTAAAATCAAGGTTGCCGCTCAGCATCCAAAGTGTTTGCCCGCAAAGATGCTCAATAGCGGAGGCGGGGATCGTCAGTTGACCCATTGCAGGGATTTCAACTTTTATCAGTTCCGGACTGGCGCCCGCCGGGGACAATGTCCAACGAATAATGCCTGATTGTTCATCTGTCCAATGCTGCTGCTGGTGAGCGAAACGAACCAGCGAATTCTGATGTTGCTCAAGCTCGGCGAAAAGTTTTGATAGCGTAATATTCATGGCGTTCGCTAAACGACTAAGGATAGTCGCGCTGGGGCTGGAGACGCCTCGTTCAATCTTACTAATCATCGCCTGGCTCACGCCTGAGCGTTGAGCAAGCTCCGTTACCGTCCAGTTACGAGCTTTCCTGTGCTTTAGTAATAACTGTGCAATGTCGCTATCTACTATCTGATTTTTCGCTGTTTTATCCATTTTCACCCTCACTTTCGCCTGCCTGATTATGCCATTAGCCAAATTCGGCTGGAATCATTGATTATGTCAGTGTGAAAAAATCAGGTTTCAATGGATGGACAATTATCTTTAGCACCCACGTCATCAGAAGAGCATGAGTTTGCGATGCCCGCATCCGGCACAACGCGGGTAAGTTAATCCGAGTTCTTCGTTTCATAGCAACGTCCCCCCTTGATTAAGGATAGCGTTGCATCGACCCGTTGAACTCACAGCGAGGAGTGAACATTGTGCTTAAATAATGATGACTCTGGCAGGATGGGTTTTCAATGCCTGGAAGGTAGCCACTAATTCAGGTGACGTAAATGTGTAGCAATCCCCCACTTTAGGCCAATACATTTTCCATTAATCAGGTCGATAACAGAATAACTTGCATTGGGATGAGCATAGCGAGGGAAACTATCGACAGTCCCTTCTTTAAGAATTGCCAGAGTGCCCTGACTGACATGCCCGTGAGACACAATACATACTGTTTGTTGATGTGATGAAGTATCTTCCAGGTTTTGTAAAAAACGCATAACTCGCTGAGAAGCATGCGCCAGTGACTCCCCCCCTGGTGGACAATACTCTGCATCAAGCCTGAATAATGCATTTGCATAGTTTGGATGTTTTTGTCTGAGTAGTTCTAACGGCATACCTTCAAACTGACCAAAGGCCTGCTCTTTAAGGGCCGGTTCAGCCGTCAGTGAACAATGAAAGTGTTCAGCCAGGCTTTGCCCCATTTGCCAGGCACGCCCAAGCGGAGAAGCGTAAACACGCTCTATTTGATACTCACTTGCACTAAACGCTGCTAGTAGGACGGATGTTTCACGCAAACCCCGACAGGTCAAGGAGCTATCGCTGTGCCCCTGAATAATTCCTTCCCAATTCCACTCTGTTTCTGCGTGTCGAACAAGTATCAATTTCATCGTTAGCTGGCCATGCTCGTTGTTGATCAAAATGTCCCAACTGCGCGATGTCAAACACACACCGTTGAAGCAGCGGAAGGCTTTCCTGTTGTGGAAATAATGAACAAGTGTAGCTTATTGCCGTTATGCAGCGGCTCTGAGTGTGGGGCGCTGAATTTTATCCGTAGTTAACTTCCGCTTTTGGCACGGAGCGGACGTGTTAACGAAGCTGAAGGTCCGCTGGGAGCGCTTAGCGGACATGCCATCAGCTTATCAGCCACCTTTACGAGCATTCCATTCATCACGTGTGATTTCCCATAGCTCGGAATCCAGCAGACCGCTGACATATGCTTTCTTTTCAGTCCTAATGAGCCGCATGCCACTGCTTTGTGAGATACGTTTGGAGCGGTTATTGAGAGCCGCTTTCGGCGCACGCAATATAGTCTTATTTAAGGAATTGAACCAATAATCTGTAGCTGCGTTACAGGCCTCACGCATAAAACCTTTGCCCTGATGCTCCGGTGCTAACCAAAATCCTCGGTTGTTATCCTCAACATCATAAAGACAGATTAAACCTACCATGTTGTCAGGTGTTTCACGATGCCTAATAGTCCAGATCCAAGCGATTCCATTTGCTATATCAGGCAAGGCAACGTTATTGACATAATTCTCGGCGCCATTATCCGGATAGGGCCACGGTACTGATGAGACCATGTACCGAACAATCTCCCAGCGAGGATACAGTATCTGAATTTGTGAGGCATCTTCTGAGGATAATGGTTTTAACAGTAAGCGTTCTGTATAGAGAATAGGTATTGGCATCAGCACTTTTCCTTCCTGAACTTAGTGTCTATTACTGTTTAAGCCATTAAATAGCTATCTCAATGTATCTTGATGTACAGAAAATATCTATACAATAGGAGGCGCGGTTAACAAGCAGTCAGGGGCAGTTTTTGGCACTGCGCGGATGAACCAACTGAGTTTAAGCTCCAGTCTGAGCGAAGAGCAAACCACACTATCTGAGGTAACGTATTACTGTTAATGGTGACCCCATTAACGCTAATATTATTATTACTTTTTTCATCAACGGTTAGGCAGATGCATTAATGGTTAAGCTTAGGGAAATAGAAATGAAATATCCAGGCGCAGGGGCCTGGCAAATGGGAGACAGTCCAGAACTGGCAAGCGAGCTTGCTAACCTTATTAAAAAAGGAATCAAAACGGCCTCTTGTGGATCTTTTGCCTCTTACCAACAGGAAGAATCTGCTCCGAGGATTGGCAGCTATAACATAATTCTTGATGGACAGAATGTCCCGGTATGCGTGATCCGGCTGGTTTCGCTACAATTGGTGCGTTTTTGCGATATTAATGAGGAGTTCGCTCGCAAAGAGGGTGAAGGCGATTTAAGTCTTGAATACTGGAAGAAAGAGCATCAGCGATTTTTCATCCGTGAAGGTCATTTTTCTGAGGATATGGAGTTGATCGCAGAAGAATTCGAAGTGGTTGAGGTGCTGTAATCGGAGATAAAATTGCTGATGTTTTCTATCACCCTTTTCATAAACGTCCGCTCCTGGCACGAAGCGGTCAGCATGCAGGATCACCAGAACTGTAATGACAAAAGAAGATGTTGTCCTCTAACGAATTCAGGATTTATTCTCTGCCTTTCTTATTCGAAGTAATATAACGTGTGGTTTGATTGACATTACTGGAGGTATAACATGTTGGTTTATAATGTCTTTGGTCGATACCTTGGCATTCTGCGTAAGAATGAGTGCTGGTTGGTTTTTCGAGTAGATCTGACAGAAAGAAAGTATTCCCGTATCTATGACGTTGTTATTCCAGATGATCTGGCAGAAGATGAAATTGCAGGCTGGTTAGATGATATTTTCCATGAAGCTGCAACCGAACGTCATCCAGATGTTAAACGCATCGAATAATTAATTGATCAAATTATCAATATCCGCTTCTGGCGCGACGCGGACTGCCTGAATAGCCGTACGATCTCTATGAATGAAAGGTGGAGTTTAGCTTCTCGGGCCTGTTTATACACAATCGGGCTCGCTGTATTGTAACGTCCGAAAAATCTGGTAAAACATTGCTACACAAAATTCTTTACTATCAAGATTCGTGAAGGCCGTATTGAACCGGCCTTATGTGATTTTCAGACTGAATTACTGACCCGAGAGAATCGAAGCCGGAACAAGCGGCACGGAGCTCAACTTATTAACGAACCTTCAGGTTGAGAATGGAGGTTATGGGTGCTTGCCCTCTTCCAGCAGGCCATTTACCAGCAGGGTGAAAACCTGAATCGCTTTTGGTAAAGCATGCTGCGGATCTTCACTGGCAGCCACCCACTGAGCGGCATTCAGTGCAGCTCCATTTAGCAGCCAGGCGGTAGCATCCACATCTACCGGCTTGATTAAGCCGCGTTCAATCAGATCTGAAATGCTCTCTCGGGTGGCGTCAAGGCAGTTGTTCTGACTCGGCCATTTCGTAGGATCGCCAAGAAAAGCCGGGCCATCAAGCAGAACGATACGCCGGACTTCTTCATCCAGAGCCATTCTGATATAGGCTATCCCTTCAGCCAGAAGCTTTTGCTGGTCATCCCTGAACTGTGTCGCTGCACTCTTGGCACTTTGTGCCATTTCTGAGTCAATCTGGGCAACCACAGCGGCAAGCAACCCTTTTTTGTCCCCAAAATTATGGTACAGAGCCCCACGCGTCAGGCCAACGCTGGCAGTCAAATCATCCATTGATGCTGCTGCAAACCCTTTTTCGGCAAAGGCTTTTCGTGCGGCTGTAATCAACTTCGTGCGGGTTTCTTCCATCGTTTCGGCGCGGCGTTTGGCAGCCATGCGGACTCCTTGCAATATACGCAGCGTATGAAATTTGACATACGCCGCGTATGTGTGGTTAAGTTTACATACACTGCGTATATTAATTGATTTATTTATGTCACGCACGGCTTCACACATCCGAAAAAAGGATACGTTATGAACCAACCGAAACCTGTTTTCCCGGCGAATCGCCACGCTCTCTATGAGAAGCATGGTTATTCTGCTGCGATCCGCTCTGGTGATTTACTGTTTGTATCCGGTCAGGTGGGTAGCCGGGAAGATGGTAGTCCTGAGCCCGACTTTGCAACGCAGGTAGAACGTGCCTTTGAAAACCTCAAGGCCACTCTTACCGCCGCAGGATGTTCGTTTGAAGATCTTATCGATGTGACAACCTTTCATACCGATCCGGAGAGTCAGTTTTCAACCATTATGCAGGTGAAACAAACCGTTTTTCCGAAGCCGCCATATCCCAACTGGACAGCCGTGGGGGTTAACTGGCTGGCGGGATTTGATTTTGAGATAAAGGTTATCGCCCGGATTCCGGAACATCAGCTTTAAAAACTTCACACACAGATATCAGGAGGCCTGATATCTGTGTGTAAATCTGTTTTTGACACAAAAGTGGCTCGATAAAACCTAGGTTAAAAAGTTAAATTATTCGCCTGTATCAAGGTTAAACTGTAAAGGGTAGTCCATACAAGCCGGCTCCTTCACCTGACTGTTTCCGATACCATGTTGCCTGTGTGCCATCCTCTCCATTACCTGATATTGCTGATGCCTGGCCGCCGTTGCACATGCGTGGTTAGGAAGAATCCGTATCCATTTTAATTCAACACACTTTTGAGAGCTTGTTAAATACCTCAGGGCATGAAGCGGGCATTTTAACATTTAAAATTCTCTTACCTTACGTTACCTAAACCCCGATCGCTCTCCACACCTTGAAGCATTAGCGTCGCTTCTTCGACACGAATAAAGCGCCCGTCATCATCTGTTTCAGCGAACATATAAACTTCCATATCCACCTCTTCACCATTATGCTTGGTACACAAAACGCGATGCCTGGTGGCATAGAGATTCCCGTCACGAAGCTCATCGCAAACTTCTATTTTGCCGGATGCGATGATTTCCCGGAGTTTACGTGCATGCTGAGCAAAGCCATCCAAACCTTCCCACTCGTTATTAGTACGCTGGCGGTAAACGGGACTGAAATGACGATTGAGTATCAGGTCCAGTGGCACCTCCTGTTGATTGAGAATTTCATCCAGCACGGTAGTAATAGTCATTATTTTCATGGGTGATCCTCTGTGAAAGTGATGAATACTTTACAATCGACTGAATGGCTTAAGTACGGTATAAAAGACATAAAATACCGTAAACAAGTCAAAATGAATGATCCATTAATTACATTCGAGCCGGCCTTCGCTTCAGAGGGGCAAACTTTAGTCGTCGCGGTACGTGAGTCTGATGTAATACGGGAAACGCCAAATCACCATCACAGCTGTGGACAGCTACTCGGTTCGAGGCATGGGCTACTCACGGTCGATGCCGGAAATTGTCGCTGGGTGGTACCGGCGACACATGCCGTCTGGATACCTCCGGATGTTCCGCACGGCCTGCGCTCGCATGGCCCGTATTCAGGATGGAGTGTTTATGTATCTGCCCAAGCCTGTAGCGGACTACCTGATAAGCCTTGTGTTCTCTCAATAACAAATCTGCTGCGTGAAGCGATAACGCGAGCGGCCTCATGGAAAGATGTAAACCTTAACGCGTCCCAAAAACGTTTAGCTGGTGTCATCCTTGATGAAATTGGCTCTCTTCCTGAGGTCAACCTGGGGCTTTCAATGCCCCAGGATATCCGACTACTCAGAATTGCGCAGACACTGTCAGATAACCCGGACGACGACCGCAGGCTCGAGGAATGGGCAGTCTGGGCCGGAATGTCATCACGTACGCTTACACGGCGATTCCGTGCAGAAACCGGTTTTAGTTTTAATGAATGGCGACAGCGCATTCGGTTACTCAGGTCTCTTGAACTTCTGGCTGCGGGTAAGCCAGTGACGGCAATTGCTCTGGACCTTGGATATGATAACGTGAGTGCCTTCATTGCCCTGTTCCGACGGATATTCGGCACCACCCCGGGACGTTTTAAAATTTAAACCTCTAACTCTGCAGCCCCACACTAGATATTTAAACATGGCAGTGACATTGCAAAATCACAGCGACAGAGAATCAGGAATATTTCTGGCTCTTCTCAAAGAGTGGCAATCAGTACTGACGATACATATTCCACAGTGTCTGCATGCAGCAGGCTCTTTTTGAGAGTGAAGCTCAGGGTTTACTGCAGAATAGATAAAGTACAGTGTAAAACCCAGGCTGGCGACAGCACCGAGACGGCACATATAAAACGGAATCGCCCTATCCCTCGGCCAGCCAAACTCCGTGCCCGACTTTGTTATAGCGGACCTGTACTCAAGATGGTTCAGGATGAAATCTGAGCATGACTGCCACGATTACGTCAGTGAGTAGACTGCTTTGTCCTGCTTTTTTATGGCCTGCCAGTACGTCAGCGTAGTGTTCTTAACGTAACATCACACCTCTGTTCCACCTGGCCAATTCAGTCAACGACTACGAGGTGGCAAATAATGTTGACCGCCTGTGAGGCCGCTGCGATACATCTCCCTTGTATGCATTGACAAAAGCACATACTTGTTATATTTGCATTATTTATCATAGGTTAAATTTGAGGATTGTTCGTGATGTGATGCTCCATACATAAGCCCATAACATTATTTTTAACTGCCTACCCGAAAGGATGTATTGCCTGGCTGAAAGCTAGCACGCATCAGGTAAGCAAAGACTTGTTTAGCTTATACGGACATCAAGAATGATTCGAGCACTCATGAATGCCCTGGCAGGAAAGCCATGGCTGATGTTACTTGGTATATCTTTCATTATTTCCTCTGTCGGGAATGGCATTACCTATATTGTTGTTTTTAGCGAACTGATTCGGCTCGCTGCCCCGACAACCTCCCTTGCTTTAGCGTATGTGCTTTCAACTGTTCCTGGCTTAATCGGAAGTAAGGTTGGAGAGTATTATTGCCGTACTGGCAACCCTTTCTCCATTCTTGTCGTGGGCGAATTTTTAGGCATGGCAGGCTTGAGCGCCCCTTTTATGGCTGTGTTAAACGGCTCAATTCCTCTTTTTCTTATCGCACAAACCGTGTCAGCCTTCATCATCGGCATGACGTTCCCTGCTATGAGTAAGATATTTAAAACCGGGTTAAGTGAAAAGGAATTACCCGTTGCGACCACACTGGAAACCATTATCTTTGCATGTAATGTTATTTTTGGTGTTGGACTGGGTTTGTTACTATTGGGGCATGTTACCGTAATACACCTGCTGATCATTGACCTGGCCAGCTACGCCCTGTCAGTCATCATGCTATTGAGCGCTAAAGGCAAGTTCAGGAATATTTTCCATTATATAGAACAAAAAGATGCAGTTATAAGATGGAAAGAAATCAGTAACACTCAGAAACGAGGTATCCTGCTATTACCCCTATTGGCATTCGCAGGAGCCCCGGCGATGGCGTTACTGCCAGGGCTGGTTCCAACGAATCTTACCGGTCATGAAGCTCAAGCAACAGCTTTGGCTCTTCTTTTCTCTCGTAGTTTAGGGCAACTCATCGGCCCGTTACTGCTTAATCCTGAGCGTTTTGAGAAAAATAGTAATAATAATAGCCTGCTATTGGGATGTCTGTTTATTTTTGTGGCATGCTATGGTCTGATCCCTTTTTCAACCTCATCTTACCTGGCATTGGCACTGGTCTTTATTGCACATATTTTTTCAAATGTTGTTTTCTCGCTCGCGGTATATTCAGTATTGAAAAAATTTGATGAAAATCATGTGGCTGCTGCTATGGCTAAGAGCTACCGATGGCAGATGATGATCACTGCAATAGTCTCTATAGGTGCCGGGTATAGTTCGGATTACCTTGGGGTAATATACGCGCTTTATGCCTTCAGTGGCTCAGGCTTTTTGCTAATTGTAATCTTCTCATTTGTCGAAAAATATTTTTCTCCAAAGACACGGTCAAACAACCTCGAGCTGGAATAGTAGAAAGGCTACACAGCCTGAGGGCTGTGTAGCCTTATAAATTAAAATAATTCAATCGCCTGAATCCCCTGATTCACGCTTTCGTCTCCGGAATATCGCCTCGCAAGATAATGAAGACATCCTATTGCACGAAAGCGTGCAGGAGCATGGGGACCGCTGGTTAACAACTTACGCATGATATTTTCAGAGGCATATTCACGCCAGAGCATTAACAGACTGGTCTGGAAAGCTTCACGTAATTCACTAGTTTCTTCCTGAGACAGCCTCTGAAGCGTTTTCCAGGCAATATCGCAACCAGATAAATCAGCCAAGCATTCTCCCCTGGTCAGAAGCCCATTAATGTAGTTTCCGGGAAGGACTTCTATATTGCTGTAAAAATCAGCGATTACATTTGCTTTTTGAATAAAATTAGCTTCATCCTGTTGTGTCCATAGCATGTTTAAATTTCCATTTTCGTCAAAATAGCAACCTTCATCGTCGAGAGCATGACTTATTTCATGGGCAATAATAATTCCGATAGAGCCATAGTTATATCTGATCCCGAGGTTGCTCATAAGCAATGGTGACTGTAAGACAGCAGAGGGGAGTATGATTTCATTTTTACGTCTGTTGTAGCAAGCATTAACTTCATATCCGTACATGTCACAGAGGTGAGGGTTAAAAGGTCCATTCAGGCAATCACTTTAATGCCTGAACTTTTCCTCTTTTATTGCTAGTACTGTTTCTAGCGGGGTCGAAAATGAATGGTTACGCAGGCAAGGACGAAGCCCGACAGCAAATTAATGGTTACATATTGAACTACTACAACAGCGTCAGACCTCACCATTATGTTGCTTTTTCAAAAACAGCCCAGTATCCATAACCTAAAGCTTGCCAGTGACCTATGTAACGTAACAAGCGGGCCCATACTGCTTCTGCCGTGGGAACTTCTCCGCCATTTATCTTAACCATTTCTGGATCAGCCCAGCATGCCTGAAGAGCGGAAAAATCCTCTAACGTGAAATGTTTTAGAATTAAGCGCTCAGTCTCTAGCTGAGGTGCCTGCTGAAAAATCATTATATCCCCTTGAATAGTCAGGTTACATAGTCTGGTTTATTAGAATAAATTGCAGCCAGCCTATAGCATTAACATAAAATCAACAATGTCTTCTTCCCACAATAAATCATTTGTACGCATCACTAACGGCAATCGGTCAATATAAATGATGCTCCAGAACTAAACTGTCCGCTCCTGGTACAAAGCGAACCAACCAACTGAATTTAAAATCCTGTCTGAGCGAGAAGCGGACACAGGATTTACCGGTTCTGTATAACCTAACGGATAGATTTTGATACTATGCCGGACCCGCTAAACAACATGCGGATACCCAGGCCAATCATGACAACACCTGTAAATCGTTCCTGCCATTTGATAACGCCTGGGTGTTTACCTAGCCAGTTACCAAATGTGCCTGATGCCATCGCGACTGACCCCAGAGACACGATTCCTGCCAGCTTTTGGATACTGCCAAGGACAAGCAATTGCAGCCAAACTGGACCCGCTGCGGGATCAACAAATTGAGGAAGAAAAGCAAACATGAACAGCAGGGATTTTGGGTTAGTCAGGCTGTTCAGAGCGCCTTCCTTAACGGCATTCCAGTCAGAAATTTTTGCCGTTTTTCGCAGCCGCGTATCAGTACCTGAAGTCGCAATCATTTTTATGCCCAGCCACATCAGATAAGCCGCACCGATCCACCGTAACAGATCCAGCGCAACCGGCCAGGCATGAACAACGGTTACCAGCCCGAGGACAAGAAAAGAAACTTGCACAAAACCTGCTACAAATACATTGCCCAGGACCGTAAGCAGCGCAATACGTCTTCCCTGACCGACACCTCTGGCGATAGTCAGCATCATGTCTGGCCCAGGAGAAATCTCCAGCAGCGTCAGCGCGAGAAGGAAAGTTATAAACGTTTCGATGGAAGGCATCGTGATTGAGTCCAGAAAAATATTTCCGCTACGTTACCTCAGTCCGATTCATGCCGAAAGCGGAATATATTGCAGCGTCCGCCTTTGGCACTACACAGACATTTCATCTCTCAGTGATGCGGCAGCATTTTGTCCTTTTGAGCAAATTACGCCCCACTACCGACCCGAAGGCCGGTAGCTGTTGATACAACCTATTACCACGCGTTATTTCAGGTTGTTGCGGAAAAAGTCCGTCAGCTTGTCGAAGGGGATCACATCCGTGCGGTCATACAGATCGACGTGCCCTGCCCCCGGAACGACATACAGCTCTTTAGGTTGACCGGCGCGCTTAAAAGCGTCCTCGCTGAACTCTTTTGAATGGGCCTGGTCACCGGTAATAAAGAGCATCGGACGCGGCGAAATGGTTTCAATATCATTGAACGGGTAGAAGTTCATAAACTTACCGATACTGCTCAGCATCGGTTTTGTCGTCAGTTCCTCTTTCTCGCCCTGCGGGGTATAACCGCCGCGTTCGGTGCGATAGAAATCAAAGAACTCGCGCTGAATTTCCGGCGTGGAAGCGTCCAGCTTATTCACAGTGCCCGGAATATAAGTTTTCTCTCCTCCTTTGAATTCGGCAAACCGCTGCTCAATGGCCGACTGGATAAAGGCCTTACGCTGTTCCAGCGTCTGGGAGTGGTTAAGGCCGTTACGAAACGCGGCGCCCATGTCATACATGCTGACGGTGGCGATAGCTTTCATACGCGGGTCAATTTTCGCGGCGCTGATGACAAAACTTCCGCTGCCGCAGATGCCCAGCACGCCGATATTATCTGGATCAATAAACGATTGTGTACTAAGGTAATCCACCGCCGCGCTGAAATCATCCGCGTAGATTTCCGGTGAAATCAGGTGCCCCGGCTTGCCTTCGCTTTCTCCCCAGAACGAGAGATCGATCGCCAGCGTAACAAACCCCTGCTCTGCCAGCCTCTGCGCATACAGGTTTGCGCTTTGTTCCTTGACCGCGCCCATTGGATGACCAACGACGATCGCCGGGTTTTTGGCGTTCTGATTTATCGTTTTCGGGACAAACAGATTGCCAACCACGTTCATTTGATACTGATTTTTAAAGGTGACTTTCTGCTGCGTCACCTTTTCGCTTTTATAAAAGTTATCAGCGCCTCTGGACATATCCGCCGCCGAGGCGGCAAATGCGCTGATGAACATTCCCAGGGCTAACGCAAATTTATTCATGATAGTTTCCTTGTCAGGACGAGTGTGATGAAAGACCATCGGCAGACGCGTCTGCACGTGAGGTCAGGAAAAGCAGTACGGTTGCGATAATCAACATCGCGGCGCTGGCCAGGAAGGTGCTCTGGTAGCCATGATGGTCGAACAGCACGCCCCCCACGGTGGATCCCAGCGCAATGGACAACTGCACCATCGCCACCATCAGCCCGCCGCCCGCTTCGGCATTCTGCGGGAACGTGCGTGGAACCCATGCCCACCATCCCACGGGCGCGGCAGTTGAAATAAACCCCCACAGCCCGAGCAAGGCCGTCACGATGGCCGCCTGGCTGCCAAACGCGATCAGGGCCAGCGCGACGGTCGCCATCAGCACAGGAATGGCCATTAGCGTCGGGTAGAATCCGCGCTTCAATACCCGGCCAATCAGCGTGGTGCCGATGAAACCCGCGCTCCCGATGACCAGCAGGATGAGAGTCACCGCTGAGACGTCCACCTTCGTGACCGTCTCAAGGAAAGGCCGGATATAGGTAAAGAGCGTGAACTGCCCCATAAAGAAGATCCCCACACCGAGCATGCCCAGCATGACCACCCGACGGCGTAACAGTGCAAAGACGTTGCCGGCCCCCGCTGGCTGGCGGGTAACCTGCATGGAAGGCAGGCTGAGCAGTTGCCAGATAAACGCGACGATGGCGACGGGTAACAGGCAGAAAAAGGCTCCCCGCCAGCCGATGACGGAACCCAGCCAGCTGCCCAGAGGCGCGGCCACAACGGTTGCCAGCGCATTGCCGCTGTTAAAAATGGCCAGGGCCAGCGGAACACGGTGCACCGGCACCAGACGCATCGCTGTCGCCGCCGACATCGACCAGAACCCGCCGACCACGATGCCAATCAGGGCCCGGCCGGTCATATAGGTCAGGTAATTAGGTGCCATCGCAATGACGCCCCCCGAAAGTGCCATGATGCACGTCAGGCCAAGCAGCAGGTTTTTCCGGTTAAGCGTGCCTGCCAGTCGGGAAATAAACAGGCTAGTCACCACCGCAAACGCGCCGGAAATAGCGATCCCCTGCCCGGCCATGCCTTCGGTGACGTTTAGGGAGTGCGCCATCGATGTCAGGAGGCTGACCGGCATAAACTCGGAGGCGATTAGGGCGAAGACGCACAGCGTCATAGCAAACACGCCGCCCCAGTGCGCCTGTTGTTTTTCACTTGCTCCGTTCTGGTTTTTGGTTTCAGTTTTCTGATTACGCATTTAGCCTTTCTTTTCCGTTGATAATGGAATGCCCTTCCCCTTCTGAAACGGCGACGTGGGGGATAAGCGCGTGAGTTAAAGAGAACGATGGATATGGAAGGCGCGACGGCTCAATCCGCAGCCCTGAGCCCGGCAGAGAGGAGCATCAGCAGGGACGTCTTACGGTGAGCATTTTCCATCTCGTTTAGCGTTGACTTTTTCATCGCATTATTGTTACCAATAGGCAGCGGTGAAACTAGCTAATGAATGCTTAACAGCCTTATAAGTAAAATTTATAAATAGCCCGGAAACCAATATGGCAAGACGCAACCTCAACGATTTACTCTCTTTCGTCACCGTGGCGCGGGAAGGCAGCTTCACGCGTGCCGCCGCGCAGCTTGGCGTGACCCAGCCTGCGCTGAGCCAGGCGATTTCCGGGCTGGAAGAGCGAATGCAAATCCGCCTGCTGACGCGGACCACCCGCAGTGTGTCCCCGACGGCGGCCGGGGAACGCCTGTTGCAATCGGTGGGCCATCGTATTGATGAGATAGAGGCTGAGCTGGACATGCTGACTGAACTGCGGGACAAGCCTGCAGGAATCGTCCGCATCACCTGCGGGCCGAACGTGCTGAAAACGACTCTGCTGCCCAAGCTGGCGCCGCTGCTCCGCGAATATCCGGATATTCATATTGAGTTCGATGCTAATCACGGATTCCGGGATATCGTGGCGGATCGGTTTGATGCGGGCGTGCGGCTTGGCGATACGATTGATAAAGATATGATAGCGATGCCAATCGGCCCGAAACTGCGCATGGCAGCAGCCGCCTCGCCAGATTATTTCGCACGATACCCGGTGCCGAAAACGCCTCATGATCTGACGCAGCATCAGTGTATTAATATGCGCATGGTCCGCTCCGGCGGGATTTATGTCTGGGAATTCGATCACGAGGGAGGAGAGTTGAAGGTCCGGGTTAATGGACAGTTGACGTTTAACACGTCGGATCATGTTGTCGACGCCGCCCTGGCAGGGTTAGGCATCGCCTTTTTACCTGAAGAGGAATTCGGCTCACACATCAGAGAAGGTCGTCTCGTACGCGTGCTTGAGTCCTGGTGTCATCCTTTTCCGGGCTACTATCTTTATTATCCCAGCCGCAAACAGCCTTCCCCAGCCTTCTCACTCGTTGTTGATGCGCTGCGCATGAACGGGAAACTTTAGGTTTAAGATTTTTTCGCTGTATCAGAATGGACTTATCAAATGACCAGAACAGAGAGGCTTCTCGAGTTACTACAGATATTAAGAGCGCAAAGATATCCCATCACGGCATCCACGCTCTCAGAAAGATTAGGGATAAGCGTACGTTCACTTTATAGAGATATAAAAACGCTGCAGCATCAAGGGGTGCGCATTGAAGGTGGGGCCGGAATGGGTTATATCGTTAAGTCTGACTTTCATTTGCCACCCTTAAATTTTTCGCATGAAGAAATCAATGCTATTACCCTTGGGCTAAATTGGGTATCTCATAACACAGATGATGATTTCAAAAACACAGCAAGGAATGCGCTTGCTAAAATACACGCCGTCATCCCCGACGAATTAAAAAGCCTTATCGAAAGCCAATCTTATTTAATCGGCCCTTCAGAAAGTAATGAGGTCTTTTTCAAAGACATTCGCGATGCTATTAAAAAGCAAAAGAGAGTCCAAATAAAATATTGTGACAAGAAAGGCACTGACTCTTCTCGTGTTATATGGCCCATCGGATTGGCATATATGCAGTCATGTTGGCTTTTGGTCGCATGGTGTGAGATGAGAAATGATTTTCGTCATTTTAGAACTGACAAAATTGCAGAGATGGCACAACTGGACTCTATATACAGGGAAAGCCGGATGGCTTTATTGAAAAAATGGAGAATAAAAGAAGGAATCGCCGAGGAGAAAGAGTACTGACAAAAACTGTCACAGCTATTTTGTATACTCCCCCAGATGCAAGACTCAATTCTACGTCATAGGGGGAAGGATGAATTTCCAGAATAAAGTTGCTGTCATCACAGGAAGCACGACAGGGATAGGTGAGGCAGTCGCAGAGCAATTACACCAACATGGTGCTAAGGTCGTTATTGTCTCCCGCTCGCCAGAGCAGGCCATCAAAAAAGCGAAACAATTATCTTCACAGGGGCAACAGGCGCTGGGGATCGGATGCGATGTGTCGCAACCTGAACAAGTACAGAAAATGATTGCTGAAGTGATCAAACATTTCGGCAGACTTGATTATGCTGTAAATAATGCGGGCATAACAGGTGAGCATGGTAAAAATATAACAGAACAGACGGTTGAAAACTGGGACAAAGTTATTGCCACTTCATTGAGCGGCGTTTTTTACTGCCTAAAATACGAAATACCTGCAATGATGAAGTTTGGCGGCTCTATCGTTAATTTATCTGCAGTCAATGGTCTGGTTGGTATTCCAGGATTAGCGCCCTACACCGTGGCTAAACACGGTATCATCGGTTTGACCCAAACCGCAGCATTAGAGTTTGCAACGCAAGGCATTCGAATCAATGCCGTCGCTCCGGGCTATGTCCAAACGCCACGAATGAGTGAATTTCCTGACAATATCGTACGTAGTTTCGCCAATAGCCACCCTATGAAGAGGATGGCAAAAATGCGGGAAATAGCAGACTTCATACTGTTTTTGCTGTCAGAAAATGCGGCGTTCTGTACCGGCGGCGTTTATCCCATCGATGGTGGTTATTTAGCTGAGTGAAACTCCCCCCAGTGCTTTTAAACCGCAAGAGTTTCATAAGGCTTTAACGTCGGCTATGTCGAGGTGTGAACCTCATACAGTTCGACGTTAACCCTGGGGAACCGCTCATTCCCGTTCTTCTATCCAGCTCACAAGCTCCGCAAACTGAGCTTCTGAAAATACCGCGATGCCATGCTCACTGAGCAGTGACGCCGCCACTCCCATACCCGATTTACGCTGATTACTGAAAGAACCGTTATAGATAAACTGACTGCCGCACGTAGGACTACCATCAGTTAACAATGCGGCGGTACAACCTGCTTCTTGTGCTGCTCGCAGAGCCAGCCAGGCTCCCAGTTGATAATGCGGCGTAACATCCCTTCCCGTATTTTCAATTATTCTGGCTTGTCCACTCATTACGTCTCTCCCATCAGCCGACACGATCTCGGCAGGTGGTCGCGGAACAGGTAGCCCGGCAGCCAGCTCAGGACAGTGGATTACCAGGCGCTGCTCCCGTTGCCAGCGAGCAAGTTGATGGGTCATCTGCGCTTTCTCTTTTCCGTTATAACGGACTTTAAGGCCCATCAGGCAGGCACTGACCAATATTTTATTTATCATTTCTTTGTTGGCCCCCGGAGACCGTTCACCCGCGCTTTCCGCGGCACACGAAAACTTAGCCCTGCCCGGCAGGCAGCAGTGATTCCACCAGCGCCGTCCACAGCGCCACGCCGGGCGCCAGCAGATCGTCGTTAAAATCGTAGCTGGCATTGTGTAGCGGCCTGGAGGGCGTTTCGCCGTCTGTCCCTATCCAGAAATAAGCGCCGGGACACACTTCCAGCATGCAGGCAAAATCCTCCGACGCCATGGAAGGATTGATCTGCCAGCGCACCGCGGCTTCGCCGAGCTCGGCCTGCGCCACCTCGCGCACCTTCAGCGCCTGTTGCGCATCATTTTTGGTCACCGGATAGCCAGGATACCACGCAATCTGACCGTCAACGTCGGAAACCTGCGGCTGCGTATGCACGTACTGCTCAATCAGGTTTTTTACCCGCTCGCGCACCGTATTGCTCAGGCAGCGAAAAGTCCCGCGCAGCACCACGCGGTCCGGCAGCACGTTGATCGCCTCACCGCCGTTGATCTGGGTAATGCTGACCACCGCGGAATCCTGCGGCGACAGGCGGCGCGACGGAATCGTCTGCAGCGCCATAATCAGCTGTGCGGCGGCGACGATAGGGTCGGCGCCACTCTCCGGCATCGCCGCATGACAGCTTTTACCGGTGAGCGTTATCTCGAAGGCGTCAAGCGAGGCCATCATTGCCCCGGGATTCACCGCCACATGCCCCAGCGGCAAGCCTGGCCAGTTGTGCAACGCGTAAATGGCGTCCATCGGGAAGCGCTCGAACAACCCCTCTTCCACCATTTTGCGCGCGCCGCCGAGGTTCTCCTCCGCGGGCTGAAAGACAAAATGCACGGTGCCGCCAAAGTTGCGGGTCTGGGCAAGGTGCGCGGCAGCAGCCAACAGCATGGCGGTGTGGCCGTCATGACCGCAGGCATGCATCACGCCAGCACGACGCGAACGATATTCCACCGTCCCCTGTTCAGCGATCGGTAGCGCATCCATATCAGCTCGCAGGCCAATCACCGGCCCCGGGCCGTTCTCAAGCGTCGCGACGACCCCGGTACCTGCCAGCCCGACATGTACCTGCAGGCCGAACGAAGCCAGTAGCCCGGCAACCCGACGCGAGGTCTCCTGCTCCTGGTACCCGAGCTCCGGATGAGCATGAAAATCGCGACGCCAGCCGATAGCTTCGGCAATCAGTGAAGACGATACCGCCATGTCCTGTTCCTTCCATTACTGAATGAGTGGTCCCCGTCCTGCTGCTTCCAGGCGGCACCCTTCGTTATATCCTTTCGCCCCCGCGGCTGACAACTTCAGCGATGATGATTTTTGTCTATTCACCAGCGGATCGTTTTATCGATATCAAAAATAGTAGCTGTTTCAGCGGTGACTTCCGTCAGCTGATTAATTATCATGCAGACTGGTCGGCGTCTTGCCGGATTATCCACCTGCAACCTTCCGTTATCGGGAATACAATGTTTAACCCAGACCAGAATCGCCTGGCCCCCACGCTGGCGATGATCATGGCCGCTTCACTTGTGGGATTTATCACCGGCTATACGGTGCCATTAATCAGCCTCGAGCTGGCGCAGCAGCAAGTTGCTCCGCTTTATGTCGGCCTGCTGGCCGCGCTGCCGCCCGCTGGAATGATGCTCTCTTCTTTTCTTTCTCCCGCGCTGTGCCGTCGTTTTGAAATGGGCGCGTTGCTCAGCGTTAGCCTGATCCTGCTGGCGTTGGCGACCATCGCCTCCTGCATGACCACCGACATGACGCTGTTGCTGGTGCCGCGTCTGCTGACCGGACTCGCCTCCGGCGTCATTATCGTATTGGGGGAAAGCTGGATAACCGGCGGCGCGGCGGGCAGTAATCGCGCTACTCTCACCGGCATCTATGCCTCGGCCTTTACCGGCTGCCAGCTCGCCGGCCCGCTGCTTATCTCCGTCGGCCCCGCCTGGCAACACGCGGCGCTGATGGCCATTGTCGCCATTACCGCCGTTTGCCTGCTAATGCTGCGTCATCTGCCGCGCGGCAGTCGCGAAAGCCTTGCCGAGCGCGCCAGCTGGCGCAGCCTGGGGGCGTTTCTACCGGTGCTGGCCTCTGGGGTATTCTGCTTTGCCTTCTTCGACGCCAGTATTCTCGCGCTACTGCCGCTGTACGGCATCGATAAAGGTTTAAATGAAACGATGGCGGTACTGCTGGTCACCGTCGTCCTCACCGGCGACGCTATGTTCCAGGCGCCGCTGGGCTGGGTTGCCGACCGCTTCGGCATCCGTCGCGTGCATCTTATCTGCGCGGTTGTCTTTAGCCTGTCGCTACTGGCGCTGCCGTTTATGCTCGCCTCGCGCGTACAGCTGATGGCTATCTGCCTGCTGCTCGGCGCCGCGGCGGGCGCGCTTTACACCCTGTCGCTGGTGCGGGCGGGGAAAACCTTTAGTGGGCAAAAGCTCATCATGATTAACGCCCTGTTTGGCTTTTTCTGGTCCGCCGGTAGCGTGGCCGGGCCGATTGTCAGCGGCATGCTGATTGGCGTCTCCGGCTATGACGGCTTGATCATCACCCTGTTCGCCAGCGGCGTGCTGTTCCTGCTAATCCAGTGCCTTAGCAAGAATGAAAAAACGCTGCTCGCCAATGAGCAGGAAGAAGACATGGAAGAGGCTACCGAGACCGCGCAATAGCGGAGGTTGTTGATAACGGGCAGGCAGGACTCCACCTGCCCGTTTTGCTTATGGCTACAGCACCTTACTGAGGAAGGCGGCGGTGCGCGGATTGGTCGGCGCGCTAAAGATCTGCGACGGTTTACCCTCTTCCTGAATCACCCCCTGATCGATGAAAATCACCCGGTCGGCCACTTCGCGGGCAAAGCCCATTTCGTGGGTCACGATCACCATCGTCATCCCTTCGCTGGCGAGATTTTTCATCACTTCCAGCACATCCCCTACCAGTTCCGGATCCAGCGCTGACGTGGGCTCATCAAACAGCATGATCGATGGCTTCATTGCCAGCGCACGGGCAATCGCTACCCGCTGCTGCTGACCGCCGGAGAGGCTGGAAGGCCAGGCGTCACGCTTATCGCTGAGTCCCACCTTCGCCAGCAAGGCCTCCGCCAGGTCGACCGCCTGTTGGCGCGGCATGTTGCGCAAATTCATCGGCGCCATCAGCAGGTTTTCCAGCACCGTCATATGCGGGAACAGGTTAAAGCGCTGGAACACCATGCCAACGCTTTCACGCATCTTGTTGAGGTCGGTCGTCCGGTCATGGGCGGCAAAGCCGTTGACCACCACTTCGCCTTCGCTCACGGTTTCCAGCGCATTCATACAGCGCAGAAAGGTGCTTTTGCCGGAGCCGGAGGGCCCGATAATGCACACCACTTCCTGCGGTTTAATATCGCAACTGATGCCGCGCAGCACGTGGCTATCGCCAAAGCGCTTATGTAAATTATTAATGTGAATCACTTTTGCCAAACCTCTTTTCCAGACGGTTAACCAGCTGCGCCAGCAGGAAGGTAATCACCCAATAAACCAGCGAGATCGTCAGGTAGGGCTCCCAGTAGGTGGCGTACGCGCCGGAGACGGTTCGCGCCGCGTAGGCCAGATCGGCAAGCCCAATCGCCGAGGCCAGCGATGAGTCTTTAACAATAGCGATAGCGTTGTTGCCAAGCGGCGGCAGAATGCGGCGAAATGCCTGCGGCAGGATCACTTTACGCATGGTTTTCCACCACGGCATACCCAGCGCGCGCGAAGCTTCCATCTGCCCTTTATCGATAGACTGGATGCCAGCGCGGAAAATCTCCGACACGTAGGCGCCGGCGTTAAGGGTAATCGCCACGATACAGGAGAGGAACGCGCCGTAGTTAGAACGCAGTTCGCGGGCGAAATCGGCGCTCATTATCCCGCTGGTGACCAGCAGGCCGTCGCGCGGGTTAATAAACAGCGGCACCAGCGCAAAGTGGACCACCATGATCTGCACAAACAGCGGCGTACCGCGGAAGGCGCTGACGTAGAAGCGCACCGGAAACTGCACCAGATAACGCAGAATATATTTCCATGGCCCGTGCTCGGCCTTCGCCATCCGCCCCAGTCCAAGCGTTAACCCCCACAACGTCCCGAGGATCACGCAGACAATGGTACATTTAATCGTCATCAAGGCGCCGTCCATAAACAGCGGGCCATATTCCTCGATGATCTCCCAACGGAATCCCGTCATAGTCCTTCCCTAAAAAATACGGCCATCGCCTGAGCGACAGCCGCGGTCACTGAAAATTCGTGTTATTGCGCAGGCAGCGTCGGTACGTTGTCATCGAACCAGGTTTTATAGATTTTGGCGTAGGTGCCGTCGGCAACGATTTTCTGCAAACCGGCGTTGATTTTGCCCAGCAGTTCACTGTTACCTTTAGCGACGGCGATGCCGAAATACTGGCGCTCAAATTTAGCGTCAGGCACCAGCTTGAACTGCTTTTCCGGGTGCTGCTTGATGTAGTATTTAACCACCCCAACGTCGCCTACCGCGGCGCTGACGCCGTCTTCAAACAGCTCCTGCAGCATGAGTGGCGTATTGTCGAAGCGCTTAATGGAGGTGCTGTTTTTACCCAGTTCCTGCGAAACCACAATATCGCCAGTGCTGGAGTTCACCACGCCGACTTTTTCGTTTTTTAACGCCGCCAGCGAGTTCACTTTTGAACCTTGCGGCACCACAATCGACTGCTCGGCCGGGAAGTACGGCGCGGAGAAATCCACCATCTGTTTGCGTTTATCGGTGATGGTAATACCCGAGATGATAATGTCGCGATCGCCGGTACCCAGAGTGGCGAAAATGCCCTCCCAGGGGGTGTTGACCAATTTGACGTCAAAACCTTCGGCCCTGGCGATCGCTTTAATGATATCGATATCAAAGCCTTCCAGCTGCTTTTGGCTATTTTCGAATTCAAAGGGACGATAGGTGCCGCCGGAGCCGACGCTATAGGTTTCCGCAGCCGCCTGTCCGGCTGCCGCCAGCGCGGCCATCATGAAACACGCTTTGAGCAAATTCTTGACCATGAGATATCCTTTTTATGCATTTATTTTGCATAAAAATACACATACTTAGCATAGCATGCAACCGGAAAGCATCGGGATAGCGAATTATCTTTTGTTCAACCGCGTTGACCACCTGATTTGCCAATGGCTCGATGCAATTCATTGATTCGCTTCATTGATTTGACCGTCTTTTGCGGCGTAGTCGAGGCAACGGACAGCACGATCATCTCAAGGCAAATCAGCACCGTACCGTGCAGCGGCACTCGCCCGTTATCGCCGCCGCGCGGAACATCAATCACCACCTGTGCCAGTTGGCTGAAGCGCGAATCCAGCGCCTGGGTGAGTAATATCGTCGGGATCCCCAGCCGCTGCGCCTCGCGCAACGTGGTCATGCCCTCCCGGTGCGGTGATTTTTGCCCCATCATAATCAGCACGTCGCCGCGCTGCAGGCTAATCAACTGCTCAGCAAGACTGAAGCCGGTACGGTTGAGGGTACAGGCAGGTAAGCCAATACGATTAAACAGACGCGCGGTGTACTCGGCGAGGATCCCCGACGCCCCGATGCCAAATATCGCCACCTGACGCGCATCGCCCAGCAGCGCCACCGCCTGGGCTACCGCCGCGCGATTATCCGCACGCGATAGCACCTCACAGGCGCGCTGATGCCCATCGAGCACAAAATCGATGCTGGAATTGACATCACAGGAGAGTGCCCCCACCGTCGAGCGCATCTTTTCCGACGAGGTCGCTGACGGCCCGAACCAGCGCGCCATGGTCTCTTTTAACTCGCGTAGCCCGGCAAAACCCAATGCCTGAATTGCCCTCACCACGGTGGCATCGGAGGTGTGAGTAGCGGTGGCGATCTCCATCGCCGTGCGTTCCAGTACCACCTCGCGATTATCATTAATGTAGTTTGCCACTTCGCGTAAACGGGGCGAAAGCTGATGCGCGCGGGCGCGAAAACGCTCGCCAAACAGATCGACTCTGCCCTTCTCTTTTTTCACTCCCGCTTTCATTTCGCCCCCGCCGGAATCGGCCGCCCGACGATGTGCGACTGCACCTGAGCAACCATCAGCGTCAATGCGGCGTACGAATTAGAAATAACCTCTTCGCGCGGCAACAAAATATAGCGGCCGGTGCGGCAGGCGCGCATAAAGTCACACCAGCCGGGCATTACCGCCTCCATGGCCTTTAGCTCATCCTGCGGCTTACCGCCGGTGTCCGAACGCCAGGTCGCGAAGACAAAATCGGCATCCAGTTCCGGTAGCTGCTCGGCGCTGACGTCGATCCGCTGGCCATCGGGGATCTTGTCGATCAACGGCGGGAAACGGAACCCGGCGTCACGCAAAACTCGCCCCAGCGCGTGATAGGAGTGGTGTACCGTCACCTTGCCGTTATTCGCCTGAATCACCGACACGCGATACTGCTGCGGATCGACCGTGGCCTTTAGCTGTTTAATTTGTTCCTGATAACGACGTTCAAGCACCGCCAGCCGCGCCTGGCTGCCGGTGAGCTGCGCCAGTTTGCGGTAAATCCGCGGCGCGCTGCCTTGCAGGTGATCGATACTGACCGTCGGCGCGATTTTCGCCAGTTGCTCCACCGAGACATGGCGGCTGGGCTCGGTAATAATCAGATCCGGCTTCGCCGCGGCCACGGCTTCAAGGTCAATATCGGCGGTGCCAATAAAGCGGATCTCGCTATTGTCGAAATCGACGCCGGTCAGTTGGGCGCTGGAACGTAGGTAGTGGCTGCCGTCCGGGCGCGTGCGGCCATGGCTGGCCACCGGCGGTACCCCAAGCTCAATTAGCGGGATGGTAATATCGAGATCGTGCATCGAAACGATACGCTGCGGATGCAGCGGTACGGTCACCGTACGACCTAAATCGTCGGTGAAGGTTTGCGAATCGACAGCCGCGGCAGCGCCCGCGCACAGCACCAGCAGAGAAACGAACCAACGCATAACAATCCTTTTTGATTTACAGGGCGTCACGGCGACGCCAAAGCAGAACAATAAAAAATGGGCACCCCACCAGAGCAATAACAATCCCCGCCGGGATCTGCAGCGGCGCAAACGCCAGCCGCCCCAGCGTATCGGTTGCCAGCACCAGCAACGCGCCAATCAGCGCGCTGCCGCAGAGTAGCGCCACCTGACCGCCGCGCAGGACGAAGCGCGCCATATGCGGCGCCATCAGACCGACAAAACCCAGACTGCCAACGCAGGAAACGCTGGCAGAGGTCAGCAGCACGGGGGCGAAGAAACGCAGTAGCGTGAGCTGGGGCAAACGCACGCCAAGACCGATGGCAGTACGATCGCCCAGCAGCGCCACATCCGCCGCGCGGGCGGTGCAGAACAGAATCAATGCGCCAGGCAGCGCCCAGCAAAACGCCACCGCCAGCAGCGGCCAGGTCGCCGCGTGCAGGCTGCCGGAGAGCCAGATCATCGCCGTCTGTACATCGCGTACGTCAGCGGTGGTCATAAAAATGCCAACCGCCGCCGCCAGCGTCCATGACACGCCGATGCCAATCAGAATAAAGCGCGGACGTGAACAATCGCGCGCCAGCGCCAGCACCAACAGCGCCACCAGCACGCCGCCGAGCATTCCTGCCAGCGGCCGCCACGCCAGCCCTATGGCCGGGAAAAACAGAATTAGCGCCAGTACCACAATGCAGGCTCCCTCTTTGACGCCAATAAGGCCGGGGTCCGCCAGGCCGTTACGGGTAATGCTCTGCATCGCCGCCCCCGCCAGGCCAAGCATGGCGCCGCACAGCAGCGCCATCAAAATTCGCGGCAGGCGAATGTCAAACAGGATAAAGCGTTGCTGCTCGCCAATCTGCTCCGGCGCCAGCAGCGCACGCGCCCATGTCGAAGACGGCAGCGGGAAGCTGCCGCGGCTGAGGCTGTAGAGCCCCAGCGTCAGCAAAATGAACAGGATGAAGGCGGCAATTTTTAATGCCGCCGGACGTAACAATAGGCGGGTTGAACCCATCGCCAGAGGCCGAAATCCGGCGCGATGAACGGCGCGTTTCATTTAAAAAACCTCGCGGCAATAAAGATAAAGAGCGGCGCGCCCACCAGCGCGGTCATCGCGCCGGTCGCCAGTTCCTGCGGGGCGACGATCGTGCGGGCGGCGATATCCGCCAGCACCAGCACCAGCGCCCCTACCGGCGCCGCCAGCGGTAACGCCAGACGAATATCTTGCGTTATCAGACGGCGCACCACATGTGGCACCACCAGCCCGACGAACCCTATTGGTCCGGCGACCGCCACCGCCGCGCCGCACAGCAACGCAATAGCGGCCAGCCCCAGCAGCCGGGTCTGCACCAGATTCACCCCCAGCCCCAGCGCCACTTTATCGCCCAGCGCCAGCACGTTCAGACGTGGCGCGAGGAGCAGCGCCAGTCCCATGCCAGACAGCGCCGGCACCAGCGCCGCCTGTAGGGTAGCCCAGTTCAACCCGGCCAGATCGCCAGCAAGCCAGGTGCGCATCGCCAGCAGCGTTTGTTCGTCAAGTATTAATATCGCCGCCGTCACCGCCGAGGCAAACGCCGAGATCGCCACGCCGCATAGCGTAATGCGCAGCGGCGTCGCCCCGCCGCGCCCGGCAGAGGCCAGCGCCATTACCCCGCCGAACAGTAGCGCCGCGCCACAGGCGGCGGTTAGCGGGCGAGCTGCCGGAAAATCGCCGACAGAGAGGCCCAGCGCCGAGGTCGCGACCACCGCCAACGAGGCCCCGGCGTTGAGCCCAAGGATATGCGGCTCGCCAAGCGGGTTGCGGATCACCGTCTGCAGCAGCACCCCGGCAACGCCAAGCGCCGCGCCGGTCAACAGCGCCGCTGCCAGCCGAACCAGACGTAAATCAACAATAATACGGTGATCGAAGTTCCACGGGTCGTACTCGATCAGCGCCTGCAGGACCGTCTGCGGCGCGATCCAGCGGGCGCCTAAACCAAGATGAATCAGCGAACCGGCGATTAGCATCAGGGTTAATAGCAGCATGGCCAACCGCGGACGAGTACGACGCCGCGTGGCGTACAGCACGGCGGCGCTCATCGGGCAACGGCCTGGGGTGCGCGAAACGGCATAAAGAAAGGTTTGCCGGTTTGCGGATTGATTGACATCTGCACATCAACATCAAAGACGTTTTTAATCAGTTCGGGGCTGCAGATTTCCTGTTCTGAAATGGTCCCGGCTATCCGCCCCTTTTTGAGAAATACCAGCAGGTCGGCATAGTTCACCGCAAAGTTCAGGTCGTGAAGCACCGTCACTACCGTGCGGCCATGTTCGCGGGTCAGGCTTTGCAGAAGTTCAAGAATTTCGACCTGATAGCGCAGGTCGAGCCAGGTGGTCGGCTCATCCAGTAATATGGTTGTCGTCTGCTGGGCCAGCGCCATCGCTATCCAGCAGCGCTGACGTTGGCCGCCGGAAAGGCTATCGACCGCCAGATGGGCGAATTCGGCGGTGCCGGTTAATAGCAGCGCCTCTTCCACCGCCTGTTCATCGGCTGCAGACCACTGGCGCATCAGCCCCTGCCACGGGTAGCGCCCGCGCGATACCAGTTCAAACACCGTGAGCCCTTCCGGCGTCAGCGGCGATTGCGGCAGGATCCCCAACTGGCGGGAAACCGTTTTGGTCGGCATGTCGTGGATGGCCTTTCCGTCCAGACGGACGCAGCCGCCGAGCGGTTTTAGCATCCGGGCGATGGTCGATAACAGCGTTGATTTGCCTGAGCCGTTAGCCCCGGCAAGCACCGTCATTTTACCGCTGGGGATCGTCAGGTTAATGTCATCGACGATAAGCGTCTGGCCATATCCGGCCGACAGGGATTCCAGGACGATCCCCTTTTCTGCAGGGTTTACCCGCTGTGGCATAACTCGCTCCTGCGCCGCAGCGTTCCGGCATCAGCCCTCGACGTTCTGCAGTCAAATCAAAATAAATCTCATTCTCTTTTGATCATGAAGGGGATGAATGTAGTAGTCAATACTGTGCTTCATGTTGCTTCCTTCACGTTGACCATCTCGTGAAGAGACAAAATGAATTTTATGAATAGTGTTTATAATCAATAAAATAATAGCATCTTACCGCCTACTACAGGCTGCGAAATCGCGCTTTTCTTCTGCGATGATTTTTTATCTTACATAACATTTACTACTACATTTCTTCGTGTTTGAATGATTCTCAATTACATATCTGAAGGCGCGTTCAGACGCTTAACAGATAGGTTTTATTTTCAGGGCAATGATTTTATTGGCTTTATCTGACCGCAAAGGCAGATTCGTTCACGAGAAACAGATAATGACTCAACCCCATGTCGCCTGCAGGACATTGCAAGGGCGCGCGCTTTTTTCGCTTCTTTTTTTAGCCTCACCGGGATTAATGGCCGCAGAAAATAACGCGGCAAAGAATACAAAGGATGTTGAGGACACTATTACCGTGGTGGCTGACGGCCGCCAGCAGAACGCCACCAGCGGTTATCAGCCGCTGAGTTCGTCCACGGCGACATTGACCTCAATGCCGCTGCTGGATATTCCGCAGGTGGTGAATACCGTCAGCGACCGGGTGCTGGAAGATCAGCACGCTACCTCGCTGGATGAAGCATTGTATAACGTCGCCAACGTAGTGCAGACCAATACCCTCGGCGGTACCCAGGATGCCTTTACCCGCCGCGGCTTCGGCGCCAATCGCGACGGTTCTATCATGACCAACGGCCTGCGTACCGTTTTGCCGCGCAGCTTTAACGCCGCTACCGAGCGGGTTGAAGTCCTGAAAGGCCCGGCCTCGACGCTGTACGGTATTCTCGACCCCGGCGGGCTGATTAACGTGGTCACCAAACGCCCCGAGCGTCAGTTCTCTGGTTCGGTTTCCGCCACCTCCAGCAGTTTTGGCGGCGGCACGGGTAGCTTCGACGTGACCGGACCGATAGAAGGAACTCGTCTGGCCTATCGACTGATCGGCGAATATCAAAATGAAGATTACTGGCGTAATTTCGGCAAGAACAAAAGCAGCTTTATCGCCCCTTCCCTGAGCTGGTTTGGCGATAGCGCGACCATTACCGCTTCGTATTCACATCGCGATTACAGCGCCCCCTTTGACCGCGGCACCATTTTCGACCTCGATACCGGCCACGCGGTCAACGTCGATCGTAAAACCCGTTTCGATGAAGCCTTTAATATCACCGATGGTTATTCCGATATTGCCCAACTGAATGCCGAGTACCGTCTTAACAGCGCCTGGACCGCGCGCTTTGATTACAGTTACAGCCAGGATCACTACAACGATAACCAGGCCAGGGTAATGGCCTATGATTCTGCGACCGGCAACCTGACCCGCCGGGTCGACGGCACGCACGGCTCGACGCAAAAGATGCATTCCACCCGCGCCGATCTACAAGGCAATGTGGTCATCGGCGGCTTTTATAATGAACTGCTGACCGGCGTCGCCTATGAGAATTACGATCTGCTGCGTACCGATATGCTGCGTTGTAAGAACGTGAAAGGCTTTAATATTTATCATCCGGTTTACGGCACTCTTGATACCTGTAATACCGTTTCCACTGCCGATAGCGATCAGCGCATCAAGCAGGAGAGCTATGCGACCTATCTCCAGGACGCCCTGTATCTGACCGACAACTGGATTGCCGTGGCCGGCGTACGCTACCAGTATTACACCCAGTACGCCGGTAAAGGCCGTCCGTTTAACGTCAATACCGATAGCCGCGATGAGAAATGGACGCCGAAGGCTGGGCTGGTTTACAAGGTAACGCCAAACGTGTCGCTGTTTGCTAACGTCGCCCAGTCGTTTATGCCGCAGTCGTCGATTGCCAGCTATATCGGCGAACTGCCGCCGGAAGAGTCCACCTCTTACGAAGTCGGCGCAAAATTCGACCTTTTAGAGGGTATTACCGCCAATATCGCGTTATTTGATATTCATAAACGTAACGTGCTGTATACCGAAAGTATTGGCGACGAGACGGTGTCGAAGACCGCGGGTAAGGTTCGCTCGCGCGGTGTGGAGGTGGATCTGGCGGGCTCGCTCACCGATAACCTCAGCGTCATCGCCAGCTACGGCTATACCGATGCCAAAGTGCTGGAAGATCCCGATTATGCCGGTAAACCGCTACCGAACGTGCCAAAACATACCGGTTCGCTGTTCCTGACCTATGACATTCATAACGTCTATAACAGCAACACCCTGACCCTTGGCGGCGGCGGCCACGCGGTCAGCAAACGGTCCGGCACCAACGGCGCGGATTATTATCTGCAGGGCTATGCGGTGGCCGACGTCTTCGCGGCCTATAAAATGAAGCTGCAGTATCCGGTAACGCTACAGATGAATGTGAAGAACCTGTTCGATAAGACCTATTACACCTCGTCAATCGGCACCAATAATCTCGGCAACCAGATTGGCGACTCGCGTGAAGTGCAGTTTACGGTGAAAATGGATTTTTAAGCCTTGCCCTGCCCCGGATAGCGGCGCGCTGCGCCTTATCCGGGCTACTTCTCCCCAGCCCCTGCTGCGGGAAAAATACCGGATAACGCACCTGGCTTACCAATCCTCTTCCTGGCCGAGGATACGCAAAATATCCTGCCGATGCTGCAATAACAGTGGATTGTCGCGATGGCGGGGAAACGCCAGAGGAAGCGTAAATTCAGCGATAATGCGCCCCGGCCGCGGCGACATCACCAGTACTCTCTCGCAAAGCAGCAACGCTTCTTCAATATCGTGAGTGACCAGCAGGCTGGTATAACCCTGCTGCTGCCACAGCGCAATCAGCTCGCGCTGCATGCTGATGCGGGTAAGCGAATCCAGCTTACCCAGCGGCTCATCAAGCAGCAGTAGACGCGGTTCATTCAGCAACGCGCGCGCCAGCGCCGCACGCTGCGCCATCCCGCCGGAAAGCTGCCGCGGCCACGCCTCGCTGAACGCCTGCAGCCCGATGCGCGAAATCAGCGCGTCGGCCTTCGGCTCCAGCCCCTTTTTCCCCTGCGCCTGCGGCCCCAGCAGCACGTTCTGCCGCACCGTCAGCCACGGATAAAGCGTCGGGTCCTGGAAAACCAGGATCCGTTCCGGCCCCGGCCCGCCCATCGCCGCATCGTCAATCTCAATATGCCCGCTTTGCTGTGGCTCCAGCCCCGCCAGCAGGCGCAGCAGCGTCGATTTACCGCAGCCTGAGGGGCCAAGCAGGGCGACACTCTCCCCTGGCCGCAGCTGCAGGCTGATATTGTCCAGCACCGGCACCGTCTGTTTGCCCAATGTAAAAGCATGATGAAGATGACGTACCGCCACCGCCGCACCGGTCGAAATTGTCTCGGCACTTACCATTGCATCCCTCCGCGCTGCCAGCTCAACAGCCGATCGCGAATCATAAATAGCCCGCTAATCAGGCCGGAACATAACAACGCCATCACGAATAGCGCCGCGTACATATTCGGATAGGCCGCCCAGCCCTGCGCCCATTGCAGATAAAAACCGATCCCGGATTTGACGCCGACCATTTCGGCGACAATCAGCACCGAAAACGACGCGCCAAGCCCCATAAACAAGCCGACAAACACGTTCGGCAGCGCGGCGGGGATCGCCACGCGCAGGATCAGAAATCGCTGGCTGGCTCCCAGCGTTCGCGCCACGTCATACCACGCTTTATCGATACCGATGACCCCGGACCAGGTCAATACCGTGACCGGGAACCAGGTGCTGAGCGCGATCAAAAACACGCTAGCGCCGAAGCTTGAAGGAAAGATAAACAGGCATAGCGGCAGCAGCGCGGTGGAAGGCACCGGCCCCAGCAGGCGTAAAACCGGATGTACCCAATAACTAATACGCTGAGACCAGCCAATCGCCAGCCCGCTGATAAACCCGCAGCTGGTGCCAAGCAGAACCCCGAGCCCGAGTAGCCCCAGCGAATGCAGCAGGCTATCAAGCAGCCGCGGCCAGTCATCGTGCAGCACTTCAACCAGCGCCTGCGGCGGAGCGAAAAACGGCACCGGCAAAAACGCCGTTTTGGCCGTCAGCCCTTCCCATAGCGCGAAGAGCACCGGCAGCAGCGCCAGCCATTTTCCGGCACGCTGCAAACGCGCGCCCCGCTGGCGCCAGTAACGGTAACTCAGCGTCAGTAACAGCAGTCCGCCGCCGAGAGTGAACTGCGCCAGCGCCCACTCCTCGCTAAAGGGCCAACGCCGCCCGGCATCGGGCCAGGCCTGCGTGAACAGGCCGCCCAGCAGCCATAGCGCGGCGGCAAGCCCGCCCTCCGTCCAGAGCAGAGCGCCGAGCCCCGGTCGGGCGAGCGCGCGATCAGGCGAAAACGTTGACATAAATACTCTCCGCAAACTGATGAGGATCGGTTCCCGGTTTGATGACCTGTACCCGCTGAAGATCCACGGCATACTGCGTCAGCTCTTTAACAAAAGCCTCGCCCACCGCATGATGGCCGTGCCCCTGGCCGTGAAGAATGCCGCTCACCTCCGCTTCGTTGGTATTTAGCGCATGGGCGAGAAAAGATTGCGCCACGCTTTCCGGATGCGCGGCGGCATAGCTGTGCGCTTCCAGAATCGCCTGGGTAAGCGCGGCGGCCGCCGGTTTATGATCGCGCGCAAGGGTGCCGCTGACGCCCAGCACGCAGCAGCTCAGATTGGCGTAATCGCCGGTCATATTGCTGGCGATTAGCTGATATTTCCCGGTTTCCAGCAGGCGATAGCTAAAGGGCTCGCTGCCGCTAATGGCGGCGATTTCGCGCTTATCCAACGCCACGCTGAGCAGGTCTGCCGGATAGACTTTCCACTGCACATCGCTTATCGGGTCGATGCCGTGGCGTTTCAGCAAGATGGCGAAGAAGTTTTTATCCGGCCCGGCCATATCGGTAACGCCAATGGTTTGCCCTTTCAGACTCTCCAGCGCGCCAAAAGGCGAGTTTTTGGCTGTCAGCAGATTCAGGCAACCGCCGTGCGTTCCGGCGGTAAGTTTGACGTCAAAGCCCTGCTCCAGCGCCTTCAGCCAGCGTAGCGCCATGCCTACCCCGGCGTCGGCCTTGCCGGTGGCAATCGCTTCCAGCAGGACATCCGTCGAGTTACCGAAGTTAACAAACTCCACGTCGAGATTATATTTACTGAAAATCTTCTGCTGCTCCGCGACGGCGACCGGCGCCAGGCACACCGCGCTTTTGTTAATCGCCAGCTTGATTTTGTAAGGCTGCGCCAGACGCAGCGCCGGATGTTCATCGCCGCTCGCCATCTCCGCCATATCGTGAGCCCATAGCGGCACAGACGTCCCGGCCAGCGCCAGGCCACCGGTAAACTGTAAGAAACGACGACGGGTAAAACGTGTGGTCATCATGGCGCCGCCTCCGCATGAACCGGCGTGACCGGCACGTTAAAGCCGTTATCGAATGTCGGCGTTACATCGAGCTTTGCGCGAATGAGGCCGTTAGCAAGATAAAAGTCCGCCGTCGACTGCTGCTGGGCGACCGTCGGCGCGTCCAGCCGCTGCCACTGCGACTGGCGGTTGGCAAACTGCGCGCGGGCGATCTCCGCCGGGAAGCGAATGATCTCCCCCAGCGTTTTGCCATAGCTATCGAGATTGGCATAAGCCCAACGCTCGGCGCCGGCCAGTCGGGTGAGATAATCCTGAAGCGCCGCGCGCTTTTGCGGATCCTTCAACGCATTATCGGTGGCGGCCAGGAAGGTATTACCCGGCAGCAGCCCTTTGCCGCTCACCAGAATCTGCCCTTCGGCGGTTTTCACCAACTGCGTGGTATAGGGCTCCCAGGTCGCCCAGGCATCCACCGAACCGTTAAGCAGCGCGACTTTCGCATCCACCGGGCCAAGGAATACCCACTGCACATCCTTCGGCGAAACACCCGCCTGCTCCAGCGCTTTCAGCGCCACAAAATGGCCAATCGATCCTTTACCGGTGGCAATGCGTTTACCTTTTAGATCCGACGCGCTTTTTAACGCGCTGCCGGGCGGCACCAGCACGGCGGTCCCCGCCGGGTTGCTCTTATCGACGGCAATCGCTTTTACCGGCGCGCCGTTCGCCAGCGCGAACAGCAGCGGCGCATCGCCGATAATCCCCACGTCAACCGCGCCGGCGTTGAGCGCTTCAGCCAGCGGCGCGGCGGCAGGAAACTCGGCCCATTTAATATCGTAAGCGAGGTTTTGCAAGGCGTTAGCAGCTTCCAGTTGCGACCGCATGCCGCCTTTTTGATCGGCAATTCGCAGGGTGATTCTTTCCTGAGCCGCAACATAGCCGCTCAGCGTCAATAGCATTAGCGCCCCGGCTATGCGGGTAAAATGAGGTATGCGCATCTGAATTATCCTTGTTGTTGAAAAGCGTGTTTACCCGCCGCCTGCCACGCGCTGTCGTTCTGCGGCGTATGTACCCGCCCGCACAGGACGTTGCGATAGTGGCGTTCCAGAGGATGTTGCCGGCTTAAACCATGATTGCCGGTGAGTTCAAGCGCCAGATTGACCGCCTGAATGGCGTTATCGGTGATAGTGACTTTCGCCAGATTGGCCTCAATAGCGGAAAAGCCCAGCTCCGCGGCATTCTCCAGCAGCGCGCGGTTAACCAGCAGCAGCCCCTCTATCTGCCCCACTTTTTCCTGTACCCGCGGCAGGCTGGAAAGCGCTTGTCCAAGATTGCCGGGGACCCGCGCACCCAGCCACGCGACAAGCCAGTCGCGCGCCGCGCGGGCCACGCTGTCGTAAATCGCCGCCAGTAGCGCCGTATGACGGTTGGCAAACAGATGAAATTGTTCGGCGTCCGGCGCGGGCGGCTCGTCGGTGGGCCAAACGTCTACCGCGTGCCCGGCGGACACCTGCACGTTTTTCAGCACCACCTCGTGACTGCCGGTGGCCCGCATGCCGAGGTGATCCCAGCTTTTCACTACGCTGATGCCCTCGCTGTCGGCAGGAACCAGCCAGCTACCGACCAGCGGCGGGTTGTCGTCGCTGCGCGCCCACAGCGCCAGCCAGCTCAATCCTTCGATACCGGTGGTATAAATTTTGTGGCCGTTAATCAGCCAGCCCCGGCTGTTACGGCTGGCTATCGTTTGCGGCAGGCCGCCGCGCGCCGGAGAGCCCAGATCCGGTTCGACGCGCAGGCTATTCATCAACCCGCCGTTTGTGAGCGCATCATCAAATACGCGCTGGCGTAGCGGCTCTGCCCAGTGCGTATTTTCCGCCAGCCGCAGATGATGCAGATACTGCATGCAGACAATCAGCGCGGTTGCCGGTTCGCCCCAGGCGATGGCGGCGATAGCCTGTTGCAGCTCGGCTAAACTGGCACCAGGTCCGCCGTACTGCTGCGGTACGGCAAGGCTTAAAAACCCGCGTCGACGCAGAACGTCAATATTGCGATGGGGAAAATCGCCGCTGGCATCAAGGCTGGCAGCCTCCTCCGCCATCAGTTGGCGGATCTCGGCAAGCTGCCGTGGCCAATCTGCGATTGGGCGATGACTCACGATGCACGCTCCGCCACGGCGCGCAGCGCGGCTTTTTCGCGGGTAATCGGCAGTAGCGCTTTGCCATACTCCTGCGCATCGTTCAGCGGATCGAATCCGCGGATCAGGAAGTTACGCACGCCGAGGTCGTAGTAGTCGAGCAGCGCATCGGCAACCTGCTCCGGCGTACCGACCAGCGCGGTAGAGTTGTGGCCGCCGCCCACCAGCTGCGCGATGCCGGTCCACAGGCGTTTATCCACCACCTTGCCCTGCGCCGCCGTAGCCCGCAGACGCTGCGCGCCAACGCTATCGGGCTTGGCTTTAAAGCCCCCGTCGTTCTGCGCCGCCCGCTCGGTGGCGACATGCAGAATATGCTCGGCCTTCTCCCAGGCTTCCGCTTCGCTATCGGCGATAATCGGCCGGAACGACACGCTGAAACCGATCTCGCGCTGATGTTTTGCCGCTTCGGCCCGTACCCGCTGGATAGTTTCCGCAGTCTGCGCCAGCGACTCCCCCCATAGCGCGAAGACGTTAGCGTGTTTACCGGCAACCGTAATTGCCGCCTCCGACGAGCCACCGAAATAGAGGGGAATATGCGGTTTCTGCAGCGGGCGAATCGCCGACCACGCCTGTTGCGCCTGATAAAAATCATTGTCGATGTCCACCGGCTGTTCGGCGGTCCAGACTTTGCGGATGGTATCGAGGAAGGCGTCGGTGCGCGCATAGCGCTGGTCGTGGTCGAGATAGTCGCCGTCACGGCGCTGCTCGGCATCATTGCCGCCGCTGATAATATGTACCGCCAGCCGGCCGCCAAGCAGATGTTCAAGAGTGGCAAATTTACGCGCGGCGAGAGTTGGCGAGACAAAACCGGGGCGGTGCGCCAGCAGGAAAGCTATCTTTTGTGTCGACAACCCCGCCAGCGCGGTCACCAAAAAGCCGTCGGGTTGATCGGACCAATGCCCCACCAGCAGACGGTCAAACCCCGCGGCTTCATGTGTTTGCGCGAAGCGCACAATATAATCACGGTCAAAAATCGGCCCTACCGGGGCGATGGTTTCTGACGACAGGCGGTGGCCGATCATGCCGAGAAACTGAATGCTCATACAGAACTCCTGGTAGCAAGGTAATGAATGGGCCGCGGCGGCGGCGCGTTTTCATTACCCTATACACAGGCCCTTAATGAGCGAAATGCATTTTTATCATAACTTAATATGCAGAATAAGCATTTAAAAATTTATAGATATCTTTCAATCAGATGCGTTAAGTTTCTGCACAATTTTTCCGGCAAAAAAAGTCAGCGGCTGGCTCAGATTAGCCAGATTCTGCGCGTTTACCAGCCACAGATGCACTTCCGGCTGAAAATCCGCGAGCGCAAGCGTGGCCACTTCATCGCGCCACGGGCTGGCGGCCAGCGCGGCGCGAGGCACCAGTCCAAGCCCCAGTCCCTGCGCCACCAGGCTGATTTGCAGCTGGGCGCCGGCGGTCTCGACGTTCAGCGCAAGCCGCAGCCCCTGCGATTGCAGTTCGCGGATTAGCCCGGCCCGCAGGCCGCAGCCGTCGGGATTCAGTACCCAGCCTCGCTGCGCACAGTCGCGCAGCGCCCCGGCGTGCAGTCGCCAGCTTTTCGCCGCGATGACCACAATATCCAGCGGACACAGCAGCCTTCCGCTGTAGCCGTCAGCAAAGCGCTGCTGTTGTGGTCCCATCGCCAACACGCCATCCAGTTCGACGCTCTCCAGCCTTTTTTGCAGCAGCCCGCTCCAGCCACAGGTCACCTGCGGCTCAAGGGCCGGGAACTGCTGGCGTAGCGCGCTCAGCGCCGGCTGGAGGGCGATTTCCGCCACGCTCTGCGGCACGCCGAGTCGCAGAACGCCCTGCGGTTCCGCCTCCGGGTCAAGCAGACCGTACAGCTTTTTGGTTTCCCGCTTAATGCTCAGGCACTGCTCATACACCCGATGTCCGGCGGCGGTGAGCGTCAGGGGCCGGGTCTGGCGCTCCAGCAGCGTCACATTGAGGGTTTGCTCCAGACGCTGAAGCCGACGGGTAATGGCCGATTGGGTAATGCCAAGGTATTCCGCCGCCTGATTCAGAGAGGAAAACTGCACGGTAGCCAGCAGAGCATCAATGTCATCGATACGCATACAATCCTTAATGTGATTTTTGCATATTAATATATGCGGAAATTGCATTTTAATTATATTAACGCCTTTGCTAGCGTAATGACCAGTCCCGACAACAGGAAACCACCATGACTGCACCGCGAGTGGAAAAATTACGCCAGTTTATTCAAGACCTTGATGCTCTGCATCGCCAGTTTACCGATGAGGCCACCCTGCTCGACGCCGTCGCCGAGCGCCTGGCTGCGCTGGTGCAAAAAGACGACTGGTTGCCGGAAGAGTACACCCTGCCGCATCCCCATCACTATCAGCAGTATTTGCTGCATGCCGATTCCGGCCAACGTTTTTCGATTGTCAGCTTCGTCTGGGGGCCGGGGCAATCGACGCCGATTCATGACCATCGGGTCTGGGGAGCCATCGGTATGTTGCGCGGCGCGGAGGAGAACCAGCGCTACCGACTCGACGAACGCGGTTTGCCGATCGCCACTGGCCCTGCTGAACGGCTTTCACCCGGCAAGGTGGAAAAAGTCTCATCCCGCGATGGCGATATTCATCGGGTGAGTAATGCGCTCGCGGACCACGTCTCAATCAGTATTCACGTCTACGGCGCTAACATCGGCAGCGTCCGGCGTGCTGTTTATACCGCGGATGGGATCGCCAAACCTTTCGTCTCCGGTTACTCCAACCGTCACTTGCCCAATATCTGGGATCTCTCAAAGGATAATGAATATGCCTGACTACAATTACCGCCAGCCAGCCGAGGTGCGCCAGGCGCTGATCGATGGCGCGGAAGTGGCGCTCATCGATGTTCGCGAAGAGGCCGCATTTGCCACTCACCATCCGCTGTTTGCCGCTAATTTGCCGCTCAGCAAGCTGGAGCTGGAGATTTTTCGCCGCGTGCCGCGCCTGACGACGCCGATTACCCTCTACGATAACGGCGAAGGTCTCGCGGAGCAGGCCCTTGAACGGCTGCAACGCTGGGGCTATCAGGATGTCGCGCTACTGGCTGGCGGCCTGACGGGCTGGAAGCGCAGTGGCGGCGAGCTCTTTCAGGACGTTAACTCACCGAGCAAAGCGTTCGGCGAGCTGGTAGAGAGCGAGCGCCAGACGCCCTCGTTGAGCGCCGAGGAAGTGAAGGCGCTGATCGAGGGTCCCCAGCCGGTCGTGGTGGTCGACGCGCGGCGTTTCGATGAGTATCAAACGATGAATATTCCCGGCAGCATCAGCGTGCCCGGCGGGGAGCTGGCGTTACGCATCGAAGGCCTACTGCCGTCGGCGCAAACGACAGTGATCGTTAACTGCGCCGGCCGTACCCGCAGCATTGTCGGTACCCAATCGCTGCGCAATGCCGGCTTAGCCAATCCGGTATACGCACTGCGCAACGGTACCATCGGCTGGACCTTAGCCGGACTGGAACTCGAGCACGGCCAACAGCGTCGCTACGACGCCGATTTCCGCGCCTCAGCGCAGCGCGTGGCTGCGGTGACGCAGTTGGCCGAGCGCGCTGGCGTGGCCTTCATTGATGCCCCGACTTTAGCCCGCTGGCAACAGCAGCCGAGCCGCACCACCTATCTGTTTGATGTTCGCAGCCCCGAGGAGTATGCCGCAGGCCATCTGCCGCACAGCGTGAATGCGCCCGGCGGCCAGCTGGTGCAGGAAACCGATCATTATGCCAGCGTACGCGGAGCACGGATTGTGCTGGTCTCCGATGATGAGATACGCGCGCCGATAGCAGCGTCCTGGTTAGCGCAGATGGGCTGGGAAGTGGCGGTTTTACGCGATGTCCGCGTGGAGCAATTGAGCGAACGCGGCGTTCCGCCCGCCAGCGTACCGCCGGCGCCGCAGGCTGAGGAGATAACCCCAGCGCAGTTAGCGGAACAATTGCGTGAACCCGGCACCGTGGTACTGGATTTCACCACCAGCGCGAACTATGTCGCGCGGCATATCCCCGGCGCCTGGTGGCTGGCGCGTTCACAGCTGCGTCAGGCGCTTGAACGCATTCCTTCCGCAAAACGTTACGTTGTCACCTGCGGCAGCAGCCTGCTGGCCCGCTATGCCGTACCTGAAGTCGCGGCATTGACCGGTAAGCCGGTACAACTGTTAAGCGGCGGGACGCTGGCGTGGATTGATGCCGGGCTGGCGCTGGAACAGGGCGAGACGCATCTGGCAACGCCGCGCGGCGATCGCTATCGACGGCCTTATGAAGGAACCGATAACTCCGCTGAGGCAATGCAGGCTTATCTCGACTGGGAGTATGGCCTGGTGGAACAGTTAGCGCGCGATGGTACCCACGGCTTTAAAGTGTTGTAAGTCACAAACCCGGTGGCGACACGGCCACCGGGAATAGCTTACCTTTATTGGAAATTAAATTTCCGGGGTGGTTTTAAAGCCAACCAGCATCAGGATCGGCTGCTTCTGCGCCGCTGCGGCGTCAAACTGATAGTGGTTGCCCTGACGGTCGCCGCCGATGTACCAGGAGATCTCGGTTTTCCCTTCCGCCAGCGCCTTACGCACTGCTTTATCGATATCCACCATCCGATACTCACGAGATGAATTGAGATACAGTTGAGCATCAGAGTTGTAGCTGCAGGCCGGCCGATGCTTCCAGGTCACGCTCGCCGCGCTCCAGTCATTACTGGCCGGGTAGAAGAAGATCTGGTCCGCGCCGTTAGTTTCCACTTTGCCGCCGTACAGACGCAGGCGATATTTAAACAGCGACGCATCCTGATCTTTCGGCAGCGCCGGGATTTTAAACTTCACCAGGGTCAGGGTTTCCGGGTTGCTGGTACGGCCACCGTTCTTCCAGTTATCGGAAATCTGCAGCGCTCCAGGCGCCCCGAAGTTAACATTCGGCTGCGCGCTCTCGACCACCGCGTTTTCTTCCGCCAGCGAGAAGCTATAAGGCACGTTGGTCCCGCAATCCATGCCTTCATTCATACAGTGTTCGGTCATGAAGTGCGCGCCCTCGACCGTCCAGCCGTTCATGAAATCAGCATGGGCAGTATAGATGCTGCCCCACTTCTCTTCACGTTTATCGCCCTTCATAACCGGGTCCATCGACAGCTCAATTTTTGCCGTGTCCAGTGATTTAATCTGCGGCAGCACGTAGGCGATATTCATATTAACCGTCGGGATTTTTACCGGATAGTCGGCCGGGCAGGCGCCGTTGACATCATAGGCGGCGTTGCTGTGACCGTGGCTCGGCTTCAGGTTGACGCCATCCCAGCAGTTGGGGAACTGAATACCGATATTAAACTGCACCGCGTCGCCCGCTTTACGTAGGCCGCAAACCTCACCTGCCTTGTTGCTATAGCCTTTACCGTTGGCGCACAGGAAGGTTATCCGTGAGCTCGGCGCGGAGCCGTGGTGGTCGCCAGCCAGCAGCTCTAACCCCGACGGGAAAGGATGCAGCGGATACTGTTCGACTTTGGTCGCCTGGTAATAGGTTTTCTGATAAGCCGGAGTGACAATTTGTCCATCCGGCAACTTCATTGACGGCGCCCAATAGGCGGAACTATCGGCCTTGTTATCACAGGTGGTTTCCGGCTGCGCGCGCAGGGTTTGATAAGTTGAGACCGCGTCGGTGTGGGTATTGCCGAAGAAATCATGCCACATCGCCTGGTTTGGCATACCGAACATCATAATCGCGTCGTCGCCAAGAGTGTGGCTGTAACCGCATACCGCCTGGGCTTGCGGTCCTGCATGGGCGGAAAAAGCGCTGGCGGCCAGCAGCGGGGTCAGGGCCAGTACAACTGAGTTAGCTTTCATTTTACGATCCTCCTTGTTTGAAGGACCGTAGAGATAGCAAGCGTGCGCCAATGTTACACATCAGCAAACATCATTTTATCTCATTCGCGCATAATCCATGAATATTGGAAGGTTTTCGCCGCCGGAAAATGGGTGCGCCGACGGTAGGAGCCGAGCGCCTGCGGCGTGCAGTAGGTACAGCTTCCCAGCCATTCGGTATTTTCCACCGCCACCCCGGCCTGTTGCAGCACCCGCTGCGCCAGCGCGCGGAGATCGAACCACAGATTATCGTTCCCGGTCGCCTGCGCTTGCCCGGTTTCTGGCGGGGCGAGGCGCTGATGAAACAGCTCGTCATTGTACCGTTTTGCCAGCTTGCCCGCCGGCATGGTCAACAGCAACTGATAAAACTCGGCCGAAACCTCATAGCAGCAGGCGTGAATATGCGGCCCGCAGACCACCACAACATCTTCTATCGCCACCTGATGCTGGCGAAATAGCGCCAGGCTGTTTTCGATAATGCCGCTGGCCGCTCCTCGCCAGCCGGCATGCACGCTGCAAACATAGCGCCCATCCCGCGAGGCCATTAACAGCGGTAAACAGTCGGCGGTGACGACGCCGACCTTTTGCCCACGCAGAGCCGTAAATACAGCATCGGCATGCGGCCGCTCTGCCTGCGGCCCCTGATAATGATGAACAACATTGCCGTGCACCAGCTTAACCGGCGCCATTTCGCTGTACGGAAAAGCGGCGGTTTCGTGCACATCGAGAAAAGCGTAACGAATACCGGGGATATCACTTAATAAGCGGGATGGATAAGACATAACGGCGCATGAATGGATTGGTGGTGGATTTACCGTAGGTCAAAGCCGCTCGATACGCAAGATGTGGATGCTTTGTTCCCGGTATCGCTATATAATTTAATATATATCGCTTATTCTTATCCAACCGGGTTAATCCATGTCACCACACCGTTTACTTTTGGCGCTAACGTTGTTCAGCGCCAGCCTGTTCACCAGCCAGGCCTTTGCCGACCGCACCGTCACCGACCAACTGGGCCGCCAGGTTACGCTGCCGGACCACATCACCCGCGCGGTCGTCCTGCAGCACCAGACGCTAAATCTCCTGGTCCAGTTGAATGCCGGCGACGATATCGTCGGCGTGTTAAGCAGTTGGAAAAAACAGCTCGGGCCGCAGTTTGTCCGCTTTATGCCCGCTATTGAAAATCTGCCGACGCCGGGCGATTTAACTCAGGTCAATATCGAAAGCCTGCTGGCGCTGCATCCGCAGGTGGTGTTCGTCGCCAATTACGCGCCGCAGGCGATGATCCAGCAGATCCAAAACGCCGGGGTTCCGGTCGTCGCGATATCCCTGCGTCAGGACGCGGCGGGCGAGAAAAACAAAATGAACCCGACAATGGCCAATGAAGAGCAGGCCTATAACGACGGGCTTAAACAGGGGATCCGCCTGATTGGCGAAGTCGTCGAACGCCAAAACCAGGCCGAAGCGCTGATTGATTACACCTTTGCGGCGCGGGCAGAAGCTAACGCTCCGGTCGCCGGTATCCCTGACAGCCAGCGGGTGCGCGTGTATATGGCCAATCCAGATCTCAACACTTACGGCTCCGGCAAATATACCGGTCTGATGATGAAGCATGCCGGGGCGCTGAACGTTGCGGCCGCGACGGTTAAGGGTGCCCGTCAGGTCTCGGTGGAACAGGTTCTGCAGTGGAACCCTGAGGTGATCTTCGTCCAGGACCGCTATCCGCAGGTGGTCAAACAGATTGAAAACGACCCGCAATGGCAAGCGATAGACGCGGTGAAAAACCACCGGGTATGGCTGATGCCGGAATACGCCAAGGCCTGGGGCTACCCAATGCCGGAAGCGCTGGCGATAGGCGAACTGTGGATGGCGAAAAAGCTCTATCCTTCCCGCTACCGGAACGTCGATGTCGATGCGAAAGCGCAGGATTACTATCAACGCTTCTACCGCGTGAAATGGACGCCGAATGCGCAGTAACCTTCACTGGCCCCTGCTGCACGGCGGGCTAACGGCGGCGACGTTGTTTATCGCTATCGCTTCGCTATGCCTGGGGCAGTACCACCTCAGCCTGAATGAGGTCTTTCATGAGCTTACGCATGGCGCGCCCGATAGCGGCATCGCCGGGCAGATAGTCTGGTCAGTCAGGCTTCCCAGGGTAGCGATGGCGCTGTTGGCCGGCGGCTCGCTGGGGCTATGCGGCGCGACTTTACAAGGCGTATTCCACAACCCGCTGGTCGACCCGCATATCATCGGCGTGACCTCCGGCTCCGCCTTCGGCGGCACACTGGCGATCCTGCTGGGTTTTGACATCATATCGATGATGGGGTGTACCTTCTTCTTCGGCCTCGCCGCGCTGGCGTTGGTTTATCTGATTGCCAGGCTGCAAGGGCGTGAAAACACGCTAGCGCTGATCCTTTCCGGCATTATTCTCAGCGGTTTCTTTGCCGCGCTGGTCAGCCTGATGCAGTACCTTGCCGACACGGAAGAAACCCTGCCGAATATCGTTTTCTGGCTGCTCGGCAGCTTTGCCACCGCTAACTGGCATAAAGTGCTGTCCATGGCGCTGCCGGTCGCCGTCGCCGCCGCTATCCTGCTAAAGCTGCGCTGGCGTATCAACCTGCTGGCGCTGGATGATAAAGATGCGCGCGGTCTTGGCGTTTCGGTGACCACATTGCGCCGCGGAGTGTTGGTTTGCTGCGCGGTGCTGGTCGCCGCCCAGGTCGCGGTCAGCGGCAGCATCGCCTGGGTCGGGCTGGTGATTCCGCACCTGGCGCGACTGCTGGTTGGTGCCGATCACCGCCGACTGCTGCCAACGGCATTCTGGCTCGGCGGCGCGTTTATGGTGGTGGTGGACGACCTGGCGCGCACCTTAACCCAGGCGGAGATTCCGATTGGCATTATTACCGCCCTGCTCGGCGCGCCGCTGTTTACCCTTTTACTCATTCGGTCCCAACGCCGCGGAGTGGCCCAATGAACATTTCATTATCACTGGACACCCTGCGCTATGGCCATCGTCAGCCGCTCTTCTCCCCACTATCAATGCAGTGCCGTCACGGGCAAATCTGGGCGATACTGGGCGCCAATGGTCGCGGCAAAAGCACGCTACTGGATACCCTGACCGGCGTTCTGCCGCCGCTCGGCGGAAAGTTTAGCGTAGAAGGCGGCATCGCCATCGTGCCGCAGTCGTTTCGTCCGGCATTCGGCTGGCAGGTACGCGATGTAGTACTGATGGGGCGCGCCCGCCACGTCGATCTGTTCGCGCAGCCGGGGCCGGAAGATGAACGGGAGGTTCAACAGGCGCTGGCGCAGTTGGGGATCGCCGCGCTGGCCAATCGGCTTTTTCGCGCCCTGTCCGGCGGACAGCAGCAGTTGGCGCTCATTGCCCGCGCGCTGGTCAGTGAGAGTCAGAATATCCTGTTAGACGAACCCTGCTCAGCGCTGGATCTGGCCAATCAACAGATTGTGTTACAGCTGATTAGCGACCTTGCTCATCGGCAGAAGCGCACCGTGATGTTCACCACCCATGATCCGACTCACGCCCTGCAGGTCGCCAGCCATACCCTGCTGCTGTTGCCCGGCGGCGAATGGCTGGCGGGAGAGTCGTTCGCGGTGCTCAGCGAGACAAACCTGCGGCGCGCCTACGGGCTGCCGGTCCACAAAATCGACCATCCCGGTAGCGCGGTGCCGTTACTGGCGCCGCAGTTTACGATCCATCGTTAACGGCCAAAAAACCTGCCGCGCGCAGAAAATTCTGCCCTTCCTCAGCGGTGATAAAGCGCCGTAGCTGCCGCGCGGCGGCGCTCTCCTCAATTTCTGCCAGCTGATATTCGCAGCGAATATTCCACGGCTCGGGAATGAGTAACGTGCGAAACTGCGCGCTCTCCGTAATCTGAACCGCATAGTGGGCGTAGCCGATAAACAGATCGGCAAAGTCTTCGCCAATTAGCCATGCCCCTGCGGTAGCGCCCGACGGTACAGTGAGCGACGCCCGACCGCCGACCAGCTGTTGCGCCCGGGCCATCAACGTCCGTCCGAGGCCCGGATAGCTGGCCTCAAGACGGGCAAAAAGCTGCCAGGTGTAATCACCGGAAGGATCGCAGCCCGGCGTCGAGGTCGCCAGCCGCAGCCGAGAATCGTGCAGTAACGCCAGCCAGTCAGCGCGATCGGTATCAGGCGTGCGGCGCACGGTCAGCATCAGTCGGTTAGCGGCAAACGAACAGCATTTTATCGCAAGCCCGGCTTGCAGCAGCGCCTGAGGGTGTTCGGTATTCGCACAGGCGAACAGCGAGCAGCGTTCGCCGCCTTCAATGCGTTCGCGCAGCAGGCCGGCCGGGCCAAACTGCGCCTCGACCTGAATGCCGCTAAGCTGCTGAAATCGCGCCAGCAGCGGGAGGAAAGCGCTTTTCAGGCTTCCCGCCGCCAGCAGCGTCAATGAAGGGGTCATCACACGAATCGCTATAAAGATGAAAATATAGCGCCAGGATAACGCCTTTTTTGTTGATTCAGTAGCGAATTTCCGCCCGTTCGCGCAGCTGTTCCGGCGTCGCCACCGGCAGCTGGAAGAACTCGAGATAGGCCGGAATCATTTCGAACAGCATATCGGTACCGCGCTGAATCGGACACCCCAGCGCCTGCGCCGCCCGCAGTAGCGGAGTATATTCAACGCTCATCACCACTTCGCCGACCCAGGTACGCGGCGACAGGCGCGAAACGTCCAGCGGTAGCGGATCATCCGCTTTCATGCCCAGCGGCGTGGCGTTGACCACCAGATCCTGCGCGGCGGGATCGCGCTGCATCAGAACGATCTCCAGACGCGGATAGTGCTGATGCAGCCGCTGCGCCAGCGCCTCGGCGGCGGATAAAGAGGTATCGAACAGCGTCAAGGTACTAACCCCTGCGGCCGCCAGCGATGCGGCAATCGCCGAGCCGACGCCGCCGCAGCCGAACACCTGCGCCCGCGCCCCTTGTGGTTGAAAGCCCTTGCGCTTAATCCCCAGCACAAAGCCTTCGCCATCGAACATATCGCCGCGCAGGCTGCCGTCGGCTTCGCGGCGGATGGCATTGCAGGCGCCGGCGATTGCCGCCGTCGGGCTCAGTTGGTCTACCAGCCCGCAGGTAGCCATTTTATGCGGCATGGTGACCAGCGCGCCGACGATGTTAGTCATGGAAAACAGCGCTGGCACCAGCGCCGCGTAATCCTCCGGCTTCACCCCCATCGGCACCACTTTAACGTCCGCCTCGCAATGGGCCAGCCATGGGTTATAAATCATCGGCGCTTTAAAACTGGCGGTCGGATAACCAAGATGCGCTATCAGCCGCGTATGACCACTAATGATCATGCCCTACTCCTGTTGTTACTGCGAAAGTTCGATGCGTTTGACATCGCCAAGAATAAACAGATAGGCCACTACGCCAAGCAACGCCGCGCCGCCGATATAGACCAGCGCGTAGAAAAAACTACCGGAAGCGGCAACGATAAAACCGATAATCAGCGGCGTGAGGATCCCCGCCAGATTGGTGCAGAAATTAAAGATGCCGGCGGTTATCCCGCCCATCCCCTGCGGCGCGATATCGGAAATTAATGTCCAGCCTAGGCCGACCATTCCCTGGCCAAAGAAGGCAAATGACATCATCAGGATCACCGCCAGGTCGCTCGGCAGCCAGTTGGCGGAAATAATGCTGCTGGCCATCATCAGCCCGACGACGATAGGCAGCTTACGCGCCAGATTGGCCGAACCGGTGGCTTTCAGCAGCTTGTCGGAGAGCCAGCCGCCAAACAGCACGCCACCCGCCGCGGCGAGAAACGGCAAGATGGCGAAGAAGCCTACTTTCAACCACGCCATGTGGCGCTCGGTCGCCAGGTACGTTGGAAACCAGGTCAGAAAGAAGACCAGCACGGTATTACCGGCGAATTGACCGACGCTGGCGCCAATCACCTGTCGTTTTGCCAACAGCTGGCGCACCAGCGGCCAGCTAAAAGCGTTTTGCTGCTGCTGCGCGCTAGCCAGTCCGCCGCCACGAAGAATATGTTCGCGTTCACTGTCGCTCAGGCGGCTGTCCTGATGGGGTTCGCGGTAGCAACGCCACCAGACCAGCGCGAACAGGATGCCAACAACCCCGACGCTGATAAACAGCGCACGCCAGCCGAAGCTGCCCATAATCCAGAACAGCAGCGGCGAGAAACAGGCCAGCCCGAGATATTCACCGACGGTGTAGACCGCCGTGGCCTTCGCGCGCTCCTGCTGTGGAAACCAGGTACTCACTACCCTGCTGTTGACCGGAAAACAGGGCGCTTCACTGACGCCAAGCCCGAAGCGACACAGCAACAGCGTTTTCAAGCCAATCGCCATACCGTGAAATAAGGTGAACAGCGACCACAGCGCCAATGAGAGGAAATAGGTCACCTTATTGCCGAAACGATCGAGGAAAATACCGCCGGGGATTTGCGCCAGTGCGTAGGTCCAGGCAAAGGCCGAAAAGACAATTCCCATGATGGCGGCATCAATGCCGAGCTCGGCGGTCAGTTTCGGCGCGGCGATACCGAGCACCGTGCGGTCGAGATAGTTAATCATCGTGCCGACGGCCAGCAGCGCCAGGATCCCGATACGCCGCCGGGAGCGAGGCGCGGTGGTCGCGGTATCCGCCGCCGTCGCCTGGTTATGGCTATAAGAGTTCATAGTCGTTTCCTGTCTTGAGTACAGATGAATGTTGTTATTGTGTTTGCGATGTTGTGTTGTGAACCATTTGCTACGTTTAACTGTACTGCATCGCCGAAAGGCGGACGGCGGCATTTACCGCGCCGTACTGGGCGTAACCGTCGCGCCGTTCGGTCAATTCGAAGAAGAAACGCCCCGCCGCGAATGGACGGGTATAAAGATGGAGGAATTCGCCGCCGCGGGTATCACGGTCGTAGAGAATTTGCAGGCGTTGCAGCGTCTCTACCTGCGACTCTCCACCGAAGCGCGCCAGCAGATCCTCATAGTAATTCGCCGGGATCGGTAGCGCGTTCAGCGCGGCCTGCGGCAGATTTTCGAGCGTTGCGGGTAAATCGCGACAGGCAAAAGCGGCGTGCTGTAGCCCGGCGCCCTGATAACAGGCGACCGAACGCGCTATCTGCGTGGCTCGACTTTGCGAAATATTCAGCGCCAGACGGATATCGCCCTGCGGGCTATGAACCGCCAGGCTGCGCACCAGGCCGTATGGGTCGGGCAACGTCTGTTCGTGTTCGAGACTGAAGCCGAAAACCGTACGGAAAAAGATAATCCAGTTGTCGCGGCTATCGGCCTCCATGCCTAACGCCAGATGGTCAATACCGCAGTAGTCCTCGCGCGGCGCGTCTGCCTGCAAATGAAAATCGCGGGCGTAGATGTCGTCACCGGTTTCAACCAGGTAGATCAGGCTGCCATCCGGGGCGCAAACCGCCGGGATCGAACTCTCATTAGGACCGGCATCCCCCTGCCAGGTGGCATAACCGTAGGCGCGGGCGCGCTCCACAACCGGTGCGCTGTGGCTCACCCGCAGCGCCATTGCGCACAACGAGATGCCGTGGCGCTGATGAAAATGGTCGGCCCAGCTGTGCGGCTGCGCGTTAACAATCACCCGCGCCTCGCCATTACGCCAGAGTGCAACCTGCTTGGAACGATGCTTGCCCTGAAGCTTAAAGCCCAACTGCGTCAGGCGCTGGCCTAGCGCGGTAGACTCCGCCGGACTGGCGGCGAACTCAATAAACTCCAGGCCGTCATAGTGCGGTAGCGCAGGTGGCGAAAATAACGCCGCGTCGCTATCCGCAAGCTGCCGACGGGTCTGCTCTTCGAGCCACAGCAATGAACGGTAGCCATCTTTTGCCGTGGCGCCGTTGGGTGAGGCGCGAAAGCCGTCATTGAAAATCTCCAGCGACCAGGGGCCGCGATAGCCGCAGCGCGTCAGTTCACAGGCGAAATCCACCAGCGGCAGTTGCCCCTGGCCCGGGAAGCAGCGGAAATGACGGCTCCATTCGAGGACATCCATCTTCATCAACGGCGCGTCGGCCAGCTGCAGGAAGGTGATTTTCTCAACCGGCACCTCGGCAAGGCCTTGTAGATCATCACCGAGCGACAGAATATGGAAACTATCAAGAACGATGCCCATCGCCGGGCTGTTAACCCGCTGCACCCGTTCCCATGCCTGACGCCAGTGGTTAACGTGAGTACCCCACGCCAGCGCTTCGTAGCCAATGACAACCCCCTCCTGCTCGGCGAGATCGGCCAGCGCGCGCAGGTCGGCGACCTGCAGTTCGATATCGGCCGAACAGTCCGGCTGGACGTTGCTACAGAGCAGCATGGTGTCGCAACCCAGTTCATGCATCAGGGCGAATTTCCGCTTCGCCCGCTGTAGGTTAGCGGCAAACTGCGCGCGGCTGGCGCCCTCAAAATCGCGAAAGGGTTGAAAAAGGGTGATTTTTAGCCCTAATTCAGCGGCAAGGTTGCGAATATCGCGCGGCGTGCCCGTATAATAGAGCAGATCGTTTTCAAAGATTTCAACGCCCTGATAACCGGCCGCGGCGATAGCGTGCAGCTTTTCGGGTAAAGTACCGGATATCGAGACGGTAGCGATGGAACGCAACATAAGAGTCCTCGGGTCATCATTCGACATGAGCACTGACTATGTATCATTTGGTTCACAGGCGCCAGATTTGGTTGCTAAATTGTGATCATTATGTGTATTTTTTGTCTCCATAGAAAAAGGAGTCGTTATGTCCCTCGTTGCTCATGATGAAGCACAATCCCTGAAAGAGCGCATCTTTGCCGCCGCCATCACCGTGTTTGCCGAATATGGCCTCCCCGGCGCGCGTATGGAGCAGATCGCCATTGAGGCGCAAACCACCAAGCGCATGGTGGTCTACTACTTCAAGAGCAAAGAGCAGCTGTACCAGGCGGTACTGCAACATGTGTATGCGCGGATCCGTGAAACGGAACAACAGCTGGGGCTGGAGCACCTGCCACCGGTCGAGGCGCTGGTGCAATTGGTTAAATGGAGCGTGCGCTATCACGCCACTCACGCCGACTACATGCGAGTTATCTGTATGGAAAACATGCAGCGCGGCAAGTGGTTGAAGGGTTCCGGGGAGCTGAAACCGCTGAACCGTACCGCGCTGTCGATTATCGAAGATATTCTGCAACGCGGCCAGCAACAGGGGATTTTCCAGGCCGGTCTGCAGGCGCGCGACGTGCATCGGCTGATCAGTAGTTTTAGCTTCTATCAGGTATCGAATTTTTATACTTTTAGCAGCCTGTATCTCGACGATCCGCTGCCTGAAATCGACGACGAAGCAATGGTTTCACACCACTGCGAGATTGCGGTAAAAGCGGTGATTCGGTTCGTTATCTCTTAAGCATTACTTATATCGGGGCGCGGTGCTTAGTGCCCCGACAACGCGTGAATCACCCTTTCCATCGCCTCGCGGGTGAGCGCTGAACGTTCAATTTTGCTATTTGCCAGCGCGGTGCGTACGACACCGGCAATAACAATATGTTTCGGCTCCTGACCAAGATCGCGCATTTCCAATACCACCTTACCCACTACGCGGCACATTTCCTGATAGAGTTCGTCGTCTTTCGCTTTATTTCCCATTATTAAGACTCGTAAATTATCATTATCAATCAATTCATTATTGATACGATTTTATAATAAAGCAAACTGCGCTATTTTTTTTCACTCAATGAAGCGTTTTACTGCCTTTAATAGGTTTGTAAATGTGATAAAACGCCGTTTAATCTGATCCGCTGCGGCAAAAATGTGTTGCAGCTTCGCGAGCGAATCGTGTGAATTTTGTTACATTAATCACACTAAAAATGAAACACCGTTTTTATTTTCCTTTTTCGTTTCGCCAGCGTATAATGCGCCTCGATTCTTTCTTGAATGGTTTCAGCGCATTGGACTGCACAAAAAAACGTACAAAACATTGCCACTTTTCATGGGCTGAACCGCCAGCACACATTCTTCTGCACGCTCTTTTGTTGTCACCTATCCTTAGAGCGTGGCATTGCAACTTTCGTAACACAGGTTTGACTCCGCGGCAGTGCGCCCCCGGAGCGAGATTTCCATATCCTTCACAACTTAAAGACTAAGACTGTCATGAAAAAGACCAAAATTGTTTGCACCATCGGTCCGAAAACCGAATCCGAAGAGATGTTGACCAAAATGCTGGACGCGGGCATGAACGTCATGCGTCTGAACTTCTCTCACGGCGACTATGCGGAACACGGTCAGCGCATCCAGAACCTGCGCAATGTGATGAACAAAACCGGTAAGAAAGCCGCAATCCTGCTGGACACCAAAGGGCCGGAAATCCGCACCATCAAGCTGGAAGGCGGTAACGACGTCTCCCTGAAAGCGGGCCAGACCTTTACCTTTACCACTGACAAGTCCGTGGTCGGCAACAATGAAATCGTTGCGGTGACCTACGAAGGCTTCACCACCGATCTGAGCGTCGGCAACACCGTACTGGTCGACGATGGTCTGATCGGCATGGAAGTGACCGCGATCGAAGGTAACAAAGTTATCTGTAAAGTGCTGAACAACGGCGACCTCGGCGAGAACAAAGGCGTTAACCTGCCGGGCGTTTCTATCGCTCTGCCGGCGCTGGCTGAAAAAGACAAGCAGGACCTGATCTTCGGTTGTGAGCAAGGCGTTGATTTCGTAGCCGCTTCCTTTATCCGTAAGCGTTCTGACGTGGTTGAAATCCGCGAGCACCTGAAGGCGCACGGCGGCGAAAACATCCAGATCATCTCTAAAATCGAAAACCAGGAAGGCCTGAACAACTTCGACGAAATCCTCGAAGCATCCGACGGCATCATGGTTGCGCGTGGTGATATGGGCGTTGAAATCCCGGTTGAAGAAGTTATCTTCGCGCAGAAGATGATCATCGAAAAATGTATCCGCGCGCGCAAAGTCGTTATCACCGCGACCCAGATGCTGGATTCCATGATCAAAAACCCGCGCCCGACCCGCGCTGAAGCAGGCGACGTCGCTAACGCCATCCTCGACGGCACCGATGCCGTTATGCTGTCCGGCGAATCCGCGAAAGGTAAATACCCGCTGGAAGCCGTTACCATTATGGCGACCATCTGCGAGCGTACCGACCGCGTGATGACCAGCCGTCTGGATTACAACAACGACAACCGTAAACTGCGCATCACCGAAGCGGTTTGCCGCGGCGCAGTTGAAACCGCTGAGAAACTGGAAGCACCGCTGATCGTCGTCGCCACCCAGGGCGGTAAATCCGCACGTGCCGTGCGTAAATACTTCCCGGACGCCACTATCCTTGCGTTAACCACCAACGAAACCACCGCCCGTCAGTTAGTCCTGAGCAAAGGCGTAGTACCGCAGCTGGTGAAAGAGATCGCCTCTACTGATGATTTCTACCACCTGGGTAAAGAGCTGGCGCTGCAGAGCGGTCTGGCGCGTAAAGGCGACGTAGTTGTGATGGTTTCCGGCGCGCTGGTTCCAAGCGGCACCACTAACACAGCCTCCGTGCACGTGCTGTAATAATTTACAGGTTATTTTATCTTTTTTTAAAGCGCTCCAGTCGGGGCGCTTTTTTTTATTCATTCACTAGCTGTTCTTAATAAAAATGCAAATCGGATTTTACTATTTAATAAGAGATTATCTAAGATGAATCCGATGGAAGCCTTCTGTTTTCACAGCGCTTTTTAAACTAGATCTACGAATTCGATGCTTCTTTGAGCGAACGATCAAAAATAAGTGCATTCGGGTAAAAAAAATATTCTCATCCCAAAAAAGTTTGTGTAATACTTGTAACGCTACATGGAGATTAACTCAATCTAGAGGGTATTAATAATGAATCGTACTAAACTGGTACTGGGCGCGGTAATCCTGGGTTCTACTCTGCTGGCTGGTTGCTCCAGCAATGCTAAAATCGATCAGCTGTCTTCTGACGTTCAGACTCTGAACGCTAAAGTTGACCAGCTGAGCAACGACGTGAACGCAATGCGTTCTGACGTTCAGGCTGCTAAAGACGACGCAGCTCGCGCTAACCAGCGTCTGGACAACCAGGCTCACTCTTACCGTAAGTAAGAGTTCTGGTAATAAAAATGGCGCACATTGTGCGCCATTTTTTTTGCCTGTTGTTTTACCCTACTGCGTCAGTTTAGTGTCATTCTGCTGGCTATTCTGCGCTGACAGCTCGCTCGTCACGCTGCCCGCCCCTTCAGAAACCACCACCGGATAGCCCGCTCTTCGCGACAGCGCTTTTTTCAGCTGCAGGTCATCCACCGCTTTATCGTCAGAAAAGGCGTGAAACGCGGCAGGAAGCGTGTAAGAGATTGTCCGGGTATTTTCCCCTTCAGTTTGCGAAAGCGGCCTGTGGACCTCTACATAGCGTTTACCATCGGGTTCTACCGCGAACTTCACCGGCTGATTGATAATCCGTACCGGCGTGCCGGCGCGCACCTGGCTGAACAGCGCCTTGATGTCGTCAGCGTTCATTCGCATACAGCCGGAACTCACCCGTAGCCCGACGCTATCAGGCGCATTAGTGCCGTGGATCAGATACTCGCCGTTACCGTAGGCCAGTCGCAGCGCGTAGCGGCCTAATGGGTTATTGGGCCCGGCGGGGATCACCGGCGGCAGCTTAATGCCCTTCTCCAGCGAGCGCGCGCGAATACCGGCAGTCGGCGTCCAGGTCGGGTTAGGGATTTTCTGCCCGACACGGGTGGTCATCTCCGGCGTTTCCAGCCCCAACTGGCCAATGCCGAGCGGATAAACCTGCACCTGATTTTGCCCCGGCGGGAAATAGTACAGCCGCAGCTCGGCCAGGTTGACGACAATGCCTTCACGCGGGACATCCGGCAGCAGCATCTGCGATGGGATTAAGACCCGTGTGCCCGGCTTCGGCTGCACCGGCGCAATCGTATCGTTGGCTTCAAGAATCAGCATCGCCGCCGTGTCGAAGTGGCGGGCGATAGCCTGCAGGTTGCGATCCCCTTCCTGTACCGTCCAGTATTGGTTTTGGCCAATCAAACGGCTGTTGGCTGGGGGAAGCGGATAATCGACAGCCCAGGCGCCGTGCTGCGCGCTCAGAGCTGCGAGAAGGGTCATTGCGATGAGAGACGCGCGTTTCATACTGAGATTCCTTCTTTCGCTGATAAAACGCCAGGATCTGCGCGGCGACGAAAGCGTTCGCCTTCGTCGCACGTAACAGAATGAAATCTACCTGTTTATTCTAGCTGAGATTTGCGGCTTTCGCGCGAATTGCGCGGATCATCGCTTCAAGGCCCTGCGAGCGGGAGGGGGTAAGATGTTGGGTCAACGCCATTTTTTCAAACCACGGGCGTACATCGAATTCGCTAATATCCTGCGCGGTCATGCGGTCATAAAGGATGAATACTACCGCAATCAGCCCTTTGACGATGGCCGCATCGCTATCGCCGCGTAGGGTAATCACGCCGGATGGCTCCTGCTCCATCACGATCCACACCTGGCTTTGGCAGCCCTGAATAATATTCTGCGCGATGTGTTCTTCCGCGCTGAGCGGCGCCAGGCGCTGGCCGAGTTCAATGATGTAGAGATACTTCTCTTCCCAGTTAGCGCAGCGAGAAAAGTTGCGCAGCAATTTGTCTTTGTCTGGTAATGCCGCCATAGTCGCGTCCTTTAACCCAGTAATTTGTGGATCCGCTGCAGCCCGGCCACCAGCCGATCCACCTCTTCCATCGTATTGTACATCGCCAGCGACGCCCGGCACATCGCCGGAACCTGATAGAACGCCATCAGCGGCATCGCGCAATGGTGTCCGGTACGCACCGCAATACCGTAGTTATCGAGAAAACTGCCGACATCGTAGGCATGATGTTTCCCGAGGTTGAAAGCGATGACGCCCAAACGATGTTGCGGGCCGTAAAGCGTTAAATCCGGCACCTTTTTCAGCTCCTGCAAGGCATAGCGCATCAGCGTCTGCTCATATTCGCCGATCTGCTCAAGCCCAATCTCGCTGACGTAGTCCAACGCGGCGCCGAGGCCAATAATTCCACCGGTATTCGGCGTGCCAGCTTCAAAGCGCCACGGCGCTTTCGCCCAGGTGGTGCCCTCCCTCAGGCTGACGGTGGCAATCATCGACCCGCCGCCTTCCCACGGCGGCATCTCCTGTAACAACGATTCTTTGGCGTACAGCACGCCGATACCGGTCGGCCCGTACAGCTTATGCGCCGAGAAGACGTAAAAATCGCAATCCAGCGCCTGCACATCCACCGGGTGATGCATCACCGCCTGCGCGCCATCCACCAGCACCTTCGCGCCATGCTGATGCGCCAGCGGGATCAGCGCCGATAGCGGGTTTTCTGTCCCTAGTACGTTCGACACCTGGGTTATCGCCAGCAGCCGGGTGCGGTCGTCAAATAGACCGGGAATAACATCGAGTTGTAAAGTACCGTCCTGGTTGAGCGGGATCACTCTTAGCTCGGCGCCGACGCGGGCGCAGAGCATCTGCCACGGCACGATATTGGCGTGGTGTTCCATTTCGCTGACGATAATATTATCGCCAGTCCCGATGTTAGCCCCGCCCCAGCTATTGGCTACCAGATTGATGCCTTCGGTGGTACCTCGTACGAACACCAACTCTTCCGGCGAGCGGGCATTAAGAAAAGCGGCCGCCTGCTGGCGTACCTGCTCCATCCGCGCCGTCGCTTCGGCGCTCAGCGTGTGGATACCACGATGAACGGCAGCGTAACCATGGCGATAAAACTCGGCTTCGGCGTTAATCACCGCTTCCGGTTTCTGCGCGCTGGCGGCGCTATCGAGATAAACCAATGGTTGGCCGTTAACCTCGCGGCTCAACACCGGGAAATCGGCGCGCAGGCGTTCTACTGAAAATGTCATGCATCCCCTCCCGGCAGGCGCTTGCCAATGCGCGCCAACACCTGTTGTTTCAGCGCGTCATCGCTAATGGCTTCAGTAAGTTCGGCGGCGAAGGCGTAAAGGATCATCTGCTGCGCCGCCTGTTGGTCGATACCGCGCGAGCGCAGATAGAACAGCTGTTCGTCATCAATACGACCGACGGTGGCGCCGTGGCTGCATTTGACGTCGTCGGCGTAAATTTCCAGCTGCGGTTTGGTATCGACTTCCGCCAGCCTTCCCAACAACAGATTGTTATTGGTCATCTGACCATCGGTTTTCAGCGCGTGTTTCGCGACGTTAATCAGGCCATTAAATACCGCCCGCCCCTTATCGCTGACGATGGTTTTGTGTAGTTGACGGCTGTTGCAGTAGCCAACGCGGTGATCGAGCCAGGTACGGCTGTCGCAGACCTCGTTTTTCACCGGCATCGCCAGCGAGTTAATGCGCAGATTGCTGTTTTCACCGGCCAGACGGGTACTGGTATGGTGTCGTAACACCGCGCCGCCCAGCAGGAAGCTGCTGCTGAATGCCGAAGCATCGCGGCCAAGCAGCAGATCGTTATGGGCGAAGTGGTAGCTTTGCCCATTTTCAAACGCCAGCTTGATATGCTGCAGATGGGCGTTATCCGCCACTGCCATGGTCAGGCGTCCGCCGGTGAAATGCCGCTGCTCATCAAGGCTAATATAGTGCTCGATGATGGTCGCCTGCGCCCCGCTCTCCAGCGCCAGATGATGGCGATAGTGAGCGGTATTAAGCTCGTCGCCGGCCAGTCCGCTGGTAATATGCATCAGCAGCAGCGGTTTCTCCGGGCGCTGATTGCGCTTCACATCGATGCGGGTTACCGTCTGCGCCAGACTTTCGGTGAGATGAAGAAACACTTCCGGCTGTACCGCATCCGGCAGATGCTGGCGCTGGTTATCAACGCTAACGTCAAAACCGCTAGCGGTGAGATCGTCGCTGAGCGCCGGGCTGAAGCGGCCATCAACAAACACCATCCGCCAGGCGTCGAGGTTGAGCGCCAGCGCGTCGCGCTGCGCCACGCTGAGTGTAGCCGGCGTCGCAACAAACGTGCCGCTTAGCAGCGCGTCCAGCGGTGTATATTTCCAGTTTTCATGTTTGCGCGTCGGCAACCCCAGGCGCAACAGCTGTTGCAAATGCTGATTGGCCTGCGGCGTGCGTTCTTCGCCCTGTGCTTCAAACAGATGATGCCACTGCTGCAGCGCGTTACTGCTGTTCGGTAAGCCAGCCATAGCCCTGCTCCTCCAGTTGTTTAACCAGAGTGAAATCGCCCGACTTGACGATTCGCCCCTGATACAGCACGTGGACATAATCCGGTTTGATGTAATCAAGGATACGCTGATAGTGGGTGACGATAATAAAGGCGCGTTTGCCGTCACGCAGTGAGTTAACCCCCTCCGAGACAATCTTCAGGGCATCAATATCCAGCCCGGAATCCGATTCATCGAGGATACACAGCTCGGGCTCAAGCACCGCCATTTGCAGAATATCGTTGCGTTTTTTCTCGCCGCCGGAGAAACCAACGTTCACCGAACGAGTTAGCAGATCTTCCGGCATCTTCAGCAGTTTGATTTTCTCTTCCATTAAATCCTGGAAATCGAAACGATCCAGCGCCTCCAGGCCGCGATAGGCGCGTACGGCGTTGAGCGCGGTTTGCAGGAAAAACTGATTACTGACGCCTGGAATTTCCACCGGATACTGAAAAGCCATAAAAATGCCCTCCCCGGCGCGATCCTCCGGGGCGAGTTCGAGCAGGTCTTTGCCCTTAAACTCGACGCTGCCGCCGGTGACTTCGTAATCCTCCCGTCCGGCGAGGGTAGCCGAGAGCGTACTTTTCCCTGAGCCGTTAGGGCCCATGATCGCGTGGACTTCGCCGGGGCGCACCTCAAGGTTCAGCCCGCGCAGGATCTCTTTGTCTTCTACGGCGACTTGCAAATCTTTAATACTTAACATCTTTTTTCCTTAATTATCAGCCGACGCTATGTTCAAGGCTAATAGCCAGCAATTTTTGCGCTTCGACGGCGAACTCCAGCGGCAATTCTGAGAACACGTCTTTACAGAATCCATTGACGATCATTGAGATCGCATCATCTTCGCTAATACCCCGCTGCAGGCAGTAAAACAGCTGATCTTCGCCAATCCGCGAGGTGGTGGCTTCGTGTTCCAGCTGAGCGCTGTTATTGCGGCATTCGACGTACGGGAAGGTATGCGCTCCGCAGTCCGGGCCGATCAGCATCGAATCGCACTGGGTGAAGTTCCGGGCGTTCGTCGCGGTCGGCATAATTTTGACCAGCCCGCGATAGCTATTCTGGCTGTGGCCGGCGGAGATCCCTTTCGAGATAATGGTCGAACGGGTGTTCTTGCCGATATGAATCATTTTGGTCCCGGTATCCGCCTGCTGATGGCCGCTGGTCAGCGCCACCGAGAAGAATTCGCCGATCGAGTTATCGCCGCGCAGAATGCAGCTCGGGTATTTCCAGGTAATGGCCGAGCCGGTTTCCGACTGGGTCCACGACATCTTGCTGTTTTCGCCTTCGCACAGCGCGCGCTTGGTGACGAAGTTAAGGATGCCGCCGGTATTGTTGTCGCCGGGGAACCAGTTCTGCACGGTGGAGTACTTCACTTCCGCATCTTTATGAATGATGACTTCAACCACCGCCGCATGCAGCTGATAGCTGTCGCGTACCGGCGCCGAGCAGCCTTCGATATAGCTCACGTAGCTACCCTCGTCGGCGACCAGAATCGTACGTTCAAACTGGCCGGTTTTCTCGGCGTTGATGCGGAAATAGGTCGACAGCTCCATCGGACAGCGCACGCCTTTCGGCACGTAGATAAAGGTGCCATCGGAAGCAACCGCGGCGTTCAGCGCAGCGAAGAAGTTGTCGTTGCCCGGCACTACGGTACCGAGATACTTTTTCACCAGTTCCGGATGATCGTGAATCGCTTCGCCAAAGGAGCAGAAGATGATCCCCTGCTCCGCCAGCTTCTCGCGATAGGTGGTTGCTACCGATACCGAGTCGAAAATGGCGTCCACCGCGACTTCTTTGCCTTCGCGTACCGGTACCCCGAGCAGGTTAAAAGCTTCCTCGACTTCATTTGTCAGGAAGGTGTTTGCCCCGGTCTGTTGCACCGCGCCGGGCTCCGAGGCGCAGGTCTCGTCGCAGTTGCCGCAGGATGGCGCCGAGTAGTAGCTGTAATCCTGATAATTAAGCTTATCGTAATGCGCTTTCAGCCAGTGCGGCTCCTCCATCTCCTGCCAGGCCTTAAAGGCGTTGAGACGAAATTCGAGCATCCACTCCGGTTCATTACGGCGAGCGGAAATCGCGCGTACCACCTCTTCATTAATGCCTTTGGCCAGCTCATCGGTTTGTAGCTGGGTAAAAAAGCCTTCTTTATAGTTGAGCGGGCCGCCGGTCCAGCTTTTGACATCGTCAGTTGCTTCAGTATTTCGAGACATAGTTACTCCGCCTGAACCCCGAAGCTTTCGCCGCAGCCGCATTCGTGCTGCGCTTTCGGGTTATGAAACTTGAATATTTCATTTAAGCCTTCGCGAACATAATCCAGTTCGGTACCGTCAATGAACGGCATCGCCTGCAGCGGCGCAAACAGCTTCGCACCGTCGCGTTCAAACAGCAGATCGTCGTCCGCCGGCTCGGCAATCATTTCCAGCACGTAGCCAAAACCGGCGCAGCCGCTGGTTTTAATCCCCAGGCGCAGTCCCTGTTTGTCCGGCTGTTTGCGCATCAGATCGCGAATATGGGCCGCCGCAGCGGGGGTCATCGTTAGCCCCTGCCAGTTGAAATCGTCAGGATTAAAGGTGTTTGTTTGTAGTTCCATCGCTCTACCTCATCGAGTGCCGCCATCGGGCCATACCCTCATGTTAGTGATAATGATTATCACTTCAACCCTGCCGGAGCAGGGGTATTCGGCCATTTCGCCCGTTTCTGCGCTTTTCTATAAGCATAGACCCTGGTGAAGGGGTTATCAGGAAGCAATCCTTATATTTAATAGATTGATAAATAATAAGTTATTGAGAATAAGAGCGCAGGCGAAGCGGCAATGGAAAAGATGCATCGAAAATACCGATTTATGCGATAGAGACCGGAAATGGCACTTTTCGTCAGGGTGAAAACGCCTAAGATGAGTACAGAAAGGCAAGAAAGCAGCCATGAAGACGATATGCGCAAACAGAGAGTTATATTTACTTAGTCAAACAAGCAACATACTTTTCCCCGCTGCGACGGACGATCTCCCCGGCGTTATTCAGAATCTCCCGCCCCTCAAACGCGCCGTAGATTTGGCTGAATTTCACGTCCGCCAGCCGATGAATGATATCCGTGACCGTTGATGCCGGCAGCGGTAGCATATTGGGATAGCTCCACATGAAAGAAACGGCGTTTGCTCCGGGCGCCACCTGGACAATATCGCCGGATAATAGGAGGCCGTCGCCCTGCGCCCAGTGCAGGACGCAGCCACCAGCAAAATGCCCACCCAGGCGAATCAGACTGGCATCGGCCGTCAGTTGCAGGCTATCGCCCTCCCAAAAGGTAATCCACGGGCTGTCTCGCATGACCCACTGGCGGTCATCCCCATGCAAATAGATTGGCGCCTTGAACTCCGCCGCCCAATCCTGCATACAACTGTAGTAATGCGGATGTGAGATAGCGATGGCTTTCAGCCCACCCAGCGCGGAAACCAGCGTTTTTGTCGCCTCGTCGAGGTTGGCGATGCAGTCCCATAGAATATTGCCCTGCGGCGTACGCAGCAGAAATGCCCGCTGATTAATGGCAAAGCCAGGAATAGTGCGAATGCTAAAAAGCGCGCTGTTATGCTGTTGCCACTTATTGCTGTGCGATGCGGTGAGCTTATTTAATGCAATCCACTGCTGGCCGCCCACCGGAATAAATTGCCGCTCGTCTTCGCATATCGGGCAATGTTGCGGAGGGTTTTCGCTAAATTCATATGAGGTACCACAAGCTTTGCATAGCGTAATCGTCATCTCTTTCTCTCTATTCCAGCATCCGATAACAAGCATGGCACAGCTTATTTTAGCGGTGTGGCAGATTGTGCAGAGCGCAAAAACCTACCTGCTTTGGTAGCGTTCTGTGTTTTTTATCGTTTGTCATAACGGGCATAATCAACCGGCACCAGTAGATGAACGATCGCCGGGGAAAAGGATGCGCAAATTTACAGCACTAATATTAATGGGGTTACTTACCGGCTGCTCGGTTAACGCGCCGCAAAGCGCGCAATACAATGCCGAGTACTCCCAGCGCCAGGATATACGCACGCAGAACGTATATCGATTTAAGATCAAACCGCTGCAACCCAGCGGCGGAAAATATTGGGGTGCGGATAATTTAACGCAGGTTTTTTACGTCAGTGATAAAAATGCCGCAGCCATTGAATTACGTTTCAATTTCCCCACCGCCACGCTGCAGGCTTCATCGTTAGACGAGCAAGGGAAAGTAGTAAGTACTCAAACGTTCGCCTTGTTAGCCGAATCCGCGACGCCGCCATCGGGTTCGGACACGAAGTATTTATATCTGACGAAAAGTGGCGAGTTACTTAGCAAATGGAAAAACTGTACTCCGGATATGAGCGTGGGTTGTAGTTGGGGGGGACATCAAATATTTATCACCCACAGCGCCGATCTGGCAGTGCAGTATGCAACCGGTGGCGCGGGTTTAGCTTTTCTGCTGATTCCATTTTACAATTCCGAAGCCCGGCTACAGATTTTCGCCAAAGCGCCAATCGGCGCAGCTGGCGACGAATAGAACGATTCAATTTTGTGATGCGATCGGTTAATTCTTAAAAACAGGGTTGGTTTAGGCAGCGTTTACTCATGTACAATTCGCGTCGTTTGTAAATGTTTACCGATGCAAAGTCGGATTATGGTTTACGGGAGCGAGTGTCGTACAGGATGATTGATATCAGTATTATGTCGATGTGCATGGTAGTGCTGCTGGTGATGAGCGTGTTGCTGGAGTAACCCTCCCCCTACTGTTTTTGTCAGCTTATGTAACCCCGGAATTAAACATAAAATTACCTCGCTGCTTCTCCAGCCGGGAAGCAGTCAGGCTGCGCCTTACCATCCTGCAAAACGGAGTTTACGCCCTTTGTCAGGAGGCAGCCGAAAAAATTTGCCAAAATGGGTTCGCCCGCGGGTATCCAGCGGGCTTTTTTTTGTTTACGAGCGTCTGTCGCGGGCATAAAAAAACCGCCGTGGTGAACGGCGGTTTACTGTTTCAGAGTGAATATGCGCTCGGCGTATTAACTCTTCACTTTACGGTAGATAAACAGCACAACGATTGCGCCAATCACCGCCACAACAAAGCTGCCGAAGTTAAAACCGTCAACCTTGCCAAAGCCGAATAACGTACTGATCCAGCCACCGACTACCGCACCGATAATACCGAGGATCACGGTGACAATAAACCCACCGCCGTCTTTGCCCGGCATAATCCACTTAGCCAAAATACCAGCGATCAGACCAAAAATGATCCAGGAAATGATACCCATGGTTAACTCCATCCTCTTTGTTACCGTGAAAGTATTTCGTAATTAAAATAGTAGCATAATTACAACGAATGATTTAACAAATATATATTTATTAGATGATTGCTTGCCGTTTCGCTAGCCCTGGTCTACAGATTATTCAGTGCTCGTTAATAACGAAAGGGGTGAAGAATGGGGTATTACGTACTGAAAAAGTCTGATAAGAGCGTCCCACAGCCGTGGTATTTTCTGCTGAAGGCGGACAACCATGAGACCATCGCCACCAGTGAGATGTACTCATCGAAAGATGCGGCCAAAAAGGGCATCGCCTCGGTACAGAAAAACGGTGTCAGCGAGGTCATTAAGGACGAAACGCAATAAACAAGAAGGGGATGCAAGTGCATCCCCTTAAATTATTCTGCCGACCGCTACACCACGGCGGTGGTCAGTCGTGATGAGCAGCACAAACGCCCCTGCTCATCGGAGATATCGATTTGCCACACCTGATGGCGCGACCCCACATGTAGCGCGGTACAAACCCCACGCACCCGCCCGCTGCGTACCGAACGAATATGGTTGGCATTCACTTCCAGGCCGACCACTTTCTGTTCCCCTTCGGTACACAGATAGCCCGCGACCGAACCCAGCGTTTCAGCAAGAACCACCGATGCGCCGCCGTGGAGCAGGCCAAATGGCTGATGTGTGCGGTGATCCACCGGCATCGTCGCTTCAATGGCGTTATCGCTGATGGCCACAAAGTGAATATCCAGCAGGCCAACCATGTTCCCCTCGCCCATCGCGTTAAGCTGCGCTAGCGAAGCCTGACGTTTCCAAATCATCCGATAATCTCCAGCAGAGCCTGCAGCGGGTGACGCACTCCGCTGCCTTCGATACGCTTCACCTGACTGCGGCAGGAATAACCGGTAGCCAGACAGCGGCTGCGCGGTAAACGCGCCATCGCCTGCTGCCAGGAAAGCGCGTAAATCGCCAGCGAGTTGGCATGGTTTTTCACTTCATGACCATAGGTACCGGCCATACCGCAGCAACCCGTACTGATGTACTCCATTTTCGCCCCAAAACGGGCAAATATTTCCGCCCACTGTTTGGGCGCGGCCGGTAGCGCCGTCACTTCCGTACAGTGGCCAAACAGATACCAGGGTTCGCCGCTATTGTCCTGGCCGGCCGATGGCGCTATCGCCTGGGTCAGCCACTCATGCGCCAGCATCACGCGAAAATCGCCGCGTTTCTCGCCCAGCGTCTGGTTATATTCATCGCGATAGCAGAGCACCAGCGCGGGGTCGACGCCAACCATCGGTATATCCAGCCGCGCTACGCGGTTGAGAAAATCAGCGGTTTTCTGCGCGGTACGCGCAAAGCGCGTCAGGAACCCCTTGATATGCTGCGCTTTACCGTTCGGCGAGAACGGCAACAGCACCGGCTGATAGCCAATTTTTTCAATCAGGCGGACAAAGTCAGCCACCACCTGCGCTTCGTAATAGCTGGTAAACGGATCCTGTACCACCAGCACCTTCTTCGCACGCTGTTCGACGCTCATCGCCTCCAGATCCTCAAGCGTGGTATTGGCGGAACGATGGCCTGCCAGCTGCTGCTTGAGCGACGGCACGGAGAGCAACGGTAGATCGACCATACCGATATGTTTTTCCGACAGCTTGCGCATCCACGGCTGATTGATAAAGAAGTTGAATGTTTTTGGCGCCTGGGCCATCAGCGGCGCGTAGGACTCGACCGTCGCAACCAGATGGTCGCGTACCGGACGCAGGTAGCGGCTGTGATAAAGCTGCAGGAAGCGGGAACGGAATTCCGGCACGTCAATCTTAATCGGACACTGGGTTGAACAGGCCTTACAGGCCAGACAGCCGGACATGGCCTCTTTCACTTCATGTGAGAAATCATATTCGCCTTTACGCGCATGCCAGCTGTTGCGGGTACGCTCGATCAGGGCGCGCAGGCTTACACCTTTCTCCGGGAGTTCTTGCTCCAGTTTGTTCGGGTCTATCCCGCGGTCGGCCAGCAGGCGTAACCATTCGCGCACCAGCGTCGCGCGGCCTTTCGGCGAATGGATGCGCTGATTGCTGACCTTCATTGACGGACACATCGGGCTTTTTACATCGAAGTTAAAGCACAGACCGTTGCCGTTACACTCCATCGCGCCGCGCCAGGCGCTACGCACGGCGATGGGAATTTGGCGATCGTAGGTGCCGCGTTTCACCGCATCGACTTTCATCATCGGCGCGTCAACGCCTTCGGGCGGGCAAATTTTCCCCGGATTCAATCGGTTATCCGGATCAAAAGCGGCTTTCACTTTACGCAGTTCGCTATATAACTCCTCGCCAAAGAAGGCCGGACTGTACTCGGCGCGGAAACCTTTACCGTGTTCGCCCCACAGCAGACCGCCATATTTGGCCGTCAACGCCACCACCTCGTCGGAGATCTGCTTCATCAGCACCTCCTGCTGCGGATCGCACATGTCCAACGCCGGACGAACGTGCAGCACGCCGGCGTCGACGTGTCCAAACATGCCGTAGCTCAGACCATGTCCGTCGAGTAAAGCACGAAACTCGGTGATGTAATCCGCCAGATGCTCCGGTGGCACGCAGGTATCTTCTGCAAAAGGAATCGGTTTAGCGGCGCCTTTAGCATTGCCCAGTAGACCTACCGCCTTTTTACGCATGGCATAGATGCGCTCGACACCATCGAGTTCATGACAGACCTGCCAGCCAATCACCCCGGCGGCGCCCTGCGCCATCAGCTCATCAAGACGCTGACACAGGGTGGTTACCTGGCCATCTATTAATTCAGCATCATCACCGGCAAACTCAACGATATTGAGCCCCAGCATCTCTTTTTCCGGCACATCGGCGATCAGTTCGCTCACCGAGTGCCAGACGATATCTTCGCGCGCCAGATTAAGGACCTTCGAATCGACGGTCTCCACCGACAGCGCCTTTGCTTCAACCATGAAGGGGGCGTTACGCAGCGCCGAATCAAAAGAGTCATATTTGACGTTGACCAACCGGCGTACCTTCGGCAGACGCGTAATATCGAGCCGCGCTTCGGTAATAAATGCCAACGTGCCTTCGGAGCCGGTCAGAATGCGCGTCAGGTCGAACTCGCTCATCTCATCATTGAACACGTGACGCAAATCGTAGCCGGTCAGGAAGCGGTTCAGTTTTGGGAATTTATCGATGATCAGCTGACGCTGCGCTTTGCAGCGCTGATAGACGGTACGGTAGATGCGGCCAATCGCTGACTGCTCGCGCCCCAGCGTTTCCGCCAGCGCGGCGGGAATGGGTAAGGTATCAAGGATATCGCCACCCATGAGCACCGAGCGCACCCCAAGCACATGATCGGAGGTTTTACCGTAGACCAATGACCCCTGTCCGGAGGCATCGGTATTGATCATACCGCCGAGCGTCGCGCGGTTACTGGTCGACAGTTCAGGGGCAAAGAAATAGCCGTAGGGCTTAAGAAACTGGTTAAGCTGGTCTTTGATTACCCCGGCTTCGACCCGCACCCATCCCTCTTCGGGGTTGATTTCGATAATACGGTTCATATAGCGCGACATATCGACGATAATCCCCGCGTTCAGCGCTTGACCATTGGTGCCGGTACCACCGCCGCGTGGGGTAAAAATCAGCGATTTAAAGCGTGGCTCCGCCGCCAGTCGCGCCAGTAAAGCGACGTCTGCGGTGGAACGGGGAAACAGAATGGCGTCCGGCAACAGCTGATAGACGCTGTTATCGGTCGCCATGGTGAGCCGGTCGGCATAGCTGGTGGCGGTATCGCCGGTGAAACCTTGTTGCTCCAGTACCTGCAAAAAATTCAGCACCAGTTGAACGACGCCCGGCGCTTGAGAAATCTGTGGGATCATGACCCGTGACCCTGCCTGAATATGTTGTGTTTAGAAGATGTAATAATGCGCAAATTAAACGTTTGCGTGGCACACTCAACTTTTTATCACATTTTTTTCATATCCGCCCACGAGATTTACGGGCAAAATCAGGCGCGCGAAATTATTGATATTATTATCTGTACATGGAATTACGCTGCGTCAGCATTGAGACGCGACTGGAAAGGTAAATTTTCTCTATGATTAACCAACATCAGCCCCGGGACATACCGCAAATTCTGCTGTCGGTGCTGTTTTTGTCCCTGATAATTATTTCCTGCCTGTGGGTTGTGCAACCATTTATTCTCTCTTTTGCCTGGGCCGGTACCGTGGTCATCGCCACCTGGCCGGTGCTGCTGCGTCTGCAAAAGCTGCTGTTTGGCAAGCGCTCGCTGGCGGTGCTGGTGATGACGCTGCTGCTGTTTTTACTGTTCGTTATTCCTATCGCCTTATTGGTGAATAGCCTGGTCGATAATAGCGCCCCGCTGATCAAAATCGTCAGCACCGGCCAGGTAACGCTGCCGGATTTCGCCTGGCTGAACTCGATTCCGCTGATCGGCGATAAACTCTATTCCGCCTGGCATAGCCTGCTGGAGATGGGCGGCGCGGCGATTATGGCTAAGGTTCGCCCTTATATTGGCGCCACCACCACCTGGTTTGTCGGCCAGGCGGCGCACATTGGTAAACTTCTGGTTTACTGCGGACTGATGCTGTTGTTCAGCGCCCTGCTTTACTGGCGCGGCGAGCGCGTCGCCTATGGTTTCCGCTACTTCGCGACCCGTCTGGCCTCAAAGCGTGGCGATGCTGCGGTGGTCCTCGCCGGACAGGCGGTACGCGCCGTAGCGCTGGGCGTGGTTGTCACCGCGCTGGCGCAGGCGGTGCTCGGCGGTATCGGGCTGGCGATAAGCGGCGTGCCTTACGCCGCGCTGTTGACCGTGGTGATGATTTTCACCTGTCTGGTACAGCTGGGGCCGCTTATCGTGCTGGTCCCTTCAATTATCTGGCTATACTGGACCGGCGATACGACCTGGGGCACGGTGCTGCTGGTGTGGAGCTGCGTGGTGGGTACGATGGATAACGTGATTCGCCCGGTATTGATTCGCATGGGCGCCGACCTGCCGATGATTCTGATCCTCTCCGGCGTTATCGGCGGCCTGATCGCCTTCGGGATGATTGGCCTGTTTATCGGTCCGGTGCTGCTGGCCGTCTCCTGGCGTCTTTACGACGCCTGGGTACAGGAAGTGCCGCCACCGCCGCTAGACCCGGATCTGGTTCTGGCGGAGCTCGCCGAGCTTAATGCCAGCCATAACAAAAGCGAAAAGTAACCGAAAGGCGGGGAAACCCGCCTTAAACTTAAGCTAAATTTATCAATCCCCCGCCACTTCCGGCATATTCATGTTCCAGCTCGATATTTACCTCTCATATTCTTCACACTGATTTAACTATTGAGAAGAATCCGATCGACGCCAACAGCCCTGATGCCTACTATTAGCCCACGGTTATAGATCAAGATATTGATTTATAAGCATGGAAATCCCCTGAGTGAAACAACGAATTGCTGTGTGTAGTCTTTGCCCATCTCCCACGATGGGCTTTTTTTTACGTCAAAACCAACCATCGCGAAACGTTGCTGAAGGCAAAAAAAATCCCCGGCATCTCTGCCAGGGATTGGGCTATCCGCGTTGAACTTATTTATTCAGTTCAGCCAGACCTAACCAGGTTTGCACCACGGTATCCGGGTTCAGGGACAGGCTATCGATCCCCTCTTCCATCAGCCAGGCGGCAAAGTCTTCGTGGTCGGACGGCCCCTGGCCGCAGATGCCCACGTATTTGCCCTGTTTTTTCGCCGCGCGGATGGCCATCGACAGCAGCGCTTTCACCGCGTCGTTGCGTTCATCAAACAGCTCAGACACGACGCCGGAGTCGCGATCGAGGCCCAGCGCCAGCTGCGTCATGTCGTTCGAGCCAATCGAGAAGCCATCGAAGTACTCGAGGAACTGCTCCGCCAGCAGCGCGTTCGACGGGATTTCGCACATCATAATGATCTTCAACCCGTTCTCGCCGCGCTTCAGTCCCTGACGTTCCAGCTCTTCGACCACCGCTTTCGCCTGCGCCACGGTACGTACGAATGGCACCATCACTTCCACGTTGGTCAGGCCCATGTCGTTACGCACGCGTTTCATGGCTTCACACTCCAGAGCGAAGCAATCGCGGAAGCTTTCTGAAACGTAGCGTCCGGCGCCGCGGAATCCGAGCATCGGGTTCTCTTCTTCCGGCTCGTAACGCTCGCCGCCCACCAGGTTGGCGTACTCGTTAGATTTGAAGTCGGACAAACGCACGATCACCCGTTTCGGGTAGAAGGCGGCGCCAAGGGTAGCGATCCCTTCGGTCAGGCGGCCAACGTAGAACTCTCTCGGTGAGTCGTAGCCTTTCATCAGCTCGCGGATTTCGTTCTGCAGGCCCGGCTCCTGGTCGTCAAACTCCAACAGCGCACGCGGGTGAACGCCAATCATGCGGTTGATGATGAATTCCAGACGCGCCAGGCCCACGCCTTCATTCGGCAGGCAGGCGAAGTCAAAGGCGCGATCCGGGTTGCCGACGTTCATCATCACCTTCAGCGGCAGGTTTGGCATCTCGCCAACGCTTGAGCTCTTCACGCTGAAGTCCAGTAGCTCCGCGTAGACATAGCCGGTGTCGCCTTCAGCGCAGGAAACGGTGACATTCTGGTTTTCCTGGATGCGATCGGTCGCATCGCCGCAGCCGACCACCGCCGGGATGCCCAGCTCACGGGCGATAATCGCCGCGTGGCAGGTACGGCCGCCGCGGTTGGTGACGATCGCCGAGGCTTTCTTCATGATCGGTTCCCAATCCGGGTCGGTCATGTCGGTGACCAGCACGTCGCCAGGCTCGATGCGGTTCATCTCACTGATATCGTGAATAACCTTGACCGGGCCGGCGCCGATACGGTGGCCGATAGCTCGCCCTTCGGCAATGATCTGCCCCTGGGCATGCAGCGTATAACGCTCCATCACCTGACCGCGCGAACGGACGGTTTCCGGGCGCGCCTGGACGATAAACAGCTTACCGGTATGGCCATCTTTCGCCCACTCGATATCCATTGGGCGACCGTAGTGCTTCTCGATCTGCACCGCCTGCTTCGCCAGCTCTTCCACTTCCTCGTTGGTTAACGAGAAAACATCGCGCTGCGCCTGCGGCACATCTTCAATGCGCACCTGCTTGCCGTGTTCCTGAGTCGGCGCATAAACCATGCGGATTTTTTTCGACCCCATGGTACGGCGCACGATAGCCGGGCGATTAGCCGCCAGGGTCGGTTTATGGACGTAAAATTCGTCCGGGTTCACCGCGCCCTGCACCACCATCTCGCCGAGCCCCCACGCCGAGGTGATAAACACCACCTGGTCGAAACCGGACTCGGTATCGATGGAGAACATCACGCCGGAGGAGGCCAGGTCGGAGCGCACCATCCTCTGCACCCCGGCGGATAGCGCCACGCCGCGGTGATCGTAACCCTGATGCACGCGATAGGAGATCGCGCGATCGTTAAACAGTGAAGCGAATACGTGCTTCACGGCAACGAGCACGGCGTCAAAGCCCTGCACGTTGAGGAATGTCTCTTGCTGACCGGCGAAGGAAGCATCCGGCATATCTTCCGCCGTCGCGGAAGAGCGCACGGCGAACGAGGCCTCGGCGTCATCGGCGGACAGCAGGTCATAAGCTTCGCGAATCGCGTTTTCCAGTTCGCTCTGGAAGGGGGTGTCGATGATCCACTGACGGATCTGCGCGCCCGCTTTCGCTAATGCGGAAACGTCGTCAATGTCGGTTTCATCCAGCAGTGCATAAATGCGCTGGTTAACACCGCTTTGGTCCAGGAACTGATCGAAAGCATCAGCGGTGGTGGCGAACCCGTTTGGTACGGAGACACCCATACCGGACAGGTTAGTAATCATTTCACCAAGGGAGGCATTTTTGCCCCCAACTCTGTCTACATCATTCATGCCGAGTTGGTTATACCAAAGCACCAGCGGTGACGAGCCATTGTTGGACATCGAGACAATCCTTTTGTGATTTAATACAAATTATAGAAAACACACGATCGACTACGGTATTCATCCTGACATATTTATGCCGCTGAAAAAAACGGTGAATCGTTCAAGCAAATTAATTTTCTGTTTTTCGGATTGTTTTCCAGAATTGTCTAACTCTATGATTAAAATGAACTCTATTGATATTTAATACAAATAATGGGCAAAATCAGAAACTGGACCTGCCATTTCATTAAAAACAAAAATAGCGTTTCATTTTTTTAAGTGAGACAAAGGTTAAAACTCTGTGCTTAAATTTACTCTGCTTTTAGATAATTATACCGGATGGTCAAAATGGACAGTGCTGTAGATCGCCACGTATTTTATATTTCTGACGGTACCGCTATTACGGCGGAAGTTTTAGGCCATGCGGTAATGTCGCAATTCCCGGTGGCTATCAGTAGCGTAACCCTGCCGTTCGTCGAAAACGTCAGCCGCGCCCGGGCGGTTAAAGAGCAAATCGATGCCATTTTTCAACAAACCGGCATCCGGCCGCTGGTCTTCTATTCCATCGTTATCCCCGAAATTCGCGACATTATTTTGCAAAGCGAGGGGTTTTGTCAGGATATCGTGCAGGCGCTGGTAGCCCCGCTGCAGCAAGAATTACATCTGGATCCCACGCCGGTGGCTCACCGCACCCATGGCCTGAATCCCGGTAACCTGATTAAATACGATGCGCGTATCGCCGCCATCGATTACACGCTTGCCCACGATGATGGCATCTCGCTGCGCAATCTCGATCAGGCGCAGGTGATCCTGCTTGGCGTTTCGCGCTGCGGCAAAACGCCGACCAGCCTGTATCTGGCCATGCAATACGGTATTCGCGCCGCTAACTACCCTTTTATCGCCGACGATATGGACAATCTGGTTCTCCCGGCCTCGTTAAAGCCGCTGCAGCACAAGATGTTCGGCCTGACGATTAACCCGGAGCGACTGGCGGCAATCCGCGAAGAGCGCCGGGAAAATAGCCGCTACGCCTCGTTGCGCCAGTGCCGCATGGAAGTGACCGAAGTCGAAGCGTTGTACCGCAAAAACAAGATCCCCTGCCTCAACAGCACCAACTATTCGGTAGAGGAAATTGCCACCAAAATCATGGATATCATGGGGCTGAATCGCAGGATGTACTAATACACTAGTACATTATTGAAAATTTGTTTATGCTATCGCTCGTGGCCTATACAGGATCATGCCCTGCTCTTGCAATAAGCAGGGATTGGTTTATCGTGATGCGCATCACTTCCCGGCATTTTCGCCGCGGAAGAAACAGATTTTTGAGACCCCAATGAATAAAACAGACGAATTGCGTACCGCGCGCATTGAAAGCCTGGTAACGCCCGCGGAACTGGCGCAGCGCCATCCCGTGTCGGCCGAGGTTGCCGCCCACGTCTCCGCCTCCCGCCGGCGGATTGAAAAAATCCTCAACGGCGAAGACCGCCGCCTGCTGGTAATTATCGGCCCCTGCTCCATTCACGACCCTGAAGCGGCGCTGGAATATGCGCGCCGCCTGCAGGGCATGCGCGAACGTTACCAGCCGCAGCTGGAAATTGTCATGCGCACCTATTTCGAAAAACCGCGCACCGTCGTGGGCTGGAAAGGTCTTATTTCCGACCCCGATCTCAACGGCAGCTACCGGGTCAATCACGGTATCGAACTGGCGCGTCGTCTGCTGCTGCAGATCAACGAGCTGGGTATCCCAACCGCCACCGAATTCCTGGATATGGTGACCGGGCAGTTTATCGCCGATCTGATTAGCTGGGGCGCCATCGGCGCGCGCACCACCGAAAGCCAAATCCACCGCGAGATGGCCTCGGCGCTCTCCTGCCCGGTTGGTTTTAAAAACGGAACCGACGGCAACACCCGTATCGCGGTCGACGCGATACGCGCCTCGCGCGCCAGCCATATGTTCCTGTCACCGGATAAACAGGGCCAGATGACCATCTACCAGACCAGCGGTAACCCGTACGGCCATATCATTATGCGCGGCGGTAAACGGCCAAATTATCATGCTGCGGATATCGCCGCCGCCGGCGAAGCGCTACGCGAATTCGATCTCCCTGAGCAACTGGTCGTCGACTTCAGCCATGGCAATTGTCAGAAGCAGCATCGCCGTCAACTGGAAGTGTGCGCCAATATCTGCCAGCAGATCCGCGAGGGCTCCACCGCCATTGCCGGGATCATGGCGGAGAGCTTCCTCGCCGAAGGGACGCAAAAAGTGATCCCCGGTCAGCCGCTGATCTGGGGCCAGTCGATTACCGACCCGTGCCTGAGCTGGGAAGATAGCGAAAAAATGCTCGCTGAACTGGCTGCAGCCACCGCTACACGGTTGTAATCCCTCCCCCCGCCGCGCTCGCGGCGGGATTTCACCGCTCGCCGTTCATCCTCTGCGCAATAACTACCTGAAATGGTAAGCCACAACAAAAAAGGCTTGCCGTGAAAATTAACATTACTGATAATGATTATCATTGTTGCTTTTATTTTTATTTTGGTGCTATGACGCGTATGGATAACACTGCCACAGCTGAGAAAACGAAAGACAATGCTCCCTATCCCCTTGCCAGCGATCGCCAAATCAGCAGCCGGACGCTGTTGGGTGCGGAAGGTCGCGTGGTGATCGAACATGACGGTCAGCGCTATCTGCTGCGCCAGACCCACGCCGGTAAGCTAATTTTGACCAAATAAAACCCCGCGCGATGGCGAGGCTTTACGGTTAGCTGGAGCAGCTCACTTCCAGATGTTTACCCCAATCAGGCGGGCGGTTGGCGTAATCATCAGTACGATCGGCGAACGGCTGCGCGAGGGCTTCATGCAGACGTTCCAGCTCGCCCATGTCGCCATCTTCGGCTTTTTCTATCGCCCGCTGCGCCAGCCAGTTGCGTAGCACCACCGCCGGGTTGACGCCCTGCATCCGCTGCTGGCGTTCGCTATCGTCGATCTGTTCATCGCGCAGCCGCGCCCGGTAGTCGGCAAACCAGCTATCAAAGGCCGCGCGGTCGATAAACTCATCACGCAGCGGCGATGCCGCGCTGTGCTGCTCGCTTTGGCTCAGCATCCGGAAGGTACGAGTGTAGTCACTCCCTTCACGCTCCATCAGGCTGAACAGTCCATCAAGCAGAGTGTTATCACCGGTTTGCTGAGTATAGAAGCCGAGTTTGTCGCGCATGCGGCGGCCGTAGGTGGTCAACAAGGCAGGCTGATAGTCATCCAGCGCCGCGTTCAGCGCGTCGGCGCTGATAAACGGCGAGAGCGACTGGGCCAGACGCTGCAGGTTCCACAACCCTACCGCCGGTTGGTTATCAAAGCTATAACGCCCCTGATAATCAGAATGGTTGCAGATAAACCCGGGCTGGAAATCATCGAGGAAGCCATACGGACCATAATCCATGGTAAGGCCAAGAATCGACATATTGTCGGTATTCATCACCCCGTGGGCAAAGCCAACAGTCTGCCAGCTGGCGATCATTTCCGCGGTACGCGTGACAACGTCACGGAACCAAAGAATATACTTATCCGCCTCCTGCTGCAGCTGCGGCCAGTGGTGTTCAATCACATAATCTGCCAGCTGCTGCACTTTTTCCGCTTCGCGACGATAGTAAAAATGTTCGAAATGGCCGAAGCGGACGTGGCTTTCGGCGATGCGCATCAGCATGGTGCCGCGTTCTTCGCGTTCGCGGTAAACCGGCGTGTCGCTGGTCACCATCGCCAGCGCGCGGGTGGTTGGGATCCCCAGCGCATGCATTGCTTCGCTGGCAAGGCTTTCGCGGATAGTCGAGCGCAGTACCGCCCGGCCATCGCCCATTCTCGAATAGGGCGTCAGACCGGCGCCTTTAAGATGCCAGTCAAAACGTTGACCATCCGGCAACTGCTGCTCGCCAAGCAAAATGCCGCGCCCGTCGCCAAGCTGACCGGCCCAGGCGCCAAATTGATGGCCGCTGTAGACCTGCGCCAGCGGCGACATCCCTGGCAGCACCGCTTCGCCTCCCCAGACGCCCGCCCCATGTTGCGGATTAAATATCGTCTCCGGGACGCCCAGCGTTTGCGCCAGCGCGGTGTTGCGCCAGATGAGACGCGCGTTATCCAGCGGCGTGGGCGCCAGTGAAGTGTAAAAACCCGGCAGCCGATCGCGCCAGTGAGTAGTAAAAGACAGGGTCATGGTTCCTCCTGCTGCCAGTGTAGTGCCTTCAACAGGGGATTAACACGGGCGAACTGCAGGGTTATGGCAATTAAAAAAGGGAGCATCGCTCCCTTTTCTCGCCAGATGCGGGTTAAATACGCCTCGCCTGCCAGAATTTCTTATTCCAGTAGACGTTGTCCAGCGACGAGCGGGTAACGCCCTGGCTGGTGGAGGCGTGAATAAATTGATTGTCGGTATCATAGATACCGACGTGCAGGCCGCTTTCGCCGGAGCCGGTTTTGAAGAACACCAGGTCGCCGGGCAACAGATCGCTTTTATCAATACGGGTGCCGATTTCCGCCTGCTCGCGAGTTTCCCGCGGCAGCTGCATGGCGAATTTGTCACGGAACGTGCGTACCACAAAGCCCGAGCAGTCGACACCGCGTGGCGTCATGCCGCCATAGCGGTACGGCGCGCCGCGCCAGTTGCGCAATTGCTCATTGAGATTGGCTACCACGGTAATGGAATCAGCCAGCCGTGGATTCGGCGGCGGCGCGCGGTGGCTGCTACAGCCTGCCAGCACCATCGCCGCAATAAGAATGAACCACACACGCATCTCAGACGATTCCTCTGTTCCCTGTCCTGTTATTGCAATAATTTAGCCTGTTTAGCGGCTTACAGGCAAGATCCTTACCCGCTACTGTGACGCCACGAGCATAAGATGACCCGCGACTTCCACCCGCTGGAAAGAGATATGATAAGCGGCGGTCAAATTCTCTTCACTTAACACCTCATACGTTTCCCCGCAGGCAATCATCTGCCCCTTACAAATGAGCCACGCCCTCTGCGCATGACGCAATGTATGGTTGAGATCGTGGCTGCTCATCACGATAGCGATCCCCAGCGCGCACAGCGACGCCAGCACGTTATCCAGCGCCGCCTGCTGCGCCACATCAAGGCTGTTCATTGGTTCATCCAATAACAACAGCTGCCCGGCTGGATTCGCGCGCCGGTGAATCTGCAGGATCACCGCCGCCAGACGCACCCGCTGCCACTCGCCGCCGGAGATCTGGTTGACCTGGCGCCCCAGCTTATCGCTTAAGCCCAGTTGCCCGGCAATCTCGTTGAGCAACTCCTGCGGGGCGCTATCCTGCATATGTAACGACAGATAGTGCCACACCGGCATCGCAAAGGGCGGGAGCTGCTGCTGGCTCAGATAGGCGCGATGGCGGGCAAGCTCCGCTGCGGGCCACTGAGCCAGCGCCCGCTGGTTAAGCGTAATCAAACCGGGACCGCTGGTCAGCCCGGCCATGCGCGCCAGCAGGGTACTTTTGCCGGCGCCATTCGGCCCCACCAGATGGACTATCTCTCCGGGCCGCACGTCAGCGGTAAACGGCGACAACCGCCCCGCTTCCGCTACATCCTGTAGCTGCATCAAAAACGGCATTATTGCGCTAATGCTCCTTTTACCGCAGCCAGCAGTTGCGGATCGTCCGGCGTCATATCCGGCGAGAAACGCTGAATCACCTGACCATCGCGGCCCACGAGGAATTTTTCAAAGTTCCACAGGATGTCGTCAACGTACAGCGGCGCGCGGCCTTTACTGGCCATCCGCTCATAGAAACCGCTCCCTTCCGGCGCGACGGCCTTCGGCGCGGCGGCAATCAATTTTTGATACAGCGGCGCGCGATGTTCGCCGTTGACGTCAATTTTACTGAACAGCGGGAAGGTGATGCCGTAGGTCACGCTGCAGAACGTTTTAATCTCTTCTTCGCTGCCCGGCTCCTGGCCGAGAAACTGATTACAAGGGAAGCCAAGGACGCTGAATCCCTGCGGGGCAAACTCTTCTTGCAGCGCTTCCAGTTGCTCATACTGCGGCGTGAGGCCGCAGTATGAGGCCACGTTGACGATCAGCAGCACCTTTCCGGCATACGCCGCCAGGGTGGTTTTTTCGCCATCGATGGTCGTCACTTCGGTATTAAGAATGTCGTGTTGCATAGCCTTCCCTCAGTCAATAATGCAGGTTAAGGAGATCCCTATCTACTGTAGCGGATTCAACGCGCTTGATTCTACTTTGATTCGCGGGCAAATGTCGCTTGATGTGACAGCGCTACGCTTGCCGACGGCAACATGAATTCCTCTCAATATCAGCAACGGACAAATCAGTGTACAGTGTGAAAAGTATGTAATAGTGTTTCGTTACTTGTTAATTTAAGAGAGTTTTTAGAGATGAAGAAGTTGTTAAGCTCGGTGTTAATCGCCACATCGGTGGCGCTGTTATCCGCCTGCTCTTCGGACGATAACAATAAGGTTAAAGTCGCGATCAATACCGGCCCGGATGAAGCTATCTGGAAAGTCGTAGAGCAGGTAGCAAAAGATAAATATAACCTCGACGTTGAGGTTATCTCTTTCAATGATTACGTCCTGCCGAATGAAGCATTAAATAATAAGGATGTCGACGCCAACGCCTTCCAGACGCTGCCCTATCTCGAGGCGCAGTCGAAAGAGCGCGGCTATAAATTCGCCATCGTCGGTAAAACGTTCGTCTTCCCGATTGCCGCCTATTCGCGCAAAATCAAAAATATCAGCGAACTGCCTGACGGCGCGACCGTCTCTATCTCTAACGAAACCACCACGCTTGGCCGCAGCCTGCTGCTGTTACAGGCGCAAGGATTAATCAAGTTGAAAGACGGCGTAGGCTATCTGCCCACTACGCTGGATATCATTGATAACCCGAAACATCTGAAGATTGTCGAAGTCGATACTCCGCAGCTGACCCGTACGCTCGACGACCCGAACGTTACGCTTGCCATCATCAACACTAATTTCTCGGCGCAGGTCGGTTTATCCGCCGCCCGCGATGGCCTGTTTATGGAAGGCCCGGATTCACCTTATGTCAATGCGATTGTGGCGCGCGAAGATAATAAAGACAGCAAGAAAATTCAGGAGCTGAAAGAGGCCTTCCAGACCAGGGAAGTCGCCGATAAAGCGCAGGAAGTCTATAAAGGCGATGCCATCAAAGGCTGGTAAGCGTCCCCCGACGCCGTCCATGCTGACGGCGTCTCCCTACCCCCGTATCCCTGAACGCAGCAGCAACCAGATGAACACCGGCGCCCCCAGCGTCGCCGTCACCACGCCGATCGGTAATTCCGCCGCCGATAACGCCAGCCGGGCGATGATATCGGCGCCGAGCAGCGCGCTGGCGCCAGCTAACAGGCAGGCGGGAAGCAGCACCCGATGATCGCTCAGGCCGCACAGGCGCAAAATATGCGGGATCACCAGACCAATAAAGCCAATCGCCCCCGCCAGCGCCACGCTGACGCCGACCAGCCAGCCGGTGGCCACCACCAGTAGTTTTCGCCATAACCACAGCGGCAGGCCGAGCTGACGCGCCGAGACTTCGCCCAACGCCAGTAGGTTCAGCGGCTGCGACTGCCAGCATACCCACAGCAGCACCGGTATTAGCGCCAGCATCAGCCACAGCTGCTGCCAGTCGACGCCGCCAAAACCCCCCATCATCCAGTACATCAGCTGGCGCAGGTCAAAAGAGGTTGAGAAATAGACCGCCCAGGTCATCAACGCGCTACAAATAATGCCGAGCGCCACGCCCGCCAGCAGCAGACGGCTGGTGGACAGGTGGCGCCGGGCGAAACGGAGCAGAATAAAGGTAATCAGCAGCGCGCCGGCAATGGCGCACAGCCCCAGCGCCCACATGGGTAACACGCCGTGGCCTAACAGCACGGCGGCAATCAGCCCAACGCCCGCACCGTTAGAAACGCCCAGCAGACCCGGCTCCGCCAACGGGTTTTCAAACAGCGCCTGCATGATCGACCCGGAAAGCGCCAGCGCCGCCCCCACTAATAGCACCGCCAGCGTGCGCGGCAGGCGGATTTGCCAGATAAACAGCTCGCCTTTGGCGCTAAACCACTCCTGCGGCGGGATCCACTGGTCACCGGCGCACAGGCTAATAGTCAATGTGACGAGCAGAATCAGCGTTAAGGCGGTTAGCCAACGACGGTTATGGCGCTGTTGAATATCGACGAAGGTCTGCATAAGTCCCGGAGGCAAGTGAGCGAGGTGATTGATTTTACGGTGGCGATGGCGGGGAGAAAAGGAAAAACGCAGAGCAATCTTCACGCAGACGTCAGTGCTCGCCAGGACGCCTGCGTGAAAACGGAAGTTACACCAGTATCTGGAACAGTAGCGCGAAGAGAATGATATTCGCCACCACAATCGCCCAGCCGTTATACAGCATGTATTTCAGATGGGTAGACTGCGCCAGCCCCATCTGACCGAACATATCCGAAGAGGGGAATGGGCCAAACCAGTCGACCTGCGAAGAGGCCAGCAGCACCGCAGTGGTTCCCTGCGGCGGTACGCCGGCGGCCATCAGCATCGGGCCGAAAATTTTGTGGGTGAAGGTCATCTGCGCCACCGCCGCCCCCGGTACGTGACCAATAATATTGAAAGCGAAGATGCAAAAGCACAGCCAGGCAGGCGAAATGCCTTCCAGCAGCGGCTGGGTATAGTCGAGCAGCCCCTGATAGGCATGAAGGCCATCCATCAGCTCCAGGATCGGGTTATACAGCCAGTAGAGAATAAACATCCACACCAGACGGCCACAACCGTGGTACAGCGCCTGCAGGATCTGCGTCGGGCGCAGGCCGCCCACCAGCCCGGTAATCAGGGCCACCAGCAGCATCACGATAATCGCAAAGCTGAATCCGGCTTTGATCACCACGCCAATGACCGCCATCACGATAATCGTTGCCGCGAAGGCCAACGCGCTGAGCTTACGCCGACGCAGCTGCGCAGCGCTCAGTGCTTCTGTTGGCTTCTCCGTGAGATCGACTTCATAGCGTAGTTTTCCTTCGGTCATCTTCTGGATCCGCCCCGCCATCACCCAGCCAGCCAGCAGCGTCACCGCGCTCATCGGCAGCCCCACGTACAGCAGATAATCCGGATAGCTTAATCCGCCGAGGCTCAGGATAGTCACGGTGCTGGGGGTAAACGGCCCGGTAAACAATCCCACGGATCCGGCGGTCATCATCAGCGCGGCCACCGTCGGCGGAGTCAGGCGTACCGCTGCCGCCACCGGGATGATCACCGCGACAATAATCGCGTTACCACCAGCCATCGTCCCCAGCGAGCCGCAGATTAAAATCGAGGACACCACAATGCCAAACTTCACTCGGGTCTGGCTGGAAAGGCCGATGCGGTGAACCACAAATTTCACTAACTCAACCGCGGCGCCGGTACGGGTGGCGACTTCGCCCACCCCGGCGCCGAGCATAATAATCAGCCCGACGGTGGCGATAAATGAACCGGTGGATTTCGCCAGCATGGTGCCCATTTCCGGCAACCCGGTGGAGGTCATAATCATGGCGATAATAATTGAAGAAATCACCGCCAGCACAATATCGACACCGACCAGAGACAGAACCGCTAACGCCACTAATGGCGTAAAGCCCAACAGGCCGAGTTCATTACTCGGGCGGCCATGGCACCACCACGCGGTCAACACAAACAGCACCAATAACAGGCCAATAATAACGTTTTTTCTTGTGATATTTCGTCTGGCGAGCGTATTGCCAGCGAGCGTTGAGTCACTCATATAACTCCTTAAAGCCATTAGAACCGACCGCGATTGCAGGTTGGCGTATTCGGGCCTGCTCAGAAAATATCCCCCCTCGTTATCATTATTGGCTTCATGGCCTGAGGGTTTGTAGGATACAAAGGGAATGGTTCTGAGAACGTAAAAGACCGCCTGAAGACGGTACCAGCAGCACAATATGTAACCGGAGCGCTGATTGGCGATTAAATTTATGTTAATTTAGTGTTAGTAGAAAATGACTTTTTATCGGCAAGCTATAACCCTGAGTTAACTGTTCATGAAACTGCGCCATCTGGAAATCTTCTACGCCGTGATGACTTGCGGCTCTCTTTCACGTGCGGCGGAATCGCTGAATATCTCCCAGCCGGCCGCCAGTAAAGCGTTAAAAAACGCCGAGCTTAAGCTCGGTTTTAAGCTGTTTCAGCGGGTACGGGGTAAGCTGCTGCCAAGTAGCGAAGCGCTCACACTTTTTGAAAAAGCGCAGAGCATTTATCAGGATCTCGATAACCTGCGCCTGCTGGCGGATAATCTGGCCCGCGATCCGCGCGCCAAAATCACCTTAGGCTGTTTACCAAGCCTTGGATTAAGCCTGGTGCCGGAGCTGGTGACCGATTTTTATCAGCAAAACAGTAATCTGGTGATGACCTTAACCACCGAGCATACTGAGACGCTGGTCAAAAAATTGGATCTGCGCGAAATAGATTTAGCGCTGACGCTGCAGCCGGTTCAGCAGGGGGAAATAATCACTACCCTGATTGCCGAAGTACCGCTGGTCTATATCGACCGCGACTACCGACAAGGCGCGGTGGACATCAAAGAGATCGATCAGCAGCGCTGGATATCGCCGGGGCCGCATTCGCTCTCTGCCGCCATCGCCACCCGCCGTGATTTTTCCACTACCCGGCTTAATGTACAGACCTACTACATGGCCACCGAGTTCGTGAAGCGCGGTATCGGCTGCAGCATCACCGATATCTTCTCGGCGCGGCATAATCTGTCGCCGGAGATGATTCACCCGATTACGCCGCCGATGAAAATCAACCTATGCCTGCTGCGTCGCGCCGATGTTTCGCTCAGCCCAATCACACAGAAATTTGTCGATTTTCTGTGTAAACAGCTGCGTCAACAGCTCAAAGAAATTAACCTGCAGTTATACCCTGACCATAAAAAGTCAATTGCGCCGCTGGGGTAAATGCTTTGACATAACCGCAAGATATTTATCAGCGGTGGATATATCAGGTTATGAAAAAACGCATTGTGATTATCGGCGGCGGCGTGGTAGGGCTGGCCACCGCCTGGGTATTAATTAAGAGCGGACACCAGGTGCAGCTACTGGAGCGCAACGCCGAGCCGGGCAGCGCCACAAGTTTCGCCAACGGCGGGCAATTAAGCTACCGCTACGTGGCGCCGCTTGCCGACCGTGGCGTCCCCCTGCAGGGGATTAAATGGATGGGCAAAGCCGATTCGCCGCTGAATATGCGCCTGCAAATGTCTTTCCAGCAGTGGCGCTGGCTGTTGCAGTTCCTGCGCGCCTGCAATAGCCAAAGCAACAAAATTAACGGCGATCATATTTTACGCTTATCCCTGCTCAGCCGTCAGGTTATGCAGTCGTGGCTTGATGAAGATAATCTTGCTGATTTTCACTGGCGGCGTAGCGGTAAACTCATTATCCATCGCCGGGAGTACGACTTTCATAAAGCGGCGAAAGGGATTAATCCCCAGTATCAGCATGCCCTGAGCGCCGAAGCCTGCCTGCAGCTGGAACCGGCGCTGAAACACATCAGCCATTCGCTACAAGGCGGGATTTATTCACCGGGAGATGAAACGGCAGACTGCCATAAATTCTGCCTCGCCCTGCTCGACAAACTCAATGCCAGCAGCAACTTCAGCCTGCTCACCCACTGCGAGGTGCTGCGACTCAATAAGCGCGACGGACGCATCAGTTCGCTTGAGACCAGCCGCGGTACAATAACCGGCGATGATTATGTCGTCGCCGCCGGCAACGGTAGCGGCCCACTGCTGGGTCATCTGGGCGTGCGCGTGCCGCTGTGCGCGCTGAAGGGATACAGCCTGACCCTTCCCTACCCTAAAGAGGCCGGGATCGCGCCGGATATCAGCGTGACTGACTACGGACACAAAATCGTTTACGCCCGCCTGGGCGATCGGTTACGCATCGCGGCGATGGTGGATATCGGCTACGACGGTGAAGAAATACGGGATAGCCGCGTTCAGGCGCTGAAAAATATCGTCGCGAACAGCTTCCCCGATCTGCAGGGGCTGGATGAGGCTGAAGCCTGGACCGGTATGCGCCCGTCGACGCCAGCGGGCCCACCGATGCTGGGGCGCGCCGGATACCAGAATCTGTGGATGAATCTCGGCCAGGGTAGCCTTGGTTTTACGCTCGCGGCCGGCAGCGCCGTGATACTGGGAGCACTCCTCGATGGCGAAGCGCCGGCAATTTCTTTAGATGGTCTGACATGGAAACAATCCGCATGACAATTATTCGTAATAATCCGCAACCCCGACTTTCCGCCAGCGTCGAGTACGGCAACCTGGTGTTTCTCTCCGGCCAAACGCCGAAAAGCAGCGCTGATGATATTGCGCTGCAAACCCGCGAAGTACTGGAGAAGCTCGACGCCCTGCTGGTCGCCGCCGGTAGCGACAAGCAGCACATCCTTTCCGCACAGATCTGGCTTAAAGATATCTCACGCGATTTTGCCGCGTTTAATGAGGTCTGGGTGGCGTGGATGCCGGAAGGCCATAGCCCGGCGCGGGCAGCCGTTCAGGCCGAGATGGCGCGGCCCGACATCCTGGTGGAAATCATGGTCACCGCCGTAAAAGCGTAAGATAAAACAGGTAAGAAAAAAGGCCGCATAGCGGCCTTTTTAATTAGTCAGTCCAGATTATTTCTCTCTGGGTGAAGCGTTTTCGACACGGCTTTTTAACTTCTGTCCGGGTCTGAAGGTCACCACACGCCGGGCTGTAATGGGAATATCCTCCCCCGTTTTCGGGTTACGTCCCGGGCGTTGGTTCTTATCACGCAAATCGAAGTTGCCAAACCCGGAGAGTTTTACCTGTTCTCCGTTTTCCAGAGCACGACGGATCTCTTCGAAAAACAACTCTACCAGTTCTTTGGCATCCCGCTTGCTAAGCCCAAGCTTATCAAACAGATATTCTGACATTTCAGCTTTTGTAAGCGCCATAGGTTCAATCCCTCAATGATGCCTGGAATCGCTCTCTTAATGCCTCTACACATTTGGCAACGGTAGCGGCAATCTCCTCTTCTTCGAGTGTACGGCTGGTATCCTGAAGGATCAGGCTAATCGCAAGGCTCTTAAAGCCTTCCGCCACACCCTTACCACGGTACACGTCAAATAAGTTTACGCCAACTACCTGATTTACGCCAACTTTCTTACATTCGGCCAAAACATCAGCTGCAGGGACGTTTTCCGCGACCAGTACCGCGATATCGCGACGGTTTGCCGGGAAGCGAGAAATTTCGCGCGCCTGAGGCACCACGCGGTCTGCAAGCTTGTTCCACTCGATTTCGAACACCAGAGTGCGGCCGTTGAGATCCAGTTTACGTTCCAGTTCCGGATGAACAACCCCAATGAAACCAATGCGTTCACCTTTCAGATAAATCGCCGCGGATTGTCCCGGATGCAGTGCGGTAGCCGCTTCTGCGCGGAATTCGATATCGGCTAATTTACCGGTCAGATCAAGAACAGATTCCAGATCGCCTTTTAAATCATAGAAATCGACGGTTTCTTTTGCCAGGTTCCAGTGTTCTTCGTAGCGGTTACCGCTAATCACCCCGGCCAGCATCACATCCTGACGAATGCCCAGCGGCGCCTGAGTATCCGGCACGAAGCGCAGACCGCTCTCAAAGATGCGCACGCGGCTCTGTTGACGGTTCTGGTTGTAGACGACGGTGCCCAACAGGCCGGTCCACAGCGACAGGCGCATCGCCGACATTTCGCTGGAGATCGGGCTTGGCAGAATCAGCGCCTCTTCACCGGCGTGGATTAGCTGCTGTACTTTCGGGTCAACGAAGCTGTAGGTAATCACTTCCTGATAACCTTTGTCGTTCAGCAGCGTTTTCACGCGCTTCAGCGACAGATCCGCTTCACGGTGGGTTCCCATAATCAGACCCGCCTGTACCGGCTCGTCAGGAATGTTGTTGTAGCCGTAGACGCGGGCCACTTCTTCAACCAGGTCTTCTTCGATCTCCATATCGAAACGCCAGCTTGGCGCAACGGCCTGCCACTGGTCCTGACCAACGGTCACTTCGCAACCCAGGCGCTGCAGAATGTCGCTAACCTGCGCGTCATCGATATGATGGCCGATCAGGCGATCCAGCTTGCTGCGGCGCAGGGTGATGGTGGCGCGTTTTGGCAGCGTCTCTTCGTTTGTTACATCGATAATCGGGCCGGCTTCACCGCCGCACAGGTCGATCAGCAGACGGGTCGCACGCTCCAGCGCTTTATACTGCAGTGCTGGATCGACGCCGCGCTCGTAGCGATGGGATGCATCGGTGTGCAGGCCATGACGGCGCGCGCGACCGGTGATAGACAGCGGGCTGAAGAACGCGCATTCCAACAGTACGTTCTGGGTTTCATCGTTAACGCCGGAATGTTCGCCGCCGAAGATACCACCCATCGCCAGCGCTTTCTTATGGTCAGCAATAACCAGCGTATCGCTATCGAGCTTAGCTTCAGAGCCGTCCAGCAGCACCAGCGTTTCGCCCTCTTTCGCCATCCGCACCACGATACCGCCTTCAATGCGGTCGCGGTCAAAGGCATGCATCGGCTGGCCCAGTTCAAGCAGCACGTAGTTGGTCACGTCAACCACCGCATCAATAGAACGGATACCGCAGCGGCGCAGTTTTTCTTTCATCCACAGCGGGGTCGGCGCTTTGACGTTGATGCCTTTCACCACGCGGCCCAGATAACGCGGGCACGCCTGCGGCGCCTCAACCTGAATCGGCAGCACGTCGTCAATGGTCGCGGCAACCGGAGTGATTTCCGGCGCGTTCAGCGGCGCTTTGTTCAGCACAGCGACATCGCGCGCCACGCCGATGATACCCAGGCAGTCGGCGCGGTTTGGCGTAACGCTGATTTCGATGGTGTTGTCGTCAAGCTTGAGGTATTCGCGAATGTCGGTACCAATCGGCGCATCGGCCGGCAGTTCGATGATACCGCTATGATCGTCGGAAATACCCAGCTCGGAGAAAGAGCACAGCATCCCTTCTGACGGTTCGCCACGCAGTTTCGCCGCTTTAATTTTAAAATCGCCCGGCAGTACGGCGCCAATGGTCGCGACGGCCACCTTCAGGCCCTGACGGCAGTTTGGCGCGCCGCAGACGATGTCCAGCAGACGCTCGCCGCCGACATTGACTTTAGTAACGCGCAGTTTGTCAGCATTCGGATGCTGGCCGCACTCGACCACTTCACCGACGACCACGCCGTTGAAGCTACCGGCCACCGGCTCAACGCCGTCAACTTCCAGGCCCGCCATGGTAATCTGATCGGACAGCGCTTCGCTGTCGATCGCCGGGTTAACCCATTCGCGTAACCACAGTTCACTGAATTTCATTGTTCTGTCCTGCCCTTATTTAAACTGTTTGAGGAAACGCAGATCGTTTTCGAAGAATGCGCGCAAATCGGTCACGCCATAACGCAGCATGGTCAGACGCTCCATGCCCATGCCGAAGGCGAAGCCGGAGTAAACTTCCGGATCGATGCCGACGTTACGCAGTACGTTCGGGTGCACCATGCCGCAGCCCAGCACTTCTAGCCATTTTCCGTTTTTACCCATCACGTCAACTTCTGCAGACGGTTCGGTGAACGGGAAGTAGGACGGACGGAAGCGTACCTGCAGATCTTCTTCGAAGAAGTTATTCAGGAAATCGTGCAGGGTACCTTTCAGATTGGTGAAGCTGATGTTCTTATCAACAATCAGACCTTCCATCTGATGGAACATCGGGGTGTGGGTCTGATCGTAATCGTTACGATAGACCCGGCCCGGCGCGATAATACGAATTGGCGGCTGCTGGTTTTCCATGGTGCGGATCTGCACGCCAGAAGTCTGAGTACGCAGCAGACGGGTCGCATCGAACCAGAAGGTATCATGGTCGGCGCGAGCCGGATGGTGACCCGGAATGTTCAGCGCATCGAAGTTATGATAGTCATCTTCGATTTCCGGGCCAGTCGCCACGGTAAAGCCGAGTTCGCCGAAGAAGTTTTCAATACGATCGATGGTGCGGGTAACCGGATGTAAACCGCCGTTTTCGATGCGGCGACCCGGCAGCGAGACGTCGATGGTCTCTGCCGCCAGACGGGCATTGAGCGCGGCGCCTTCCAGCTCAGCCTTACGCGCGTTCAGCGCCTGCTGCACCTGCTCTTTCGCTTCGTTAATGACCGCACCCGCTGCCGGGCGCTCTTCCGGCGGCAACTCACGCAGGGTGGTCATTTGCAGGGTCAGATGCCCTTTTTTACCCAGATATTCAACGCGGACGTTGTCCAGCGCGGCAACATCTGATGCCTCGTTAATGGCTGCCTTGGCACTGGCAACCAGCTCTGCGAGATGTGACATGGTTTTCCTCATTATGTCGGTGCAGACACCGGTTTTAGTGAAATAAATATCCCGAATCTATATACGAAAAAAGCCTCCACAGGGGAGGCTTTCTGGCGCTGTTTTCCGTTTCTTCTTTCACGCGCTAGCCTCCTGAGTTCAGGTGCTAAAGTAAAAAAAGAAGCGGAAAATAGCAGCATTCATGCTTGCATTACCTTGTCTGGTAAGAAACGTCAGACCTGTATTGAAAAGCCTGCACGGATAAAAGTCAACGTATTGATAGTGTTGAAACGAAAAGAGGGAGACAAGCTCCCTCTTTCAACTGGCTTATGCCAGAGCTGCTTTCGCTTTTTCGACCAGAGCGGTGAACGCTAATTTGTCGAATACGGCGATGTCAGCCAGGATCTTACGGTCGATTTCAACAGAGGCTTTTTTCAGGCCGTTGATGAATTTGCTGTAAGAAATACCGTTCTGACGTGCTGCTGCGTTGATACGCGCAATCCACAGTTGGCGGAACTGACGCTTTTTCTGACGACGGTCACGATAAGCGTACTGACCAGCTTTGATAACAGCCTGGAAGGCAACGCGGTATACGCGAGAACGCGCACCGTAGTAACCTTTAGCTTGTTTCAAAATTTTCTTGTGACGTGCACGGGCAACTACACCACGTTTTACGCGAGCCATATGTGCTCTCCTGTATCTATTCTAATTAAAAAGTTAAAAGGGTTAACGACTTATGCGTACGGCAGGCACGCGATTACCAGGCCCAGATCGCCTTTGGAAACCATGGCTTTCGGACGCAGGTGACGTTTACGCTTGGTAGCTTTTTTGGTCAGAATGTGACGCAGGTTAGCGTGCTTGTGCTTAAAACCACCTTTACCGGTTTTTTTGAAGCGCTTTGCAGCACCGCGTACGGTCTTAATTTTTGGCATTTTAATAACTTCCACTTCGCATTGTTAATAAACGAAACAAAGGCGAACAAACCAGTGAGCCGAAGCCCACCGGAATGTTACTTGATGGCCTTACTGTTTCTTCTTCGGAGCGAGCACCATGATCATCTGGCGGCCTTCGATCTTCGTTGGGAAGGATTCGACTACTGCCAGTTCAACCAGATCGTCTTTCACGCGATTAAGCACTTCCATACCGATCTGTTGGTGGGCCATCTCACGACCGCGGAAACGCAGCGTGATCTTGGCCTTATCGCCATCTTCGAGAAAGCGAATCAGGCTGCGGAGTTTTACCTGATAGTCACCTTCATCAGTACCAGGGCGGAATTTAATTTCCTTAACCTGGATAACTTTCTGCTTCTTCTTCTGTTCCTTAGAAGACTTACTCTTTTCATAAAGGAACTTGCCGTAGTCCATGATACGACAAACTGGCGGTTCGGCGTTAGGGCTGATTTCAACTAAATCTACTCCAGCCTCTTCAGCCTTTTCGATAGCTTCTCTCAGACTCACAATACCCAGCTGCTCACCTTCCAGACCAGTTAAGCGAACTTCCTGGGCGCGAATCTCGCCATTAATACGATTCGGACGTGCCGTTTGAACTCGTTTTCCGCCTTTAATACCTTATTCCTCCAGTTGTTGAAGACTGCGGCTGCGAATCTCTTGTTGCAGCTTCTCGATCACTTCATTTACGTCCATGCTGCCGAGGTCTTTACCGCGACGGGTACGCACGGCCACTTTGCCGGCTTCGACTTCTTTGTCGCCACAGACCAACATATACGGGACACGACGTAAAGTGTGCTCGCGGATTTTAAAGCCAATCTTCTCATTTCTCAAGTCCGCTTTTACGCGAATGCCCGCATTTTGTAGTTTACGCGTCAATTCGTTAACGTATTCAGACTGAGAATCAGTAATATTCATGACCACTACCTGCACTGGCGCAAGCCAGGTTGGGAAGAAGCCAGCGAACTCTTCGGTCAGGATGCCGATGAAGCGCTCCAGCGAACCGAGAATCGCACGGTGAATCATTACTGGTACCTGACGCTCGTTGTTTTCGCCAACATAAGAGGCGCTTAAACGCTGCGGCAGGGAGAAGTCCAGCTGTACAGTACCGCACTGCCATGCACGATCGAGGCAGTCATACAGGGTAAATTCAATTTTCGGGCCGTAGAACGCCCCTTCGCCCAATTGATATTCAAATGGGATGTTGTTTTCTTCCAGCGCCACCGCCAGATCCGCTTCCGCGCGATCCCAGGTCTCATCGCTACCGATACGTTTTTCCGGGCGAGTAGACAGCTTGACGACGATTTTCTCGAAGCCAAAGGTGCTGTACATATCATAAACCATACGAATACAGGCGTTCACTTCATCGCGAACCTGATCTTCAGTACAGAAGATATGCGCGTCATCCTGAGTAAAGCCACGAACGCGCATCAGGCCATGCAGCGCGCCCGACGGTTCGTTACGGTGGCAGCTACCGAATTCAGCCATACGCAGCGGCAGATCGCGGTAAGATTTCAACCCCTGGTTGAAGATCTGCACGTGACCCGGGCAGTTCATCGGCTTAATGCAGTATTCACGGTTCTCGGAAGAGGTGGTGAACATCGCATCTTTGTAGTTGTCCCAGTGGCCGGTTTTTTCCCACAGCACACGGTCCATCATGAACGGGCCTTTGACTTCCTGATACTGATACTCTTTCAGTTTCGAACGAACGAAAGTTTCCAGTTCACGGAAGATAGTCCAGCCATCATTGTGCCAGAACACCATACCCGGCGCTTCTTCCTGCATATGATACAGGTCAAGCTGTTTACCAATTTTACGGTGGTCACGCTTAGCGGCTTCTTCCAGACGCTGCAGGTAGGCGTTCAGCGCTTTTTTATCTGCCCAGGCGGTACCGTAGATACGCTGCAACATTTTATTGTTGCTGTCTCCACGCCAGTACGCGCCAGCGGTTTTCATCAGTTTGAAGTGATGGCAGAAACGCATATTCGGTACGTGCGGACCGCGGCACATATCGATATATTCTTCGTGATGATACAAACCTGGCTTGTCATCATGGCCGATGTTTTCGTCAAGAATAGAAACTTTATAGGGTTCGCCGCGCTTCACGAAGGTTTCACGCGCTTCGTGCCAGCTGACTTTCTTCTTGATGACATCGTAGTTTTTCTCGGCGAGCTCATGCATACGTTTTTCGAGCGCGTCGATGTCTTCCTGAGTCAGGGTGTGGTCCAGATCGACATCATAGTAAAAACCGTTGTCGACAACCGGGCCAATGGCCATTTTAGTGTTCGGCCACAGCTGTTTGATCGCATGACCTAACAGGTGAGCGCAGGAGTGACGAATGATCTCCAGACCGTCTTCATCTTTTGCGGTGATAATAGAAAGCGTGGAGTCAGTTTCGATCGGGTCGCAGGCGTCAACCAGCTCACCGTTTACACGTCCGGCGATGGTGGCTTTCGCCAGGCCTGGACCGATATCCAGAGCGACATCCATCGGGCTAACTGCGTGGTCGAAATGGCGTTGGCTGCCATCAGGAAGCGTAATTACAGGCATTTTATGTCCTTATTTGCAGTGGTGCCCCACACGAAAGAGCACATACAAAACAATATAATCATAATTATCAACGAGTTGTGGCTCAGCTCCCGCTTCACTCTGCGAAAATATGAGTACGCCCGTCTATCTATTGAACCGCCCTCACCTGCAGCCGCTCGTTGATAACACCGGGTGTTAGTGTACACATCATTAGTGCGCGATTAAAGTCGCAATAACTAAATGGTTATTCTTCTTTTAAATAGTAAGGGGCGCTGACAATTAATCGCAGCAATTCCCGCTCATACCACGCGGTTAATTAATCGATAAATTACCTGCATACATAAATAAATCCCCCCACCGCTAAAAAACGAATGAAAAAATCATCCGTTATAGTGAGTATTCATACCCGGCAGGAAACAACAGGAATCAGGCCGGCTGCCCGGCCTGAAAAATTACATTTTATAACCGAGCGACAAGGTGGTGCGGCGGTCGGTATGCTCAGGCGCCGAGGCCGGCGGCTGCGAGTTCCACGTCAGGTTATAGGCGACGCGTAGCGCAAAGTGGGCGTTGATGGCCACGTTTAATGCACTTTCCGAATTCAGCGTCGTGTCTTCAGCGCCGAATACCGAAACACCTTGCGTAAATTTAGCGTTGTCGGTCATCTGCCACGCCCAGGTTCCGGACGCGTAACCCAGCGGCTGAGTTTCGTTATCGCCATCGGTATATTCGTCATAACGCACGCCCGGACCAAATTCAAAACGCAGGCTGTGAACCGGGCCGTTGAGGATCTGGCGACCATAACCGGCGGTCAGCACGTCGCGCTGTTGATAGCCGTTGTAGCGATCGGTCAGCCAACTGGCCTGGCCAAATACATAGTTCATATCGGTCAGGTTATAACGACTACGGCCGCCCACGGCATATTTCTCCGAAGAGCGTTGATCGTTAGAGGACGTGTTGCTCGCATTGCCCCACAGTGACCAGGCCGTGGTATCGCCGTACCAGGTCAACGTGGAGTCAGCGGTCATTGAGGAGCTTTTCGTGTTGCCGGACTGAGCGAGATAACCCGCATTCACAGCACCTTCGAAAGGTTTTTTGGCAGTGGAAGGGTCATCCATGACGGTAAAAACGGAATCATCGGCCAGTGCGTTTACAGACGCAAAAAGCCCCCCCGCCAGCAATGCCGCTGCGGGTACTGTCTTCAAAAGCTTCATTATAACTCTCTAAAATACATATCTTCAGGACAGTACAAATGATGAATGGACCAGCGATCCCTTCATTTAATTTAGAGTCCGTACAACATTTAAGGAGACCAGGCAGGTCCCGGAAACTTTCGCGAGGCGCGCTGAATGCGAGTCCTAAGAAAGGCGCTTGATTATAAAAAAGCACGAATAACTTAGCAATCAGTTGCTATTTCGTTTTTTGAATAAGACGGTTCCCAAAACAATCTTTATTTCATAAAGATAAAAACCCAGACATCTTTGTAAATCCATCGTCCGCCCCGCTTCCCCTCACTCCATTTCAGTGCCATGCTTAAAAAAGCAGCTTTATTCGTATTAAGGAGGAACAGGATGACCAAAATTTATACGCTCACGCTGGCCCCATCACTCGATAGCGCAACGCTGACACCGCAAATATACCCTGAAGGCAAGTTACGCTGTAGCGCACCGGTATTCGAACCCGGAGGCGGCGGAATCAACGTCGCCCGGGCCATTACCTTTCTGGGCGGTAAAGCGACTGCGATTTTCCCGATTGGGGGCGCCACCGGCGAGCATCTTACCGCCCTGATGGCTGATGAGCAGGTCCCGGTCGAAACAGTAGAAACCCGCGACTGGACGCGGCAGAACTTACATGTGCATGTCGATGCCAGCGGCGAACAATATCGCTTTGTCATGCCCGGCGCGGCGCTAACCGAAGAGGAGTTCCGTCGCCTGGAAGAGAAAGTACTCGCGATTGAGCCCGGTTCTCTGCTGGTTATCAGCGGCAGTCTGCCGCCCGGAATCAGCGTCGAGCATCTGACTCAACTGGTAAAAAACGCGCAGCAGCACGGGCTACGTTGCATCATCGACAGCTCCGGCGATGCGCTGGCCGCCGCGCTGGATGTCGGCAACATCGAGCTGGTCAAACCGAACCAGAAAGAGCTTAGCGCGCTGGTACAGCGCGACCTCAGCCAGCCTGACGACGTGCGTAATGCCGCGCTGGAACTGATCCGCTCCGGAAAAGTACGCCGGGTTGTGGTTTCGCTGGGTCCGCAGGGGGCGCTGGGAGTTGATGCCACCGGCAGCGTACAGGTGGTGCCGCCACCGATGAAAAGCCAGAGCACCGTTGGCGCGGGTGACAGTATGGTCGGCGCAATGACGCTACGTCTGGCGGAACATGCCTCGCTTGAGGATATGGTCCGCTTTGGCGTTGCCGCTGGTAGCGCCGCCACGATTAACCACGGCACCCGCCTGTGTTCATTAACCAACACGCAGAAAATCTACGATTACCTGTGTGGCCGCTAGTATCGCCCCCCTTCACCCGGGTGAAGGGGGTCAATTCGCTACCATGGTCTATGCTAGAAATTCCATGCATAACAACAGAGTGAAAAATGAGCAACGATATTACCGCGCACGTGATCACCGTTAAGTTCCAGGAACAAGCGCTGACTGAGATTAACGAGCTCAGCAATCATTTCATTCGCGCAGGTTTCGTCCTGACGCTCAACGACGATGATGGCAAAACCCATGATTTAGGTACTAACACATTTGGCCTGCTGAGCGCACAAAGCCCCGAAGACGTTCGGGCATTAAGCGCAGGTCTCGCGGAAGCCGCTTTAGGCAGGCCGGCAGAGATCGCCATCACCACATTTAGCGAATGGTTAAAAGCTCAATAAGTGCGATCGCCATCGTGGAAGACGTCAGTTGTGCGTTAGCTCGAACTTTACGGCCAGGTTATACGCTAACCTTATGATATGGTGGAAAACATGGGGAGAGACAGCATGTGGCAAGCTATTAGCAATTTGTTAAGCGAGCAGCACACTGACGGCGCTGAAATCGAACTGCGCAACGAGCTACCCGGCGGAGAGATCCATGCCGCCTGGCATTTACGTTTTGGCGGAAAAGATTATTTCGTCAAATGCGATGAACGCGAACTGCTCCCCATTTTTACCGCGGAGGCGGACCAGCTGGAGCTGCTCTCGCGCTGTAAAACCGTCAGCGTTCCACAGGTTTTTGCCGTCGGCAGCGACCGGGATTACAGTTTTCTGGTGATGGAATATTTGCCGCCGCGACCGCTGGACGCGCATAACGCGTTTCTGCTTGGTCAGCAAATCGCCCATTTACATCAGTGGAGCGACCAGCCGCAGTTTGGCCTTGATTTTGACAACGATCTGTCGACGACCCCGCAGCCGAATGCCTGGCAGCGCCGCTGGTCAACGTTTTTCGCTGAACAACGCATTGGCTGGCAGCTGGAGCTAGCGGCGGAAAAAGGACTGCACTTCGGCGATATCGACAACATTGTCGAAAGTGTACAGCAGCGGCTCAGCAGCCATCAGCCGCAGCCTTCTTTATTACATGGCGACTTGTGGTCCGGGAACTGCGCGCTAGGGCCCAATGGGCCGTATATTTTCGATCCGGCATGTTATTGGGGCGATCGCGAATGCGATCTGGCAATGCTGCCTCTGCATCCGGAACAACCGCCGCAGATTTACGATGGCTATCAGTCGGTCTCGCCGCTGCCCGCTGGTTTCCTTGAACGGCAACCGATTTACCAGCTATACACTTTACTTAATCGGGCAATTCTGTTCGGCGGCCAGCACCTGGTCACCGCGCAAAAAGCGCTCGATGAAGCCCTGCAATAGGCGTAAAAAAAGGCCCTCAAAAGGGCCTTTTTCATCAGCGAGCTTAATCCATTTTTACGCCGTTTAAGCGGAATTTGATGTTCATCGTCAAACCCGTTCCCGGCCTGCCTGCCTCGTAGCGCCATTTGCGCATCGCGGTTTTGACATCACGCTCAAACATATTGGCCGGCTTCGCAGAGAGTATCTGGATATTCTCCACCCGACCATCGGCGGTGACATCAAATTTCACGCGCACGTCACCTTCAATACGCAGCGCCTGCGCACGTTGCGGGTAAGACGGGTCGCCGCGTTTCAACGCTTTAGGACCGCTCGGCGCGGTGGTCATCGGTTTTGCCGTTGCCGCCGTGGTACTCGGGGCAGTACGCGCAGGCGCCGTATTGTTATTCTCAAACGGCGAGACCGGGCGCGGCTCAGCGGGCTTCACCTCGCGTTTCGGCTCGACTTTTTTCTCCGGCTTAGGCTTTGGTTTCGGCTTGGGTTTGGGCTTCGGCTCCGGTTTGTGGATAACCACTGGCACCTCTTTTGGCGGCTCAGGCACCACTTCAGGCTCCGGTTCCGGCTCCGGTTCAACAACGGGTTCAACGACCGGCTGCGCCGCCTGCGGAGGCTCTAAATCCGCCGGCGCCACCATCGTGATTTCGATTGGCTGTGAAGGCGAAGGCTTTTCAATAACCTGATGTACCGAGGTATAAAGCAACCCCGCCACAACGGCACCGTGGATAGCCACGGACAGCAGCGTTGGCCACGGAAAGCGGCGAGGTAAATCAAGGGTCATTGCGCTCATAGTCGTTTCTGTTGAAAAATGATGCCGTGATTTTAAATGCAAATAGCAATCATATTCAATAAGACGTGTTATCTTGCATCAAATTTTGCCTCGTTTTGTGGAAAAAAACCGGCGTGCCGTGGCATGCTAAAGGCGTGCGCATCTTACATTGCTGCCCATAACGCTTTCACGTCACGTGATTTGCCTATTTTTTGATTAAGGAGCCTTGCCGTGCTTTACGTCATCTACGCAGAAGATATCGCCGATTCTCTGGAAAAACGCCAGGCGGTGCGCCCTGCCCATCTGGCGCGCCTACAACTATTACATGATGAAGGCCGTTTACTGACCGCAGGCCCGATGCCCGCGGTGGATAGCAATGAACCTGGCGCGGCAGGATTTAGCGGCTCAACGGTTATCGCAGAATTTGAATCGCTGGAAGCGGCGCAGTCCTGGGCCAACGATGACCCCTATATCGCCGCGGGCGTCTATCAGCACGTCTCGGTGAAACCTTACAAAAAAGTATTTTAATCACCCGACCAAAAACACAGAGGCACCGCAAGCGGTGCCTTTAATTTTTACTCTCAAAATTCAGAGAAGGTGAACAGCAAAGCATGACGCTGCCGTTTGACCAGGCTCTTCCTGATAGAGAGAATGCGCATGTTGCGGCGCGATTGGGCTTCCAGCCAGCGCGATTTACGGCGACTCACTTGTCTAAGCATGCGCCAGCGCCCTACTTCCGTTCTACTACGCTTCATTGCTACTACTCTACGGGTGAAAACACGCCCCATTATAGACCGATGAATCTGTCTGACTATCGCTTTCGCTGCGTTTTTATTTGCCAGATGGATGATGATGCGTAAACTCATGGCATCGGGCTATTCAAAAGGATTTTTCATCTATGACAACCTTTTACACGGTCGTAAACTGGCTGGTCATTCTGGGGTACTGGCTGCTGATTGCCGGCGTTACATTACGTATTTTAATGAAACGCCGTGCGGTGCCGTCCGCCATGGCATGGTTGCTAATTATTTATATCCTGCCGCTAGTGGGGATCATTGCCTATCTTTCCTTCGGCGAATTGCATCTTGGCAAACGGCGCGCCGAGCGCGCGCGCGCCATGTGGCCCTCTACCGCCAAATGGCTAACGGACCTGAAAAGCTGCAAGCATATCTTTGCGCAAGAAAATAGCCCGGTTGCCGAATCGCTGTTCAAACTCTGTGAACGTCGCCAGGGGATCGCCGGCGTTAAGGGTAACCAACTGCAGTTGCTAACCGAATCCGATGACGTGATGCAGGCGCTGATTCGCGATATTCAGCTCTCACGACACAATATCGAGATGGTGTTCTATATCTGGCAGCCCGGCGGAATGGCCGATCAGGTCGCCGAGTCGCTGATGGCCGCCGCGCGTCGCGGCGTGCATTGTCGGCTAATGCTCGATTCAGCCGGCAGCGTCGCCTTCTTCCGCAGCCCGTGGGCGGCAATGATGCGTAACGCCGGTATCGAGGTGGTTGAAGCGCTTAAAGTTAATCTGATGCGCGTGTTCTTACGCCGCATGGATCTACGTCAGCATCGTAAAATGGTGATGATCGACAACTATATTGCCTACACCGGCAGTATGAATATGGTCGATCCGCGCTACTTCAAACAAGATTCCGGCGTCGGCCAGTGGGTCGATCTGATGGCGCGAATGGAAGGCCCGGTGGCTACGGCCATGGGGATTGTCTACTCCTGCGACTGGGAAATTGAAACCGGCAAGCGAATTTTACCCCCGCCGCCGGACGTCAATATCATGCCGTTTGAAGAGGCTAACGGGCATACCATTCATACCATTGCATCCGGTCCCGGCTTCCCGGAAGATTTGATTCATCAAGCGTTGTTAACCGCAGCCTATGCGGCGAAAGAACACCTGATTATGACCACCCCCTACTTCGTCCCCAGCGATGACCTGCTGCACGCCATCTGTACCGCAGCCCAGCGCGGCGTCGAGGTCAGTATTATTATGCCGCGCAAAAACGACTCCCTGCTGGTAGGCTGGGCCAGCCGCGCCTTCTTCACTGAACTGCTTGCTGCTGGGGTGAAAATTTATCAATTCGAAGGCGGCCTGCTACATACCAAAAGCGTGCTGGTAGATGGCGAACTGAGCCTGGTCGGTACCGTTAATCTTGATATGCGCAGCCTGTGGCTCAATTTCGAGATCACGCTGGCGATCGACGACGTGGGCTTTGGCGGCGACCTGGCGGCGGTGCAGGACGATTACATCTCCCGCTCGCGCCTGCTGGATGCAAAACTGTGGGCCAAACGACCGCTATGGCAGCGGATCGCAGAGCGACTGTTTTACTTCTTCAGCCCGTTGCTGTAAAACGTGCCCATCAGATGCTTAACGGGTAGCAATCATGGATATGGATTTAAACAATCGCCTGACCGAAGACGAAACGCTCGAACAGGCCTACGATATCTTTCTTGAGCTGGCGGCCGATAACCTCGACCCGGCGGATATCATTCTTTTCAATCTGCAGTTTGAAGAGCGCGGCGGCGCCGAACTGTTTGACCCGGCGGAAGACTGGCAAGAGCATGTCGATTACGACCTCAATCCAGATTTCTTCGCCGAAGTCGTTATTGGCCTGGCCGATACCGATGGCGGCGAGATCAACGATATTTTCGCTCGCGTTCTGCTATGCCGGGAAAAAGATCACAAGCTGTGCCACATTCTGTGGCGCGAATAAGCATTAAGCTAATGCGCCTGTAGAAAAGCCTGCCGACGGTAACATCGGCAGGCTTTTTATTTTATACGTTATTGCGGTAATTCTGTTCCGCAGGCGTGGCAGAAACGGGCATTTTTATCATGCTCGGCGTTACTGCAGTTTGGGCAAACGCGGCGGGCGCGTCGGTTTTGCAGCGCCGTCGTCATATGCGTCGTAATCAGCCCGGTCGGGATGGCGATGATAGAATAACCGATGAGAATAAGCACCGAGGCGAGTATCCGCCCTAATGGCGTATGCGGCGTAATGTCGCCGTATCCCACCGTAGTAATCGTGACGATTGCCCAGTAGACCGAGGCATTTAAGGTGGTAAACCCATATTGCGGCCCTTCAATTAAATACATCAGCGAGCCAAAAATCACCATCACAATAGCAATAAACGAGTAGAACAGAATGAGCTGGTGACGGGCGCTGACGATAGCCCGCCAAAAAATATTCAGCGACGGCATAAAGCGCAGCAGTTTAAGAATACGCAGCGCGCGGATAACCCGCATGGCCCGCCAGGCAAAGACATACTCAAGGCTCATTTCCGGCCATAACCACATTACATACAGCGGAAGAACGGTCGCCAGATCGATAAATCCCCAGAAGCTGAAGATATAGCGCAGCGGATTCGGCCAGCTTATTACGCGTAAAATATATTCCGCGGTGAAGACCGCGGTAATTCCTAATTCCAGCCAGACAAAAACATGCCATTCATCTAGCGACAGGTGATACTGCGAACCGAGTCCGGACTCAACAAAAATAATAACCACGCTCAACAGGGCAAATAAACCGCAAAGCCCTTCAAAACGGCGGCCGGAGCGACGAGTTTGATCGAAGAGTAGATGGTAAAGCCGCAAACGGGCGGCGGAAAGCGAAACTGCCACGTTAACCTCACAATAAAAAAGGGCTGACATCAGTCAGCCCGAGTGATTATAACGGGTCTACCTTCAGGCAGGAAACCGCATGGCGGAAACTGCCCTCCAGCACCGGCCGCGTTTTGGCGCATTCGGGCCCGGCCAATGGGCATCGGGTGCGGAATACACAACCCGATGGCGGATTAATCGGCGAAGGCAACTCCCCTTCCAGCAGTTGGATGGTTTTGTTTTTCTCCAGATCGGGATCCGGCACCGGCACCGCCGACATCAGCGCTTTGGTATAAGGGTGCAGCGGATTATGGTACACCTCATCATAGGTCCCCAACTCCACCGCGTGGCCTAAATACATCACCAGCACACGGTCGGAAATATGTTTTACTACCGCCAGATCATGGGCGATAAAAATCAATGATAGCCCCATCTCCCGTTGCAGTTGCTGTAGTAAGTTCACCACCTGCGCCTGAATGGAAACGTCCAGCGCCGAAACCGGCTCATCGCAAATAATCAACTTAGGCTCAAGGATCAGCGCACGCGCGATACCAATGCGCTGACACTGGCCGCCGGAGAATTCGTGCGGATAGCGGTTAATCAGGTTCGGCAGCAGTCCGACCTTCATCATCATCGCCTTCACGCGATCGCGCACTTCCTGACGAGGCATCTTCGGGTGATAGGTCCGCAGCGGTTCAGCGATGATTTCGCCAATGGTCATACGCGGATTCAGTGAGGCCAGCGGATCCTGGAAGATCATCTGGATATCACTACGCACATCGCGCCACTCTTCAGGTTTCATGCCCAGCAGGTCTTTACCCAGCCAGGCGACTTTACCGTCGGTGGCTTTCACCAGGCCGATAATGGCGCGGGCGAAGGTCGATTTACCGCAGCCGGATTCGCCAACCACCCCCAGCGTTTCGCCTTCATACAGGCGCAGAGTGACGCCATCGACCGCTTTGAGCGTTTTTGATGGCTGCCAGAACCATTGCTTGCCATCTTTAATATCAAAATGCACTTTCAGATCGGCAATTTCGAGCAGCACTTTTCTTTGTTCGATCACGGCGTTCATAGCAGGTCCCCCACCGGTTTAAAGCAGGCACGCAGGCGGCCTGGCGCAAACGACTCCAGAGGCGGAGCGCTATTACAGATTTCCATGGCATGCGGGCAGCGCGGCTGGAAAGGACACCCTTTCGGCAGACGCAGCAGGTTCGGCGGGTTGCCTGGAATCGTTAGCAAGGAATCGCCTTCGCCATCGAGACGCGGTACCGCATTGAGTAAACCGATCGAGTACGGGTGCGACGGTTGATAGAAGACGTCGCGCGCCTGACCGTATTCCATGGTGCGCCCGGCGTACATCACCAGTACCTTATCGCAGATCCCCGCGACCACGCCGAGGTCGTGGGTAATCATAATAATCGCGGTGTTGAATTCGCGCTTCAGCTCGTTGAGCAAGGTCATGATCTGCGCCTGCACCGTGACGTCCAACGCGGTGGTCGGTTCATCCGCGATCAGCAGTTTTGGCCGACATAACAGCGCCATGGCGATCATCACGCGCTGGCGCATCCCGCCGGAGAACTCGTGCGGAAACATCTTCATGCGCTTACGCGCTTCCGGCATCTTCACCGCATCGAGCATCCTTACCGACTCTTCAAAAGCCGCGGCTTTGCTCAGCCCTTTATGCAGCATCAGCACTTCCATCAACTGCTCGCCGACCCGCATATAAGGGTTCAACGAGGTCATCGGGTCCTGGAAAATCATCGAAATCTGTTCGGCACGCAGCTTATTCAGATCGCGCTCGGGCAAATTAAGGATTTCGCGACCGTTAAAAGTGGCGGAACCGCTAATATGGCCATTCGCGGCCAAAAGCCCCATTAGCGCGAACGCCGTTTGCGATTTACCGGAACCTGACTCACCGACGATGCCTAAGGTTTCGCCGGCCCTCAGGTTAAAATTCAGATCGTTAACCGCGGTGACATCGCCGTCTGGCGTTTTAAACGTCACCCGAAGATCCTTCACATCCAGCAGCAGACCGCTTTGCTGCGCGGCCTGCGGCGCTTTAGTCATTTCAATTGTGCTCATGACGGCGCTCCTTAGCGGTCTTTCGGGTCGAGGGCATCACGCAGGCCATCGCCGATAAAGTTAAAACAAAACAGCGTTACCACCAGGAACCCGGCAGGGAACAGCAACAGCCACGGCGATACCTCCATTGAGTTGGCGCCATCACTGAGTAATGCGCCCCAACTGCTCAGCGGCTCCTGGGTCCCAAGGCCGAGGAAGCTCAGGAAGGATTCGAACAGAATCATGCTAGGTACCAACAATGATGCGTAAACCACAACTACACCCAGCACGTTCGGCACGATATGACGAATAACGATATTCGCGGTAGAGACTCCGCCGACCTGCGCGGCTTCAATGAACTCTTTACGTTTCAGACTCAGGGTCTGACCGCGTACGATACGCGCCATATCCAGCCACGACACCATCCCGATCGCCACAAAGATGAGCAGGATGTTCTGGCCAAAGAAGGTAACCAGCAGGATCACGAAGAACATAAACGGGAAGGAGTTGAGGATTTCCAGTAAACGCATCATCACCGAGTCCACTTTGCCGCCGAGATAGCCGGAAAGCGAACCATAGAGAGTACCGAGGATCACCGCCACCAGCGCCGCGGCAACGCCAACCATCAGCGATATGCGCCCGCCAATCGCCACGCGCACCAGCAGGTCGCGGCCGGATGAATCGGTACCAAAATAGTGACCAGACTCCATATCCGGGGCATTGGACATCATCCCCCAGTCGGTATCGAAATAGGAGAACTGCGACAGCATTGGAGCGATAGTCACAAACAGTGCAATAATCACCAGCACAATCAGGCTGGCCACCGCCGCGCGGTTATGCATAAAGCGACGACGCGCATCCTGCCACAGGCTACGGCCCTCAACTTCCAGCTTCTCACTGAAGTGCTCCAGCGCCTCGCTGTTTTTCTTACTTAACATCATGGCGAACTCCGGCTTCAGTAGCGAATTTTCGGATCGATAACGGCGTACAGTACGTCGACGATCGCGTTAAACAGAATGGTCAGCGCGCCGACCAGAATCGTCAGGCTGAGCACCAGCGAGTAGTCGCGGTTAAGTGCCCCGTTGACGAATAACTGGCCAATACCTGGCAGGCCGTAAATCGTTTCGATAACCATTGAGCCGGTGATAATGCCGACGAATGCCGGCCCCATATAGGAAAGCACCGGCAGCAACGCAGGCTTCAGCGCGTGGCGGAAGATAATTCGGCGCATCGGCAGGCCTTTCGCCCGTGCGGTACGGATGAAGTTGGAGTGCAAAACTTCAATCATCGATCCACGGGTGATACGGGCGATACTGGCAATATATGCCAGCGATAACGCCACCATCGGCAGGATCATAAATTTCAGCGCCCCGCCGTTCCAACCGCCGCCAGGCAGCCAATGCAACGTGATGGCGAAAATCATCACCAATAGCGGCGCCACCACAAAACTCGGTATGACGACGCCGGTCATTGCCACCCCCATCACCGCGTAGTCCCATTTGGTATTTTGTTTTAACGCGGCAATAACCCCGGCGCTGACGCCCAGGATTACCGCTAATAAAAAGGCGGCAAGGCCCAATTTGGCGGAAACCGGGAAGCTTGATGCCACCAGATCGTTCACCGAATAATCTTTATATTTAAAGGAAGGACCAAAATCACCGTGCGCCAGCTGCTTCAGATAATTGAAGTACTGGGTCATGATGGGGTCGTTTAAATGATATTTCGCTTCAATGTTCGCCATGACTTCCGGCGGCAGCGTACGTTCACCGGTAAAAGGACTGCCCGGCGCGAGGCGCATCATGAAGAAAGAGATAGTAATAAGGATGAATAGCGTCGGAATCGCTTCCAGACAGCGACGTAATATGAATTTTAACATTGCCCGTACCTTCTGGCCTGTGCCTATCGAGTGCGATGAATTCAGACACGGTGGGGCAAGCTCTGCCTGCCCCACGTCTTGCCATTAATGTTTGATAATATATAGGTTCTTCACGTAAATATTATCCAACGGGTCTTTACCGGTATAACCGCCAACCCACGGTTTAACCAGGCGCGCGTTCACATAGTAGTAAACCGGAACAATCGCGGAATCTTTATCCAACTGTTGCTCCGACTGCGCGTACAGCTCTGCGCGTTTCGCTTCATCGGTGACCTGCAGGGTATCGCCGATGATCTTATCAAATGCCGGGCTCTTATAATGCGCCGTGTTGTTAGAACTGTCGCTGAGCATGGTGTTCAGGAACGATGTCGGCTCATTGTAATCAGCACACCAGCCGGCGCGGGCGACGTCAAAGGTGCCTTGATGGCGGCTGTCGAGGAAGGTTTTCCACTCCTGATTTTCCAGCTTAACGTTAGCGCCAAGGTTTTTCTTCCAGATGGACGCCACGGCAATAGCCAGTTTTTTATGTAAGTCGGAAGTGTTATACAGCAGGTTAAAGGTCAGCGGCTTATCAGCGGTATAACCGGCTTCCGCCAGTAATTTTTTCGCTTCTTCATTACGCTTTTCCTGAGACCATTTGAACCACTCGGGTTCAACGAGTTTCATGCCGTCGGTGTATGGCGGGGTGTAACTGTAAGCCGGCAGATCGCCCTGGTTTTTCACTTTATTGACGATAATATCGCGATCCAGCGCCAGCTTAAGCGCGGTACGGACGCGTACATCGGTAAATGGCGCTTTCTGGTTATTGATTTCGTAATAATAAGTACACAGATAAGGATCGACGTGAACTTCTTTTGGGATCTCTTTTTTCAGCTTCTGGAACAGTTCAATCGGCATGTTGTTATAGGTCATGTCGATTTCGCCGCTGCGGTAGCGGTTCACATCGGTAACTTCAGAAGAAATTGGCAGGTAAGTTACCTGGTTAATAACCGTTTTAGCGTTGTCCCAGTAATTCGTATTACGCTCGAGCACAATACGTTCGTTCACCACCCAATCTTTTAGTTTATAGGCGCCGTTGGTGACGATATTCGCCGGCTGAGTCCATTTTTCACCATATTTTTCGATGGCGGCTTTTGGTACTGGGGAAACGGATGGATGGACAAGGAGTTTATAGAAATAAGGGACCGGCTCGCTCAGGGTGACTTCAAAGGTTTTGTCGTCGATCGCTTTGACGCCGAGATCGGTTGCTGGTTTTTTGCCGGCGATAATCTCATCGACGTTGGCGACATGGCCGTACTGGAGATAGCTGGCGTACGGTGATGCTGTTTTCGGGTCGGCCAGACGCTGCCAGCTATAAACGAAATCTTGCGCGGTAACCGGCGAACCATCAGACCATTTGGCATCTTTGCGAATATGGAAAGTCCAGACTTTAAAATCTTTGTTATCCCACGATTCGGCAACGCCAGGCACAGGATGGCCGTTAAGATCGCCAATCACTAACCCTTCAAACAGATCGCGGTTAACGTTGGACTCCGGTACACCTTCAATTTTATGCGGATCCAGAGATTGCACCTCTGCCCCGTTATTACGCACCAGCGTTTGTTTATCCGCCAGTTGCACCCCGGCAGGAACATCCGCTGCCATAGCAACATTTGCGGTGATTAGCGCAGATAAAATTCCCGCCGCTACCAGACTTTTTTTAGTGATGATGGTCATGTGTTGTTACTCCACTCATTATAATTACTGGTTATTTAACCAGCCTGTTATTTTTCCCTTATAGGGATTCTGTACAGTGCAGGAGTCTTTGCCGCTGTCAGATTTTACTGCTTGCTATCACCGACTTATTTATTACGACCGCTCAAACGGCAGCCTTGACGTCGATTCTTTACCCCCTGTCCAGAGGGGAATGTCGGCACAACGAGTCATTTAATAATAATTCTCATTTGTGCATATTTTTTAGTTAGCGATCAGGCCGGAAAGTACCAAAACGATTTCTTGTCCGCCAATGCAATTTGCAAATATGTTACCGAATTCTCTTTTATTGTTTTTTTTAGCGTGCTTATCGTAAGACTTATAACGCCAAAAAAGAAAAAACATTGTTTTTAATCAGCAAGATAGGACCACCCTGTCGTTTTGCGGCCCGGCGCTGCGCGCGAAGTTGCTTTTTTGTACAAAAATTTAACAGTTGTCTATTTTTTAGCACATTAATCTGCTGTCTCAATGAAATTACTAATATCATTTCAATGATCCGACAGCAAGCGCCAGAGAATGGTGTGATGAAAATAACAGTGACGACAGGAGAAAGACAGTACGGCGAGATAGAATAAAATCAACTAACCATATGATAAATATAAAATTAAATTATCATTAGCAAAAGTTATCGTTTGTCTTTGTTATTAGTACCAGGAATAACTTTTGCTAATAATCTTTCAAACGCGAGGCCCAACCCCGCGCCTGATACACCGGCTATGCTGTCAATCCAGGAAACAACGCTTTAATCCCGGTAACAATAAACTCGATGCCTAAAGCCATCAGTAACAGACCCATGATACGTGTAATGACGTTAATACCGGTCTGCCCCAGCAATCTGACTAACCATGGCGCCATGCGGAAAATTCCCCAACAACAGGCGGCAAACAACGCAATAGCGATTGAAAAACCAATCAGATGGGCAATCGAGTGATAACGCGTGCCCCACACGATCGTGGAACTAATTGCCCCCGGCCCCGCCATTAAAGGTAATGCCAACGGTACGACACCAATGCTTTCACGAATGGCCGTCTCCGACTTCTCTTGTTTATTTTGTTTATCTTCGCCGAGCTTGCCGCTGATCATCGACATGGCGATCGTCACCACCAGGATCCCGCCGGCAATACGGAAGGAATCAATTGAGATGCCGAAAATTTGTAAGATGCCATCGCCAAGAAAGAGCGAGGTAAGCAGGATGATACCCACCGACAGGTTAGCCGTCAGATTCGTCTTATTACGTACCAGCGCCGTCTGGTAACTGGTCATACTAATGAAAACCGGAATGATGCCAACCGGATTGACCAGCGCGAACAGGCCGATAAAAAATTTAAAATAAATAGCGAAATCAAACAACGGTAGGGTCACAGTGAACTCCGCAGCACCATTCAAAAAGGCTGTTGACAGTATCGGTACAAAATAATTGCGCAGAAGATACCCTTTTCATCGCCACAATTCATCTCAAATATGCAGCCGGGGTTTATTGATTTTATTTGTTATATATTTGTTTCGCGCATGCACTTTATTCATTAAATATGCATACCTTATCATTAACCTTGACTTGACTGGTTAATTATTGACCTGCTGAAAGGTATCAGCATCGCCAAATATTGATCCAAATCACGTAATTAATACTCAGAAGTGAGTAATCTTGGCTACATCAACAGAGTGAAAGGCCGAAGTACCTGAGTGCGTAGTGAGACAAAGCTTTTTTAGTAAATCAGTGGGTTCAAAGCGTTAGAAATCTTTACGTTAACATTTACATGCAAGCTGTTAACAGCCTGTCTATAATGTCGAATCGAGCTACTGTTTTACTAAAAAAGTTTAACATTATCAGGAGAGCATTATGGCTGTTACTAATGTCGCTGAACTTAACGCACTTGTAGAGCGCGTAAAAAAAGCCCAGCGTGAATATGCCAGTTTCACTCAAGAACAAGTTGATAAGATCTTCCGTGCCGCCGCTCTGGCCGCTGCAGATGCTCGAATCCCTCTCGCTAAAATGGCTGTTGCCGAATCCGGCATGGGTATTATTGAAGATAAAGTGATCAAAAACCACTTCGCTTCCGAATATATCTACAACGCCTATAAAGATGAAAAGACCTGTGGCGTCCTGTCTGAAGACGACACTTTCGGTACCATCACCATTGCTGAGCCAATCGGTATTATTTGCGGTATCGTCCCGACTACCAACCCGACTTCTACTGCTATCTTCAAATCGCTGATCAGCCTGAAGACGCGTAACGCCATCATCTTCTCTCCGCACCCGCGTGCTAAAGACGCGACTAACAAAGCGGCGGACATCGTATTGCAGGCGGCGATTGCCGCAGGCGCGCCGAAAGATCTGATCGGTTGGATCGACCAGCCTTCCGTAGAACTGTCTAACGCACTAATGCATCATCCTGACATCAACCTGATCCTCGCCACCGGCGGCCCAGGTATGGTTAAGGCGGCTTATAGCTCCGGTAAACCAGCTATCGGCGTTGGCGCGGGCAACACGCCGGTTGTTATTGATGAAACGGCTGATATCAAACGCGCAGTGGCGTCTGTACTGATGTCGAAAACCTTCGATAACGGCGTTATCTGTGCTTCTGAACAATCCGTGGTGGTTGTCGACTCCGTCTACGACGCCGTCCGCGAGCGTTTTGCCAGCCATGGCGGCTACCTGCTGCAGGGTAAAGAGCTGAAAGCCGTTCAGGACATCATCCTGAAAAATGGCGCGCTGAATGCGGCGATCGTTGGTCAACCAGCGGCAAAAATCGCTGAACTGGCAGGCTTCACCGTGCCAGCTACCACTAAGATTCTGATCGGCGAAGTTACCGACGTTGACGAAAGCGAACCGTTCGCTCACGAAAAACTGTCTCCGACGCTGGCAATGTACCGTGCGAAAGATTTCGAAGACGCGGTCAATAAAGCAGAAAAACTGGTCGCCATGGGCGGTATCGGTCACACCTCTTGCCTGTACACCGACCAGGACAACCAGCCGGCTCGCGTGGCCTACTTCGGCCAGATGATGAAAACCGCGCGTATCCTGATCAACACCCCGGCTTCCCAGGGTGGTATCGGCGACCTGTATAACTTCAAACTCGCACCTTCCCTGACTCTGGGTTGTGGTTCCTGGGGTGGTAACTCCATCTCTGAAAACGTTGGTCCGAAACACCTGATCAACAAGAAAACCGTTGCTAAGCGAGCTGAAAACATGTTGTGGCATAAACTTCCGAAATCTATCTACTTCCGTCGTGGCTCACTGCCAATCGCACTGGATGAAGTGATTACTGATGGTCACAAACGCGCGCTGATTGTGACTGACCGCTTCCTGTTCAACAACGGTTACGCGGACCAGATCACTTCCGTACTGAAAGCGGCTGGCGTAGAAACCGAAGTGTTCTTTGAAGTTGAAGCTGACCCAACGCTGACTATCGTGCGTAAAGGCGCGGATCTGGCCAACTCCTTCAAACCAGACGTAATCATCGCCCTGGGCGGCGGTTCCCCGATGGATGCGGCAAAAATCATGTGGGTCATGTACGAGCACCCGGAAACCCACTTCGAAGAACTGGCGCTGCGCTTTATGGATATCCGTAAACGTATCTACAAGTTCCCGAAAATGGGCGTCAAAGCCAAGATGGTTGCCATTACCACCACCTCCGGTACCGGTTCTGAAGTTACCCCGTTCGCCGTAGTAACCGACGATGCAACTGGACAGAAATATCCGCTGGCTGACTACGCTCTGACTCCGGATATGGCGATTGTCGATGCCAACCTGGTCATGGATATGCCGAAGTCTCTCTGTGCCTTCGGTGGTCTGGATGCCGTGACTCACGCTCTGGAAGCTTACGTCTCCGTACTGGCTTCTGAGTTCTCCGATGGTCAGGCTCTGCAGGCGCTGAAACTGCTGAAAGAGTATCTGCCGGCCTCTTACCATGAAGGTTCTAAGAACCCGGTAGCCCGCGAACGTGTGCACAGCGCCGCCACTATCGCCGGTATCGCGTTTGCTAACGCCTTCCTCGGCGTGTGCCACTCAATGGCGCACAAACTGGGCTCGCAGTTCCACATTCCTCACGGTCTGGCAAACGCCCTGCTGATCAGCAACGTTATCCGCTATAACGCGAATGACAACCCGACCAAGCAGACCGCATTCAGCCAGTATGACCGTCCGCAGGCGCGCCGTCGCTACGCTGAGATCGCAGACCACCTGGGCCTGAGCGCTCCGGGCGACCGCACTGCGGCGAAAATCGAGAAACTGCTGGCATGGCTGGAAAGCCTCAAAGCTGAACTGGGTATTCCGAAATCTATTCGCGAAGCCGGCGTTCAGGAAGCTGATTTCCTGGCTCACGTTGATAAGCTGTCTGAAGACGCCTTCGATGACCAGTGCACCGGCGCTAACCCGCGCTACCCGCTGATCGCCGAGCTGAAACAGATTCTGCTGGATACCTACTACGGTCGTGACTTTGTAGAAGGTGAAGCGGCGGCTGTGAAAAAAGAAGCGGCTCCGGCCAAAGCTGAGAAAAAAGCGAAAAAATCCGCTTAATTCGCAGAATTGAAATGAACGAAGCCCCATCTATTGATGGGGCTTTTTTTATATTCGTACTTTATTAGAGTTTCATCCAGGAGTACTGAATGCAATGAATCTGGTGAAGTCGGAATAAAGGAACCGATTCCATAAAAGATAACAGGCGCCATTTAGACGCCTGAAGGTAATGAAATTACAGCATTATTCGCCGTGGCGCAGCTTACTTTGCACCTGAGTTAATGAACCGGTGCTTAACGCCTCTTTATAATGCTTACGGCATACGGAAACGTACCGCTCATTACCGCCAATCACTACCTGTTCTCCTTCATTGTATGGCCGCCCTTCCTGATCAAGGCGTAACACCATGCTTGCCTTACGGCCACAGAAGCAAATCGTTTTTAACTCAACCAGTTTATCCGACCATGCTAACAAATACTGGCTACCGCTGAATAACTCACCGCGGAAGTCTGTACGCAAGCCGTAGCACAATACAGGGATATCCAGCTCATCCACGACTTCTGAGAGCTCATGAACCTGTTCACGGGTCAGGAACTGGCTTTCGTCCACCAGTACGCAATGGATGGGCTGGCGGGCATGTTCTGACGCTATATCGGCATATAACGACGTCTGAGGATTATACAGCCGCGCTGGTGAAGAAAGCCCGATTCGTGAGCTCACTTTGCCAGAACCAAAGCGGTCGTCGATTTCAGCGGTATAAACGACGGTACGCATCCCTCGTTCCTGGTAATTGTACGAAGACTGCAACAGTGCGGTAGACTTACCGGCATTCATTGCAGAATAGTAAAAATAAAGTTGTGCCATCGGCTGCGTAACCCCAATCAATGTGTTTTACTGCGCAATTGTATCATATATTACCGAGCCGACCGTGCTTTCACAGGGGGTATTGCCGACTTAACGATAATGCTTTACAAAAAATGAAACGGACGGTGAATGAATAGCTTCAGGCAAGACCGTTGCCGCGCCAGCAGATACAAATCATTGTCGTTTTGTGCTTAAACCGCCATTCTCCGGACAACTATAATGGGTTTTGGCCGCCAATTTATATTAAGCATCACCGTAACTAATGCGCTAAAACTGAAGAGTGATATTTATCCACGTAAAGTATAAATTTACTCTCGAAACGCAGGAAAACCATCCTGACTCATGGTTTTAGCGCCAGTGCGTATGCTTAAGCTATAAGCGAGAAGATGTGAAGTCGCGCGAAAATTTAACTTAAATTATTTAATCAACCAGACAAATAACAAGTAATTTTGAATTCCTTACATTCTCCCCTATTGCACATCTGATTTTATCGCTCTATTATTACTTCAACAAACCACCCCACAATATAAGTTTGAGATTACTACAATGAGCGAAGCACTTAAAATTTTGAACAACATCCGTACTCTTCGTGCGCAGGCAAGAGAATGCACCCTTGAAACGCTTGAAGAGATGCTGGAAAAATTAGAAGTTGTCGTTAACGAACGTCGTGAAGAAGAAAGCGCCGCTGCTGCTGAAATTGAAGAGCGCACTCGTAAACTGCAACAGTACCGCGAAATGCTGATCGCTGACGGTATTGATCCGAATGAACTGCTGAGCACTATGGCAGCTGTTAAAGCTGGCACCAAAACTAAACGTGCAGCACGTCCGGCAAAATACAGCTACGTTGATGAAAACGGCGAAACTAAAACCTGGACTGGCCAGGGTCGTACTCCGGCAGTCATCAAGAAAGCAATGGACGAGCAAGGTAAAACACTGGACGATTTCCTGCTCTAATTCGCTTTACGCTTGATAAAAAATCCCGCTTCGGCGGGATTTTTTTTATCGTTACACGCTGAAAGTATCAGGCATAAAAAAACCGGTTCGCTATCAGGCGAACCGGTTTTTCGGGTGGCGAATATTACTTCGCGACCGCTTGCGCAAGCCAGGCTTTAAAGTCTTCGCCCAGAGTTTTATGGCGAACGCCATATTCTACGAAGGCCTGCATATAGCCGAGCTTATTACCGCAGTCATGGCTTTTGCCTTTCATGTGGTAAGCTTCTACGGTTTCTTTCTCGATCAGCATATCGATAGCATCTGTCAGCTGAATTTCATCACCGGCTCCCGGAGGGGTTTTCGCCAGCAGCGGCCAAATATCGGCGCTCAGCACATAACGACCGACTACCGCCAGATTAGACGGCGCGACGTCTGCTTTTGGTTTCTCAACAACGCCAACCATCGGCACGCTTTCGCCAGGCTGCAGGCTTTCGCCTTTGCAGTCAACAACACCATAAGCGGTGACGTCTTCAACCGGCTCAACCATGATCTGGCTGGCGCCCGTTTCGTCAAAGCGAACAATCATCTCCGCCAGGTTATCACGGGTCAGATCGGACTCATATTCGTCCAGAATCACGTCGGGCAGAATAACCGCAACCGGCTCATCGCCGACAACCGGATGCGCGCACAGCACCGCGTGGCCCAGACCTTTAGCCAGCCCCTGACGTACCTGCATAATGGTGACGTGCGGCGGACAGATAGACTGAACTTCTTCCAGAAGCTGACGTTTTACACGTTTTTCCAGCATCGCTTCGAGTTCGAAGCTGGTATCGAAATGGTTTTCAATAGAATTTTTCGAAGAGTGTGTCACCAGAACAATTTCAGTAATCCCAGCGGCGATACATTCGTTAACAACATATTGGATTAATGGTTTATCTACCAGTGGCAGCATTTCTTTCGGAATAGCCTTGGTGGCGGGTAGCATCCTGGTGCCTAATCCCGCTACCGGGATAACAGCTTTTCTTACTTTAGAATTAAGGGCAGCCATTGAAATCTCCTGGACTGTTCGTTTTTTGAACTTAATCGTCAATAAATAACGCATCGAGTATATCAGTCTGATCAGTTAAACCTGGTCTGAAAAGGTATGGATACCCTCGAATTAGGACTTTTACGCATAAAACGCAGTGATAGTACCACCGGAAATGTAGGCCCGGTAATCCCACCTACTAAAAATAGAGCGAATTGTTCAATCTGCAGACAACATCAAGCGTAAACGTCCCCCTGCTCCCCAAATTTGGCACTGCCAGGATGCGCAGCGCTGACTAATTTGGTTGAGGTATGCGTTGCCCAACGTTCCTAATGGAACGCCGTTACTAATTTGAATTTTATGCTCTCCGGTATTCAACGTACCGTTAAGACCGGCAGAAACCAGAATCAAATTTTTTAATCCGCTGTGATAATAACCAACCAGCAATGGGAATTGACCCGGTAAATTGGCCTGGCGGAGTAATTGGTTAACTTGTTTTAACAATGCGCCCATTTCCGGCAGGCGCTGTCCCTGATGAGCAAGTTGTTCTTGCAGCAAACCATTAAACAAAGCGCGTAATAATAATGCCGCCAGAACGCCATTATCGCCAGCGCGGGTGACATCCAGGCAATAAAACGCCAGATCGTTTTCTGATAACGGCGCAATATCCAGCACCAACCCCGGCTTATCCGCTGAGATAAGCTGACGATAATTGATACGACAATGGGAAATCTCCTGCTGCACCGGCGGCTGAAGTTCCTGTAATAACCTTGACGCCGCCAGGGGATCGCTAACTAACGCGTCCCAGTCTTCAAATAATCTCTCTTCCTCTTCAACTCGTGAACTAAACATTGTCGGGTAGAGACATGCATACACCGTTTCACGCAGGCGTTTAAAATCTTTTACCGGCTTCAGTAAGACATCCTGCACGCCAAGACGTAATGCTTTAGCAATATCCGCCATGTTTTCGGTTGCTGAAATCATCAGAATCGGGAGCTGTTCACCCTGGTTGCGAACCTGCTCAACCAGTTCAAGGCCGTTCATCCTCGGCATCGAGATATCGCAAATCATCAGATCCGGTTTCGAAATCGCGATTTGCTGTAGCGCTTCAATGCCGTCTTCCGCCTGGCGGGTAGTCGCCCCCAGGGAAGTTAGCCAGCTATCAAGGAGAGAGCGGAAAACGGGTTCGTCTTCAACTATCAGAATCTGTTTTCCCGCCAATGGCTGCGTCATGTTCTCTCCCCTGGCTGACGATAATTAAATAGTGGCACGCTATTCACGCTATCGCCTGTCAGAATTTACTTAAGTGTTGGACAAGTGCGCTACGCGGAAGTGCGCACCAAGGGTAATAATTCATCCATTTTTTTCTCAACGGCCAGCTGTCCTGCGGCCATCGCTTCGCCAGCACGATGAAAATCGAGAGTGGAGATTTGCGGACAAAACGGCTGGAGCAGGATATCCGGCGGATCGCCTGCCATACGATTACGTTTAAGGCGATTTTCCAGCACCTGTATCGAGGTTGACATAATCTCCATCGCCGTGGGGGTTATTGTCGCACGGCGAGAGCTCATTCTCCCCAACCGGGATCGCAGACGGGAATGCCAACTGAGCTCCTCTATCGGCTCCGGACGAGGCGACTCTATTGATAATAAATCCTGTTGCATAAGATGGGCGTCATGCTGGAGATCGACGGCAATCACAATATCCGCCCCCAAAGCTCGCGTCAGTGAGACCGGGACCGGATTAACCACCGCGCCATCCACCAGCCAGTAGCCGTTATGCATCACCGGCGACATCAGGCCAGGCATACTACAAGAAGCGCGGACCGCCATGTGCAGATCGCCTTCCGTAAACCATAATTCGCGCCCGGTACTCAGATTAGTCGCCACGGCGGCAAAACGGCGTTCGCACGCTTCAATTTGCGCGACGGGCATAATTTGCCGGTATTGATTGAACACCCGCTCGCCGCGTAACAGTCCGCCGCGCCGCCAGGAGAGATCCATCAATCGCAGCACGTCCCAGTTGCTAAAGGAGCTAACCCACTTTTCCAGCGCAGGGAGGCGATTGCAGGCGTAGGCCGCACCGACTAAGGCACCAATCGAACATCCCGCTACCACATCGACATCAACTCCCGCCCGATGCAGCGCTTTGATCACGCCGATATGCGACCAACCGCGCGCGGCGCCAGCCCCTAGCGCTAAACCAATCTTTAGCTTTCTCATTAGTACAGATACATATCCTTCCACTCCGAGCATGACATCAGCGCCATCGCTCAGTTAACATAATGCACTTTGGCGCTCTGGCGCCGTCATTCTTTTCCATGGAGGCGATTTTGTCGCAATTATGCCCCTGTGGCAGCGCTCTGGAGTATAGCTCATGTTGCCAGCGATATCTGACTGGCGGTCAGCTTGCGCCGAGCCCGTCACAGCTGATGCGTTCCCGCTATAGCGCATTCGTGATGAAAGATGTCGATTATTTAATCAAAACCTGGCATCCACACTGTGAGGCGCCACGCTTTCGCGCCGATATCGAAAAAGGCTTTGCCAATACGCAGTGGCTTGGTTTAACCGTTTTCGCAACCGATAACGGCCGTAGTTCCGATGAAGGCTTTGTCAGCTTTATCGCACGCTTTACTGAAGATAACCGTCCCGGCGCGATTATTGAACGTTCCAGATTCTTAAAAGAAAACGGACAGTGGTACTATATTGACGGCACCCGACCATTAATTGGTCGTAATGACCCCTGCCCTTGCGGCTCAGGTAAAAAATTTAAAAAATGCTGCGGCCAGTAAGGCCCGGCATCAGCAATTGCAAACACAACAGGATTTTCCCCGCGATGCATTCATTACAACGTAAAGTACTACGCACCATTTGCCCTGATCAGAAAGGCCTCATCGCGCGTATCACGAATATTTGTTACAAACACGAGCTGAACATTGTACAGAACAATGAGTTTGTCGATCATCGTACCGGCCGCTTCTTTATGCGTACCGAGCTCGAAGGCATCTTTAATGACGCCACCCTGCTCGCCGACCTCGATAGCGCGCTGCCGGAAGGCTCAATCCGTGAACTCAATCCCGCGGGCCGTCGCCGGGTGGTGATTCTGGTCACCAAAGAAGCTCACTGTCTCGGCGATCTGCTGATGAAAGCCAACTATGGCGGTCTGGATGTCGACATCGCCGCGGTTATCGGCAACCATGAAACGCTGCGCACGCTGGTAGAACGTTTTGATATTCCTTTTGAGCTGGTGAGCCATGAAGGATTGAGCCGCGAAGAGCACGACCAGCGGATGGGTGATGCGATAGCCGCCCACGATCCGGATTACGTGGTACTGGCAAAATACATGCGCGTGCTTACCCCGGAGTTTGTCGCCCGCTTCCCGAATAAAATCATTAATATCCACCATTCATTCCTGCCCGCGTTTATCGGCGCGCGTCCGTATCATCAGGCCTATGAGCGCGGCGTGAAGATCATTGGCGCCACCGCCCACTACGTGAATGATAATCTGGATGAAGGCCCAATCATCATGCAGGACGTGATTCATGTCGATCATACCTATACCGCCGAAGATATGATGCGCGCGGGCCGCGACGTGGAAAAAAACGTCTTAAGCCGTGCGCTGTATCAGGTGCTGGCGCAACGCGTCTTTGTTTACGGTAATCGGACGATTATTCTTTAATCGACAGCGAAATGAATTGGTTAGCTTTGCGGCGTTACGCGTAAAAATCAGGCAACCAGTTTAATTTTGTCAAAGGAATGCTTTACAGGGGCGCGTCATTTGGTATGATGCGCCCCGCTTCCCGAGAAGGGAGCAGGCCAGTACAAAGCATTACCCCGTGGTGGGGTTCCCGAGCGGCCAAAGGGAGCAGACTGTAAATCTGCCGTCATCGACTTCGAAGGTTCGAATCCTTCCCCCACCACCATTATTCACTACAGTGATATGGTTTCACCGATAAGCGTAAACGATGTTTGCACTTAGCGAGGAGCGATAGCGACGAGTTATCCTTCCCCCACCACCATTCATTTTGCTGAATAGCCTACAATTTGATTTTACCCCTGGTGGGGTTCCCGAGCGGCCAAAGGGAGCAGACTGTAAATCTGCCGTCATCGACTTCGAAGGTTCGAATCCTTCCCCCACCACCATCTCCTCATGTCATGCCCAGCTTAATCTACCTGCAATATTCTATATTCTGCCCTACGGGGAAGGATGAGAAGCTTCGACTAAGGTTCGATTCGAGCGTTAGCGAGAGAACGTTGCCGCAGGCAACGGCCCGAAGGGCGAGGCGCTTTAGCGCCGAGTAATCCTTCCCCCACCACCATCTCCTCATGTCATGCCCAGCTTAATCTACCTGCGATATTCTATATTCTGCCCTACGGGGAAGGATGAGAAGCTTCGACTAAGGTTCGACTTGAGCGTCAGCGAGAGAACGTTGCCGCAGGCAACGGCCCGAAGGGCGAGGCGCTTTAGCGCCGAGTAATCCTTCCCCCACTACTGTTGCATTCTCTTCAGCCACCTGCACTGCCATCTCCTCGCTCGCGCTTCGCTTAGCGAGGCTACAGGTGGTGCCGTTTGGTAGCCCGGACAGGTGCGCAGCACCGCCTCCGGGAAAATTCACAGCGGGGGCAATCGTCTTTTTACCGGTGAACTCTTCACCACCGACGTATTGCACTGCGCATACTCTGCGAGACCATCCAGTATCGTATCCAGCTGCGCAATATCACGGACCACAAGACGCATAACAAAACAATCCTCTCCGGTGACCTTGTCACTTTCAATACACTCCGGCATAGCCTGGATATATTTATCCACTTTTTGCAGCAATCCCGGTAGCGGTCTCACTCGTACTAATGCCTGCAGACTATATCCCAGCGCCGCCAGATTCACCCGCGCGCCATAACCCTCAATTACCCCTTTTTCCTCAAGGCGTTTTACCCGCTCGGCGGTACTCGGCGAGGTCAATCCCACCTGCGCACTCAATACCTTGAGCGAAACTCTGGCATCTTGTGTCAGGCAGGTCAGAATCGCCCGGTCTATTTCATCAATTACGTATTCCATTTATTTCACCTAATTAATAAAGGTATTCATCTGTTTTTACCTTATTTCAGATATATCAAGCTGTCAGGCTTTTCACGACAATAATGGAAAACTTCTGGAGGTGAAATATGCAGCTTTCTCGTGGTGTCTGGCAGATGAGCCTGGCGATGATCATTTCCGGCTCGATTGGCGCATTCGTGCTGCTCTCAGGGTTGCCGGTAATCGACGTGGTTTTCTGGCGCTGTCTTATCGGCGCGGTCACATTATTGCTGTTTATTTTGTTAAGCCGGCAACCCTTCAGCCGCCTGACGCGCCTCACTCTGGCGCTGGCAGTCCTTGGCGGCGTCGCGCTGGTGATCAACTGGCTGCTGCTGTTTGCCGCCTACTCACGCGTTTCTATCGGGATGGCCACCGTGGTCTACAACACCCAGCCCTTTATGCTGGTATTACTGAGCATGATACTAGGTGAAAGGGTAAGCGCGGTAAAATGGGGATGGTTACTGCTGGCCTTTGGCGGCGTGGTGATTCTGCTATCGAGCGAACTAACTCCCGGCCACGGCGACAACCTCGTTACTGGCATTGCACTGGCGTTATGCGCGGCGTTTTTTTATGCCCTGACCGCCATTATCGCCCGCAAGCTGCAGCCGCTACCGGCGCAGCATATCGCTTTTATTCAGGTTATCGTCGGTACGGTAATGCTTTTGCCGCTGGTTCATGCCCCCGAGTTTAACGGCCATTTTCCCTGGCGCTATTTGCTGATCCTCGGCATCGTCCATACCGGGATTATGTATCAACTTTTATATAGTGCGATTCAAAAGCTGCCGACGCCGGTCACTGGTTCGCTCTCGTTTATCTATCCGCTGATGGCTATCGTGGTTGACTATCTGGTTTTCCATCATGCGCTCACGCCGCTGCAGTTGGCTGGAGGGGTGCTGATTCTGTTTGCTGCGGCGGGCAACAACCTTGACTGGGGCGAAAAAAAACCCCGCCATGGCGGGGTAAGTCAGCCGTCGCGAATGAACTAGCGACGCGCGCGCACAATCTGGTATTTGCGCGTCAGGTACTCGACCGGCGCGCTCCAGATGTGAACCAGGCGCGAGAACGGGAACAGCAGGAACAGCGTCATCCCCAGCACCAGGTGAACGCGGAAGACAAAAGCTACGCCATCGAGATGCTGCGAAGCTCCGCCGTGGAAGGTCACCACCGACTGCGCCCAGCCGACCAGTTTCATCATTTCGCTACCGTCCATATGCTGGGCGGAGAATGGAATGGTCAGCAGACCCAGCGCGCATTGCACCATCAGCAACGAGAGGATCAGGATATCCGCTGTGGTGGTGGTAGCACGAACGCGCGGGCTCAGCAGACGGCGCTTGAGCAGCAGTAAACCGCCGACCAACGTCATCACGCCGCACGCCCCGCCGGCAAACATCGCCATTTTCTGCTTCACGTCGATCGGCAGGAAGGATTCATACATCCAGTGCGGAGTCAGCATGCCGAGGAAATGGCCGGCGAAAATACCCAGGATCCCGATATGGAACAGGTTTGACGCCAGGTTCATCCCTTTACGATCCAGCATCTGACTGGAGGCGGCGCGCCAGGTGTACTGGCCGTAGTCGTAGCGCAGCCAGCTGCCAATAAGGAACACTGAACCCGCAATGTACGGATAGATGTCAAAGAAGAACATATTCAGGAAGTGCATTAGTGCTGTCCTCCGTTAGAGATATTCAAATATTGCGGGGCCACGGCTCCGGCAAAACGGCGCTGGTGAGCAGAGATTTCCGACTCGCCGCAGCCCTGGTCGGCAAAGAATTTGACCTGCTCTTCTTCCCAGACGGCATCCAGCGCCTGCGGTGTATCGTCGCGGGCCTCGTCGGCGATCTTCTCCGCCACTTTCTGGCTATCGACCTGAGTATTGGCAAGCTTCAACAGCAGCTCGAACAACACCGCATAGCGGCTCTCGCGCTGTTGCAGACGCGCGCTGAGCAGGCCAAGGATTGGTGCAACGTCCCGCAGGCCGCCAAGCGCTTCCTCTTCCGGCAACTGCGCCAGATACTCCAGATACAGCGGTAGGTGATCCGGCAGCTCATGGCTATCCAGCAGCAGACCGTGGCGCTCGTACTGCGCCATCAGGTCGACCATCGCCTGCCCGCGATCGCGGGATTCGCCGTGAACATGTTCAAACAGCAGCAGCGAGGTGGCGCGGCCGCGGTCAAACAGCTCGCTATACGCCGATTGGGCGTCCAGAGGATCCTGAGCCACTAAATCGCGCAGGAAAACGCCCAGCGCCTGGGCATCTTCTTTGGCGAGTTTTTCCGATGACGCGAGAGCCTCGAACATCTCCTGCTGATGCTGCCATAAGGCAGCGTCAGGGTATTCGAGCAGACGCGACACAATCACGAGTTCAATCATGCGTGCGGCTCCGTTTTGCTGGTAACGTCAATGGCGTCAATGCGACGGCTGTTAAACAGGTTGAATTCGCTGTCAGAGCCGTGGCAACCATCGCCGAAGGTAAAGCCGCAACCGCTCTTCTCCGGGAAGGCATCGCGAGCCTGTTCGCGATGGCTGCTCGGCACCACGAAACGATCTTCGTAGTTGGCGATAGCCAGATAACGGTACATTTCCTGCGCCTGCGCTTCGCTCAGCCCAACCTCTTCCAGCGCGCGGGTATCGACGATGCCGTCGACGGTTTCCGCACGTTTGAAGTGGCGCATCGCCAGCATACGTTTCAGCGCTAGCAGTACCGGCTGGGTATCGCCCGCGGTCAGCAGGTTCGCCAGATACTGGACTGGAATACGCAGGCTTTCTACATCCGGCAGGATCCCGTTGCTACCCAGTTCGCCCGCATCGGCGGCGGACTGAATCGGCGACAGCGGCGGCACGTACCAAACCATTGGCAAGGTGCGATATTCCGGGTGCAGCGGCAGCGCCAGCTTCCAGTCCATCGCCATTTTGTAAACCGGCGACTGCTGCGCGGCTTCAATTACGCCCTGCGGTACGCCATCTTTTAACGCCTGTTCAATCACTTTTGGATCGTTAGGATCGAGGAAGACGTCCAGTTGACGCTGATACAGATCTTTCTCGTTCTCGGTGCTGGCTGCGTTTTCAATCGCGTCTGCGTCGTAGAGCAGAACACCGAGATAGCGAATACGTCCTACACAGGTTTCGGAGCACACCGTCGGCATCCCGGATTCAATACGCGGGTAGCAGAAAATGCATTTCTCGGATTTCCCACTCTTCCAGTTGAAATAGATCTTCTTGTACGGGCAGCCGGTGATGCACATACGCCAGCCGCGGCACTTATCCTGGTCGATCAGGACAATACCGTCTTCTTCACGCTTATAGATGGCACCGCTCGGGCAGGTCGCGACGCACGCCGGGTTCAGGCAGTGCTCGCACAAGCGCGGCAGATACATCATGAAGGTGTTTTCGAACTGGCCGTACATCGCCTTCTGCATGTTTTCGAAGTTCTGGTCTTTGGCGCGTTTTTCAAACTCGCCGCCGAGGATCTCTTCCCAGTTCGGGCCGCTGGTAATTTTGTCCATCCGCTGGCCGGTAATCAGCGAACGCGGACGAGCGATCGGCTGATGTTTGCTTTCCGGCGCGTTATGCAGATTCTGGTAGTCAAAATCAAACGGCTCGTAGTAATCATCGATTCCCGGCAGATGCGGGTTGGCGAAGATTTTACCCAGCAGCATCGCGCGGTTGCCCATGCGCGGCTGCAGTTTACCGTTGATTTTACGGATCCAGCCGCCTTTCCATTTTTCCTGGTTTTCCCAGTCGTTCGGGAAACCGACGCCCGGCTTACTTTCTACGTTGTTAAACCAGGCGTACTCCATCCCTTCACGACTGGTCCAGACGTTTTTGCAGGTTACGGAGCAGGTGTGGCAGCCGATGCATTTATCGAGATTCAGCACCATGCCGACTTGTGAACGAATTTTCATTTTACGCTCTCCTGTACCTGGTCATTACCTTCGCCGTCTAACCAGTTAATGTTCTTCATCTTACGTACCACAACAAACTCATCGCGGTTGGAACCGACGGTGCCATAGTAGTTAAAGCCGTACGCCAGATGGCCGTAGCCGCCGATCATATGGGTCGGTTTTGGCGTAATACGGGTAACCGAGTTGTGGATCCCCCCGCGCTGACCGGTAACTTCAGAACCCGGCAGGTTAACGATACGTTCCTGCGCGTGGTACATCATGGTCATTCCTGCCGGTACACGCTGGCTCACTACCGCACGCGCCGTCAGGGCGCCGTTGGCGTTGAAGACTTCGATCCAGTCGTTATCCTCGATACCCAGATCTTTCGCATCCGCTTCGCTCATCCAGACGATCGGCCCGCCGCGCGACAGAGTCAGCATCAGCAGGTTATCGCTATAAGTAGAGTGAATCCCCCACTTCTGGTGCGGCGTCAGGAAGTTCAGTGCCTTCTCCTTATTGCCGTTGGATTTTTCGCCCATCACCGCTTTCACCGAACGGGTGTCAATTGGCGGACGATAGACCAGCAGGCTTTCGCCAAAGTCGCGCATCCACTGGTGATCCTGATACAGCGACTGACGGCCGGACAGCGTACGCCATGGGATCAGCTCGTGAACGTTGGTATAACCAGCGTTATAGGAGACATGTTCGTCTTCCAGGCCAGACCAGGTCGGGCTGGAGATGATCTTACGCGGCTGCGCCTGAATATCGCGGAAGCGGATCTTCTCGTCTTCTTTGTTCAGCGCCAGATGCGCATGGTCGCGGCCGGTAAATTCGCTCAGCGCTTTCCACGCCTTCACAGCTACCTGACCGTTAGTTTCCGGCGCGAGAGTGAGGATCATCTCAGCGGCGTCAATAGCGGTCTCCAGCTTCGGCTGGCCTTTCGCCGGGCCTTCCGCCTTGGTGTAGTTGAGCTTACGCAGCAGGTCCATCTCGCTCTGGGTATTCCAGGCGATACCTTTACCGCCGTTGCCGATGGTTTCCAGCAGCGGGCCGATAGAGGTGAAACGCTCGTAGGTCGCCGGATAATCACGCTCCACCGGAATAATATGCGGCGCGGTTTTACCTGGGATCAGGTCACATTCGCCTTTTTTCCAGTCTTTAACGTCAAACGGCTGCGCCATTTCCGCGGCGGAATCGTGCTGAATCGGCAGCGTCACGACGTCGGTTTCTTTGCCGAGGTGGCCTACGCAGACTTCAGAGAATTTCTTAGCGATACCTTTATAGATGTCCCAGTCGCTTTTGGATTCCCAGGCCGGGTCAACGGCGGCAGACAGCGGGTGAATAAACGGATGCATATCCGAGGTATTCATATCGTCTTTTTCGTACCAGGTTGCGGTCGGCAGTACGATGTCGGAGTACAGACAGGTGCTCGACAGACGGAAGTCGAGCGTGACGACCAGATCCAGTTTGCCGTCGAGACCGTTATCCCGCCATTCGACTTCTTCCGGCTTCACGCCGCCCTGCTTGCCAAGGTCTTTGCCCTGAATACCGTTCTCGGTACCCAGCAGGTACTTGAGCATATATTCATGGCCTTTACCGGAGGAGCCCAGCAGGTTGGAACGCCAGATAAACAGGTTACGCGGATGGTTTTTACCGTTCTCCGGCTGCTCGGCCGCAAAGCGAATAGACCCCTCTTTCAGCGATTTCACGGTGTAATCGACCGGCGTCATGCCGGCTTTCTTCGCTTCGTCAGCAATACGCAGCGGGTTCACGCCCAGCTGCGGCGCCGACGGCAGCCAGCCCATACGCTCAGCGCGCACGTTGAAGTCGATCAGATGTCCGCTGTAGCGGGATTTATCCGCCATCGGCGACAGCAGTTCCTGCGCGGTGACGGTTTCATAGCGCCACTGGCTGGAGTGGTTATAGAAGTACGATGTACTGTTCATGTGGCGTGCCGGACGCTGCCAGTCAAGGCCGAACGCCAGTGGCTGCCAGCCGGTCTGCGGACGCAGTTTTTCCTGACCAACGTAGTGCGCCCAACCGCCGCCGCTCTGGCCAACGCAGCCGCAGAAGATCAGCATGTTGATCAGCCCGCGGTAGTTCATGTCCAGATGGAACCAGTGGTTCAGGCCCGCACCGACGATAATCATCGAGCGGCCATGGGTCTTATCGGCGTTATCGGCAAATTCGCGCGCGGTACGGATGATGTGCGCGCGGGATACGCCGGTGATTTTTTCTGCCCAGGCCGGAGTGTACGCCTTGACGTCATCGTAGCTGGTCGCGCAGTTTTCATCGTTCAGACCGCGTTCCAGGCCGTAGTTCGCCATGGTCAAGTCATAAACGGTAGTCACCAGCGCGGTGGAACCATCGGCCGTCTGCAGGCGTTTTACCGGCAGTTTGTGCAGCAGAATGTTTTCGAGGTCGACTTTGTTGAAATGCTCGGAACCTTCGCCGCCAAAGTATGGGAAACCGACGTTGGCGATATCATCATGGCTGCCAAGCAGGCTAAGGCGCAGCTCAATTTCTTCGCCGGTTTTACCATCGCGCTGTTCGAGGTTCCACTTGCCTTTGTCGCCCCAGCGGAAACCCAGAGAACCGTTAGGTACGGTCATTTCGCCCTTCTCGTCAAAGGCGACGGTTTTCCATTCCGGATTCTGCTCCTGGCCCAGGGAGTCAACCAGGTCGGCAGCGCGCAGCATACGGCCAGCGGCATAGTAGCCGTCGCGCTCTTCGAGCATGACCAGCATCGGCATGTCGGTGTAGCGACGTACGTAATCGGTGAAGTACTGGCTCGGTTTATCGAGGTGGAACTCACGCAGCATGACGTGGCCCATCGCCAGCGCCATCGCGGCATCGGTACCCTGCTTCGGCGCCAGCCACAGATCGCAGAGCTTGGCGATTTCGGCATAGTCCGGAGTAATCGCCACGGTTTTGGTCCCTTTGTAGCGAACTTCGGTAAAGAAGTGCGCGTCCGGGGTACGGGTCTGCGGGACGTTGGAGCCCCAGGCGATGATGTAGCTGGAGTTATACCAGTCGGCAGATTCCGGCACATCGGTCTGTTCGCCCCAGGTCATCGGCGAGGCTGGCGGCAGGTCGCAGTACCAGTCGTAGAAGCTCAGACAGGTACCGCCAATCAGCGACAGGTAACGGGCGCCGGACGCATAGGAAACCATCGACATCGCCGGGATCGGCGAAAAGCCTGCCACGCGGTCTGGACCGTAAGTTTTGACGGTATAGACGTTTGAAGCGGCAATCAGTTCGTTCACTTCTTTCCATGAAGAACGAACAAAACCGCCGCGACCGCGGGCCTGTTTAAAGCTTTTCGCTTTATCGGCATCTTCAATAATTGAAGCCCATGCCTCAACCGGATCGCTATGCTGAACTTTCGCTTCACGCCACATCTTCATCAGACGCTTACGCATCAGCGGATATTTCAGGCGGTTAGCACTGTACAGATACCAGGAGTAGCTGGCGCCGCGCGGGCAGCCGCGTGGTTCATGGTTCGGCAGATCGGGGCGGGTACGCGGGTAATCAGTTTGCTGGGTTTCCCAGGTGACCAGGCCATTTTTGACATAAATTTTCCAGCTGCATGAGCCGGTGCAGTTCACACCGTGAGTGGAACGCACGATTTTGTCATGCTGCCAACGCTGGCGGTATCCATCCTCCCAATCCCGGTTGGTTTTAAGAAGCTGGCCGTGCCCATCGGCAAAGGTTTCACCCTTCTGTTTGAAGTAGCGAAACCGGTCCAGAAATTTACTCATCGGGTTTCTCCTGATATGGAGCCTGACGGCTCTCTGATAAATCGACATTGCTGGATTTGCAGCGAAAATAGCGCCATGCCGGAAGAGGAGAATTGATGGCGATCAATGCGAAATAGCTTATAAATCCGCACCCAACCCGCAGATACCACCAAAGTAGTAACGCTATTTATTAAATATCCAATTGTTTTATAAGGATTATTTTAAATATGACAGAATGTTAACCGGGATTTATGCCACGCTTAGGTATTAAGTGGTAGATGACGTACCGATAGTTATTTCCCTGAATTCAACAGCTTTGCACAAGTAAAAGTATGTTGTAACTAATAACAAATAATAAAAAGGGCGCACCCTGTGGCGCGCCCTGTCACTTCACATTAAGAAAAGACTTATTTCTGTTTACGGCCGTATACCGCCCAGGTGATTACTACGCAGGCAATATAGAAAACGAGGAAGACTTTCATTGCCCCGGCCGGCGAGCCGGTCAGATCCAGCGAAATACCGAACGCTTTCGGAATAAAGAAACCACCGATCGCGCCAATCGCCGAAATAAAGCCCAACGCCGCGGCGGTATCCGTCGCCGCTTCACGCATCGCTTGCGCTTCGCTGCCACCCTGCGCTTTCACGCGGTCCATCGTAAGCTTACGGAAGATCACGGAAATCATCTGGAAGGTAGAGGCGCTGCCCAGCCCGGCGGTCAGGAACAGCACCATAAATACCGCGAAGAAGGCGATGAAGTTGCCGCCCTGACCATTTGTCGGCAGAGTCAGGAACAGTAACGCGCAGAAAATAGCCATCACCACGAAGTTCACCAGCGTCACGCGGGTCCCGCCGAGACGGTCGGAAATCGCCCCGCCCATCGAACGCGCCAGCGCGCCAATAAACGGACCGAAGAAGGCGTAGTGCAGGATCTGCACGTCCGGGAACTGGGTTTTTGACAGCATCGCAAACCCGGCGGAGAAACCGATAAAGGAACCAAAGGTCGCCAGATACAGCAGCGCCATAATCCACAGATGCAGGCGTTTAAGTACCGGCAACTGTTCGCTCAGCGATGCTTTTGAGGCCGACAGATCGTTCATAAAGAACCACGCGGCCAGGGTAAAGATGATCAGGAATGGCACCCAGATCCACGCGGCGTTTTCCAGATACAGCATTGAGCCATCCGGCTGCTCGCTACCGCTACCGCCAAAAACGGCAAAAATAGAAATCGAGACTACCAGCGGCGCAACCAGCTGCATCACGCTGACGCCCATGTTACCAAGGCCGCCGTTAACCCCCAGCGCGCCGCCCTGCTTTTCTTTCGGGAAGAAGAAGCTGATGTTCGCCATACTGGAAGCAAAGTTAGCGCCGGCAAAGCCGCACAGCAGAGAGATAATCACGAACACGCTAAACGGCGTGGAAGTATCCTGTACCGCAAAGCCCAGCCAAACGCACGGAATAATCATGATACCGGTACTGAACGCCGTCCAGCGGCGGCCGCCGAACAGCGGGACCATAAAGGCATAAGGTACGCGCAGCAGCGCGCCGGAAAGCGCTGGCAATGCGGTCAACATAAACAGCTGATCGGTAGTGAACTGAAAACCCACTTTATTGAGGTTTACCGCGACGGCGCTAAACAACATCCAGACGCAGAACGCCAGTAAAAGACAGGGAACGGAGATCCATAAATTGCGGCTCGCCACACGGTGGCCGCGCTGTTGCCAAAACTCAGGATCTTCAGGACGCCAGTCGGTGATGACTGAGCTGCTAGCCTTCTCCGGGATTGAAGATTGACTCATAGATACCTCTGATTATTCATATTTCCTGATGCTACCTTAGGGGTTGCTCAAGGCTGTAAGTTGATATAAATCAAAGGAAAAGCGCGAGCCATTTTGTACAAAAATAAATCATGCTCCGAAGTGAGTAGATAATTATGAGAAAAAAAGTGTGGTTTTTCACGCGACTGCTGGGTTCGTGGTTATCCCTCCCACCACGGCACCTACCACCGACAATTAAGGGGTAATCCCTTAGGGGTATGGGTATACTCCAGGGGATAGCCGAGAATAAGCGCCACTCCCGGAGAGATGACCCATCAGGAGCCACCCATTCCATGTTAAAACGTTTGTTTACGCCGCTCACATTGGTTAATCAGCTGGCGTTAATCGTACTGCTCGCCACCATTATTGGCGTGGCCGGTATGGCGATATCCGCCCGCCTGGTGCATGGAGTGCAGGGCAGCGCCCACGCCATTAACAAGGCAGGCTCGTTGCGTATGCAGAGTTACCGCCTGCTGGCGGCTATTCCGCTGACGGCCAACGATCAAAAGCTGTTTAACGATATGACCGCTACCGTTTTCAGCCCGGAGTTGCAATACTCCGCGCGTCGTGACGGCCAGGAAGTACAGCTGAAAGCGCTGCAGCAATATTGGCAGTTGTCGCTGGGACCGGGCATGAAACAGGCCGTCAGGCAAAGCGATGTGGCACAGGATGTCGCCGACTTTGTCGACCGTATTGACCAGTTGGTTACCGCTTTCGACCACACCACCGAACAGCGTATCGAGCGCGTGGTCTGGATCCACCGCATCCTCGCCATCGGCATGGCGCTGCTGCTGATCTTTACCATTATCTGGCTGCGCGCCCGCCTGCTGCGGCCATGGAAACAGTTACTGGGTATGGCGCGGGCGGTCAGCCAGCGCGATTTTACCCAGCGCGCGCACATCAGCGGTCGCAACGAAATGGCGACCCTCGGCATGGCGTTGAATAACATGTCGGAAGAGCTGGCGGAAAGCTACGCCGTGCTTGAACGGCGGGTACAGGAAAAGACCGCCGGCCTCGAGCAGAAAAACGAGATCCTGGCCTTTTTATGGCAGGCCAACCGTCGGTTACACTCCAGCGCCCCGCTGTGCGAGCGCATCTCACCGGTGCTGAACGGTCTGCAGGGACTGACGCTGTTACGAGATATTGAAGTGCGGGTGTATGACCTCGAGGATGAAGACAATCATCAGGAGTTTGCCTGCCACTCCGATATCGAATGCGATGATAAAGGCTGCTATCTGTGTCCGCGCGATCTTCCCCCCCTGCCGGATGGCGGCACAACGCTGAAATGGCGACTATCAGACGCGCATAACCAGTATGGCATCCTGCTGGCAACGCTGCCGGTTGGCCGCCACCTGAGCCACGACCAACAGCAACTGGTCGACACGCTGGTGGAGCAGTTGACCAGCACCCTGGCGCTGGATCGCCATCAGGAAAAACAGCAGCAGCTCATCGTGATGGAAGAGCGTGCCACCATCGCCCGCGAGCTTCACGACTCTATCGCCCAGTCGCTCTCGTGCATGAAGATGCAGGTAAGCTGTCTGCAGATGCAGGGCGATAGCCTGCCGGATGAAAGCCGGCTGCTGTTGGGGCAGATCCGCAACGAACTCAATACCTCCTGGGCGCAGCTAAGGGAGCTGTTAACCACCTTCCGCCTGCAGCTTACCGAGGCGGGTCTGCGCCCGGCGCTGGAGGCCAGTTGTCAGGAGTACAGCGCGCACTTTGGTTTCACGGTACAACTGGATTACCAGTTGCCGCCGCGTTTTGTCCCGTCGCATCAGGCGATTCACCTGCTGCAGATCGCCCGCGAGGCGTTAAGCAATGCGTTGAAGCATGCTAACGCGACGGAAGTCATCGTGACCGTGTCACAACGCGATAATCAGGTACGTTTAGTCGTTGCCGATAACGGCCGCGGCGTACCGGAAAACGCGGAGCGAAGTAACCATTACGGTTTAATTATTATGCGGGATCGCGCGCAAAGCTTGCGCGGCGACTGTCAGGTGCGCCGCCGGGAGACCGGCGGTACCGAAGTCGTGGTGACATTTATCCCGGAAAAATCGTTTTCAATCCAATAAGGAGAACCCTATGAGTCAACAGGAACGGGCAACCATCCTTCTCATTGATGATCATCCCATGCTGCGCACTGGCGTAAAGCAACTGGTTAGCATGGCGCCGGACATTCAGGTTATCGGCGAAGCCAGTAATGGCGAACAAGGTATCGAACTGGCGGAATCGCTGGATCCGGACCTGATTCTACTGGACCTTAATATGCCAGGGATGAACGGCCTCGAAACGCTCGACAAGCTGCGGGAAAAATCGCTCTCCGGCCGCGTGGTGGTATTCAGCGTCTCCAATCATGAAGAGGACGTAGTGACCGCCCTGAAACGCGGCGCCGACGGCTACCTGCTGAAAGATATGGAACCAGAAGATCTGCTGAAAGCGCTGCAGCAGGCCGCTGCAGGCGAAATGGTATTAAGCGAAGCGTTAACCCCGGTACTGGCCGCCAGCCTGCGCGCTAATCGCGCCACGTCCGACCGCGACATCAGCCAGTTGACCCCGCGCGAGCGTGATATTCTGAAGCTGATTGCCCAGGGCCTGCCGAACAAAATGATTGCCCGCCGCCTGGATATCACCGAAAGCACCGTTAAAGTGCATGTGAAACACATGCTGAAGAAAATGAAGCTGAAATCACGGGTTGAAGCCGCCGTCTGGGTTCACCAGGAACGGATCTTCTAAGGCGATTCCGTCCAGGAAACGTCGGGAGCCGTAAACGTCACCAGCGGCTCGGTCAGCGCCAGTGCGATCTCATTGGAAGAGACGCGCTGACCCGATTTATCTTCAACCACCACCGACAGACGCCAGCGATTCACCGCGCCCGGCTCGCTGTTCCACACCGGCATAATGATGCTCCAGCCATCCGCACTGTTGGCATTAACCGGCGGCGTCAGGCTTAGCGCCTGAGTGTCCCCCTGCCAATGCAGCGATTTAATGCCGTGCAGGCTATTAATTTGCAACTTCAGCTGTACCGTTTCGCCGGAGTGCAGATCCCACGGCGGCGTCGCCAGATAGACCGTCAGATTCTTACGCTGTCGATACTCCACTACCGGCAGATTATCGCGTTCCGGGCTATCGTAGCGGCTGCCGCGTAGCGAGTTGCTGATAGCCACTTCATCCGCCGCCAGTTGCTGTTTCAGCGGAACCCCAAAACGATAATTCAGCTTGAGGCCGACATTATTCTGGCTGACGCCATTTTCGCCCTGTTTGTGTTTAGCGGTGACCGTCACCAACGGTACCGGGGTGTAATTCAGTCCCACCGAAACCGCCACCGGATTATGGTATCCGGTACCGGAATGAAACAGATCGACGCTATCGCCGAAGTACTGTTCGACGCTGACGCTGGTATTGATGTGTTGATAAAACGGCAATCGTGCCTGGGCAGTCACGTCATAACCGACGGCCATCCGCTGCTCCTGGGTCTGATTTTCCCGCAACTGCCAGTCGCCGAGTGGGTAGTAATAGTTGGCCGATAAGCGCAAATACTCGCCCCAGGCTTCCGCGCCGATGCTGCCGCGCGCCAGGCTCTCGCTGAGCACTTTGTCGTAAAACGAGTTATAACCCAGCAGCCAGCTACCGACACGCCAGCGCTGGCCCAGCCCAACATTGCCAACCAGATCGTTCTCGCGCCGGGTAACCGAATATTGATTCCAGGTGAGGTAACGCTCATTGTCCTGCAGCGGCACAAACCAGCTACCCTTGCTACCGGTGAAGTTACCCTCTTTATCCACCAACAGGTCGATATTGGCATTACCCCACGGCGACAGCCAGTTTTCCAGTTGATGGCTGAACTCATTGCCGATTTTGCTGATGGCGAACATCCGCGCCTGCTCGCCGGTGGTGAGTCCGTTATCGCTCATGCTGGCTTCGCCGAATTTCTTGGCCATCTCGGCGAAATGTTTGGCATCGTCGTCGACCTGCGGCGCTATGCCTAAATCGGGCAGCGTCGTTTGCGGCGGCATACTGCTATCGTTAGCAATCAGCGCCCAGGCGGGAGCGCCTGTCAGCAGCAGGAGAAGCGTCAGTGATGGGGTTAAGCGGTACGGCAAAGGCATCAAACGGATTAACGTAAGCTCACGGGGAATAACAACATCACGTTAGTTTATCGTTTTTTACCCTTCCCCGCAGCCCTGTGGGCCATTCCAGGAATAAACTGAAACCGGTTGGCGTTTGCTTTCCCCGATCATCAAACCGGCGTTCGGGTTTGATTAGCCGCCAGCAGCGCTTTGAGTTCCGGAATACAGGAACCACAGTTGGTGCCACACTTGAGCTTCGCGCCAAGCGCCTCTACGCTGACGCAGCCGCCGGCAATAGCCTCGCCGATCTGCCGCTCGCCGATACTAAAGCAACTACAGATAGTCTGCCCACGCGGCGCGCTGTCGCCGCCCTTACGACCGCTGAGCAACGCATGGCGTAGCCCGGCGGTCTGCGGCGGCGTCCGAAACGCCGTATACAGCCATTCAGCATCGATTTGCGGCGGCTTAATATCGCTCCAGCAGCCGAGCATCAATTGCCCGTCGTGCCAGGCCAGTAGGTTCCACAGCCCGCCGCCCTCGGCAATTTGCAACTGCCATCCCTGCTTGCGACACCACTCGGTCAGCCAGCTTTGCGGGCCGGTATCCGCGGCCAGCGACAAATGGCTAAGCCCTACCGCCGCCCGTCGCCGCCAGTGCAGCGAGGATGGCAACGGTAAGGGCTCGCGAGATAATAGCTCCCCTTGCCACGCCGGCCGCCACGGCGCTATCGCCACCGCCGACTGCTTGCTCTCCGGCTGCCCGGAATGCGGATCGGTGACCGCCGCCAGTAAATTATTGACCCGTCCCTGACGGGCAAACTGATTATTCCAATGCATCGGCACAAAGAGCGAACCGGCGCGCTGCCCTTCGCTGACTATCACCTTCGCAATCATCACCCCGTGGCGCGACCAGACGCGAGCCAGTTCTCCCTCACGTAATTGAAAACGACGCGCATCGGCAGGCGCCACCTCGACGACCGGTTCGGCAATGTGCTGCATCAACCGCGGTATGTCGCCGGTGCGGGTCATGGTATGCCACTGATCGCGAATACGTCCGCTATTGAGGATTAATGGATAAAATGCCTCGGTCTGCGCCCGGGTCGGCTGCGGCGACACCGGCACCATCCGCAACCTGCCGTCGCCGTGCCAGCCCTCCGTTAACCGCCAGGGCGCGGCGCTGCGGCTCACCGGCCAGCGCACCGGCGTCAGGGCATCCCACGCCTCCCGGCTGAGGTCCGCCAGCCCGCCAATATCAAACGCCCGCTTACCGTCATTTTCAAACCCTGAGAGCGCCGCGTGTTCACAAAATACCTCATGCGGATGTTGCCATGAAAAAGCCCGGGCATAACCTAATTCGGCGGCGAGACGGGAAATGATCCACCAGTCGGCTTTCGCCTCCACCGGCGGCGGCAAAAAAGCCCGCTGACGCGAAATTCGCCGCTCCGAGTTGGTCACGGTACCGTTTTTTTCGCCCCATGCCAGCGCCGGAAAGCGGATATGGGCAAAGCGCCCCGTATCAGTATTGGCGGCGACATCGGAGACCATCACCAGCGGACACCTGGACAGCGCCTGGCTCACCGCGTGGCTATCAGGCAGTGAGACCACCGGATTGGTCCCCATAATCCACACCGCTTTGACCTCGCCGCGTCCAATCGCGGCGAAGAGTTCGACGGCGGTTAGTCCCGGCGTCTGCGCCAGTCGCTCGCTGCCCCAAAAGCGCGCTAATCGCTGCAGGTCCTGCGGCTCAAAATTCATATGCGCCGCCAGCATCGTCGCCAGCCCCCCCACTTCACGCCCGCCCATGGCGTTGGGTTGACCGGTCAGCGAAAACGGCCCGCAGCCGCGGCGGGCAAACTTCCCGCTGGCAAGATGGACATTGATAATCGCGTTGCACTTATCGCTGCCGCTGGCGGACTGATTAATTCCCATGGTGTACAGCGTGATGGCGCGCGGTGCAGCGATAAAATCACGATAAAAGCGAGCCACTTGCTCCGGCGCCAGGCCGCAGAAAGCGGCCGCTTTTTCCACGCTCCACTGCGCGGCGATGGTCAGCGCCTGCCGCTGGTCGCGAAAACCCGCCACCATTCCACCGCTGGCGGCAATGGCATTTAGCAGGCCGACAAATAGCCCGCCATCGCTACCGGGCGCCAACGCCAGATGATCGTCGGCAATATCACAGGTCGCGGTGCGTCGCGGATCCACCACCACGATCCGCAACCGCGGATTATCGCGTTTCGCCTGCACCAACCGCTGATAGAGAACCGGATGCGCCCAGGCGGCGTTGGAGCCCACCAGCACCACCAGATCGCTCTGCTCGACATCTTCATAGCTACACGGCACGACGTCCGCGCCGAGCGCCCGCTTATAGCCGGTGACCGCCGATGACATACATAACCGCGAATTCGTATCGATATTGGCGGCGCCGATAAAGCCCTTCATCAACTTGTTGGCGGCGTAATAATCCTCAGTTAACAGCTGACCGGAAGCGTAAAACGCCACCGCCTGCGGGCCGTAGCGCTCAATAATGTCGCGCAGACGTGAACCCGCCTCCGCCAGCGCCTGCGGCCAGCCGACCGCCCGGCCATCGACTTCAGGGTGTAATAACCGCCCGCTAAGCGAGGTCGTTTCCCCAAGCGCTGCCCCTTTTACGCACAAGCGGCCAAAGTTAGCGGGATGGTTTTCATCGCCGCGAACCGTGACGGTTCCACTGGGTTCAACGCGGGCGATAACTCCGCAGCCGACGCCGCAGTATGGACAGGTGGTTCGGGTTTCGCTCATCAGCTCGCCTCCGCGCGCAGCAGCAATGCCTGGTTGCCGACCCACACTTTGCCCTGTTCGATCTTCACCGGCCACGCGCGCACCGACGGCTCGCCGCTGTCGTACAAGCGACCATCTCGCAAGCGAATCCGCTGTTTATACAGCGGCGAAATAACGATCGGCTCGCCGCCCGCGTCGCCTAAAATGCCGCGCGATAACACGTTGGCCTCGCTGCCGGGTTCCTGGTTATCCAGCGCATAAACTTGCTCGCCGAAGCGGAACAGCGCAATTTGCCGCTCGCCGAGGCGCGCGCCGATCCCCGCCTGCGGCGGGATCGCGTCCAGATCGCAGATCGCCTGCCACGGCCGCGACGGCAGGGCCGGTTGCCCAAGCCCTTGCGGCGCCACCAGTTGCGGCTGACCACGCAGGATTTGCCGCTGCACCGCCTCATCGGCCTCATCGCTGTTAACGTAGGAACGGAATAGCGCCAGCCGCTGTGGGTCGTTCAGGGTGGTCTGCCATTCGCACTGGTAGCTATCCACCACCCGCGCCATCTCCTGCTCCAGCTCATCGCCGATACCGAGACTATCGTGCAAGATCACCTCGCGTAGATACGCCACGCCGCCTTCAAGATTATCCATCCAGCTACTGGTGCGCTGCAGGCGGTCGGCGGTGCGAATATAAAACATCAACAACCGATCGACGGTACGGATTAGGGTGGCGTCATCAAGGTCACTCGCAAAGAGGTCCGCATGGCGCGGTTTCATCCCGCCGTTGCCGCAGACGTAAAGATTCCAGCCCTTTTCAGTCGCAATAACCCCGATGTCTTTACCTTGCGCTTCGGCACATTCGCGGGTACAGCCCGAGACCGCCATTTTGATTTTGTGCGGCGCGCGCAGCCCCTTGTAACGATGTTCAAGCCTTACCGCCAGCCCCGTTGAATCCTGAACCCCATAGCGGCACCAGGTCGAGCCGACGCAGGATTTTACCGTGCGTAATGATTTGCCGTAGGCGTGTCCGGTTTCAAATCCCGCCGCCGCCAGTTCGCGCCAGATGTCCGGCAGTTGCTCCAGCCGCGCGCCAAACAGGTCGATACGCTGTCCTCCGGTCACTTTACTGTACAGCTGGTAACGTTTGGCGATCTGGCCGATAGCGATAAGCCCATCCGGTGTCACTTCGCCTGCGGCCATCCGCGGCACCACCGAGTAAGTGCCGTCTTTCTGAATATTGGCGAAGTAGCGATCGTTGGTGTCCTGCAGCGGCAGATGCGCCGGTTTCAGCAGATACTCATTCCAGCAGGAGGCCAGTACCGACGCCACCAGCGGTTTACACACTTCACAGCCGTGGCCCTGCCCGTAACGGCTAATGAGCTGAGCGAAGGTATGGATGTGGTTGACTCGTACCAGATGATAGATCTCCTGCCGCGACCACGGAAAATGCTCGCAGATATCTTTTTTAACCTCGACGCCCTGTCCGGCAAGCTGGTGTTCCATCACCTGTTTGACCAGCGCGCTGCAGCCGCCGCAGCCGGTCGCCGCTTTAGTACAGCTTTTGATTGCCGCCATATCGCCCGCTCCGGCGCTGACCGCCTGGCAAATGTCTCCCTTACTGACGTTATGGCAAGAGCAAATCTGCGCGCTATCCGGCAGCGCCGCCACCCCCAGCGCTTTCGTCGTGGCCCCATCGATGGCCGGGAGGATCAGACTTTCCGGACGAGACGGTAGCGCCATGCCGTTCAGCATCATCTGCAACAGCGTCGCGTAGTCACCGGCATCGCCCACCAGTACGCCGCCCAGCAGCGTTTTGCCATCAGCGCTGACAACGATCTTCTTGTAGATCTGCCGCGGACCATCGGTCCATTGATAGCTCTGGCAACCAGCTGTACGTCCGTGAGCATCGCCAAACGACGCCACATCCACGCCGAGCAGTTTGAGTTTGGTGCTCATATCGGCGCCGCTAAAGCGGGCCGCTTCGCCAGCCAACTGCGCCGCCGCGGTGCGCGCCATGTGATAGCCCGGCGCCACCAGGCCATAAATTTTGTTGTCCCACAGCGCGCATTCGCCAATCGCCAATATATCTGCGTCCGAGGTCCGGCAGTGGTCATCGATACCGATACCGCCGCGTTCGCCGATTGCCAGGCCTGCGCCGCGCGCCAGCGCATCCTGCGGGCGGATCCCGGCGGAAAAGACCACCATATCGGTCTGCAGCGTGCCGCCATCGGCGAAGTTAAGCTGCAGCCCGTCGGCGGTGCGCACTATCGCCGTCGTCGCTTTGCTGGTGTGCACGCCAACCTCAAGATCGAGAATTTTCTCCCGCAGCATCGCCGCGCCGCCGTTATCCAGCTGCACCGCCATCAGGTTGGCGGCGAACTCCACCACATGGGTCTTAAGCCCCAACTGTTTTAACGCGTTGGCGGCTTCCAGCCCCAACAGCCCGCCTCCAATGACCACCCCGCTCTGCGCAGTGGCGGCGCGGGCGGCGATGCGGTCAAGATCGTCAAGCGTACGATAGACGAAGCAGCCTTCTTCATCGTTACCGGGGATTGGCGGCACGAAGGGATAGGAGCCGGTCGCCAGCACCAGCTTATCCCAATGGGTTTCATGGCAGTGGGCATCGCGCACGATTCGCGCCGGACGATCGATTTCCGCGATCGTCTCTCCTAGCCGCAGCTCAATGCCGTACTGGCTAAAAAAGTCTCCCTCTACCAGCGATAGCGACTCTGCGCTGCGCCCGGCGAAATATTCCGAGAGATGAACCCGGTCATAGGCGGCATAGCGCTCTTCGCCAAAGACCACGATACGGTACTGCTGGTGCAGGTTCCGGCTCACGCATTGCTCAAGAAAATGGTGGCCGACCATACCGTGTCCGACCAGCACTAATACAGGTTTAGTCATCGTCATTTTTCCTGCAGCCCGCGGCTGCGTTATAGAAGGGTCAAAAAGCCACTGCGCTGAAGGAGACCTATCGCTACCGAGCAGCGCGGTAAGCGGCGCCGCCTGCTGGCAGTCGCCCAGCAGCAGCACGCCGTGCAACCGGCCATCGCGGATCAGCAGGCGACGGTAGTGGCGATCGATGGGGTCCCAACTGCTGTAGATCTGGTCCTGCTCGCCGGCCCGCTGTTCGCCGGCGCTAAAAAACTCGATGCCGGTGACCTTCAGCCTGGTGCCGCCGTCCTGCCAGCTGAATTCTTCGCCGGGAGCCCCGCACAGGCGTTCAACTAACACATCGGCCTGGCGCAAGCAGGGAGCCACCAGCCCCCAGGTTTGGCCGTCAATCTCACAACACTCGCCGATAGCGCTGATCCCCGGCAGCGAGGTCGCCATCCGGCGGTCGACGATAATCCCCCGCTGGCAGGCTACGCCGCTGCGCGCCGCCAGACGGATATCCGGCCGCACGCCGGTGGCTAACACCACCCGGCTGGCGGCAAAAGCTCGTCCGTCTTCCAGCCGCACATGCTGCTCGTCAATAGCGGCAATTCGGCTCTCCAGCACGCAGCGGATGCCGCGTGCCTCAAGCTGTTGTTTTAACTGTTCCGCAGCGAAAGCATCGGTAAGCGGCTCCATCAAACCGCTACCGCGATGGAGTAGCGTCACTTCCCCACCGTGACGGCGCAGCGCCGCCGCGCCCTCCACGCCCAATACGCCACCGCCGATTACCACCGCCGGGCCGGGGATTGCCAGGATGTCTTTAACATCCGCCAGGGTGCGAAAGGCGAATACCTGCGGGCGCTCAATGCCCGGCAGCGACGGGATAAACGGCTGCGATCCGGTGGCGAACACCAGTTCATCCCATCCCAGCCAGTCGCCGCCGACGCGCAACCTCCGCCCGGCGACATCCACTTCGCTGACCGCCTCGCCAAGCCGCACGCGGACACCATGCTGTGCGTACCACTCCGTCGGCAGCAGTTGTATTTGCGCCGCCGTTTTTTCCCCGCCGAGTACCGGCGAGAGCTGAATGCGGTTGTAGGCCGGCTGCGGTTCATCGCCGAGTAGCGTGATGATGAAACGCCCCTGCGCGCGCGCCGCCAGCTTCTCTGCCAGCCGGGTTGCCGCCATACCGTTGCCGATAATTACCAGTCGCCGCATCATTCCGCCTTAGGCCGCTTTCGGCTGCTTTTCGTAGAGGAAATGGAGGATCTGCTGACGCAGGTGGTGGTAGTGGTTATCTTCCGCCAGCTGGACCCGGTTACGCGGACGCGGCAGATTAACGTCAAGGATCTCGCCGATCGTCGCGGCCGGTCCATTGGTCATCATTAACACCCGGTCGGAAAGCAGCACTGCTTCATCGACGTCGTGGGTGATCACGACAATGGTGGTGTTCAGTTCCTGCTGGATGTGCATTACCGCGTCCTGCAGATGGGCTCGGGTGAGCGCGTCCAGCGCGCCAAAAGGCTCATCAAGCAGTAACACTTTTGGCTTCATCGCCAGCGCGCGCGCGATGCCAACCCGCTGTTTCATACCGCCGGAGATCTCCCCCGGCCGTTTGTGCAGCGCGTGCCCCATCTGTACTCGCTGTAAATTGTGTTCGATCCACTCCCGGCGCTCTGCCTTGCTCATGGTGCGGCGAAACACCTGATCCACCGCCAGCGCCACGTTGTCAAAACAGCTCAGCCATGGCAGCAGCGAATGGTTCTGGAACACCACCGCCCGCTCCGGTCCCGGGCCGGAAATTTCACGGTTATCGCATAGCAGCCCGCCCTCAGTGGGCTGGGTAATCCCGGCGATCAGATTCAACAGCGTGGATTTGCCGCATCCGGAGTGGCCAATCAGACTGATGGTTTCCCCTTCGTGAATATCAAAAGAGACGTTTTGCAGCGCCAGGAACTCGCCGCTGGCGGTGTTAAAGCGTTGACTGACGGCCTGTACCTGAATTAATGGTTTCATAGCGACTCCTTATTTTTCCTGCCAGCTGAAGCGGCGGGCGAGCAATATGAGCCCCTGTTCGAGCAGCAGGCCGACGACGCCGATAATGACGATGGCGATGATGATGTTTTCCACATTGAGGTTGTTCCATTCATTCCAGATCCAGAATCCAATACCCAACCCGCCGGTCAGCATCTCGGCGGCGACGATCACCAGCCAGGCAATGCCTATCGACAGCCGCACGCCGGTTAATACCGCGGGCAGCACTGCCGGAAAGAGGATTTTGCGCATCACCGTCCATTCCGACAGCTGCAGCACGCGAGCCACATTGAGATAGTCCTGCGGGATACGCCTGACGCCTTCCGCGGTGTTAATGACCATCGGCCAGATAGAGCAGATAAAAATGGTCCAGCTGGAAGCCGGTTCCGCCTTCTGGAACAGCAGCAGGCCAATCGGTAACCACGCCAGCGGACTCACCGGGCGCAGCAGCGCGATGAGCGGGTTAAACATTCGCGCAAAGAACAGCGAGCGGCCGATAAGAAAGCCCAGCGGAATACCGGCCAGCGCCGCTAAACCAAAGCCCACCGCGACCCGCTGTAGCGAAGCCAGCACGTTCCAGCCGATGCCCATATCGTTCGGTCCGTCGCGGTAGAACGGGTCGGAAAACAGCGTCAGCGCCGAATCCAGAGTGCTCAACGGCGTCGGGAAGCCTTTCGCGCCAATCGCCGCCAGCTGCCAGCCGAGCAGCAGTAGAGCCAGGCCCAGCAGCGGCGGCAGTAGACGCTGCAGCGCGGCGTTCAGCCAGCGCCTGGCGGACGGCGTAGCTTTGCGCACCTGCAGCGGCGGCAGGACAATGATTTCGCCCGGCGCGGTTGAGGTCTGCGCGCGCGGCTGCGTGTTAATGGCTGGTTTCATCTCATGCCCCCTTATGTTGAATGGCGAAACTGGCGGCGTACCCTTCCGGGTCGACGCCGTTCCACACTTTGCCGTCCAGCAGCGTGCTGCTGCGTAAAGTTTGCGTTGGCGCAGTGATGCCGCCCACGGCCTGCGCCGCCTCTTTCCACAGGTCGATGCGGTTGATACGCTGCGCTACCGCCTGATAATCCGGCGCGCTTTTCAGCAGGCCCCAGCGGCGGAATTGGGTTAAGAACCACATGCCGTCGGAGAGCCACGGATAGCTAGCTTCCCCCTGCTGGAAGAAGCGCATGGGATGAGCGTCGCGCCAGCGTTTGCCGATGCCATTGTCGTATTCGCCAAGCATGCGCCCGCTAAGGTACTGTTCTTTGGTGTTGAGCCACGCCCGTCTGGCGAGGATCCGCGCGGTTTCGCGGGTGTTGTCGGCAGACGCTTCAATCCAGCGCTGGGCCTCCAGCAGCGCCGCCACCAGCGCCCTTGCGGTATTTGGATAGCGCGCCACCCAATCGCTGCGCGCGCCGAGGATTTTTTCCGGATGATCCGCCCAGATCTGCTGGCTGGTTGCCGCCGTAAAGCCGATGCGATCGTTGATCGCCCGCGCGTTCCACGGTTCGCCGACGCAGAAGCCGACCATATTGCCGATGCGCATGTTCATCACCATTTGCGGCGGCGGCACGACCACCGTGCGCACATCGGCGAAGGGGTCGATACCGGCGTTCGCCAGCCAGTAATAGAGCCACATCGCATGGGTGCCGGTAGGAAAGGTGTGGGCGAAGGTGTAGCTGCCCGGCGCTTTTTGGTCGATCAGCAGCTTGAGCCCATGACCATCGCTTACGCCTTGCGCCTGTAGGTCACTAGAGAGGGTGATCGCCTGACCGTTGCGGTTCAGGGTCATCAGGTTGGCCATCTGCTGCGGTTTGCCGGCAATACCAAGCTCAAGGCCATACAGCATGCCGTAGAGGATATGCGCTGCATCGAGTTCGCCGGCAACCAGCTTATCGCGCACCGCCGCCCAGCTAGCCTCCTTACTTGGTTGCAGGCTGATGCCATACTTTTTATCGAATCCTTTCAATGCCGCAATCGCCAGCGGCGCGCAGTCGGTTAGCGGGATGAATCCGACCCGCACGGTGGCCAACTCCGGCTTATCGGAACCCGCCGCCCACGCCGCCTGCATCACGCCGGGCAGCAGCATAGCGCCGCTCAGCGCCGCCCCGGCCTGCAAAAAGCGCCGTCGTGAAATGAAAACTTTATCGCCCATAGCCGCTCCAGAACGCGCAAAAAAAAGCGCCCGGCAGTGCTTTCGCACCGCAGGACGCCTTTATCCAGAGACCTTCAGACCGCCGTTGGTCCGTTGTCTCAAATTGTTGATTCACTCAAGTTCAGTAATGCAAAGCGGATGCCAATTTGTGTTATTGCCCGCCAGACGTTGTTTTACCGCTCTCCGCGTCAACTATTGCACCATCGTCAGGCAATGCCTGCCCGCTGATTGTGCATTCAATTTGACGATGAGTCCGGCAGCAGAGCTTTCACCGTCAGCAGTGCGCGGGCGATTTCGACCATCCGCTGGTTCTTATCCATCGCCATTTTACGCAACGCCTGCCAGGCCTGTTCTTCCTGCATTCCCTGATGGCTCATCAGCAGCGCTTTCGCTTTATCTATAATCTTGCGCTCCTCAAATGCGGCTTGCAGCGAGGCCAGTTGGCCGGAGAGTTGCTCAAGTTCCCACGCCTGCTGGCGGACCAGCGGCAGCAGCTGCTTATCCAGGCGCAAAGTCAGACTATCGCCGCACTCTTCTTCAGGCCATTGCAGCGGCGGCATATCGTCTTCTCCACGTTCGAGCAGTTGCCGGGTCGCGCTGAGCAGGTCGGCAATCAACGCCTCCTCCAGACTGCGCATCTGCTCAAGCCGTTCAGTTTGCAGGCTAAACCAGCGCTGCGCCGCGGCCCCTTCGTCCGCCGAGGGCTGGCGGGTACAGGCGATGCGCCGCAGTTGCTCAATCTCGCGCCCGGCTTCGCAACCCTGCAGCAGCTCAAGCGCCCGCGGCAGACCGGAGAGCGCCTGAAAGCTGTCAAAACAGGGCTGCTGACCGTCAATGCGGTCAACCAACTGCTGACGGAGCTCGCCGTTAAATTGGCCGCGCGCGAAGCCCAACGCTCCCAGCGCGCGCTCCTGGCCCGCCAGCTCTTTACCCTGCATAAAGCTGTACAGGGCAACCATGCGCCCGGCGATCTGCGGATCGTCTATGCTGTCATTCAACTGCGGCACAATATTCAATAAATGGCGAATAATACGGCTAAAGCGCTGGGTGGCCTCCTGAGCGTCCACCGCGCGGCCTTGCACCGCCGCTCGCAGCGCCGGAAGCTGCGCCAGATACCACACCGCGCTGGCTATACGCCAACACAGCGCGCTGCTGGCGGATTCCCGCGCCGGTTGTAGCGCGGCATAAAAAGCGCTTAAGCGCGCGTCCACCAGCGCCCCGCCAGCCCGACGCTCGGCGTCATACAAGCGGCCCTCGGAAGAGAGCCACATATTGGAGGCGCCGCGCTCGCACTGCAGCATATGGACCAACCCACTTATTTCGCTCGCCAGCGTCCCTTGCTGCGTTAGCTTGCGGAGCTGCTGTTTTTGTAGCTGGCGCGCATAATGAAACCAGCCGATTGCTTCAGGCGTCATGCCGGTCGTATTATTCATACCCCCTCCCGAATTACGTCTTTAGATAAAGCTAAGCAATAACCATGCCTGATAAAAGGAGTCTTTATGCAACGTATTGTGATTGTCGCCAACGGAGCCGCTTACGGCAGTGAATCCTTGTTTAATAGCCTGCGCCTGGCTATCGCCCTGCGTGAGCAGGAGTCAGACCTCGATCTGAAGCTGTTTTTAATGTCCGATGCGGTGACCGCCGGGCTACGCGGGCAGAAACCGGCGGAAGGCTATAACATCCAGCAGATGCTGGAGATCCTCACCGCGCAGAATGTGCCGGTAAAACTCTGCAAGACCTGTACGGACGGACGCGGGATCACCCATTTGCCATTAGTAGATGGCGTGGAAGTGGGAACGCTGGTCGAGCTGGCGCAGTGGACGCTGGCGGCGGATAAAGTGCTGATCTTCTGAATTAACCGCCATTAACAGGATTAAATGTCAGGCTGGTGGGCATTGCTGATGCAAAAGTACGCCAGCTGAACGCTTTCAGGAAGATTGTCATTTTTGTTTAATCGTTATCCATTTTGTTGATCGAAATCATCATCCACACGCTCCCCCTTTGGTGTTATGCAACGAGCAAAGTGTGAACGATATCACGCGCGGGTTGATGAATTCAGAGACAGAAACGGGGTATGAAAATGGCAATGGTAAAAGCAAGTTTAACGTTATTCGGCGGTGATACGCTGGTGGTGCGCTGTTCAGAGCGCTGTCATATTCACTTAATGAGCGCCAAGGCCGCCGGCGACAGCCACGCCGATATTTTTAGCGTGCAGGACAGGGACAGCGCTTATCTCACCGTGCCCTACAGCGGCACCTGGAACGTGCTGATCGACAGCCATAGTCAGTCCCTCGAGCACTCCATTAGCTACGTTCCCGCCTGAATCTCCACGCCCGGTAAACCGGGCGTTTTATGCGAGCCCGGGTTGGCTCGCCTCGCCGACCAGATGTCGCACCTGGATAATCAGATCGTCAAGACTGGCGTCGCGCATGCCAAGCTTGCGTAATTCCTGATCCAACGAAAAGAGATACTGGGCATTGGTGCCGAGCGGCCCGCTGGCGCGGGCTATCAGCGGCGCGATGGTTTGTGCGCTGGTATCAGATTCATACAGTGGGTGGCGCGGATCCATAATAAACACCAGCGCATTCACCGTACGCCCATCGTCCAACTCAAGACGGCACCAGGTTGGCAAATAGCAGCCGGTGATCATTTCCCGCTTCCACAGAAGCGTCAGCTCTTGCTCCAGCGTCTCATCCGGCAGACGATAGGCCACGCCGGTGGTACGCCCGCCTTCCTTCAACGCCAACATCCTGCCCGGCTGATGTGCGCTGCCGCGACCGGCGGTCAGGCGCAGGCAAAACGCGCGATGCCAACCCGGCAGCGTACCGGTGCAGGATTCGCTGTATTCCAGCGCCGGGTTCCACATCAACGAACCGTAGCCGAAAATCCACACCGAACCGTTATCCGGACGACAGGCCAGAGTCGCCGCCAACGAGGCCGCCCGCTGCTCCGCCGACCACAGCAGCGATTCCTCAATCGCGCCAAACGCCGTTTTACAATCCGCATTCATTAAGAAATCACGAGTTAACACTTTCTACTACCTCCGCCACTGCCTGCTTCCCGGCGATAATCTGTGCCATCCGTGAATATTGCTGAATTATTATCCAGCTTTATTACTCAATAAGCAATTAACGGAGCGTTGACAAGGGGGCTGACAAAAAATTAGATCGCAAAAGTGATTACTTTTTCTTATGCCATTTGTCGTCATCGCCTTTTTGGTAATCATTTTTCACCGCCGCCCAGGCGACTTTATGCGCCGTCTCCTCACGGCTGGCATCATCGCGACGGTCGGCTTTATCTTTATATTGATCCCACGCGCTATTGAAAGCTTCTTTATAAATTTCCTGCGCGTGTTCCGGCAAGACGTGCTGAACGCTATCGGGAAGTTCTTGTTTACTACGGTAAGGCATAATGACCTCCAGAATCAGGGTAAAAGCTAAGTCTGGAACACAATTCCCGGGTTGGCAAATGACAGGAATATTGAGAAATGAATTTTAGTAATCATCTGAAAAATATGTATAAAACATACGTAACAGCATTTTTTAGCAGACCAACGCATTTCTTATGCAAGAGTGGTAAATTTAAGTAAAAATACAAATTAAACCTATCAATGTCTGTTATTTTATCAACTTACGTTATCTATAATTATAACACCTGCATAAATGGAGATGGTTCATGACACATGCACATGAGGCGGTTAAGACCCGCCACAAGGAGACCTCCCTCGTTTTTCCGGTTTTAGCACTGGTGGTGCTGTTTCTCTGGGGAAGCAGTCAATCACTACCAGTGGTCGTTGCGATTAATATTCTGGCGCTGGTCGGGATTCTGAGTAGCGCATTTAGCGTGGTTCGCCATGCCGACGTTCTTGCTCACCGCCTCGGCGAGCCCTATGGTTCATTAATTTTGAGCCTGTCAGTGGTCATTCTTGAAGTGAGCCTCATTTCCGCATTAATGGCGACCGGCGACGCCGCGCCAACGCTAATGCGCGATACGTTATATTCAATCATTATGATCGTCACCGGCGGTCTGGTCGGCTTCTCTTTACTGCTGGGCGGACGTAAATTCGCCACGCAGTATATGAATTTGTTTGGTATCAAGCAGTATCTGATCGCCCTCTTCCCGCTGGCGATTATCGTACTGGTATTCCCGATGGCGTTACCGGGCGCCAATTTCAGCACCGGCCAGGCGCTACTGGTGGCGCTGATTTCCGCCGCCATGTATGGCGTATTCCTGCTCATTCAGACCAAAACGCACCAGAGCCTGTTTGTGTACGAGCATGAAGATGACAGCGACGATGACGACCCGCATCACGGTAAGCCCTCGGCGCATAGCAGCGGCTGGCACACGGCCTGGTTACTGGTACACCTGGTTGCGGTTATCGCCGTTACCAAAATGAACGCTAATCCACTGGAAACGCTGTTGACCAGCATGAACGCGCCGGTGGCCTTTACCGGTTTCCTGGTGGCGCTATTGATTCTCTCGCCGGAAGGACTCGGCGCCTTGAAAGCGGTGCTGAACAACCAGGTACAGCGCGCGATGAATTTGTTCTTCGGTTCGGTGCTGGCGACGATTTCCCTGACGGTGCCTGTCGTCACGCTTATCGCTTTCCTTACCGGCAATGAACTCCGCTTCGGTTTGGGAGCGCCGGAAATGGTGGTGATGGTGGCGTCGCTGGTGCTGTGCCACATTTCGTTCTCAACCGGGCGCACCAATGTCCTTAACGGCGCGGCGCATCTGGCGCTGTTCGCCGCCTACCTGATGACGATATTTGCCTGACCGGGTAATCAATAATAAAGCCCAAAAAAAAGCCTGTCGGTGGCGAAACCGGCAGGCTTTTTTACAGCTCAGCGAAACTTAGTTGCTGGTATCCAGCTCGTCGAAGCTTTTCACCAGATCGTCGATCGCTTTCATTTGCTTCAGGAACGGTTCCAGTTTAGCCAGCGGCAGCGCGGACGGGCCGTCACATTTCGCGTGATCCGGATCCGGATGCGCTTCAATGAACAGACCGGCGATACCCACCGCCATCCCGGCGCGAGCCAGTTCCGTCACCTGAGCGCGGCGACCGCCTGAAGCAGCGCCAAACGGGTCGCGGCACTGCAGGGCGTGGGTCACGTCAAAGATGACCGGCGAGTTGTTGGACGCTTTCTTCATTACGCCGAAGCCAAGCATATCAACGACCAGGTTGTCGTAGCCGAAATTAGCGCCGCGATCGCACAGGATCACTTTGTCGTTCCCGCCTTCAATAAATTTATCAACGATGTTGCCCATCTGGCCCGGGCTGACGAATTGCGGTTTCTTGACGTTGATGACAGCGCCGGTTTTAGCCATCGCTTCCACCAGGTCAGTCTGACGCGCGAGGAACGCTGGCAGCTGGATCACGTCAACCACGTCGGCCACCGGCTGCGCCTGGCTGGCTTCGTGGACGTCGGTGATGATTTTCACGCCGAAGGTCTGCTTCAGCTCCTGGAAAATCTTCATCCCTTCTTCCAGACCCGGCCCACGATAGGAGTGGATGGAAGAACGGTTGGCTTTATCAAAAGAGGCTTTGAACACATACGGAATGCCCAGCTTTTGCGTGACGGTCACATAATGTTCGCAGATACGCATCGCAAGATCGCGGGACTCCAGCACGTTCATTCCGCCAAACAGCACGAACGGCAGGTCGTTTGCTACGTTGATATCACCAATGCTAACCACTTTTTGTTTCATAAGATCGCCTTATCAGGGTGTAACCGGAATGGTTCCAGACTAATGCAATGTAATTTGTTTATGTGAAATCGTGTTGATCTGCGCACGGATCATCTCGCTAATCGGATCCTCCGGACACTGCTCAACGAAATAATTGAGATCCAGCAGCGCCACGTGATCGCACTCCAGTTGGGCATAGATAAGCCCGCGGTCGCGAATTTCATACGGGTCTTCGGGATTGAACTGCAGCAGCGCTTCGCTGGCGCGTAGGGCCAGCTCCATCTGCCGCTCTTCCATCAACGCCGATTTCAGCGTATCGAGCAGTTTGCGGATCACTTCGGCGTTATCGGCCTCATCGAGATCTTCATTGAACAGTTCTGCCACCGGGCTGATATTCCCCTTCAGCCACACTTCCAGGGTGTGTTCATCGAGCGTCTCGCCGTTGAATGGGTTAATTAGCCACATCTCTTCGCTGGCTTCCGGGTCGGCGCGCAGCAGCATCTGCGTGGGGAAAATAACCGGTACCACCGGTAAATCCAGACGCTGGGCAATCCATAACAGAATCGCCCCCAGCGACACGGCGCTCCCCTGGCGATTCACCAGCACTTTATCCAGCCATAACGCATCGGACAGACGATAAATGCCCTGCGACGCGCCGAAGCCCCACTCGTGATAGAACAATTCCAGCAGCCGGTCGAGCTGACGCTCCTGATCCCAGGAGGTGGCAATCTCTTCCTGCGCCAGTGTTAACAACCGCTGCAACTCATCCTGCACAAAGTGCGTCGGAAAGTCGTCGCGGATCAATTCAGAAATGAGGACCATGCCTTCGCATAATGGCGCTTTGTTAAATTCGAAATCAGCTAATGACCTCATGCCTTACCCCAGTAACGGTATTCTTGTGATGGCGAGTTGAACGATGAAGAACAACACCACCAGCGCCAGCAGAAAGGCGATGAACCGGGTCTGCTGGCGGCGCGGGCGACGTCGGCCCAACGCAATAAATCCTAATGCGATGTAAATGATAACGCCAAACAGCTTTTCAGTCAGCCATGCGCCATCTTCGGTAAACGGCAGATAGTGCGTAATCGCCATTAATCCCGCGCCGCTGAGAAACAGCAGCGTATCGCTACAATGCGGCGCAATACGCACCCAGCGCTGGTTGAGCATCGCGCTGCCGCTGTAGGTCCACCAGTAACGCAGCACGAAAAGCCCGACGGATGTCACCACGCAGGCAATATGCAAATAGAGTACTGCAGTAAATAAATTCATTCGCCGGCTTGCTCCTTGTGCGGCCAACGCCCGAGAGTCAGACGTTCGTTATCGCCATAATCGCGGCAGGTCTCGACATCGAGATAACCTGCTTCATTAAACAATGCGCGTACCGCCTCGCCCTGCTTCCAGCCATGCTCCAGTAGCATATAAGCGTTGGGTAACAAGTACTGACGCCCTTCACGGATGATATGCGCTAAATCGGCCAGCCCCTGGTCGGCGGCGACCAATGCCGTTCTCGGCTCAAAGCGGACATCGCCCTCGGCAAGATGCGGATCGGTTTCATCGATATAGGGGGGATTACTGACAATCATCGCGAACCTCTGCCCCTTGAGCGCGCTAAACCAGTCGCTCTGCAGCACGGTCACGTTGTTGAGAGCGAGATGAGCGGCATTGCGCGCGGCGAGCGCCGCGGCGTCAGGCATAAAATCAACGGCAGTGACCTCGCAGTCCGCTCGCTCGCTGGCCAGCGCCAGGGCGATAGCGCCGGTGCCGGTGCCAAGATCCAGGATGCGGCAGGCCGTCTGCGGCAAGCGTACCAGCGCCTGCTCGACCAGGCATTCGGTGTCGGGCCGCGGGATCAGCGTCGCCGGCGAGACAAACAGCGGCAGCGACCAGAACTCGCGCTGACCAACCAGATGAGCCACCGGCTCGCCGTTGGCGCGGCGCGCCAGCAATGCTTCCAGCTCCGCCAACTGTTCCGCCGTCAATACGGTTTCGTCAAAAGCGAGGATCCAGGTCCGCGCTTTGCCGGTGACGTACCCCAGTAAGATCTCGGCGTCGCGACGCGGGCTGTCGCTCGCGCCGAGCCGGGCTATTGCCTGAGTAAGCCACTGTCGAAAGGTCATCATTCCTGCTCGGAAAGCGCCGCCAGCTGGTCAGCCTGGAATTCCTGCACAATCGGTTCGATCAGCATATCCAGTTTGCCTTCCATGGTTTCATCCAGACGGTAAAGAGTCAGGTTGATACGGTGGTCGGTCACGCGCCCCTGTGGGAAGTTGTAGGTACGATTGCGGTCGCTGCGGTCACCGCTGCCCAGCAGGTTACGGCGGGTAGACGCTTCCGCCTGCTGACGCTTGGCGACTTCGGCGGCGCGAATACGCGCGCCCAGCACCGACAGCGCCTTGGCTTTGTTTTTATGCTGTGAACGTTCGTCCTGACACTCAACGACGATACCGGTCGGCAAGTGGGTAATACGGATAGCGGAGTCGGTGGTGTTGACGTGCTGACCGCCCGCGCCCGAGGAGCGGAAGGTATCAATACGCAGGTCCGCCGGGTTGATATCCGGCATTTCGGCTTCCGGCAGCTCCGGCATCACCGCCACGGTACAGGCGGAGGTGTGGATACGCCCCTGGGATTCGGTCGCCGGAACGCGCTGGACGCGATGGCCGCCGGATTCAAATTTCAGCCGCCCATAGACGCCATCGCCGCTGATCTTGGCAATCACTTCTTTAAATCCGCCATGTTCGCCTTCGTTGGCGCTCATGATTTCGACCCGCCAGCGGCGGGCCTCGGCGTAGCGCGTGTACATGCGGAAGAGATCCCCGGCGAACAGCGCCGCTTCATCGCCGCCGGTGCCGGCGCGAACTTCGACAAAAGCGTTACGTTCATCGTCCGGATCTTTCGGCAGCAGCAGCACCTGCAGCTGTTGTTCCAGCGCTTCGCTTTTTTCTTTGGCATCGCGCAGCTCTTCCTGCGCCATTTCGCGCATTTCCGGATCGTCGAGCATCATCTGCGCGGTTTCGATATCGTCCTGCACCTGGCGCCAGTCGGTATAGCAGCGGGCAACATCGCCAAGCTGCGCATATTCGCGCGACAGCGCACGGAAACGGTCCTGGTCGGCAATGGTGGCGGCGTCGCCAAGCAGCGCCTGAACTTCTTCATGGCGTTCGTACAGAGCTTCCAGTTTAGCAACAATAGAAGGCTTCATAGGCGTGAATTCACCCTGTCTTTAAATAGAGAAATGTGCGCTATTCCAGCCCGAGGCTGTTGCGCAGAATATGCAGGCGTTCATCATCCCCGTCACGGGCAGCCTGCTGAAGAGATTTGGTTGGAGCGTGGATCAGGCGGTTGGTCAGCTTACGGGCCAGATCTTGCATAATTTCCTGCGCATCGCCGCCCTGCTCCAGCGCGGCAAGCGCTTTCGCCGTCAGCTCCTCGCGAACCTGCTCGGATTGGGAACGATATTCGCGGATAGTCTCGCTGGCGCTTTGGGCGCGCAGCCAGGCCATAAATTCGCTGGTTTCCTGCTCGACGATCGATTCCGCCTGCACCGCCGCGGCCTTACGCTGCGCCAGATTGTGCTGAATGATATTTTGCAGGTCATCAACGCTGTACAGATAGGCGTTGGCCAGCTTGCCGACTTCCGGCTCGACGTCGCGGGGCACCGCGATATCCACCAGCAGCATCGGCTGATTGCGGCGCGCCTTCAGCGCGCGCTCGACCATCCCTTTGCCGATGATCGGCAGCGGGCTGGCGGTAGAACTGATAATAATATCGGCGTCTTTTAAGCGCTCGTCGATATCGCTGAGGGCGATAACTTCCGCGCCGACTTCATCCGCCAGCGCCTGGGCGCGTTCACGGGTGCGATTGGCAATCACCATTTTGCGAACGTTATGTTCGCGCAGATGGCGGGCGACCAGTTCGATAGTTTCCCCCGCGCCAACCAGTAACACCGTGACGCTGGAGAGCGATTCAAAAATTTGTCGCGCCAGCGTACAGGCAGCGAAGGCAACGGAAACGGCGCTGGCGCCGATATCGGTTTCGGTACGCACGCGCTTAGCCACCGAGAACGATTTCTGGAACATGCGCTCCAGTTCGCTGACGTTCAGATGGCCGCGGCTGGAATCCGCAAACGCTTTTTTCACCTGCCCGAGGATTTGCGGCTCGCCAAGCACCAGCGAATCCAGGCCGCTGGCGACACGCATCAGATGGCTGACGGCGTCGTTATCCTGATGCCAATAAAGACTTTTACGTAGGTCTTCTTCATTCAGGCCGTGGAAGTCACATAGCCAGCGGATCAGCGCTTCCTGCAGGTTGTCCTGCTCTTCAACGCTGAGATACAGCTCCGTGCGATTACAGGTTGATAACACCACCCCGCCCTGCACCATCGGCTGAGCCAATAAGCTCTCCAGCGCCTTGTCGAGCGTATCCGGCGAAAACGTTACGCGTTCTCGCAGCGCTACCGGAGCTGTTTTGTGGTTGATGCCAAGAGCTAAAAGGGTCATGGTGAGGGAATAGTACCAGCGTTGCTAAGGTTAGTCTGAGCGCATCATACAGGATGCGCGTACTCAATAAAAGAGACGCCCCCCTTTTGGAGTAATAGTCAGGGCTTAATAGCCACTAACGGTAATTTTTTGATTTCAGACAACTTGAACGTAGACGCTATCGGCCAGCGACGCTAGCATTAAGGGTTATTATTGCAACCCGCTACACAAATCGGTGTGCGAACCATCAGTCGCCGCATTTCACTGTAGACATCAAGGATTTGTCATCATTATGAATCGACTGTTCCGCCTGCTGCCGTTGGCAAGCCTCGTTCTGACCGCCTGTGCAATCAATACTCCGCCGCAAGGGCCCGGCAAAAGCCCGGACTCCCCGCAATGGCGCCAGCACCAGCAGGATGTCCGCAACCTTAACCAGTTCCAGACCCGCGGGGCGTTTGCCTATCTTTCCGATGAGCAGAAAGTGTATGCCCGTTTCTTCTGGCAACAAACCGGCCAGGACCGCTACCGCCTGCTGCTGACCAACCCGCTTGGCAGCACCGAACTGTCATTAACCGCGCAGCCGGGCGGCGTCCAATTGATTGACAACAAAGGCCAGACCTACAATGCCACCGATGCCGAAGAGATGATTGGCCGCCTGACCGGCATGCCGATCCCGCTTAACAGCCTGCGTCAGTGGATTATCGGCCTGCCGGGCGATGCCACCGACTATTCGCTGGATGACCAGTACCGCCTGCGCGAACTCAACTACACGCAGAACGGTAAAACCTGGCACGTGACCTACAGCGGCTACACCAGCGACACCAAACCCACCCTGCCGTCAAATATGGAACTCAACAACGGCAGCCAGCGCATCAAGCTGAAAATGGATAACTGGATTGTGAAATGATGAGTCGCTGGCCCGCCCCCGCAAAATTGAATCTGTTTTTGTATATCACCGGTCAACGCGCCGATGGTTATCACACGCTGCAGACGTTGTTTCAGTTTCTCGACTATGGCGACACGCTGACCATTGAACCGCGCCGCGACGGCAAACTGCGGTTGTTAACGCCGGTCGCCGGCGTGCCGGATGAAGAGAACCTGATTATTCGCGCCGCCAGGCTACTGATGGCGGCGGCGGAGTCTCACGGTCAACTCCCCGCAGGCAGCGGCGCGGATATCAGCATCGACAAACGCCTGCCGATGGGCGGCGGCTTAGGCGGCGGCTCTTCTAACGCCGCGACGGTGCTGGTAGCCCTCAATCATCTGTGGGGCTGCGGGCTTAGCGAAGACCAGCTGGCGACGCTTGGGCTACAGCTCGGCGCCGATGTCCCGGTTTTCGTTCGCGGTCACGCGGCGTTTGCCGAAGGGGTTGGCGAGATTCTCACCCCGGTCGATCCGCCGGAAAAATGGTATCTGGTCGCCCACCCGGGCGTAAGTATCCCGACGCCGATCATTTTTCGCGATCCGGAGTTACCACGAAATACCCCGAGCAGGTCAATTAATACCTTACTAAACTGTGAATTCGGCAACGATTGCGAGGTTATCGCAAGAAAACGTTTTCGTGAGGTTGATGCAACGCTTTCCTGGCTGTTAGAATACGCGCCGTCGCGCCTGACTGGCACAGGAGCCTGTGTGTTTGCTGAATTTGACACCGAATCCGCCGCTCGTCAGGTGCTGGAAAAAGCCCCGGAATGGCTGCAAGGCTTTGTTGCGCGAGGAATAAATGTCTCGCCGCTGAAGCAAGCCCTACTGAAGTAATTCTGCTTTTTGCATGAATAACGGCAAGTTTGCCGGGCAAACAGAGTATCGGTGACAACGTCACCCTGTTCCAGACGTTGCATCGTGCTCTTTAATACACCGCCTGGATGAGATGGCGCCGGCCCGCACAGTTTAATGGCCCGTTTCATCCACCACTGGACGCATGCCTGAGGTTCTTCTCGTGCCTGATATGAAGCTTTTTGCTGGTAACGCCACCCCGGAACTAGCACAACGTATTGCCAACCGCCTGTACACTTCTCTTGGCGACGCCGCTGTAGGTCGTTTTAGCGACGGCGAAGTCAGCGTACAAATCAACGAAAACGTACGCGGTGGTGATATTTTCATCATCCAGTCCACTTGTGCTCCCACCAATGACAACCTGATGGAATTGGTTGTTATGGTTGATGCCCTGCGTCGCGCTTCTGCAGGTCGTATCACCGCTGTTATCCCTTACTTCGGCTATGCCCGCCAGGACCGTCGCGTACGTTCCGCTCGTGTGCCAATCACCGCTAAAGTCGTCGCTGACTTCCTGTCCAGTGTCGGCGTTGACCGCGTACTGACCGTTGACCTGCACGCTGAACAGATTCAGGGCTTCTTTGATGTTCCGGTTGATAACGTATTCGGTAGCCCAATTCTGCTCGAAGATATGCTGCAGCTGAATCTGGACAACCCGATCGTGGTTTCTCCGGACATCGGCGGCGTGGTTCGCGCTCGCGCTATCGCGAAGCTGCTGAACGATACCGACATGGCGATCATCGATAAACGCCGCCCGCGCGCTAACGTTTCTCAGGTGATGCATATCATCGGTGACGTCGCTGGCCGTGACTGCGTGATGGTTGATGACATGATCGATACCGGCGGTACCCTGTGTAAAGCCGCGGAAGCGCTGAAAGAGCGCGGTGCGAAACGTGTCTTCGCCTACGCGACTCACCCGATCTTCTCCGGCAATGCTATCCAGAACATTAAAAACTCTGTGATTGATGAATTCGTCGTCTGCGATACCATTCCGCTGACGCCGGAAATCAAAGCGCTGGACAAAGTCCGCACCCTGACCCTGTCAGGTATGCTGGCCGAAGCGATTCGTCGTATCAGCAACGAAGAATCCATTTCCGCTATGTTCGAGCACTAATCGAGCCCAGCCGAAAAACCCGCTGCGGCGGGTTTTTTTGTCTCTGGTTCATATTTGTATGACTAATGCCTCCTTCACCTGCCATTCAGTTGACAGATGATGCGCTCATGGATGAAACATTATTGTGAATAGATTATTTTCCTCACATGTGATGCCTTTCCGCGCCCTCATCGACGCTTGCTGGAAAGAAAAGTACACCGCATCGCGCTTTACCCGCGATCTCATCGCCGGGATAACCGTCGGGATCATCGCTATCCCGCTGGCGATGGCGTTAGCAATTGGCAGCGGCGTAGCGCCTCAATATGGACTCTACACCTCGGCGGTGGCGGGAATCGTCATCGCCCTGACCGGCGGTTCGCGCTTTAGCGTTTCCGGCCCCACCGCGGCCTTCGTGGTGATTCTCTATCCGGTGTCACAACAGTTTGGCCTGGCCGGCTTGCTGGTGGCGACGCTAATGTCGGGTATCTTCTTAATCCTTTTCGGCCTCGCCCGCTTTGGCCGTCTGATTGAATATATCCCGCTTTCAGTCACTCTTGGCTTTACCTCCGGTATCGGCATCACCATCGGTACCATGCAAATTAAAGACTTCCTTGGTCTGCAGATGGCGCATGTCCCAGAGCACTATCTGCAGAAAGTCGGCGCGCTGGTGATGGCGCTGCCGACAATTAACGTTGGCGATGCCGCCATCGGTATCGTGACGCTGGGTATTCTGATTTTCTGGCCGCGTTTGGGCATCCGCCTGCCGGGGCACCTGCCGGCGCTGCTGGCGGGCTGTGCGGTGATGGGCATCGTTAATTTGCTCGGCGGACATGTGGCGACCATCGGCTCGCAGTTCCACTATATCCTCGCCGATGGCAGCCAGGGCAACGGTATCCCGCAATTGCTGCCGCAGCTGGTGTTGCCGTGGGATATGCCGGGCTCGGAGTTCACCCTGAGCTGGTCGTCGCTTCGCGCGCTGCTGCCTGCCGCCTTCTCTATGGCGATGCTGGGCGCCATTGAATCACTGCTCTGCGCGGTGGTGCTCGATGGTATGACCGGCACCAAACACAAAGCGAATAGCGAGCTGGTCGGCCAGGGCCTGGGCAATATCATCGCGCCATTCTTTGGCGGCATTACCGCCACCGCGGCGATTGCTCGCTCCGCGGCTAACGTGCGCGCCGGCGCGACCTCGCCGATTTCCGCGGTGATCCATGCCCTGCTGGTGATTCTCGCGCTGCTAATCCTCGCCCCGCTGCTCTCGTGGCTGCCGCTGTCGGCCATGGCTGCCCTGCTGCTGATGGTAGCGTGGAACATGAGCGAGGCGCATAAGGTGATTAACCTGCTACGCCACGGGCCAAAAGACGACATCGTTGTGCTGTTGATGTGCATGTCGCTGACCGTGCTGTTCGATATGGTCATCGCCATTAGCGTCGGTATCGTGCTGGCTTCGCTGCTGTTTATGCGCCGCATCGCGCGCATGACGCGACTGGCGCCGGTCAACGTTGAAGTGCCGGACGATGTACTGGTGCTACGGGTGATCGGCCCGCTGTTCTTCGCCGCGGCGGAAGGATTGTTCACCGATTTGGAAAGCCGGATTGCAGGCAAGCGCGTGGTGGTGCTGAAGTGGGATGCGGTGCCGGTGCTGGACGCCGGCGGTCTTGACGCTTTCTTGCGCTTTGTGAAGCGCCTGCCGGAAGGCTGCGAGCTGCGGGTGTCTAACCTTGAGTTCCAGCCGCTGCGTACTTTGGCGCGCGCAGGGGTCCAGCCGATTCCGGGACGCCTGAGCTTCTACCCTGACCGTACCGCGGCGCTGGCGGACATTGAATTAGCGCAATAAAAGAGAGCTCGCCGGAAAACATATCCGGCGAGCTGAATTCAGTTAGCTGTGACGATGCTGGTCGCGACGGCAGCGTTTATCGTAGTGGCGTACCCACCAATAGCGGTCGGAGACTCTTTCATGACCACCAACGCGAGCGCCCGCCAGCCACAAAACGGCGCCGACGAAAATACTCAACACCGCGCCATGAGCAAAGAATTGCGGCAGGTTAAATTGTGGAAGCTGGTTTAAAATAGAGTAACCAACGCCGACCACCATCACAACCAACCCTAAACCCATCAGTATGTTACCGAGTAACGAAGCGTTTCTGCGTTTCATATGTCACCTCCGGACCTTGGGCTACATGGGAATATCCCCAAAATTTATAGGTTAAGTATAGACAATAGGGATATGAGTGATTGCGTGAGTGATCACATTCGGGAACATCTGATCAACAAAAGTTTACAAATAAGCCACTGAACAACATCAAATTCTAATGGTTCAAAGTGGAAATTATCAGCAACGGTAGCGTTTCGCTGGCAGAATTTTGTCAAGCGCCGACGCAGGCAGTACACTACGCGGCAAAGTACGCCTATGCAGGAATAAAAAGTGACGATAAAACTGATTGTCGGCCTGGCTAACCCCGGAGCGGAATACGCGGCAACGCGCCATAACGCTGGCGCCTGGTACGTAGATTTACTGGCGGAGCGCCACCGCGCGCCGCTGCGAGAAGAGAGCAAATTCTTCGGCTATACCTCGCGCCTGAACCTGGCGGGGGAAGACGTGCGTCTGCTGGTGCCGACCACCTTTATGAATCTCAGCGGCAAAGCCGTGGCCGCGATGGCTACCTTTTACCGTATTAATCCGGATGAAATTCTGGTCGCCCACGACGAGCTCGATTTACCCCCCGGCGTCGCTAAATTCAAACTTGGCGGCGGGCACGGCGGTCATAATGGCCTGAAGGACATTATCAGCAAGCTGGGTAATAACCCAAACTTTCACCGCTTACGCGTCGGAATTGGCCATCCGGGCGATAAAAATAAAGTTGTCGGCTTTGTGCTGGGTAAACCACCGGCCAGCGAACAGAAGCTAATTGACGAAGCGGTTGATGAAGCGGCGCGCTGTACAGAGGTGTGGCTGAAAGACGGTTTAACCAAAGCTACCAACCGTTTACACGCCTTTAAAGCGCAATAAGCGTCCGACGTGCGGAATTTTTGCCGCACACCGTGTATAATAGGCGAAGCTATTTACTTTTCTACAGTCTGTTATTCATAACAGACTGATTATCCAAAGATTAAGGTGATTTAAATCATGGGATTCAAATGCGGTATCGTCGGTTTGCCCAACGTCGGCAAATCCACCCTGTTCAATGCGCTCACCAAAGCAGGTATTGAAGCGGCCAACTTCCCGTTCTGTACCATTGAGCCGAACACCGGTGTCGTACCGATGCCCGATCCGCGTCTGGACAAACTGGCTGAGATCGTCAAGCCGCAGCGTATCCTACCGACGACCATGGAATTCGTTGATATTGCCGGTCTTGTTAAAGGCGCGTCCAAAGGCGAAGGTCTGGGTAACCAGTTCCTGACCAATATTCGTGAAACCGAAGCCATCGGCCACGTAGTGCGTTGCTTTGAAAATGACAACATTATCCACGTCGCGGGTAAAGTCGATCCGGCGGAAGATATTGACGTTATCAACACCGAGCTGGCGCTGTCCGACCTCGACACCTGCGAACGCGCCATTCACCGCGTGTCCAAGAAGGCCAAAGGCGGCGATAAAGACGCTAAGGTTGAACTGGCCGCGCTGGAAAAATGCCTGCCGCAGCTGGAAAAAGCAGGCATGCTGCGCGCGCTGGATCTGAGCAAAGAAGAGAAAGAAGCGATCCGCTATCTGAGCTTCCTGACCCTGAAGCCGACCATGTACATCGCCAACGTTAACGAAGACGGTTTTGAAAACAACCCGTATCTCGACCAGGTTCGCGCTATCGCTGAGCAAGAAGGTTCCGTGGTGGTTCCGGTTTGCGCCGCCGTTGAATCCGACATTGCCGAGCTGGACGACGAAGAGCGTGACGAGTTCATGGCCGAGCTGGGCCTTGAAGAGCCGGGCCTGAACCGCGTGATCCGCGCAGGCTACGCTCTGCTGAACCTGCAGACTTACTTCACCGCTGGCGTCAAAGAAGTTCGCGCATGGACTATTCCGGTTGGCGCGACCGCGCCACAGGCTGCCGGTAAAATCCACACCGACTTCGAAAAAGGCTTTATCCGCGCCCAGACCATCGCCTATGAAGATTTCATTGCTTATAAAGGTGAACAAGGCGCGAAAGAAGCCGGTAAAATGCGTGCGGAAGGGAAAGATTACATCGTTAAAGATGGCGACGTGATGAACTTCTTGTTCAACGTATAGCCCTGCTTTAGGACGGCATTGCCCTGAGGGTCTGACAAAAATCCACGCAGTTGCGTGGATTTTTTTATAGAATAAATTTAAAACGGTTACGCTTTTAACTTATTTTCAATCAAGGTCATAAAATAGGATGTATCGCTAACCGTATCCAGGTTTTTACTGTGATCGGCTTCATCAACAAGCTTAATATATTCGCTAAAATGAGATTCTTCGAATCTAATGTTCATTTTCTCACGTAAAATATTTAATTCATCGAGGCGCTCTAACCTTCTGACATAAATTTTGAGACGTTCATTTTGACGTGTTACCCCCAATGTACGGTCAATTAGCAATGGTAATAATGTCAAAACAAGAAACACGATAAAACCATAAAATACATTATTATTGGTGCAATAAATAAACACAAATAAAAGCACGCATGAAATGATAAATATAAAATGAGCAAATAATTTATAAATTAACTTACGAGACCCAACAACTCCATTAGTATCCTGCGGACTGTATTTACTGTTAAAGCACCACCACTGCAAGAGTAACACGACAAAAGAAATAATAAGCCCAATTAGCAGACAACCACCGAAGGATATGCTCAAGGTTCCAAGCATATTATTCACTTTCTCTACCCCAACTGTCTTCGTCAAACTCAAACAAAAGAAAAAAGTGAAGAACATGAGGAACGGAAAAGCATAAAGTGAAATTCTACGTATCAGAAAGCGAGACCAGTACGTTAAATACTCTTTTTTCCGTAAATTTTTCAACTCTTCTCTGAGCCTAGGTTGTAACCCATCAGTATCCGAATATTGCAGGTAAGGCAATGAACCACTCACGATAAAATCCTCTATTCAATAACTTCAAATACATTTAAATGATTACGCTGAAACTGCTCTAAACCGTACAGACGCAGCCTTTCCAGCCAATATTCAGCCATCGTTCGGCTTATGCCGCGTTCAATAGCAGCCTCTCGCAACAGTAAAAATTCTGTCCGTAATGTCGTTGGCATAATCCCGGGATCGTCAGTATTGACCAGAACCCTTACAGGCCCTCTACGTAAACCATGGCGATTAAATTCAGCGCCTGGTTTTAAGAGTTCTTCATCCGGTGGATTCCAGCGAAAAATTGGATGTTCTACATGTTTTTTTAACCGAGCGATATAGACGTTTGACGTCGGGTTGGTTTCGATAATTAACCCTTTGCGATCGTAACGATCGAGCAAATAATCCTGCAACGCATACACAAATTCCAGCTCTACTGGCGTATCAATATCCTGGAGGATATCCTGACCACCGCTTACCTGCTGACGCAGTTTTTCGGGGGTTCCCAATCCAATCAACTCCTGTGTACTCCATTCATCCGCGACCCGCACAACCACCAGTTGTGGAGGGAGATCGTCAAGCAGTCTGGAGTGTCGTTGCTGATAAAGCTGCGCCGCCACATTGTCTTTATCACTTAACGTTGACCAGTCTGGTAGTGCGCATTTCTCCTGCGAGGTTAACGGCGCCCCACCATGGAGTTGTCGGAGACGATACGAGCAATTACGCCGCAGAAGCCAAGCCCGGTAGAGTGTATCAGGCGTGATATTTTTTAGAGATGGTTCATCACCGTTAGCTCGTTTATCCGCCACGCTACAATCTATTTGAGGTAGTCTCTCCTTGCACCAATCACAACGCGCGACAAAACGTGCAATGCGCCGCTCAAGCAGCGGTAATACCGCCTGTGCAAGTGGCAATGAACCCGACAAAACCGTGGCATAATGCCATTGCCAGACAAGATTATCTAAATGCTCATCCAGCGGAAGTATCATCTCTCCATGCCGCTTCGCCCAGAGCGCAGGTTCAATTCCCAACGCGAGCGCATGGCCCAATCGGTCCCCCTCTCGCATCTCACAAAAGCGCACCGTTTCATCGATATGACGCAACCCCGACGCTGGATGCGCATAATCCTCCCCGGCATGGATGCTGAAATGAAAGCCCGTACTGGCGCGAAGCCCATCGGGCACCGGATAAAGCCCGCTGCGCAGCCATCGTAGCATCGGTGCAAAACCTGCAATTTTCAGGGCATTTTCATCCCCTGCAATATCCAGACCCCGAAACCAGTTCGACGGCTGAAAATGAAAGTGCGGGTTGCGTTTCCCTCCTAAAAATATCGGATGATTCCAGCCATTGTGGCTGTAAAGCTTCTGCAGCAATCGCTCTGCCTCCTTCCAGTTGGCCTGCAAATCAGCCTTTGGTCGCTTACCGCGGCCTGCCGTTTTAGAGCGTGAAAAATGCCCACAAAACTGCCAGCGCTCAAGCACTTCAATGTAGCGCAGCGCGCGTTCGTCTGGCTTAATCTCATGTTCACCAAAAACATACGGTGGAGAAACGAGCGGTACACCAAGGGTCTTGAGCAGCGACGAGGAAAAACCTGCCACCATTTCATGGCCAAAAGCAGTCGGGGATGCCTTCACTTCGGCCATATCGTCTTTGCCAGCAAACAGATAACGCATATTGCTGCTGTCAGTTTTCTTGCCCGCGCGCAGCGCACCACCGAAATAGCGTTCGGTAAAACGCGTAAGCCCCTGCCCGTCCATAATAATGCGACGTCGAAGCGCATTAACCGTAAGCCAAAAGCAGAGTATGGCCGTGCGCTCAAGCGGATGGGCGTCTTTCAGCTGGTAAGTGTGGCAAAGATAAAGCTGAAGCCACAGCCAGCGTGAAGGATGCTTTCGGTCAGAGGCATGCGCCAGCTGGCCTAACAGCCAGCCGGGATTGATGTTTTCTGTTCCTCGGTTCTTTTTAGCGAGGATTCTCCAGTCCGGGAGATTCAGGCTTTTCGTCATCGGGTTACTCAAGGTTGCATACTTCTTGAAAACCGTTTCAAACCGATCGGAGAGTAATAAGGAAAGCAGTGACTTTGCCCGAACCAACAGCGGCGTTAAATTATCGCGCTCTTCAAGTGCCCACAGCGATGCATTGTTGCTTTTTGGCAGTTCAAGATCTTCAAAAAGATAACCATCCAGGATGGTATCTCCCGCCGTCACCCCGCCCAGATGGACGTGCCCCTCCGCAAAAGGTTTGCCCGCGCTGGCAGGCGGTGCGAAGAACGGATTCTGCGCCATCACCACCCGGGTGATGTCTGACAATCGCGGAGGAGGACTTTGTTGTAGCCAGTCGCCAAGACGCCAGCCCACAAGCAGAGCCGGGTCCAGTTCTGCCGCTATCCGCACATAGTCTTGTACCTTATTCTCGCGGTAGTAGAGCAAATCACCATTACGTAGCAGCAGTTGTTCTGCAATGACATCCAGCCAAGGCAGTGCCGGGCTGGTCAACAAGCCATTATCACAGATATTCCCCATTAGCTGGCGCACGTCGGTCAACCGATATGTGCGCGGATAACGGTTATCAATACTCTCAACGAGCAGTTGGTAGCACTCCTCCTGCAATGACGACCACGTCGTAAAATCATCCGGCGGCGATAGCAGGATCGCCCAAAAGCGCTTTGACAGGCGCTCGTCGGTGAAGAAACACCCTGTTGCATGTTCACTCAACGACCGGGTTAACATTATTTGTCACCACTTAGGTTAATTTCACTGTATGCCTCTAACAGAATTCTCACTGCTGGATCGCTATTAGAGAACTCACTGATTACAGAATTGATAAATTGATCGGCTTCTTTTAGAGGTTTGTACAATGCCGTTAGCCGCTCTTTAATGATTTTTTTTGTTAACTTTTCATTCTCATCGATGCCTAATCTGTCAATAATGAATCGCCGAGCTTTCGTTAGTTTTCTCTGATTTATTATTTTTCTCGTATCATCCTGATTTTTTGATGGCTGTTTTAAATCTGCTAATAATACTTCATCGATCCATCTTTTGAGAGGATGTGAACTCAGAACATAACTGACTGTTCTACTCATCTGACCAAAAGCTTGTCGATTCATAGCACTCCGACTTGACGGTCCTTGCTGTAGATTCTGTTCAGGGGTAAATGGTCCGAGGTTGGTACGGAAATTAGCATGTTGATAGAAATTTTTTGAGGAGTTAATATTAGTCGTTACTACCACGTCTGGTAACCCGAACAACTCGCCTTTTTCAAAACTACCAAATGCCGACCAAGTTGAATAAAATACTCGACCTACAATATTAATTGCCTTAGTAATATCCTGCATACCCTTTTGGTCAATAGCATTACTTGCGACCTGACTGTATACTTTGTTAAAAACCTTATATACCATCCAAGGCGATATTTTTAATCTATCAACATTATTTTCTTTTCGCCATAGTTTAATATCTTCATACAAACACTCCAATGAATTTTCTAATCTATCTTCACGATCATAGGATTCTTCTTTTTCGAGATCATCCACATTCCCTCCAGAATCTTCACCCTCAGCCTCATTAATTTTTAATTTTTTAGTTGGCGCAAGAGCGCTGGCAGAATAAAATGGTGAGCGTTGTAAGATTCGTTGCAGATCTGATAAATCCAGATCTGAGATCAAGCTGGCAATGATAATTTCAAAAATTCGACCAATATTAAGAACAATCGACTGCTTTGCATTTGTATAAAAATTCCTTTGTGTTAAAGCACTAATAAGAAAAATTGCCTTATCATTCAATTCTTCACTAGCGTTATTGCTCTCAACGTCCTCCCAATACTTCCATCTCAACCCCGAGTTAATACCTGTTTCTGCAATAGGATAAGGCAAAATTGTCATTTTTCCCTTGATTACCGAAAGCCAGCCTTCTGGTAAGCTTTTAGATAATTGCGACTCCCAATCGGTCAAGCTTTCTCCTGCATTAAAAATGACGTATTCAGGGCGATCCTGAAGCAAGGGCTGGAAAAGTACGGTATCAAATATCGAATTGTTACGATTCTTACTATTTTTCCATTCAGCCCAATTTAGCTGAGCCTTAAGGGTTAAATAGACTGCTCCAGCTTTTGGTTCGAACTGAAAATAACTCAGCAACTTGTTGATCCAACACATATCATCAACTAATTTACCGTTTTCGTTATTTTTCATTCCTACTGGAGAATGTTGATAATTCCATGCTAGATATTTTTCATTGAAGACTTTATAGGCATCAGCATACTCACGCTTAGCTTCTTTACTGAGCTCCCGGTGTTTCAACGCAAAAGCTTCAAGTACTGGGCGTGGAACATCAGGCATCTGCCACCAACGGCGAACAGTAAGAGGAGTATCCATACTTTTAAGCTCTGGTGGAAGTTCTATTATTAAATCACCACAGTGATTTATAAACTGCGTTAGGGCACGAATCGATGGGATCGGTAGCGGTAAATCGCTACCCTCAAGACCGTTCACCGGGCCGGTGATAAATATCTTCAGCCAAGCCATAAAGTTGCGCAACGGGATACCGTCTTTATCCAAGGTAACATCCATACCGTCTTGCTGCCAATAATCACTCACGGCGGGCATACTTAATCTACGCGGCAGTGGTAATATTTTACGTTGGTACTCAATTGCCAATTCCTTGGCTATATCATAAGACTTCTTACGTTCATAAGATGAGTCTTTATTCAACCGTCCATGAAAATCTCGCCAGCATACTTCGTCATACAGGCGACGATCGCCACTCACAATCGGCAATACGTAAGGAGATGTAAGATAACGACGCAATATTTCCAGATTTTCAAACGCCCGGTTAAGCGAAGTGTCCACATCATCAATCGGCAGTATTAATAATTTTCTCCCAATTAAATCTAGCGTGGATTTTAAAAATGCTTCAACGCAATTTGCCAGATGCTTGCTGCCATAGAGGGAACGGATTTTATCCATCCCTCGCTGACTGTGTTGCAGGTCAATGGATTCAAGGCCATTGGCTAAATTTTCAAGTTTTTGGATAAAGAGTCTCGATTTATCAAGGTCTTTACTTTGCGCCTCTTTAATTTTTTTATCCTGAAGTACTGCAGCAACAATGATATGTAAAAACAGCGATTCACCATCTTCAAGCAGAGTCGGGTCGATGGGATCGAGAATATGAATATCTCCAGCAAACTCTTTATGATTACTTTCCAGGTAATCTCTTAAATTCACTAGTACCGATGTTTTACCCGTACCTCTTTCACCGTCAATCGATATTGCCTTATGACTGCGCGTTTCGTTAAACGATTCTGAATTTTTCGGTACTTCATCAACATCCTTAACAGCCTTTTCAATGAACTGGGCAAGCTGTTCGTAAATTTTACGAGGAAGTAAGGTATCTGGATCCTTGAGGACCGCAGACTCTCCACTGTCTAATGGTATGTATATCGTGTTCACAGTAATCCCTTTACGGTCGTTTTTGATGGGGAACAGAAGGTGAAACTGTGAATTTTGATGAAAAAATAAATAAAATCAAGATGGCAATTAGAATAATCTTAAAATAGTTCAAATTCTAATTATCTTAGTTCGTAACAATATTCTGCTAAAGAAGAGTGAATTTGGCCTGCTCTCCTGTAATTGACATATAACCATTGACAAACAAAAAAAATAGTGCAAGCACTCCTAATGAATAAAAATTGTTCGGAGTTGATGTAACTAGCCCCAGATATCAACATCAATATAAATGAGTACTTTTATGAGTAAAAAAACATCAAATAAGAATTAAATCATTAAATAACATATAATTAGCTTGTTAATCACAGCTCAACGTCTAATCCCGGACGATAAAATCCGCGCCCCGGCGCGGATTTTTCATTTCAAAGCCTCGCAGGTTTTATAACTCGCGAGGCTTTTTTTTAATCACGCCACCCCATTGCCGGTGCAACGTGCTTCAGAATAGACTCAATCACGTGAGCGTTATAATCCACGCCCAGCTGATTCGGCACCGTCAGCAATAAAGTATCCGCTTCTGCGATCGCCTCATCCTGTTTCAGTTGCTCGATGAGCTTATCGGGTTCAGCGGCATAGCTGCGGCCGAAAATGGCGCGGGTTTTCTCATCAAGAAAACCAATACTGTCGCTATTATCCCGGCTGGAGCCGAAATACATCCGGTCGCGATCGTTCATCAGGGCAAAGATACTTCGACTGACCGATACCCGCGGCATACGCGTGTGCCCCGCTTCCGTCCAGGCCTGACGATAGGCGCGGATCTGTTTCGCCTGTTGGATATGGAATGGTTCGCCCGTCTCATCATCTTTCAGCGTCGAGCTTTGCAAGTTCATGCCGAGCTTCGCCGCCCACATCGCCGTAGCATTAGAGCCCGCGCCCCACCAGATACGTTCGCGTAATCCGGCGGAGTACGGCTCAAGACGCAGCAATCCCGGCGGGTTGGGAAACATGGGTTGCGGGTTGGGCTTCGCGAAACCTTCGCCGCGCAGCACGTCCAACAGCACCTCAGTATGGCGCCGCGCCATGTCAGCGTCGGACTCGCCATCCTGTGGTTGAAAACCAAAATGACGCCAGCCATCAATCACCTGTTCCGGCGAACCGCGGCTGATGCCAAGCTGCAAACGCCCTCCCGAGATCAAATCCGCAGCGCCAGCATCCTCCGCCATATATAGCGGGTTTTCGTAGCGCATATCGATAACGCCGGTGCCAATCTCAATCTTTTTAGTCTTCGCGCCGATAGCGGCCAGCAGCGGGAACGGTGAACTGAGCTGGCGGGCGAAATGGTGCACCCGAAAATAGGCGCCGTCCGCGCCTAACTCTTCGGCGGCAACGGCCAGATCGATGGATTGTAAAAGCGTGTCGGCAGCGGAACGAGTCGCCGACTGCGGCGATAGCGTCCAGTGGCCAAATGACAAAAATCCAATCTTTTTCATGAGGATAGCCCCTGATTTGGCAAAACATTCAGCAGACGCGGAGATAATATTCCGCGTCTGTTTGTGGTTCCCCTACTCTACCCCTTAGCCAAAATGTATAAATGGCGTTTATTTAACAGAATGGTTCAAATAAATTGACCAAATATAACGATGGCTATTTCTGCATCAGCGCAAAAACGCCCCAACCGAAATATTCCCGGGTATAAGTGACGTGGCGAAGCGGTGCGGCATTGAGCTCCGCACGGACCTCAGCCGCAAATTCATCGTCGGGATTCGCCTGCAGCCAACGGCGCATCGTCAGCCATTTAGCGGCTTCATAACGGTCCCACCCTTCGCGGTCAGCCAGCACCATCTCAACAATGTCATAGCCCAGTTCGCCAAAAGTGGCGACCAGCGCTGGAAGCGGCAACAAATCGGCCACCGCAGAAACGCCGCAGGCGCGCGCTTGTTCTTCTGTGGCGGGTACCTTACGCCACCAGGGTTCCCCGATAAGTAGCATACCGCCAGGCTTAAGGCTGCGGGCTAACTGCGCCACGGTTCCAGCGACGCCGCCGGCAATCCACGTCGCGCCGATACAGGCCGCTACATCGTATTGCCGTTCGGCAACGTAACCTGCCGCATCGCTATGGAGAAAAGTGACGCGATCGCTAACGCCAAGTGCTGCGGCGCGTTGTTTAGCCTGCGCGGTAAACAATGGGCTCATATCAATGCCCAGACCGCCGATAGCATGGTCCCGCGCCCAGGTGCAGAGCATTTCACCAGAACCGCTGCCAAGGTCGAGGATCTGCGCCCCTGCCTGCAGGCGAAGTACGCGGCCAAGCGTGGCATATTTTTCCGCTGTGAAGGGGTTATGGATACGATGTTCACTTTCGCTGATGGTAAAGATACGTGGGATATCGATAGTTGTGGTCATGTCACTCTCCTTACCGGTTATCCGGCTGGGCGCGAACGTTATTCAGCCCGCTGGTGTTGATGCGGTACGGCTGGCCGTTAACGGATTTAATCAGTTTTTTAGTGCGGAGTTTTTTGAAGACGGCGAGCGTACAGTCGCTGAGCAGTAGGCCTTCGCGGCTATAGCACTCCACGGCGATGACGCGGCCTGAGGTATCGCGAATGTGCGCAATACGTCCGCCTTTCGCGAGAACGTGTAAGGTACGTTGTTCCTGACGGGATAAATTCATACTGGAAAACCTGTTTAATCATCATGTGCAAAACGTGCAAACACGCAGCGGTGTCCGCATTCGATTTCAGCGCAGTGATAACCAGCCCGGCCTGAAAGGTCGGCAAACTGATTATCAGATGATTACATTCTCCAGCATCAAAGCCTCGGTAGAGTTGAAAGGTATTTACCGGCTGGATGATAACATCCAGTGACAGAAAGGATATTTATAAACGGGAAAATTGTGATCGGTATCTGAAATTGCGCCCCCGCCTCATGACGAAAGGCGCACAATGAATGGCAGCAACGCATTGCTCCTGATTACCACATCAAATCATCAGGTACTTTAAAGTCAGCGTACGGATCGTCTTCGTCCTCTGCTTCCTGGCTCAGGGCGCTGTTCAACACAATACTCTCGGCGTCGCGCTGGGCGATTTTATCCGCCACGCTGGCAGGGATAATCGCGTATTCATATTTACCGTTATTATCAACAGCAAGGCGGGCAATCGCCAGACGGCCGCTAATGAGCTGCGCCTGGGTGGTTTTATCCACATCAATGTTTTTGATGAGATTATTATCCGTAAAGTTAAAAGCGATATGGCCTTTCGCAATCGTGATTCGGTTCATTTCGATCAGCTGCTTAACCTGCGCTTTATACTCTTTTGCTAAAGCCGCTTGCTTTTGCTGCTCGCTGAGCTGCTTGTCGCGCTCAAGCTGGGCTTTTTTGTTTTCCTCAACGGCCTCGCGGGCTTCACGCGCCTGAACACGTGACTTTTTCGCCGTTCTCTGAACCTTAGCCATCTTTTTACTGGTGACCAGACCCGCTTTCAGCATCTGCTCTTGTAAGGTAAGTTTTGTCATCGTCGTTTCTACAATCGTTTGAATGATGTTTTGGATACGGTAAATCAGAGTCAGACTTTCAGGAGCTTCACCGTGGCGTCGATGTCGATTTCATCTTCAGAGAAGATGAGCGTGGTGCCCTGAAAGGTAGTGATCGCCAGCTTTTTCAGCGTACGCATTTCACCCGGCTTCACGCTCGCTTTGGGCTTGATACTGTTCATCAGCAGCCCCACGGAGAGCACCGCATTTTCCTTGTCGATATGCGTATCTGCCGGTACTTCCTCACTGTAGACCAGGTAAGACTTGATCGATGTCAGCTTCAGGCGCTCACCGGCAATATACAGATGTTTGCTTTCCGGGATGACCTTCACCGCGTAAGCCGAAAGACCTTTATTATTAGTCGTAGGTTCAAACGTGACCGCCGCATCTTTCTTAATCAGCTCCGGATTGGCGACCTTAATCACGTGAAAATAGCGGTTATCACCATTTTCATCTTTGATAAATCCGAAACCTTTATCTTTAAACCACGTTGTGATCGTACCGTTCATCGCCATTACCGCCTGATTAATCGTTTATCTACTCAATTTTGCAGCGCGCAGTTTAAAGCACAATGCCAGCGTAGACCATGCCTTTGCTCTAAGTGTTGCCCGATATCGGCAATTGATCCTGGCTTTTGCCGAAAATTTGATTCATTAATGAGTACGGTTCATTCAGGAGAATGCATGATGCCTAATCTACCCTCCATTGCGTTGCTAGGTCCTGGCGCTATCGGCACGACCATCGCCGCCGTACTGCATGAAGCGGGCCGCAAACCGCTGCTCTGCGGGCGCACCGCGCATCAGCGGTTGATTTTACGCCACGAAGACGGCGAAACGATCATTCCAGGGCCGGTATTGACCGATCCGCATACGCTTGAACGCCCGGTTAAGCTGCTGTTTGTGGCGGTGAAAACCACCCAGGTAGCGGATTGCGCGCTCTGGCTTAACGCGCTGTGCGATGAAAACACGGTGGTCTGCGCACTACAGAACGGTGTCGAACAGGAAAGCCTGCTTGACCCTTATGTTAACGGCGCAAAGGTATTGCCTTCGGTTGTCTGGTTTCCGGCACAACGGGAGGCGGATGCTTCGGTATGGTTACGCGCCAAACCGCGTCTGACGCTACCCGATACGCCGCATGGGAAGAAGATAGCCGAGGTTCTCGACGGTACCCGCTGCGCGGTTGAGTTGACGGCAGATTTCGCATCGGTCGCCTGGCGGAAACTGCTGCAAAATGCCGTCGCTGGCCTGATGGTGCTGGCGAATCGCCGCGCCGGGATGTTTTCGCGCCAGGACATCACCGGGCTGGCGCTGGCCTATCTACACGAGTGTCTGGCGGTGGCCCGCGCAGCAGGGGCGGTACTCGCCGATAGCGTGCCGCAGGAAATTGTTGATGGGTTTCATCAGGCGCCGGCGGATTTAAGCACCTCGATACTTGCCGACCGTCAGGCCAATCGTCCGCTGGAATGGGACATTCGCAACGGAGTTGTACAGCGCTATGGCCGAACGCTGGGCGTTGCCACCCCCATCAGCGATGTCGTCGTGCCGCTGCTGGCGGCTGGAAGCGAGGGGCCTGGCTAAGATTGCTTCAAAAAAATTACCGTATTTGTTATAGTGTTAATCACTGATTATTTACCTCTGCGGTGCCAAAAAGAACAAGATTCACCGCAACCCAGGACAAGAAAATGCTAGATTACCGCTTCCCGACAGCTTTGCAGATGGTTCTCAGCGTAGCGATGGCGGAGCAATTGGGTGAACGTTCGACGAGTGCGATCCTGGCCTACGGCCTGGAAGCCAACCCGAGCTTTATCCGTAAACTCATGGTTCCGCTCACCCGCGACGGCATCATCGTCTCCACACTTGGCCGCAACGGCTCTATTCATCTTGGCCGTCCTGCCGATCAAATCACGCTGCGTGATATCTATCTTTCCGTTATTGAAGATAAAAAACTGTGGGCGTCTCGCCCTGACGTCCCGGCTCGCTGCGTGGTCAGCGCCAACGCTTGCTGGTACTTTAAGTCCGTAGCCGATGAAGCCGAGCAGGCGTCGCTCGCGGTGTTAGCTCGCCACACCGTGGCGAGCGCCCTGGAAGAGGTCAAAAAAGCCGATACCAGCGGCTGCGATCCGCTGCCTGAGCTGACTGCCCGCTATAAAGAAGCGCATTAACTTTTCTTGTTGCGAAAAAAAACCGCCTTAAACGAAAAGGCGGTTTTTTGTTATTAGCAGCGACCTACTCAGGCAGGACGTCCCTAACCGGTTCGCCGCGCGTCACCAGTTTTCGCAGCGTCACGTAAAACACCGGCGTCAGGAACAGCCCAAACAGCGTCACGCCGAGCATACCGGAGAACACCGTGATCCCGGTGACGCCGCGCACTTCCGCCCCCGCGCCGTGGCCCAGAATCAGCGGAATCGTCCCGGCAATAAAGGCAATCGAGGTCATGATAATCGGGCGTAAGCGCAGACGACAGGCTTCCAGCGCCGCTTCCATAATCCCTTTGCCCTGAATTTCCAGTTCGCGGGCAAACTCGACAATCAGAATCGCGTTTTTACAGGCCAGCCCCATCAGCACCACCAGCCCCACCTGCACAAATACGTTATTGTCGCCGCCGGTCAGCCAGACGCCAAACAGCGCGGAGAGCATGGTCATCGGAACGATAAGGATCACCGCCAGCGGTAGCGTCCAGCTTTCATATAGCGCCGCCAGCACCAGGAACGCCAACAGTACCGCGACCGGGAAGACGATCAGCGCCGTATTGCCCTGCGTGGCCTGCTGGAAGCTGAGATCCGTCCACTCAATATTCATCCCATTCGGTAGTATCTGCTTAGACATGCCTGCCAGCTGCGTCATCGCCTGGGTGGACGAGAGCACGCGGGGATCGGCATCGCCAATCAAATCCGCCGCCGGATAACCATTGTAGCGAATCACCGGATCCGGTCCGTAGGTGGTATTAATATTCACCATACTGCCAATCGGCACCATTTCGCCCTGATTATTGCGGGTGCGTAAATTAGCAATATCTTCCACGCTGTCGCGGAACGGCCCGTCAGCCTGCGCCATTACGCGCCAGGTACGCCCAAACTGGTTAAAGTCATTCACATACGATGACCCCAGATAAGTTTGCAGCGTCCCGAAAAGGTCGGTCAACGACACGCCCTGCGCTTTCGCTTTATCTCGATCGACCTGCACATCCAGCTGCGGCACGTTCGCCTGATAGGTCGATATCGGGAAATGCATCCCCGGCGTCTGCATAATCGAACCCGACATCGCGTTCACCGCGTTTTGCAACGCGCCATAACCCAGACCGGCGCGATCCTGAATATACAGTGAATAGCCGGAACCCTGACCCAGCCCTAAAATCGGCGGCGGCAGAATCGAGAAACCAAAGCCCTGCTGAATTTGCGCGATTTTGGCATTAATCTCGGCATTAATTTCCGCTGCGGTGTGTTTTCGCTGATCGAACGGTTTCAGACCAAAAAAGACCGTCCCGGTATTCGGCGTATTGGTGAACTGCAGCGCATTAAGCCCCGGAAAAGCCACCGCATAATCCACGCCTTCGGTATTCATACCGATTTCGCTCATTTTGCGGATCACGGCGTCGGTGCGCGCCAGTGAAGAGCCTTCGGGCATTTTCACGCCGCCAATTAAATACAGTTTATCCTGCGTCGGAATAAACCCGCCGGGTACGACTTTAAACATCACGCCAGCGGCGCAGAGCAGCAGGACGTAGACCACAAACACCGCGCCGCGTCGCCCGAGCGTTTTGCCTACCAGCCCCTGATAGCCGTTTGAGCTACGATGGAAAAAACGGTTAAACGGACGGAAAATCCAGCCGAACAAGCGATCGATAAGCCGGGTCGGGAAGTCTTTCGCCGCGCCGTGCGGTTTTAACAGCAGCGCAGCCAGCGCTGGCGAGAGCGTCAGGGAGTTGATGGCGGAGATCACCGTCGATATCGCAATCGTCACCGCAAACTGCTTATAAAACTGCCCCGTTACCCCGGAGAGGAACGCCATCGGCACAAACACCGCGCACAGCACCAGCGCGATAGCGATAATCGGCCCGGAGACTTCGCGCATCGCCTGATGCGCCGCCGCTAGCGGAGCCAGCCCCTCTTCGATGTTTCGTTCGACGTTTTCCACCACCACGATGGCATCATCCACGACGATACCGATCGCCAGTACCAACCCGAACAGACTCAGGGTATTCAGCGAAAAGCCCAGCAGATAAAGAATGCTGAAGGTACCCACCACCGATACCGGCACCGCGATAAGCGGAATAATCGACGCACGCCACGTCTGCAGGAACAAAATCACCACCAGCACCACCAACACCACCGCTTCCAGCAGCGTTTGCACCACCGCGCGAATCGAATCACGCACAAACACGGTCGGATCGTACGGCGCCGCCCATTTCATATCTTCCGGGAAACGGGTGGAGAGTTCGTTCATTTTCGCGCGTACGGCGTTAGACAAATCGATAGCATTCGCCCCCGGCGACTGGAAAATACCAATCCCGACCGCGTCTTTATTGTTAAGCTGGGAACGTAGCGCATAGCTACCCGAGCCCATTTCGATACGCGCCACGTCGCGCAGGCGCACCAGCGAACCGTCTTGCGCCGTTTTCAGAATAATATTGCCAAACTCTTCTTCCGTATGCAGACGCCCCTGGGCGTTAATAGAGATCAAAAAATCGCTCTCTTTCGGCAGCGGCTCGGCGCCCAGCTGTCCGGCGGAAACCTGAACGTTTTGCTCCTGCATCGCCGTCACCACATCCGATGCGGTTAACCCGCGCGCCGCAACCTTATTGGGATCCAGCCAGATGCGCATCGCATATTCACCCGAGCCAAAAATCTGGATCTGCCCGACGCCGGGCAGACGCGCGAGTTCATCTTTTACTTTCAACGTGGCGTAGTTACGCATATACAGTGAATCGTACTTACCGCCGGGTGAAAACAGATGCACCACCAGCGTCAGCGTTGGCGATTGCTTCTGGGTGGTGATGCCTAAACGGCGCACATCTTCCGGGAGACGCGCCTCGGCCTGCGAGACCCGGTTTTGCACCTGAACCTGCGCCTGATCGGGGTCGGTTCCCGGACGGAACGTGACGGTAGTGACCAGTACGCCGTCAGAGCCTGCGACGGACTTCATGTACATCATATTTTCGACGCCGTTGATGGCTTCTTCCAATGGCGTCGCCACGGTTTCGGCGATCACTTTCGGGTTGGCGCCGGGATACTCCGCCCGCACCTGCACGCTAGGCGGTACGACATCAGGATATTCGCTGACCGGCAACAGCGGAATGGCGATCAAGCCGGTGATAAAAATCAGAATCGACAGCACGGCGGCAAAAATCGGCCTGTCGATAAAAAAGCGGGAAAAGTCCATATGGCGGATTCTCAGATAAGGGATCAGTTGAGGGCGGCGCTGGTGGTCATGGCAACGGTCTTCGCGTTAACCGGCATTCCCGGCATAAACACTTTTTGCAAACCATCGACGATGACTTTATCCCCAGGGTTCAGCCCCTGCTTGACGATACGTAAACCGGCAGCCAACCGCCCCGGCGCAATATCGCGACGCTGGGCTTTACCCTCTTTATCAACGATATAGACATATTTACGATCCTGATCGGTCAGTACCGCTTTGTCGTCGATAAGCGTGGCTTTGAATTCAGCGCTGCCCGGCAAGCGGACACGGGCAAAGAGTCCCGGCGTGAACAGACGCTGCGAATTGTCCAGCAGCGCGCGCATGCGGATCGTACCGGTGCTCGGCGTTAACTGATTATCCAGAAAATCCACTTTACCCTGATGAGGGTAGCCCTCTTCGCCCACAAGGCCGATCTCAACCGGTAATGCCTGGTGGCTGCTGGAGGCCCCTTGCCCCCTGCGGGCAAGATTTTGGTAGTGAAGATAGGTCGACTCATCCACGTCAAAGTAGACGTAAACCGTTTTCTGCGACACCAGCGTGGTGAGCACGCTGGCGGTATCGCCAGCGGTGACCAGATTACCGCTGGTGATCAACGCGCGGCTGGCGCGGCCGTCGATGGGCGCGGTCACTTTGGTGAAATCCAGATTAAGCTGCGCGGCATCAACCGCCGCCTGGGCGGCGCGAATATCCGCTTGCGCCTGGACCGCAGCGGAGCGGCGCTGCTCCCACTCTTCACGGGAAACCAGATTGGTATTGATTAATTTATCGGTACGGTTTGCTTCACTTCGCGCCAGGCTGGCTTGCGTTTTCGCTCTCGCCAGGGTTGCCTGCGCCTGTTCCAGCGCCGCGCGATAGGTTCGATCGTCAATGGTGAATAACACCTCCCCCTTCTTCACCTCCTGACCGTCGGTGTAATTCACTTTATCAATATAACCAGAAACGCGGGGACGGAGCTGCACGCTTTCCACCGCCTCAATCCGGCCATTAAAGCTATCCCACTGGCTAATGGATTTCACCACCACCTCAGCGGCGCTGACGGCAGGCGCTTGCGGCGCGGCGTTTTGCGCGACGCCTTCATCGCAGCCGGCGAGCAGCGCCGAGAGTAGCACCATACCTACTGCAGTCAGATGACGTTTTCCCCAGGTTTTTTGCAGGCTCATTATTTTTATTCCGGTAATTGTCGCCGCCGGGCAAGACGCTGCGGGAGACGCTGCGCCACTTCCTTTGTCCGGGCAGGCTTAAGGCCATTTGTGTCGTTCATCGCCACAAAACTGTAACAGTTGCGAATACACTATCGCGGCGATTGTAGGAAGGCGCTAAACTAAGTGCAAGAATAATTGTTGCACTTTATGTGCTATTCATCTGGATCGAAAAAAGCCCATTTCAGGCAGGGAATTAATTGCAACAATAAAACTTGCAATTAATGCTAAAACGAGCCACCTTAAATGCAACAATTAAAGATGCTTTTATTATCTGCGTGGAGCAACAAGATGAACACTGCTGCGGTTATTCACGATCTACTCGATTGGATCGACAACAATCTCGAGAGCCGTCTGGATATTGAGACCGTTGCCAGGCGTGCGGGCTATTCGAAATGGCACCTGCAGCGGATCTTCAAGGAGCACACCGGTTACCCTCTCGCTGAATATATTCGCATGCATAAGCTACAAAGATCGGTCGAACGCTTAGCCAACAGCGACGAGCCTATTTTAAACGTGGCGATCGCACTGGGTTTCGACTCCCAGCAATCCTTTAACCGCAGCTTCAAGCGCCAGTATGGTCAGGCGCCCGGCGCCTGGCGACGCAGTATCTGCGGCGCAGAAACACAGCATTTACGCTAACCGTCGTGATAATCGTCCTCAGGGAATCGGCGAGCGAACAGTAGAAGCACCTATGTTTAGCAGCTATCAGGGCGTAGCGCCTACCGTTATGATTGGCCCATACCAAACAAACAAGGACGCGTTACCATGCTGAACAAATCGCCGTTGGTGTTGTTATTGTTCCCTTTACTGCTGGCAGGTTGTCACCATCATCAGCCCACGCAGCGCACGGCGGCGAGCGCCACTGAAGTAGACGATCTGTTCGCCAGCCTCCCTTCGTCGAAACCATCAAGTCGGGCTACCTACGCCCGACAGATAATGACCGCCATCAGGGCAAAAATGCCTGATTCCGTAGAGTATCCCGGGCAAACCTGTCGTATTCGTTTGTCGCTGCAGCGTGATGGCACCGTAAATTCCGCTACCGTGGAAAAGGGTGATGAAGAACTATGCAACACTGTTGTAGCCGCATTTATGCAAGCAGACATTCCCGCCGCGCCGGATGATGACGCTTATCAGACGTTTAAAAATACCAGTATCGATTTTAAAGCATAAGACTAACGCTTTATTACCAGCAGCATGGCATTCAACCGACCGTAATTCGTAGTATATTAAAAACAATCTCTGTTATCAGGTATACGGAATGTCCTACTCCATCGGCGAATTTTCCCGTCTTTGCGGCATCAATGCGACCACGCTGCGGGCCTGGCAACGCCGATACGGCCTGCTAAAACCCGAGCGGACCGATGGAGGCCACCGCCTGTACAACGATGATGATGTCCAATTGGCGCTAAAAATTCTCGACTGGGTAAAAAAAGGCGTGCCTGTAAGCCAGGTTAAACCGCTGTTGACCCGTCCTGACGCCGGCCCTGGTGATAACTGGCTTGTCCTGCAGGACAATATGCTGCAGCGGCTGAAAGAGGGAAAAATCGAATCCCTGCGCCAGCTGATCTACGATGCCGGTCGGGAAAATCCCCGCCCTGAGCTGGTTTCCAACGTATTGCGCCCGTTACGCAGTAAAGTATCGGCTAATGTGCCGGCGATGCAGACCCTACGTGAGATCCTCGACGGCATCATTATCTCCTACACCTCTTTTTGTCTTGAAGGCGATAAACGCGCGCCGGGCGATAACTCTCTGATTACCGGCTGGCACCTGAGCGACCCATGTGAAATCTGGCTGGAAGCGCTCATGCGTACCGGACAAGGTCATCGCATCGATGTGCTACCGATGCCGTCCACCGCGCTGGCCCCGGAAATCTTTCCTCAACGCCACTGGTTGCTGGTGACCACGGGCCAGCTCACCGCCGCACGCCAGAGACAGATAGATCTCTGGCGTCAATTGGTGATTTCTCTGGACGTTATCTCCTTGTAAAAAAGCTTTGCTCCCCTACGCCATGTTCTCCGCTAAAAAAGCACGCCAAAAACTTGGACAAAAATACGTGATTGTGTAAGTTTAATGTATCGGGCTAAACGTTTTTGCGCGATGGCCCATCCAGTGAGAACAAAGCGAGGAGTACGCCATGAATAAGCAACCTGTCATTGGCATCAGCGGCTGTTTAACCGGCTCGTCCGTGCGCTTTGATGGCGGACATAAACGATTGCCATTTGCGATGGATGAACTGGCGCCGTGGGTAACCTTCAAACCCATTTGTCCGGAAATGGCCATCGGTCTCAGCTCTCCTCGTCCGGCTCTGCGCCTGGTGCGGACCGACGAAGGTGAGATTCAGATGCGTTTTAGCAGCGAGCCGCACGACGATGTCACGGGCAAAATGGCGGACTTTACCGCCGGTTACCTGCCTGGGCTTGGCGAATTAGCAGGTTTTATCGTCTGCGCCAAATCACCTAGCTGCGGCATGGAACGCGTGCGCCTGTATGATGAAAAAGGCAACCGCGGGCGCAAAGAAGGAACCGGCCTGTTTACCCACGCGTTGATGGAAGCCTATCCGTGGTTGCCGGTAGAAGAGGATGGACGACTGCACGACCCGCAGTTAAGAGAGAATTTTGTCGAGCGTCTTTTCGCCCTGCATGAACTGAATACGCTGCGGGCCAATGGCCTGACCCGTCGGGCGTTAATGGATTTTCATAGCCGCTATAAACTGCAGCTACTGGCGCATCATCAGGCCGGCTATCGCGAAATTGGCCCTTTCGTCGCGTCGATGCATCAATGGCAAGACCTGGATGCCTTTTTCGTCGCCTACCGCGATAAGCTGATGGCGATCCTGAAAAACACCGCCTCCAGGAAAAACCACACCAATGTGCTGATGCATATTCAGGGCTATTTCCGCGAACGGTTGAATAGCCGCCAGCGCGGCGAGCTGCGTGACGTGATACTGCATTATCGCGCGGGGCTGCTCCCAATCCTGGCGCCCCTTACGCTGCTTAAGCATTACCTGGCCGAGTATCCTGATCGCTATCTGCAGACGCAAAACTATTTTGATCCCTACCCGCAGGCTTTAGCCCTGCGCCTGGGTGTTAATTAACCGCCAGGCGGTGTGCAATTACGACGAAGCGTGACTACTTCTTCTTGTTCATCATGGCTTTTAAATCGGCAAAAGGATTGTAGGTGGCTTCACCGACATCCTTTTGCGCATCTTCACCGGCCACCACTCTGGTACCGTACTGGTCGGCCTCAGTGTACTTGGAGTGCTCATGATCGTGGCAATAGAGGCACAATAGCTCCCAGTTGCTGCCATCTTCCGGGTTATTGGTATGATCGTGATCGATGTGATGTACCGTCAGTTCACGCAGGTTGGAGTAGACAAATTCGCGCGAGCAGCGTCCGCATACCCATGGATAAATTTTAAGCGCCTTCTCGCGATAGCCACTTTCCAGGCGGGCGTAGTTTTTGGGGATCAAAGCCATGGCAGATGTTACCTGTGATAAAGAGAGAATTTACGATAATAACGCCAATATAGCGTAAAACGGAGCAGGAAAGGAAATCGATGCGCTGAGGTGGCGGGGGCAAAATCCCGGCGTGGCGCCGGGAAGATGATTATTAATGGCTGGTCACTGCCGCCGCCGCGACCGGATGATCCGCTGAAGCGACAACCGTGGTACGCGCCACAGGATGGCGACCGTTATCGCTGGTTGCCGCCGCCACCGCCACCGGATGGTCCGCTGTGGCGACAGCCGTAGTACGCGCCACCGGATGGTTGCCATTATCGCTGGTTGCCGCCGCGACCGCCACCGGATGATCGGCTGAGGCTACAGCTGCGGTCCTTGCGACCGGATGGTAACCCGCGAAGGCAGAAATACTTGCTGATGCTAATACCAGGGTCAGAATAATCTTTTTCATAATATCACCTCTAATAATAATAACCTGAAAAAAACCAGGCAAAATATGGCAATAAATACAGCCAATGGATGATTTACCGTAGCAAGCGGCAGCGGGCATGAATAGCTCACTGTTATTTAATTATGGATAACCCGGTACACAACAAATAAAAACGGGAACCCTTAGGCTCCCGTTTCGCATTAATCCAGAAAAATGGATTACATGTTTTTGATGATAGCGTCGCCGAACTCAGAGCATTTCAGCAGTTTAGCGCCTTCCATCAGACGTTCGAAGTCATAGGTCACGGTCTTAGCGGCGATGGCGCCTTCCATGCCTTTAACAATCAGGTCTGCGGCTTCGAACCACTGCATGTGACGCAGCATCATTTCTGCAGACAGGATGATGGAACCTGGGTTCACTTTATCCTGGCCGGCATACTTCGGCGCGGTACCGTGGGTGGCTTCGAACAGCGCGCACTCGTCGCCAATGTTGGCGCCCGGCGCGATACCGATACCGCCAACCTGCGCCGCCAGGGCGTCAGAGATATAGTCGCCGTTCAGGTTCATACAGGCGATAACATCGTATTCAGCCGGACGCAGCAGGATTTGCTGCAGGAACGCATCGGCGATCACGTCTTTAACCACGATCTCTTTGCCGGTGTTCGGGTTCTTGATTTTCACCCACGGGCCGCCGTCGATCAGCTCACCGCCGAACTCTTCGCGAGCCAGCTGGTAACCCCAGTCTTTGAACGCGCCTTCGGTGAACTTCATGATGTTACCTTTGTGCACCAGGGTCACGGAATCACGATCGTTAGTGATCGCATATTCGATAGCGGCGCGTACCAGGCGTTTGGTCCCTTCTTCAGAGCACGGCTTGATGCCGATACCGCAATGTTCCGGGAAGCGAATTTTCTTCACGCCCATCTCATCGCGCAGGAATTTGATAACTTTGTCAGCTTCGGCAGAGTCTGCTTTCCACTCGATACCCGCATAAATATCTTCGGAGTTTTCACGGAAGATAACCATATCGGTCAGCTCCGGGTGTTTAACCGGGCTCGGGGTGCCCTGATAGTAACGTACCGGACGCAGGCAAACGTAGAGATCCAGCTCCTGACGCAGCGCCACGTTCAGAGAACGGATGCCGCCGCCAACTGGCGTCGTCAGAGGACCTTTAATAGCAACACGGTAATCACGAATCAGATCGAGGGTTTCAGCAGGCAGCCAGACATCCTGGCCGTAAACGTGGGTAGATTTTTCACCGGTGTAAACTTCCATCCAGGAAATTTTACGCTCGCCTTTATAGGCTTTCTCAACGGCGGCATCAACCACTTTCAGCATCGCTGGGGTAACGTCAACACCGATACCGTCGCCTTCAATGAACGGGATAATCGGGTTATGAGGGACGTTCAGTTTGCCGTTTTGCAGGGTGATTTTCTGACCTTCCGCCGGAACTACTACTTTGCTTTCCATTAACCTCTCCTTCGAGCGCTTCTGGTTCTGCTCTTCCCTCTTCACGCGAGCCTGGTGTTGGCTTAGTCGGCCTACTCCTGAGTACCGGGTCGCCCCGCTAACCGGAGATTCGCGTCCGTGTTGCCTTCCTGCCTGTATTGCGAATCGGTTTGAGCAATTTTTTGTTAATAATTTGTAATGAGCATGTCAATACTACCTGAATGTTTGCGTCCATGAAAGGCATTCGTAATTAGGCTATAATGCGGCAATTGAGAGAGCCTGAAAATACCATGCAGAAAACTTCATTTAGAAAACATCGCGTTGAGCGATTCAGCACACAACAAGTGACCAGACAACGTAAAGAACGCCAGCTTAAAACTGTGATCTTGTTCAATAAACCCTACGATGTGTTGCCGCAGTTTACCGACGAGTCCGGGCGCCGCACGCTGAAGGATTTTATCCCTGTCGCCGGTGTTTACGCCGCCGGTCGTCTTGACCGCGACAGCGAAGGTCTGCTGGTGCTGACCAACGACGGCGCGCTACAGGCAAAACTGACCCAGCCCGGTAAGCGCACCGGCAAAATTTATTTCGTTCAGGTGGAAGGCGAACCTACAGAAGAAGCGATCCGCGCGCTGCGCGACGGGGTGACGCTCAACGATGGCCCAACCCTGCCCGCCGGCGTGGAGCTGGTGAATGAACCCGCCTGGCTTTGGCCGCGCAATCCGCCGATTCGCGAGCGTAAATCGATTCCCACTCGCTGGCTAAAAATCACCCTCTATGAGGGGCGCAACCGTCAGGTTCGCCGGATGACCGCTCATGTCGGTTTTCCGACGCTAAGGCTAATTCGCTACGCCATGGGCGGCTATACGCTTGATGGCTTAGCCAACGGCGAGTGGCGTCAAACCGAATAACCGCATTCATAAGGAAGCTCGATGTTTAAACCGCACGTCACCGTCGCCTGCGTGGTACACGCCAAAGGCAAATTCCTGATTGTTGAAGAGACGATTAACGGCAAAGCGCTATGGAACCAGCCAGCTGGTCATCTTGAGGCCAATGAGACCCTGGCGCAGGCCGCCGAACGCGAACTGTGGGAAGAGACCGGTATTCGCGCCGCGCCGCAGCACTTCATCCGCATGCACCAGTGGCAGGCCCCGGATAATACGCCGTTCCTGCGCTTCCTGTTTGCCATTGAGCTTAACGATACGTGCGCTACTGAACCGCACGACAGCGACATCGATCGCTGTCTGTGGCTCAGCGCTGAGGAAATTCTTAACGCTAAAAACTTGCGCTCGCCGCTGGTGGCGGAAAGCATTCGCAGCTATCAGCAGGATCCGCGGCATCCGCTGTCGCTGATTGCGGAATTTAACTGGCCGTTCACAGGGGGTGCCTGAACGGTTGACGCGTGCTAGAATACGCCGCCTTGAAGTTCAATGTGGTGAGTATTCCAATGTCAGAAAGTCCAAAAAAAGTGATCGTCGGCATGTCCGGCGGCGTCGATTCCTCTGTTTCCGCCTACCTTCTGCAACAGCAAGGGTATAAGGTGGAAGGCCTGTTCATGAAGAACTGGGAGGAAGACGACGGTGAGGAATACTGCACCGCCGCTGCCGACCTCGCCGACGCGCAAGCCGTCTGCGATAAGCTCGGTATTGAACTGCATACCGTCAACTTTGCCGCAGAATACTGGGATAACGTCTTCGAGCTGTTCCTCGAAGAGTATAAAGCAGGCCGTACGCCGAACCCGGATATCCTGTGCAACAAAGAGATCAAATTCAAAGCCTTCCTTGAGTTCGCCGCAGAAGACCTCGGCGCTGACTACATCGCCACCGGTCACTACGTGCGCCGCGCCGATGTCAACGGCAAAAGCCAACTGTTGCGCGGGCTCGACGGCAATAAAGACCAGAGCTATTTCCTCTACACCCTCAGCCACGAACAAATCGCGCAAAGTTTGTTCCCGGTCGGTGAGCTGGAAAAGCCGCAGGTGCGTAAAATCGCCGAAGAGCTGGATCTTATCACCGCGAAGAAAAAAGACTCTACCGGCATCTGCTTTATCGGCGAGCGTAAATTCCGCGACTTCCTGGGCCGCTATCTGCCTGCGCAGCCAGGCAAAATCATCACCGTCGACGGCGATGAGATCGGCGAACACCAGGGGCTGATGTATCACACCCTCGGCCAGCGTAAAGGGCTTGGCATCGGCGGCACCAAAGAAGGTAGCGAAGATCCGTGGTACGTGGTCGATAAAGACGTGGAAAACAACGTGCTGATCGTCGCCCAGGGTCACGATCACCCGCGTCTGATGTCCGTCGGCCTGATTGCCCAGCAGTTACACTGGGTCGATCGTCAGCCGCTGCAGGGCACCCTTCGCTGCACGGTGAAAACCCGCTACCGCCAGACCGACATCCCCTGCACCGTGAAGGCGCTGGATGACGACCGCATCGAGGTTATCTTTGATGAACCCGTCGCCGCCGTGACGCCGGGACAGTCGGCTGTTTTCTATAGCGGCGAAGTGTGTCTCGGCGGCGGAATTATCGAACAGCGTCTGCCGCTGGCGTCTTGATCGACCATTTTCCGCCGGATGCCTGATTAACGCCCGGCGGGTTACAAGGAGTAAGCGTGGCGAAGAATTATTATGACATCACTCTGGCGTTGGCGGGCGTATGCCAGGCGGCGCGGCTGGTTCAGCAACTGGCGCATCAGGGGCATTGCGACAGCGACGCCCTGCACGTTTCGCTGAACAGCATCATCGATCTCGACCCGGATTCAACGCTGGCGGTATTCGGTGGGAGTGAAGCCAATCTTCGTCTCGGGCTTGAGACTCTGCTCGGCGTGCTGAATACCAGCAGCCGTCAGGGCCTCAACGCGGAGCTCACCCGCTACACATTAAGCCTGATGGTGCTGGAACGTAAACTCGCCGCCAGCAAAGGGGCGATGGATACCCTCGGCAACCGCATCGGCGGCCTGCGCCGTCAGTTAGAACATTTTGATCTACAATCTGAAACGCTGCTCAGCGCGATGGCCGGCATTTACGTTGACGTCATCAGCCCGCTGGGGCCGCGCATTCAGGTCACAGGTTCCCCTGCCGTGCTGCAAAGCCCGCAGGTTCAGGCGAAGGTACGCTCTACCCTACTCGCCGGCATTCGTTCCGCCGTGCTATGGCATCAGGTTGGCGGCGGACGTCTGCAGCTCATGTTTTCTCGCAATCGTCTGGTTAACCAGGCAAAACAAATTCTTGCTCATTTAACCCCGGAGTTATGATTTATGGAATTATCCTCACTGACCGCCGTTTCCCCCGTAGACGGCCGCTACGGCGATAAAGTCAGCGCGCTGCGCGGTATCTTCAGCGAATTCGGTTTGCTGAAATTCCGTGTACAGGTAGAAGTCCGCTGGCTGCAAAAACTGGCCGCGCACGCAGCGATCAAGGAAGTTCCTGCTTTTGCTGCCGACGCAAACGGTTTCCTTGATAAAATCGTTGCCGACTTCAGCGTAGAGGACGCGGAGCGTATCAAAACTATCGAACGCACCACCAACCACGACGTGAAAGCGGTAGAATATTTCCTCAAGGAAAAAGTCGCCGATATCGCCGAGCTGCATGCGGTGTCAGAATTCATTCACTTCGCCTGTACTTCTGAAGACATCAACAACCTGTCGCACGCGCTGATGCTGAAAACCGCCCGTGACGAAGTGGTGCTGCCGTACTGGCGCAAGCTGATTGACGCGATTAAAGATCTGGCGACCCAATACCGTGACGTGCCGCTGCTTTCTCGTACTCACGGTCAACCGGCTACCCCGTCCACCATGGGCAAAGAGATGGCCAACGTCGCCTACCGTATGGAGCGCCAGTACCGTCAGCTGAATCAGGTGGAAATCCTCGGTAAAATCAACGGCGCGGTCGGTAACTACAACGCCCACATCGCTGCCTATCCGGAAGTTGACTGGCACCAGTTCAGCGAAGAGTTCGTTACTTCGCTTGGCATTCAATGGAACCCGTACACCACCCAGATCGAGCCGCACGACTACATTGCCGAACTGTTCGATTGCATGGCGCGCTTCAACACCATCCTGATCGATTTCGATCGCGATGTGTGGGGCTACATTGCGCTCAACCACTTCAAACAGAAAACCATCGCCGGTGAAATCGGCTCTTCGACCATGCCGCATAAAGTGAACCCGATTGACTTCGAAAACTCCGAAGGCAACCTCGGCCTGGCGAACGCCGTGATGCAGCATCTGGCCAGCAAACTGCCGGTTTCCCGCTGGCAGCGCGACCTGACCGACTCCACCGTGCTGCGTAACCTCGGCGTAGGTATCGGCTATGCGCTGATCGCGTACCAATCCACGCTGAAAGGCGTGAGCAAACTGGAGCTGAACCAGGATCGTCTGCTGGACGAACTGGATCACAACTGGGAAGTGCTGGCTGAGCCGATCCAGACCGTCATGCGCCGCTACGGTATCGAAAAACCGTACGAGAAGCTGAAAGAACTGACCCGCGGTAAGCGCGTTGATGCCGAAGGCATGCAGCAGTTCATCGACGGCCTGCCGCTGCCGGAAGCAGAAAAAATCCGCCTGAAGGCGATGACCCCGGCTAACTACATCGGCCGCGCGACCACCATGGTCGACGAGCTGAAGTAACCGGCCTGACTCAGGTAGCATGGGCAATCTCTTCGCGCATGCTACCTGGCAACCCCCCACTTTCCACGCAGAAAAACGCGCTCTCCCGCCTGGTTTAAATAATGTTTACCCCCAGCCCCACATAATGGCGTTAAACTATTAAAATCGAAAATGAAATGGAGAATGGGCATGCGCGTACTCGTCGTTGAGGATAATGCTCTGCTGCGCCATCACCTCAAGGTCCAGCTACAGGAATTGGGGCATCAGGTGGATGCTGCGGAAGATGCAAAGGAAGCAGACTACTACCTGGGCGAGCACATCCCGGATGTCGCCATCGTTGACCTCGGCCTACCGGATGAAGACGGTCTGTCGCTAATCCGCCGCTGGCGCAGTCACGACGTATCGGTACCGGTACTGGTGCTGACCGCCCGTGAAGGCTGGCAGGATAAAGTTGAGGTGCTGAGCGCTGGCGCCGATGATTACGTCACCAAACCCTTCCATATCGAAGAGGTCGCCGCCCGCATGCAGGCGTTGCTGCGTCGCAATAGTGGCCTGGCCTCGCAGGTTATCTCGATCCCGCCGTTCCAGGTGGATTTATCGCGCCGCGAGTTGTCGGTCAATGAACAGCCGATCAAGCTCACCGCCTTTGAGTACACCATCATGGAAACGCTGATCCGTAACCGCGGCAAAGTGGTGAGCAAAGATTCGCTAATGCTGCAGCTCTACCCGGATGCCGAACTCCGCGAAAGCCACACCATCGATGTGCTGATGGGGCGGCTGCGTAAGAAAATCCAGGCGCAATATCCGCAGGACGTGATCACCACCGTGCGCGGCCAGGGCTACTTATTCGAACTGCGCGGATGAAAAGCGTGTTACGACATATTCTTCCGCTTTCTCTGCGCGTCCGCTTTCTGCTGGCGACCGCCGCCGTGGTACTGATCCTGTCGTTGGCGTACGGCATGGTTGCGCTGGTAGGCTACAGCGTGAGCTTTGATAAAACCACCTTCCGCCTGCTGCGCGGCGAGAGCAACCTGTTCTACATGCTGGCGAAGTGGGAAAATAACCACATCGATGTCGATATCCCCGAACACCTGAACATGCAGAGCCCGACGGTGACGCTGATTTACGACGCCAAAGGTAAACTGCTGTGGGCGCAGCATGACGTCCCGTGGCTGGTGAAGCGGATCCAACCTGAATGGCTGAAAAGCAACGGCTTTCATGAAATAGAAGCCGATGTTGGCAGCAGTAGTCTGCTGCTGCGCAATAATGATGAAATGCGCGAACAGCTTGATGCCATCCGCGAGGAAGACGACTCCTCGGAGATGACGCACTCGGTGGCGATTAATCTCTATCCAGCCACCGCGACGATGCCGCAATTGAGTATTGTGGTGGTCGACACCATTCCGGTGGAGCTAAAACGCTCTTACATGGTGTGGAGCTGGTTTATTTACGTGCTGGCGGCCAACCTGTTGCTGGTCATTCCGCTGCTGTGGCTTGCCGCCTGGTGGAGTTTACGCCCTATCGAATCCCTGGCGAAAGAGGTCCGCGAGCTGGAAGAACATCATCGCGAGAGGCTCGATTCTCACACCACTCGTGAACTTACCGGCCTGGTCAGTAACCTCAATCGCCTGCTGAAAAGCGAGCGTGACCGCTATGACAAATACCGAACCACCCTCACTGACTTAACCCACAGCCTGAAAACGCCGCTGGCGGTGCTGCAAAGTACCCTGCGCTCGTTGCGCGGCGAGAAAATCAGCGTCAGCGAAGCTGAGCCGGTAATGCTGGAGCAGATTAGCCGCATCTCGCAGCAAATCGGCTACTATCTCCACCGCGCCAGCATGCGCAGCGGCAATGCGCTTCTCAGCCGGGAACTGCACCCCATCGCCCCGCTGCTGGATAGCCTGACCTCTGCTTTAAATAAGGTCTACCAGCGTAAAGGGGTCAACATCACGCTGGATATTTCACCGGAGATAAGCTTTGTCGGCGAGCAGAACGACTTTATGGAAGTGATGGGCAACGTTCTCGATAACGCCTGCAAGTACTGTCTGGAGTTTGTCGAAGTCTCGGTACGCCAGACCAACGACAACCAGTTGCATATTCTGGTGGAGGACGACGGCCCCGGTATCCCCCGCAACCAGCGCACGGCGGTGTTCGATCGCGGCCAGCGCGCCGATACGTTGCGTCCGGGTCAGGGGGTAGGCCTGTCTGTCGCCCGCGATATCGTCGAACAGTACGACGGCGATATCCTGACCGGTGACAGCCTGCTCGGCGGCGCCTGCATGGAAGTTATCTTTGGCCGCCAGCTTCCTGATGATAAAGAGAGCTAACGCAACAGTTTTTTAACGGCGCCTGCATCGCCGCGGCGCCGCATCCGTTATAATCCCAGACAGACACCTGCTGTGGAATATAAATATGGACTATCAATTAACGCTTAACTGGCCCGACTTCATCGAACGCTACTGGCAAAAACGCCCGGTAGTGTTAAAGCGCGGCTTCGCCAATTTCATCGACCCAATCAGCCCGGATGAACTGGCCGGCCTGGCCATGGAGAGCGAGGTCGACAGCCGCCTGGTGAGCCATCAGGACGGAAAATGGCAGGTCAGCCATGGTCCATTTGAAAGCTACGATCATCTTAGCGAGAACAACTGGTCGCTGCTGGTGCAAGCGGTGAACAACTGGCACGAGCCGACGGCGGCATTGATGCATCCCTTCCGCGCCCTGCCGGACTGGCGTATCGATGACCTGATGATCTCTTTCTCCGTTCCCGGCGGCGGTGTGGGTCCACACCTTGATCAATACGACGTGTTTATTATTCAGGGCACCGGCCGCCGACGCTGGCGCGTGGGCGAAAAGGTGCCGATGAAGCAGCACTGCCCGCATCCCGATCTGCTACAGGTTGATCCATTCGAGGCCATCATCGATGAGGAGATGGAACCTGGCGATATTCTCTACATTCCGCCAGGATTCCCACATGAAGGCTATTCGCTGGAAAATTCGCTTAACTATTCGGTCGGCTATCGTGCGCCGAATGCCCGCGAGCTGTTCAGCGGTTTTGCTGACTATATTTTGCAACGAGAGTTGGGCAGCCAGCGCTATGCCGATCCGGACGTGCCATCCCGCGACCATCCGGCCGATATTCTGCCGGTTGAACTGGATCGCCTGCGTGAGATGATGCTGGGGCTGATTAACCAACCTGAACACTTTAAGCAGTGGTTTGGTGAGTTCATTACCCAATCCCGCCACGAGCTTGACGTAGCGCCGCCGGAGCCGCCATACCAGCCGGATGAAATTTACGATGCGCTGCAGCAGGGCGATAAGCTCGCCCGCCTTGGCGGCCTTCGCGTGCTGCGGATCGATGGCGAAGTGTTCGTCAACGGCGAGAAAATCGACTCTCCGCACCGCCCGGCGCTTGACGCCCTGGCAACGCATCTGTCGCTACGCGCCGAACATTTCGGCGATGCGCTGGAAGACCCATCTTTCCTCGCCATGCTAGCGGCGCTGGTCAACAGCGGATACTGGTTCTTCGAGGACTGAGTCGACACCCTGCCCGGTGGCGCTACGCTTACCGGGCCTACAAACGGCATCAACCCACATCCTGCCCGGTGGCGCTACGCTTACCGGGCCTACAAACCACATCAACCCACACCCTGCCCGGTGCGCTGCGCTTACCGGGCCTACAACGGCATCAACAACACCCTGCCCGGTGGCACTGCGCTTACCGGGCCGACAAACGGCATCAACCCATACCCCGCCCGGTGGCGCTACGATTACTGGGCCGACAAATGGCATCGGTACCGTAGGCCGGATAAGGCGTAGCCGCCATCCGGCATATTACCGCCGCTCTCCGGCATCTATTTCGACCGTATCCCCAGCCCAATCTTCAGGATATAACCCTTTCCTCACATCGCGGTGGAACGTTGAATATGGCCAATCCCTCACGCATCCAACAAGCCGATATTTCACTGGATTGATATAAACGTAATCCATATGGCGCCGATAATCTTCATCATTACGGATGGCATGTTCCCAAAAACGCGGCTGCCAGATCTGGTTTTGCGCTAACGCACGCGTAAAAGACTTTTTAATTTCCCGCCAACGACCAGAATAATCGGAATCGCCTTCCGGCAACGTCCAGATACAGTGCATATGTTCAGGTAACACAACCCAACTGTTAATCTGGAAAGGTCTTTTACGTTTAGCACAGGCTATCGCGGCACGAAGATGATCAATATGTCGTGTCAGCAGATCGCTGTGCCGATTTTGCAGGTTTACGGTGAAGAACCAGCAGCCGCCGGGGATATAACTACGGCGATAATTTGACATCAGAGGTTCCCTCCTCTTCAGCTTATATGGACTCTTTTTGCCCGGTGGCGGCTCACGCCTTACCGGGCCTGCAGGACCGGGATCTGGGTTTAACGTTTTGCCGCCAGCTCCGCAATCCGCACAATCACCTGCACGGCTTTCTCCATGCCCTCCAGAGTGACAAACTCGTGCTTACCGTGATAGTTGTAGCCGCCGGTAAATAGGTTCGGGCACGGTAAGCCCATGAAAGAGAGCTGGGCGCCGTCCGTACCGCCACGGATTGGCTTTATCTGCGGCTCGATATCGCAGTCCACCATCGCCTGACGCGCGATGTCCACTACATGCGGATGGGCAATCACCTTCTCATGCATGTTGTAATAACTATCTTCGATCACCAGTTCGATGTAGCAATCCGGATGCAGCCCTTTACCGACCTTTTTGGCGATCTCCATCATTTTGCGTTTGCGCGCTTCAAACTGCTTGCGATCGAAATCGCGCAAAATGTAGTGCATCTCCGCCCGGTCGACGCTGCCCTTGATGCTGGTCAGGTGATAAAAACCCTCATAACCGTCGGTGGTTTCCGGGGCCTCACTGGCCGGCACTTCGGCGTGAATACGCGCCGCCAGCGATAAAGCGTTAACCATCACCCCTTTCGCCGTGCCGGGATGCACATTATTGCCAACAATTTTGATGGTCACCGAGGCGGCATTGAAATTTTCAAACTCCAGTTCGCCGACCCCGCCGCCATCCACGGTGTACGCCCAGCGGGCATCAAACGCGGCGACGTCAAAGTGCTTCGCGCCTTTGCCGACTTCTTCATCCGGCGTAAAGGCGACGCGAATATCGCCGTGAGGGATCTTTTTCGCCTGCAGCGTCGCCAGCGCCGTCATGATCTCTGCGATGCCCGCTTTATCGTCGGCGCCGAGCAGCGTTTTACCATCGGTGGTAATCAGGGTCTGGCCTAACAGCTGATGCAGGACCGGGAACATCACCGGCGACAACACTTCATCGCCGATGCCGAGGGCGATATCGCCGCCGCGGTAGTTTTCGACAATTTGCGGATTCACGTTCTTGCCGCTGAAATCCGGCGAGGTATCAACGTGGGAAATAAAACCGATGGCCGGGATTTCGCCTGCGACGTTGGCCGGCAGCGTCCCCATCACCGTGCCCTTTTCACTTAGCGTCACGTTGACCAGCCCCATCTCTTCCAACTGGCTCTGCAGCAAACGCAGCAGCTTCCACTGCCCTTCGGTACTGGGAACCTGACGCACGCCAGGCTTCGATTGCGTATCTAAAGAAACATACTGCAGAAAACGCTCAAGCAATTTATCCATGTGGCCACCCTCTTTTTTTGTGACAACATTATCAATAAGGGCGAAAAGACAAATATTGCGTCAGGTCATTTTTAGCCCGTAAACCAAAATTTAATACATTTACATGCATTATGTGTAAAGGTGGTACACCGCGGTACAACAATGATTGGCGATTACAATCGTTTGCCGTAAAATGCTGGCCCTTATTAATTATGTGCAACCCCAAAGGTGGTTAATCACAAACCCCGCAGCGATCCCTTTTCCGTTGCGTCTACATGGGACAGAGTCAAAAATTGAATATACAACCGCGTTCGCTTTCTCCGCTGGTACAACTGGCGGGAATTCGCAAAAGCTTTGATGGTAAGACCGTTATCTCCGATCTCAACTTAACCATCAATAATGGTGAATTTCTCACCCTGCTTGGCCCCTCTGGCTGCGGTAAAACAACCGTTCTTCGTCTAATCGCTGGTCTGGAAAGCGTCGATGTCGGACGTATCCACCTTGAAGACCAGGATATCACCCATGTTCCGGCGGAAAACCGCCACGTCAATACCGTATTCCAAAGCTATGCGCTTTTCCCGCACATGACCGTGTTTGAAAACGTCGCCTTCGGCCTGCGGATGCAGAAAACCCCGGCGGCAGAAATCACCCCGCGGGTGATGGACGCTTTGAAAATGGTACAGCTGGAGGCGTTTGCCCAGCGTAAGCCCCACCAACTCTCCGGCGGCCAGCAGCAGCGTGTCGCCATCGCCCGGGCGGTGGTCAACAAACCGCGTCTGCTGTTGCTTGATGAATCCCTCTCGGCGCTCGACTACAAGCTGCGTAAGCAGATGCAGAACGAACTCAAAGCGCTACAGCGCAAGCTCGGCATCACTTTTGTTTTCGTCACCCATGACCAGGAAGAAGCCCTGACGATGTCCGACCGCATTGTGGTGATGCGCGATGGCAAAATCGAGCAGGACGGCACTCCGCGTGAAATCTACGAAGAGCCGAAGAATCTGTTCGTCGCCAGTTTTATTGGCGAAATCAACATCTTCAACGCGACCGTCATTGAACGTCTGGATGAACAGCGCGTACGCGCCTGCGTCGAAGGCCGCGAGTGCAATATCTACGTCAATTTCGCCGTTGAAAAAGGGCAACAGCTGAACGTACTGCTGCGGCCAGAAGATCTCCGCGTGGATGAAATTCATCACGGCAGCGAAGCTGACGGCCTTATCGGCTACGTGCGCGAGCGCAACTACAAGGGGATGACCCTTGAGTCAGTTGTTGAGCTGGAAAACGGCAAGATGGTTATGGTCAGCGAATTCTTCAATGAAGACGATCCGGACTTTGACCACTCGCTCGACCAGAAAATGGCGATTAACTGGGTAGAAAGCTGGGAGGTTGTGCTGGCCGATGAAGAACACCAGTAAATTCCAGAATGTGGTGATCGCCACTATCGTGGGTTGGCTTGTGCTGTTCGTTTTTTTGCCCAACCTGATGATCATCGCCACCAGCTTCCTGACCCGCGACGATGCGAACTTCGTCAAAATGGTCTTCACGCTGGATAACTACTCGCGGCTGCTGGATCCGCTCTATTACGATGTGCTGCTGCACTCGTTGAATATGGCGCTGCTGGCGACCCTCGCCTGCCTGGCGTTGGGCTACCCGTTCGCGTGGTTCCTGGCGCGCTTGCCGCAAAAGGTACGCCCGCTGCTGCTGTTCCTGCTGATCGTCCCGTTCTGGACGAACTCGCTGATCCGTATCTATGGGCTGAAGATTTTCCTCAGCACCAAAGGCTATCTGAATGAGTTCCTGCTGTGGTTGGGGGTTATCGATACGCCGGTACGCATTATGTACACGCCATCGGCAGTGATTATCGGCCTGGTCTATATTTTGCTTCCGTTTATGGTGATGCCGCTCTACTCCAGCATTGAGAAACTGGATCGCCCGCTGCTGGAGGCGGCAAAAGATCTCGGCGCCAGCAAGCTGCAGACTTTTATCCGCATCATTATTCCACTGACCATGCCGGGAATTATCGCCGGCTGTCTGCTGGTGATGCTGCCGGCAATGGGACTCTTTTACGTCTCAGACCTGATGGGCGGCGCCAAAAACCTGCTGATCGGCAACGTTATCAAGAGTCAGTTCCTTAATATCCGCGACTGGCCGTTCGGCGCGGCGACCAGTATTACCTTAACGCTGGTGATGGGGCTGATGTTGTTGATTTACTGGCGCGCGGCGCGTCTGCTGAATAAAAAGGTGGAGCTGGAATGATCGGTCGGCTGCTGCGCGGCGGCTTTATGACCGCCATTTACGCGTATCTCTACATCCCTATTATTATTCTGATCGTTAACTCGTTTAACCGTTCACGCTTTGGTATTAACTGGCAAGGCTTCACCACCGACTGGTATAGCCTGCTGATGAATAACGATAGCCTGCTGCAGGCCGCCCAGCACTCGCTGACCATGGCGGTGCTGTCGGCAACCTTCGCCACGCTTATCGGCTCGCTCACCGCCGTGGCGCTGTATCGCTACCGTTTTCGCGGTAAGCCGTTCGTCAGCGGAATGCTATTCGTCGTGATGATGTCCCCGGATATCGTGATGGCTATCTCCCTGCTGGTGCTGTTTATGCTGATCGGTATTCAATTGGGTTTCTGGTCGCTGCTGTTTTCGCATATCACCTTCTGCCTGCCATTCGTGGTGGTGACAGTGTTCTCTCGCCTGAAAGGCTTTGATGTGCGCATGCTGGAAGCGGCGAAAGATCTCGGCGCCAGCGAGATGACCATTCTGCGCAAAATCATCCTGCCGCTGGCGCTGCCGGCGGTAGCGGCCGGGTGGCTGTTGAGCTTTACCCTGTCGATGGATGACGTGGTGGTCTCTTCGTTTGTCACCGGTCCGGGTTATGAAATCCTGCCGCTGAAGATCTACTCCATGGTGAAGGTCGGCGTTTCGCCAGAAGTGAACGCGCTGGCGACGATTCTGTTGGTTCTTTCGCTGGTGATGGTCATCGCCAGTCAGTTAATTGCACGTGATAAAACTCAGGGGACGTTAAAATGAAAAAATGGTCACGCCACCTGCTCGCCGCGGGCGCTCTGGCTTTGGGCATGGGCGCCGCGCAGGCGGACGATAGCAAAACGCTCTACTTCTATAACTGGACCGAATACGTGCCGCCAGGCCTGCTGGAACAGTTCACCAAAGAGACCGGCATCAAGGTGATCTATTCGACCTACGAGTCGAATGAAACCATGTACGCCAAGCTCAAAACCTATAAAGACGGCGCTTACGATCTGGTGGTGCCATCAACCTATTTCGTCGACAAAATGCGCAAAGAAGGCATGCTGCAAAAGATTGACAAGAGCAAGCTGAGTAACTTCAGCAACCTCGATCCGCAGATGCTGAACAAACCTTTTGACCCGAATAACGACTACTCGATTCCCTACATCTGGGGCGCGACGGCAATCGGCGTCAATAGCGATGCTATCGACCCGAAAACCGTGACCAGTTGGGCCGACCTGTGGAAACCGGAATATAAAAGCAGCCTGCTGCTGACCGACGACGCGCGCGAGGTGTTCCAGATGGCGCTGCGCAAACTGGGCTATTCCGGCAACACCACCGATCCAAAAGAGATTGAAGCGGCTTATAACGAGCTGAAAAAGCTGATGCCAAACGTCGCGGCGTTCAACTCCGATAACCCGGCAAACCCGTATATGGAAGGCGAAGTGAACCTTGGCATGGTCTGGAACGGTTCCGCTTATGTCGCGCGTCAGGCAGGTACCCCGCTGGAAGTGATTTGGCCAAAAGAAGGCGGCATTTTCTGGATGGATAGCCTGTCGATTCCGGCGAATGCCAAAAACGTTGACGGCGCGCTGAAGTTGATTAACTTCCTGCTGCGCCCTGATGTCGCGAAACAGGTAGCCGAAACTATCGGCTATCCGACGCCAAACCTGGCCGCGCGCAAAATGCTCAGCTCGGAAGTCGCCAACGATAAATCGCTGTATCCGGAAGCCGCCACTATCGAAAAAGGCGAATGGCAAAATGACGTCGGCAGCGCCAGCGCCATTTATGAAGAGTATTACCAGAAACTGAAAGCCGGGCGCTAACCCCGTAAGGCGGAACCCTGGTTCCGCCTTTTTCCCCTGCCCGCCCGATGCTGTAGATAATGCACAAACTCAGCAGTGGTCATCTTTCCTCGCGCATTAAAATCTGGCCGTACTCGTCACGAAGGCGATTCTTCTGCACCTTACCGGTGGCGCTAACCGGCAACGCATCGATAAAAATTATGCGGTCGGGGATCTGCCATTTCGGCACCCGCTCCTGATACCAGGCCAGCAGATCGGCCTCTTCGACTTCGCCCCCGTCAGCGCGGACGCATAGCAACACCGGGCGTTCATCCCAACGCGGATGACGTGCGGCAATCGCTGCGGCGCTGCGCACCGCTGGATGGGCGATGGCGATATTCTCCAGCTCGACGGTCGAGATCCACTCCCCACCAGATTTAATAATATCTTTCGCCCGATCGTGGATAACCAGATAGCCGTTAACGTCGAGGGTGCCGATATCGCCGGTATCAAACCAGCCATCAGCGGTCAGCGCACTCTCATCGCGACCAAAATAGTGATCGACCACCCAGTGGCCGCGAACCTGCAAATATCCCTGACTTTTGCCATCACAGGGCAGCGGTTTCCCGTCGATATCCACCACCCGTAGATCGATGCCGAAAATCGGCCGTCCCTGCCCATCACTCTGCTGACGCTGCTGCTCCGCCGGGAGTGCGGCGTGCTTACTGAGCAGCGTATTGATCGTGCCGATGGGCGACGTTTCCGTCATCCCCCAGGCATGGATCAGCTCAATATCATAATCGCGCTTAAACGCTTCTCTCATCGATGGCGGTAACGCCGAGCCACCGACGAAGGAGCGCTTGAAAAAAGGCAGGCGAAGATCCGATTTACGCAGCGCCGCCAGCAGTCCGGCCCAAATCACCGGCACGCCAAAAGCCACGCTGACCTTCTCGGCGCTCAGCAGACGCAGCAGGCTATCGCCATCCAGGTGCGGCCCCATCGCGGCAATAAACGGCGTTCCCCAGGCGTTGACGTGGAACATCGGCACTACCGGCAACAGCGAATCTTGCGCTGAAATGCCTGCACCGTCCGGCTGGTTGCCGCTTAGCGCATGCAGCACCAGCGAGCGATGGGTATTCAGTACGCCTTTCGGCCTGCCGGTGGTCCCTGAGGTATAACAAAGCGAAGCAGGCGTCAGCTCATTCAACCCAGGCCAGCAATAGTCGGCATCCCCCTGCTGTAACAGCTGGTCAAAAAAGCGTAATGACGGCAGCAAATCCTGCGCGTCTTCACTATGCGGCTCCATCAATACAATATGTTTAACCGTCGGTAGTTGTGGCTGCAGTTGCCGTATTAATGGCAGGAAAGTCTGGTCAATAAACAGCACCTCATCGGCGGCATCATTGATGATATACAACAGATGTTCGACCGACAGCCGCGGATTGATCGTGTGCGTCACCCAACCGCCAGACGCGACGGCGAAATAGATTTCGAGATGACGACGGTTATTCCACGCTAACGTACCGCAGCGGGCGCCAGCGGGCAGGCCCAACGTCGCCAGCGCCGAGGCCAGTCGTCGGGCATTGCGGGCCACTTCTCCCCAACTGCTACGTTCTATTTCTCCGGCAGTACTCACCGAGACGATTTCCGTCTCGCGATGATACTGCGCCGCGTGTTCGAGTAGCGCTGAGGTCGTTAAGTGCTGATAAATCATCGGCGAAGGCATCACTGAAGCTCCTGGACAGGCTGAGGATATAGCTGCTGGGATTATCGGAGTTAAAGCTGGTGCCTTTAAATCTGGTTCAGATTCGTCGCTGCGCGCAAAAAAACGTACGGAAATCAGCGCTAACGCACAAAAATTTGAGTTACCGGGGAACGATTGAGGGATTACGCAAGAGTAAAACCGCGGGCAATGAACCAGAAAGCCGCGCCCGTAGTAAAAGGCGCGGCGTATGACCACTAAAGCCCTTTCAGCAGCTTATCAATGAACTCGGGCACCACTTCGCTTGCCAGCCCGTAATGTTTCTCAGCGAATTCGCTGCCGACCTGGCTGGGTTCAAGGTTTAGCTCGACGGTATGCGCGCCGTGCAGACGGGCTTCATGGACGAAACCCGCCGCCGGATAAACGTGACCAGAGGTTCCGATAGCAATAAAGATATCGGCCTCGGCCAACCCGCTGTAGATCTCATCCATCCCCAGCGGCATCTCGCCAAACCATACCACGTGCGGGCGCAGCGCCGCCGGGAACTGGCAGCAGTGGCATTTGTCATCCACCGTCACGTCGCCGGTCCATTCCAGCACCTGCCCGCTCCACGAACAGCGTACTTTCAGCAACTCGCCATGCATATGGATAACCCGGCGGTTACCCGCGCGCTCGTGCAGATTATCGATGTTCTGCGTCACCAGCAGAAAACGATCGCCAAGCGCCTCTTCCAGCTTCGCCAGCGCCAGATGCGCGGCATTAGGAGCGATTTCTGCGCTCTGCAACTGGCGGCGGCGGGCGTTATAAAACGCCTGCACCAACGCCGGATCGCGGGCAAAACCTTCCGGTGTCGCCACGTCCTCCACCCGGTGTTCTTCCCACAGGCCGTCGGCGGCGCGGAAGGTTTTAATCCCCGACTCTGCCGAAATACCGGCGCCGGTTAACACCACCACCCGCGGTTTATCTATTGCCTGCGGCGGCATTTTGTCTTCGCCGAAGAAGACACGTTGCCGTAAGCGATCGCGTAACTGGCGTTTTTTACGGCGGAAACGGCTTAAGCGATGTAAGCGGCGCGACAGCATAGCTACCCCTGTAATTAATGAGTCAAATGAAGGAAGGCCGCACCGCGCATACCTCCGGCGTCGCCATGACGCGCGCGCTCAATGCGCGGCACCCGGGCGACCGGAAGCAAATGACGCGGCAGGCGCTGCGCCAGCCCTTCGGTTATAGCAGTAAAATTAGATAATCCGCCACCCAACACCAGCAGATCCGGATCGACAATGGTGAGGATATTGCCCAGACAAACGGCCAGTAGATCGAGATAACGCTCGACGTGCTCCCGCGCCTGCGCATCACCCTGCAGCCACAGATCGACGATCCGCGGCGAAGTTAAGGATTGGTGATAAAAATGCTGATACAGCCAGGCGAATCCGCGGCCGGAAAGATAGTTCTCGATGCAGCCGAGCTGACCACAGCCGCAACGGGTCAGCGGAAAATCGCGCCCCACCACTTCCAGGGCGTCTACCGGTAGACGAATATGGCCGAACTCGCCGGTGATGTAGCTGTGGCCGGTTATCGATTTACCGTTAAGCACGATCCCGCCGCCCACGCCGGTGCCGAGGATTAATCCCATCACCAGCGGATATTGGGTAAATTCATCATCCCACGCTTCAGATAACGCAAAACAGTTGGCGTCATTATCAAGACGCACTTCACGCCCCAGGCGCGCGCTGAGATCAACGCGCAGCGGTTGGCCGCTGGCGGCGGGTACGTTGGCGGCATACAGCTTGCCCTCCGCGGTTTCCGGCATGCCGGGGATACCGATACCGACCGCGCCCTCCACGCCAAAGCGCCGATCGGCTTCGCGAACCAGCGCTTCAATCGCCTGCAGGAAAGCCTCATAGCTTTCCGTTGGAGTGGGGACGCGTTTTTCCCACTGCAGTTGCCGGGCGTTATCAAATACGCCCAATGCTATCTTGCTGCCGCCAATGTCAAATCCGTAGTACATTTCAGCCATTCCTCTTATTGGCCCCAACCCCTCATCCTTTGGGCTGTATCTGCTTTCACAGCACTGGCCTAAGGGATGCGGCGTTTGACGGGCCACGACGATAAATTACTGGCCACTCAGCACCCTCGCCGGGTCAATACGACTGGCGCGGCGGGCGGGATACCAGCTGGCCAGCAAACTCAGCAACAGTGCTGTCACCAGCACATAAACGACATCCAGCCAGTGCAATTCAGACGGCAGGAAGTCAATAAAATAGATGTCGCCGGAAAGGAATTTATGCCCGATCAACGCTTCGATACCGTTGATAATCGATGTCAGCTTCAGCGCGGCTATCACGCCGATCACTACCCCGATCAGGCTCCCGACCGAACCGGCCAATAAACCATACCATACGAAAATCGCGCGGATTAAGCCGTCTTTCGCGCCAAGCGTGCGCAGCACCGCAATATCGCCGCTTTTATCTTTCACCGCCATCACCAGCGTCGAGACAATGTTGAAACAGGCGACGCCGATAACCAGTACCATGGCGAGATACATAATGGCGCGGATCATCTGAATATCACGGTACATATAGCCATAAGTGCCGATCCAGCTCTTGATATAGACGTAGCTGTTGGTCACTTCGCCGGCGTCGCGTACCAGCGTATTCGCGTGAAAAACGTCGGTGACTTTAATGGCGATGCCGGTCACGCTGCTGCCCATATCCAGATACTGCTGGGCGTCCGCCATTGGGATCATCGCGAAGCTATGGTCCAGTTGGCCGCTCAGTTGCAGAATCCCGGTCACGTGTAGCCTGACGCGTTTCGGCTGCAACAGCTGGTGCTCGGAATCTGAATTGGGGATCATGATCGACACCCAATCGCCCTGCTTCACGTGCAGCGCATCGGCGACGCCTTTACCCAGAATTACCTGTTGCTCGCCGGCCTTAAAGTTGGCCCATGCGTTGTTCTGCACAAAGTTTGGTAGCGAACTCAGGCGGCTCTCCTGCTGCGGATCGACGCCCTTGACCTGAATAGCGCGCATATGGCTGCCGCTCTCCACCAACCCGGTAAAGTTGATATAAGGCGCAGCGGCGACGATGCCTTTCACTTTTTCAACTTTCGTCAGCGCTTCGTTCCAGTTATTCCACGGCTGGTTAACCGGCTCGATTTCGCCGTGCGGCACCACCGCCAGAATGCGGTTGTTGAGCTCGCGCTCGAAACCGTTCATCGCGCTCAGGCCGACGATCAGTACCGCCACCCCTAATGCGATGCCGATAGTAGAGATGACGGAAATCAGCGAGACCATACCGCCGCGGCGTCTGCCGCGGCTAAAACGCAGCGCAATCAGTAACGATAACGGTGAAGCCATTACTGGGCCCCCATCAGGGTCAGGTCAGCCGTCAGGCGGCCATCGCGCATCTCCAACTGGCGGTTCATGCGTTTCGCCAGCTGCAGGTCATGGGTCACCACCAGGAAAGCGGTACGCTGCGCCACGTTGAGCTCGCCCAGCAGCTCAAAAATACTGTCGGCATTGCGGGCGTCGAGGTTGCCGGTCGGTTCATCCGCCAGTACCAGCCGCGGTTTGTTCACCAGCGCGCGAGCAATCGCCACGCGCTGGCGCTCGCCGCCGGAAAGCTCCGACGGACGATGATGGCTACGGTGTTCCAGGCCGACCGCCTGCAGCATCGCTTTCGCCTGGCGTTCGATATCCGCCGCTTTTTTCTTGCCAATCAGCAGCGGCATCGCCACGTTTTCCAACGCGGTAAAATCCGGCAGCAGATGGTGGAACTGATAGATAAACCCGAGTTCGCGGTTACGCAGATCGGCGCGAGCCGCGGCGGAGAGCGAGCTCATCGGCTGACCGGAGAAAATAACATCGCCGGAGGTCGGCGTATCCAGCCCGCCAAGCAGGTGCAGTAGCGTGCTTTTGCCGGAGCCTGAAGAGCCGACAATCGCCATCATTTCACCCTCTTGAATGCTGAAGCTGACATCGTGCAGCACATCGGTTTGCACGTTGCCTTCCTGATAGCGTTTGCACAGGTTGTCGCATTGCAGCAGGATCTTATTCATAACGTAAAGCCTCAGCGGGTTGGGTGGCGGCGGCGCGCCAGGAAGGATACAACGTAGACAGCAGGGCCAGCGCCATCGCCACCAGAGCGATAATAATCACCTGCAGCGGCTCAATCGCCACCGGCAGGGCCGCGCCGTCCAAAAACGCGCCGATAATCGGCATTAAATTATTCAGCTGGCTGGCCAACAGCACGCCGAGCAGCGCGCCAAGCAGCGCGCCCACTATCCCGGCGCTGGCGCCCTGTACCATAAAGACGGCCATGATCTGCCGCGGCGTCAGCCCCTGGGTCTGCAGAATAGCCACCTCGCCCTGCTTCTCCATCACCATCATGCCAAGCGAGGTAATAATGTTAAAAGCGGCAACGGCGACGATCAGGCTCAGCAGCAGCCCCATCATATTTTTTTCCATCCGCACGGCCTGGAACAGCTCGCCTTTACGCTCACGCCAGTCCTGCCATTTGGTGCCATCAGGCAGCTTCTGTTGACTGAGCGTATCAACCTGCAGCGGTTGGCTGAGCCACAGTCGCCAGCCGGTAATATTGCCCAGTGGATAGCGCATCAGGCGGGAGGCGTCATCAATGTTGGTCAGCATTTGATAGCCATCGACTTCGCTGTTGGCGGCAAAGGTGCCGATGACGTTAAACAGACGCTGGCTCGGGACACGGCCCATCGGGGTAAACTGGCTGGCGGAAGGCACCATCACGCGAATTTGATCGCCGCGGTTAACCCCCAACTGACCCGCCAACTGTTCGCCGAGAATGACGTTATATTTGCCGGCCTGCAAATCGCTTTGTTTCACGTTCACCAGGTAAGGCGTCAGCGGATCTTTTTGCGCCGGGTCGATACCCAGCATCACGCCGACGGCGACGCTGCGGGCGCTTTGCAGCACCACATCACCGGTGGTGATCGGCGCGACGCGCGTCACGCCCTGCAGCTTAACGGCGCTTTCCGGCATTTTTTGCGGGTTGATAGAGCCCTGTTGGGCGCTAATGATAGCCTGCGGCATCAGCCCCAGGATGTTGTTTTGCAGCTCGCGCTCAAAACCGTTCATCACCGACAGGACGGTCACCAGCGCCATCACGCCAAGCGTAATGCCGATGGTCGAAAGCCAGGAAACGAAACGGCCGAAGCGGTCGGCTGCGCGCCCGCGCATGTAGCGAAGGCCGATAAATAGTGCGGCAGGTTGGTACATGTAATCCATCTGGTTGCTGATAGCCGATGTTCGAGTATATATGGCATAGCCCAACGCGTAAATCGCTGATACGGTAGATTTTTTCGCCAAAATAACAAAATAATAGTTTTAAATCAGAAAGTTAATTTAGAGTGTATATATTTATCAATCGCCACACGCTGTAGAAAACATGGCGCAGAAGGCCATTCGGGTTGGCGAAATCAGACCAATTGCGGATAATCAGAGACATTGAATATCAGCAATTTGCCCCTACATCGAAGAGCGAGTTGGCCGACTGCGGCCAAACAGTACACACAATCGCCTGATGGGATAGGCGCTAAGGGATCCTGACAACCGTTATGCCTGAACAATATCGCTATACTCTGCCGGTCAAAGCCGGCGATCAGCGCCAGCTTGGCGAACTCACCGGCGCCGCCTGCGCCACGCTGGTAGCCGAAATGGCCGAACGCCATCATGGCCCGGTGGTGCTGGTGGCGCCTGACATGCAAAACGCCCTGCGTTTGAATGATGAAATCAGGCAATTTACCGATAGCATGGTGATCGGCCTCGCTGACTGGGAAACCCTGCCCTACGATAGCTTTTCGCCACATCAGGATATTATCTCTTCGCGCCTTGCGACTTTATACCAGTTGCCGACCATGCAGCGCGGCGTGCTTATCGTTCCGGTCAGCACTCTGATGCAGAAGGTCTGCCCGCATAATTATCTGCACGGTCACGCGCTGGTAATGAAAAAAGGGCAACGTCTGTCGCGCGATGCGCTACGCACGCAGTTGGACAGCGCCGGTTACCGCCATGTCGATCAGGTAATGGAACACGGCGAATACGCGACCCGCGGCGCCCTGCTCGACCTCTTCCCGATGGGCAGCGAGCAGCCCTATCGCCTCGATTTCTTCGATGACGAAATAGACAGCCTGCGGTTATTCGATGTTGATAGCCAGCGTACTCTGGAAGAAGTCGAGGCCATCAATTTGCTGCCGGCGCATGAGTTCCCAACCGACCAGGCGGCGATCGAACTGTTCCGCAGCCAGTGGCGCGATCGCTTTGACGTGAAGCGCGATCCGGAACATATCTACCAGCAGGTAAGCAAAGGTACCCTGCCCGCCGGGATCGAATACTGGCAACCGCTGTTCTTCAACGAGCCGCTGCCGCCGCTGTTTAGCTATTTCCCCTCCAGTACGCTGATTGTGAATACCGGCGATCTGGAGCACAGCGCCGAGCGTTTCCAGAATGAAACCCGCGCCCGCTTTGAAAACCGCGGCGTCGATCCGATGCGCCCGCTGCTACCGCCGGAACAACTGTGGCTGCGCAGCGACGAACTTTTTAGCGAGCTGAAAAAATGGCCGCGGGTCCAGTTAAAAACCGAGCGTCTGGCGGAGAAAGCCGCTCATACTAATCTCGGCTATCAACCCCTGCCCGAGTTGGCGATTCAGGCGCAGAATAAAGCGCCGCTGGACAACCTGCGACGCTTCCTTGAATCCTTCAGCGGCCCGGTGATTTTCTCCGTTGAAAGCGAAGGCCGCCGCGAGGCGCTGGGCGAAATGCTGGCGCGCATCAAAGTTGCGCCAAAACATATATTGCGCCTGCAGGAAGCCAGCGGAAATGGTCGTTTCCTGATGATCGGCGCCGCCGAGCACGGATTTATCGACAGCCAGGCTAATCTGGCGCTGATTTGCGAAAGCGATCTGCTGGGCGAACGCGTCGCCCGCCGCCGTCAGGATTCCCGCCGTACCATCAACCCCGATACGCTCATTCGCAACCTGGCGGAACTGCATATCGGACAGCCGGTGGTGCACCTTGAACATGGGGTGGGTCGTTATGCGGGGATGACCACCCTCGAAGCCGGGGGCATCAAAGGCGAATATCTGATGCTGACCTACGCCAACGACGCCAAACTGTACGTCCCGGTATCGTCACTGCATTTGATTAGCCGCTACGCCGGCGGGGCGGAAGAAAATGCGCCGCTACACAAACTGGGCGGCGATGCCTGGGCGCGGGCAAGGCAAAAAGCGGCGGAGAAAGTGCGCGACGTCGCCGCCGAACTGCTGGATATCTACGCCCAGCGCGCGGCCAAAGAAGGCTTCGCCTTTAAGCATGACCGCGAGCAGTATCAATTATTCTGCGACGGTTTCCCGTTCGAAACCACACCAGATCAGGCGCAGGCAATCAACGCCGTTCTCAGCGATATGTGCCAGCCGCTGGCAATGGACCGCCTGGTGTGCGGCGACGTTGGCTTCGGGAAAACCGAAGTGGCGATGCGCGCCGCCTTCCTCGCCGTCGAAAACCACAAACAGGTGGCCGTGCTGGTGCCGACCACCCTGCTCGCCCAGCAGCACTACGATAACTTCCGCGACCGCTTCGCCAACTGGCCGGTACGCATTGAGATGCTATCGCGTTTCCGCAGCGCCAAAGAGCAGGCGCAGATCCTCGAACAGGCGGCAGAAGGTAAAATCGATATTCTGATCGGCACCCATAAGCTGCTGCAAAATGAAGTCAAGCTGCGCGACCTGGGTCTGCTTATCGTCGATGAAGAACACCGCTTCGGGGTGCGTCATAAAGAACGCATCAAGGCGATGCGCGCGGACGTCGATATCCTGACGCTGACCGCCACGCCTATTCCGCGTACGCTTAATATGGCGATGAGCGGAATGCGCGATCTGTCCATTATCGCCACCCCGCCAGCTCGCCGTCTGGCGGTAAAAACCTTTGTCCGCGAATATGACGCGCTGGTGGTTCGCGAGGCGATCCTGCGTGAAGTCCTGCGCGGCGGTCAGGTTTACTATCTGTATAACGATGTTGAAAATATTCAGAAAGCGGCGGATCGTCTGGCGGAACTGGTGCCGGAGGCGCGAATTGCCATCGGTCACGGCCAGATGCGCGAACGCGAACTGGAACGGGTGATGAATGATTTCCATCACCAGCGTTTTAACGTGCTGGTCTGTACGACAATTATTGAAACCGGCATCGATATCCCGACCGCCAATACCATCATCATTGAGCGCGCCGATCACTTCGGCCTTGCCCAGCTGCACCAGCTGCGTGGCCGCGTGGGTCGTTCGCACCATCAGGCCTACGCCTGGCTACTCACCCCACATCCGAAAGCGATGACTACCGACGCGCAGAAACGCCTGGAAGCTATCGCTTCGCTGGAAGACCTCGGCGCCGGCTTTGCCCTTGCGACCCACGATCTTGAAATTCGCGGCGCCGGCGAACTGCTGGGAGAAGGCCAGAGCGGACAGATGGAAACCATCGGCTTCTCGCTGTATATGGAACTGCTGGAGAACGCCGTCGATGCCCTGAAAGAGGGTCGCGAGCCGTCGCTGGAAGATCTCACCAGCCAGCAGACGGAAGTGGAGCTGCGCATGCCGGCGCTGCTGCCGGATGACTTTATTCCCGACGTGAACACCCGTCTGTCGTTCTATAAGCGTATCGCCAGCACCAAAAACGAACACGATCTCGATGAGATCAAAGTCGAGCTGATCGATCGCTTTGGCACATTGCCGGATGCGGCGCGTAATTTGCTGGATATCACGCGCCTACGCCAGCAGGCGCAAAAGCTGGGGATCCGTAAGCTGGAGTGCAATGAAAAAGGCGGCGTGATCGAGTTTAACGAGAAAAATAATGTGAACCCGGTCTGGCTTATCGGTCTGCTGCAGAAGCAGCCGCAGCATTACCGGCTGGATGGGCCAACTCGTCTTAAATTTTTCCAGGAGCTGGATGAGCGTAAAACACGTATGGACTGGGTACGCCAGTTTATGCGTCAACTGGAAGAAAACGCCACCGCTTGATAAAAAATGAGATGCGGTTGTCAGAACCGCATCTCTTTACCTGTCACAGTTAGCAAACTTTACAAACATTTTGCAATCCACCTGGATTTCCCAACACTCTCCCGCGCCATAATTGACATTGATTATCTTATAAAAATAACCATTTATTTATTGTGGAATTATGGTAATGATAAATATCTCGCGTGTTTCAACCTGGCTTACGGCATTCGCTCTCGCGGCGACGCTGGCCCTTCCCGCCCGCGCCAATACCTGGCCGTTACCGCCGAGCGGTAGCCGTCTGGTCGGGCAGAATCAGTTTCATGTAGTGCAGGATAACGGCGGATCGCTGGAAGCGATTGCCAAAAAATACAACGTTGGTTTTCTCGCGCTGCTGCAGGCTAATCCCGGGGTCGATCCTTATGTGCCGCGCGCCGGTAGCGTGCTGACCATCCCGCTGCAGACGCTGCTGCCTGACGCCCCCCGTGAAGGTCTGGTGCTCAATATCGCCGAGCTGCGCCTGTACTACTATCCACCTGGACAGAATAGCGTGACCGTTTATCCAATAGGTATCGGCCAGCTTGGCGGCGATACCCTGACCCCGACGATGGTCACTACCGTTTCCGATAAGCGCGCCAACCCCACCTGGACACCAACCGCCAACATCCGCGCGCGATATAAAGCGATGGGGATCGATTTGCCGGCTGTAGTCCCTGCCGGGCCGAATAACCCGATGGGACATCACGCGATTCGTCTCGCGGCCTACGGCGGCGTCTATCTACTGCACGGCACCAACGCCGATTTTGGTATCGGGATGCGCGTCAGTTCAGGCTGTATCCGCCTGCGCGATGCTGATATAAAGTCTCTGTATAACAAAATCACGCCGGGCACCAGGGTGAATATCATCAACGAACCTATCAAAGTTTCGGTAGAGCCAAACGGTACCCGTCTGGTGGAAGTCCACCAGCCGCTGTCCGAACATATCAATGACGATCCGCAGACGCTGCCAATCGTCCTGAATGCCGGCATGAAGAACTTTAAACAGGCACCGCAGACCAATCAGCAGGTGATGGAATACGCGATGGAGCTGCGCTCCGGAATGCCGGTCGATGTGACCCGCCATCAGCTTCCCGCTGAGCAAGCCATGTAGTGCATTTCCGGATGGTAGAATGTAAAAAACCCGCCAGGCACGGCGGGTTTTTTGTGGCAATCGCCAGCTTCGCTGACGAGGTTTCGCGGGGCGCGGTCCCATGAAGGGGTGTGGACCGCGTCGCGAGAGTGGCATAACAAAGGGAACGACTTTTACTGCTTACTACACGCGTTCTGCTGAAGGGGGTCAGGAACGCGTTTTGTCAGTGGCATGACAGGGGTTACAACATTTATTTATAGATAACTGCGGTACCGTGCAGGGTATTAGGACCGGTTACCGAGGTAATACGGTAAGAGGTCGCCCCCATCTCGTCGGCTTTCTGCGCCAGCTGCTCTTCAAGCGAACCCAGATTGGTGCCGGCGGATGCGGAAACGGTACCGATTTTATGTTGACCTGCTGGGGTGGATTGCACCTCAACAGCGGCGAAACTTGCGAATGAGAGTGAGCTCAGTACGGCAGCAAGTGCCAGTTTTTGGACGTTTTTCATGATTATTATACCTATGCAGATGATTTTTATAGTAGGGTCGCAAGAATTAACTTAACGATCGATAGGTAAATGATAATGTGATCCATGTCACAGGTCAACTCATTTTTATAACGATCATTTAACTATTTATAAAATGCTTAATTTTCATACATATATGAATTATTTATTTTTGGACTTCTGCCGCTGGTAGCGTGACGCGTTTATTTTTATAATGGCCGTTCAACAACCCAACATAGGTACAACGGCATCATGACAACTGACGTTCAAAGTTGCGCAAAAAAAAGCCGTGGCCGACCTAAAGTGTTCGACAGGGACGCGGCGCTGGACAAGGCCATGACACTTTTCTGGCAGCACGGCTATGAAGCAACTTCGCTGGCCGATCTCGTCGAAGCGACCGGTGCGAAAGCCCCGACGCTATACGCCGAGTTCGTGAACAAAGAAGGCTTATTCCGCGCGGTGCTGGATCGCTACATTTCCCGCTTCGCCGCCAAACACGAAGCCCTGCTATTCGATGACCACAAAACCGTCGATCAGGCGCTGCGCGACTATTTCACCGCTGTCGCCACCTGCTTTACCAGCAAAGATACCCCGGCAGGCTGTTTTATGATTAACACCTCCGCGGCGCTGGCCGCCTCTTCAACCGATATCGCCAACACCATTAAGTCGCGGCACGCGGTGCAGGAACAAACGTTGACGCAATTTTTACAGCAGCGTCAACAACGCGGCGAACTCCCTGCGCAGGGCAATGTCTTGCAGCTGGCGCAGTTTTTAAACTGCATGCTGCAAGGAATGTCGATCAGTGCGCGCGAAGGCGCTGATTTTGCCACTCTGAAACAGATTAGTGACACGACGCTGCGCCTGTGGCCGCAAATCCTGCAACCTTAATCCCCTACCGGCGGCCGTCGCTCGCCGGTTTTTTCCCCATCTGCTGAATACCCTTACTTTTCTCAATATTTTCATTATGTTGATTTGTTGTAAATGATATTGATAACGATAATCAATATGTGCAAAATTCGCATTTGTCTTTCTATATGTTTCACGCTGTAACAGCCGCGCCTGTGGCTGAAAAAAATAACAACAGTACTGACTAACTCATATCAAGGAATGCGAATGAACAAGCGCCTCTGGCTGCTCAATCCCCTGCTGCTGGCCACCGCCCTGCCAGCCTTTACCGCGCAGGCCGCCGATGAAGACGATATTATCGTCAGCGCCAACCGTAACCACCGAACCGTCGCCGAGATGGCGCAAACCACCTGGGTGATTGAAGGCCAGGAGATTGAGCAACAGGTTCAGGGTGGTAAAGAGTTTAAAGATGTCCTCGCGCAGCTGATCCCCGGGATAGATGTCAGCAGCCAGGGGCGTACCAACTACGGCATGAACATGCGCGGACGCGCCATCGTCGTGCTCATCGACGGCGTGCGTCTCAATTCATCGCGTACCGATAGCCGCCAGCTTGACGCCATCGATCCGTTTAACATCGAACATATTGAAGTTATTTCCGGCGCCACGTCGTTATACGGCGGCGGCAGTACCGGCGGTCTGATTAATATCGTCACGAAAAAAGGCCAGCAGGAACGCCAGGTGGATCTGGAGCTGGGTGGTAAAACCGGCTTTGCCAATAGCAACGATCATGATGAACGAGTAGCGGCGGCCGTCAGCGGGGGTACCGATCATGCTTCCGGCCGATTGTCGGTGGCCTATCAGCGCTTCGGCGGCTGGTATGACGGCAACAATGACGCGCTGATCCTCGATAATACGCAAACCGGCTTACAGCATTCGGACCGACTCGACGTGATGGGTACCGGAACCATCGAAATCGATGACCAGCGCCAGCTCCAGCTTGTCACGCAGTACTATAAAAGCCAGGGCGATGATTATGGTCTGAATTTGGGCAAAGATATGTCAGCGGTACTTGGCGAAAGTAAAGCCTGGACCTCTAACGGGCTTAACTCCGATCGCGTGCCTGGTACCGAGCGTCATTTGATCAGTCTGCAATACTCCGACGCCGACTTCTTCGGCCAGAATCTGGTCAGCCAGATTTATTACCGCGACGAATCACTGACCTTCTACCCCTTCCCGGCCCTGAGCAAAGGGCAAATCAGCAGTTTTTCCGCTTCACAGCAGGATACCGATCAGTACGGCGCTAAGATCACCTTCAACAGCCAGCCGCTGACGGGATGGGATCTGACCTGGGGCGTTGATGCCGACCATGAAACCTTCAACTCCAACCAAATGTTCTTCGACCTGGATAAAGCAATGGCTTCCGGCGGCCTGAATAATCAGTCAGCCTACACCACCGGCCGCTATCCAGGCTACAGCATCACCAATCTCGCGCCGTTCCTGCAAACCAGCTATGACCTGAACGACATCTTCACCCTTAGCGGCGGCGTGCGCTATCAATGGACGGAAAACCGCGTCGATGATTTTGTCGGCTACGCGCAGCAGCAGGATGTCGCTAAAGGCAAATATCAGTCGGCGGATGCCATTCCTGGCGGTAAGACCGATTATGATAACTTCCTCTTTAATGCCGGGATCGTCGCCCACATTACCGAACGCCAGCAGACCTGGTTTAACTTCTCTCAGGGCGTCGAACTACCGGATCCGGGCAAATATTACGGTATCGGCAGCTACGGCGCCGCGGTCGACGGCCATCTGCCGCTGGTCTCGAGCGTTAACGTCGGCGACTCGCCGCTACAGGGGATTAAAGTTAACTCCTGGGAGCTGGGCTGGCGTTACACCGGCGACAACCTGCGCACCCAGCTTGCCGCTTATTACTCGACATCAGACAAAACCATCGTAGTTAACCGCAGTGATATGACCATTGATGTGCAATCGGATAAACGACGCATTTACGGCGTGGAAGGCGCGGTGGACTACTTCGTGCCTGATAGCGACTGGAGCCTGGGCGCTAACTTCAACGTGCTGAAATCGCAAGTAAAAACCGATGGCAGTTGGCAGAAGTGGGACGTCACCCTGGCCTCGCCGTCGAAAGCCACCGCCTGGGTCGGCTGGGCGCCGGACCCGTGGTCGCTACGCGTGCAAAGCCAGCAGGTATTTGATTTAAGCGATGCCAGCGGCAATAAGCTTGATGGGTACAATACCGTCGATTTTATCGGTAGCTATTTGCTGCCGGTGGGTAAACTGACCTTTAGCATCGAAAACTTGCTGAACGAAGATTACGTCACCATCTGGGGACAGCGCGCGCCGCTATTGTACAGTCCAACCTATGGCAGCGCCGGGCTGTACGAATATAAAGGCCGTGGCCGGACCTTCGGCCTGAACTACGCGTTAACGTTCTAATAAAAAAAGCCCCTCAGCCTGAGTGATTGAGGGGCTAATAGCTTAAAACTGCTGTTTTACGCTTTGTTATTCAGAATCAGCTGACCGTTGCTGTCCAGCGGGATTTGCGCCCCCGGCTGGTGGTCCATGCGGATTTTGCCCTGCTGGTCGCCGATTTTATAGGTGACATCATAACCGAGCATTTTTTCCGACTTGTCGTAAACCGTCTTACAGCGCTGCTGGGTGGTGGTATAGGTGTCGTTATCCTGCATCGAGCCCTGAATTTGGTTACCGGCATAGCCGCCGCCCAGCGCGCCAACCACGGTAGCGACATCACGCCCTCGCCCGCCGCCAAACTGGTGGCCAATCACGCCCCCGGCGACCGCGCCGAGAACGGAACCGGCAATACGGTTTTCATCCTGCACCGGACGACGATGGGTAACGGTCACGTTACGGCATTCCTGGCGCGGCGTTTTTATGCTTTCTTTTATCGGCGTACTGGACACCACTTGCGCATATTGCGGGCCACGATCTAATACATTGAGACCGGCAACGGCGGCGACGCCCAACGCGGCGGCAACGCCAATCCCAATACCCGCCAACATTGATTTATTCACGGGAATTCCTCCTTCATTGCTGTTACTAGCAATTCTGCGTGCTGCTCAGGGGGTATGCAAATCAGAAAGCGGATGAAAAATGCGGGAACCTACGGCAAATCAAGGGGATTCAGAGGATTCCTAACAGGAATTAGCGATTCTGGCAGAAGGATATGCTGTGTTTTCAGGATAGCGCCGCGATGGCGCTATCCTGATTGCTGACAGCTTAGTGCAGCTTGAGACGCGGACGAATGATGCGGTTAATACGTCCTACCAACATCATCAGGCCGGTCTTGAAATAGCCGTGTAACGCAATCTGATGCATGCGGTACAGCGAGATATACACGAAGCGCGCAATTCGCCCTTCAACCATCATCGAGCCACGCATCAGGTTACCCATCAGGCTGCCAACGGTGGAGTAGTTCGACAGGGAGACCAGTGAACCGTGATCTTTATAGACATACGGTTTCAGCGCTTTACCTTTCATCTGCGCCAGAATGTTATTCAACGCGCAGGTCGCCATCTGGTGCGCCGCCTGGGCGCGTGGAGGTACAAAGCCGCCTTCCGGACGAGCGCATGAGGCACAATCGCCGATAGCGTAGATATCCGGATCACGCGTTGTCTGCAGCGTCGGCTCCACCACCAGTTGGTTAATGCGGTTGGTCTCCAGGCCGCCAATCTCTTTCATGAAATCAGGCGCTTTGATGCCCGCCGCCCACACCATCAGGTCGGCATCAATAAATTGACCATCTTTAGTGTGCAGGCCGTTAACGTCTGCGCTGGTCACCATGGTCTGCGTCAGGACACGTACGCCAAGCTTAGTCAGTTCATTGTGCGCGGCGCCGGAAATGCGCGGCGGCAGCGCCGGAAGAATACGTTCGCCGGCTTCAACCAGCGTCACGTTCAGCGCTTCGTTGGTCAACCCTTTGTAACCATAGCTATGCAGCTGTTTCACCGCATTATGTAGCTCGGCGGACAGCTCAACCCCGGTAGCCCCGCCGCCAACGATGGCGATATTGACCTTACCGTTGGCGCCGAGGTTTGCAGAATACTTGAGGAACAGGTTAAGCATTTCCTGATGGAAACGGCGCGCCTGGTGCGGGTTATCAAGGAAAATGCAGTTTTCCTTCACCCCTGGCGTGTTAAAGTCATTTGAGGTACTACCCAGCGCCATCACCAGCGTGTCGTACGGCAGCTTACGCTCGGCAACCAACAGCTCGCCTTTCTCGTTGCGCAGTTCCGCGAGAGTAATGGTCTTTCCTTCGCGATTGATATCCACCACCGATCCTAACTGGAACTGGAAACCGTGGTTACGCGCATGCGCCAGGTAGCTCAGCGCATCAACGCCCTCATCCAGAGAACCGGTCGCCACTTCATGCAGTAGCGGCTTCCACAGGTGGCTATGGTTGCGATCCACCAGCGTAATTTTCGCTTTTTTGTTGCGGCCCAGCTTTCTACCCAACTGAGTAGCCAGTTCCAGTCCGCCGGCACCACCACCTACAATAACGATTCTTTTCAATGGCGTAGTCACAAGACCCCCTAAAAGTATTAACCAATTGTTAATTAAAAGTTATCCAAATAGCTCTTAGTTAACAACAAGTTGCAGCAATGAAACCATTCAGCAGGACCGAGAATAGCATGAACGGAACATTGGTCATACCAAAATTGATGTGCATCAAGTTTTACCGCATATTTTTTAAACGAACAACGTCAATTATGGACAAGAAAAAGCCCGCGGCGTTTGCACACGGCGGGCTGAGAAAGTGAAAACAAGGTTAGCCGAGGGTCTTAAAAGCCTTTATTCGCTGCAGATGCGGTGAAAGACTTTTAAATTTGTGCGTCTGTTCTTCATCCCAGATGATTTCGTAATAATGATGCAGCACTTCAGCCGAGCGTTGGCTATCCAGCGCCTCATCATGGCGTGATAGCATCACCAGGCAGCGGTCGCGATTTTTTTCGCGGAAGTTGTTCACGCACTTGGTGGCGATATCCTGATACTCTTCCGGCCTGTCGATTTTCCCTTCCATGTTCTCGTAGGGGAACAGGTTCGGGTTGAACACGGCCTGCCGAATATCGCAGAGGAAACCGATCCTTTCCGCCCAGTAACCGCCTAACCCGACGCCGCATATGAGTGGCCGATCGTCGGCAGTGAGCTGCAGCATTTTGTCGACTTCCTTCAACAAATGCTGCATATCATGTTTTGGATGGAGCGTACTGTAGCTAATCAACCGCACGTCAGGGTCGATAAACTGCAGCTGCAGCACCTTTTCATGGTTACCGGGGCTGTTAGAGTCAAAACCGTGTAAATAGATAATCATCGTATCCTCACCAGACAACAACGCCCTTCAGGTTAACTACACAGACTTCGCTTCTTGCCAGCGCGCATGGAGCTGTTCCAGCTGTGCGCTTACCGTTTGCCAACGAGCGGAATCTCGCAGTTCCTGACGGGTAAATGAACCTTTATGATACAATTTTGTAACACGCTCTGCTTTGATCGGGGACAGGTTATCCAATACGCTCACCGCGCCTTTACGATTATTGCAGACCAGGATCATATCGCAACCGGCATCGAGCGATGCCTGCCCACGTTCAGCATAGCTGCCCATGATCGCCGCCCCTTCCATCGACAGGTCGTCTGAGAAGATGACGCCATCAAAGCCCAGCTCGCCGCGCAGCACCGTTTTCAGCCAGTATTCTGAACCACTCGCCGGGCGCGGATCGATGTCAGAGTAAATCACATGCGCCGGCATAATCGCATCCAGGCGTTGTTCATCGATCAGGCTCTTGAACACCGCCATATCTTTAGCACGGATTTCCGCTGCCGGACGCGGATCAAACGGTGTCTCTTTGTGTGAATCCGCCGTCACCGCGCCGTGGCCCGGGAAGTGTTTACCGGTGGTTTTCATACCGGCGGCATGCATACCGTCAATGAAATGACGCGCCATCACCAGCGCCTTTTGCGGGTCTTCATGCCATGAGCGTTCGCCGATCGCAGCGCTGATGTGCCCCACATCCAGCACCGGCGCGAAGCTGATATCAATATCCATGGCAATCATTTCGCTGGCCATCAGCCAACCGGCTTCTGCGGCGAGCTTACCGCCCTCTTCCACCCCCAGCAGCGCGGCAAAAGACTGCGCGGCCGGCAGACGGGTAAAACCTTCGCGAAAGCGCTGCACACGCCCACCTTCCTGATCCACCGCCACCACGAGATGATTACGCGAGGCCTCGCGGATTTGGCGTACCAGTTCGCGCAACTGCGCCGGATCGTGGTAGTTGCGGGTAAACAAAATTAAGCCGCCGACCAAAGGATGAGCCAGAATCTCACGCTCTTCCGCATCCAGTTCAAAACCTTCGACATCCAACATTACCGGACCCACACAGACCTCTCTTATCCTTTATTTTCTGTTTTTAACTGACGCCATGTCGCATCCGCCAGTGCAATAAATTGCCGGTCGCCGCTCTGCTGCCAGCGCCGCTCATACCAGCCCGCCATCAATATAAGGACCCACGGCCGCCAACGCTGTATTTGCCGCCGCAGTTGCTGCTTATCAATTCGGGCAAAGCGCGAATACTCATTGAGCAGCTGGCAACGCGTATGGGCATCGCACCATACCGCCGCCAGTTCAAGCGCGATATCGCCGTCTCCCGCATACTCCCAGTCAATCAAGCGCAGACCGTCGCGGCTATGAATAATATTACCAGCGTGGACGTCCATATGCAGAGGCGCTAAACGCAACGGCCGCGGTTCACGCTGGCGCAATAACCGTTTATGCCAGCGCAGCCAGAAAACGGTGCGCCTGGTCGGATCGCACTGCTGCCAGTACAACTCAAGCAACGGCGCCAGCTCGATGCGCCAGCCAAAACGCGGCTGTTGGTGCAGATGATACAATAACCCGGCAAGCGAAGGGCACTCCGGCAGCGCGCTTTTCACTTCTCCTGCGCAATACTCCACCACCATCCAGCGTGGCGAAAAGAACACCGGCGCCGGCGAAAGCGACGCCGGAAGGTGCTGAAGCGCGCGGTACTGGCGCAGAAAATGGCTGAGCGGCGCCAGCGGATCGTGAGGCTGGCGCAACACCAGCCGACGGACGCCATCGCTGATAACGCAGCTGCCGCCGCTAAGACCGTTTTCAGTCAAGGCGGCGACAGGTGAATAGCGAGGAAAGAAGCGCGACAAGAGCTCGTCGCGCGTAAGCTTATTGTTGCTGAACCGCACCTTTGCCTGACCAGATAATCTCGCCGGACTGCACCAGCATCAGCTGCATTTTCAGCTCCGGCGCATTCACGTTGCCGGTGGCGTTGGAATACAGCACGTACTGTGCGCCAACGGTGCGCGCAATCCCCATCGCTTTGCTGCGGCTGCCGAGACTATCCTGCGCCGACAGGCCCAGCTGTTGTTTAGCCACCGCAAGCTGCTGAGTCGATACCAGCGTAAACTTGCCGTTGCCCGCCAGCGCGTTGCGCAGCGCGGAGGTCGCTTCGGCCGCATTCAGCGATCCGTTGGTACGGTTATTGACGCTATCCACCAACAGAATGCTGCCAGCGTTCACTCCGCCGGCCTGCAGCATCTGGCCGACCATTGGTTGTACGGCGGCGTCCCAGTTGTAGTGACGAACGCGCGGAGCAGGCTGAGACGGCTGCGATGGCTGTTCGCCGCCGTGTTCGATCGGCCCCGGCTGCGTTGGTACCGTCGGCACGGCAGGCACCGTCGGCTGCGGCTGCGCAGGTTGTTCCGGCTTCGGCTTCGCCTCCTCGACCGGCGCAGGTTCATTACGTTGCCCCACACAGCCAGCCAGGAATATCGCCAGTGCTGTGATTAACGCATAGCGACACATTTTAATCATTATGATGACCTCTTAAAGATAAAGATAAAGGCGGGCTTTGTGCGCCCCGAGAATATTGGCACTGCCGTAGAGCACGACGGACGAGCGTGCTGGAACCGTCACGCTACGCGCAGGGTCCAGCGGATGCATCTCAAGCCCATGGGCGTCATACCAGAAAAAACGGTAGTGCACGGTAATGGGCTCTTGCCGTTCATTAAATAATCTTGAGGTAGCGGTGGCCTGAATTTCCGAAGCGGTCACCGACGGCGGATCGGCGCTGATGCCAGCCGCCAGAACGCTGGATTCCATCACCAACGTCTGCTGCTCGCCAACCGGAATTTCCGGGTGCGAGCTACATCCGGCCAACAGCGCCGCCAGAACCAGGACGCCTGAATAAGCAGCACGCATCGATTTAGCCTTTATGCGCCAGCATCGGGCCCAACGGACGGCCGCCCAACAGGTGCATATGAATATGGTAAACTTCCTGCCCGCCGTGGCGGTTGCAGTTAACGATAAGACGGTAGCCGTCGTCAGCCAGACCTTCATCACGGGCAATCTTCGCCGCGACGGTCATCATTCGGCCTAGCGCCTGTTCGTGTTCGGCGGTGACGTCATTTACGGTTGGAATCAGGATATTCGGGATAATCAGAATATGGGTCGGCGCCTGCGGAGAGATATCGCGAAAAGCGGTGACCAGTTCATCCTGATACACAATATCCGACGGGATTTCCCGGCGAATGATTTTGCTGAAAATCGTTTCTTCTGCCATGACTGATTCCTTATTAGTTTTATACCGTGCCCCGGCCTGCCTCTGCAGATAAACACGAATGCACAGGATCAGCTAAGAGTATGAGCGACTTCCTCCCTCTCTTTCAACCTGAATGCAGTTTTTCTTATTCAACTATAGACTTAGCCGCTGAGGGAATAAGCATTTCCCCCATTTTCCGGGTATTGCCAAACAATGACCAGAATACCAACGTAAAAAAGGCAGCCATTTGGCTGCCTTAGTCTCCCCACACTACGTCTTAGCTATTGCGGATGTACTCATCCATCTCGGTTTTCAGGTTATCGGACTTGGTGCCGAAAATAGCCTGAACGCCGGAACCTGCAACAACTACGCCAGCAGCACCCAGTTTTTTCAGGCCAGCCTGATCAACTTTCGCTACGTCAGCCACGCTTACGCGCAGACGAGTAATACATGCGTCGAGGTTTGTGATGTTCTCTTTACCACCGAAGGCGGCAATCAGCGCCGGCGCCATTTCACTGGTCGCAGCGGATTTGCTGTCTTCAGTTGCATCTTCACGGCCTGGAGTTTTCAGGTTCAGCGCTTTAATCAGCACGCGGAAGACCACGTAGTACACGATCGCATAGCAAATACCGACAATCGGGAACAGCCACAGCTTGCTGCTGTTGCCGGAAAGAACGATAAAGTCGATCAGACCGTGAGAGAACGACGTCCCGTCACGCATACCCAACAGGATACAGATCGGGAATGCCAGGCCTGCAAGAATCGCGTGGATGATATACAGGATCGGCGCAACGAACATGAAGGAGAACTCGATCGGCTCGGTAATACCGGTCAGGAACGAGGTCAGCGCCGCGGAGATCATAATACCGCCGACTTTGGCACGGTTTTCTGGTTTAGCAGAGTGCCAAATCGCGATAGCTGCAGCCGGCAGGCCGTACATTTTGAACAGGAAGCCGCCAGACAGTTTACCAGCAGTCGGGTCGCCTGCCATGTAACGAGGGATGTCGCCATGGAACACCTGACCTGCAGCGTTGGTGTATTCACCAATTTGCATCTGGAAAGGTACGTTCCAGATATGGTGCAGACCAAACGGTACCAGGCAACGCTCGATGAAACCGTAGATACCGAACGCCACAACCGGGTTCTGGTAAGCAGCCCACTGAGAGAAGGTCTGGATGGCGGAACCAATCGGCGGCCAGATGAAGGACAGGATCACGCCGGTGAAGATAGCGGCGAGACCAGAGATAATCGGCACAAAACGCTTGCCCGCGAAGAAGCCCAGATATTCAGGCAGCTTGATACGGTAGAAGCGGTTGAACATGTAGGCTGCAATCGCACCGGAGATAATACCGCCAAGCACACCGGTATCAGCCAGGTGTTTGGCTGCGATTTCCTCAGCAGGTAAATGCAGAACCAGCGGCGCGACTACCGCCATGGTTTTCACCATGATGCCGTAAGCTACGACTGCAGCCAGTGCGGATACACCGTCGTTATTGGTGAAGCCAAGCGCAACACCGATTGCGAAGATCAGCGGCATATTGGCGAAAACTGAACCGCCTGCTTCCGCCATGACGTGGGAGACCACGGCTGGCAGCCAGCTGAAGTTGGCAGAACCGACGCCCAGCAGGATACCTGCAATAGGCAGTACGGATACTGGCAGCATCAGCGATTTACCGACCTTCTGCAGGTTAGCAAATGCATTCTTAAACATAATTGAGAGTGCTCCTGAGTATTTGGTACTTTTTTACGCTTTCACGCATTGGCCCGGGGGGAGAACCGTGCCGTGGACAGGACATCTAAGCGCCCTTTATTTATTACACAGAGTAAAATAATTAACGCGTACATTGTTTGACGGCTATCACGTTTCATTCAGTCAACATATAAAAATTTACACTGATTTACATAATGTGTATCTGTATGTTGCAAAAATGCGCTCACCGCCTCTGTCGCGGCGGTGAACTTTACTCGCTTTAACTATTAATTACGAGCCTTAAAATAATAGAAAGATCAGGCGGGTTGCAGTCTGGCAGGGTCGATGTGGAACAAGCTGGCAAAGTTATCGGTGGTTTGTTGCGCGAGCTGCTCCAGCGACACGCCCTTCAGCACCGCCATGTATTCAGCGACATCGCGCACCATCGCCGGCTGGTTCTCTTTACCGCGATGTGGTACCGGCGCCAGATAAGGCGAATCGGTCTCTACCAGCAAGCGATCGAGCGGAACATAGCGCGTGGCATCTCGTAGCTGCTCCGCGTTACGGAACGTGACGATACCGGAAAACGAAATATAAAACCCCATGTCCAGCAATTTACCCGCTGTCTCCCTGTCTTCAGTGAAACAGTGTAGTACGCCACCGCAATCCGTCACCTTTTCTTCCTGTAAAATCGCCAGCGTATCGGCGCGCGCATCGCGGGTATGCACAATCACCGGCTTATTCAATTCGCGGCCAATGCGGATATGCTGGCGGAAAGACTCCTGCTGGCGGAGTTTCGTTTCCGGGGTATAAAAATAATCGAGCCCGGTTTCCCCCATCGCCACTACGCCCTCTTCCGCCGCCAGCGAACGCAGCTCTTCGAAGTCATACGCTTCATCCTGGTTCAATGGATGAACACCGCAGGAAAAGACGACATTTTCTCGCTGGCCGACTAACTCGCGCATCCCGCGATATCCCGGCAGCGTGGTGGCGACTGCCAGGCAAAACTTAACATCACGCGCGGCGGCTTTCGCCAGCACATCATCGACATCTTTATGCAGCGTTTGATAATCCAGGCCATCAAGATGGCAGTGGGAATCGACTAAAAACATGTTCTTATTCTCAGAGATGTGAGACGGGCAGAACCGCCCCGGGTTGCAGGTAATGTTCCCAGCGCAGGAGGCGCTCGGTGAGTAGTAGTTCGCGGTTGACGCCGACCACGCTCAGCAACTGCTCGCGACAGGCGCTAACATCGCGCGTGATAGCTTCAAGACGTGGGCCCGAAAGTGTTTGCGCCAGTTGGTTAACCAGCGTCCAGGCATCTGGATTACTCAGAAGCGTAATCCCCTGTTGCCGCTTCTGCGCATCCAGCAACAGCGATGCCAGCCAGTGCAGACGCACCGGGGCCTGTTCGTGATTCAGAACCGGCAATAATGACAGCCAGTCACCGCTGGTTAACGCGCTGGCTAACGCCTGGCAAAGCTGTTGTCGCGGAGCCCAGTTAGCCTCTTGCAGTAACTCCAGCGCTGCCGCGGGTGCGTTAGCGCTGAGGCGCAACGCGGCCAATAAAGCTTCTTGTGACATTGTCACTTCACGTGCTAACCACCCTAACGCCCAGGCTTCAGAAGGCGGAGTAAGGTGATATGAGAAGCACCGGCTGCGCAAGGTGGCGAGCAGACGCGCCGGCTCCGGGCAGGCCAGGAAAAACCAGGTATTTTCCGGCGGCTCTTCCAGCGTCTTCAGCAAAGCATTGGCGGCGGCATCGGTTAACAACGTCGCATCGTTGATCCACACCACCTTCGCGCCGCCGAGACGCGCACGCTCATAGAGTTTTTCAGTGATGCCGCGCACCGCATCGATGCCTAGCGCGCTCTTGCCCTTCTCCGGAACCAGAGTGTAGTAATCAGGATGGGTCCCCGCCTGCATAAGCTGGCAGCTATGACAATGGCCACAGCTTTTATGCCCTTCCGGCTGGCGGCACATCAGGAAACGGCATAACGCGTAGATAAGCGCATCGCCCCCCATCCCCGGTAATGCCTGGAGTAATAACGCATGGTGACCCCGTCCTGCCTGATAACCAGCGACTAGCTGCTCGAAGGACGGGCGTAACCACGGATACCATTTCATGCGCGCTGCTCCGCAACCCATTGCGTGACAACTGCGCGAATGTCGCGCTCAACCGCTTCCAGCGGCTGCGTCGCATCCACCGTGCGGATAGTCGGATCCTGCGCCGCCAGCTCAAGGTAGCGCGCGCGGGTACGATTAAAGAAATTCATCGACTCCTGCTCAATCCGATCCAGATCGCCTCGCGCGCGGGCGCGCTTAAGGCCAACTTCCGGCGTCACGTCAAGATAGAGTGTTAAATCAGGGCGAAAATCACCGAGTACCGCATCGCGTAGCGTCGCCAGCATCCCCTGATCGATACCGCGCCCCCCGCCCTGGTAGGCCTGAGTTGAGAGATCGTGACGGTCGCCAATGACCCATTGACCGCGAGCCAGAGCAGGCTTAATCACCGTTTCCACCAGCTGTACGCGGGCGGCGTAAAACATCAGCACTTCCGCTTTATCGTTAATGACTTCATCGCCGGTAGACTGGATATCCAGCACCAGGCTGCGCAGTTTTTCAGCCAGGATGGTACCGCCCGGTTCACGGGTAAACACCATATCGCGGATACCCAGCTGTTCGAGTGTCTCAACGACCAGATTGCGTGCGGTCGTTTTCCCCGCCCCTTCCAGGCCTTCGATGACGATATAGTTACTGCGCATTTTTTTCCTTAAGTACTTTTAAATAGTCCTGAACCGAACGGTTATGGCTGGCCAGATTGGTATTGAACGTATGGCCGCCTTTTCCGTCGGCAACAAAATAGAGGTACGGCGTTTTAGCCGGATGGGCTGCCGCATTGAGAGACGCTTCACCAGGAACCGCTATGGGTCCAGGCGGCATACCGCTAATCACATAGGTGTTATAGGCGGTCGGCGTCTCCAGATCTTTACGCGACAGTTTACCATTATAGCGCTCTCCCATGCCGTAAATTACGGTAGGGTCGGTCTGCAAACGCATGCCAATGCGTAGACGGTTGATAAAGACCGACGCCACGCGATCGCGCTCGGCAGGAACCGCGGTCTCTTTCTCAACGATAGAGGCCATGGTCAGTAACTGGTTTTGATCTTTATAGGGTAGATTATCCGCCCGCCCTTCCCAGGCTTTCGCTACCGCAGCGACCATTTTCTGGTGCGCGCGTTTAAGAATGGCGATATCGCTGGTATTGGCGGTGTACATCCAGGTATCCGGCCATAACCAACCTTCAACCCAATCGGCGTGCTCAAGACCCAGCGCTTTGGCGACCGTTTCGTAACTGTCGTCTTCTAAAGTGTGCTTCACATACGGCGCATCGCGCAGCTGACGCAAATAGTCGCTAACGCGCATCCCTTCAACAAACCGTAGCGGGAACTGCGCTTCTTTACCGCTCGCTAAAAGCTGCAGCATCTCGCGCACCGTCATTTGCGGTGTGAAGCGATAGGTACCCGCTTTGAAATGAGAAAGTTCAGGTTCGACGCGCAGCAGCCACTGGAATACGCGTGGACGATTAATGATTTTATCGCCATACAGCTGCTGGCCAAGCACCACTCGCCCGGTTCCTGGCTCAAGGGTGAAGATGGTCTCTTCTTTAATAAGCAACTTACTATCTGCCAGTTGGCGGACTTTCCACATACCTGCCGCTGCGGCAATACCGAACACCACGACTAACAGCAGGACAAAACGTAACATTTTCTTCATGACTAACCAGGCAGCTCACACAATGGGGCTAAAAAATGGTAAAGATCGCGTTCAGACCAACAGACGTCATCCCAACGACAAACCGGTACCAGCGGCATAAGCGCATTGCAAATCAGCACTTCATCGGCATCGCGCAGTACATCAGGGCGCATGGATACTTCGACAACATCAAAAGAAGAACGTGCCAACATAACCATACAGTGCTGGCGCATAATGCCATTAACGCCCGCCTGATCCAGGCGCGGCGTGAACACCTGGCTTCCTTTACGCCAGAACACATTCGCGGCACAGCATTCCGTAAGCCACCCGTCGCTGTCAAGAACCAGCGCCTCATCGGCGTCCGTCTGCTCAAGATGAGAACGAATTAAGACTTGTTCGAGGCGATTAAGATGTTTGAGCCCCGCCAGCGAAGGATTGCGCCCCAGACGGATCGGGCTTAACGCCAGGGTTATTCCCTCTTCTCGCCAACGCGCATAATGCGCGGGGAAAGACGACACACTCATCATGCGGGTAGGTTGAATGCATCCGCTCGCGCTATATCCCCGACCTCCTGAACCACGCGTTATGACCACTTTGAGTACGCCTTCTCGATGTGGCTTTGCCAGTTCTTGCATTTCTGCGGCCAACGTTTCCCATTCAGAAAAAGGTATCAAGAGTTTTTCGCAAGTATCTTGCAAGCGGCCCAAATGGGCATTGAAGAAGGCTATCTGGCCGTCGATGATTCGCGAGGTGGTAAAACACCCATCACCGAATTGAATTGCACGGTCGTTTGCTGCCAGCACATCCTGCTCGACACCATTTATCAAGAACATAGGGGGCTCCTCTCACCGGTGGCACAGTGTCTCAGGATAAAAAGCAGAGAACAAGCGGAGAAAACCGAATAAAAAAAGACCCGCCAGGCGGGTCTTTTCGTCAACGCTTAAACCAGCATTAGCGGTTGATCATACTTTTTTGAAGATAATCGAACCGTTAGTACCGCCAAAGCCGAAGGAGTTACACAGGGTGTATTCCATACCGGAAACCTGACGCGCTTCATGAGGAACGAAGTCGAGGTCGCAACCTTCATCCGGGTTATCCAGGTTGATGGTCGGCGGAACCGCCTGATCGCGCAGCGCCAGAATAGAGTAGATAGACTCTACTGCGCCAGCCGCGCCTAACAGGTGGCCGGTCATTGATTTGGTGGAGCTCACCATCACGCGGCTTGCCGCATCGCCAAACACGGATTTCACCGCCTGGGCTTCTGCTTTATCACCGGCTGGCGTCGAAGTACCGTGGGCGTTGACATAGCCAATCTGGCCCGGTTCAATCGCCGCGTCGCGAATGGCGTTAACCATCGCCAGCGCAGCGCCAGCGCCATCTTCCGGTGGAGACGTCATATGGTACGCATCGCTGCTCATACCAAAACCAACGATCTCTGCGTAGATTTTCGCGCCGCGTTTTTTCGCATGCTCGTACTCTTCCAGCACGACCATACCAGCACCGTCGCCCAGCACGAAGCCATCACGCTCTTTATCCCACGGACGGCTTGCCGCCTGCGGGTTGTCATTGCGGGTGGACAGCGCGCGCGCAGCGCCAAAGCCGCCTACGCCCAGCGGCGTACTCGCCTTCTCTGCACCACCGGCAACCATCGCGTCGGCATCGCCATAGGCGATAATACGTGCCGCGTGGCCGATATTGTGTACGCCTGAAGTACACGCGGTCGCGATGGAGATACTCGGTCCACGCAGACCAAACATGATGGTCAGATGACCGGCCACCATGTTAACAATTGTGGACGGAACGAAGAACGGGCTGATCTTCCGCGGTCCGCCGTTTACCAGCGAACTATGGTTTTCTTCGATCAGGCCGAGGCCCCCGATACCGGAACCGATAGCGGCGCCGATGCGGGTTGCGTTTTCTTCCGTCACTTCAAGGCCAGAATCCTGCATGGCCTGAACGCCAGCGACAATTCCATATTGAATGAAGGCATCCATCTTGCGCTGTTCTTTGCGCGAGATGATATCATCACAGTTAAAATCCTTTACTAAGCCAGCAAATTTCGTTGCATAGGCGCTAGTATCGAAATGGTCGATCAGGCTGATGCCACTCTGACCGGCAAGGAGAGCTTTCCAGGTAGACTCTACGGTATTGCCGACAGGAGACAACATGCCCAGTCCGGTCACAACTACACGACGCTTAGACACGGTTGTCCTCCAGGGAGGGAAAATAGATTCTTGTGGGACAAAAAAAGATAAAACTCAGGCGGTCGAATGACCGCCTGGAGATGTTCACTTACGCCTGGTGACCGTTGATGTAATCAATGGCAGCCTGAACGGTGGTGATTTTCTCAGCTTCTTCGTCCGGAATCTCAGTATCAAACTCTTCTTCCAGAGCCATTACCAGCTCAACGGTGTCAAGAGAATCAGCGCCCAGGTCTTCAACGAAGGAAGCATTGTTGGTAACTTCTTCCTGCTTAACGCCCAGCTGTTCGCCGATAATTTTCTTAACGCGTTCTTCGATAGTGCTCATACTCTTAAATTTCCTATCAAAACTCGCTTTCGCGATGGTTTTCGTAGTGTATAAAATGTTGAAAAATTTGCAACTAAATCCCGGCAGGTCTTACCACGATTTTACGCTATTTTGCGGCTGTTTGCCCTAATAACGCAAATGATTTCGCACAAAACTGTACCCGCAAGCGTGCAGACTGCGCGCTTCCTGAACATTTTGCGCAAATCTCGGTCAGACCATATACATCCCGCCATTGACGTGCAGGGTTTCACCAGTGATGTAACCCGCTTCGTCAGAGGCTAAGAATGCAACCGCGCTGGCGATTTCATTTGGGGAGCCAAGGCGCCCCGCAGGAACTGCAGCCAGCGTACCCGCACGCTGCTCATCGGTCAGCGCACGCGTCATGTCCGTTTCAATAAAGCCCGGAGCAACAACGTTTACAGTAATACCGCGAGACGCAACTTCACGTGCCAGTGACTTACTGAAACCAATCAGACCCGCTTTCGCCGCAGCGTAGTTAGCCTGACCAGCATTTCCCATGGTACCAACCACAGAACCGATAGTGATAATACGCCCATGACGCTTTTTCATCATAGCGCGCATTACCGCTTTTGACAGACGGAATACAGATGACAGGTTGGTTTCGATAATATCGTTCCACTCATCATCTTTCATTCGCATTAACAGGTTATCACGAGTAATCCCGGCATTATTGACCAGGATATCAACTTCGCCAAACTCTGCGCGAACATTTTCCAGAACAGATTCAATAGATGCCGGGTCGGTCACATTCAACATCAGACCTTTACCGTTGGCGCCTAAATAGTCGCTGATTGCCTGCGCACCGCTTTCGCTGGTGGCAGTACCGATAACTTTCGCGCCGCGCGCGGCGAGGGTTTCAGCGATTGCGCGGCCGATACCGCGGCTCGCACCGGTAACCAGCGCGATTTTTCCTTCAAAACTCATGGTATTCCTCTTTTATTGCTCAAGCGCCGCAGACATCGCAGCCGGCTCGTTGAGCGCAGAAGCAGTCAGGGTGTCAACAATACGTTTGGTCAGGCCGGTGAGGACTTTACCCGGGCCCATTTCATACAGGTGCTCGACGCCCTGAGATGCCATAAACTCAACGGTCTTAGTCCACTGAACCGGGCTGTACAGTTGGCGAATCAGCGCGTCGCGGATAGCATCAGGCGCGGTTTCACACTTCACGTCGACGTTGTTCACAACTGGAATGGTCGGCGCATTAAAAGTGATTTTCTGCAGCTCTACCGCCAGTTTTTCAGCGGCAGGTTTCATCAGCGCGCAGTGAGACGGTACGCTGACCGGCAACGGCAGCGCACGTTTGGCGCCTGCGGCTTTACACGCAGCGCCTGCACGCTCAACGGCTTCTTTGTGCCCGGCGATAACCACCTGACCCGGTGAATTGTAGTTCACTGGCGAAACCACCTGCCCTTGTGCAGATTCTTCACAGGCTTTAGCGATGGACGCGTCGTCGAGGCCAATAATTGCAGACATCGCGCCGGTACCTTCTGGTACCGCTTCCTGCATGAATTTGCCACGCAGTTCAACCAGACGAACGGCATCAGCGAAATTAATCACGCCCGCGCAGACCAGCGCAGAGTATTCGCCAAGGCTATGACCGGCTAACAGCGCCGGCGCTTTACCACCCTGCTGCTGCCATACGCGATATAACGCGACGGAAGCGGTCAGCAGCGCCGGCTGCGTTTGCCAGGTTTTGTTCAGTTCTTCTGCCGGGCCCTGTTGGGCAAGCGCCCACAGATCGTAACCCAACGCTGCGGAAGCTTCGCCGAAAGTCTCTTCAATAACTGGCCAGGTCGCGGCCATATCTGCCAGCATACCGACAGCCTGAGAGCCCTGTCCCGGGAACACAAAAGCAAATTGCGTCATGTTTAAATCCTTATACTAAAAACGAACCAGCGCGGAACCCCAGGTGAAACCACCACCGAAGGCTTCCAGCAGAATCAACTGGCCGCGTTGAATACGGCCATCGCGAACGGCTTCATCGAGCGCGCAAGGGACCGAGGCGGCAGAAGTGTTACCGTGACGATCGAGCGTGACCACCACATTATCCATCGACATTCCCAGCTTTTTCGCCGTCGCGCTGATGATCCGCAGGTTAGCCTGGTGCGGCACCAGCCAATCTAGCGCCGAGCGCTCAAGATTATTGGCCGCCAGCGTCTCGTCAACGATATGCGCCAGTTCGGTGACCGCAACTTTAAACACTTCGTTGCCGGCCATCGTCAGATAAATCGGATTTTCCGGCTCTACGCGATCGGCGTTCGGCAGCGTTAACAGCTCACCGTAGCGGCCATCGGCATGCAGATGCGTGGAAATAATGCCTGGCTCTTCAGAAGCGCCAAGCACCACTGCGCCCGCGCCGTCGCCGAAGATAATGATCGTACCGCGATCGGTTGGATCGCAGGTGCGCGCCAGCACGTCGGCGCCAATCACCAGCGCGTAATCTACGGCGCCGTTTTTCACATACTGGTCGGCGATGCTCAACGCGTAGGTGAAGCCCGCGCAGGCAGCTGCGACGTCAAACGCCGGACAGCCTTTGACACCCAGCATAGATTGAATCTGGCACGCAGAGCTCGGGAAGGCATGAGTACCCGAGGTGGTCGCAACAACGATCAGACCAATTTGTTCCGGGTTGACATTCGCCATTTCCAGCGCTTTCTTTGCGGCTTCGAAGCCCATCGTAGCAACTGTCTCGTTCGCTGCGGCAATACGGCGTTCACGAATACCTGTACGTGTGACAATCCACTCGTCAGTCGTTTCAACCATTTTTTCCAGGTCGGCGTTAGTACGCACTTGCTCAGGCAGGTAGCTGCCGGTGCCAATAATCTTTGTATACATGTACGCTCAGTCACTCTTGGGTAATATACCCGCGTTGTTCAAACCGCAGGGCGTCAGTCGTATCCGTTGGTCCCGGTGTGCTGTCGGGCATTCCCGTTACCGCTGCTGCTCCCTGGCAGTTCAAAGCCTGCTGGGTATAACGATTCCAGGCGAGCGGCGATCCGCTGTGGAACCTGCCGCTGCACCGCCTGCACTGCCTGCTCTATTGCGACGCAAAATGCGCGCTGGTTGGCAGCGCCATGACTTTTGATCACAGAACCGCGCAATCCTAACAGACAGGCGCCATTATACTGGTCGGGGTTGAGGTGACTGAATCGCCTGCTCAGGCTTTTTTGTAACCAACGCTTTAATAAAATCAGCCACCACGACCGTTTTTTTCCCTCTCCCTGTGATTTCAGCAGCGAAAGGAACATCCTGACAACACCTTCCATCGTCTTTAATGTGACGTTGCCTGTGAATCCGTCACAAACCAGAACATCCGTTTTCCCCGTCAACAGTTCGTTAGCTTCAAGGTAACCAATATAGTTGAAGGACGGCAGTTTTTTGAGCATTGCCGACGCATCGCGAATGCTGGTGAGACCTTTCATCTCTTCTTCACCGATATTCAACAACGCAATGCGTGGGTTTTTAATCCCCACCACTTCTTCAGCTAACACTGCGCCCATTACGGCGAACTGCACCAGCATTGTACTGTCGCAATCGACGTTAGCGCCTAAATCCAGCACTACCGTTTTGCCCTTTTGCTGATGCGGCAGTACCGTCACCAGCGCCGGGCGCTCAATCCCCTCAATGGGCTTAAGCAATAACTTCGCCAATCCCATCAGCGCGCCGGTATTTCCCGCGCTAACGCAGGCTTCGGCTCGCCCTTCTTTCACCAGCTCCAGCGCCAGGCGCATCGAGCTTCCGCGGCTACTGCGGATAGCCTGCGCGGGTCGCGCATCACTGGCAATAACTGACTGTGCAGGGATAATCTGCAGTCGCGAACGTTGTTCGAAATCAGCTTTGGCAAGTAATGGCGTGATGGCGTCGGGGTCGCCGACTAAAAGAAGTGTGAGTTGCGAATTAGAGTTCAGTGCCTGCAGTGCTGCAGGCACTGTCACGGATGGGCCAAAATCGCCCCCCATGACATCTAACGCCAGGGTTAGACGTGTCAAGGTATCGTCGCTGCCCGGTTCGGTTATTCCCCAGTTACCTGGGGAGATCCTCACTAAGCTTCACCACGCTTTTACTCTTGTCTTTCACGTTACAAGGACGTTGACTACGTTTTCTTGCAACGTGAAATCCACGGAGTAAGGCGTGATTACTTAGCGATTACCTTGCGACCGCGGTAGAAACCGTCGGCAGTGATGTGGTGACGCAGGTGTTTCTCACCAGAAGTTTTGTCTACAGACAGGCTGGTGACTGCGGTCAGAGCGTCATGGGAACGACGCATGCCACGTTTGGAACGGGTTGGTTTATTCTGTTGTACGGCCATGGACCTTACTCCTCAATTACTTATGCTTTAAGCTGGCTAATACGGCAAATGGGTTTGGTTTTTGTGCCTCTTCAGGCAGTTCGCCAAAGACCATGTCCGCGTCGGACACTTCACAGTGTTCAGAATCATGCACCGGAACTACCGGCAAGGAAAGAATGATTTCATCCTCAACCATCGCCTGCAGATCGATTTCACCGAATTCGTTAACCTCAATCGGCTCATACGCTTCCGGTAGTGCTTCTGCCTGTTCGTCATTTCTGACAGGGCTGAAACAATACGTTGTGTGAACATGATGAGGGAACGGTTTCCCGCAACGCTGACATTCGAGGGTTACCGACACCTTCGCATCACCGGTAATAACGGCGAGACGCTGGTTATCGATAGCGAACGACATACTGCATTCCACATCACTGTCCACGCTGACGACTGAATCGGCGACACGGCCAACCTGATCACGGGCGTAGATACCCTCGTAATCAAGGCGTTTTTGAGCCGTGCGAACCGGATCGAGAGTCAGGGGTAATTTTACCTTTTGCATAGGGCGCGCATATTAACTTTGTAATGTCATAGAGTCAAAGAAAAAGGCAGCCTCAGGTTGCCTTTTGCCATTTATTCGCACACATTGCGGCGCATAGTTTAAAATGATGCTCTGCGAAGCGCTATATGTGGATGAAAAAATATGTCTAATCTTCTCCTGGCCTCAACCTCGCCGTGGCGGCGGATGCTGCTGGAAAAACTCACGCTGCCGTTCGAATGCGCGGCGCCGGAGGTTGACGAAACGCCTCAGCCCGGCGAATCCGCTCGCCAGTTGGTTGTGCGTCTGGCGCAAGCCAAAGCCCAGGCGCTGGCATCCCGCTTCCCTCAGCACCTTATTATAGGTTCCGATCAGGTTTGCGTCTTAGACGGCGAAATCACCGGTAAACCGCACACTGAAGAAAACGCTCACCGTCAGCTACGCAAAGCCAGCGGCACGATTGTCACTTTTTATACCGGGCTTGCGCTCTACAATTCCGCCAACGGACACCTGCAAACGGAATGCGAACCCTTCGATGTCCATTTTCGTCATTTAAGCGATCAGGAGATCGAGGCCTATATCCGTAAAGAGAACCCTCTGCAGTGTGCCGGCAGTTTTAAAAGCGAAGGCTTAGGCATCACGCTATTTGAGCGACTGGAAGGACGCGATCCTAATTCGCTGGTTGGATTACCGCTGATAGCGCTATGCCAGATGTTGCGCCGGGAAGGCTTTAACCCGCTGCTTAGCTAGCCATAAAAGAAAGCGGCGGAGTATGAATCCGCCGCTGTGCTTATTTGCTATTGCGCAAAACCTGCAAGCAGTGTTTCAGTTGGTTATCCAACGGCGCTTCAATACGCATCACTTCACCGGTGCCTGGATGAGTGAACTTCAGCGCTGCCGCATGCAAAAACAGACGGTTTAAACCTGTCCCTGAAAGCTGCTTGTCAAACTCGCGATCGCCATAACGATCGTCAAAAGCAATAGGATGTCCCGCATACTGGGTGTGAACGCGAATCTGATGCGTACGCCCGGTAACCGGGCTGCAGCGCACCAACGTGGCAAACGGGTAACGCTCTTCCACTTTAAAGCGCGTTTCGGAAGGCTTACCTTCCTGGCTCACGCGCACGATGCGCTCGCCGCTCTGCAGAATATTTTTCAGCAGCGGCGCTTGTACCACCTTCGTGTGCGACTGCCACTGACCGCGGACCAGCGCCAGATAATCCTTCTGCATCCCTTTCTCACGCAGTTGCTCGTGAAGCGAGCGAAGCGCCGAACGTTTTTTCGCTACCAGCAGAACGCCTGAGGTATCACGATCGAGACGGTGGACCAGTTCCAGGAAACGGGCCTCAGGGCGTAGCGCGCGCAGCCCTTCAATCACGCCGAAGCTCAGACCGCTACCACCGTGCACCGCGGTGCCGGAAGGTTTATTCAGCACCAGGATATGCTCGTCTTCATAGAGGATAACATCCGACAGCGCCGCCACTTTTTGCAGATGCGGCGAAACGGCCTCTTCTTCGCGCTCGGCGACCCTCACCGGCGGGATACGCACTTCATCGCCATCTTCCAGTTTATATTCCGGCTTGACGCGTTTTTTGTTCACCCGCACCTCGCCTTTACGCAGGATGCGATAAATCATGCTCTTCGGTACGCCCTTAAGTTGCGTACGCAAAAAGTTGTCGATACGTTGCCCCGCTTCATCGGCGGAAATGGCAACCATTTTTACGGTTGGAGTCTCAGTTTTCATGGTCGGCGATTCTAAATAGCCGAGGGCATTAGCGCCACTCATTTTTATATGCTTATATTTATCAGTATCCGGTTTTCATCGCATGCTTCATCGGCGTTTTGTTTGTTATTAGAACAATCTGTAGACGCTGGTGAAAAAACTGTGAGTAACCCGGTGATAAAAGGTAAAAGTGAACTTGCTATAACAAGGTTAGCAATGGAATAATGAAGCCGTTTTCCGTGTTGACACTTGTTAGAACAAGAAATTAGCGGAATGACCAATTTTGTCTGACCGATCATCCACGCAGCAATGGCGTAAGACGTATTGATCTTTCAGACAGTTAGCGGGCTGCGGGTTGCAGTCCTTACCGGCACAGGCTCTATAAGATTTTTGCGTGGCAGGACGGCATCGACTCCGGAACCACCGGGAGTTCATCTGAATCCTCCGATTGAGGTGAACAGGTTAAGCCATTACTCCTGCGACGTGAGAGACGATGAGAATATACGCAACATCGTTTGAGGTGCGTCAAGGCTGCAAAAGAGAGAATCTTCAGTCGGTTGTACAAGCAATCGATTGAGGTGAACAAGCGCGGCCAACGCGAAATCACTTAAAGGATGAAGTGTATAAATGGAATATTCTCTGGTGATACATCCCAGGCTGTTCCCCTGAATAATTGCGCTGTGTTTCCGTTTGAAACACAGGCGACCGACACTCTGCGCCTCTTAAGCGCGCGACAACCGTGAGGTTGGCGACGTGAACCAGACTCGAGGCCATCGGTTTTCACCCGGTAAGGCGTTACTCTGCCCGTAGCTTAGTCGTCAATGTAAGAATAATGAGTAAGTTACGATGAAAAGAATGTTAATCAACGCAACTCAGCAGGAAGAGTTGCGCGTCGCTCTTGTTGATGGGCAGCGCCTGTACGACCTGGATATCGAAAGCCCCGGGCACGAGCAGAAAAAAGCGAACATCTACAAAGGCAAAATCACTCGTATTGAACCTAGCCTTGAAGCCGCGTTTGTCGATTACGGCGCTGAGCGTCATGGTTTCCTCCCCCTCAAAGAAATTGCCCGCGAATACTTCCCAGCCAATTACAGCGCTCATGGCCGCCCTAACATTAAGGACGTTCTGCGCGAAGGTCAGGAAGTCATTGTTCAGATTGATAAAGAAGAGCGCGGTAATAAAGGCGCCGCGCTGACCACCTTTATCAGCCTGGCAGGCAGCTACCTGGTACTGATGCCGAACAACCCTCGCGCCGGCGGCATTTCGCGCCGTATCGAAGGTGACGATCGTACCGAGCTGAAAGAAGCGCTGGCGAGCCTTCAGCTGCCGGACGGCATGGGTCTTATCGTGCGTACCGCGGGCGTTGGCAAATCCGCTGAAGCGCTGCAGTGGGATCTGAGCTTCCGCCTGAAGCACTGGGAAGCGATTCAGAAAGCCGCTGAGAGCCGCCCTGCTCCGTTCCTGATCCACCAGGAAAGTAACGTTATCGTGCGTGCCTTCCGCGACTATCTGCGCCAGGACATCGGCGAAATCCTGATCGATAATCCGAAAGTGCTTGAGCTGGCGCGCCAGCATATCGCCGCCCTCGGTCGTCCGGATTTCAGCAGCAAAATCAAACTGTACACCGGTGAAATCCCGCTGTTCAGCCACTACCAAATTGAATCCCAGATTGAATCCGCGTTCCAGCGTGAAGTGCGTCTGCCGTCCGGTGGTTCTATCGTTATCGATAGCACCGAAGCGCTGACCGCTATCGACATCAACTCCGCTCGCGCGACCCGCGGCGGCGATATCGAAGAAACGGCGTTCAACACTAACCTCGAAGCGGCTGACGAAATCGCGCGCCAGTTGCGTCTGCGCGACCTTGGCGGCCTGATCGTTATCGACTTCATCGATATGACCCCGGTCCGCCACCAGCGTGCGGTTGAAAACCGCCTGCGTGAAGCCGTCCGCCAGGACCGCGCGCGTATCCAGATCAGCCATATCTCGCGCTTCGGCCTGCTGGAGATGTCCCGCCAGCGTCTGAGCCCGTCGCTGGGCGAATCCAGCCACCACGTGTGCCCACGCTGTAGCGGCACCGGTACCGTGCGTGACAACGAATCGCTGTCGCTCTCTATCCTGCGCCTGATTGAAGAAGAAGCGCTGAAAGAGAACACCAAAGAAGTCCACGCGATCGTTCCGGTACCTATCGCTTCTTACCTGCTTAACGAAAAACGTGCCGCAGTCAGCGCGATTGAAACCCGCCAGAGCGACATTCGCGTCATCATCGTCCCTAACGATGAGATGCAAACCCCGCATTACTCCGTACTGCGCGTGCGTAAAGGCGAAGAAACCTCAACGCTGAGCTATTTGCTGCCGAAACTGCACGAAGAAGAGATGGCGATGCCGTCTGACGAAGAACCGGCTGAACGCAAACGCCGCGAAGAGCCAGCGCTGGCTGCTTTCGTGATGCCGGATGCGCCGCCTGCGCCGGTACAGGAAGAAACCGCAGCCGCGCCGACCGCAGCGAAAGCCGCCGCTGCTCCGGCAGCGAAGGTAGCAACGCCTGCCCAGCCTGGTCTGCTGTCCCGCTTCTTCGGCGCGTTGAAAAACATCTTCTCCGGCGCAGAAGAAGCTAAACCGGCTGAAGTCAAAGCCGAGCAAAAAACTGAAGAGAAACCTGAGCGTCAGCAAGAGCGCCGTAAACCGCGTTCTAATAATCGCCGCGACCGTAACGACCGTCGTGATAACCGCGATAATCGTGACAACCGTGATAATCGTGATAATCGCGGAGAAAACACAGAAGGTCGCGAATCTCGTGAATCACGCGAGGAGAACCGCCGTAACCGTCGTGACAAACAATCACAGAACGCTGAACTGCGCGAATCTCGCCAAAACGCGGGCGATGAGTCTGATAAAGGCAAGTCACGCGATGAGCAACAGCAACCGCGCCGTGAACGCAACCGCCGTCGTAATGATGACAAGCGTCAGGCACAGCAGGAAGCGAAAACTCAGACCCGCGAAGAACCGGTAGTACAGCAGGAAACCGAGCAGGAAGAGCGCGTTCAGAGCATGCCGCGTCGTAAGCCGCGTCAGCTGGCGCAGAAAGTCCGCTTTGAATCCGCAGAAACCGAGCAGGTTGTCGAAGCCGTTGCTGAGCAGCAGGCGGAATCCACTACGCCGCGTACGGAACTGGCAAAAGTCGATCTGCCGGCCGTCGTTGAAACTGCCGCTGAGCAGGATGAAAACGGCGACGCTCGTGAATCTAACGGTATGCCGCGTCGCTCTCGTCGCTCTCCGCGCCACCTGCGCGTAAGCGGCCAACGTCGCCGTCGTTACCGCGATGAGCGTTATCCGACCCAGTCGCCGATGCCGCTGGCCATCGCCTGCGCGTCGCCTGAGCTGGCGTCAGGTAAAGCGTGGATCCGCTATCCAATTGCCCGTGCGCATGATCAGCAGCAGGAAGAGTTACCGGTACAGGAAACCGCCAACGTTGAGCCTATCATTACGCCAGTCGTCGCGGAGACTATCGCTCCGGTTGTCGTTGCGGAAACCGTCGCAGCTGAAACTGTCGCACCGGCAGTGGCCAGCGAACCGACCGCAGAAGCGACCGTAGTTGAAGCTCCGGTCGTCGAAGAAACGGCGGTGGTTGAAGAGACCGCAATTGTTGCGGAAAGCGTTGCGCCGCAGGCAGAAGTCAGTGAGCCAGCAGAGCCGGTAGTCGAAGAAACTGAGACCGCACCTGCTCCAGCTACTGAAGAAACCGTCACTGCGCAGCCAACGATTGCCGAAGAAGAAACCACTGTTGTCGAAGAAACGACCGTTGCCGCCGTTGAAGAAGCCGCGCCGGTTGTTGAACCGACGCCGGTCATCAGCACCGCGCCAGTGGTGAAAGCGCAACCGGCGACCACCGCTACTCGCCATGCGACCGCGCCGATGACCCGCGCACCGGCTCCGGAATACGTGCCGGAAGCGCCGCGCCAAAGCGATTGGGTTCGTCCTCCGTTTGCCTTTGAGGGTAAAGGGTCTGCAGGCGGCCATAGCGCCACTCATCAAGCCACGGCGGAAGCTACCCGTCCGCAGCCTGTAGAGTAACGGTGCTCAACGAAAAAACCGGCCAACTGGCCGGTTTTTTTATTTCTTCTCGTCCGGGCGCTGCATCCCCGCCACCTGTGGCATCACTTCGCGCATCAAATCGAGAAACTTGCGTAGCCGCGTCGGATAATAGCGCGCCCAGGGATAAACCAGATGCACCGGCAGCGGCGAAGCCCGCCACTGCGCAAACGGCTCAATCAGCCTGCCTGCCGCAATATCCTCCTCCACCGCCCAACTGGAAACAATTGCCGCCCCCAGCCCCGCCAGGGCGGTGTTACGCGCAACGTAGACGCTATCGGTACTCAGACAAGGGACAATCGGGAAACTCACCAACTGCCCGTCCACCTGATGCTGTAGCGTGACTTCATGCTGATAAAAGGTGCTGATAGCGACCCATGGCAGCGCGGAGAGCGCCTGCGGTTCGCTGAGTTCCGGATGGCGCGCCAATAGCTCAGGCGCAACCACCAGGCTGCGAGGAACCACAGCCAACAGTACCGATACCGTTGATGGATCGACTTCCGCGCCAACGCGGATCGCGCAATCAATATTATCGCTAAGAAAATCGACGGTTTTATCATTCAGCATCCACTCAACGGAGAGCTCGGGATATCGCTGCAGAAAACTCACCAGCGGACCCAGCAACTGCTGTTGGCCAAAAGCGTGCGGCGCCCGCACCCGCAGCACGCCAACCGGCCGGTCCTCCTCGATGCGCAAATCATCTTCCAGCGCCAGCCAGCTGTCCACCAGCCGCCGCGCATGTTGATAACAGCGCTCGCCGTCATCGGTCAGTTTCATCGCATGGGTCGTGCGCAGAATAAGCCTCGCGCCAAGTAACGTCTCCAGCGACTGCAAACGTCGGCTGACGGTCGCCTGAGTCGTACTCATCTGCAGAGCCGCCGCCGAGAGCGAACCCGCTTCGACGATGCGAATAAAGGTCCGCATCAGCTCAATCCGATCTATACGCTCTTGTTTCTTCATTTATATTTTGCCTATACGTGCTACGTATAACCGTTTTACCACTACCCTATCTTCCGCGCCAGTCTGCTTCAGGGAACAATAGCGCCAACGCATTTACGAGGGCACTACCATGACACCGCTTCCTTTATCCCCCCGCCAGGCCGGCTGGGTTATTTTTATTCTCGCGCTCGGCGCTGGCTTCAGCGTCGCATCCATCTACTACGCCCAGCCGCTGCTGCCGTTAATCGGCGCCAACCTGCATCTCAGCGTTGAAGGAATGGGGCTGGTGCCCACCCTGACCCAGGCTGGCTATGCATTGGGAATATTATTTCTGCTGCCGCTCGGCGATCGCCACGATCGCCGAACGCTTATCCTGCTGAAAAGCGCCGTGCTGGCGGTACTGTTGCTACTCTGCAGCCTGACCGGTCAGCTTACCTCGCTACTGGTCGTCAGCCTGCTGATTGGCATGGCGGCGACCATGGCGCAGGATATTGTCCCGGCGGCGGCGATTCTGGCGCCGGCGGGCAAACAGGGGAAGATGGTCGGTACGGTGATGACCGGCCTGCTACTGGGGATCCTGCTTTCACGTACCGTCAGCGGGCTGGTCGGCGCGCTATTTGGCTGGCGGGTCATGTACCAGGCTGCGGCAGTCAGTATCGCCTTTATCGGCCTGTTAATGTGGCGTGTTGTGCCGCGTTTTGAGATCCACTCTACCCTCAGTTATCCGCAGTTGCTGAAGTCAATGGCCCATTTGTGGCAGCGCTATCCCGCGCTGCGCCGCGCGGCATTCGCCCAGGGCTTTTTGTCTATCGCCTTTAGCGCGTTCTGGTCGACGCTGGCGGTGATGCTCGCCGAACATTACCAGATGGGTAGCGCGGTCGCCGGCGGCTTCGGTATCGCTGGCGCAGCAGGCGCCCTGGCGGCACCGCTGGCAGGCGGTTTGGCGGATAAAGTTGGCGCGGGGAGAGTCACCCAGCTCGGCGCGGCGTTAGTCACCGTCTCCTTTGCCCTGATGTTGCTACTGCCCGCGTTGCCGGTACACGGCCAACTGGCGCTGATTGCGTTATCGGCTATCGGTTTTGACCTTGGTCTGCAGTCGAGCCTGGTGGCGCATCAAAACCTGGTTTACAGCCTGGAGCCCCAGGCCCGCGGCAGGCTTAACGCCTTGCTATTTACCGTGGTCTTCATCGGAATGGCTCTGGGATCGGTGCTGGGAAGTAAACTGTACGTGCTGGCTGGCTGGAACGGTGTGGTGATTCTGGCGGTGAGCAGCGGCGCGATTGCTCTGATTATCCGCCTGCTGGAAAATGCTCGTCTACAGGCCGCAGAACGCGCCGTGAGATAAAAAAACCCGCTCCGCATGGCGGAACGGGTTAATCAGGCCCGACGTTACGGTGAATTTAAATCGTGCGGCGGGCAAACTCTTTCAGGCGAAAGCCGAGCAGCAGCAATGTCGCGAAATAGGCGACTACGCCGGCGACCACTACTACCATCAGACGCATCAGGCGGAACGGCATCGTCCCCTGCGACCATTCCGGCATCAGATACATCACGCCGACGAGCGCTGCGGCCATGACCAGCACCGCGATGACCAGACGCAGCAGGAAGACGAACCAGCCCGGCTGCGGCGTGAAGATTTTCTGCTTACGCAGTTGCCAGTAAAGCAGCGCGGCGTTCAGACAGGCAGCCAGACCAATAGACAGCGACAAGCCGGCATGCTTCAACGGGCCAATAAACGCCAGGTTCATCACCTGGGTCATTATCAGAGTAACAATGGCGATTTTAACCGGCGTCTTGATATCCTGGCGCGAGTAAAAGCCCGGCGCCAGCACCTTCACGACGATAAGCCCCATCAGTCCAACCGAATAAGCCACCAGAGCGCGTTGCGTCATCGCCGCATCGAAAGCGTTAAACTTACCGTACTGGAATAGCGATACCGTCAGCGGTTTGGCGAGAATGCCTAAGGCAACCGCGCTTGGCAAGGCCAGCAGGAAGCACAGACGCAGCCCCCAATCCATCAGTCGGCAGTACTCATCGTGATTGCCGCTGGCGAAACTTTTTGATAACGATGGCAACAGGATGGTGCCCAGCGCCACGCCCAGCACGCCGGAGGGGAACTCCATCAGACGGTCGGCATAATACATCCAGGAGACCGAACCTGAAACCAGGAAGGAAGCGAAAATGGTATTGATAATCAGCGAGATCTGGCTGACAGAGACGCCGAGGATCGCCGGCCCCATCTGCTTAACCACGCGAATCGCCCCGGCATCTTTCAGGTTAACCCGCGGCAGAACCAGCATACCGATTTTTTTCAGATGCGGCAGTTGATACGCCAGTTGCAGGATACCGCCAACCGTGACCGCCCAAGCCATCGCCAGCATTGGCGGATGAAAATAAGGCGCGGCAAACAGGGCAAAACCAATCATGCTGACGTTGAGGAAGGTCGGCGCGAACGCGGGAACCGAGAAGCGGTTCCAGGTGTTAAGGATCGCCCCCACCAGCGACGCCAGCGAAATCAATAAAATATAGGGGAAGGTGATACGCAGCAGCTGGGTGGTTAAGGCAAATTTATCCGGCGTATCGGCAAAGCCCGGAGCGGTTACGGTAATCACCCATGGCGCCGCCAGCATCCCCGCCACCGTGACCAGCGCCAGAACCAGCGTCAACAGCCCGGAAACATAGGAGACGAACACCCGCGTCGCGTCTTCGCCCTGCTTGCTTTTATATTCAGCGAGAATCGGCACAAACGCCTGAGAAAAGGCGCCTTCGGCAAAAATACGCCGCAAGAGGTTTGGCAGTTTGAAGGCCACAAAAAAGGCGTCGGTCGCCATCCCGGCGCCAAAAATACGCGCGACGATAGCATCGCGGGCGAACCCCAGTACGCGCGAGAACATGGTCATCGAGCTGACTGCCGCTAATGATTTTAATAGATTCATTACTGTCTTATTCCACAACCCATGGAGTAAAACGCCCGCAAAAGCGGGCGCTGGAAAGTGGCGATAGTCTACCGGGTTCGCAATGAATTACTACTGTCAGTTGTTACAACCAGTTATTCGCTCATCGCCTCGCGCCAGAGCTTTTCCACGATCCGCTGGGCTAAAAGCGCCTGCTCGCCGGCGGTTTCCGGAACCGTCTGATTTTGCACGCATTCAATGAAGTGCCGCGCGCAGCCGTCGAATCCACGCTGCTCAAGCGTCGTTTGCCAGCCGGGCACCGGGCGCTGCAGGATACCGCTGCCCCGCTCTTCACGCCACTCGCGCATATCGCACACCTCATACAGTCCGCCATCGGTCACCGCTTGCACCCACTCACGCTGGCTTCCCGCGCGACGATGCATACTGGTGGTGATCTGCAGTTGCCCCGCGCTGAAGTGATGCTCGGCGTAGAGCATTTCCCCTTGAGAAGTGGTTTGCAGGACCCCACCGTCCACCCGCGTTTTATCTCCCGCCAGCCACAGCGCGGTATCGACAACATGCAGATAATCATCCAGCAGGGTAAAGCGCAGCTCTTTGCCCACGCTATCGCTACGGTGCTTATCCATGCGCAATGACGCCGCGTCATTGAGATGCGCTTTCAATTCACGATACAACGGCGCAAAGCGGCGATTGAAGCCCACCATTAACGTTAAACGCCGACGTGCCGCCAGTTCAACCAATGATTCGGCTTCGCTGAGCTTGTCCGCCAGCGGCTTATCAACGCAAACATGAACGCCTGCATTCAGCAGATGATGAACCACTTCATAATGTGAAGCGGTTGAGGTATGGACAAATACCGCATCACATTGCGCCGCCAGCGCATCCAGAGAGTCGGCATAGGGCAGACGCCAGGTTTCGCAGATGCGTAACGCTTTCTCTTTTCCTGGCGACCAGGCGGCCTGCAGCGTCCAGCCATCAGCGGCGCCCAGCACCGGCAGCCATGCCTTTTGCGCAATGCCGCCAAGTCCAACCACGCCAACACGTAATTTCGCCGTCACGGTTACTCTCCTAAATGAGCCAGTAGTGAATCAAGGCGTACTTTGAGCTCAGCGACTTCACTTTCCAGCGCCTCAACGCGCGCCTGCAAATCGTCATTCGGCGGCGACACCGCCTCGACCACGGTGATGAGCGAATCCATGTCATCACAAAACAGGTGCATATAGCGGCTTTCGCGTTTACCCGGTTCGCGCGGAAGGCGCGCGACGTAAGGACCGTCTTCACGACTGGCCAAATTGTCGAGCGTGCTTTCCACCTCGGCCATGTCGCGGAATTCATACATCCGCTGCGCGCGGCTACGCAGCTCGCCTGGCGTTTGCGCACCGCGCAGCAGCAGCGTCGTGACAATGGCGACTTCCGCCGCCGTTAATTTGAGATCGCCAAATTCCGAATTGCAGAAGCGCTGTTCATATTTGGTCACCCGGTTGCCAAAACCGCTTACCGTACGCAGGTAGTGGCGTTTGACCAGCTCATCCAGCAAATCCTGGACGTCGCTTTCCGCCAGCGACATTACCGGCTCACGGTTGGTTTTCTGGTTACAGGCGGTAACCACAGCATTCACTGATAGCGGATATTGTTCCGGCGTGGTCACCTGCTTCTCCAGCAGGCAACCAATGATGCGCGCTTCATGCGCGGTTAGCTGATATTTCATGTTTTCTCCTTAGCGCCCTGGTGTCCAGTCAGTGGCCGTTAACGCCGTCAATACGTGGTCTCGCCATTGCCCATCAATGAGGAGGTAGTCCTTTGCGTAACCCTCTTTTTCGAACCCGAGCCGGGCAAGCAGATCGCCGCTGCGTTTGTTATGCGGCATATAGTTGGCCATGATACGGTGAATATGCTGCGTACGTTGCATATAGCGAATCGCCGCGGTCAGCGCTTCAAACATCAGCCCCTGCCCTTGCCACTTTTCACCAATGGAATAGCCGAGATAACAGGCATGAAATGAACCACGCACCACATTTGAGAAATTCGCTACGCCAATAATCTCTTTCTCATCAGGATCGAGTAGCGCGAAATAAAAGGCCGAACCCTGTTTATGAAACTCCGTAATCATCGATAATCGTGCCTGCCAGCCGGAAGGATAACAGTGGCTTTCATCGCGCACCGGCTCCCAGGGTTTCAGGAACCCCTTGTTTTCCGCGTAATAATCGGCCAGACGCCAGGCGTCACGATCGTGAACCAGCCGCACCACCAGCCGGTCCGTCGTCAAACGCACCTTGGGTACGTTACTGCGATAGCCAAACATTCCTCACTCCTGTTCCCTGCCCCAAACTAATATCTTTCACTATACCTTCCCTGAGTGAAGGTGGGAAAACAGCAACATACCATTTTCTGCACCATCTCCATTTTTCGATGAATAGGCTCAATCGATCTTGCTTTTTGATAAAAAAATATTGTCGCCAGTATGCTGGGAAAATAACCGCCGCCCCCGCAGAATATCTAAGCTTATCTTTCTTTTTCCCTGGAGGGGAAATGTCCCGCGTATCGCAGGCAAGGAGCCTGGGTAAATATTTCCTGTTAGTCGATAACATGCTGGTTGTGCTCGGCTTTTTTGTCGTATTCCCACTGATATCGATCCGTTTTGTCGACCAAATGGGTTGGGCGGCGCTGATGGTCGGTATCGCCCTCGGTCTACGTCAGCTGGTGCAACAAGGTTTAGGCATCTTCGGTGGGGCGATTGCCGATCGTTTCGGCGCCAAACCGATGATCGTCACCGGCATGCTGATGCGCGCCGGCGGTTTCGCGGCGATGGCCGTCGCCCATGAGCCCTGGGTGCTCTGGCTCTCATGCATTTTGTCTGGTCTCGGCGGCACCCTGTTCGACCCGCCGCGAGCGGCGCTGGTGGTCAAACTGGTGCGCCCGCATCAACGTGGTCGTTTCTTCTCTATCCTGATGATGCAGGATAGCGCCGGCGCGGTCATCGGCGCCCTTCTCGGCAGTTGGCTATTACAGTACGATTTCCGTCTGGTGTGCAGCGCAGGGGCAGCGCTCTTTATTGCCTGTGCCGCATTTAACGCCTGGTATCTGCCGGCATGGAAACTCTCGACGGTCAAAACACCGATCCGCGAAGGACTGGGGCTGGTGTTACGCGATAAGCGCTTTGTCACTTACGTGTTGACCCTGACCGGTTACTACATGCTGGCCGTGCAGGTGATGCTCATGCTGCCGATTATGGTTAACGATATTGCGGGTTCTCCGGCGGCGGTGAAATGGATGTATGCCATCGAGGCAACAATCTCCCTGACGCTGCTGTATCCCATCGCCCGTTGGAGCGAGAAACGTTTTCGCCTCGAGCATCGTCTGATGGCGGGTTTGCTGGTGATGACGGCGGCGATGCTGCCGATTGGCTTAACCAGCACGCTACAGCAGCTGTTTACCTTAATCTGTATTTTCTATATCGGCTCGATCATTGCCGAACCTGCGCGCGAAACGCTGGGCGCTTCACTGGCTGATGCCCGCGCTCGCGGCAGCTATATGGGTTTCAGCCGCCTTGGTCTGGCATTTGGCGGCGCGCTGGGGTATGCCGGCGGCGGCTGGCTGTTTGATGCAGGTAAAGTGCTTAATCAACCTGAACTACCGTGGCTGATGCTGGGCATTATCGGCTTTGCAACTTTCATTGCGCTATGGTGGCAGTTTAGCCAGAAACGGTCGGCTTCCGGCATGCTGGAACCGCGCACCTGACAATCAGCCAAAGTGGTAATCCTTTTTTTCAGCATTTTCCGCTAGTACAAGCGGGGCTAGCAGACCATGCTGCTTTGTGTCAGGATTAGCTATGGCATGACGTTAAGGAACCCAATGAAAAAGATGTTGATCGCGGCCGCGCTGATTGTCAGCGGCCTTCTGAGCGGATGTAACCAGCTTACGCAATACTCCGTTAGCGAGCAGGAGATTAACCAGGCGCTGCAGAAACGTAATCACTTCGCTAAAGATATCGGCCTGCCTGGCGTAGCGGATGCGCACATTGAGCTGCAAAACCTGACCAGCGCCATTGGTCGTGAAGAGCCGAACAAGGTGTCGTTGAGCGGAACCGCTAATCTGGATCTGAATTCGCTGTTTGGAAATCAGAAAGCGACCATCGACCTGAAGCTCAAAGCGCTGCCGGTGTTCAATAAAGAGCAAGGCGCGATTTATCTGCGTGAAATGGAAGTCGTCGATGCGAAAGTTAAGCCGGAAAAGCTCACCTCCGTGGTACAGACGCTGATCCCTTATCTGAATCAGTCGCTGCGCAGCTATTTCAATCAGCAACCAGCCTACGTTCTGCGTGAAGATGCCAGCACCGGTGAAGCCTTAGCGAAGAAATACGCTAAAGGCATTGAAGTGAAACCGGGCGAGATAATCATCCCCTTCACTGATTAAACAATAAGGGCGCTGAATATGGCGCCCTTAATTTTTTACGGAAATGAGTGCAAAGGAAAACGTTTACGCTTATCCTTAGTGCCCGGCAAAAAACAGCCCTGATGACTGAACCAATTAGCCGGAGCCTTCCATGACAGCACAACCCCAGGTATTGAAAATCCGCCGCCCTGACGACTGGCATATCCATCTACGCGATGATGATATGTTGAAAACCGTCGTGCCTTACACCAGTGAGTTTTATGGCCGGGCGATCGTGATGCCGAATCTGGTACCGCCGGTAACGACCGTCGCTGCTGCTATTGCTTACCGCCAGCGCATCATCGATGCGATTCCCGCCGGGCATGATTTCACTCCGCTGATGACCTGCTACCTGACCGACACGCTCGACCCGGACGAACTGGAGCGCGGTTTCCATGAAGGCGTGTTCACCGCAGCCAAGCTCTACCCGGCAAACGCCACCACCAACTCCAGTCACGGCGTGACCAGCACCGATGCCATTATGCCGGTGCTGGAACGGATGGAAAAACTGGGCATGCCGCTACTGGTGCACGGCGAAGTTACCCATGCTGATATCGATATCTTCGATCGCGAAGCGCGCTTTATCGAGACAGTGATGGAACCGCTGCGCAAACGGCTGCAGGGGTTAAAAGTGGTCTTCGAACATATCACCACCAAAGATGCCGCTGAATACGTGCGCGACGGCAACGAACTGCTGGCCGCCACCATCACGCCGCAGCATCTGATGTTTAACCGCAACCATATGCTCGTTGGCGGTATTCGCCCGCATCTATATTGCCTGCCGATCCTCAAGCGCAATATCCACCAGCAGGCGCTGCGTGAACTGGTCGCCAGCGGGTTCAGTCGCACGTTCCTCGGCACCGACTCCGCTCCGCATGCACGCCACCGTAAAGAGGCCAGTTGCGGCTGCGCGGGCTGTTTCAATGCCCCGACCGCGCTTGGTAGTTACGCCACCGTCTTTGAAGAGATGAATGCGCTGGAACATTTTGAGGCTTTCTGCTCGTTGAATGGCCCGCGTTTCTACGGCCTGCCGGTGAATGAAAGCTACGTTGAACTGGTACGCGAAGAGAGTACCGTCGCCGAAAGCATCGCCCTTCCTGGCGATACGCTGATACCGTTCCTGGCTGGCGAAACCGTGCGCTGGACGATGAAAAAATAAAGTTTTTTGCCCCCTGTTGTAAATGTGCAAGCGTTACTGTATAAATAAACAGTATATTACCCAGGGGGCCATTATGCGCATCGAAGTGTCAATTGCCAAAACCACAGCCTTACCCAACGGCGCGCTGGAAGCGCTGAATAACGAACTCGCTAAGCGTATCGCTCACTATTACCCTGAACGTGAAAACCAGGTCACGGTACGTTATGCCGCCGGCAATAATTTATCTGTCATCGGTGGCCTGAAAGAAGACAAAGACCGGATTAGCGAAATCCTGCAGGAAACCTGGGAAAGCGCCGACGACTGGTTTATCCACGACTAAGCCTCCGGGTCTGCTTACGCAAAATCAATTTGCTCCCTCATTGTGCTTTTTTTTGCCGGGTCGCCCCGGCTTTTTTATCTCCGCTTATAACTAAGACTTTCCTTAATATCCTGATAAATTCCTTAAAAAATAATGAGACCCAGGACGAAACTCGCGCAAAAAACCGCCAATCAGCGCAAAATTTGTCGCTATTTATTTATTTTCTCGAGTTTGTACTTAACTGCTGATATAATTAACCTGCTTCAGAAAACAAGCATTAAACCTCGAGAATTGTTGTCTTTTAACATATGAATAAGGGGTTATGATGGAAAAGAATAATGAAGTCATCCAGACCCATCCCCTCGTCGGATGGGACATCAGCACCGTTGATAGCTACGATGCGCTGATGTTGCGCCTGCACTACCAAAACCCCACCCAAGAAAGCGATAAAGAAGCAGAAATTGGCCAGACGCTATGGCTAACGACGGACGTCGCACGTCAGTTTATTTCTATTCTGGAAGCAGGAATAGCGAAGATAGAATCTGGCGATTACCAGGCAAATGAGTATCGCAGACATTAGCATCACCGATGATGTCTAAATATTCACTGAACAGGCACCTGCGGGTGCCTGAATTATTTTTCGCGCTTGTACATCCGGCAGATGTTAATTACCCTGCTAATAAAACAATAACCCGGAACTCACCATGCAATACGACCTCATCATTATCGGTAGCGGCTCCGTTGGCGCTGCCGCTGGCTATTACGCCCGTCGCGCCGGTCTGAATGTCCTGATGACCGATGCCCACAAACCGCCGCATCAGGAAGGCAGCCACCATGGCAACACGCGTCTGATTCGTCACGCTTATGGCGAGGGCGAAAAATACGTACCGTTGGTGCTACGTGCCCAGCAGCTATGGGACGAATTCGCGCAAGACAGCGGCGAGGCCGTATTCGAAAAAACCGGCGTCATTAACCTGGGCCCGGCCAGCTCCGATTTTCTCAATAACGTGGCCCACAGCGCGCGTCAGTTTAAGCTTAACGTAGAGGAACTGGACGCTGAAGCTGTCATGAAGCGTTGGCCGGAGATTCGTATCCCACAAGATTATCGGGCAATTTTTGAGCCGGCTTCCGGCGTGTTACGCAGCGAACTGGCGGTTGAAACCTGGATCCGGCTGGCGCGTGAGGCGGGTTGTGCCCAGCTCTTCAACTGTCCGGTGACCGCGATCCATCATCATGCCGATGGCGTGACCATCGATACCGCTGACGGCAGTTACAATGGCAAAAAACTGCTGATCAGCGCCGGAACCTGGGTAACGAAATTATTGCCGGAACTGCCCATTCAACCGGTACGTAAAGTCTTCGCCTGGTTCCAGGCCGATGGTCGCTATAGCACGAAAAATAACTTCCCTGCTTTCACCGGCGAACTACCGAATGGCGATCAGTATTATGGCTTCCCGGCGGAAGACAACGAATTGAAGATCGGCAAACACAATGGCGGCCAGCTGATTTCCGAACCGGGCGAGCGGAAACCGTTTGGCGCTGTCGCCAGCGATGGGTCTGAGTCGTTCAACTTCCTGCGCAACGTGCTGCCCGGAATTGGCGGCTGCCTGCACGGCGCCTCCTGTACGTACGATAATACGGTAGATGAAGATTTCATCATTGATACCCTTCCCGGTCACGACAACACATTACTCATTACCGGTTTAAGCGGTCACGGTTTCAAATTTGCCCCGGTACTTGGCGAAATTGCGACGCAATTTGCGCAAGGTGAAACGACGGAGTTTGATTTGACTCCCTTCTCGCTAGCGCGATTTTCACAATAATAGCCAGCCATAAAACGAAACGGCCTCAATGGAGGCCGTTTATTGATTGAGAACGTTTATGCGTCGCCTGTATCACTGGTTAGTCAACAATGTGCGCGAGCACTTTATGATTTATCTCGCGCTGTGGCTGCTGCTAGCAGTAATCGACCTCATCTGGTTATGGTTTTACTGACGGGTCGGGATCCGGGATACCTAATTTGGTATTAAGACGACCACGGGATTTATTGAAAATCTTATTGCCATTCTCTCGCCCCGCCCGCAGTTTGCGCTGCTCCTCTTCCGGTAGTTTATGCTCTTCCATACAGGCTTCGCTGCAGCAACCGGCAAATTTCTCGGCACAAGCCGGGCACTGAATAAACAGCAAATGGCAGCCGTCGTTCAGGCAATTGGTGTGGCTGTCGCATGGTGCGCCGCATTGATGGCAGTGGGCAATCACATCATCAGAAATACGCTCGCCCATTCTTTCGTCAAAGACAAAGTTCTTACCAATAAAGCGTACCGGCAATCCCTGTTCACGGGCGCGGCGCGCATACTCGATAATCCCGCCTTCGATGTGCCACACCTTATTGAAACCGCTATGCTTCATCCAGGCGCTGGCTTTCTCACAGCGAATACCGCCGGTACAGTACATGACAATCTTCTTGTCTTTGTACTCCTGCATCATCTCAACCGCTTTCGGCAATTGATCGCGGAAGGTATCCGCCGGAATTTCCATCGCGTTCTCAAAATGACCGACTTCGTACTCATAATGGTTACGCATATCGATGAATACCGCGTCCGGATCGTCCAGCATCGCGTTCACTTCCGCCGCTTTCAGATACTCGCCCACATCAGAGGGGTCAAAGGTTGGGTCATCAATACCGTCGGCCACAATGCGGTCGCGGACCTTGAGGCGCAGGACCCAAAAGGATTTACCGTCATCATCCAGCGCGATGTTCAGACGTAACCCCTTTAGCGCCGGATCGAAGCTATCGAGAAATTCACGCAGCGCTGCGACCTTGCTTTCCGGCACGCTGATCTGCGCATTGATACCTTCATGGGCCAGATAGATGCGGCCAAAGACGTTCAGCTTAGTCAACGCCAGCCACAGAGCGTCGCGGGTCGCTTTCGGGTCAACGATAGTGAAATATTTATAGAACGAGATCGTCGTGCGCGGCTCGGTCTCAGCCAGCATCTGCGCCTTTAACGTCTCATTTGAAATGCGGTTGTGTAACACTGGCATGGTGTACCTGCTCGACATAGGAAATGAGTAAAATAAACGGCGGGCATCATATAGCAAACACCGTTAATTTACATCCCTACATTTTACGCTACATTTCATCCACGCGGTTTTCAGCCGTTAACAATCGGCTTCAGCCGGAGACTGCTTTTGGCGGTAGCGGAAAAAAATGCGATAATAGAACGCGTTGTTTAATCAGACAGGTATGAAATGACCCATTTACCGAAATTTTCCGCCGCGCTGCTCCATCCGCGCTACTGGCTGCTTTGGCTGGGCATAGGCCTGTTGTGGTTAGTTGTCCAACTCCCTTATCCGGTTATCTACCGTCTCGGTAATGCCATTGGTCGTCTGGCGATGCGTTTTATGAAACGCCGCGCAAAAATCGCTTATCGCAATCTTGAGCTCTGCTTTCCTGAGAAGAGCGAGCAGGAGCGTCATCAACTGGTAGTACAAAACTTTGAGTCCGTCGGCATGGGCCTGATGGAAACCGGGATGGCATGGTTCTGGCCAACCCGACGCATTGCGCGCTGGACAGACACCATCGGCTTTGAACATGTCCGCGACGTGCAGGCACAAAACCGCGGTATCCTGCTGATTGGCATTCATTTCCTGACGCTGGAAATGGGTGCGCGCATGTTCGGCATGAACCAACCCGGTATCGGCGTCTATCGCCCGAATGACAACCCGGTTATCGACTGGCTGCAGACCTGGGGCCGCCTGCGTTCCAACAAAGATATGATTGACCGTAAAGATCTCAAAGGCATGATCCGCGCGCTGAAAAAAGGCGAAGTGGTCTGGTATGCCCCGGACCATGACTACGGCCCGACCGCCAGCGTCTTCGCCCCCCTGTTCGCCGTCGAGCAGGCCGCCACCACTTCCGGGACCTGGATGCTGGCGAAAATGTCTAAAGCGTGCATTGTGCCATTCGTCCCACGGCGCAAACCGAATGGCAAAGGCTATGAGCTCATCATGCTGCCGCCGGAATGCGATCCGCCTCTGGAAAACGCAGAAACCACCGCCGCGTGGATGAACAAAATCGTCGAACAGTGCATTTTGATGGCGCCAGAGCAATATATGTGGCTGCATCGCCGCTTTAAAACCCGTCCGGAAGGCGTGCCTTCGCGCTACTGATTGACTCACTATCCGGGCGGTTCTCTGCCCGGATAAATTCTACCGCCAGTCCTCTTAAATACTCCTTTAGCTTTAAAAGCTATGCTCCATTGCGACAACCATTTCTCAGGCGCATAATTAGCAGGCTCATATTTTCCTTTATTTTGACCCGCGCCGCGGGCCAGTGAGACCTTATGTCGTCTGCTGATACACCTATTAACTGGAAACGAAATCTTACCGTCACCTGGCTTGGCTGCTTTTTAACCGGCGCCGCCTTTAGCCTCGTGATGCCTTTTTTGCCGCTCTACGTCGAACAGTTGGGCGTCACCGGCCATAGCGCGCTGAATATGTGGTCAGGGCTGGTCTTTAGCATAACCTTCCTCTTTTCCGCCGTTGCCTCGCCGTTCTGGGGCGGATTAGCCGACCGTAAAGGGCGTAAGATTATGCTGCTGCGTTCGGCGCTGGGGATGGCTATCGTCATGATGCTGATGGGCATGGCGCAGAACATTTGGCAATTCCTGATCCTGCGCGCGTTGCTGGGTTTACTGGGCGGGTTTATTCCCAATGCCAATGCGCTGATCGCCACCCAGATCCCCCGTCAGAAAAGCGGCTGGGCGCTAGGAACGCTTTCAACCGGCGCGGTAAGCGGCGCCCTGCTCGGCCCGCTGGCTGGCGGTTTCCTTGCCGACCACTGGGGGTTGCGCACCGTCTTCTTTATGACCGCCACGGTGCTGTTTATCTGCTTCCTGTTCACCCTGTTTTTAATCCGCGAAAACTTTGTTCCGGTGAACAAAAAAGAGATGCTCAATGCCAGGGACGTTTTCGGTTCGCTTAAGAATCCTAAACTGGTGCTGAGCTTGTTCGTCACCTCATTGATTATCCAGGTCGCTACCGGCTCCATTGCGCCGATCCTGACGCTCTACGTGCGCGACCTGGCAGGTAACGTCAGTAATATCGCCTTTATTAGCGGCATGATTGCTTCCGTACCCGGCATTGCCGCCCTATTGAGCGCGCCACGTTTAGGCAAGCTCGGCGATCGCATTGGGCCGGAAAAGATCCTGATAGTTGCTCTGGTTATCTCCGTGCTATTACTGATCCCGATGTCATTCGTTCAGACGCCGCTGCAGCTAGGCATTCTGCGCTTTTTGCTTGGTGCCGCCGACGGCGCGCTGTTACCCGCCGTACAAACCCTGCTGGTGTACAACTCCACCAGCCAGATTTCGGGACGTATCTTCAGCTATAACCAGTCGTTTCGCGATATCGGCAACGTCACCGGCCCGTTAATCGGCGCCTCGGTCTCGGCCAACTACGGCTTCCGCGCCGTGTTCCTCGTCACCGCCTGCGTCGTCCTGTTTAACGCTTTTTACTCGACCATCAGTCTGCGCCGCCCACGGCACGACGCTTCAGCGGATGACGGGGGCTCGGGTAAACGTTCGGTAAATTAAGCGCTTCAGCGCTTCTCTGCCTTGACGCCAGACTAACCGCCTTCTATAGATTGAAACGTGTTCCTTTTTCATTCTTCTTAGGGGGTTAGCTATGTCAACGGAATCAGTTTTCTACGCCACGCTCGAAGAGGCCATCGACGCCGCCCGGGAAGAGTTTTTGGCCGATAATCCCGACAGCGATGAAGAAACTGCCAACATCGAACAGTTCAATATGCAGAAGTATATTCTCCAGGATGGCGATATCGCCTGGCGGGCTGAATTCTTCGCCAGCGAAGATGAAGAAGGCGAGTGCCTGGCCATGCTCAGTGGCGAAGCGGCACAGAGCGTATTTGACGGCGATTATGACGAAATCGAGCTACGCCAGGAATGGGTGGAAGAAAATACGCTACACGAATGGGATGAAGGCGAGTTTCAGCTGGAGCCTTCCCTGGATACCGAAGAGGGGCAGACCGCAGCCGATGAGTGGGACGAGCGTTAATTACTCATAAGGGCCGTGGCTGGCGTCTAACGGTAGTAACAGCGTATCAAATACCAGCGAGAATGGCAGATCGAGAATGGTCAGATAGCGCCAGGCTGAATCACGAACATCCCACTGTACGCCGGGGTAATATTGGTTGCCATGGCCCTGCCCCGGTACCGTACGGCTAATAATGCTGCCGCAGCCGCTGAGTACCAGCGTCATGGCGATAAGCACAAATATTCTCATTCACTTCCTCTCAGGCAAAAAAATACCGGCACAATTGCCGGTATTTTCCTTAACGTACGGCTTACTTCGTTTTCAACGCCAGCGGGTTCAGCGTGAGCTGCTGATACGCTCCCACCCAGGAGGAGTATTTCTCCGGGGCGTTCCACACGCGATAGTGCAGACGCGACATCGTTACCGGATCGCTTAACAGCACCAGCCGACGATCGCGGTTGAGTTTATCAGGCGTTTCATTCAGCGCCTGCTCAACGTGGCGTTCACGGGCGATATCCAGAATACGGCCGTGGCGGTGACGCGCCGTAGCCATTGCCGTCGCCAGAGCGTTGAACGATGGGTTAAACACCGCGTGCATAAAGCCATCGCCAAGCGAACGCTGACGGTTCAAAGTCAGGTAAGCATCGGTATCTTTCAGTACCTGCGGCGGCGAATACTCTTCCGGGATCAGGAACAATTTCCAGCGTTTAGTGCGCAGACCTACCGTCGCGCGGCTGGAAATCGCCGAGACAAACGGAGAGAGGATCAGCGACACGACGATAGGCGCCAGCCAGAACAGGAAACGCAGATCCAGCCACGCCATGCCAACCGCCCATACCAGCCCCAGCAGTAGCTGCGAACCGTGACGCATAAAGGCCTCGCCCCACGGTGTTGAGTCATCATCGCGCTGCGGTGAGTTCCACACCACCTCCCAACCGAGGAACGCGCTGACCACGAACACGGTATGGAACAGCATGCGTACCGGAGCCAGCAGCACCGAGAACAGTACCTCCAGCAACAGGGAGAGCGTCACGCGGAAGAAGCCGCCGTACTCTTTCGGCCCCTTGCACCACACCAGAATGATACTCAGCAGTTTTGGCAGGAACAGCAGTACCATGGTCGAGGCAAACAGCGCGATAGCCAGTTCCGGACGCCACTGTGGCCATACCGGGAACAGCTGACGCGGCTGCAGGAAGTATTGCGGCTCGGTCAGAGCGTGCACGACCTGTAGCGCTGTCGACAGCGCGAGGAACATAAACCACAGCGGCGCCGACAGATAGGACATGACGCCGGTCAGGAACACCGCACGGTGTACCGGGTGCATCCCTTTCACCAGGAACAGGCGGAAGTTCATCAGGTTACCCTGACACCAGCGGCGGTCACGCTTCAGTTCATCCAGCAGGTTCGGCGGCAGCTCTTCATAGGAGCCAGGCAGATCGTAGGCGATCCAAACGCCCCACCCCGCACGGCGCATCAGCGCAGCTTCCACGAAGTCATGCGAAAGAATCGAGCCGGCAAAGTTACCTTCGCCCGGCAGCGGCGCCAGCGCGCAGTGTTCGATGAACGGCTTCACGCGGATAATGGCGTTGTGACCCCAGTAGTGCGATTCACCTAACTGCCAGAAGTGCAGCCCGGCGGTAAACAGCGGGCCGTACACGCGGGTGGCGAACTGCTGGCAGCGCGCATAAAGGGTATCCATACCGGAAGCGCGCGGCGAAGACTGGATGATCCCGGCATTCGGATTCGCTTCCATCAGGCGCACCAGCCCGCTCAGGCACTCGCCGGTCATTACTGAGTCAGCGTCGAGCACCACCATGTAGCTATACTGGCTACCCCAGCGACGGCAGAAATCATCGATGTTGCCGCTTTTACGCTTCACACGACGACGACGGCGACGATAGAAGATCTGGCCTTCACCCTGCACTTCGGCAATCAATTCCATCCACGCTTTTTGCTCGGCAACGCAAATATCCGGGTCGTAGCTGTCGCTGAGCACGTAAACGTCAAAATGCGCAGCGTTACCCGTCGCTTTCACCGATTCCCAGGTGGCGCGCAGGCCGGCAAACACGCGGTCAACATCTTCATTACAGATAGGCATGATAAGCGCTGTACGGTGTTCCGGGTTCAGCGGCTCGTCGCCAACGGTGGATGCCGAAATACTGTACTTATCACGCCCGATCAGCAATTGCAGGAAGCCCATCAGCGCGGTCCAGAAACCGGCCGAGACCCAACAGAAAAGTACCGCAAAGAGGATCAGGATGCCGGTCTGCAACACGTAAGGGAGTAGCTGCATGAAGGAGACCCACAGATCCTGGCCAACCATATCGGATGGATTGATCAGCGCCCACCCCTGATAAGGGAGGATGGTCTTCATATACCAGGTGGCCACTACCGTTTGCGCCAGCGTCAGCAGCAGCAAAATGTAGCGACGAATGGTGCCGACGGTACGCCATTTCTGTTCGCTTTCACGCTCTTCTTGCGTGAGGCGAGAGAGATAGCGCGGAGTCACGTCACGGCCACGCAGGCGATCCCAGAAGCGGCCTACCGGGTTGGTACGCCACGGGTCGGGGATCATTGAGGAACGTTTCGCTTTCGGCATCGCATGAAGCTGCGTGCGCCCTTCATCATCTTTCACCAGCTGATCGCCGGACAGAGAGTCCGGCCAGCTATGCTCCAGCCGCGCTTTTACCGATCCTAACGGGGAATCTTCATCACGCGGAAAATGATGATGCTCTGCGTCAAGCGCTTCATGTACGGCTTGCAGGCTCGCATCAGGTAATGCGGCCTTTTCAGCATCCGACAGCGGCAATGCGTCGATATAATTCGTTATCTTATTCATTGGCAGGCAGCTGATAGCTCCAGGTTTCGCTCAGCGTCTGATCGCCATTGACCAGCGCCGCACGCATTTCCGTGGTTTTCTTCGGATCTTTCACTTTCACGCGCAGGGTCATACGCCAACCTTTGATAACCGGGTTATAGCGCACGGAGTTTTCCACGATTTCGGCATTATCGCCGATGCTCGCCTGCGCCGTTACCGGAGTGTCCGCCGCCATTTTTTTCATGTCAGCGCCGGTGAAATCAACGATGAAAGCGATAGTGCCATCTGGCTGGCGAATGAGGTTAGACTGCTTCACATCACCGGTTGAGCGGCGAGTCTGCACCACATAAGCGCTATCTGGCGCATGCAGTTTGTCTTCATCGCGGCTGAAGGTAATGGAGTATTTGAAGTTCATCTCTTTGCCTGGTTCCGGCAGCTGATCCGGGGTCCAGTAGGTGACGATATTGTCGTTGGTTTCATCGTTGGTCGGGATTTCAACCAGTTCGACTTTACCTTTACCCCAGTCGCCTTTCGGGGTGATCCACGCGCTCGGGCGCTGGTCGTAACGATCGTCGAGATCTTCAAAGCGGGAGAACTGGCGGCCACGCTGCAGCAGGCCAAACCCTTGCGGGTTTTCCATCGCATAACTGCTGACGGCCAGATGTTTCGGGTTATTCAGCGGACGCCAGATCCACTCGCCGTTACCGGCAAGAATCGACAGACCGTTGGAGTCATGTAGTTCCGGACGATAGTTAGTCGTCGGCGACGGTTGGTTCGGCCCAAACAGGAACATACTGGTCAACGGTGCCACGCCGAGTTTACCGACTTTGTCACGCAGATAGACCTTCGACTGCACATCAACCACGGTGTCGCGCCCAGGCATAACCACAAAACGATAGGCGCCGGTCGCACGCGGGGAATCCAACAGCGCATAGATAGTTAAGCGCTTATCGGTCGCTTTCGGGCGCTCAATCCAGAACTCGCGGAAACGAGGAAACTCTTCGCCTGACGGCAGCGCGGTATCGATAGCCAGGCCGCGGGCGGAAAGCCCGTATACCTGACCCTGGCCAAGAACGCGGAAGTAGCTGGCTCCGAGCATGCTGACGATTTCGTCATTCTTGTCTTTGCTATTGATCGGATACAGTACTTTAAAACCGGCGAAACCAAGGTCTTTCACCGTGTCTTTATCGTGTTGCACATTGCCAAAATTAAAATAATCCGGGCTATATTTAATTTTACGTACACTAGTGCTGGTCACTTCATTAATAGTAACCGGCGTGTCGAAATACATGCCCTGGTGGTAAAATTCCAGCTTGAACGGGGTCTTCAGGTTATTCCAGTACGCTTTGTCGTGATTGAACTGGATTTGCTGGTAATCCGCGTATTTCATATCGCGGAAGGCGGAGGGCAGGTTACTTTTCGGCGCTTCATAGCCTTTCCCGGCTAACGTTTTCGCCTGTTTTGCTACGTCATCAATGCTGAATGCCCATGCAGATGAAGTACACAGGGACAACATTACGGCTGCGCTTAACCAACGCATTTTCATCATCTGTGGTTTATGTTTCATAGTAAGTAAGCACTTCCCCCTTTGTGTGCTTAAATCGATCCGATCTATTTTAATGGAAACTCAGGCAATCCGACAACATAATCCCTGCATTGTTCAGCTTAGCGGACCAGGGAATAAACAGTTCTCTGTCCCATATTGCACTTTGCGTACTTATCCTGGAGACAGATACCCTGAGTTCATGTAGGGTTGCTGGGAATGTAACCGTTATCGCCACGAGTGATAAGACGAATTGTCTGAGATTGTTGTGAATTTATGAATAAAACACCAGTAGAGCGTGAATATTTCTTCGACAGCATCCGCGCCTGGCTGATGCTGCTGGGGATACCCTTTCACATTTCGCTTATCTACTCCAGCCACAGCTGGCATGTGAATAGCCTGGAACCCTCCTGGGGGTTAACGCTGTTCAACGACTTTATCCATGCTTTCCGCATGCAGGTCTTCTTTGTTATTTCCGGCTACTTCTCTTACATGCTGTTTCTACGCTATCCCCTAAAGAAATGGTGGAAAGTACGCGTAGAGCGCGTTGGCATTCCGATGCTCACCGCGATTCCACTTCTGACTTTGCCGCAATTCTTGATGCTGCAATACGTTAATGGTAAAGCGCAAAACTGGCACACGCTCTCCGGCTATGACAAATTCAACACCCTGGCATGGGAGCTTATCTCTCATCTGTGGTTCCTGCTGGTGCTGGTCGTGCTGACCACTCTCGGCGTGGTGCTGTTTAAGTGGCTGGCCAATCGAGGGAAAACGCAGACCGCCAGCTTTGGTGACACTGTCACATTTGGTCAATTATCGCTTATTTTCCTTGGTCTTGGCGTGTTGTATGCGGTAATTCGTCGCACTATTTTTATCGTTTACCCGCCGATTCTCAGCAACGGACTGTTTAACTTCATCGTTATGCAGACCCTGTTCTATCTGCCGTTCTTTGTTCTCGGCGCGCAGACGTTCATCAACCCGCGGCTAAAAGCGATGTTCACCACCTCATCACCCTGGTGTTTTGTCGGCGCACTGCTGGGCTTTATCGCCTATCGTCTTAACCAGCAGTATGGTTCCGGCGATGGCTGGATGTATGAAACCGAATCGGTGATTACCATGGTGCTTGGGCTGTGGATGGTGAACGTGGTATTCTCGCTGGGCCACCGCCTGCTCAACTTCCAGTCCGCTCGGGTGACTTACTTCGTCAACGCCTCGCTGTTTATCTACCTGGTGCATCATCCCCTCACCCTGCTGTACGGGGCGTGGATTACGCCAATAATCAAATCGAATCTGTTAGGTTTTATCGCCGGACTGGTGTTTGTGGTGGGCATTGCGCTGGTGCTGTACGAAATCCATCTACGTATTCCTCTGCTGCGCTTCCTGTTCTCAGGCAAACCGCAGCAAAAACCGGCGAAAGCGCCGGTGTCGGTTAACTAAAATCCGCAACCGGCAGCGCGCCTGCGTGCTGCCGGTGCCGCGATTCATTCTGCCTGCAATAATCGCTGATAGATCTCCGCCGTTTCGTTATCAAAGCAGACAAAGCACACTCGTTCCAGTGGATTATATCGGGTGAGGAAAGCCTTCACCGTTTTCACCGCAATTTCCGCCGCCGCCTGTTTCGGATAGCCATATACGCCGGTGCTGATAGCCGGAAAAGCAATAGATCGATAATTATTGGCTGCCGCCAGCAACAGACTATTGCGATAGGCATCCGTCAGTAATTCGGCCTCTTGCTCGTCACCGCCGTGCCAGACGGGGCCGACTGCATGAATCACCGCGCTGGCCGGTAGATTACCGGCGCTGGTGATAACCGCATGCCCGGGCGGACATTCGCCCTGCTGCTGGCGGACTATTTTGCAGGCTGCCAGTAGTTCCGGGCCCGCTGCGCGATGAATGGCGCCATCAACACCGCCGCCGCCCAGTAACGATGGGTTTGCCGCGTTGACAATAACATCTACCTGCAACGTCGTAATATCGCCGAGAACCACCTCAGGTTGAACAACCATTTCCCCCTCCTGTCGGCAAACGTCTTCATACTTAGCGTGGTGTCTACTATGGCATGATAGCCCCCAAGGCGGAAGCCTGAGGGGCAGTAATTAGCGATAATTCACTTCGAGGATAGCGCGGGTATGTTGCGGATCAATATACTTTAATTGTGCTGAACGGACGGCGTCATTGCTGTAATTTCCCGTCGTCAGCACCTGGGGCGAAAGCGCCCGGGTAGGCAGCTGCTGGCAGGCCATTTCAATCTTTTCGCCCACACTATTGGCTTCGCAGGACGGATCGACGACCTGCCCATAAATGGCGACAACGCCGTCGGTCGGCGCGGCGTGCACTGCTCCAAACAAGCACGACAACATCAGACATGGCATCGCGAAGGTGTGGATTTTTTTTATCACGGCAGTCTCCTCTGTTTAATAGCAAAGAAGCAACAGGCCATCCATGAGCGCACTGCGCCGCCAGAATACGGCAAGGCAATGATTGCGTTATGAAATACAAATATATTACTTTTTGTTTTCTTTTTGCTAACAAAATCGATTCATCTTGATTTTGCTACAAAAAAGCAGCGTGAGAATGTCAGGAGAGAGGCGCGGCGAAGGCCCCCGCTGGATCTGCAGGGGCCTTGCTATTACCGATAACTCACTTCGAGAATAGCGTTGGTGTGCTGGGGATTGATAAAGGTGAACTGTGTAGATTTGATATTGGCATGTTGCAGATCTCCCCGGGCTACCTGCTGGGCAGAAAAAGTGACTGACTTCTGCTTAGCGCAAGCCATCGAGACCTGATCTTCTGAAGAACGAATTTTACAAGGCGGTTCGACAACGCCGCCGTGGAAACGAATCACGCCGCTTGCGGCGTTAGAGGTAGTTGAAAAAGTCAATAAAGCGGGAAGGAAACAAACTGTAGCAAGTAGTACGCCAGTCATTTTTTTCACGGCAAAACCCCTCTGCGTAACGGTCAAAAAAACCTTACAAATCATCCATGAGCGCAGTTGAATACAAGCAACTACATACAAAATCAGTATATATATGAAGTACCCGTTGATACTTTTTTCTCTCCGTTTTTGCAAACGGTATCAAATTATTATGGTTTGTTTGCTCAAAATGTCTGCATTAAGAGGAAAAAACAATCGAAGAGGGGTTGATGCGAAAAGGCTTTCATGTAGTGAGTGACGGGAAGCTTACTCCCGTCGTCGAGGAAATGTGAAGAAAATCAGACGTTATCGTTAGCCAGAGACTTATTCTTTGCCGCTCGCGCCGCCAGCCACAGCCCGCTGTTTTTCATGGCATAGCCAAAGACCAATCCCAGCGCCAGTGATGGTACGACAATGCGCCAGTCGCCGCTCGCGGCAAAGGTCGCGCAGGCGCCGATAAAGGTTCCGGGAACAAAAGAGAGCAGCAGCTGACGCGCCTGAATACACATCAGGAAGGCGACTATTCCGGTCATCACATAGCTGAGGATTTCCAACTGCGGCGCCAGCGCGCTACCGTAAATAATCACCAGCGCCCATATCACGCCGCTCATGACAGTGCAGGCGGAAATCAACAGCCCTTTCAGGCCGCCCTGTGGGCAAGCGAAATAGGCCGTACAGCCGAGGAAACCGGCCCAGCTCAGCAGGCCAAGTGAGACCGCCACCCATCCCCAAATACCGGAGAGAATGCCCGTCGTGAGTGCGATTGCGAAGAGTATGTTCATGCCGCGTATCATAGCAGATACGCGGCAACCAAATGCGATCCAGAACACACAATATGAATGCGTGAGTTTGCTGTTTCACACTAAAAGTGACTTAAATCACAATTATTCGTCGTTTTCTTCCTGCAGCTCATCCCACATGGCGGATATAGCTTCACGCGTGAGTAGCGCCATGGTACGCCAGAATGCGGTTTGCGCATGCGCCTCGACTTTACCGAGGAAGGTGCCGCACCACGGTAAGAGGTAATCGGCAAACAACGTTTCCAACGTTTCGCTTTCGTCATCAGAGGCATGATCTTCAAGCCAGGATGCGGCCAGCAGTAGGGATCCAATATGATCGGTTGGCCCGTCGCCAGTAGGAATACCGTGTTGAGTGAGAAAACCGCGGACTTCCGCTTCCGTGGCGCCTTCAACCCACGCGCTGCGATAAGGCGAGACCGCACATTCGTCACCAACGAACAGGGCGTTGTAATCAGCGGTTAACGGCTGGGTATCACAACTCTTCTGCAGACGCTCCAGTAATTCATCCTGTTCCAGCGGCCAACTGGCGGCCAGCTTGCCATCGCGAATCAGCGTGAACAGCGGCACCAACAGCGGGTCCTGCGGCTGACGATAGTACAGCGAGCCCAGCACGCGACAGAGGATTGAAAATTCATTCATACAATATGTTCCAGTGGTTCAAATTAAAGGTCTGCAAATTCCGCAATCGCCGGCATTCCGCGTGATTCGAGGAAATTCAGTAGTCGACGCGGACTGACGTTAAGGATCCGCTCTTCCGGGAAATTCACCGCGTCGAGGATTTTGCGACATTCGGTAAATTCGCCAAGCGTAAAGGCGGTATGGGAGTCCGAACCCAGCGCCACCCAACCACCCGCATCACGCACGGCGGCGGCGATTGCCCGGCAATTATCTTCACTACCGATACGCGATGAAAGGAAAGAGGAATTATTAATTTCCAGCGCCACATGATGCTTTGCCGCTGCTTCGGCTACTGCCGGAATATCGATCGGGAATTTCGGATTGCCTGGATGGCTAATCATGTGGACTGCGCCACTGGCAATCGCGGCAATCATCGCTTCAGTGTGGGTGGCTTTATCCTGAGGCGGGAATACCGGCTCATGAAAACCGGCAATAATCAGATCCAGCGAGGTCAGCATTGGTCCGGTACAGTCAATTTCACCCTGGGTATTTTTAATATTCGCTTCAATGCCGCGCAGAATGCCGACGCCATCTACCAGACGCGGCCAGATACGCATATTGACGAAATGCCAGTAGTGCGGCGCATCGGCCATATCCGGGCCGTGATCGGTGATGGCAAAAAGTTTAATGCCTTTACGTTTGGCCTCGGCAATATAGTCATGCAGGGTACTATAGGCGTGGGTGCTGGCGACGGTATGCATGTGCAGGTCAACAGGATAAATCACAATCTCCTCCTCTGTTTGTGGCAAGAATAGCAGGAATCAGGAGTCATGATCAGTAAAAACCCCGCCGTAGCGGGGTTATCGATTAGTAGCCGCGTTGGCGATCGACCTGCCCGCTGACCGTTTCACCACGCTCCAGGCGGCTAATGGTACTGGCAATATAAGCGATCGCTTCCTGTGGACGGGTAACGGCGGCAATATGCGGCGTCATGGCCACACGCGGATGCGCCCACAGCGGGCTCTCTTTCGGCAGCGGTTCGCGGCTAAAGACATCCAGCATCGCCCCTTTCACCTTACCGCTGTCAAGCGCGGCCAGTAAATCCGGCTCAACAATATGTACGCCGCGGGCGAGATTCAGAACATAGCTGTTATCCGGAAGTTGAGAGAGTAAAGTTTCATTAATGATGCCGACGGTTTCAGCCGTATTTGGCAACAGGTTGATCAGCACGCGGGTTTGCCGTAAAAATGCGCCCAGTTCTTCCTGACCGGCAAAACTCTCAACTTGCGGCCAGGATTTGTGGCTACGGCTCCAGCAGCGCACTGGGAAACCCCAGCGCAACAGGCTTTCCGCGACTTTGCCGCCCAACACCCCTGCCCCCATAATGCCGATAGTGAAATCTTCGCGACGGTATTCCGGCAACGGCTGCCAGCGGGATTGCAGCTTCAGCGCCTGATAATCATCAAAGCGGCGGAACCAGTGCAGTACCTGGCTTACCGCATATTCCTGCATCTGCAGGCCCATACCGGTATCTTCGAGGCGGAACAGCGGGATCGAAAGCGGCAGCATTTCCGGATGCTCCCGCAGCTTGCTAAGAATAGAATCCACGCCTGCGCCGAGGGCAAAAACCGCCTTCAATTTGCGGCCTTGCAACATTTCTACCGGTGGATGCCAGACCAGCGCATAGTCGGCTGGTTGATTGTCGCCAGGTTTCCACTCACGAACTCGCGCTCCCGGCAGATGTTTTTCCAGCTCTGCGATCCAGTAGGGGGTATCGAACGTCGGGTGGTAAAAAATAATCTCCATAATGACTCCTGATTACTGACGCGTGAGTAGGTTGAGGTTTGCGTCGTGTTTTACTCTTTGTTTTGTATTGGTTTGCCAGCATAACAAATTTCGTATCGCTATCGAGGAATAAAGAGAATGGTGACAAAAAAAACGATTCCCGCGCGTTTAAGAAGCAAGTTGTTTGAAGTTTGGCTAAACGCATCTTTTTTTAAAAAAGTTGATTGACGGGAGATACGTATTTCCCTACATTAGCGCCCGTTCCCAGCAACAACGGGAAAGACAATATGGTGAGGTGTCCGAGTGGCTGAAGGAGCACGCCTGGAAAGTGTGTATACGGCAACGTATCGGGGGTTCGAATCCCCCCCTCACCGCCATATTCGAGATGAGAGCTCGTACGAAAGTACGGGCTCTTTTCTTTTATATTCTCCGTACGGGGGGGATGAGAACCCCCGACCGGGGTTCGACAACTGGCGCAGCCAGTTGGACAGACCGCGCACGCAGTAAGCGGGCTGCCCCGACAAAAACGCCGGGAGCGTTTTTGAACAACGCCTGCGTTGGCCCCGAAGGGGCGAGGCCCATGGATGGGCCGAGTAACGGCGAGCGAAGCGAGTCAATCCCCCCTCACCGCCATATTCGAGATGAGAGCTCGTACGCAAGTACGGGCTTTTTTCGCATCTGACCCCGGTAAACCTTCCCGGGGTCGGCATAAATGCCTCGCCCGGGCTACCTATACAGTAGGCCCCGCCACCAATAGCCCGTCCAGGCGCACCACCGCCGGGAAAAAGAGCCTGAGCTAATCCTCTTCCATCCGTTGATACTCTTCGCTGAGATAATCCACCAGCGCTCTGACAGAAGGTAATAAACCGCGCCGCGAAGCAAACACCGCATGAATGACTTCCCGCCGCGGCTGCCACTCATCAAGCACGATTTCCAACTCCCCTGATGCCAACTGATCGCGCACCATTAATAAAGGAAGTTGAACCACGCCAACGCCCGCCATGGCCGCCTCGCGCAGCGCCAGCATATCGCTGGTCACCATCCGCGGCGTGAAATAAACCTCGGCCCGCGCCCCCTCTGGCCCGGTAAGTTGCCATTTATGCTGATGTTTTCCGGCGCCAATACTTAGCCCCGGCCAGGTGCTCAATTCCGCCGGCGCCTGCGGGCGCCCAAGCCTGGCTATCAGCGCCGGACTCGCCACCAGGCGATGGCCGCGATCGGCCAACACCCGCATGACCAGGTCGCTATCTTCAAATGGCCTTGGTCGCACGCGAATGGCCACATCAACCCCCTCGCCCACCACATCCACCCGCCGATTGGTGGCTTCCAGATGTAGCGTCACCCCAGGATATCGCACCATAAAGCGCGCCAGCATCGGGCCAACATGGGCATGCAACAGGGTTACCGGACAGGTGAGCTTGACGCTGCCGCGCGGTTCAGACTGCAGCGTTTCTACCGCCTGATGCGCCGCTTCGGCTTCTATCAACATCGCCTTGCAGTGTTGATAGAAAGTTTGGCCGACTTCCGTGACGGCGAACTGTCGGGTGGTTCGTTGAATCAGACGCACGCCCAGGCGCTCTTCCAGTTGCGCAATGCGGCGGCTGAGTTTGGATTTGGGCTGGTCGAGCGCCCGACCGGCAGCGGCAAAACCGCCATGGTCGACCACCTGAACAAACCAGGCCAGGTCGTTGAGATCCTGCATCCTTTTCTCCATCGTTCCATTTTTAGAACAGTATAGGTCATTTTCGCTATTTACCGGAATATTAGCCCCAGATATAAGCTTATTCACATCAGATACAGACACGCAGGAGATAACCATGAAACAGATTACTGGCGTTTACACCGCCCCTTCGCAGCACTGGGTGGGCGACGGTTTCCCGGTTCGCTCAATGTTTTCTTACCAGACCCACGGCGAACAATTGAGCCCGTTCTTACTGCTTGACTACGCCGGCCCGCACACGTTTCCGGCGGGAAGCGGTAAACGCGGCGTCGGCGAGCATCCGCATCGCGGATTCGAAACCGTCACCATTGTCTACTCCGGTGAAGTCGAGCATCGCGACTCAACCGGTAGAGGCGGCGTTATCGGCCCTGGCGACGTGCAGTGGATGACGGCTGGCGCCGGGATTCTGCATGAAGAGTTCCACTCCGAAGCGTTCACCCGCTCCGGCGGTGAACTGAAAATGATGCAGCTGTGGGTCAACCTGCCGGCGAAAGACAAAATGACGACCCCGGGCTATCAGAGCATTACCGCAGACGTCATTCCGCAAGCAACGCTGGAAGACGACGCCGGGACCGTCAGAGTGATTGCCGGGCGTTACGGCGATGTCGCCGGCCCAGCGCACACATTCTCACCGTTAAACGTGTGGGATATGCAGCTCAAACAAAGTCACGATGTGACATTGCGTCAGCCGGAAGGCTGGAGCACCGCGTTGGTCGTGCTCGAAGGCGAAGTCATCGTCAACGGTACGGAAAACGCACGGGAAGGACAGCTGGTAGTGCTGAGCCAAAAAGGTGAAGCCTTCCATCTGGAAGCGAGCTCCAACGCGAAGGTTCTGCTGATGGCCGGCGAACCGCTACAGGAGCCGATCGTGGGCTACGGCCCGTTTGTGATGAATACCAAAACGCAAATTGCCGAAGCAATTCGCGATTTTAACAGCGGCCGTTTTGGCCAAATCTAACGAAATTGAGGTGAAGAATATGTCTACTCCAGCTAACTTTAACGGTTCTCGTCCGGTGATTGATGTTAACGATACCGCGATGCTGTTGATTGACCACCAAAGCGGCCTGTTCCAGACCGTTGGCGATATGCCGATGCCGGAACTGCGCGCTCGCGCCGCCGCGCTGGCGAAAATGGCATCACTTGCCGGGATCCCGGTGATCACCACCGCTTCCGTGCCGCAGGGCCCGAACGGCCCGTTGATTCCGGAAATTCATGAGAATGCGCCGCATGCGAAGTATATTGCGCGTAAAGGCGAGATCAACGCCTGGGACAACCCGGAGTTTGTCGCAGCGGTGAAAGCGACCGGACGTAAAACCTTAATCATCGCCGGTACCATTACCAGCGTGTGCATGGCTTTCCCGGCAATTGCCGCCGTCGCCGACGGTTATAAAGTGTTTGCCGTTATCGATGCCTCCGGTACCTACAGCAAAATGGCGCAGGAGATCACCCTGGCCCGCGTAGTCCAGGCCGGCGTAGTACCAATGGATACCGCCGCGGTAGCCTCTGAACTGCAGCGCACCTGGAACCGTCCGGATGCCGCCGAGTGGGCTGAGGTGTACACCAAAGTCTTCCCGGCGTATCAGTTGCTGATTGAAAGCTACAGCAAGGCGCAGGACGTCGTGAAGAACAACGAAAAGCTGGATTCCCAGCGTTAAAATAGCTGCCCCGTCGATGAATCGACGGGGCAGTGTTCATTGCTTAACCGAACGGTAAAGAAAGAAAAAAATATGCTTGACCGTTTTAGCGCAACTCCCTATAGTAGCGCCCCGTTGCCCACCCAAGGTGAGCAGCAAGACAATATGGTGAGGTGTCCGAGTGGCTGAAGGAGCACGCCTGGAAAGTGTGTATACGGCAACGTATCGGGGGTTCGAATCCCCCCCTCACCGCCATATTCGAGATGAGAGCTCGTACGAAAGTACGGGCTTTTTTCTTTTATATTCTCCGTTGGGGGGGGGGGATGAGAACCCCCGACCGGGGTTCGACAACTGGCGCAGCCAGTTGGACAGACCGCGAACGCAGTAAGCGGGCTGCCCCGCAGGGGCGAGCGAAGCGAGTCAATCCCCCCCTCACCGCCATATTCGAGATGAGAGCTCGTACGAAAGTACGGGCTTTTTTCTTTTATATTCTCCGTTGGCGGGGATGAGAACCCCCGACCGGGGTTCGACAAATGGCGCTGCCAGTTGGACAGACCGCGAACGCAGTAAGCGGGCTGCCCCGCAGGGGCGAGCGAAGCGAGCCCCCCTCACCGTCATATTTAATACAAAATCAATCACTTACAACGTAAAATTGGTTTTGTCCTGCATAAAATGCTACATAAAGACGCTCGTGTAAACGGGCTTTTATTGCATCTAAATTCCGCGATTTTTCGGTGTTTTTCTCGACTTAACTTTTTAAAATCACCTGCTAAGCGTTGCGCCATTCAGCACAAATAGCAGGGATTATATAACTAAAGAATTCATTCCTTTTCGAAAACCGGCGATATTGACATCTTCCGGTATTAAGAAATTACTAACTTTGTAATATTTTTTCTACTAACAGGTTTTCTTTAACATGCTAAACGAATTTTCTTGCCATGATGTACGCCTGTTCCACAAGTTCATTATGGAGATCCCCTAAATCTTTTCGGATAGAGCCTTATGTATCAAAGAAATATTCAGTTTCACGATCTTCAATACAACAAATACCCGAGAGACCGGCATTCATACAGTGACTCAGGCTCTCCCCTATACCTTGTTTATGGAATCCTTCTTCATCGTAACCAGCAAGGCCAATCCAGCGTACCTATTTTACTGGTAAGCGCCTGCCTTTTACATATGCGATACCATGATCCCACACGCGGTCAATATAGTCTTTCATTAAGACAGGCATTCCGAACCAGTAAACAGGAAAACCATAATAATAGCTGTGCTTACAGAATCAATAGGGAGGTTATCATTGTGATAACCTCCACTTTCAAGCTAATATTTAGAATCTTACTGCTGTTTTAAGTCCAATCACGAGAGCATTTTTGGTTTCTTTAATCCCACCTGGATTAATCCAATACTGTATATCTGGTTGAATATCCAGCCATGAGACTGGTCTCAAGCGATAATAAAGATCAAAATTGACGGCTTTACCAGCTACAGGTTGATAAAGTGGATTATAATAATCCGTGATGTTATTTATGTTATTCGATTCACGTGCACTGTGTGCGAGATGATTACTCATATCAAACCAACTAACACCTAATCCAAGATAATCCTGTGGGCGAGCATCAAAAAGACCGCGATAACGCATTTCTGCTGAGGCAACTATGTGGTAAGGATTTGTACGTTGGTCCGCGAGACTCATGCTGGCCGATATACTCATCCCCTGTTCCCGATCGCCTGGCTTCTGCGTTATTTGTTGGTTGAATCCTCCCCAGAAAAACCATGTATTATCGTAAACCTTAGTTGTCTTACCTACTGGTGTATAAAGGTCGTACTGTGGAGAATTTGTATATAAGACACCTGCGTTATACACCCCAGACAGTCCATTCACAATTGTTTTATATTCTGCTTCAAGAGGCAATAAAACGCCTTTGCTGCCGTTCGCATTAAATGACCATGCCCGAGATCTATCAGACGCGCTGGGGTTTTGTTCGAGCACGCCAGTCTTAATCGTGAGTTCAGGTGTCAGAGCATAGGCAAACGTTGTTCCCCATGAATGGATGTTCCATGTACTCCAGGTCTGCGCATATGCGGACTTGCCACCACATAACGAAAGGACCTGAAAATCACATGGAATACTCTGATCAAAGGTCTGTTGGTAGTTCATCTGACCAATGCGCCATTTCAATTTTCGATCATCGAAGGTGCGGCTGAAGGTAAGGTAACCCAATCGGGTTATCGACCCTCCTCCCCATACTTCTTGGGTTAAATCATTGAAGCGTGCCCGAGGGTCCTGAACTCTCTCTGTCGTTAAATTGTCATCATGGTTGCGGTTAGTAATCAGGCCTTCAATTTTTGCATCGCTAATACCGGTTAATTGTTCAAGATCTTGATTAAAAAGCAATGCAGTTTGATCGGTGAAAGCAAAATGTTTATCAGAATTAAAGCCACCGTCAGCATTATAAGCACTTTCGGTAGAATAAATTAAGGCATAATTAAACCCATTATCGGCCAGCGTTGTTCGCATCCCACCCCAATCGCCAAATAAACCCGGTGTGGGGGGTTCATAACCTAGCACAGTCGGACTCCAAGCCGTCGTTTCCGCTGTAGCGTTACATCCAAATGCAATAAGAAAAGGGGACGCCATCACTAAACCAGATTTAAATTGAAAGGTATCAGTCATTATTATTACTCTCGTTATAAAGGTAAGTTCTTCTATCACAGTGGTATAAGGGAATAGCTACCCCTTAAAATCGGAATAATTTATATAAAAGTAAAAAAGTAGTTAAGTCACCTCATAAGAGGGTTAAATTAAAAGTTTTTCATAAGCTAATGACAGATTGCCATTAGCTTATTTTTATTTAGTTGCGAATGTCAAAAATGCAGGTTGCGGAACGGTAAATTCTGAAATAAAGGTTAATGCCCCATTGTCACTATTAACACTATAAACTTTAATTTTATTATCTGGACGATCTGCTGAAATCATATAACGGCCATTAGGTTCAAAAGCAAAACTACGTGATGCGAGCCCCGGGTGAATCGATTTTGCGAGTTTCACTGACCCAAGACGCATTAGTTTCCCTTTGCCACCAATGCTGTACCACGCGATCGTATCCTCACCACGATTATTTACATATACAAATCGATGGTTAGGATGAAGTCTTATTTCAGCAGGTTCGTTAAGGCCGTGGAAACCAGAATCCAATGTTGAAATTTTATCGAGTAGTTTCAAACTGCCAGTTTGTGGATTGAACTCCATAGATGCCAGTTCAGAGGATATTTCAAGATCGAGATATAGCCGCTGATTGTCTGCAAACACCAAATGACGAGGTGCAGATTCTTCCGGAAACTGATAACTGTTAACTAGTGTCAATTTATCACCAACAGAATAAACCAGAACCTGATCTGTCCCTTTATCGCAAACTAACAGATGATTACCATCAGGAGAAATAACTGCACTGTGCGCATGCGGGCTTGCTTGTGCGTGTCCCCCAGCCTGTTTTGAACGGTTCGGATCTTTCCCATGTCCCTGTAGAACAACAAGGTCATTAATCCCTGCAATAGAACCATCTTTATTTAAGCCATACATAATGACGGTAGAATCATCATAGACATACTCTGACGTCCATTTCTCGTCTTTGAATACCACCTTCTCCACATGTTCAAAATCACCATGGTTGGCAGTAAACAATCTTCGATTCTGGCTATCAAGGCTTAGATAGGTCGGCCGTGGGCCTGGAGCACGCTGCTCATTCAGTTGTTTCAAGTGACCATTTTCCAGATTCACTGAAAAGGCCATCACACTCGCGGCTGGCTCTACCGGGCCTCGACCGTCATTCTTGCGTTCGTCAACGGAATACAATGTTGTCGTTTTGGCATCATAGATCAAATATCCGGATAACTTAGGATTTGCCAAATGCCCCAGTTGTTCAATTTGTTTCCCTGTCTCACTAATCCGTAGAGAATATATTCCACCGGGTTGATGTTCATCTCCATATGTTCCGACAAACACAATGTTTGACGCATTGTCAGAAATGATTTTATCTTTAGCAGAAGTCGTATTCATCGTCTTATCAACCTGTTGCGCACTTGATTTCAGAGTCTCAGCCAGCGCAGAATTTCCGCTAGCAACACTGCACAGCAATAATAATGCATTAGTCACTAATGAATTCTGTACATAACTCATTATAAATCCCTTTAAGGTCAGATTGAACCTGCCACCGTGGGGTGACAGGTCGTGGTAATCAAGCCGTGATTAGACGGCGAAGCATTTCTTGGTGTCGACGGACCTGCTCAAATTCATCCATCATGAATTCTCGACCGCGATCCTGGAAATAACGTTGACCTTCATATTCCGAGTTGAGATATCCCTCGTAACCACCACGACGCAGAGCGTCGATTGCAGATACGTAGTCAATCGCAATATCCTGATACTGGCCCGGCTTATCTGGTATTTCGGACATGTTGTTGAACTTGGCATGAACATGCGTGATATGAGGACAGATTTCGCGCAACGTCTCGACTGAAGTGTTCGACAATGTCAATCCTTCCCCAACCACCGTATAATCCAGAGGTTTAGGTTGTTTAATAAACTCTTCTGCAAGAGTTTTCACCGCCTTGAAACAAACTTTCATTTCGTCCTCACATTCGCCGGTCGCAATAAAGCGGCCAAAGGCAGCGCGGACATTCCCGGCAGTTTGGTTCGCCACATTGAACGTTTGGGGATCGGTCTTTACCAACCCTGCAAGTTTAACTGCCGCATTTGAGGCTTCAGGGTTAGCCCCCCGACGCTCAAACCATCCTAACTGTGCTTCTGAAGGACGTGTACCGAAGATACCAAAATCAGGAACAATACCTAAATGGCGAGTATGATTTTTCTCACTAAATTCAATGATTTCACTAACCTGACGGCCTTCTAACGACATAGGCTGATGTATCTCTTTACCGATACGAATATCAAGTGCTTCAGCCAGTGGCAGTGCTTTAACCATTACATCCAAAGGAACAATCGACAATACGCGAACAATGCTGAAGCCCAGCATTTTAGCAAGTTTGATATCACTTCTAAGACGCTCAGCACATTCATCATGGTTCATAACGTGTGTGCGAAACTGCAACACGTCCATACTAACATCCATAGCAACAGGCTTAAGGCCATGAATGTCAATCAGGCGATACCAGCGCTGCATGAATGCCTTATCAGGTACAGGATATTTGATCGACATTTCATCGATGAGTTCAATACCATCAGCACCATACAAATTATTCGCAACTTCATTGAGCTGCGACTCAAGGTTTGACTCCTTAAAGAATTGAGACTGCTGGTAACTATATAGGGATACACCACGTTTCATTTTATTCACCTTATTCAACAATCATTTCGAACTTCACAATATGCGGAGTTTTGTCAGATCCTGCCCCATTTCCTGGCACAGGTGGAGTCTTAACCCACGTTTCGTCTGTAGGTAAATATCCATAAGCCGCAAGGACCGATTGCTGGAAAAGAACGGTGTGCTTGCCCGGTTTTAATCCCCCAGGGAGTGCTACATGCAAAATACCATCATCGCCATAATCCCAATGTTCATATACAGCGAGAGATAATTCTTCATAACTGCGAGGTCCTTTGCCATTGATTTCAAATGTCTGCACAGAGTTTGGGTATTCAACGCCATCGATAGACAAGTAATAGCCATTATGTAAAGAGATATAGCAGCCACGATAGTTTGCATGCCTTACAGCTAAAGAGAACCCAATGACTTCACCATTGACCTTCTCATTTCTTAGACTTCCCGGGCGAATAAGATAATTATCGAACATAATTCCTCCAACAAATTAATTAAATCCTGATAAACCAAACCTAAATTCACAATTTACATAACATTATTTATCTTCATTAAACAATATAAGCCAAATAATAGTCGTTAATACAGCAATGCTAATTGGAACTGACCATAGTGTAATCCATGAGTACTCCTGTTCAGGGTTGACTGTAGTGGAGTACACGTATCCTGAGATAAGAGAACCAAACGCAGCCCCAAAACCAGATATCGCAATGATCAGCCAGCTTTGTGCTTGTACCTTTAGCTCAGGTGGCGCAAGTCTATCAAGATACATAGCACTGATAATTAAGAAAAAATCGTTGCAAAGTCCATGTAATCCCACTCCTATGATTGCGGTCCAGTGATGGCCTTTCGCGGCAAGGATAAACATGATAAAGCGAATTCCCCACATTGCCATACCAATAAGTAATGCCCATTTCATGCCAATGCGTTTAATAACAAAAGGCACTAACACAATAAATGCCACTTCTGATATTTGCCCTAAAGCCATGACAGAAGCAACACCAGGTATACCTAATGCACCGATAAAAGTTGAGGCATATGTGTTATATACACCCAATGATATTGACGTTAATAATGCACAAAGCATTAATATTGCAAAATTTCTATTCTTAAATAGCTGAAGAGAGCGAAATCCTAACGCATCTAATACATTGAATTTTTTATCTTTGACACTTGGGTAAGTTCGTGGCAGCGTGAAAGAATAACCACCCAATACAATGCTAGAAATTCCTGCCACATAAAATATTCCTACAGTAGAAGAATAACCAAGGATCCCAACAATAAATCCTCCAACTGCCCACCCTCCCGTTGCGAACAGTCGAAGATAGGGATATAAATCACTTTTACTACCAAGATGCTGGAAGGAAAGTGAATTAACCAATCCCTGAGTTGGTTGGAAGAAAATCATATAAATAAAGATGAAGATTAAAATTACGTTGCTGTTTCCCGATACAACCAACGCAGGGATCATAAATTGAACAATACCACCTAAAATGTGCAAAAAACCCAATATTTTTTCAGATGAAATGAATCGATCACCTACAGCACCAAATACTAAAGGTGAAATAATAGCGGCAATGGCACAGAGTGTATAAGCCATACCGATAATGGAGCCGAGCTTATAGGTAAACAAAACTAAGCCCATCGTTGCAAACCAGGATCCAAAAACAACAAATTGTAGCAGCATCAGAATACTAAGCCTGCTAAATATATACATTGGCTTTGTCATCGCTTCATTACCCACAGGTTTCTCTTTGCTTACGCATGGGTCTACTGATTTCGAATTATCTTCGACTAAGTAACTTGGCATTTTTAACTCCGCCGTTGGTAGGGACACCGGTGTTGAACGAGTTTATTGGCCCTTAATAGATTCCAAATATTAAAATCCCACAATGGAAAGTTTTCTTTTTTGTGATCAAGACTTCATTTTTTGAATGGTATGAAAAACCACCCATTCGCAAGCAATTGCAATAAAAACCAAATATAATCAATAAATACAATAAGATACTAAAAAATAACAAAAATAATAAAAAGGCAATTAATTATATGATTGAATGATTGATTATTAATTGACCATAAAATCCACTCTCACCCAGGAATTTTAACTTGTTTTTTTTCAATAGGTTAAGTTTAACAACAAACAATATTGGATAGTACATTTGGAAAAATGTGACCAATATCTCTATAATTTCTGTCGATTATTAAATCTACTTTAGATAGGTATCTGCTTGGCCGATACCCTATATCCATACAAGCCATTTCCTTTTATTTTTAATTTGCGTCATAACAGTAGCACCTTCTTGATTTGAGCCAATCAAATCAAATTATTATTATTGTTATAACCTCTTAAGAAATTACAGCCCTGATTAGGTTTATAGCCGGAGATAAATGAAATGGTTAAAAAATTACGTATTGGTATTATTGGTTGCGGCCGTATTGCAGTGTGTAAACATTTTCCTGCATTTGAAAAAGCCAAAGATCGTGTAGACCTGGTCGCTTTCTGTGATATCGAAGTTGATCGTGCCATTGATGCAGCCGCTAAATTCGGCATCCCCGGAGCGAAAACTTATTCAGACCATCACGAATTACTTAAAGATACTTCCATTGATGTTGTCTACATTCTGACTCCTAATAACTCTCATAGCCCTCTGACAGTAGATGCTCTTGAGGCAGGTAAACATGTCCTTTGTGAAAAACCGATGGCGGCAACAACAGCAGATGCGCAGAAAATGCTGGATGCGGCAAAACGTACTGGTAAAAAACTCACCATCGGCTACCAGAACCGATTCCGTAAAGACGTACAAATCTTAAAACAAGCAAGCGCAGAGGGTGATTTGGGTGAAGTCTATTTTGCAAAAGCCCATGCAGTTCGTCGTAAAGCAGTTCCTACCTGGGGTGTTTTCCTGGACAAAGAGAAACAAGGTGGCGGCCCGCTTATTGATATCGGTACCCATGCTCTGGATATTGCCCTGTGGACAATGGACAACTATAAGCCGAAGGTGGTTTCAGGTTCGGTGTTCCATAAAATGAAAGACAATTATGAGGGTAATTTGTTTGGCCCATGGAACCCAAAAACTATCGACGTAGAAGATTCTGCGTTCGGTTTCATCAAAATGGAAAATGGCGCAACAATCTTCCTGGAGGCTTCCTGGGCGCTGAATATCCTTAAAGCCCGTGAAGGACAGGTCACACTCTGTGGTACAAAGGCTGGTGCCGAATTAGTAGGTGATGGTGCCGCTGCACCAACTTCAGCCGTAGACGGCACAGGTAGTATTGTATTTAATACTGCGCGCTTTGGTGAATTGGTAGATATTGAGCCATTCGTACTTGGCGGCCCTGGTCCATTAGATCTTGGAAACGAACCTTTCCGTGTGGCGGATGCAGAACTTGCTGCTTTCATTGATGCGATTGAAAACGACAAGGAACCAGTTGTTACCGCGGAACAAGCATTCATTGTGACTCAGGTGCTGGAAGCAATCTACAAATCTGCTGAAACTGGTCAGGCAGTAGAGTTCTAATCTCTCTTAATTAAGTGGCGCACTTAAATTTGCGCCACTTCGTTTCGTACATTCAATTCTAGCAACATTGCCCCGGTTAATGAGGAGGTTATATGAACACTCTTAAAGGTCCTGGCATTTTTCTTTCACAATTTATTGGAAGTACATCTCCGTTTAATACCCTCGAAGGACTGGCTATTTGGGCTGCGAATCTCGGATTCAAAGCTTTACAAATTCCTTGTAATCACAAAAACATCTTTGACGTTGAACTGGCAGCCCAAAGCCAGCAATATTGCGATGACGTCAAAGCCTTACTTGCGGAACATGGCTTACAAATTAGCGAATTATCCACTCATTTGGAAGGACAACTTGTCGCTGTTCATCCTGCTTATGACCAACCCTTCAGCGGTTTTGCCCCCAATGGGGTTGCGCGCGACCCACACTCCCGGCAGGAATGGGCTGTGGGTATCGTCAAAAAGGCAGCTATTGCATCCGCACGACTCGGGCTGAACGCACATGCAACATTTTCAGGTTCCCTCGCTTGGCCATACCTCTATCCATGGCCACCTCATAACACAGTACTTTTTGATGAAAGCTTTAAAGAACTGGCGAAACGCTGGTTGCCAATACTCAACACTTTTGAAGAACATGGCGTCGACGTTTGCTATGAAATTCACCCAAGTGAAGATCTACATGACGGTGCAACATTTGAACGTTTTCTTGATGAGGTCAACTACCATCCACGCTGCAACATCCTCTTTGACCCAAGCCATTTGCATCTTCAACAGATTGATTATCTGGATTACATCGACATTTATCACGAGAGAATCAAAGCATTTCACGTCAAAGACGCCGAGTTTAACAAAAATGGTCGGAGTGGTGTATACGGTGGGTACCAACCCTGGCTACAGCGCGCCGGACGATTCCGCTCACCTGGTGATGGACAGATCGATTTCAAAACAATTTTTAGCAAGCTCGCTCAATATGATTACAGTGGCTGGGCTGTACTCGAATGGGAATGTTGCCTGAAAAACAGTGAAGATGGTGCGCGGGAAGGAAGTCGTTTTATCCAAGACCATATCATCAATGTATCCAGTCGTGCTTTTGATGATTTCGCTGAGACTGGAAACGATATTTCAGAAATCAAAAAAATGATTGGAATCTCCTGATTTCGGCAAAAGGAGATAGACCACGCTATCTCCTGTTTTATTTATTAGCAGAATTAATAATTAACCGGTAATTGTCGGCCGAGGCAGAAATGAAAAAAGAATTTTATGACGCAATTGTTATCGGCTCAGGAGTAGCTGGCAGCATCGCGGTGAAGGAATTAACTGAGAAAGGGATGAATATAATTTTGCTGGAGGCTGGCCCATTTTTAGGCGAAAAAGATTTCCCCATAACGCCGGGTAATAACGAAAAGATAAAAAAAATAGATGCACTTGCCCGTTTTAAAATTGCATTAACTGGACAGCCTTTACAGGCGCGTGCAGCGTATATGAGTAACGAGTACCGCCATCTCTTTGTGAATGACTGGCAAAACCCTTACACAACACCAAAAGGGCAATATTTTCTTTGGATCCGTGGCAGACAGCTCGGTGGAAGACTCCATACATATGGCCGAGTTTTGCAACGGATGTCTGACTACGATTTCAAAGCTGCAAGTTACGACGGTTACGGCCAGGATTGGCCGATCAGCTACGAGGAACTGTCCCCTTGGTATACGCACATTGAAGAATTCCTCGGGGTTTACGGGACTGAAGAAAATATTCCGAATCTTCCCGATGGTAAATATATTCAAGCACCGATTCTAACAAAACCGGAAAAGGCATTTAAAAGTAAGGTCGAATCTAAGTGGCCCGAACGCAAAGTTATCAGTTGGCGTTTTTCAACCCCAAACCTGAAGCGAATTCCAGTAGGGGTACAAGCAGCAATCGATACAGGTCGTCTGGAGTTACGTACTGATGCTATAGCAAAGCAAATTGATGTAGATCCGGTAAGTGGTAAAGCAGTCGGCGTTACATTTATAGACAGATTAACAAAGCAGGAACATAGCGTACGCGGAGGCATGGTCATGCTATGCGCCTCAGCAATTGAATCCGTGCGCTTACTGCTAAATTCGCGCTCTTCACGTCATCCTGAAGGCATTGGTAATTCTACGGGATTGTTAGGACGTTATTTTCTAGAACAGACACCAAGCCTTATTGCCGGTTCTGTGCCTGACAGTAAGGGTTGGGAATACGATAAAACAATTATCCAGGATCCCTTCTGTCGTCCCGCAGGCGGAATTGTTATTCCTCGCTTCCAGAACCTAGGCCAGGATAGCCAGAAAAACTATCTACGTGGGTTTGCGTTCCAGGGGGTTATTGGACGAGGTTATGTTCCGCCAGGGAGCCCGGCACAGTTTGGACTTATGGGTTTTGGCGAAATGTTACCGCGAAAAGAAAATTGTATAACGCTGAATTTTAAAAAGAAAGATGCATGGGGAATCCCTGCTCCACACATTAATTGTTCTTTTGGAGCCAACGATCTGCTCGTCTTGAAAGAGCAATTACGTGCAATTAAGGAGATGGTGACGGAGTGCAATTACAACATCGATTTTGCTGGAACAGCACTTGGGCTTGAAGATGGGCGGAATGCAATGCCCAACGAAACACTTCTTACGAAAACAATTTTCCGACTCTCCTTTAAGAAAAGTGTCGGTCTGGGTGCTGCTATCCATGAAAGCGGTGGTGCAAGGATGGGAGATGATCCGGAAAGTTCAGTGCTTAACAATTACAACCAATGTTGGGATGCGAGCAATGTTTTTGTCACAGATGGCGCATGTTTTGTAACCAGCGGTACTGTTGGTCCAACATTAACTATGATGGCAATTACAGCGCGAGCTTGTGATTACGCGGCAACCCAATATAAAAATGGTCAGCTTTAGCATCCTGATTTGTAACGTGTCAAATTGGTGAACTGAACATCCCTGAAAGCTCACCAATGTCGCTTTATTACCAATTCATTAAGGTGTATTTAATGTCTAAATTTATACTTGTTGGCGATGTCGGCGGTACAAATGCCAGGCTAGCTCTGTGCGATGTGGCTGACGGTAAAATCTCGCATATCCATACCTATTCGGCAAATGATTACGCAACTCTACAAGATGTCATCACGCACTATCTTGAAGGCCAGCACGTAACTGTTGATGAAGCTTGTATTGCCATTGCTTGTCCTATAACAAATGACTGGGTTGACATGACTAATCATAGTTGGGCATTTTCGATAAACTCGATGAAGCTAAACCTTGGTCTTACACATCTTGAGGTCATTAATGATTTCAAAGCTGTTTCCATGTCTATTCCAATGTTGAAAGATTCAGACTTGCTAAAACTTGGTGGTGGGAATCCAGAGCGAAATAAACCGGTAGCCGTTTATGGTGCCGGTACCGGTTTAGGGGTTTGCCATCTTATACAGTCTGAGAATCAAGTTATCAGCCTTCCAGGCGAAGGTGGCCATGTTGATTTTGCCCCGAACAGCGAAGAAGAAGATCGCATACTCTCCGTGCTGAGAAAAGATCATGGCCGTATTTCATACGAGCGAGTACTATCTGGTCCTGGGCTAGTTAATCTATATAAGGGTATTGTAAAAGTCGATGGAAGAATTCCAGAGAAACTCAAACCAAAGGACATCACTGACCGAGCTTTAGCTAACGAATGTGTAGACTGCCGCCGCGCGCTCAGCCTTTTCTGCATTTTATTAGGTCGATTTGGTGGCAATCTGGCTCTGACTATGGGGACCTTTGGTGGAGTATATATTGCTGGCGGGATTGTTCCACGCTTCCTGGAGTTTTTCAAATCATCAGGATTTAGGAATGCATTTGAAGATAAAGGTCGCTTCTGCGAATATCTCAAAGATATCCCGGTGTTCTTAATAACTAATCCTCAGCCAGGACTATTGGGTGCGGGTGCACATATGCGTCAATTTCTTGGTTATTCATTAAATTAAGCCTGCAATAAGCGGGGATACTTGGAGATATTAGCGTGATTATTGGCCCATATATAAATAGTATTGCAATTATCGTAGGCGCAGTAGGCGGAAGTCTTTTATCACCTTGGATCCCCCGACGTCTTAATGAAGGTATGCCATTAATGTTCGGCATTTGTTCAATGGCAATGTCAGTTATATTAATAATGGATACCGTCAACATGCCTGTGCTGGTATTATCTGGCATCCTAGGAGCCCTCACTGGTGAATTAATAAGGCTTGAAAAGAAAATAAATAAAATTGCCACAAAAGCCAAATACAGTATAGAATCGATTTTACCCAAACCTCGAGGAGAAATAACAAACGAGGAGTTTTTGAATATTTTCGTAGCTTTAATTATTTTATTCGGAGCCAGTGGAACTGGCATTGTCGGCGCAATGAACGAGGGTATGAACGGAAATTCCTCCGTGCTTGTTACTAAATCGTTCATGGATTTTTTCTGTGCCGTACTTTTTGCAACTAGACTCGGCTACTCAGTAGCCATCCTTTTTGTTCCACAGTTGATTATTCAGTTACTACTTGCATATAGTGCAGTTTTACTTCTGCCACTAACGACTACAGTTATGCGCAACGATTTCTATGCGGTTGGAGGCTTGGTAATGATGGCAACAGGGTTGAGAATTTGCGGCATTAAGATGTTTCCAGTAGCCAATATGCTTCCTGCATTATTGTGGGCAATGCCCCTATCCTGGCTTTGGACTAATTTTTTTAAATGAAGATCTAATACCGACCTATAACCTATCATCACTTCATCCAGTCAGGAAGATGATTCATTCCTTGGTTGTTTTGCTCCAGCAGAGCAGCAATACCACCCAGTATTTCAGGTTGGTTTGTCAGTTGAGCGAGTTTAAAATCAATGGTTGTTGAGACTGCGCCAAGGTTATGTTCTTCAATAGTAGCCATAAGACTATCAAAAAATAATGGCCCTGCGGTCGAAAGATCACCGCCTATCGCAATCACTCCTGGGGCTAAAATTTTCGCTATGTTTGCTAAAGCTTTGCCAAGATCTCTGCCAGCTTCAAACAACACCCGCTGACATGCGGCGTCACCATCAGAAGCAGCTAGAATTATCTCATTTAAAGAATTCTTATAACTCTCTGATTTTGATAAATTCATTATAATTGCCCGCTCTGAAATGAAGGTATTGAGACAGCCTCGGCATCCGCAAAAACAAACTGGTCCTGAATTATCGATGATCAGATGACCAAACTCTGCAGCCATACCATTTCCACCTTTATAGATATGGTTATTGATAATAATTCCACCACCTATTTGCTTGGAGCACGCAATATAAACAAAATTATCAATACCTCGACCAACACCCCATACCCATTCAGCCATCGTCGAATGGTTAGCATCGTTACCTATAACAACCGGGATTTTTAATTCATTTTCGAAGAAGGACTTAATCTTAATATCACGCCATCCCGGTAATCGACCAGCTGACCATGAAATGATAGTTTCGCTATTAATATCGAGCGGGGCTATAATGCTTATAGCGATCCCAGAGACATCCGTAATAGTCAATTCGTTTTCGTCGAGAATAGAATTAATAATTTTAACAACCGTATATGGATTGTTTTCCTCAGGTGCATCTTGTGCTACAGGATATACAAGGGTAATTTTTTTTTCCAACTCAAACAAAAAAAGCACACAGGTAATTTTATCTATAGATACCAATACAGAGAAATATAAACCTTTCTTGTATATTAACGATACAAGACATTCCCTGCCATTGACCCAATGTAGTTCTGCATGACCTAATTCACGCAGTTTTTTAACGACATAATTTACCATAGCGGGTGATAACCCAGTTTTCCTAGATATGGAAGCTTGAGATTGAGGACCTTCTTTGAGCAAAAATTCACGCACTAAAGCAACGCTGTTTTGTTTTTTTGTGTAATTACCTATCTCCATTTTTCGCTCCTCATATTCCCACTATAAATGGCAATAATTTTATGGCTAACTGAACATTTGCGCAATGATCTTAATTAGCATCTAACTTGACACACAATACACTAATTGATTCGCATCCCATTGAAATAAAACAATAAAATCATCAAAAGACAAACACTTCCCCCATACAGAGTAAAAGTTTATTTGAACTCGACTTAAGCACTATGAAATGATACTTTTACCATAAATTTATTATGTGATTAAACGCCTATGCATCTTCGTGGTTTAGATCTTAATCTACTGATTATTCTTGATGTGCTTTTAGCGGAGCGCAATGTGACTCGCACCGGTGAACGCGTGCATTTGAGCCAATCTGCGACATCAGGAGCCTTATCAAGACTTAGAGAATTTTTCGACGACCAGTTGCTTGTTCAGGTCGGCCAGCGTATGGAGCTAACACCATTTGCCGAAATGCTTGCAGACGAGGTACACGATGTTATTAGCAAATGTGAAGCAATTGTTGATAAAAATCAAAAGTTTGAACCTGAAACGTCAACTCGTACATTCCGATTAAACATTTCTGATGCATCAGCCACTGTTGTGATGAACAACGCAATATCACTCATACAGCAACAAGCCCCGCATGTTCGACTGGACATATCATCCATTATTGACGGCCCGATTAGCGAGTATCTGAATATAGGCGTTATCGACCTTATCGTTACACCCTCTAATTTGATATCCTCCCAGCATCCAGCAGAATATCTTTTTGATGACCAATTTGTCTGCGTCGTATGGTCAGGTAACCCATTGTGTCAAAATGGTATAAATGTTGACGATTACCTATCCAGCGGTCATATCGTCGCGAGATTCAGCAAAATGATTGGATGGTCACTTGATGAGGTATTCCTTAGCCAGTCAGGATACCAACGACGAATTGACATTATTGTACCCTCTTTCAGTATGCTAATGACACAACTGATTGGAACCAATTTGATAGCAACAGTTCATGAGCGTTTTGCTCGTTATTACGCCAATTTCCTCCCAATAACAATATTCCCATGCCCGATAATTTCTGAACCTTTTGATATGAAGTTGCAATGGCACAGGCACCATGATGGCGATCTCGGTATTCAATGGTTACGCCAGATCCTGCATAAGTCTGTATCGAATATAGAACCGCTTAGTTAATTCAAATCATAATCTACTATCAAAAAACCCTCTGGCTATACCGGAGGATTTTTTATTATCTCATTTCGTATATGTTTACGATGCTATTGTTTTGCGAGCATTTCACTCGATAGCATATATCTTTTGTTGATATAATGTTTGTGTACATTAATAAGAATCATCGATAGTGCTGCAATAACCCCAGGAATGGCAAAGGCCAGGAACCATGTTGTTAATGAAACATTAGCCGTCAAAAGCATCCCGCCAATAATCGGCCCTAACATACCGCCAACCCTACCTGTAGCGTTAGCCAATCCGACACCCGTAGTTCTTATTTCACCAGGATAATACTGTGAAGCGAAAGAGTTCATTAGAGAATGGGCGGCAAATGCGAACATGCCTATAAGACCGACGAATAAATAGAGTATAATCAAATTTGCCCTAATTCCCATACAGAATAGGCTTATTGAACCAGCAATATAGATTACTGGCATCAAGATTCTAAAACCAACTTTGTCAACTGCAGCAGCCCAAAGAATGGTACCAATCAGAGTGCCTAAGTTCAAAACTATTGAGAAAGTAAGACTTGAACCTAATGCATAACCATTTTGGTTCATAACCTGTGGTAACCAAATGTTAACGCCATTTATGGTAAGCAGTCCACAAATATAAATTAATGTTATCAGCACTGTACCGACAAAGTATTTCTTATTAAAAAGTACGGAGTATGAGACTTTATCTGATGGCTTACCTTCAACAGGAATTCCTTTCATGCTCCTTTCAATTTTAGTTTGTGTATCTTTGTACTCAACATCAATTTTTTTTAGGATCCGGTCAAGTTTTTCAGTTTGGTTAGTTTTTGCAAGAAATCTAGCTGACTCTGGAATGACCTTAATGAGTACAGGAATTAATAGTAATGGAACAATAGATAACCATAAGACTGGCTCCCAACCAAATTTTGGCATCACATTTATTGCTACTAGTGGAGCCAACATCCCTCCAATCTGGTTACCACAGATTGCAATTGCAACCATTTTTGCCTTATTTGATTTGGGTGAATACTCCGTGAGCAAGGAGATAACAATGGGAGTCGCACCACCACTCCCCACGCCAGCCATAAAGCGACAAAGGCCAAAAGTAAATCCATTATTTGTAAATGTTGCCATGACGATAAAAAAATTAAAGATAAATATTGAGGATATCAACATTTTCTTCACACCATATTTATCGGCCATCCAGCTTAGCAGTACTGCACCAAACATCATACCAAACATTGCTGAACTACCGATAAAACCAATCTCTGTAGGGCTAATTTCCCACTCACGAATAACAACCGGAACGATAGCGCCGAAAACTGAAAGTTCATAGCCTGAAAAAATAATAACAAACGTGCAAACCCCTAGTAATAGCTTATGGAACCCTGTCGATTTACTGCTATCAATAAATGCACTCAGTATGTTTTGATTCATAATCGTCAATCTCATAGTGATATAAACAGCACATGTTCTAATTGTGCCCTTAGCTTTATATATAACAAATTAGAAATAGTAAGTTGCGTTCAATGCCATTACGTCATCACTTCCATTCATTCCACCTACTGATTTTACGTAAGAGCTATTATCGTTCAGCAAATTAATATAATAGTCGGCATATACCTTAAAGTTCTTATTAAAGTAATAAGCCACGCCAACCTCAACAAACTTAGCCAGGTCAGCATCTCCGCCCGTAAATAAGCCCCTCGCAGTTAAATCCTTACCTTTCGACTGCACATACGACAATGATGGCATGAGACCTGAGTCAAATACATACTGAGCAATTATTTCAAAGTTTTCTGCTTTATTGGCAAAACCAGCATTTCCGGTTGAACCAGTACGAGTAGTATTTCTCGTTTCAGCATATAATGTAGCCAGATATATACTATTAGCATCATATTTAACACCAACCGCCCATGCTTCTGCCTTATTTCCTTTCCCATCTAATTTTTGATCTGAGGTGCGACTTGAGTTACTATACGCGCTAATAATACTAATACCACTATCAAACTCATAACCGATAGAATAGCCAATACCATCACCATTAGATGTGTTAACATTTGAGCGGTCATTCTTACCCTGATACTGAATACCAAAACTCAGCCCATCTAGCAGACCGAAAAAGTCATGATTCCGATAGGTCAATACACCGCCTGCGCGACTGGTCATGAAATTGTCACCGTAATTCCCCCCCCAGGTCATAGCTGAATGAGATGGTGCTCGATCGGTATATGACTCTACATCATAAAGGATTCCATAATTCCTCCCATAATCTATCGAACCCAAATTATCGTATTTCATCCCAGAGAAAGCGATACGAGTCTCAGTACTTTGATTACCTTCGTATGAATTTGTATACGCACGATATTCCCACTGACCATACCCTTCCAGTTCGTCAGTAACTCTAGTTTTCCCTCTGAAGCCAATTGAACCAAATCCAGAATCTTTGTGAGCATGGCCTTTTGAAAAACTGTATTTCCCCTTAGCAACTAATTTCCCATATAAATCCAATTCATTACCATTTTTATCATAAATTACAGCTGCATTCGCCATGCTAAACGACAATAAACTTAATAAACCCAGGGCACTGATTTTCCTTAAGCGAATATCCATTATTTTCTTCACCTATTTCAACACTTAAATGACACACTAAAATATACATAGCCTTATAGGCTCATTGTTTTCAATATATTTATTCGATAATAAATTATGTTATTTTTATAATATTGAAGTCTTAAGAGGGCTCTTGATTAAGAGCAAATCACTCGTCATAAAAACCTGTAACCGAAAACAACAAAGCACTAAGCGATGGGCCAATGTTCTTATCCGTCATGGAGGATTCTCTGTTAACAGTTTCGGCATTTGCACTATCTAATTGCAAATAATCCTTTAACATATCCGTATGAATATCAATAAAACTATCCAATGCAAAACCGAATAGATTAAGTGAATCTGGCCCATTATCAACCTTTAGCATCACAGACTCAGTATTGTAAACGTTCATATTCATGACCATCACTGAAAATCCTTCGAAAGAAATAACTTGAGCTCTAGTTAATCACTTCGTTAATGAGACATCCTACGTTCTCAGCGTCAGCAAGCACTAGACAATGCAAAAAAATATCAAACTTAGAATGCTTCGATATCTAGGAATAAAATAATGCAATTATTTCATAACATTCAATTCAAGAATTATATTTCTGTGATCAATGTTTCAATATTTTAATGATTAGCCGAATCTCGAAAACGCCATAAGAAAAATAAAAGTCAATATATACATATAGTTATAAAAATGATTGAGTTTTTTCTAGTATTGAAGTAGTTCGATTTAATTAAATAATTAAATGATTGTTCTGTTTTTAATCAAATGATCAATAATTATCGATGAGAATTTTTTTATGTCTTTATTTTCATGACGTTAACACGAGAAACGTGATGGCAACTTATCACTACCATTACCTTCCTATTTCAAAATAATATATTAGCCAGCTAATTACTTAGTATCTGTGAAACCGATACTAGGTATCCACAGTAACAATTATTAAATATGCCAACAATGCAATATACTCTTAACTTCAAGTACTGATTTTAAAATCATATACTGTTAGATAGAATATTAAATTTTACACTGTATCTAATCATTTCAATATCAGAATATTTAAGAGTTTTTATCTAACTTCATTGAAAGAGTATTCTGATCACCCTTCTTTCAAAATCATTATTCTTTTTTTATTATTGATGACAACATTTTCAAATCGTATTGTTATATAATACTCATTCAAAATTGCACTTGGTAATTAGTATCACAAGCAGAATTATTTACATTTTTTGAGGATGACTTAGGATCGAAAGAAAGTACCATCGGCGCAATACGATCACTATAAAAGTGAACAACTCAACAGCTCCGTATTCTCCATTAAGGTCTGGTGCTCATCACAAATGCTAACCGACATGAACTTATACGAGGAAGAACTGGTAGATTCAGGAATTGTCACTCAACATAACCATTGTATATCTAATAGCTGCGCTGAATACCGCTACACTTTTGCCAGCCCATGTTTTCCTTAGGAGAATGGGCTGGCTGTTTCCATAAAATAATGTTTTTTTAAACAACTGCCACATTAAACAACGCAGATGGTTGCGCGTTATTGTGTCGTGAAGCATCTACCATAGCCGTTCAACATGATTTACCTATGGTTAGTAAACCGAATGATAAATCCCCATGAACTTCGGGTTCTGCTTCAGTCAGCACAGTGTTTCCCGACTTTTGTCAATAATGTAATTGTCCAACATAAGCGTTATCATTTATCTCATCGATACGCCTCCTTCAGATATTTTAACTGACTGATAAATATAACAGCACTTTTACTGTTTCCACCCACATTACTGACCTTACCTGCCCTGCAGCACGCCAGCCAGATAATATTTTTCATTCTGTCCCGGCGTTATCACTCATTTTTGCTGTCCAAGCAGTTGCCAGTCCGCACCGATTTTGGGATGAAGATGGATATCCATTTTATCTTCATAAAAGACCGGATACTCATCACTACATTCGTCCAGTGTTTTGTTAATTACCGCCATACTTTCATCTTTATGCGGCGCAGAGTTGACGCAGCCCTACTGCCATACCGGTCCAGCTGATGGCTGCCAGCGGCGGGTAATGATTTCAGCCTTTCAATGCCGACTGTGTGGACCAGTTAATCCAATACCCGACGGAGGAACGGACGCAATAGAGCTTTCTGGCAACGTTATTGACGCGAGCATCAGCATCAGCCTACGATGCGGGCATAATTTTTATCGTGCGTTCAATGAATTGCTTTCTACATCAGACGTCTTTCGTCACGAGAAATTGGTGCTGTGATTGGCATCGCTCAATCTGGACCGAGCACTCTCAATGTGCTCTACTATACCGCGCAGCTATTTCGTAACAGCGCCTTATTAAGGCACTCTGCTTCAATGAAAAAGTCAAACCCCTCTAACAAAAAATGTGACACATTGCTCATTATAGTGATATAAAACATGGGTCAAATCTAATAAAAAACATCCTGCCTTATTCTATTTGCTGGAGCGATACCTCGTATCTGCAAAATCGATTTCACAGCGCTACGGTATCTAAAATACTATCAAATAACTGTTTAACGCATATTGCTGATGATCAATTCACCTGGAAATGATTGGAGTATAAATTAATAAACTACAATTTCCGCACAATGAATCTTTCTCTTCATAGCACCATCAAAGTCTGTGATGTCTGTTTTCATTGTGGTGTATTTAGCAAATAGTATATTTACTGGATCAGTTAATAACTGAGAGAGGGAATTTCATCAAAAAATATCAAAAGTTTTACAAAAAATATTACTGCTGGCAGTCACAAATGGTTATGAAATAGCTATTAAAAATAATAAGTTGTTAATGTTACCACGAGGCGTCGTATGAACAATGACATAATAAAGTTTATTGAGTCAAGGAAATTTAGCAGGTTTGATGCAAACTTGGTTATCTTGGGTGTGTTTTTAATTACATTTACTGGATACGCTGCACCTGCTTATGGTTCAATAATTCCTATGCTTTTCAAAGAATGGACTGGCTTGGATTGGGATCAACTTGGATATGTGGGTAGTTTGTCAGAATTTGGATCGTTGTTCGGCGCTCTCGTGTGGAGTGTCATATCAAGACGATTTGGTATAAAACGAGTACTAATTATAAGTGTAATGTTTTTCTGCGTAGGTACATTTAGTCAAGCCTTCTCCCCAACAATAGAAGTTTTTGCCATATTAAGATTTATCGCAGGATTTGGATTTGGGGGCGTAATCCCTCTTGTTATATCTCTGTTATCTGAATACGCACCGAAAACAAGCAAAAGTAAATCAGTTGCTACTGCATTATGTGGAAATCAATTTGGAGCAATCATTGCTTCTTTTGTTGCAATATATGTTACGACTCAAGTAGGACAATGGAGACCCGTTTTTTGGTTAGGCATAATACCTGTATTATTGTTACCATATATAATAAAAACAATGCCTGAAAGTGCCCATTTCATGCTAAAAAACAAAGATGTGGCAGGGTTAAAAAATGTACTGTACAGAATTGACAAAGACTATAGCGCTAACATAGATATTGAGAGTGCCGTTAATAATTTCACAATAGAAATAGATTCTAACAAGGTTCATTATAAAGATTTGTTTGGCAGAAAATATGCACTTATTTCATTCTTAGCTTGTGTTATTGCCATCATGGGGCTTTTGTTTATTAATGGTGTAATTGTGTGGCTCCCGGGCGTTATGACAAATGCAGGATATGCTCTTGGTTCTAGTATTGCTTTCACAATTTTTTTATGTGCAGGGGCAATAGCAGGTGCAATTTATTGGGGTTCTGTAGCAGACAAAAAGGGATTTGCCATTCTAATGCCGAGTATTTACTTTATTGGTTCTGTTTGTCTGATTCTGATGGGGGTTAAATCCACAATTGTTGTACTATATGTATTAATTACCCTTGTTGGTTTTTTCTTGTTTGCAGCTCATTCGCTCGTTAATGCGTTTATCGCTCAGCATTATCCACATGATTTGAGAACGGTCGCAATCGGCTTACCAAATTCTTTGGGTAGAATTGGTGGATTACTTGGCCCCACATTAGGCGGACTGTTAATGGCAAATCAAGTCTCAGTTATGGGATGGTTTATCGTTTTTGCTGGAACAGGACTGATTGCAGCCATCTCGTTCGTTTTAATTAATATACAAACTCGAAGGTTAATGAACCTTCAAACTGGCTGTGTTTAACAAAACAACATATCTAAGGGGGTACTTTTGGGGTGCCCCCAAGCCCGTAGACAAATCTGCCTACCGGAGCGTGGTCACTCCAAATACCTCGCCCGGGCTACCCATCCCACAGGCCGCACCACCAGCCAGTAGCCCGTCCAGGCGCAGCGCCGCCGGGGAAATGTTGCAAAAACAACAAAGCCCGGGACATCCCGGGCTTTGCACACTCACTAGCGTTTAATAATAGGCTTTCAACGTTCGCTGGCAAAGCGTTGAACGCACGCAGTCATCGGTGGTAAAGCGCACGATGCCAATCATGTCGTCTTCTTCAAAACGCGACAGCGCGTCACTCAGTCCTGATTTTACGCCAGAGGGCAAATCACACTGGGTAATATCGCCGTTGACGATCACCGTGACGTTCTCCCCGAGGCGGGTCAAAAACATCTTCATTTGCGCCGCGGTCACGTTCTGGGCCTCGTCCAGAATCACCACCGCGTTTTCAAAGGTGCGTCCGCGCATATAGGCGAACGGCGCGATTTCTACCTTGCCGATTTCCGGACGCAGGCAGTATTGCATAAAGGAAGCGCCCAACCGCTTCACCAGTACGTCATATACTGGTCGGAAATAAGGAGCGAACTTTTCGGCGATATCTCCCGGTAAGAAGCCGAGATCTTCGTCGGCCTGTAGAACGGGACGGGTAACAATAATTCTGTCCACATCCTTATGGATCAGGGCTTCAGCTGCTTTAGCCGCGCTGATCCAGGTCTTCCCGCACCCGGCTTCGCCGGTGGCGAAAATCAGCTGTTTATTGTCGATGGCATTCAAATAATGCGCCTGAGCTTCATTACGCGCTTCAATCGGCGAAAGATCGCGGCTATCCCGCGCCATGCCGATTGCTTCTACGCCACTCATTTGCACAAGCGATGTGACCGATTCTTCTTCACGTTGTTTATGGCTACGCGAATCCCGTCTCAGCACACGTTTTGCCTCACGACGAGCTTTGATCACTGCTTTTTGTCTTCCCATGGATAGCACCTTGCGTTGTTGGTTTACATCACGCGCGTCAAGAGCAACGCGATTATGCGCACGAACGATTGAGGTTTGGCTTCCTTGTAAGCCATTGCTTGCCGGTTGAATGGACAACGAGCCGCGGCTACGCGCACCGCGTACCCTGCCAGAGTTAGCCTGATTAATAGTGGAAGAGATTGGGGTTACAGAGTGAAAATCGCTGCCGGAAGCTGGGCCTCCGTGCTGGAAAGTACGGTATGTGGTTTTACGTTGTCCGCTACAGGACCTTACCATTCGCGATCTCCATAGTGAGCGACATCACTGCCGGGAACTACCGCGTATGTAATAAGTACATCAAAAAATATTCTTAATGCAACTTATTTTTTACATTGACGCAACAATGATTTCTCAATTTACTATAGAAAACTATCCGTCATTTGTATTACAGAAATATAACACATGGCAGGAAATATATTGAATCCGAGAAAAACAGCAGAAAACGCCCTGCCTTCGCCGGCAGGACGCGTATCAGGCTTGCAAAAGAGATTGTCCAAGATAATGCTGGTCGTTCATCACGCCGGGCAACACAAAGAAGTATCCACCACCAATCGGTTTAACGTACTCCTCCAGGGCCTCGCCGTTCAGCCGTTTCTGCACCGTCAGGAATCCCTTTTCCAGATCGTGCTGATAGCAAACGAACAATAACCCCATATCCAGTTGTCCGGAGTTGGTGATCCCCAACGAATAGCTGTAACCGCGGCGCATCATCAGGCTGGATTGCGTCTCAGGCGTACGCGGGTTCGCAAGACGAATATGGCTATCAAGGGCGATCACTTCACCATTCGGATCGCGACTATAATCCGGAACATCATGTTCATGTTTCATCCCCAACGGCGCGCCAGAATGTTTATCGCGACCAAAAATCGTCTGCTGCTCTTTCAGCGGCGTACGATCCCAGAACTCAACGTGGAACTGAATGATACGTGCTGCCTGATAACTACCGCCGATCGCCCAGGCCGGTTCGCCCTGGTCGGCAGTAACCCACACCACGTTATCCATTAGCGCTTTATCCTGGCTCGACGGATTAGCGGTACCGTCTTTAAAGCCCAGCAGGTTAATTGGCGTCTCTTTGCCTTTGCTACGGGCCGCGCTATCAGAGATAAACCCTTCCCGCTTCCAGCGCACGCTCAGCAGATCGGGCGTGTGCTTGATAATGTCACGTAGTGCGTGAATCACCGTATCCTGGGTATTGGCGCAAATCTGCAGTAGCAGATCGCCATGGCACAGTGCAGCATCCAGCGAATCATTCGGGAAACGCGTCATTGCCTGCAGTTTTTTAGGCGCTTTGTCCGCTAATCCAAAGCGCTCATCGAACAGCGAATGGCCGACTGAGACGGTGATAGTCAGGTTATCCGGCGCAATCCACGGCCCTAAAATCCCGGAATCCATCGGCGGCAATCGGGGATTCGGGGTATCCGGTGCCGGACCGCCTGCGGTTAAAAAGGCGATCCGCTGAGTCAGCAAGCGGAACAGGCGTTCGAGGTCAGCTTTATCCGCCGCCAGCACATCAAACGCCACCAGCATCATCGAGGCCTGCTGTGGCGTCAGGATGCCCGCCTGATGCGGGCCATAAAATGGCTGTTTTTCCTGACGCGCATCGGGTGCGAGCGTGCCGGGGGAGCTTTCCGCTTTCGCCGCCTGCACCATCGGGCAACCGCCGCTGATGGCCAGCGCGCCGCCAAGCGCGCCGATCCCCTTCAGTAAGCGGCGACGTGACGGTTCATTCACGTCGCGAGGTTTCTGTTGTGTCATCGAATTAATCCAGGCCCAAAATTCCGCGTAGTTGAGCCAGATCTTCTGCCAGCGTCGTGATCGGCCCTTTCAGCGCATTACGGTCAGCGGTGGTAAGTTTGTCATAGGTCTCGAAACCGTCTTTCGTGCGGTATTTAGCAAGGATGACATCAACTTTTTTGAAGTTGGCGTCAACTTTGGCCAGCAGCGCGCTATTATCCTTTTGCAGCTGCGGGCGCAGCAGGTCGACGATTTTCTGTGCGCCGTCGATATTGGCCTGGAAATCCCACAGGTCGGTATGGCTATAGCGATCTTCTTCACCGCTAATTTTGCTGGCCGCCACTTCTTCAATCAGCCCCGCCGCGCCGCCTACCACTTTCGACGGCGGGAAGGCCAGCTCGCTAATGCGTTTTTGCAGTTCCAGCACATCGCTGTTCAACTGTTCAGCATAGTTTTCCATCCCTTTAACGCTGTTATCGCCAAACAGCGCTTTTTCCAGACGGTGAAAGCCGGTAAATTTCGGATCTTCGGCTTTTTTCTCGAAATCGTCTTCACGGGCGTCAATGCTGCCGTCGAGGTCAGAGAACAGTTCCGCAATCGGTTCGATGCGCTCGTAGTGCTGACGGGTCGGGGCATACAGCGCCTTCGCTTTCTCGATATCGCCAGCTTTTACCGCATCGGTAAAGGCTTTAGTACCGCTAACCAGCTGCGTGGTTTCCGCGGTGACGTAGGCTTTATACGCAGTAATCGCCTCGCCAAGACTTAGCACCGCATCGGCTTTCGCCGCATCTTTGCTGGTTTCACCGGTGACAATCAGCTTTCCTTTCGGATTAGTCAGCAGGCCACAGGTCATATCGTATTCGCCCGGCTGTAGGTTAGCCGTCAATTTTTGCGTGAATCCCGGCGCGATATTTTCACGCTCCTCGACCACCATTACGCCTTTCAGGATCTCCCACTCCAGCGCTTTCTGGCTGTGGTTCTGAATGATGAACTGGGTTTTACCCGCCTTCACCGTCACATTCATCGGTTCGCACTGCTTGTCGTTGACGGTAACTTTTACTTGCGGAATATCCGCAGCCTGAGCGTAGCATGCGGAACTGAACAGCGCGGCGACGGTTAACTGCAGCGCAGTACGGCGAAATTGAATTATCATGGCCATCCCTTTCGAAAAGTATGTTGTAACTATATTAATCAGCGGCACCTGAATTACGCGGCCCGCGATGCTGTCGTTTTGCTGCCCGGCGGCAAGGCAAAACACACCAGTGCCGGGATCAAATAGAGAAGATAAACCGCCACTTCGCTGACGGTGGGCGTCTCCTGATAACCAAAGATGCCTTCCAGCAGCGTGCCGAACAGCGTATGCGTCGATACCACGTTGCTAAGATCAAAGGCGACATTCTGGAAATAATTCCACAGTCCCGCCTCATGGAAGGCGCGAATCGCCCCGGCTGCCAGACCGGCCGCCACCAGCAGGATAAACAGACTGGTCCATTTGAAGAACACGCCGAGATTAAGGCGGACACCGCCCCAGTAAAGCAGGAAGCCTAATACCACCGCCGTCGCCAGGCCGAGCATCGCCCCCAGCGGCGGCCAGATGCCCACATCCTGCTGGAATGCCGCCAGCAGGAAAAAAACCGACTCCAGGCCTTCGCGGGCAACCGCAAAAAACACCATCATCACCAGCGCCCAGCCGTGGTTATTCCCGCGCTGCAGCGCGTTATCCACCGCCTGCTCCAGCTGTTGTTTGACGTTGCGCGACACTTTACGCATCCAGAACACCATCCAGGTGAGAATAAATACCGCTATCACCGCCACGATGCCTTCAAACAGCTCCTGCTCGCGCTGCGGAAATTCTCCGGTGGTCTCGTTGATAAAAACCCCTAACCCGAGACAGAGCGCCGCCGCGAGGAATACGCCAATCCACATGACGCCGATCCAGTTGCCGCGCTGGGTTCGTTTTAAATAGCTGGCAATCAGGCTGACAATCAGCGCGGCTTCCAGCCCTTCGCGTAACATGATGAGAAATGGAACAAACATGCCGAAACCCTTAAATGTGAACCGCAGTCAACGGATGCAAAGATAGGTAAATATTTCTGATAGTGATTATCATTACAACAATGAGAAACACAAGCGAAATGTTCAGGGAATGATGACTAGTTGTAAATTAATCGCTACAAAATAGTCACTTGCGAAAATACCTCACCAACTAAGCATTAAAATGGCAAATAGCATGATTTTTTATGCCACATATTTACCGGGCCGGAGCGCTGTGGCTAAATGGCGGTCCTGATTTATCTGCGAAATAAATAACATGACTCAAATTTTGCACTTCCTGCTGGCGCTGGCGGTTATTCTCGCCCTCGCCTGGCTTGCCAGCTATGACCGACAAAAAATCCGCATTCGCTACATTCTGCAGTTAATTATTATTGAAATCGCCCTGGCTTTCTTTTTCCTTCACGCTGAAAGCGGTTTATGGGTAGTGAAAAATATTTCTGGATTTTTTGCTTCGTTACTCGGGTTCGCCGCTGAAGGGACCAATTTCGTATTTGGCGGGATGGGTGAAAAAGGGCTGGCCTTTATTTTCCTCGGCGTACTGTGTCCGATTGTCTTTATTTCCGCGCTGATAGGTATTCTGCAACACTGGCGTATTCTGCCGATCTTTATTCGTCTGATCGGCACCCTGCTGTCGAAGGTGAACGGCATGGGCAAGCTGGAATCATTCAATGCCGTCAGCTCGCTGATCCTCGGCCAGTCGGAAAACTTTATTGCTTACAAAGGCGTACTCGGGGACCTCTCCTCACGTCGCCTGTTCACGATGGCGGCGACCGCCATGTCAACGGTATCACTGTCGATCGTCGGCGCGTATATGACCATGCTTGATGCGAAATACGTGGTAGCGGCGTTGATTCTTAATATGTTCAGCACCTTTATTGTGCTGTCGATTATTAATCCTACGCGCCCCGGTAGCGAAGCAGAAATAAAGCTAGAGAAGATGCATGAATCGCAGAGCTTCTTTGAAATGCTGGGCGAATATATCCTGGCAGGCTTTAAGGTGGCGATGATTATTCTGGCGATGCTAATCGGCTTTATCGCCCTGATTAGCGCCGTTAATGCGTTATTTGCGACCGTTTTCGGCTTAAGCTTCCAGCAAATCCTCGGTTACGTATTTTATCCGCTGGCGTGGCTGGTGGGTATTCCATTAAGCGACGCGCTAAATGCCGGTAGTATTATGGCTACCAAGCTGGTTGCCAATGAATTCGTGGCGATGATCGAGCTGCAGAAAATTGCCGCCAGCATGACGCCGCGCGGGCTAGGGATCCTTTCCGTGTTCCTCGTCTCGTTTGCCAACTTCGCCTCCATTGGCATTATTGCCGGGGCGATTAAAGGGCTTAACGAGCAGCAAGGCAATACCGTTTCCCGTTTCGGCCTGCGTCTGGCCTATGGCGCGACGCTGGTGAGCCTGCTGTCCGCCAGTTTTGCCGGACTGGTGCTGTAACTCATCGGGCGGGGGAGCTCCCCGCCCTGCGTTTCAGAAGTGTACGCAGACCGGCTGATCAACGCGCATAACGGACTCCTGGGCAAAGCGCGTCTTATACGTATTACGCAACGCTTCAATCCCCTGCTCGCTTTTCGCATCGTTGCTATGAATCAGCATTAGCGCCTTGCTGGATTCGCGGGCGACTGCGCCATTGTTGCCTAGCCACTGGCCGCGGGCGTCAAATACCGTCAGGCCATCGCGAAAACGCGGCGTCACATCGCGGTCGACAAACTGCTGCCATTCCTGAGCGGTAATATCTTTTCCCGCCGGGCGGCTAAGGCCGAAATAGAGGGTGGTTTGCATCATCCTGTTATCCGCCTGACAGCCGTTATTATCAACGTGCGCGGCGCTTTTCTCGGATGGCGCCACGCATCCTGCCAATAGTGCGGCAACGATCAGCGCCGCAGCGCCCTGGGGTAATTTCATTTGCTATCCTCATTGTTTTTTGTACACAGATATCAGCGTATTTTCAGTGAATTAGCAAGAGATGCGCGAACATTACTCTCTGGCGATACGGCAGATTTTCTTTTGTTCTACACTGATAAACACAGCCTGGGCGAAATTCTTTTTTAAATTATTTCCTGCGTTTTTTATTTCAAAGACTTCTCTATAGTTGAGCGTTTTTAACTGGCCTGGCGGCCGCGTAAAATAACAACTGGAATAATTCATGATAGAAAATAATGAGTTAACTAATATTGAGAAAAGAATTGTCACCCGCTTTCTCGATATGTTTATTAAGTTCGGCTTGATACTGGCGCTGGCCTCCTTCTGCTTTACCGTCTTCTCGCCGTTCCTGAACATGATGCTGTGGGCGCTGATTCTGGCCGTCACGCTGTATCCTTTACATCAGCACATCGCGCGACGTATAGGCGGGCGACAGGGACTGGCATCGACCATATTAGTGTTATTCGGCCTGCTGATTATCGTCATCCCGACCATTTTCATGGTGACCTCGCTTGGCGAAAGCGCCGGTAGCCTGATTGATAAAGTCAGCGGAAGCGATCTGACGCTGCCGCCGCCTTCGGCTAACGTCGCCTCTATTCCCCTCGTCGGCGGTAAGCTGTATGCGTTCTGGCTGAAGGCCTCGGCGGACCTGCCGGCGGTACTGAGCAGCTATCACGCGCAAATTGGCGAGGCGGCAAAACTGGTGCTCGGCGTGCTGGCGAGTATGGGCGGCGGGCTGCTGGGCTTTGTCCTCTCCTTTATTGTTGCCGGCGCCATCATGACCTGGGGCGCGGCGGGCGCCAGCAGCGCTAAACGTATCGCTATCCGTATCACTGATGAAAATAAAGGTCTTGCCCTGAGCCGCCTGTGCACCGGCACTATTCGCGCCGTGGCGCAGGGGGTCATTGGCGTGGCGCTGATTCAGGCCTTGCTGACGGGAATTATCATTGCGTTGGCGGGGATCCCGGCCGCCGGGATCTTCTTTGTGCTGGCGCTGGTGCTCGGCATCGCGCAGATTCCGGTAATACTAGTCACCGCCCCGGCGATTGCCATTATGTGGATGACCGGCGACCACGGCACCGCGGTGAATGTCGTGTTTACCGTCCTGCTGATTGTCGCGGGAATGGTCGATAACGTCCTCAAACCGCTGATGTTGGGCCGCGGCGTAGATGCGCCGATGCCGATCGTTCTGCTCGGCGCGTTGGGCGGCATGGCCACCGATGGCATTCTCGGGATGTTTATTGGCGCGACCCTGCTCTCCATCGGGTATCTGATCTTCATGAACTGGGTAAACGAAGGCGCGGCGAAGTAACCGCCTTACCGCCAGTAGCTTTCCGCCGGGCCGTACAGGCAGCGAAAAAAAACGGCTCCCTGATGGGAGCCGTTGCGGTTTCTGGCGCTCGCTACTTTATTCAGCGGTGGCGCGTACCGGCGGCGCAGAGTGGTAATGCGCGTCCGCTTCAGCAAAACGCTGCTGCATGGCCGCCGATGGCGCCTTGCCCAGCAGGCTGAAGACCACAATCCCGATACTGCCGAACAGGAAGCCAGGGATGATTTCATACAGTCCCAGCCAGCCGAACTGTTTCCAGACGATAACCGTGACCGCGCCAATGATCATCCCGGCCAGCGCGCCGTTACGGGTCATACGCGACCACATCACCGAGAACAGCACTACCGGGCCAAAGGCGGCGCCAAAGCCTGCCCATGCGTAGCTGACCAGACCCAGTACGCGGTTTTCCGGGTTAGCGGCCAGCGCAATCGCAATCAGCGCTACCACCAGCACCATGAAGCGGCCGATCCAGACCAACTCTTTCTGACCGGCGTTTTTACGCAGGAAGGCTTTATACAGATCTTCGGTAATAGCGCTGGAGCAGACCAGCAGCTGGCAGCTCAGGGTCGACATGACCGCCGCCAGAATGGCCGACAGCAGGATCCCGGCAATCCACGGGTTAAACAGGATTTGCGCCAGCTCGATGAATACCCGTTCGGCGTTCTGATTAACCGCGCCCGCCAGGCTCGGGTTGTTATTAAAGTAGGCGATACCGAAGAAACCGACCGATACCGCGCCCGCCAGACAGAGGATCATCCAGGTCATACTAATACGACGGGCATGAACGATACTGTGGTGCGAATCCGCCGCCATAAAGCGCGCCAGAATATGCGGCTGACCGAAATAACCCAGACCCCAACCCATCAGCGAAATAATCGCCACGAAGTTCAGTCCCTTAAGCATGTCGATATTTTCGATGCTTTTTTGCTTAATCACCTCCAGCGAATCGCCGAAACCGCCGACCGAGATAATCACCATCACCGGCGTTAAAATCAGCGCGAAGATCATCAGGCTGGCCTGCACGGTATCGGTCCAGCTCACCGCCAGGAAACCGCCCACGAAGGTATAAACGATCGTCGCAGCAGCGCCGGCCCACAGCGCGGTTTCATAGCTCATACCGAAAGTGCTTTCGAACAGGCGCGCGCCGGCAACAATCCCGGAAGCACAATAAATAGTGAAAAACAGCAGGATAACCAGCGCGGAGATAATACGCAGCACGCGGCTTTTATCTTCGAAACGACCGGTAAAATAGTCCGGCAGCGTCAGGGCATTGTTGTTGACTTCGGTATGCACGCGCAGACGCCCGGCCACCAGTTTCCAGTTAATCCACGCCCCCAGCGTCAGGCCGATGGCGATCCAGCTTTCGGAAATCCCGGAGAGGAAAATTGCTCCCGGAAGCCCCATCAGCAGCCAGCCGCTCATATCCGATGCACCGGCAGAGAGCGCGGTAACAAACGGCCCGAGGCTACGCCCGCCGAGAATATAATCATCAAAGTTCTTGGTTGAGCGCCAGGCAATAAAACCTATCAGTACCATGCCAAAAATATAAACAATAAACGTCACCAACATGGGTGTGCTAATAGCCATGCAAATCTCCAGAATTTATTTCGACAACGTCCAACTTTGTCGTTTTAGCCACTACCGGAACGGGGTAATGGCGTATTGGTTGTATTGGGCGAGCGTATCCTGACGGATGCGTCGGTATTTCACAAACGATTTAACACAGCATTTACACGAAAGTTGTCTCAGGAAAAATAGCAATTTTCTATAGGTTGCACTCCCTCACGTTTTTACGGGTTGCACCTGAAAAAACTGTTAAGCAACGCAGATAAATACGTTATTTGAATGAGGCTATTTATTGGAAATTCTTATCAAGACTATTAACAATTCATTCATTTCTCAGCTTGCTAGCCAGGTTACAATTAACAAGGTTGCACAAAGTTGCAACATAGGTGATATTTCTACGCAACCAATAAAAGGGCATTACATAGCTAACAGGAGTTCCCGCAATGGGCACCACTACCATGGGTGTAAAACTTGACGACGCCACGCGCGAACGCATTAAGTCCGCCGCGAGCCGTATTGACCGCACGCCGCACTGGCTGATTAAACAAGCCATTTTCAACTATCTGGAAAAGCTGGAAAACGACGAGACGCTGCCGGAACTGCCGGCGCTCCTTTCCGGCGCCGCCAATGAAAGTGATGAAGCCGGCGCTCCGGCGGATGAGCCATATCAGCCGTTCCTCGAATTCGCCGAACAAATTCTGCCGCAGTCGGTCAGCCGCGCGGCGATCACCGCGGCCTGGCGTCGCCCGGAAACCGATGCGGTACCGATGTTGCTGGAACAGGCCCGGCTGCCGCAGCCGTTAGGCGAACAGGCGCACAAGCTGGCCTACCAGCTGGCGGAAAAACTGCGCAACCAGAAAACCGCCAGCGGCCGCGCCGGCATGGTGCAAAGCCTGCTGCAGGAGTTCTCGCTTTCCTCGCAGGAAGGTGTGGCGCTGATGTGCCTGGCCGAAGCGCTGCTGCGTATTCCGGATAAAGCCACCCGCGACGCGCTAATCCGCGACAAAATCAGCAACGGCAACTGGCAATCGCATATCGGCCGCAGCCCATCGCTGTTCGTCAATGCCGCCACCTGGGGACTGTTGTTTACCGGGAAACTGGTGTCGACGCATAACGAGACCAGCCTCTCCCGTTCGCTGAACCGCATTATTGGCAAGAGCGGCGAACCGCTGATCCGCAAAGGCGTCGATATGGCGATGCGCCTGATGGGCGAGCAGTTCGTCACCGGGGAAACCATCGCCGAAGCGCTGGCTAACGCCCGCAAGCTGGAAGAGAAAGGGTTCCGTTACTCCTACGATATGCTTGGCGAAGCCGCGCTGACCGCCGCCGATGCGCAGGCCTATATGGTCTCTTATCAGCAGGCGATCCACGCCATCGGCAAAGCCTCTAACGGCCGCGGCATTTATGAAGGGCCGGGGATCTCGATTAAACTTTCCGCGCTGCACCCGCGCTACAGCCGCGCGCAGTATGATCGGGTCATGGAAGAGCTCTATCCTCGGCTGAAATCGCTGACGCTGCTGGCGCGCCAGTACGACATCGGTATTAACATCGACGCCGAAGAGGCCGATCGTCTGGAGATCTCCCTCGATCTGCTGGAAAAACTGTGCTTCGAACCGGAGCTGGCCGGCTGGAACGGAATCGGCTTTGTTATCCAGGCCTACCAGAAACGCTGCCCGTTTGTGATTGATTCGCTGATCGACATGGCGACCCGCAGCCGTCGTCGCCTGATGATCCGCCTGGTGAAAGGCGCCTATTGGGATAGCGAAATCAAACGCGCGCAGATGGAAGGCCTCGAAGGCTATCCGGTTTATACCCGTAAGGTCTACACCGACGTTTCTTATCTCGCCTGCGCCAAAAAGCTGCTGGCGGTACCGAACCTGATTTATCCGCAGTTTGCCACCCATAACGCCCATACGCTGGCGGCTATCTACCAGTTGGCGGGGCAAAACTACTATCCTGGCCAGTATGAGTTCCAGTGCCTGCACGGCATGGGCGAACCGCTGTATGAGCAGGTCGTGGGCAAAGTCGCCGACGGCAAACTAAACCGTCCGTGCCGTATCTACGCGCCGGTCGGTACCCATGAAACGCTGCTGGCGTATCTGGTGCGTCGTCTGTTGGAAAACGGCGCCAATACCTCCTTCGTTAACCGTATCGCGGATAATACCCTGCCGCTGGACGAACTGGTGGCCGATCCGGTCAGCGCGGTCGAAAAACTGGCGCAGCAGGAAGGACAGGCCGGCTTGCCGCATCCGAAAATTCCACTACCGCGCGATCTCTACGGTCACGGCCGCAGCAACTCCGCCGGTCTGGATCTGGCTAACGAACATCGTCTGGCCTCCCTCTCCTCTTCGCTGCTTAACAGCGCGCTGCACAAGTGGCAGGCGCTACCGATGCTGGAGCAGCCGGTGGCCGAAGGCGAAATGCAGCCGGTCATCAACCCGGCGGAACCGAAAGATATCGTCGGCTACGTCCGCGAAGCCAGCGATGCCGAAGTGCAGCTGGCGCTGACCAGCGCTATCAATAACGCGCCAATTTGGTTCGCCACCCCGCCGCAGGAACGCGCCGCCATTCTTGAGCGCGCCGCCGTGTTAATGGAAAGCCAGATGCCGACCCTGATGGGGATCCTGGTGCGCGAAGCTGGCAAAACCTTCAGCAACGCCATTGCTGAAGTGCGCGAAGCGGTCGACTTCCTGCACTATTATGCCGGTCAGGTGCGCGACGATTTCGATAATGAAACCCACCGCCCATTAGGCCCGGTCGTCTGTATCAGCCCGTGGAACTTCCCGCTGGCGATCTTCACCGGCCAGATTGCCGCGGCGCTGGCGGCAGGCAACAGCGTGCTGGCCAAACCGGCCGAGCAGACGCCGCTTATCGCCGCGCAAGGCGTAGCGATTCTGCTGGAAGCCGGCGTACCGCCGGGGGTGATTCAACTGCTGCCGGGCCGCGGGGAAACCGTCGGCGCCGCGCTAACCTCAGATGAACGCGTTCGCGGCGTAATGTTTACCGGTTCGACCGAAGTAGCGACGCTGCTGCAGCGCAACATCGCTAACCGCCTTGATGCGCAGGGCCGTCCGACGCCGCTTATCGCGGAAACCGGCGGCATGAACGCGATGATCGTCGACTCGTCGGCGCTCACCGAGCAGGTGGTGATCGACGTACTGGCCTCGGCTTTCGACAGCGCCGGCCAGCGCTGTTCCGCCTTGCGCGTGCTTTGCCTGCAGGAAGAAGTCGCCGACCATACGTTAACCATGCTGCGCGGCGCGATGAGCGAATGCCGGATGGGGAATCCGGGTCGTCTGACCACCGATATCGGCCCGGTAATCGACGCGGAAGCCAAAGAGAATATCGAGCGCCATATTCAGGCGCTGCGCGCGAAAGGCCGTAATGTCTTCCAGGCGGTACGTGAAAATAGCGAAGATGCCCGCGAATGGAATCACGGTACGTTCGTGGCGCCAACGCTTATCGAACTCGAGAGCTTCGACGAACTGAAAAAAGAGGTCTTTGGCCCGGTTCTGCACGTGGTGCGCTATAACCGTAACGAACTGGATAAGCTGGTCGAGCAGATTAACGCCTCCGGCTACGGTCTGACCCTCGGCGTGCATACCCGTATCGACGAAACCATCGCTCAGGTCACCGGCAGCGCGAAAGTCGGCAACCTGTACGTCAACCGCAATATGGTTGGCGCGGTGGTCGGCGTACAGCCGTTCGGCGGCGAAGGGTTATCGGGTACCGGTCCGAAAGCCGGCGGCCCGCTGTACCTGTATCGTCTGCTCTCCAGTCGCCCGCAGGACGCGGTCGGCGTCACTTTCGCCCGCCAGGATGCGGAGCGTCCGCTGGACGCCCAGTTGAAAACGCTGCTGGAAAAACCGCTGCAGGCGCTGCAGCAGTGGGCGGCTGGCCGTCCTGAACTGCAGGCGCTGTGTCAGCAATACAGCGATCTGGCGCAAAGCGGCACCCAACGTCTGCTGCCAGGGCCAACCGGCGAGCGCAATACCCTGACGCTGATGCCGCGCGAGCGCGTATTGTGCGTGGCGGATAACGAGCAGGACGCGCTGATTCAACTGGCTGCGGCAATGGCGGTTGGCTGTGAAGTGCTGTGGCCGGATAGCGCCCTGCAGCGCGAACTGGCGAAGAAACTGCCGCGTGAGGTCAGTGAGCGCATTCATTTTGCGAAAGCGGATCAGTTGACCAGCCAGGCTTTCGACGCGGTCATTTATCACGGTGATTCCGATCAGTTGCGCGAGCTGTGTGAGCAGGTGGCGGCGCGCGACGGGGCGATTGTATCGGTGCAGGGCTTTGCCCGCGGTGAAACCAATCTGCTGCTGGAGCGCCTGTATATCGAGCGTTCGCTGAGCGTCAACACCGCCGCGGCAGGCGGTAACGCCAGCCTGATGACCATCGGCTAAAACGGGCTCCCCGGTGGCGCTACGCTTACCGGGGCTACATAACCCCGCCAAAGGGTAGCCGGGCCGCCATCCGGGAAATCTACGGCGCGTTCAACTAATGACAGCCGACGACAGCTGTGCTTAATTAAGGCTCCCGGACGGGAGCTTTTTTTATGGGAGTAGAACGATGAAACGCACTTTGATTGCCGCCGCTGCCCTATTGGCCAGCGGCGCGGCGTGGGCGGATGACTGCAGCAACGCCAACACGCAAACCGAAATGAATCAGTGCGCCGCCGCGCAATATCAGGCGGCCGATAAAAAGCTGAATGAGACCTGGCAACAGGCGCTGAAACGCGCCTCCGGCCAACAGCAGGAGTTGCTGAAAAAAGCCCAGCAGGCGTGGATTTCCCTGCGTGATGCCGACTGCGCGTTTCTCGCTTCCGGCGCGGAAGGCGGCAGTATGCAACCGATGCTGATAAGCCAGTGCATGACCGATAAGAGCGTCGAGCGCGAGGCCTTCCTCGCCTCGCTGCTTCAGTGCGAAGACGGCGACCAAAACTGCCCGCTGCCGCCAGCTAATTAACGTACGCGGATCCCTTCGATAATCATCCGCTGCACGTTATCCACGGTTTGCTGGAAAAACAACTCATCCTGCAGCGTTGCGCCGGTTACCGCCTCCACCTGAGTGGCGAAATCGGCGTAATGCTGTGTTGTCGCCCAGATCATAAAGATAAGGTGCTGCGGATCGACCGCCGCCAGCTTGCCGCTATCAATCCATGACGAGATTATCGCCGACTTTTCATCTATCAACGCCTTCAGATCGCCGGTCAGTTCGCCCATCAGCAGCGGCGCCCCCTGCAGCATCTCCAGACAGAACAGCCTGGAAGCCTGAGGATGATCGCGCGATACCTCAAGCTTGAGGCGAATATATTCGCGGATCGCCACCAGCGGGCTGATATCTTCGCGAAATGCCCGCAGCGGCGCCAGCCAGATGGCGAGGATCCGCTGCAGTACGGCAACGTACAGCGCCTCTTTTGACGGGTAGTAATAGAGTAAATTGGTCTTCGACACCCCGGCTAGTTCAGCGACCTGCTCCAGCCGCGTACCGTGAATGCCGAACTGCGAGAAGGTCTCCAGCGCAGCGGCCAGAATGGCCTCTTTTTTGGCGCTCACCGCCTGTGAACGCTTGCCGGTTTTTTTCACGGCGCCCTGTGCCATACGTCTTCTCCTTCAGTAGTCGTCTTCAGCATAGCAAAAGCCCCTCGCCGACACGACCCTGCGCACTCCAATCGCGCATGACTGCCGTTTTTTCGTGCACTGATTTTGACCATTCAGTCCACATTTTTATCCACAAATCCAGCAACCATTTCACAACATATTAATAACAAACACTTTTTTAAAACTGGCATTACCTTTGCTTTATTTCCACTGCGAGGTGGTTCGGGGAGAGGCAGGATGCCGCACCGCGCAATTTCATCTTCCATGACGACAGAGAGGTAGTTATGAAAATCGGTGTTTTCGTTCCCATTGGTAATAACGGCTGGTTAATTTCCACCCATGCACCGCAGTATATGCCGACCTTCGAACTGAATAAGGCGATAGTTCAGAAGGCCGAGCACTACCATTTCGACTTCGCGCTCTCCATGATCAAACTACGCGGCTTCGGAGGGAAGACCGAGTTCTGGGATCACAACCTGGAATCGTTCACCCTGATGGCCGGTCTGGCGGCGGTGACGTCGAAGATCGAGATTTATGCCACCGCCGCGACGTTGACGCTCCCTCCGGCCATCGTCGCCCGCATGGCCTCGACAATCGACTCTATCTCCGGCGGACGTTTTGGCGTGAATCTGGTGACCGGCTGGCAAAAACCGGAATATGACCAGATGGGGATCTGGCCCGGCGATGAATACTTCGCCAGTCGCTATGACTACCTGACTGAATACGTTACGGTTCTGCGCGATCTGTGGGGCACCGGGCGCAGCGATTTTAAAGGTGATTACTTCACCATGAACGACTGCCGGGTCAGCCCACGGCCATCGCAGCCGATGAAGGTTATCTGCGCCGGGCAAAGCGACGCCGGCATGGCGTTCTCCGCCCAACACGCCGACTACAACTTTTGCTTTGGCAAAGGGGTTAATACCCCCGCCGCCTTCGCGCCCACCGCCGCACGTATGATGCAGGCGGCGGAAAAAACCGGCCGCGACGTCGGCTCCTACGTGCTGTTTATGGTGATCGCCGACGAAACTGACGAAGCGGCCCGCGCTAAATGGGAACACTACAAGGCCGGCGCGGATGAAGAGGCGCTGGCATGGCTGACCGAACAGAGCCAGAAAGATACCCGCTCCGGCAGCGATACCAACGTCCGCCAGATGGCCGACCCCACCTCCGCGGTCAACATCAATATGGGCACCCTCGTCGGCTCCTATGCCAACGTCGCCCGTATGCTCGATGAGGTGGCGGCGGTCCCCGGTGCCGACGGCGTACTGCTGACCTTCGATGATTTCCTGCAGGGCATTGACGCCTTTGGCGAACGTATTCAGCCGCTGATGCGCTGCCGTGACCATATTGCTCCCATTACTCGCGAGGTGGCCTGATGATTACCCTTTCCGCTCGCCCGGAATCGCTGACCTTCGCGCCCCAGCACAGCGCGCTGATCGTGGTCGATATGCAAAACGCCTATGCAAGCCAGGGCGGATATCTGGATCTCGCCGGTTTTGACGTCTCCGCCACCCGGCCGGTTATCGATAATATTAATCTCGCGGTGGCCGCCGCCCGCGCCGCCGGCATGTTAATTATCTGGTTCCAGAATGGCTGGGACGAACAGTATGTGGAAGCCGGCGGCCCCGGCTCGCCGAATTACCATAAATCAAACGCGCTGAAGACCATGCGCCAACGCCCGGAACTACAGGGCAAGCTGCTGGCAAAAGGCGGTTGGGATTATCAACTGGTTGACGAATTACGGCCCTGGGAGGGCGATATCGTCCTGCCGAAACCCCGCTACAGCGGCTTTTTCAATACCCCGCTCGACAGCATTCTACGCAGCCGCGGTATTCGCCACCTGGTATTCACCGGCATCGCCACCAACGTCTGCGTCGAATCGACGCTACGCGATGGTTTCTTCCTCGAATACTTTGGCGTAGTGCTGGAGGATGCCACCCATCAGGCAGGTCCCGTCTTCGCGCAACAGGCGGCGTTATTCAACATTGAAACCTTTTTCGGCTGGGTCAGCGACGTCGGCAGCTTCTGCCGCGCCATAGAACCCGACGCCCCGCTCGCTTTTACCGAGGAGAAACGCTATGCCTAAACAGGTGATAATTCCCCCCGGCACTGCTACGCCGATTGCCCCCTTTGTTCCAGGGACGCTCGCCGACGGAGTGGTATATGTCTCCGGCACTCTGCCGTTCGATAAGCAAAACAATGTGATCTACCCCGGCGACCCAAAGGCGCAAACCCGTCACGTGCTGGAGATTATCAAAAGCGTTATCGAAACGGCGGGGGGCAGTATGGCGGATGTGACCTTCAACAGTATCTTTATCACCGACTGGCAAAATTACGCCGCGATTAACGAGGTTTACGCCGAGTTTTTCCCCGGTGATAAACCGGCGCGTTTCTGTATTCAGTGCGGGCTGGTGAAACCCGATGCGCTGGTGGAAATTGCCAGCGTCGCCCATATCGGTACTCCAACATGATGAGGCTCAATATTGCCCCGCCGCCGTGGCCCGGCTCCCCGGTGGTGGTGCTGAGCGCCGGGCTTGGCGGGGGTAGCGCGTACTGGCTGGCGCAGCGGGCGGCGCTGGAACAGCATTATCAACTGGTGTGCTATGACCATAACGGTACCGGGGAGAACCGCGGCCCGTTGCCGGAAAATTACAGCATGGCGACGATGGCGCAGGAGCTGTTCAGCGCCCTGCAGGCGGCGGGCATCATGCGCTTCGCGCTGGTTGGCCACGCCCTGGGAGCGCTGATTGGGATGCAGTTGGCGCTCGACTATCCGCGCGCGGTCAGCGCGCTGGTGCTGGTAAACGGTTGGCTAACGCTTTCCCCGCATACCCGCCGCTGCTTTCAGGTCCGCGAACGCCTGCTGCATGCCGGCGGCGCCCAGGCGTGGGTCGAGGCTCAGCCGCTGTTTCTCTATCCGGCGGAGTGGATGGCGGCCCGCCTGCCGCGTCTCGAAGCGGAAGACGCGTTGGCTATTAGCCATTTCCAGGGCAAGGAGAATCTACTGAAAAGGCTGCAGGCCCTGAAACAGGCGGATTTTTCGCGCCGCGCGGCGGCTATCGCCTGCCCGACACTGATCATCAGCGCCACCGACGACCTGCTGGTCCCCGCCTCCTGCTCGCGAATGCTGCAGGCGGCGATTCCCGGTAGCCGACTCGTGGAAATGGCCTGGGGCGGCCATGCCTGTAACGTTACCGACAGCAACACGTTTAACCCTATTTTACGCGACGGCCTGACGACCCTGCTGCCGGTCGCCGAGGAGAATATATGAGCGAAGCAATCAATCAAAAGGCTTGCGAGACCCTATTCACCCATGCCCGGACCTACAATGGCTGGCGGGAACAGGCGGTTAACGATCGGCAGCTGCAGGAGATTTACGACTTGATGAAAATGGGGCCGACCTCGGCCAACTGTTCACCGGCGCGAATCGTTTTTGTGCGCAGCGCCGAGGGCAAAGCGAAACTCCGCCCAACGCTCTCCAGCGGCAATGTGGAAAAAACCATGCAGGCGCCGGTCACCGCCATCGTGGCCTGGGATAACGCGTTTTACGAGCGCCTGCCCGCGCTGTTTCCGCACGGCGACGCCCGGAGCTGGTTTACTTCCAGTCCGCAGTTGGCCGAGGAAACCGCCTTTCGCAACAGCTCGCTGCAGGCGGCGTATCTGATTTTCGCCTGCCGCTCGCTGGGCCTCGACACCGGCCCGATGTCGGGGTTCGACCGCGAGAAAGTCGATGCGGCGTTTTTCGCCAACAGCGGCTGGAAAAGCAATCTACTGGTGAATATCGGCTATGGCGACCCCGGCAAATTGTACGACCGGCTGCCGCGCCTGAGTTTTGATGAAGCCTGCCTGCTGGCATAAGGAGACGGTAATGAACGTAGCGGATCAACACAGTTTTCGTGACGCCATGGCCCATGTCGGCGCGGCGGTCAACATTATCACCACCGAAGGGCCTGCCGGGCGCGCCGGTTTTACCGCCAGCGCGGTATGCAGCGTAACCGACACCCCGCCGACGCTGCTGGTGTGCCTCAACCGTTCGGCTTCGGTCTGGCCGGTATTCAGCGAACATCACGCCCTTTGCGTCAATACCCTCGCGGCCGGACAGGAGGCCCTGTCGACGCTCTTTGGCGGTAAAACGGCAATGGATGAGCGCTTTGCCGCCGCCGACTGGCAAACCGGCGCGACCGGCTGCCCGCGGCTGAAAGAGGCGCTGGTCAGTTTCGACTGCCGCATCGACCAGCGGCTACAGGTCGGCACCCATGACATTCTGTTTTGCCAGGTCGTAGCTATCGCCCGCCAGCCGGAACCGCGCGGCCTGATGTGGTTTGACCGCGGCTATCACACGCTTATGCGGCCCGTTTGTTAACCTCTCACCCGGGATATCATCATGGCACTCTTCGATTTTCCTCGCTGGCAGTTAACCCCCCCCGCCGCAGATGCCGGCGTTGTCGCCCCGGATGAACGTTTATCCGCCGGGCAAACGCTGATCATGGGCGTGCAGCACGCCGTGGCGATGTTTGGCGCGACCGTATTGATGCCTTTATTGATGGGGATTGACCCCAACCTGGCTATCCTGCTGTCGGGGGTGGGCACTCTGCTGTTCTTTGTCGTCACCGGCGGCCGGGTACCGAGCTATCTTGGCTCCAGCGCCGCCTTCGTCGGCGTGGTCATCACCGTGACCGGCTTTACTGGCCAGGGGTTGAATCCTCATCTCAACATCGCCCTCGGCGGCATTATCGCCTGCGGGCTGCTCTATACCCTGATCGGTCTGGTGGTGATGAAAATCGGCACCGGCTGGATAGAGCGACTGATGCCACCCGCAGTAACCGGCGCGGTGGTGATGGCGATCGGTCTTAACCTGGCGCCGATTGCCGTGCACAGCGTTTCCGCCAACGCCTTCGACAGCTGGATGGCGATGCTGACGGTGCTTTGTATCGGCGCCGTCGCGGTCTTTACCCGAGGACTGCTGCAGCGTCTACTGATCCTGATGGGGCTTATTATCGCCTGTGCGCTCTATGCGCTGCTGGCCAACGTATTCGCTCTTGGCAAACCGCTGGATTTTGCCCCTGTCGCCCAGGCAGCATGGTTTGGGGTCCCGCACTTTACTTCCCCCACCTTTGACAGCCAGGCGATGCTGCTGATTGCGCCGGTGGCCATCATTCTGGTGGCGGAAAACCTGGGGCATTTAAAGGCCGTATCGGGAATGACCGGGCGCAATCTGGATCCCTGGATGGGGCGCGCGTTTGTCGGCGACGGGCTGGCGACCCTGCTTTCCGGCGCCTGCGGCGGTAGCGGCGTCACCACCTATGCGGAGAACATCGGCGTTATGGCGGTGACCAAAGTCTATTCAACACTGGTGTTTGTCGCCGCGGCGCTGATCGCCATCCTGCTCGGCTTTTCGCCCAAGTTCGGCGCCCTGATTCATACGATCCCAGGCCCGGTCATTGGCGGCGCATCAATCGTGGTCTTTGGTTTGATTGCGGTCACCGGGGCGCGGATATGGGTGCAGAATCGGGTCGATCTCAGCCTGAATGCGAATTTAATCATGGTGGCGGTGACGCTGGTTCTGGGCGCAGGCGATTTTACCTTGTCGCTGGGGGGCTTTCGCCTTGGAGGGATTGGGACGGCGACTTTCGGCGCTATTTTACTGCATGCGTTGCTTAACCGCCGTCAGCACCAGGAAAAGGTGGCAAAAGCCACTACGGTATAATCAGGGTTCGCCCCGGCGACGCGCGCCGGGGCCATAATTAGGGCTCGCGCCGCTCAGCAAGTTCTGGCGCTTCCTCTGCCGCAATCTGCGGCCGCGATTTTTTCTTCCACTTCAGCTCGCTGACCAGCACTCCGGCGAGAATAAACAGACAGCCCACCAGCGCCAACAGCGGCAGACGCTCGCCGGCGATACGACCAAACACGCCAGCCCAAACCGGCTCGCCGGTGTAAATCAGCGTCGCCCGCGTCGGCGATACGCTACGCTGCGCCCAGTTCATGGTGACCTGAATAATGGCGCTGAAAATCCCCAGTCCCAGCGCGACGGCCAGCAGTTCCGGGCGCATCGGCGGGATAGACTCCCCAGCCGGCGCCATCGCGGCAAAAGCCACCAGCGAGGCGGTCGCCAGCTGTACCACTGTCACCCGGCGCACATCGACCTGACGCGCCCACGCGCTGATTAAAATGATTTCGGCAGCGATAGCCACCGCGCTTGCCAGGGTAATCATTTCGCCAATCCCCAAAGCCAGCAGATTGTTTTCCGGCCCCGCCAGCAGGATCAGCCCGATAAACGCCAACACGATGCCCACGCAGGACATGACGCCAGGCATGCGCCCAAGACACAGCCACTGCAACAGCGGCACCAGCGGTACATACATGGCGGTAATAAACGCCGATTTACTGCTGGAGATGGACTGTAAGCCCCAGGTTTGCAGGCTGTAGCCGAGCGCAATCGCCACGCCGATCGCCACACCGGCCTTAACCTCAAGCCAGGTCAGGCCGCGTAACGTACGCAGCGACAGTAGCGCCACCGCCAGCGCGGCGGTGGCAAAGCGCAGGCCGACGAAGAAAAACGGCCCGCTAAAGTTCACGGCGTACTGTACGGCAAGAAAGGTACCGCCCCAGAACATGGTGATCACAATCAGGATCAGTTCCTGCGGCGTTATCGAGAGTTTGAGCGAAGACATGAGGCGACCAATAGCAATAAATAGCTAACCAGTTTCGCAGGCGCTTCAGGCCGAAAGCAACACCCATAGACAAAAAAACCGCCGACATACGTCGGCGGCGAGGGTGATGCGGCAGGGTCGGGGGAGATTAACACCGCATCATAAAAGACAGTCCCGGCTAGCTATTGCGATTGCCGTGACTATTTTTACCCCCTTTTTTGCCAGCTTCCGAGGCGCGTTGAGGATCGTTTTTAAAGTTCCCCCCGCTGTGCTGGCCACCTTTACGACCTGCTTCTGATGCTCTGGCACGATCTTCGGCAAAATTGCCGGAACCGCCACGATGGTTTGCCATTACTGACCTCCATTGGGTTTGACATCATATTGCATTAGGTGAGTTCTGGGCCTAAGCCCCCGCGGCATATGGCATGGCCATTATGCATCGCGTGCTTATAAGCGTAGTAAATGAAACTCATTCCCCAAGCAAATAGTCACATTCCGCAACATTTAATCGTCAAAACCAGACGCCAGCCGCGATCGCAACCGCTAAGCATTTCTTCTTACAGCTGAAATCAGCCCTGCGCAAAATGTATCTATTTGCTACGAGGCATGTTGCAAATTAATCTTTGCCATTTTGTTATAAATCAAACAAATGTTTGTTGGATTTGCACTCTGCGCCACAGGTCTTATCTTTATAGGTAGCCAGTCGTTTGGCTGGACAATTACGCAACCGAGGAGTGATGCAAATGGCTAAAATTCTGGTGCTTTATTATTCCATGTATGGACACATCGAAACCATGGCTCATGCCGTTGCCGAAGGGGCAAATAAAGTTGACGGCGTTGAGGTGGTTGTGAAGCGCGTGCCGGAAACTATGCAGGCTGAAGCGTTTGCCAAAGCAGGCGGGAAAACACAAAATGCGCCCGTCGCCACACCGCAGGAACTGGCGGAGTATGATGCCATCATCTTTGGTACCCCTACCCGTTTCGGCAATATGTCGGGACAGATGCGCACCTTCCTGGATCAGACCGGCGGCCTGTGGGCTTCCGGCGCGCTGTATGGCAAAGTCGCCAGCGTCTTTAGTTCAACCGGTACCGGCGGCGGCCAGGAGCAGACAATTACCTCAACCTGGACTACCCTTGCCCATCATGGGATGATCATTGTGCCGATTGGCTACGGCGCGCAGGAGCTGTTTGATGTCTCCCAGGTGCGCGGCGGCACGCCATATGGCGCAACCACCATCGCAGGCGGCGACGGCTCCCGTCAGCCAAGCCAGGAAGAGCTGGCTATCGCTCGCTACCAGGGTGAGCACGTCGCCAATGTAGCTGTGAAATTACACGGCTAACCTTCAACAGGAGGAGTTGCATGCCGAATCAAGAAGCGAAGGCCCACCACGTGGGCGAATGGGCAAGCTTACGTAATACCTCTTTGGAAATCGCCGAAGCCATTTTCGAACTCGCGAATTACGATGAAAAGCTGGCGGAGAAAATTTGGGAAGAAGGCAGCGATGAGGTGCTGTCGCGAGCTTTCGCCAAAACCGATAAAGACAGCCTCTTCTGGGGCGAACAGACCATCGAACGTAAAAACGTCTGATAGCGCAATTGCGCGGGCATTGCGCCCGCGCTCATTCATCACCCGGACTGCTCCGGGTTTTTTGTTTTATTTTGCCGCCTCGTTCATGACCTTTTTGAACGTCTCCAACGGGCAGAATCCCTGGTCATCAACCGGACAACCGTTAAGCGCCAGCGTGACCCGCTGCGGTGGAGATTGCAGGCTCAAAGCATCCGCGTTGCGCAGCTGTTCAGTGCTTTGATAGACATACTCAATCTTCATTAAATCGCGATTGCTGCCGCTATCGTGCCAGCGCTGGAACAGCAGCTTGCCGCCGATGGGGGTGCGCTCATACTGGCCGGGTAACTGGTAGGGTTTAAAGTCCAGCGCCGTCAGCAGCGAAGCGATGTTGGAATCATGCCCGACCAGCAGCGTCACTTTCGCCTTAGCGGCGCCATCGCCCACCAGCGCATTATCGATATATTTAACCAGCGGCTTAGCGACGTTGCGCGCCACTTCCGCGGAAGTAAACAGACTATCCTGATAGCCATTTTTCAGCTTTGACAGCACCTGCCACTGCTTATCGCTGGCAATTTCACCCCACGCCACCTGATCCTTCGGAAAACCTTCGTAGTACTGCAGGGTGAAGGCATCCACCAGCGAGTTACCGACCTTCAGCGGCCCGGAAACACCTGGCTCCTGCTGATATTTGGCGCTAAAGGTATCTTTACCGTCGCTAAGCGAGCAGACATGCTTTTCTTTACAGGATGGCGAATTACGATAGTCGGTCATCTCTTCCAGCAGCTTGTAGCTCTCAGCGAGCTGCATCCCCTGACGCTCTTTTTCCATTGCCTGCACCGCTTTTTGCGCGAATTCGGCTGAATCGTCAGTAATGACCGGGTTGAACGTGGGATCCATCGTTCCCATCTGCGGCTGATGATGCACAGGCACCCCGCAGCCAGGGAAAGCGCCGGTAATAAAGAACTGCGCGGTGGCGACGGTCCGCTGCAGGCTATTAGCGTAGGCGTAGACGGCATTTTCCGGCGGGCATTCGCCGCTGGTCACCAGCTTCTGCTGCGCCAGCCACTCACGCATATAGTGGCCCATATAGACCTCCAGCACGCCGCCTTTGGTGGTTAACTGACCGCCTGGCACATCCCACTGCGGCCAGGATTTCGGCGTCGACTGCTCAAGTACGCTGCCGTTATTGGCCAGCGGCGCGCGCAGGTTGTGGCGACTCATGATCAGCACCTGTTGCAGTTGATACCCTTCCGGCGCAACGGCGTCCTGCGCCTGGGCGCCGGCGGATAACAATACGGCCCCGGCCACCGCGGCGGCGAGTAGACTTTTTTTCATCCCTTCATCCTCAGTCATTTATTATCATCGCCATCATTGTGACGGATTTATGACATTTTTGCGGGCAATGGCTCACAAACTGAGGCGTCGGTCGCTTTTTTAACACTTCAGAGATGGCCGGGAGCGGCAGATTCAGGACCGTAGATACGGTTATCGGTTGGCAACTTTCTTAAGGAGTTTTCCCGGACGCGGCGCGTTGCGCCTTCTCCGGGCTACCAAATCGCAAAGCACTGTAGCCCCGGTAAGCGGCAGCGCCACCGGGGATTTGAGGCCGCAACACCGGCAGTTTCAGCCTGCATGGTGAATAAATTAACGGCAGGTCGCCCGGATAAAGCGCAAGCCATAACCCGCGAGTACCTCAGTTGGTATGATCTTAACCGCTACCGAAGGCATAAAACAGAGTCAGGATGAGTGTCGCAGAGGGAGTGGCGAAAGCGGCTACCTATTCCGGTAATGGCACCGCCGCCAGCGTACAAATCGCTTCATGTTCACCGCCCCGGCGGTCGACCATCACCACTTTATCCCCGGCCTTTTTACCTTCGCAGGGTTTTAACACCTGCTCGACAATTCGTTCGCGAACCTGTTGGCTTTCCGACTGCGCCCAACTGGCAAAAGCCGTCAGCATAAGCGCCGAAGCAAGCAGGCCGGCGAGACTTGTTTTAAACATGCATTACTCTCAGAAAATTCTCATTCAACGGTTAGCGTAACAGCCGCAATCCCATCCGTCTGTAAAATGACTTAACGGAGTGTTACATCAGACGCTAAGGCGCGCACATAGCGTCACAATACATTAACACCATCAATATTTTAACATAATGAGCCATGCTGGATGCCTTTGGCACTTTTAGGTCATCTTTCGGAAACATCCCGATGTTATCGTCTTCGTGAGGCGTTATTTTTTCTTCTGTTTAAACAAATTATTAGGTTAATTTATGTCGGGTTTCTTGCTCTTTATCGTGGCGATCGCTCTACTGGGTGTCGCCGTTTACAGCCTGGTGTCTTACATCAAAGAACGTCGCGCCGGTCAGTTGCCAACCGATAAAAAAAAGAAATAACTTCACTTTGCCAATCTTTACACCCGGGCTGCGTATTACCAGGGAAGAAGCCGATCTCACGGTCGGCTTCTTCCCGTCTATACAATAAGATTCAGCTCAATACCCCATATGTTGATATGCCTTATTGACGGCTAAAACAGTCAATGACAAACCAACGCCAAAAGCGATAATTGCAGGAATGGCTATACTCGCCACGATCCACAGCGTAGAGATATGTTCAGGTTTAGGCGTAAAACTCACATTATAAAACAGCCACGAAATCATCAGGCCCCCCATACTATAACGCTATGCACAACTGGCGGTATCGTATGGCCCCACTTCGCTTTTTCGGGTAAATTCGTCTTCTTTGAAGACAAGGAAGTAATAGCAAACTTGTTATTTTCAGATGTCGCCACCAGCTGCTCGCCTTGCGCATACCTGACGGCATCGGCAGCCAGCGCCAAAGCCAGCCATCGATAACCGGCGCTCTTTTCCCCTAGTGAGGCCTCCATATCCAGGCGTTCTGACGCCAGATTTTTTGCATCTAACGCCTGCAATAATGGATATTTATCCACTCTGGACAATCCTGTATACCACAGTGTTTTAGGTGCAGTAACGGACTTAACCTCCAGATAGACCGGCATCTTTTCTTCTACATCAGTAACGCCTGACATCGGCTGATAAAGATATACCGGCTTTTCGCCTGCTCCTCTGACATAGTGATTAGTGAACAAAAACGCACAGGCGCTTTCCATGCTTTTAGAATCGCTATCTTCTTCATGCATATCGACAGTAATGACGATTCGGTTAATGACGTTGTCATCGGGCGCAGCGATCCATTTATCCACCATGCCGTACTCCGGACACTCGGTAAGGTATTCGATTTCACAGGCGTTGGCGTTAGGGATATTCAGATGCTCCAGCACCCTCCTCAATGCATCTACACAGAAGTTATCTCCCCCACGTACCCAGACGATAATTTCAATTCCGCGGTAATTATTACCGTTCAACATCATAGCCATTGGGGTAAGCAATTTCGTGAAAATTTGCTCATTACGGGTCTGCTCGAAAAGATCTTCAATTTCTATCCTGAGTGGGGTTTTCGGCGCTAACGGAAACTCCCCTTCCAGTTTCAGCATATTGAGCGCAGGCTGTTCTAAAGGGGTTAGAGCAGTCCAGGCGGCTAGCGCGATATTTTTTCGGGCATAGGTTTTAAGCTCTACCTCCCAGGATTTGGCAATATATTTGCGTATTTCGGCGTAACACACTGTCGCACTCAATACCATCTTCACGAAGAACAATATCGTGGTCAAAACACAGGCAGGAAGTAATACGGAAGGAATGAAGAACTCAAACGTGACCGGTTTATTTGCAGGCCAGACTAGCGCCTGTATAAACAGGCATACCGCGATAAGCGCTACATAAATCATCACGACAGCCAATACAGGCATCTCATCCTGAATATCTTCCTGCTCAGAATATAGCCACCATTCCATTACACCGCTCCCGCAGTTTGTAGCGTCGTTCGTATCGCGCATCCACATTCAGCTTTACAGCCATCCACCACCACACCGCGACCGTTCATCGTCCAAAAGGGGTGGCACTCAGTAATACCGAAAGTCCCTTTGTGCGTAGCACACTGAACTTTGTCACCTTTCAGGGTGACAGGGGTTCCCATAAATTCAGCACCGGATGATGTGATCACTTTTCCTCCGCCCGCCAGCGGATCATTTAACCTAATGACACCTTTCATTATTTTTGCTCCCTTAACGTCCTGCATCCATATCACAACGCATACGATCCCAGCCGGTGTAGCCTTTTACTTCGGGCACGTTGTCGGGGAGTCCCTGGTAATTGGTGTGGTATTTTGCCGTATCGTTCTCAAGTCCTTGTTTGGTCATATAAACCATCCCCCATGACCAACCTGGAAACTGGGGGGTTATAGTGTGAGTTTCCCCTTCAATGACATATTGGATACCCGGGCCACCTGCGGCCAGACGTGGATCGTCGAACGGTTTGGACGACATATACAGGCGATGCCTGGTCTGCAAAAAACCCTGGTCGTTGACGACGGTGAAAGAGAGAACTTCATCATAAGGCGCGTAATTATCGCCATTTGGCTCATTATGCCCCGGAGAAAAATGAGCATCGGACCATGTTTGACCATAATCCTTTGATATTCGAAAACCATCTGCCCCCCAACCAATAATGGCGATGTATCGCTCTGATGGATGGACTAACTTCCTGGTGAAAACGCGATAAAACTGCGAGTATATTTGCGAGTGAATTTTCCTTTGGCTATCCGTATACCAAAGCTCACCTTCACAGTCCCACCCCTTCAGCTCCAGATAACGGTGGTCATCGAAACGATAAATGACCTGCGTCGGCGGCTGTTGCGCCTGACATCCAACGACCATAAACATGGCCGCCAGAGCGGTGAATAATCCTTTCATGCCTATCTCCCTGCATCCATATCACAACGCATATGATCCCAGCCGGTGTAGCCTTTCACTTCGGGTACTCTGTCGGGGAGCCCCTGGTAGTTGGTGTGGTATTTTGCCGTATCGTTCTCAAGTCCTTGCTTCGTTATGTAATCCATACCCCACGAAGGCCCCGGGGATTGCGGAGTAATAGTGTGAGTTTCCCCTTCAATGACATATTGGATACCCGGGCCACCAGCCGCCAGACGTGGATCGTCGAACGGTTTGGACGACATATACAGTCGGTGCCTGGTCTGCAAAAAACCCTGATCGTTGACGACGGTGAAAGAGATAAGGTCATCATAAGGCGCGTAATTATCGCCATTTGGCTCATTATGCCCCGGAGAAAAATGAGCATCGGACCATGTTTGACCATAATCCTTTGATATTCGAAAACCATCTGCCCCCCAACCAATAATGGCGATGTATCGCTCTGATGGATGGACTAACTTCCTGGTGAAAACGCGATAAAACTGCGAGTATATTTGCGAGTGAATTTTCCTTTGGCTATCCGTATACCAAAGCTCACCTTCACAGTCCCACCCCTTCAGCTCCAGATAACGGTGGTCATCGAAACGATAAATGACCTGCGTCGGCGGCTGTTGCGCCTGACATCCAACGACCATAAGCATGGCCGCCAGAACAGTCCCTGATGTGTATCTCTGCTTCATAAATATTCCCTAGATATCGAGCGCTGACCGTTGGTTTCCTATACCCAGTTCCCTGTCACTTTTGGGTTTCGGCATCTCCCACTGCAGGTTTGCCACTTCCTGATTACCGGCAGCCAGGTCGCGGGATGGCCTCACCCTGGTCGCATTGTTAAATTCGTTTAACACCCCATAATTGCCATGTGGAAGCACCTCATCCGGCTTATTCATATGATTCTTTGTCTGAGCCCCCGGAAGCCTCCCTGTACGGTAATATTCTTTAGCCGCGATATTTCCATTCAAAGGATCGCGCCAGTCTGCACGATGCAGTAGATCTTCCCAGAACTTACCCGCTTTATAGTCAAATGAACGACATGGACCAATTGCCAGGTCAAACGCCATAGCATGGGATGGGGCAAATTCGCTCATAACGATCGATGAATGCTGGCTGTAACCCACTGGGTCGGCTTTCTGCCATTCGTTTTCAAGCTCTTCGCGAGGTTTAAGCCATGTCAGCGTAAGTTGAGAAAAGTCTTTCGTTCCAATGACCTCACCATGAATAACTTCTACCTTTCGCTCATAGCTTTCCATTTTCAGCTCATCCGCCGTCAGAATATGGCCAGGGCGCCAACTCAGGCTTGCGTAACGGCTAAGCGAATAGGTGGCGCTGCGAGTTCGTTTGATAGCGTAGGCTTTTGCTGAATAGGAGATATAGGCATCCGGACTGTCCGGATCGATATACGCGGTATACGGTTTATCGCTCGTTTTCGGATCATTGTCCGGATGGTTATCCTGCCCCTGCAGTTTAAAGACGAACGGCTGCGGCAGTTCTTCTCCATTAACGATAACATCATGCGCGGTATAAGCCGTGTTGGTGAGAGAGCTATATTCCGCATCCCCTTTATGTGATGGCGGTAACTCAAAAGGCTTTCCGGTCGGGGCGATTCCGGTCTGCCCATGCTGATAGAACACCCGTTGATACAGATTGGGAATAGCACTGGCTATGTTCCTGGGGATCCCCCGCCAGCCAATTCCCTGAATATTCTTCAGCGATACCGTGCCATCGTTTGGACAGAAATAGTTATAGACCTTGCCATTATTGTCCCGACGGTACTTTTCATCCTGCCGCAGTGGGCTATCTGACGCTTTTCGTAACGTACAGGCCCCTTCCATTGCCAGCAGGTTAGCTTCTGATATTTCACCACCTTTGTACTGAGTTGCCATCAACGCACAAAAATTTTTAAAGGTCGTTTGCCGGGCGTTATCCGTCTGGTGGTGCCCGGGCTGAATATCTTCACTCAGACGCCCTTCCAGCGAATACGGCGAATGGTTCAAAATGACACAGTTAACTGGATCATATCCGGCCTGTTTTACCAGCATATTTGCCAGCATGGTGATGATCGTACCCTGACTATGCGCGACGATGTTAATTACATCATTTGCCGTCGTCAGATCACGTCGGATTGTCAGGATTAAATCGGCCAGACGTTGCGCGGCAAAAAACTGATAAATACGATGTGGATTAGGGAAAATAGGGTGCGTAAAATCACCGCCGTTCATGTACAGCGTGCTAAATCCAGCTGCGGCTAACGCTACCCCTCCCGCACCCGGTCCGAGCATATCCGGGATGTTCGTTGTGGCGTTCGCGAACGTCCCGCCCCCTTTGGCAAAGTTAACATCAAGGGCATTTTTAAAGTTGTCGTTCTGGTACTTAAACCTACCTTTGCCATCGTTACCCAGTTCAGCTTTCTTATCGGCGTTATCTTCCTGGTAAGCGTCAAACGGCAGGTGCGCGCTGTCTTGTAGCTTGCTGACCTCATTCCGGTAACGCTGTTGATCGCCCATGTACTCTTCACGCGTGACAGGCTTATACCCCCAATAGAACGGGATGATGGGGGAACGGCCGGGAACGGTGATTCGGTAGTCTTTCCATTCGTGGGCGTAAAAATCCGGCCGATTAAGCCGTTTCTTCAGTCCGGCAATAATCCCCTTCTCCTGATTCTGGTACGCCTCGCCGACGTCGTTCACGCCATGGACCAAAATCACTATCCCCGGCATCGGTCGGGGAATGCCAACCCTGCAGGTCTGCGCCTCCAGCCCCAGCGATTTATGCACTCCTACATCATTCTCAGACACAATACGCGGGCAATACGGCTTCTTTTTCTCGCCAGCCATTACAGTACCTCCAGTTTGTACGAATCAAGATCGGCCGAATCGAGCAATGGAGAGCAACCATTGCTGTCCGTCTCGCCCTCGAGCACTTCGCCGGTTGAGCTCTTGAGCCTGAAAGGACGATTCGCCAGAACCTGTTCCGGATCGTCAGAAGCATGCAGTTGATAGCGACGCGTAAAGGTTCCTTTATCAAAGGCAGGTGCTTGCACCTGCGCGCTTTCTGGCCCCAGATACCTGAGATTCGGCCCTTTAATATCGACCCCGACAGGAGAGAAAATCTCGACCTGGCCATCAGGGCTGATACGGATCCCGCCGCCTCCGCACACCAGTTGTATGCCCTGTTTGGCGCTGCCATGCAGTCTCCCGTCCGTACTGGTGAGCGTAAAATCCTGCTGAGAGAGCATATGTATGGCGCCGCGCTGCGCCTGCGTGGTGATATCCCCGGCGCCGGCAACCATCTGAATACCTAGCTTGCGGGCAAACAATGAGAGTTTTTCGCCAACGGCCAGCGAGAATTTCTTCATCACGTTCATACTGGCGTGACGACCTGCCGTCGTAATTACATCCTGTCCGGCGGACAGTTGCAGGCTTTCCGGCGTCACATGCGCCTGTCCTTGCCCGCCATAGGTCAGCAGAGCTGCACCGCTGAGTCTATTCAGCGTCTGGCCGAGCGTATTTTGCCGATCGGTATCCACATTACTGGCGCCGGCCGTCAGTGCGCTTTGTTGCAATGTCATTGCCAGCGAGAGCGCTTTTTCCAGTTGCGTAATCGCGGCGGTCATATCCAACTGCTGCCCCTGGGCCCGCGGCTGCGCTTGCGTGGTGATCATCACCCCCTTTGCCGCACGCAAAGCCATCCAGTCATCGGTACGGGCCTCCAGCCCTTCCCCGCGTTTTTTTCCTTCCGCATCGACAAGGTGGCCCAGATTGAGTTGCCCCTTGCCGTGCTCCGTCGAAATCTTGATATGCTCCTTACCCCGGCGGTCCTCCAGACGGATTTTGTTCAGCGCTGCCGTGCGGATAATATTGCGGGTATCATTACGGTTTGTGACCAGATCGGGGCGAGCGCCGTCATGCATCACATGCGCAATGAAAGGCCTGTCCGGGTCGCCACCTTCAAAGGCAATGGCAACTTCCGTCCCATCCAGCAACGGAAAATGAAAACCGTAAGTGTCGCCGGCGTACGGCCTGCCCAGCCGGACGAGTGCGCTTTCAAAGCCGCTGCGTTTTTCATTGAGATCAAAATCAAACTTCACGCAGTAACGCCCCCTGGCATCCACCCCGGCATACGTTTTATCCCTTCCGATAGAGGCCACCCGCGCGGGCACCGTACCGGCAATGACAGGTCGCGACAGATACTCTGGTCGAAAGTTGTATCCTGACAGATACGGAATGCCGGCGAGCTGCGCGTGGTAATGTCGGGCTCGACTACCCGTAATCGTCATGGTGGTAATCAAAAAACCCGGTTTGAAGCCGTCTGGTACCGGCCCAGTAAGGTGAAACATAACGCCAGGCCGCAGCGCCGGATCGCTGGTTGTTGCACTGAGCCGGGTCTGCTCATTCAGTAGACGTTCATAGCGTAGGCGGGCGTAAAATGTGGCCGTCTCAGCTTCTGTTGCGTGAAAATCGCCGTCTGCGAGGTAATGATCGGCGTAGTGATACTCTCCCCCGGACGTAATCCCCTCCGGGATATCATTATTGATAATGGTTTTAATAGCTTGTGGAGAATACGGATCGCGATAGTTGTAGGTGCGTACTAATACCTGTTCAGGAATCAGCGAGTGCTGCTCTTCCAGATCGGTCACATACTCGTCATAGCTGGTCATCCCGGAATAGCGGACGTAGGGGAGTTTTTTATCGCGGTAAATGTATCGACTGTCAGAGTCAGCAAAAATCACCACGGTTTCCGTCTGAACCTTATGGTGATTCTCAAAACGAAACCAGATGCCAATTTCAGCCAACAGCCGACGAATAAACTGCAGATCCGTTTCTTTCCACTGAATAATCATTTCCCTTCGAGGGTAGGTGTAACTCAGCCTGTCGAAATCGATATTATACCCTTTGAAGTAGCCGCTATTTTTCATGAGTTGCGTAACCACTTCCGGCACGGTGACATCCGTATACACCGCTGAGCGATAATTTTTATCCAGCAGCGCAAGCTCATGCTCCAGCACGCACTCATATAGCGCCTCATCTGAGGACGACTTCAGGCGGGTAAATTGTGTTATAACGCCGTTAATCTGACGTACCGGCACCCAGGCTGCCTCGTTCTGCCAACGCGCGTTCGGATTAGGCGCCCGAAGATAAAACTGCGCGATCTGATTGAGAACAGCTCCAGCCGAAACATTGTCATCGACACTGGAAAAACGGATGGTATAACGATACGGCTTACTGAGCGTCTCTTCGCCTATAAAAGAATGCACATCGACAGCCGTACTTTTGCTTCGCGGAAAGTAAAGCAAATAACGGTTTAACGTATCCTGCAATTGAATTATTTTAGTTTGTTCTGTCATAACCAAATATCCTTTTGATAAAACAGCACTGACCAAAAATAATACGCCCAGCAACACAAAATTAAAATATAAGTTTATTATCCCGCAATATATAATATTATCGAGCCATTATATTCACAGCGGAAATAAAACCCGTTCATTTAAAATCGACAAAAAAAGATGGGGTAAAGCAGATATTCAAGTCATTAAAAAGGGCTCCATGATAAACATGGAGCCCTTATTCGATATCAGGCCTGGCTGCCTGGTTGTCGTGGTAACAGCAAATTACGACTCCCAGGCCTGCTCCGCTTTCGTCGCATCAAACTGCGGCGGCGGTTTACGGAAACGGCGGGTCAGGTAGGTCAGATAAAGCAATCCCAGCGCGGCCCACACCAGACCCAGCGTCAGCGAGGTCGCCTCAAGGTTCAGCCACAGCACCCCCACGGTCAGGGCGCCTACCATTGGCAACAGCAGATAGTGGAAGCGATCTTTCCATGTTTTGTTATACCCCTTGCGCCGCCAGAAGTGGTTGTATACCGAGAGATTAACGAAGGTAAAGGCCACCAGCGCGCCGAAGTTGATAAGCGCCGTCGCGGTCACCAGGTCAAAGAACAGCGCCGACAGCGCGACGATGCCCACCATAATCACGTTCAGCGCCGGGGTACGCCATTTCGGATGCACATAGCCGAAAATGCGCTCCGGGAAGACGTTATCGCGGCCCATCACGTACAGCAAGCGCGACACGCTGGCGTGTGACGCCAGGCCCGATGCCAGGGTATTAACAAAAGTGGTGCACAGGAAAATCGACTGGAACAGCTTGCCGCCGACATACAGCGCAATTTCCGGCAGCGCGGCGTCCGGATCTTTAAAGCGATGGATATCCGGGAAAAACAGCTGCATAAAGAACGAGGCGACGATAAAAATAATGCCGCCGTACATCGCGGTAAGGAAGATGGCCTTCGGGATCACCCGCGCGGCATTCGGGGTTTCTTCAGAAAGCGTGGTAACGGCGTCAAAGCCGAGGAACGAGAAGCAGACAATCGTCGCGCCGGTAATAATCGGGATCAGATGCGCATTCTCGCTGATAAACGGCTGCAGCGACCAGACGGTGCCAACGCCCTCGCCTTTATGCAGCCCTTGTACCACCAGAATCACAAACACCACCATGATGGAGATCTGCACCAGCACGAACAGGGTATTGAAGTTGGCCACCAGGTTAACGCTTTTCAGATTCGCCGCGGTCAGAATGGCGACAAAAGTTACGACCCACACCCACGGCGGCACTTCCGGAAACAGCGCGGAGAGGTAGATCTTCGCCAGCAGGACGTTAATCATCGGCAGGAACAGATAGTCGAGCAGCGAGGACCAGCCGACCATAAAACCGATATGCGGGTTAATCGATTTTTGCGCATAGGTGTAGGCCGAACCCGCTTCCGGGAACTGGCGCACCAGCTTGCCGTAGCTGATGGCGGTGAACAGCACTCCAGCCAGCGCCAGCAAATACGAGGCCGGAACGTGGCCATTGCTGATACCGGAAACGATGCCGAAGGTATCAAACACCGTCATGGGGGTTAGATAAGCCAGCCCCATCATTACCACTTGCCACAGTTTGAGCGATTTACGCAGACGCGGTTTCCCCGCCTGAGCGGCGTTTTCTGCAGGAAGATTAGCAGCCATGACGCATTCCCCCCATGCCGACGACAGTTTGCGGGCACAAAGACCGGGTAACAAACCTGCTTAGCAAGGGGGTAAGGCGTAAATAAAAGGGTAAGACGGACCGATGAACGGCGGTAAGTTGGCATCCAATGCGGCCAAAGAGGCCCCCTTCTCCCTGCGGATATTTGAACATCTGCATCATCTCATTTCCTCGTCACACACTGTGTCGTTAACTGAAGCCCCGTTGCCGCCTGCGCTCCTTAACGCGACATCCGGGAAATGGCTGGGCTCCCAGCAAAAAAGAACGACCAGGCTCCGCTCAGGCCGTATGATGCTACCGATTAAACTAATGCGCCCCTTACGGGGCGACCATCAGGCGTTTTTCAACATCCACTCAATTTCCGTTTCTGTGATAAGACGCTCGAACTGCAGTAACTCATCATTCTTACAGGCGTGGTAAACGTGGCAGAAACGCTCGCCAAGACGCTCCCGCAGATGATCGTTTTGCATAAACTCCCACAGGGCGTCGCTCTGGCGGATTGGGAACGGCAAGCCTTCTTGTTCCAGACCGTTACCTTCCACCTCGTCCTGCAGCGGCAGCGGATTATCCAGCCCGTGCAGGATACCGGCGAAAATCGCCGCCATCACCAGATACGGGTTGGCGTCCGCCCCGGCCACGCGATATTCAACGCGGTGGTTATGCCGATCGCCACACGGAATGCGCAGCGCTACCGTACGGTTGTTATGCCCCCATGACGCCTGCGTCGGCACATACATGCCCGCCTGGAAGCGACGATACGAGTTCACGTTCGGCGCCAGCAGCGCCATCGACGCCGGCATCAGGTCAATCATCCCGGCCAGCACGCGTTTCAGCAGGGCTGAATCCTCGCCGTCCGCATCCGCCAGCACGTTTTCACCTTTATTGTTTTGCATGCTGATATGGATATGCATCCCGCTACCCGCATGCTCTTCATAAGGTTTCGCCATAAAAGTGGCGTGCATCTTATGCTTCTCCGCCATTAAACGCACGAGACGTTTTAATGCCAGCGCATCATCGCACGCATCCAGCACGTTATCGGTGTGGTGGAGGTTGATTTCGAACTGCCCCGGAGAGGCTTCGGCCACCGCGCCATCCGCCGGGATCAGCTGTAACTGGGCCAGTTCGTCAATATCATTCAGTACATCGGCAAAATGGTTGAGGTTATCAACGGAATAGACCTGGCTTTGGGTATTACGGTCGTCGGTGCCGGGCGCGCACGGCGGCTGCAGGTAGCCTTCGGCATCGCGTTTGCGATCGAGTAAATAGAACTCCAGCTCTACCGCTACCACGGGGAACAATCCGCGCTGGCGGAGCTGCTGCCAGAGGCGGTTGAGTACGTTCCGCGGCTCAACGTCAAAGGGAGCGCCATCTTCATCAACCATGGTCAACAGGACCTGGCCGATGTATTCCGGATCGGCTGCCGAAGGGGTCAACGTGCCCAATACCGGGACACAGCTGCGGTCCGGTTCGCCCATATCCTGGCCAAGCCCGGCCTCTTCCACCACGTTGCCGAGAATATCCATCGCGAAAACGGACGCCGGGAAGTAGCAGCCCTTCTCCAGCTTGCTGAGGCTGGCGACCGGAATGCGTTTGCCGCGGAAGCAGCCGTTCAGGTCTGTGAGGAGTACATCGACATACTGAGTGTTGGGGTAGGTTTCGAGGTAGCGCTTCACTTCTTTAGCGAACGCGCTTACCCGTCTCTCTTCCGTCTGCTGAACAAAATTCTCAACTTCTACGATATTGGTATCCATGATTCACCGCCGTTGTTTTAGTTTTCGGACCCTGACTGAAAACGTCAAATATAATGTCCACCCTTCGAATGTGTATGCAAACAAAATGTTTGTCAAATGTTAAATTAAGTTTGCAAACGGCTATTTCCACTGCTAGATTGAGAAAATATTGAACGATATGGCCGTTTATCAGCCACAGGCGGTCATAATTTAGTCCACTTTGTGAGGGCGATCATGGAAAATATAATGTACAAGCCAGTTATTGGCGTCGTGATGTGTAGAAACAGGCTTAAGGGTCACCAGACCCAGACTCTGCAAGAAAAGTACCTGAATGCCATTGTTAACGCTGGCGGACTGCCGATTGCCCTGCCGCACGCGCTGGCCGAGCCGGAACTGCTGGATGCGTTAGTCGATAAACTGGACGGGATCTACCTGCCAGGCAGCCCCAGCAACGTGCAGCCGCACCTTTATGGTGAAAACGGCGATGAGCCTGACGCCGACCCCGGGCGTGATCTTCTGAGCATGGCGCTAATTAACGCCGCGCTCGAAAGGCGCATCCCCATTTTCGCCATCTGCCGAGGGCTGCAGGAACTGGTTGTCGCCACCGGCGGGACTCTGTATCGTCGTCTGTTTGAACAGCCGGAACTGCTGGAGCATCGCGAAGATCCTGAACTACCGGTGGAGCAGCAGTATGCGCCGTCCCACCAGGTGGAGGTGCAGGAAGGAGGTTTACTTTCTCAGTTAATACCGGGCTGCAACACGTTTTGGGTAAACTCGCTACACGGCCAGGGCGCAAAAACGCTGGGTTCGTGTCTGCGCGTGGAGGCCCGTTCACCGGATGGGCTGGTTGAGGCGGTCAGCGTCAACGACCACCCTTTCGCGCTGGGCGTGCAATGGCATCCTGAATGGAACAGTAGCGAATACGCCCTGTCGCGTATGTTGTTTGATGGTTTTATCACCGCCTGTCAGAGCCATGTCGCCGAAAAGCGGCGGCTCTGACCACTACAGTTAAGGAAATGCAAATATGAGCGATGACGGACTGGCGCCAGGGAAACGTCTGTCAGAGATCCGCCAACAGCTGGGTCTTTCACAGCGTCGTGCCGCCGAACTGTCTGGGTTAACACATAGTGCCATCAGCACCATAGAGCAGGACAAAGTCAGTCCTGCCATCAGTACGCTGCAAAAGCTGCTGAAAGTATATGGGCTGTCGCTCTCGGAATTCTTTTCTGAACCCGAAAAGCCGGATGAGCCGCAGGTCGTCATTAATCAGGACGATCTTATCGAAATGGGGAGTCAGGGCGTTTCAATGAAACTGGTTCATAACGGAAATCCGAACCGTACGCTGGCGATGATTTTTGAAACTTACCAGCCTGGGACCACAACCGGGGAGAGAATTAAGCATCAGGGTGAGGAGATAGGCACCATACTGGAAGGTGAGATCGTGCTGACGATTAACGGTCAGTCGTACCACCTGGTGGCTGGACAGAGCTATGCCATTAATACCGGCATCCCTCATAGCTTCAGCAACACCTCGGCAGGTATCTGCCGCATTATCAGTGCCCACACCCCCACCACATTCTGATTTCTTAGCCTGAGCAGGTTTCAGGCTTTCTTCAGGCCTGTCGCGGCGGATGTAATATTTCCGCCGCGGCGAAGAACTCGCAGTAATAATACCTGCGCAGCGCGGAAATCTTATTTCCTGCTGGCCCAAAGATAATTAACGCCAGTGAATGGCGAAGAGACGGTTTTCTACCCCGGGGACGCCCTGCGCCCTGAGCCCCTGAAAACGCCGAACCCTATATTTTGCCGATGATGTTTTTAAGGAGTCATGATGAATTTTCAGCACCTGGCTTACTGGCAGGAAAAAGCGAAAAACCTGGCCATTGAAACGCGCTTATTTATTAACGGCGAATATTGCGCCGCGGCCGATAATACCACCTTCGAGACTATCGACCCTGCCGCACAGCAGACATTAGCGCAGGTCGCCCGCGGTAAAAAAGCCGATGTCGAACGGGCGGTGAAAGCCGCGCGTCAGGCTTTTGATAACGGCGACTGGTCGCAGGCCTCTCCGGCCCGGCGTAAAGCGGTTCTCACGAAATTTGCTGACCTGATGGAAACCCATTGTGAAGAGCTGGCGCTGCTGGAAACGCTCGATACCGGCAAACCGATTCGCCACAGCCTGCGCGACGATATTCCCGGCGCCGCCCGAGCCATTCGCTGGTACGCCGAAGCGCTGGATAAAGTTTATGGCGAGGTCGCGCCCACCGGCGGCAACGAGCTGGCAATGATCGTTCGTGAACCGATTGGCGTGATTGCCGCGGTAGTGCCGTGGAACTTCCCGCTGCTGCTGGCCTGCTGGAAACTCGGCCCGGCGCTGGCGGCAGGTAATAGCGTAATACTCAAACCCTCGGAAAAATCGCCGCTCACCGCCCTGCGACTGGCAGGGCTTGCGAAAGAAGCCGGACTCCCGGACGGGGTGTTAAACGTGATCAGCGGCTTTGGCCACGAGGCCGGGCAGGCGCTGGCGCTGCATCCTGACGTTGAAGTCATCACCTTCACCGGATCCACCCGTACCGGCAAACAGCTGCTGAAAGATGCCGGCGACAGCAATATGAAGCGCGTGTGGCTGGAAGCGGGCGGTAAGAGCGCCAATATCGTCTTCGCCGACTGTCCGGATCTGCAAAAAGCGGTCAACGCCACCGCCGGCGGTATCTTCTATAACCAGGGGCAGGTCTGCATCGCCGGCACCCGCCTGCTGCTGGAAGAGAGCATCGCCGACGAGTTCCTGGCATTACTGAAAGCACAGGCGCAAAACTGGCAGCCGGGTAATCCGCTCGATCCCGATACCACCATGGGAATGTTAATTGATAACGCCCATGCCGACAGCGTGCACAGCTTTATCCGCGGCGGTGAAACCAAAAGCACGCTATTCCTCGACGGGCGGAAAAATCCGTGGCCTGCCGCCGTCGGCCCGACCATTTTCGTCGATGTCGACCCGGCCTCAACCCTCAGCCGCGAAGAGATCTTCGGCCCGGTGCTGGTCGTCACGCGCTTCAAAAGCGAAGAACAGGCGCTGCAGCTGGCCAACGACAGCGACTACGGTCTCGGCGCCGCGGTGTGGACCCGCGATCTGTCGCGCGCACACCGCATGAGTCGCCGCCTGAAGGCCGGCTCGGTCTTCGTCAACAACTACAACGATGGTGATATGACCGTCCCGTTCGGCGGCTATAAGCAGAGCGGCAACGGGCGCGATAAATCGCTGCACGCGCTGGAAAAATTCACCGAACTGAAAACCATCTGGATTGCTCTGGAGTCTTGATCATGACTGAACATACCACTAGCTACTACGCCGCCAGCGCCAATAAATATGAACCGTTCCCGACGCTGGAGGAATCAATCACCTGTGATGTCTGCGTCGTCGGCGGCGGCTACACCGGCCTCTCCTCGGCCCTGCATCTGGCCGAAATGGGTTACGACGTGGTGGTGCTGGAAGGCGCGCGTATCGGCTTCGGCGCCAGCGGCCGTAACGGCGGACAGCTGGTTAACTCCTATAGCCGCGATATCGACGTTATTGAGAAGAACTACGGCCCGGATGCGGCCAAAATGCTCGGCAGCATGATGTTCGAAGGCGGCGATATTATTCGCGAGCGCATCCAGCGCTACCAGATCCAGTGCGACTACCGCCCAGGCGGCCTGTTTGTGGCCATGAACCATAAGCAAATGGAAACGCTGGAAGAGCAAAAAGCCAACTGGGAGCGCTACGGCAATACCCAACTGGAGCTGCTCGACAGCCATGCCATTCGTCGCGAAGTAGACAGCGACCGCTACGTCGGCGCCCTGCTCGACCACAGCGGCGGCCATATTCACCCGCTGAACCTCGCCATCGGCGAAGCGGACGCCATTCGTCTTAACGGCGGCCGGGTGTATGAGCAGTCGCCGGTGACCCGAATTCAGCACACCAGCCCGGCGGTAGTCAGTACCGCTCGCGGCCAGGTAACCGCGCGCTACGTGATCGTCGCCGGTAACGCCTATCTCGGCGACAAGCTTGAACCGGAGCTGGCAAAACGCAGCATGCCGTGCGGCACTCAGGTCGTGACGACCGCTCCGCTGTCGGAGGACTTAGCCCGCTCGCTGATCCCGAAAAACTACTGCGTGGAAGATTGTAACTATCTGCTGGACTACTACCGCCTTACCGGCGACAACCGCCTGCTGTACGGCGGCGGCGTGGTCTACGGCGCCCGTGACCCGGACGACGTCGAGCGGCTGATTATGCCGAAGCTGCTGAAAACCTTCCCGCAGCTGCAGGGGGTGAAAATTGACTACCGCTGGACCGGCAACTTCCTGCTGACCCTGTCGCGTATGCCGCAATTCGGCCGTCTCGATAACAATATTTACTACATGCAGGGCTACAGCGGCCACGGCGTAACCTGCACCCATCTGGCCGGACGCTTGATTTCAGAACTGCTGCGCGGCGATGCCGAGCGCTTCGATGCCTTCGCCAAACTGCCGCACTACCCGTTCCCGGGCGGGCGCAGCCTGCGAATTCCTTTTACCGCCATGGGCGCCGCCTACTACAGCCTGCGCGACCGCCTTGGGGTCTGATTTGCCGTTCGGTTCCGTGATTAACTTTTGCTAAAGGGTGTTTATTATGAGCAACAATGAATTCCATCAGCGTCGTCTTTCCGCTACCCCGCGCGGCGTGGGCGTTATGTGCAACTTCTTTGCCCAGAGCGCGCAAAACGCCACGTTGACCGATGTCGAGGGCAATGAATATATCGATTTCGCCGCCGGTATCGCGGTGCTGAATACCGGCCATCGCCATCCGCGGATGGTCGCCGCGGTTGAACAGCAGCTACAGCAATTTACCCATACCGCCTATCAGATCGTGCCTTATGAAAGCTATGTGTCGCTGGCGGAGAAGCTCAACGAACTGGCGCCGGTCAAAGGCCCGGCAAAAACCGCCTTCTTCTCTACCGGTGCGGAAGCGGTAGAAAACGCGGTGAAAATCGCCCGTGCCCATACCGGACGCCCCGGCGTTATCGCCTTCGGCGGCGGTTTCCATGGCCGTACCTATATGACGATGGCGCTAACCGGTAAGGTCGCGCCGTACAAACTGGGCTTCGGGCCGTTCCCCGGCTCGGTATACCACGTGCCGTACCCGTCAGCGCTGCACGGTATCAGCACCGCCGATTCGATTACCGCCCTTGAACGCCTGTTCAAAGCCGATATCGAAGCCAAACAGGTGGCAGCGATTATTTTCGAACCGGTACAGGGCGAAGGCGGCTTTAACGTTGCGCCGAAAGAGCTGGTTGCCGCGGTACGCCGCATCTGCGATGAGCACGGCATCGTGATGATTGCCGATGAAGTGCAGAGCGGCTTCGCCCGCACCGGCAAATTGTTCGCCATGGATCACTATGCCGATAAACCGGATCTGATGACGATGGCTAAAAGCCTGGCGGGCGGCATGCCGCTTTCCGGCGTGGTTGGTAACGCGCAGATTATGGATGCCCCGGCGCCGGGCGGCTTAGGCGGCACCTACGCCGGCAACCCGCTGGCGGTGGCGGCCGCGCATGCGGTGCTGGATATCATTGATAACGAAGCGCTGTGCGAGCGCGCGCAGTTCCTCGGCGAGCGCCTGCTGGCAACGCTACAGGAAGTTAAGGGCTGGTGTCCTGCGCTGGTGGAAGCGCGCGGCGTGGGTTCGATGATCGCCGCCGAGTTCTTCGATCCGGCGACCGGCGAACCTTCGGCGGCGATTGCGCAGAAAATCCAGCAGCAGGCGCTGGAGCAGGGCCTGCTGCTGTTGACCTGCGGTCAGTATGGCAACGTCATTCGCTTCCTCTATCCGTTGACCATCCCGGATGCTCAATTCTCCCGCGCGCTGACGATTCTGCAAAGCGTCACTCGTCTGTAACGCCCTCCGCCGGCGGCGCTGGTCGCCGGCTGTTTTCCTCACTGCTGACGATACACTGCTGGGGATAGTGCTGCTGAAAATAGTGGCGCAGAAACTCCACGGTGGTGCGAATTTTGGCTGAGGTCGCCAGCCGCGACACGTAGACCGCCCAGACGTTGGCGGGCTGATAATAGTCCGGCAGCACGTGTACCAAATGGCCGCTGGCGATATTTTCACTGACATCCCACCATGAACGTAATGCAATCCCCTGCCCATCCAGACACCACTGATGCACAATCTCTCCATGGTTGGAGGAGAGCGGCCCGGTCACTTTGATCGCGTGCTGACCCTCTTTGCTGTGCAATTGCCAGACGCCAAACGGATGGTCGCGCTCTTTGATCACCAGGCAGGGTAAGGTAGCCAGATCGCTAAGCTGCTTCGGCTGCGGATGGCGGGCAAGAAACTGCGGTGACGCGCAGAGAATACGGTGGTTGGTCGCAAGCTTGCGGGCAATCAGATTCGGCGCGATATCGTCGCCGACGCGAATATCGAGATCCACCCCTTCATTGACTAAATCCACCAGCCGGTCCTGGACATCGAAGCGCAGCTCAAGTTGTGGGTACTGGCGCGCCAGCGCCGACAGCGCGGGGGCGACCACCCGGCGACCAAAGCCGAAGCTGCTGATAATCCGTAGCGTTCCCTGCGGTACCTGACGCACGTCGGAAAGCTCGTCCATCATCTCATCCACATCCTGCAGAATGCGCTGCGCCCATTCGTAGATCCGCTCCCCCTCTTCGGTAATGGTGACCCGACGGGTGGTACGGTGCAGCAACATCACATGCAGGGTTTGCTCCAGCAGCGAAACCCGCTTGCTGACGAACGCCGGTGAGACGCCAAGCTCCTCGGCGGCGGCGGCAAAACCAGCCCGGCGAGCGACCAGCATGAACACGCGTAAATCATTTAGCAGCGGCAGATTATTCATGATCTGTGTTTTATGTTTCACCAGTTAGCGTGATTAATTATGAACCAGTCAATTATAGGATAGGCAGGTGGTCAAACATCATCGCTAAAAAGTGAGAACCGGAATGAAAAAAACCTGTCGTATTGCCGCCATCCCCGGTGACGGAATTGGTAAAGAAGTTCTGCCTGAAGGTATTCGCGTGCTGCAAGCCGCCGCGCAGCGTTGGGATCTGTCGCTGAGCTTCGAACAGATGGAGTGGGCAAGCTGCGAATATTACACCCATCACGGCAAGATGATGCCGGACGACTGGCGCGAGCAGTTGCAGGGCTTCGATGCTATCTATTTCGGCGCCGTCGGCTGGCCGGATACCGTCCCCGACCATATCTCGCTTTGGGGGTCGCTGCTGAAGTTCCGCCGTGAGTTCGATCAGTACGTCAACCTGCGCCCGGTGCGCCTGTTCCCCGGCGTCCCCTGTCCGCTGGCGGGTAAAAAGGCCGGCGACATCGATTTTTACGTGGTGCGCGAAAATACTGAAGGCGAATATTCCGCCCTTGGCGGTCGCGCCAATGAAGGCACCGAGCATGAAGTGGTGATTCAGGAGTCGGTCTTCACCCGCCGCGGCGTTGACCGGATCCTGCGCTACGCCTTTGAGCTGGCGCAAAGCCGCCCGCGTAAAACGCTGACCTCAGCCACCAAATCTAACGGTCTGGCGATCAGCATGCCCTACTGGGATGAGCGCGTGGAAGAGATGGCCAAAAGCTATCCCGAGATTCGCTGGGACAAGCAGCATATCGATATTCTCTGCGCCCGCTTCGTGCTGCAGCCGGAACGTTTCGACGTGGTCGTCGGCTCCAATTTGTTTGGCGATATTCTGTCGGATCTCGGCCCGGCCTGTACCGGCACTATCGGTATTGCGCCGTCGGCTAACCTGAACCCAGAGCGGACCTTCCCGTCGCTGTTCGAACCGGTTCACGGGTCGGCGCCGGATATCTACGGTAAAAATATCGCCAACCCGATCGCTACCGTTTGGGCCGGGGCGATGATGCTCGATTTCCTCGGAAACGGCGACGAGCGCTACCATGCCGCGCACAACGGCATTCTGGCGGCGATAGAGCAGGTGATCGCCAGCGGGCCGAAAACCCCGGACATGAAAGGCAACGCCTCAACGCAGCAGGTCAGCGACGCTATCTGTAAGGCCATTTTGGCGTAATTACTCCGCCGCTCCCCGGTGGCGCTGCGCTTACCGGGGCTACAATGGCACGCTCATGTAGATATCGCATCGGTTTGCAACGGTTTTGGTCCGGGAAAAACATGTGCTTTGTGTTAATTCAGAGCACATTGCGCTCCCGATATTTCTTCTGCGTTATGGCTCTCATGGCGCAGGGAGCGCACAGAGGGCGGCCATTCGCCGCCGCCCTCTGTACTCCCGGGCTCTGGCCGCCAAAATCGCCACTTCGTGGTACCTTCGACTTATCCCTGCAGGCTTCGGGTCGGGCCGAGGCAGCGTCCTTGCAAAACACGGCCCTCAGCCCGCATCCATGCGGGCTGCCCCGGCCTTCCGGGAACGTCTCAGCGATTTTGAGGCCACCAACACCAGCAGTTTCAGCCAGCGTGGTGAATAAATAAAAGGCAGGTCGCTCGGACCGTAGCCCGGGTAAGGCGTAGCCGCTACCCGGGAAAACTCGCGCCAACTCCTCTCTCTCCTCTGAATGCAGAAAACCCCACAATTGACAAGTGAACCGCATCACAGCGGCGAACTTTATTGATTCCTGAAAGGAAAGAACCTGCGCCAATTCACCTTTTATTATTTCCGTTCCGTGTTTTATTGCTTCACGAATCGGCCAATTGTTTAATTCATGTAACGAAGAAATAATCCAATTGTTAATAGCATTTTGCTACGAACCCTGACCCTACAGCGTGATAACAACGACAGGCTAAAGCCACCGACGGGCAACCGTGCCCAGGAGATCACTCATGTTGAGCAACGTAAAGAAAAAAGATGTGCCGCTGATTGTCATCAGCCTGGCGGCCATTGTTTTCATCGCCGCTACATTAAGTCTCTTCCCCCAACAAACCGCCCAGGCGGCAAATTCGATTTTTAACGGCGTTACCCGCCTGCTGGGTTCCGCGGTACAGGTGCTGGTGCTGCTGGCGCTGGGACTGGTGTTATATCTGGCCACCAGCAAATACGGCAATATCCGGCTCGGCGAAGGCAAAGCCGAGTACAGCACTCTCTCATGGCTGTTTATGTTTATCTGCGCCGGACTCGGCTCCTCTACGCTGTACTGGGGTGTTGCCGAGTGGGCTTATTACTACCAGACCCCTGGCCTGAATATTGCGCCGCATTCGGCAAAAGCGCTGGAATACAGCATCCCGTACTCTTTCTTCCACTGGGGCATTAGCGCGTGGGCGACCTACACCCTCGCCTCGCTGATCATGGCCTATCACTTCCACGTGCGGAAAAATAAAGGCCTCAGCCTTTCCGGGATCATTTCGGCGATCACCGGCGTCAATCCGCAGGGCTTCTGGGGTCGCCTGGTTGACCTGATGTTCCTGATCGCCACCGTCGGCGCGTTAACCATTTCGCTGGTAGTCACTGCCGCCACCTTCACCCGCGGCCTGTCAGCTCTCACCGGACTGCCGGATAACTTCACCGTCCAGGCGTTTGTGATCCTGCTCTCCGGCGGTATTTTCTGCATGAGTTCGTGGATTGGTATCAACAACGGCCTGCAGCGTCTGAGCAAAATGGTCGGCTGGGGGGCGTTCCTGCTGCCGTTGGTGGTATTACTGATCGGCCCGACCGAATTCATCACCAATAACATCATCAACGCCATCGGTCTGACGAGCCAAAACTTCCTGCAGATGAGCCTGTTTACCGACCCGCTCGGCGACGGCGCCTTTACCCGCAACTGGACTGTCTTCTACTGGTTGTGGTGGATCTCCTATACCCCTGGGGTGGCGATGTTCGTCACCCGCGTCTCCCGCGGACGCAAAATCAAAGAGGTCATTTGGGGACTGATTCTCGGTAGCACTGCCGGCTGCTGGTTCTTCTTCGGAGTGATGGAAAGCTACGCCATGCATCAGTTCGTCAACGGCGTGATTAACGTGCCGCAGGTCATGCAGACCCTCGGCGGCGAAACCGCCGTCCAGCAGGTGCTGATGTCGCTGCCGGCGGGCAAGCTGTTCCTCGCCGCCTATCTGTTCGTGATGATTGTTTTCCTCGCTTCGCACATGGATGCGGTGGCTTACACCATGGCGGCGACCAGTACCCGTAACCTGCGCGAAGGCGAGGATCCGGATCGCGGCATGCGCCTGTTCTGGTGCGTGGTGATCACCCTCATCCCGCTCTCGATTCTGTTTACCGGCGCCTCGCTGGAAACCATGAAAACCACCGTGGTGCTGACCGCCTTACCGTTCCTTGCCATTTTACTGATCAAGACCGGCGGCTTTGTACGCTGGCTAAAACAGGACTACGCCCACGTGCCTGTGCATCAGATAGAAACCCATACGCCCGAGCCGATCGTTAAAGCCGAGACGCTGCCGGTTGGCGCGGTACTCAAAGGCGACGGCCAGTCGCTGTAAAAAACGCTTACTGACAATAATCACAAGGTGACCCTACATGAGCAATTTAAGCCCTGACTTTACCCTGCCGATTAACTTTTGTGCCAATCCACAGGACGCCTGGACCATTCCGGCCCGTTTTTACACCGACAGCCAGGCGTTTGAGCACGAGAAAGAGCGTATCTTCGCCAATAGCTGGATTTGCGTCGCCCACGGCAGCGAAGTCGCCAGGCCGAACGATTACATTACCCGAGAGATCATCGGCGAAAATATCGTTATCGTCCGCGGGCGCGACAACATTCTGCGCGCCTTCTATAACGTCTGCCCGCACCGCGGCCACCAGTTGCTGAGCGGCGAAGGTAAAGCCAAAAACGTGATTACCTGCCCCTATCACGCCTGGGCCTTCAAGCTGGACGGCAATCTCGCCCACGCCCGCAACTGCGAAAACGTGGAGAATTTCGATAGCGATAAGGCAACGCTTGTGCCGGTTCGCCTTGAAGAGTATGCCGGCTTTGTATTTATCAATATGAACCCGCAAGCGGAGAGCGTGGAAACACAACTACCGGGGCTACAGGACAAAGTGCTGGAAGTCTGCCCGGATGTTCATGAGCTGAAACTGGCGGCGCGCTTTACCACTCTTACCCCGGCGAACTGGAAAAATATCGTCGATAACTATCTGGAATGTTATCACTGCGGCCCGGCGCACCCGGGCTTCTCGGATTCCGTGCAGGTTGACCGTTACTGGCACACCATGCACGGCAAATGGACGCTGCAGTATGGCTTTGCCAAACCGTCCGAGCAGTCCTTTAAATTCGAAGAAGGTACCGACGCCGCGTTCCACGGTTTCTGGCTGTGGCCGTGCACCATGCTCAACGTCACGCCGATCAAAGGCATGATGACCGTCATTTATGAATTCCCGGTGGATGAAGAGACCACCCTGCAGAACTACGACATCTATTTCACCAATGAAGAGCTGACCGACGATCAGAAGGCGCTGATTGAGTGGTATCGCGACGTGTTCCGCCCGGAAGATTTACGCCTGGTGGAAAGCGTGCAGAAGGGGCTGAAGTCCCGCGGCTATCGCGGCCAGGGACGCATTATGGCGGATAACAGCGGCAGCGGGATCTCCGAGCATGGGATCGCGCATTTCCACAATCTGGTCGCCCAGGTGTTCCAGCCGTAATCGTTGAAGGAGTTGGCTATGTCCGTATTTCACTCAAATCTGTTTCGCCAGCAGGCGCTGATTGCCGGAAGCTGGCGCGACGCCGCCGACGGTACGACCCTTGCCGTCAGCAATCCCTCCACCGGCGAGGCGCTCGGCCAGATCCCCAATATGGGCCGGACGGAAGCGCAGCAGGCGGTGGATGCCGCCGCTGCCGCGCTGCCGGCATGGCGCGCGCTTACCGCCGCCCAGCGCGCCGCGCTATTGAAGAACTGGCACCGCCTGATCCTCGAAAACAAGTCCGCGCTGGCGCAGATTATGACCGCCGAGCAGGGCAAGCCACTAGCGGAAGCGGAAGGCGAAATCGCCTATGCGGCCTCGTTTCTCGAGTGGTTTGCCGAACAAGGGAAACGCGCCAACGGCGAGATAATCCCCTCCCCCGGCGCCGATAAACGCCTGATGGTGATCCGCCAGGGCGTGGGCGTCTGCGCGGCGATCACCCCGTGGAACTTCCCGGCGGCGATGATCACCCGTAAGGCCGGCCCGGCGCTGGCCGCGGGTTGTACGATGGTAATTAAGCCTGCCAATGAAACGCCGTTTACCGCGCTGGCGATGGCGGAACTGGCGAATCAGGCCGGGATCCCGCAGGGCGTCATTAACGTTGTCACCGGCCAGTCGCGTGAGATTGGCGCGGTGTTCACCGGCGATGAGCGGGTGCGTAAGCTCTCCTTTACCGGTTCGACCGAAGTCGGCCGCGTGCTGATGCGCCAGTGCGCGGAATCCATCAAAAAGCTCTCTTTAGAGCTCGGCGGTAACGCGCCGTTTATCGTCTTTGACGACGCCGATATCGATAAAGCGGTCGAGGGGGCGCTGATCGCCAAGTTCCGCAACGCCGGGCAAACCTGCGTCTGCGTCAACCGTTTCTATATTCATCGCGCCGTCTACGACCAATTCTGCGACAAGTTCGTCGCCCACGTCGCCGCCTTGAAAGTCGGCGATGGCAGCGAGTCCGATGTCCAGATTGGCCCGCTTATCAACGCCGACGCCGGACGCAAAGTCCAGTCCCTGCTCGACGACGCGCTCACCCGCGGCGCGACGCTGTTAACCGGCGGTAAAGCGCATCCGCTGGGCGGTAATTTCTTCACCCCTACGGTGATCGGCGACGTACAGCCGGGGTCACTGCTGCTGCAGGAAGAGATTTTCGGCCCGGTGGCCGCGCTGGTGAAATTTGAGGATGAGCAAGAGGTCATTGAGCAGGCCAATAACACCATCTACGGCCTCGCCTCCTATTTTTACAGCAACGATGCCGCCCGTATCTGGCGCGTCTCCGAGCAACTGGAATACGGCATGGTCGGCATCAATACCGGGCTGATTTCTAATGAAGTCGCGCCATTTGGCGGAGTGAAACAGTCGGGTCTTGGCCGCGAAGGCTCGGAACACGGAATCGAAGATTACCTGGAGATGAAGTATCTCTGCCAGGGGTTGTAAATATCCTCTCCCGGCGACGGCACTGGTCACGCCGGGATTTTTTGATGGAGTTCCGCGATGTCTGATTATCAAATGTTTGAGACGATCGTTCGCGATGTTGAACAGATCACCGCCCAGGTTAAGCGTTTTACGCTGGTGTCGCCGACCGGCGCCCCGCTGCCGGGATTCAGCGGCGGTAGCCATATTATCGTCCAGATGCAGGATGGCGAGCAGCGTTACAGCAATGCCTATTCGCTCATGAGCTCACCGCTGGATACCACCAGCTGGCAGATTGCGGTGCGTCTTGAGTCGCCTTCTAAAGGCGGCTCGCGTTTTATGCATCAGCAGGTGCGACCGGGCGATACCCTGACGGTGTCCACCCCCAACAACCTGTTCGCCATCGAACCACAGGCGCGAAAACATCTGCTGATCGCCGGCGGTATCGGCATCACGCCATTCTTGTCGCATATTCCGGAACTGGAACAACAGCAGGCCAACTGGCAGCTGCACTACTGTTTCCACGACGCCGACAATAATGCTTTCGTCGATGCGCTCAGCGCCGCGCCGTGGCGCGACCGGGTCGATATTCACATATCAGCGCTCGGCAGCCGTCTCGACCTGTCGCGCCTGTTCGCCGATATCGAACCCGGCACCCACATCTATACCTGCGGCCCGGCAGCGCTTAACGAGGCGGTGAAAGCCGCCGCCGAACGGTATCAGGTTCCCGCCAGCCAGCTGCACTTTGAGCAATTTATCGTTGAAGATAAAGGCGGAGAGGCATTTACCCTGGTGCTGGCGCGTTCCGGACGCGAATTTACCGTGCCGCAGGAGATGACCATTTTGCAGGTGATCGAGAATAACAAAGCGGCGAAGGTGGAATGTCTGTGCCGCGAAGGGGTGTGCGGCACCTGCGAAACGATGATTCTGGAGGGCGAAGCCGACCACCGCGATCAGTATTACAGCGATGAAGAGAAAGCCAGCCAGCAGAGTATGCTGATCTGCTGCTCACGCGCTAAAGGCGGCCGGTTAGTGCTGGATTTATAGCTCGCTCTCCGGCCAGCGGCGCTGGCCGGAGAGACAATCACAGTTCCAGCTCGCACCGCAATAAGAATGGACTGACCCCGCGGAAATATTCCAACGACCTACCACTCCATGGCGACGAGATCAGTGGCGCGGATACTAAAGCCTTCGCTGGTAGTGTAATTAGCACAATGTGCTACATCAGCAGCGAATTAACGCATCTCCGCGCCAAATCAATTTTTATCCCGGCTGAACGTTGAGCTTTTCACCGCTATGCGCAAAATATCCGCGCCTGACCAATAACGTCCAGGCGAACCGCGGCGCCAGCTTGCCAGGCGGCCTGGCTGACGGTTTTCAGCACCAGCGGCATCGATTGCCCCGCCGCGCTCACGGTCAGCGTCGAGATATGGCCGGCGAAATCGACATCCACGATGCGAAAGGCGCTCTCCTGCGGCGCGCACGACGACACCCGCAGTTGTTCCGGGCGCAACATCACGCGTCCGCGGCCGTTGGCGTGAGGATCGTCGGTCGGCAACTCGCCGATGGCGCAACGGGCGCGCCCTTCCATGAGCTCGGCGTCGAGCACCAGCGCATCGCCAAGAAACAGCGCGGTGGCCTCGTCAACCGGACGCGAGTAGACCTCGAACGGCGTCCCTACCTGAGCGAAACGCCCCTGCCGCATCACCGCGACCTGGCTTGCAAACGACAGCGCCTCCGTCTGGTCGTGAGTGACCAGGATCGAGGCTACGCCAGCCTCGGCCAGCAGATCGGCGGTGGCTTTGCGCGTCGCCGCCCGCAGCCCGGTATCCAGCGCCGAGAAAGGTTCATCCAGCAACATCAGGGATGGCCGCTGGGCCAACGCGCGCGCCAGCGCAACCCGCTGCTGCTGGCCGCCGGAAATTTCATGCGGCCAGTGGCTCGCTAATGTCGCATCTAACGCCACCATCTCCATCAGTGCGGCCACCCGACGGCGTTTCTCTTCGCGACTGCAATCGAGTCCCCAGGCAATATTGTCCGCGACGTTAAGATGGGGGAACAGCGCCCCTTCCTGCGGCACGAAACCGATCCCGCGCTGATGCGCCGGCACAAACACGCCTTCGGCAAACAGGGTGTTGCCCTGCAGAACGATTCGCCCGTTGTCGGGGGTTTCAAAACCGGCAAGAATCCGCAGCAGCGTGGTTTTACCGGAACCCGACGGGCCGACAATGGCGGTACGGCTTCCCGGCGCTACTGCCAGATTAAGGTTATCGAGCACCAGCGCGTCGGCGAAAGATTTCGAGATAGAAGACAATTCCAGCATGTTACAACCCTGCAATTTTTTTCGACTGCACATAAAGAACCGCCGTCAGCGGCAGCGAAATCACGATCATCAGCATCGCATAGGGCGCCGCGGCGACGTAGTCGATCTCGCTGGTCAACGCCCAAAAACCGGTCGACAGCGTGCGGGTGCCTAACGGCGATAGCAGCAACGTCGCGGTGAGCTCGTTGCTCACGCCAAGAAACACCAGCGCGGCGCCAGCGGCCGCTCCCGGCGCGGCCAGCCGCATGGTGACGCTCCATAAGGCGCGGGCCGGGCTGCGCCCAAGGCTACGGGCGACGTTTTCCAGCTCAACCGGCGCCTGGGCGATACCGGCGCGCAGGTTAATCAGCGCTCGCGGCATAAACATCAGCAGGTAGGCGAGGAACAGGGTCACCTCGGTCTGGTACACCGGACGGGCATAGTGGATGGTGACCGTCACCAGCGCCAGCGCGGTGACGATACCCGGCAGTGAGCTGGTGATGTAATTACAGCCTTCCAGCAGGCGAAACAGCCGGCGCGGATAACGCACGCCGAGCCAGGCGATAGGAATTGCGCAGGCGGTGGTCAGCAGCGCGCCGCCCGCGCCCAGCAGCAGGGTCTGGCGCAGCGAATGCCAAAGATCGGCATGCAGCCAGTTCTCCACCCCGCCAAGCCATAGCCAGCGGCACAGCACCAGCAGCGGGACGCCCATCGCCAGCATCACCAGCGTCAACAGCAGCAGTTGCGCGCCCCATGCGGCCACGTTGCCCAACGGACGACGCTTCTGTTCGCGCGCCGCGCCGGCGCCGATGCGCGCGTAACGCGCTTTGCCGCGCGAGACGCTTTCCAGTAGCAGAATCGCCAGACAACACAGCGCCAGCACTCCCGCCAGCATATTCGCCGCTGGGCCGCTAAAGGTAGACTGGAACTGGTCATAAATGGCGGTGGTGAAGGTATCGAAGCGAATCATCACATACAGGCCATATTCTGCCAGCAGATGCAGCGCCACCAGCAGCGCACCGCCGCAGATAGCCAACCGCAACTGCGGCAGCACCACGCGGAAGAAAACCTTCCACGGCGGCGTACCCAACGAGGCGGCAACATCTTCCAGCGTCGGATCGAGACGACGGAGCACCGCCGCCACCGGCATGTAGATAAAAGGATAGTAGGCCAGCACCGAGAGGAACACCCCGGCGGACAGGCCGTGCAGCGAGGGAACCGCGCTGACCCAGGCATAGCTCTGGACAAATGCCGGGATAGCCAGCGGCGCGACCGCCAGCGCCGACCATAGCTGACGCCCGGCAAGCGCGGTGCGTTCAGTGAGCCAAGCCACCGCCACGCCCAGTACGATAGAGATAGGCACCGCCAGCAGCGTCAGCCACAGCGTATTGCTGAGCAGTTCAGCTACCCGCGGGCGAAACACCAGTGCTTTAATGGCCGGCCAGCCGGTCTCAATCCCCACCGCGGCCACAAAACCTAACGGCAGTAACGCCATTACTGAAAACAGTACAGCTAAGGCAACCATCGGAAATGCAGGACGCCTGCGCTCGGGCAGGCGTCCTGTTTTCTTTCCGAGTACCAGACTCAGGACAGACATAGATAAATCACTTCAGCATCAAATTACAGCAGGCCAGCCTGGGTCATCAGGTCGATCACTTTTTTGCTATTCAGCGTTGACGGCTCTACCTTCGGCGCGTCCAGCTCTTTCAGAGGCGTCAGTTTCGGGTTAGAGGCGGCATTCACGCCCACCGCATATTCGAAAGCATTATTGGTACGCAGCTCATCCTGACCCTGCTTGCCGGTGATCCATTTGATAAAGGCCTGCGCCTGCTCTTTATGTTTGCTGGACGCCAGTACGCCGCCGCCGGAGATACTCACGAAAGCGCCCGGATCCTGGTTTTTAAAGTAATACAGCCTGGTGTTTTTGCTGTTCTCGCCGGTTTTCGCCTGGTCGACAAAGCGGTAATAGTGGTAGATCACCCCGCCGTCGATTTGACCGGCGTTGACCGCTTTCATTACCGTGCTGTTGCCTTTGTAGGCCACGAAGTTCGTTTTCATCGCCTTCAGCCAGTCGAGCGTCGCTTTTTCGCCTTTCAATGCCAGCATGGCGCTGACGATGGCCTGGAAGTCTGCGCCCGATGGAGAGGCGGCCCAGCGCCCTTTCCACTCAGGTTTCGCCAGGTCCATCAGCGAATGCGGCAGCTGAGATTCGCTGATTTTCGCCGGGTTATAGACGAAAACGGTGCTGCGGGCAGCAATGCCAATCCAGCGGCCGTGCTCAGGACGATACTGCGGCGCGACCTGATTCAGCGTCGCGGCATCCAGCGGCGCAAACAGTTTGGCATTATCAACCAACACCATTGAAGGCGAGTTTTCGGTCAGGAAGACATCCGCCGGCGAGGCTGACCCCTCCTGCACCAGTTGATTACCCAATTCGCTATCGTCGCCGTTGCGCAGCGTGACTTTAATACCGGTTTCTTTGGTAAAGCCGTCAACCCAGGATTTCACCAGGTTTTCATGCTGGGCGTTATACACCACGATGCCGTCGCCATTGTCAGCAGCCATAACCTGCGGAGCGGTAAACAGAGCCGAAGCAGCGAGCATCGCCGCGCAATATGCCGATAAGCGGAAATTCATAAGCTAATCCTTAGTATGGGTAGTCGAAAAGCCGTGGAGAAACCGGGTTGGCACGGATTAAATCACAGAGGAATGTGAATGATAATGAAAACAATTACCATCATTTTAAAAAAGTGAAAAACACCGCCAATTAGAATTTCCTGATGACAAAATGCTTATTTCAACGCGCGACCGAAACAAACATTAAGACAACATTAAGCCAGCAGGTTTAAATATTATCGCTGTTTAAAAGCTTGATCGTCTTCACAGATTCTCCCCGCGACACAGCAACGGCCAGCTGTTTGCCGGGTGAAATCATCACCCTTGCCAATAATTTTAAATGAGAATGATCTTGATAATCATTCTCAATATCACATATCATCCTGTTCCAGCAGCAAGATACGAAGAAAAGACGACTAAAAAGCCGAAAATGGATATTTTATGTTTAAGGACCCCCTTTTAAAGACTCTGGTTATAGGTTGCGCGTGGTTACTGAGCGCCTGTCACAGCCCGGTTCACCCCCTCTCCCCTGCCGGGGAGCACGCGCTGGTAGAGAAGGCGAATATTCGTGATACCGCCAGCGGGCGCACCCTGACGCCGCAACAATTGCTGAACCAACTCGCCCAGGCGCCGCTGGTTATTGTTGGCGAAGAACACACCAACGCTCAGCATCACCAGATTGAGCGCTGGCTGCTGCAGAACCTCCACACCCTTCGCCCGCAGGGCAGCGTGCTGATGGAGATGATCGACCTAAGCCAGCAGGAGGCGGTCAATCGGGTCAAACGGGCCAGCCTCAGCGGGACGACCGTGAGCGCCACTCGCGCGGCGGAAACCCTGCGCTGGAACCCCGGCTGGCCGTGGGCGCTTTATCGCGACGTCGTGATGACCGCGCTGCAAGCGCCTTATCCGCTGCTGGCAGCCAACCTTAGCCGCCAGCAGGTGAGCGACATCTATCAGCATCCCACGTTTCCCCGCGGAACGCTCTCCAACAGCCCGCAGGTACATGAATCGCTATCGGCCATTATCTATCTGATGCATAACGGGCAAATCGATGGCGAGCAGGTCACCTCTATGCTCGCTATTCAGCAGCAGCGCGATCGCCTGATGGCGACGCAAATGCAAGCATCGCCGCGCCCGGCGCTGCTGATTGCCGGCGGCTATCATGCGGCTAAAGATATTGGCGTACCGCTGCATCTGGCCGATCTCAAGGCGGAAAATCCGCTGGTGTTACTGCTGACCACCGACGGCACCACGCCGACGGCGAAGCAGGCTGATTACATCTGGTCGGTGGCGGCGGAAAAATGAATATCCCTCTCTCCACGCCATTGATAGCGTCGCGCCCCCGCTGGTTCACGGGAACAACGGCCAGCGTGCTGGGTCATCTGGCGCTGGCCGTGCCTTTTATCGTTCATTTCGCCTCGCCGCCGGATGCCGCCCCCCCTGCCGCGGTGATGGTGGAGTACGCGCCGGAACTGGAAGTGTCATTGATTCATCCCGAGCTGCCGCCGGGCGTCACCCAGCAGCGCAAAGTCGAGGCAATGACCGAGCAGGAAACGGCCGCGGCGAAAGAGGCGCCGAAGCTGCTCATTCACGACAATGCGCAAATAAAGCTCTCCGCCAGCAAACCCCAACCGCAGCGTAAAAAGAAAATCGAGGTAAAAAAACAGTCCCGCCGCCAGCAGCAAGAGGAAAAGGGCAATTCAACCATCACCAGCTTCGCCGCGCCCCCGGCGCCGGCCGTCCTCACTCAGCGCACTACCGCGCCGCTCGATAGCGATGCCGCGCGCCTGAGCGACAACAAGATCAGTTGGGAATCGCTGGTGAAAGGCAAAATCAACAAAATGCGCCACTACCCGGAAGATGCGCGCCGCCGTAAACGTACCGGTACCGTCATTATTACCTTCAGCGTCAACGAACGCGGCGAGGTGTTGCAATCGCAGTTGGCGAACTCGTCAGGGACCCATTCGCTGGATCGCGCCGCGCTGATGGCGCTGGAAAATGCGCGTCCGCTTCCGCCGCCGCCAAAAGAGCTGCTGCGTAACGGTATTAATAAGGTCACCCTGCCGGTGGAGTTCGGCTTATTAAAAATATAAACCCAGGGTTCCCTGTTATTTATTCAGGCATCCTGGATGTTATTTATCACGGTCACTGACCGCTAATAATTTTTTATTTTGGGCAATGTGTCATCGCACTTAGCAATAAGCGCGATGCACGCTGCTGCCCTTTTTGTGCGTTAACTATTTATTACCTCAGGATTGGATTATGGAAAAATCACAAATAATCACGGGGCTCGTCACCGGGCTACTTATCGTCAACGGCCAGGCTTTTGCCGCCGAAAGCGAAGGGGAATCGGTTTTCTCTCCCATCACCATTACCGATAACCCGCTGGCGGAAAATACCGGCCAGGTCGGCTCCTCAGAGGAGAGCTATACCCGCCCCGGCGCCTACAGTTCGCGAACGCTCAATAAGAATCTGCAAAGCCTCGATGCCTCGCTGCGCAGCATGGCGGGCACCTATACGCAAATCGACCCGCTGCAGGGCACCATCAGCGTCAATATTCGCGGCATGAACGGGTTGGGCCGGGTAAACACCATGGTCGATGGCGTCACCCAGACCTTCTTCGGCATGGCGCCAGCTAACTACCACGGCGGGGCGAATACCGCCGCCGGGGTGCCGCTGGACCCCAACTTCCTGGCCGAAGTGGATATCACCCGCGGCAACAGCGCCGGTTCGCAAGGCGTCAACGCGCTGGCGGGCAGCGCCAATCTGCGCACGATCGGCATCGATGATGTGTTAAAACCGGGGCATCAGGTCGGCCTGCTGTCGCGTTTTTCCGTGGGCGATAACGGTCTCGGCCGCACCGGTATGGTAACGGTAGCCGGCAAAACCGACACCTTCGATAACGGCGGCGGCCTTGGCGCGCTGCTCGGCATCAGCGGCACCCGCACCTATGCGACCTATAAAAACGGCGGCGGACGCAGCAGCGAAGAGTTTATTGGCGAGGATAATAAATATTTGCGTCAGGAGCCGCGCTCGCAGCTATATAAAATCAATTTCAACGTCGATCAATTTAACCGCTTCGAGTTTTCCGGGCGTAATTACCGCAATAGTTTTACCCGTCGCGATATTAGCAGCGACGACTACTATCTGCGCTATAACTACGCGCCGCTCAATGAACTGGTCGAGTTTAATGTTTTAGCCAGCACCAGCCGCGGCAATCAGGCATATAAACCGGAGTCGCTGTATAACTTTAACGACTCCTCGACCACCAATAAGTCCAACGCGCTGGACATGAACAACACCAGCCGTTTTCGTATTACCGACGATCTGTATGCCGCTGTCCAGCTCGGCGGCAAATTAATGGACACCCGCTATTCCCGCCGCTTCGTGCAGGATACCGAGACCGACCACAACGCCTTTGCCCCGGCGGGCAAACAGAAGATCGCCTCGCTCTATAGCGGGCTGACATTAAACAAGGATATTTATCAGCTCGATCTTAATCTCAACTATACCCGCAGCCGGGTACAGGGCTATAAACCGGCCTGTGCAGATAACGAAAAATGCTTCCCGCAAGGGGCAACCCAACTCAACGTCAAAGATAACGGTTTTAATCCCTCGGCGACCTTCTCCGCTCAGGTGACGCCATGGCTGCAGCCGTTTGTCAGCTGGAGCCGTTCCTCGCGGGCGCCGAACGTCCAGGAAGTGTTCTTCGCCAACGAGGGCGGCGCATCGATGAACCCGTTCCTGAAGCCGGAAAAAGCTGAGACCTGGGAGGCCGGTTTTAACGTTATCAAACAAGGATTATTGAGCGAGCAGGATAGCCTGCATCTGAAAGCCCTTACCTACCGCTCGCGGATTAAAGATTACATCACCAGCGAATCCTTCCTGCTGTGCAGCAACGGTGGGCTGTGTAAAGATGTCGCCAATGCTTCGCCGGATTTCAACGCCAATATCTCGGTTAACGTCACCTCGCCGGTGACCACCGAGGGCTATGAGATTGAAGCCGGATACGACATCGGTTTTGCCTACGCCAATGTGTCATGGAGCAAGCAGCGTACCGATCAGCCCACCTCTATTGCCAGTACGGTCTATAGCTTCGCCTATAGCGACCTTAGCGACCTCCCCAGCAGCTACGCCACGGTGGATGTCGGCGGGCGCCTGTTCGATCGCAAACTCACCGTCGGCAGCCTGGTGAAATTCACCGGTAAATCAAAACGCCTGAGTACCGAAGGCATTAGCCTCGACACCAATACGGTGCCTAAAGAGAGCATGCCGAATATCCCGACCATTATCGACCTCTATAGCAGCTGGCAGATGACCGAGAACGTGCTGCTGCGCTTTAGCGTACAGAACGTAACGAATCGTGACTACTCCGAAGCGTTAAACCGTATGAACCAGAGTCTCGATAACGCCAAAGAGGGCGCGTCTGTTAACACCACCGCCCGCGGCCGCACCTATATTTTCGGCGGCGAAATCCAGTTCTGAGCCCTACTTGTCAACAAGGATAACCATCATGCCTAATCGCAACTTGATAAAACCGCTGGCTGCGCTACTGCTCGCCGCCCTGCTCCCCCACCCGGCTTTCGCCATCGATCCGCCGCCGCGGGAAGCGTCGCGCTTTGCGATGAAAACCAATTACCTACAGGAAGCCAACGAAGGGGTTTATGAGCTGGCGTTCGACAACGGCGACAACCTGCTATTCGCCGCGGCCACCGACCGGGTTAACCGCGCGGCCAATAAAGGTTATCTTTACGCCTTTAATCCGGCCACCCTGCAGGTTATCCAGCGCTATGATATGCCCTGGCGCGCCTTCTCGCTGGCGATGAATCAGCCGGCGCACGTGCTTTATGTCGGCCATACCCAGGCGGCTTCGCTGCGTATCAGCCAGTTCGACGCCGCCAGCGGTAAAATCACCCGCACCAGTCCGCGCCTGAGCTTCCCCACCGACGGCGCCGCCGATGCGCGCTTCGAACATCTGCGGCATATGGTATACAGCCGCGCCGCTAATCTGTTATTTGTCAGCTACAGCCATATGCTGAAAACCAAGGATGGAATGCGTCCGCTGCATAAATTGCTGATGCTCGACGGCACGACGTTGCAGCTGAAAGGTGAAGTCAAAGACGCCTATCGCGGCACCGCCTACGGCCTGACGCTGGATGAAAAGACGCAGAAGATCTACGTTGGCGGCCGCGACTATGTCAACGAGATCGATGCCAGAACCCAGCAGGTTGTCCGCACCATCCCGCTTAACGCGCCGCAGTTGGCCAGCGCGCAAAACCTGATCGTCGATTCCGACTCAGGGCGTATTTTCGTCGTCGCGTTCGATCACGACGATCGCAGCGGTCCTCACGACGGCCTGTATATATTCGATCTGAAAGACGGCAAATCGCTGGGTTACGTGCGTACCGGCATCGGCGCTAACGCGGTGCGCTTCAATCCGAAATATAACGAGCTGTACGTCAGCAATTTCACCAGCGGCACCATCAGCGTTGTGGATGGCAAGACCTGGCGGGTGACTCATGAATTCCGCGCCCCGGTTTATCCGAATCAAATGGTGCTGTCGCCGGACATGGATACGCTGTACGTCGGCATTAAAGAAGGGTTCAATCGCGAGTGGGATCCTGAGGTATTTGTCGAAGGGGCGAAGGAGCGCATTCTGCGCATTGATTTACGTAAATCGTAATCCGCTAACCACCTGCCCGGCAGGTGGTTATTAGCCTTCGTTGGCCAGCTTCGCGCGCAGGCGCTTAATCGCCTGGCTGTGCAGCTGGCTAACGCGGGATTCCCCCACCTCCAGCACCGCACCGATCTCTTTAAGGTTTAGCTCTTCCTGGTAGTAGAGGGTAAGGACCATTTTTTCGCGTTCCGGCAAGGCTTCAATGGCCTCGATGACCCGCTGGCGCAGGCTGCCTTCCAGCAGATGATGCAACGGATTGGCCTCTTCGTGCCCTTCCAGCAGTCGTTCGGCATTCTCGCCCTGCTCTTCCCGCCATTCATCGTAGGAGAACAGCTGGCTGTTATTGGTATCCAGCAGGATTTGTCGGTACTCGGCAAGGGTGATACCCAGCGTCTGCGCAAGTTCGCTTTCCGTGGCCGGACGGCCCAGATGCTGCTCCAGCTTCTGCATCGCCTGGGCGACTTCGCGGGCGTTACGCCGTACGCTGCGCGGCACCCAATCGCGGCTGCGCAGTTCATCGAGCATTGCGCCGCGGATACGTTGCACCGCATAGGTGGTAAAGGCCGTTCCCTGTAGCGAGTCGTAACGCTCGATGGCGTTCAACAACCCGATTCCCCCGGCCTGCAATAAATCGTCAAGCTCGACGCTGGCGGGCAGCCTGACCTGCAGGCGCAATGCTTCGTGCCGCACTAACGGAACGTAGCGCAGCCAGAGGGAATTTTTATCCATCACGCCTTCGGCGGTATACAAATCGCTCACTATTTCTGAAACCTGCGGATAAGAGAGTCAGCGCTATTATGCGCAGGGGCAAAAATGCCAATCGCCGGAAAAACCGCATAAAAGCGTCTCTATTTACGACATGCTTTCTCATTCAGCCGTTTTGCCAGGCGGTTACGGGCAAAAAGCAAAAACCCCGCCGAAGCGGGGTTGCGATGCGACAGTAATCAGGCGTGCGATTAACGCAGCAGAGACAGGACGTTCTGAGTCGACTGGTTAGCCTGCGCCAGCACGGAGGTACCCGCCTGCTGCAGGATGTTCGCGCGGCTCATGTTGGACACTTCGGTCGCGTAGTCAGCATCCTGAATACGGGACTGGGAAGCGGACAGGTTGTTCACGGTGCTGTTCAGGTTGTTGATAACAGAATCGAAACGGTTCTGTACCGCACCCAGGGAGGAGCGCAGGGAATCAACTTGGGACAGGGCTTTGTCTAATACTTCCAGGGGCTTCTCAGTTTTAACTTCTGTAGACAGTTGCTCACCTTTAGTTACCTTACCCGTGGTTTCATCAACGGTTGCTTTAAAGTAAACATCCTTACCATCAGCATCAGTACCTTTGACAACGTAGCCATTTGGCTGGCCTTTGTCATCTTTGAGAGATTGCAGTTTTTCACCCGCGTCCAAACCGGTGATTGCAGTAGTACCCACCGTTGTTGAGGTAACTGCCTTCAAATCTGCCGGTTCAGTTGTGACTACACTACCTGAAGTGCTGGAATCAAAAGTGAATTCACCATCTGTACCGAGGGTACCTTTCACCCATTCCGCAGCGCCTGTTTTGATATAGTGATCGCTACCGGATGAATAAACTGTATTATCAACTGACGTTTTTTTGGTCGTTGCTCCATCAGCAGCAATTGTTGGCGCCCCCTTCTTGTCAAAAGAAGCGATTTCAGTATCAATCGATTTGGTATCAAAGCTATTTGCCACATTGAACTTATCCAATCCAAGTGAACCAGCATCAATTTTTTTCAAATCAATATCGATAGTTTCTCCATCGTTAGCACCAACCTGGATAGTTAGCTTATTCTGCTCTCCACTCAGCACTTTCACGCCGTTGAAATCAGTCTGTTCGGAGATACGGTTGATTTCAGCCAGACGCTGGGTGATTTCATCCTGGATGGACTGCAGGTCGCTGGAAGAGTTAGAACCGTTCTGCGCCTGTACGGTCAGACGACGGATGTTCTGCAGGTTATCGTTGACTTCGTTCAGCGCGCCTTCGGTGGTCTGCGCCAGGGAGATACCGTCGTTAGCGTTACGGGAAGCCTGAGTCAGGCCTTTGATGTTAGCGGTAAAACGGTTGGAGATCGCCTGACCCGCGGCATCGTCCTTGGCGCTGTTGATGCGCAGACCGGAAGACAGACGCTCAATCGCCGTGCCCAGGGAAGACTGGGATTTGTTCAGGTTGTTTTGCGCCATCAGCGACAGGCTGTTGGTATTAATTACTTGTGCCATTATATGCATTCCTTACGAGTCAGTTGCGTTCAGTGCAACGTGGTTAAAAGGTTCGGGCTTGCTTGCCCACGGCGTCAACCACCGTCCCTTCTGGTATCGACGTAACCTCTGCAACCTTTAGCCATTTTTTGAAAAATTTTTGCCCCTCCGCCAATGGCGAAAATAACGCGCTTTTTCCCTCTTCTATTACGCCATCGCCTTTTTCACTTTTTCGGTAAACTTTTTCTCCACTGGGCCGATAACGCAATAAGCGAATAACGTCATTAGTAAGGAGAAACACCAATGGCATCGATCAGTTCCTTAGGCATCGGCTCAGGACTCGACCTCAACGGTTTACTGGACAAACTCAGCAAGGCGGAACAACAGCGCCTGACGCCGTATACCACTCAGCAAACCAGCTATAACGCGCAGCTAACGGCTTACGGCACGTTAAAAAGCTCGCTGGAAAAATTCGATAACCTGAGCAAGGAGCTGGCTAAGCCGGAGTTTTTCAACAGCACCACCGCCACCAAGCACGACCAGTTCACCATCACCACCACCAATAAGGCGGTGCCGGGCAACTATAGCGTTGAAGTGCAGAAGCTGGCGCAGCCGCAAACCCTGACCACCCAGGCGACGATTACCGATCAACAGGAAAAACTGGGTACCGCTGGCAATAGCGATCGTTCCATTACGATCACCGCCGGCGACCCGCCAAAAGAGACCACGATTCCGCTGAGCGACGACCAGACCTCGCTGCTGGAGATGCGCGATGCCATCAACGGCGCTAAAGCCGGCGTCACCGCCAGCATCATGCGCGTCGGCGACAATGACTATCAGCTGGCGCTGAGCTCCACCAGCACCGGCGAGAAAAACACCGTGTCGGTGCAGGTGAATAACGACGATAAGCTCGGCGCCATCCTCAACTACGACAGCAGCAGCAAAAGCGGCGCGATGAAGCAGACCGTCGCCGGGCAGGATGCGGAGATCGTCGTCAACGGCACCAAAATTAAGCGCAGCACCAACTCGATTGCCGATGCGCTGCAGGGCGTCACCATCGACCTGAAAACCACCACCAAAGCCGGCGAACCGCAAAACCTGGTGATCGGCATTGATAAAAGCGGCACCGCCGACAAAATCAAATCCTGGGTGGATAACTACAATTCGCTGCTCGACACCTTCGGCTCGCTGACCAAATATACCCCGGTGAAAAGCGGTGAAGCGCAAAGCGCCAAGAACGGCGCGCTGCTCGGCGATAACACCCTGCGCGGCATTCAGTCCTCGATTAAAAGCGCGCTCAGCGCCGCTCAGGACAACCCGGAGCTGAAAGGCCTTGGCAACCTCGGGATCTCAACCAATCCCAAAACCGGCAAGCTTGAAGTCGACAGCACCAAGCTCAATAAAGCGCTCGACGAGAAACCGGATCAGGTCGCCAACTTCTTCGCCGGCAACGGGACAGACACCGGGATGGCCACCGAAATCCATAATGAAATCCAGAACTATATTAAAGCGGGCGGCATCATCGAGAACTCGACCAAAAGCATCAACACCAATCTCGATCGCCTGAATATCCAGATCGACACTGTTTCCGACAGCATCCAGAACACTATCGATCGCTATAAACAACAGTTTGTTCAGTTGGATACCATGATGTCCAAGCTGAGCAGCACGGGTAACTACTTACAACAGCAGTTCTCGTCCCAGTAACCCTTAATCAGGTAATAAAACAGCATGTATAACCGTAGCGGCACGCAAGCCTACGCACAGGTCAGTCTGGAAAGCAGCGCGATGAGCGCCAGTCCGCACCAGTTAATCGTAATGTTGTTCGACGGGGCGCTTAACGCCCTGCTTCGCGCACGCATCCTGATGAATCAGGGGGATATCGCCGGTAAAGGCCTGGCGCTGTCTAAGGCAATCAACATCATCGACAACGGGTTGAAAAGCGGCCTCGACCACCAGCAAGGCGGCGAAATCGCCGATAATCTGGCGGCGCTGTACGATTATATGAAGCGACGCCTGATGCAGGCCAACCTGCATAATGACGAAGCGGCGATCGTCGAAGTGGTCAAGCTGCTGGAGAATATCGCCGATGCCTGGCGGCAAATTGGGCCAAACTATCAACCTGCTCAGGGTACATTGTGATGGAACGCCAACAGCAGCTTTTAGCCGCCTATCAGCAGATCCATACCCTTAGCAGCCAGATGATTGCCCTGGCACGCGCCGGGCAATGGGAAGCGCTGGTGGAAATGCAGTTTGCCTACGTGACGGCGGTTGAGAAAACCGCCGAATTTACCGGCAAAGCTGGGCCATCGCTGGCTCTGCAAGAGATGCTCAACGCTAAGTTAAAACAGATTATCGACAACGAAGGGGTATTGAAAGGGCTATTGCAGCAGAGGATGGAGCAATTAAAAACGCTGATCGATCAATCCACCCGCCAGAACGCGGTCAACACCGCTTACGGCCAGTTCGACGATCGTTCGCTCCTGCTTGGCGAACTGCAGTCCGATAATGTGGTCGCCATCAAGAGCAAAAGCGAAGAATTACAATAACAACAACAGCCTCACAGCCAGATATTCCGGCCAGGAAGCGCATGATGGGTCTCACCAGGGCAATGCAGAGTGTTGCCTGGTAAGCCATCGGCGGATTTTACAGGGCTAATAAGCAATAATATATAATCTATTATTTCATTTACGCTTCATACATTCATCAATTAAATACCCTAAACATCCTGCCAGCTAAAACAAACAACTCACAAGTTTAGGGAAATATGCCTGCAAAATATTCCGTGTTATCTTGTCCGGGCTAATCTAATATTTGTCACGAGGGTAAAACATGGATGTATTCCTCTGGAAATGAGCACCCCTGCGTTGGCTCTTAAAGGTGTTTAATCAACAGTAAAAGGAATACAAACAGGCAATACCATATATGAAATTGATAATAAGTAATCGCTCGATTTTCAAGTAGATAAGATATGCTTTAAAAGCCATCGGGAAAGGTGTTAATTTCCAAACAGCAATCAGGATAAAAATAATGATTAGCGGATAAGTAAAATCATTACTTTCGAAGTTAAAAATCCACGAAACGACTATGGCAAAGGCAATACAAACAACAATAACTCCGCCCCAAAAACGTTTTCGTAAACTGTCGATCAAAGTAGCATAGGTTTCATTGTTACTTTCTTGTCGCGTCAGGATTTCGCGCAGGCGGGCAATCTCTTTATCGGTGAAGCCATGTTCACGAAGATCATCTTCTGTTAACTGCTTTCCCACGCCAGGTTCCTCCATGCTGGTGATATATTTCTCCAACGTTTCCGACTGAAGATACCCGTTATTTCGCTCAACCAAATGCTCAGGTGTCATGCAGACAGCCGGGGTTACCACATTCCGTGGAATATTTCCCCTGAAGTTGCCAGGGGTCAAGCGCGCGCGTTCATGCCATACAACGATTTCACGCCTGAGCCGCCAGAATGCTGTCAGTTTGAAAGAAATGCGTTACGCTACCGCCCCGCCTTCATCCTCCCAACGGCAGACCATATGGTACAGTTCCCGCTCGTCGTATTCATCGTGGAATCTATTCACAACACCCTCCAGAAGACCGTTAGCCATGCTCTAAGTTTAGTCACTGTTAAGGAGGGAGACAGATCAGAGGAAGTTGAAACGGCGGTTACTCGCTATCCTGTCGCCAGGTTTCATGAAACATCGCTATCGCGACAAAAGCTAAAACGACAAAAAATACAACGGTCTGAAGCCACAGCATAACGCCTCCGCGGAGCAAAATTTGCGCAGATTATTTGCCACCAGGCCGGAAAACGATAGTGAATTGCCATCCAAATTTAAATTTTCACCTTTCGCCGATAATACAAAGCAGATCTTTCTTGTACCTGACGGGGAGATACTAAATAACAGTAGAAACTTTTGGCGCTAAGCCAACGCTAAGGTAACAATCGTCGCAATGGTTCCCCAAAAGACCAACAAACCGAGAAAAATCCCAATCCACACCTTACGCCGTAATTGATGGTCTACTTTTTCGGACATCTGCTATTCCAAATTAGAATTATTTTGGCAAGACCATACAGTTTGTAGTGCTAGTAGTCAGATCGTTTGTGTCGATCGATGAACGGCTATTGATCTGTATCCCCTATCAACTGTAATGATAATTTCGGATCACTCATTCACCAGTCGATGGGTCAAAATCAATGCAGAGGCGAGCAGTTTTTTGCCGTTGTCGCCGTAAATAGACAAAACCGCCAGCGTTAGCATAGCGGTTTGCAGGAAGCAATTGCGCCGGGATTGTATGACTAAACCGGCATATTCATAATGTCCTGATAGGCCGCCACCAGCTTATTGCGCACCTGCACGCCCATCTGCAACGAAACTGAAGATTTCTGTAAATCGACCATCACATCATTCAGGCTGATACCCGGCACGCCCAGCTCGAAGTTTTGCGCCTGTTGACGCGCGGCCTGCTGGGTATCGCTGATTTTACCCAGCGCGGCGGTCAATTCACTGGCAAAACTGACTCCCTGCGGTACGCTATTCTGCCCGTTATTTCCCGCCTGAATCGCCATCGCCTGCATCTGTTGCAGTACGCCTTCAATACCCTGAATCGCCATCTTTTCCTCAATACTGTCGTGATCGCCAGGCGCTATTTCACCCTGTACTTCTCCAATGCTGCACACCCTAACACAGCGATTTTTGCTTAAAGCGGTTAATTAGCCGCAAAAAACCCGGCTTATCGGGCAATCAGAATCATCTGATAAGACGAATAATGGCCTGCCCAGAAATGGGAGCGCCGCTATTGAGAAAAGATGTGTATCAGGGAGTCAGTTTTGTCACATAACGCTATCCATACCGTTCGTCAGCACGCCAGCGCGCGTCGCCGCCTGAACGCCAGCGAAGGATACCGCCAACCATGAGTGCCTCGTTATCCGCCGGCGAAAGCCGCGACAACGGCCTGCAGGCCATCTGGAGCCGTCTGCGCGCCAATCCAAAAATACCGCTGCTGGTGGCCGCCTCCGCCGCTATCGCCATTATCGTCGCGCTGCTGCTGTGGGCGAAAAGCCCGGATTATCGCGTGCTGTACAGCAATCTGAACGATCGCGACGGCGGCGCTATCGTCACCCAACTGACGCAGATGAACATCCCCTACCGCTTCGCCGAGAATGGCGCGGCGCTGATGATCCCGGCGGAGAAAGTGCATGAAACCCGTCTGCGTCTTGCGCAGCAGGGGCTGCCGAAGGGCGGCGCCGTTGGCTTCGAACTGCTGGATCAGGAAAAATTCGGCATCAGCCAGTTCAGCGAACAGATTAACTATCAGCGCGCTCTTGAAGGCGAACTCTCACGCACTATCGAGTCGCTGGGGCCGGTGCAGAATGCGCGGGTGCACCTGGCGCTGCCGAAGCCCTCGCTGTTCGTCCGCGAGCAAAAGTCCCCTTCCGCTTCTGTCACCCTGACGCTGCAGCCGGGCCGTGCGCTGGATGATGGCCAAATCAACGCTATCGTCTATATGGTATCGAGTAGCGTCGCCGGCCTGCCGGCTGGCAACGTCACCGTGGTCGATCAGGCCGGACGCCTGCTGACGCAGTCTGACGGCACCGGGCGCGACCTCAACGCCTCGCAGCTGAAATATGCCAGCGAAGTGGAAAGCGGCTATCAGCGACGCATTGAAACGATCCTGGCGCCGGTGGTCGGCAGCGCCAACGTCCGCGCTCAGGTGACCGCACAGATCGATTTCGCCTCCCGCGAGCAGACCGACGAACAGTACCAGCCGAACCAGCAGCCCGATAAAGCGGCGATCCGTTCGCAGCAAACCAGCAGCAACGAGCAAATCGGCGGACCGCAGGTGGGCGGCGTTCCTGGGGCGTTATCCAACCAGCCGAGCGCGCCGGCCACCGCGCCGATTGAAACCGCTAAACCGGCGGCCAATAACGCCAGCAACGCGACCAACACCCGTAGCGCCGCGGCCAACAGCGGCCCGTTAAGCACCCGACGCGACGCCACCACCAACTACGAACTCGATCGCACCATCCGCCATACCCAACAAAAAGCCGGGACGGTGGAGCGCCTGTCGGTCGCCGTGGTGGTGAACTACAGCCTCAACGCCGACGGTAAAGCGCAGCCGATGAGTAAAGAACAACTGGCGCAGATTGAAGCGCTGGTGCGCGAAGCGATGGGCTACTCCAGCAGCCGCGGCGATAGCCTGCAGGTGGTCAATACGCCATTTACCGACAATCAGATGACCGGCGGCGAGCTGCCGTTCTGGCAGAGCCAGGCGTTTATCGATTTGCTGCTCGAACTGGGACGTTATCTGCTGGTACTGCTGGTCGGCTGGGTATTGTGGCGCAAGCTGATTAAGCCACAGCTGCAGCAGCGTCAGGCCGCACAGCAAGCCGCGGTCGCCGCCGCCAGCGCGCCGGTCGCTAAAGCGAACGACAGCCATAAACCAAGCAATGAGGAGCTGGCGCTGCGCCGTAAATCGCAGCAGCGCGTCAGCGCAGAAGTCCAGAGCCAGCGCATCCGCGAACTGGCGGATAAAGATCCGCGGGTCGTCGCTCTGGTAATCCGCCAATGGATGAGTAACGAACTATGAGCCTGACCGGAACCGATAAAAGCGCCATTTTACTGATGACGCTGGGCGAAGACCGCGCGGCGGAGGTGCTCAAGCACCTCTCCTCCCGCGAAGTCCAGCTTTTGAGCGGCACCATGGCCGGCATGAGCCAGGTCTCGCATAAACAGCTCGGCGAGATCCTGTCTGAATTTGAAGACGATGCCGAACAGTTCGCCGCCCTGAGCGTCAACGCCAGCGACTATTTGCGTTCGGTGCTGGTGAAAGCGCTGGGCGAAGAGCGTGCCGCCAGCCTGCTGGAGGATATTCTCGAATCCCGCGAAACCACCTCCGGGATGGAAACGCTCAACTTTATGGAGCCGCAGAGCGCCGCCGACCTGATCCGCGATGAACACCCGCAGATCATCGCCACCATCCTGGTCCATCTCAAGCGCGGCCAGGCGGCGGATATTCTGGCGCAGTTCGATGAGCGCCTGCGCAACGACGTAATGCTGCGTATCGCCACCTTCGGCGGCGTGCAGCCGGCGGCGCTGGCGGAGTTGACTGAAGTACTCAACAACCTGCTCGACGGCCAGAACCTCAAGCGCAGCAAAATGGGCGGAGTGCGTACCGCCGCCGAGATTATCAACCTGATGAAAACCCAGCAGGAAGAAGCCGTTATCGACGCGATGCGCGAATACGATGGCGAGCTGGCGCAGAAGATCATCGACGAGATGTTCCTGTTCGAAAACCTGGTGGAGGTCGACGATCGCAGTATCCAGCGCCTGCTGCAGGACGTGGACAGCGAATCGCTGCTGATTGCTCTGAAGGGCGCCGAGCAGCCGCTGCGCGAGAAGTTCCTCAAAAACATGTCCCAGCGCGCGGCCGATATTCTGCGCGACGATCTCGCCAACCGTGGGCCGGTGCGCATGTCGCAGGTGGAAAACGAACAGAAAGCGATTCTGCTGATAGTCAGACGGCTGGCGGAGAGCGGCGAAATGATTATTGGCGGCGGCGAGGACACCTATGTCTGATCGCATTAATTCCATGCCCTGGCAGCCCTGGTCACTCAACGACCTCGGCGACGCGGCGCCAGCTTTTGAACCGCCGCTACCGACGTTGGATAACGAAGCCTTGCAGCCTGACGCTCAGGCGGAACTGCAGCAGCAGCTTGCCGCCCTGCGCCTGCAGGCCGAGCAGCAAGGTCAGCAATCCGGTTATGCCGATGGCCAGCAAAAAGGCTATGAAGCCGGATTTCAGCAGGGACTTGAGGAGGGCCGCCAGCAGGGGCTGCTGGAAGCACAGCAGCAGCAACAGCCGCTGACCGACCACTGGCAGCAGCTGGTGAGCGAGTTTCAGCACACCCTTGATGCGCTCGATTCGGTCATCGCCTCACGCCTGATGCAGCTGGCGCTAACCGCCGCGAAACAGGTGCTTGGCCAGCCGCCGGTCTGCGACGGCACTGCCCTGCTGACGCAAATTCAACAGTTGATCCAGCAAGAACCGATGTTCAACGGCAAGCCGCAGCTGCGCGTACACCCGCAAGATTATGAGCGCGTTGAGCAGCAGTTAGGCACCACCCTCAGCCTGCACGGCTGGCGGTTGCTGGCGGATGGCGATCTGCATCCCGGCGGCTGTAAGGTCAGCGCCGAGGAGGGCGATCTCGACGCCAGTCTCGCCACCCGCTGGCACGAATTGTGTCGCCTCGCCGCGCCGGGAGATCTGTGATGACCGCCCGTCTCGGCCGCTGGCTGAATTCGCTTGAAGCGCTGGAGCAGCGTATCGCCCGTACGCCGACCGTACGACGCTATGGCCGTCTGACCCGCGCCACCGGTCTGGTGCTGGAGGCCACCGGCCTGCAGCTGCCGCTAGGCGCAACCTGCCTTATCGAGCGTGACGGCGGCGGCGGCGTGCAGGAAGTGGAAAGCGAAGTGGTCGGCTTTAACGATCAGCGGCTGTATCTGATGCCGCTGGAAGAGGTCGAAGGGATTGTGCCAGGGGCGCGGGTTTACGCCCGCAGCGCGGCGGACGGCCAGCACGCTGGTAAACAACTCCCGCTGGGCCCGGCGCTGCTGGGACGCGTGCTCGACGGCGGCGCCAGACCGCTTGACGGCCTGCCCGCGCCGGAAACCGGCTATCGCGCGCCGCTGATTACCGCGCCGTTTAACCCGCTGCAGCGTACCCCTATCGAGCAGGTGCTGGACGTCGGCGTGCGCACCATCAACGGCCTGCTGACCGTTGGGCGCGGCCAACGTATGGGACTGTTCGCCGGCTCCGGCGTCGGTAAAAGCGTGCTGCTGGGCATGATGGCGCGCTACACCCAGGCCGACGTTATCGTCGTCGGCCTGATCGGCGAACGCGGCCGGGAAGTCAAAGACTTTATCGAGAATATTCTCGGCGCCGAAGGACGCGCGCGTTCAGTGGTGATCGCCGCCCCGGCGGACGTATCGCCGCTGCTGCGCATGCAGGGCGCCGCTTACGCCACCCGCATCGCCGAAGATTTTCGCGATCGCGGCCAGCACGTGCTGCTGATCATGGATTCGCTCACTCGCTATGCGATGGCGCAGCGTGAAATCGCGCTGGCGATCGGCGAACCACCGGCTACCAAAGGCTATCCGCCATCGGTATTCGCCAAACTGCCGGCGCTGGTTGAACGCGCGGGCAACGGTATCAGCGGCGGCGGTTCGATCACCGCCTTCTATACCGTACTCACCGAAGGGGACGATCAGCAGGATCCGATCGCCGATTCGGCGCGCGCGATCCTCGATGGTCACGTGGTGCTGTCCCGACGTCTGGCGGAGGCCGGTCACTACCCGGCCATCGATATTGAAGCCTCGATCAGCCGCGCGATGACGTCACTTATCGATGACGAACATTATCGCCGGGTACGCACCTTTAAACAGATGCTGGCCAGCTTCCAGCGCAACCGCGATTTAATAAGCGTCGGCGCCTATGCCGCCGGTAGCGACCCGCTGCTGGATAAAGCCATTACCCTGTATCCGCAAATGGAGACCTATCTGCAGCAGGGAATTTTCGAGCGCTGCGGTTATGACGAAGCCTGTCTGCAGCTACAGCAGCTGATTGTTTAACGCCATCGGAGACGCCACGCGATGAAAGCACAGTCCCCTTTGATTACCCTGCGCAATCTGGCCCAGGAGGCCGTCGAACAGGCGGCGCAGCGTTTGGGCCAGGCGCGCCAGGCGCAACAGGCCGCCGAGCAACAGCTGACGATGTTGCTTAACTATCAGGACGAGTACCGGCAAAAGCTCAACAGCACCCTTTCTGGCGGCATGGAAAGCTCGCGCTGGCAGAACTACCAGCAGTTCATTGCCACCCTCGAACAGGCTATCGAACAACAGCGCCAGCAGCTTCTGCAGTGGGGGCAAAAGGTGGATCACGCCGTGAAGCAGTGGCAGGACCATCAGCAGCGGCTGAACGCCTACGATACCCTGCACACGCGCGCGCAAAACGCCGAGCTGCAGTTGGAAAACAAACGCAATCAAAAATTGATGGATGAGTTCGCGCAACGCAGTACACAAAGGAATACCGCTTCATGAATCTCAATGCTTTGCCCGCCCTTAGCCTACCCGGCGACGCCAGCGCCCTGCCGGATCTGGCGCTCGATGACGCTCAGCTGTCATCTGCCTTTGCGCAACTGCTTGGCGCGCGCTTCACGCCCGCGCAAAGCGGCACGCTGCCGCCGGCGGCGCTGAGCGCCGACGATGAAAGCGCCCCGCCGCTAAGCCGTAACCAGCTTAACCAGCTGCTGGCCGCGCTTGGCGAACGCGGCGCGCTGCTGGTCAATGCGCTACCGGCATCGGCGGAAAACGCCGTCGACGCAACAGCGAAAAAAGAGGATACGCGCCCGGATACGCCGCCGCTCAGCGAGGCGAAAACTTTAGATCCGGCGACGCTGCAGGCACTGTACGCCATGCTGCCGGCGGCAATCGTCGCCCCGCCGCCGCAGACCGCGCTACCGCAGGCTCAACCAGCTGCGACCAGCGGCGATAAAACCGCGCTCCACATCGGCAACGCGGCGACTCAGCATGTCGCGAACCTGCCGGAAGGCGAACCGGCGGCGAAGCCGCAGCCGGGCACGGATCCCCTTAGCGGGCAAAATCTGCCTTCTCCTGTTGTGCAGACCGCGACCACGCCGCAGCACGATATGGCCGAACGTCCGGCGGAGAATACCCCATCGCAACCTGCCGCCGTCGCTTTCTCCGCCGCCAGCCCCAGCCAGAGCGCCACGCCCGCCAGTGCGCTGGTAACCGCGCCGCCGACGCCGCAGCTTAATGCCCAGCTCGGCAGCCCGGAATGGCAGCAGGCGCTGAGCCAGCAGGTGCTGATGTTCCACCGCAACGGCCAGCAGAGCGCCGAACTGCGCCTGCATCCGCAGGAGCTGGGGGCGCTGCAGATCACCCTGCAGCTCGACGATAAACAGGCGCAGCTGCACATCGCTTCCGCACACGGTCAGGTACGCGCGGCGGTCGAGGCGGCTATGCCGCAGCTACGTCACGCGCTGGCTGAGAGCGGAATCAACCTCGGTCAGAGCAGCGTTGGCGGCGAGGCGACGCCGCAGTGGCAGCAGCAAAACGGTAACGGTGAAGGCCGCGCCAGCTACGCTGAACGCCATGGCGGCGGCAGCGATGCCGCGCCGATTGAGCCAGTCAGCGCCCCGGCAGCCCTGCAGCGAATGGCCAACCAGCTCAACGGCGTCGATATTTTCGCCTGAGGGGCGCTAAACGGCCAATCTGGCCCCCATTTGCCCGTTTATTCCGGCTATTGCCTCGCGCGTTAGCCGCGATAATACCTTTATATGTCATACGTGCGGCGCCGCCGCGCGTGATGCCCGTCAGCAACGCGGCGGGCGGAACAACAGGAATTTGATTTGGCTATGTCTCAAAACTCCCTTCCGGCAACCGCGCCCAAACGCCCCTTACTGATCATCCTGCTGACGATCGTCGCCGTGGCCGCCTGCGCAGCCGCAGGTTACAGCTGGTGGCTGCTGCAACAGCGCGACGGCGGCGCGCAAACCGCCATCGAAAAGGAAAAACCGCCCGCGCCGCCGGTATTTATGCCGCTGGATACCTTCACCGTCAATCTGGTGACCCCGGACAACGATCCGGACCGCGTACTGTATATCGGCCTGACGCTGCGCCTGCCGGATGAAGCAACCCGCCGTCAGCTTAATGATTTCCTGCCGGAGGTGCGTAGCCGCCTGCTGATGCTGCTTTCGCGTCAGGAGGCCGGTCACCTGGCGAATGAGCAGGGCAAGCAGCAGCTGGTCGCGCAGATCAAAGAGACGCTGAGCGCGCCGCTGGTTAAGGGACAACCGAAGCAGGTGGTCAGCGATGTGCTGTTCACCGCCTTCATACTGCGGTAATCACCATGGGCGATAGCATTCTTTCACAGGCAGAGATCGACGCCTTGCTCAACGGCGACAACACGGGCGACGAGCCCGAGACGGTTGTCGGCGGTAAAGAGAGCGAGGTTAAGCCTTACGATCCGAATACCCAGCGCCGCGTGGTGCGTGAACGCCTGCAGGCGCTGGAAATTATCAACGAGCGTTTTGCCCGGCAGTTCCGCATGGGATTGTTCAACCTGCTGCGCCGCAGCCCGGACATCACCGTCGGGCCGATTAAAATTCAGCCGTACCACGAGTTTGCCCGCAACCTGCCGGTGCCGACCAACCTTAACCTGGTACACCTGAACCCGCTGCGCGGCACCGCGCTGTTCGTCTTCGCGCCGAGCCTGGTGTTTATCGCCGTCGATAACCTGTTCGGCGGCGACGGGCGTTTCCCGACCAAGGTCGAAGGCCGCGAATTCACGCCCACCGAACAGCGGGTGATCAAACGCATGCTGCGCCTGGCGCTGGACGCCTACGGTGACGCATGGAGCGCAATCTATAAGATTGACGTCGAATATGTGCGTGCGGAAATGCAGGTCAAATTCACCAACATCACCACCTCGCCGAACGATATCGTGGTGACCACGCCGTTCCAGGTGGAGATTGGCGCGCTAAGCGGTGAATTCAATATCTGTATTCCTTTCGCCATGATTGAGCCGCTGCGTGAACTGCTGACCAATCCGCCGCTGGAGAATTCCCGCCAGGAAGATAGCCAGTGGCGCGAAACGTTGGTCAAGCAGGTGCAGCACTCTGAGCTGGAGCTGATTGCCAACTTCGTCGATATCCCGATGCGCTTGTCGAAAATACTTAAGCTGCAGCCTGGCGACGTTTTACCGATAGATAAACCGGATCGCATTATCGCCCATGTCGACGGCGTGCCGGTGCTAACCAGCCAATATGGCACCTTAAACGGGCAGTACGCCCTTCGTGTTGAACACTTGATTAACCCTATTTTGAATGCTCTGAGTGAGGAACAGCCCAATGAGTGATCCTAAGCAACCGTCTGGCGCAGGAAAGGAATCCGTAGACGATCTGTGGGCTGATGCGCTTAATGAACAACAGTCGTCTGAGAAATCCAGCGCCACCACCGATGGGGTGTTCAAATCGCTGGAGGCCCAGGATGCGCTCGGCAGCCTGCAGGATATCGATCTGATCCTCGATATTCCGGTGAAGCTGACCGTTGAACTGGGGCGCACCAAAATGACGATTAAAGAGCTGCTGCGCCTGTCGCAGGGATCGGTTGTCGCGCTGGATGGCCTGGCGGGCGAACCGCTGGATATCCTGATCAACGGCTATCTGATAGCCCAGGGCGAAGTGGTGGTGGTGGCCGATAAATTCGGCGTGCGCATTACCGATATCATTACCCCGTCCGAACGTATGCGTCGGTTGAGCCGCTAATGACCGCCCCCGTTACCGTGCAGGCCAGCCAACCGGTTACCGAACCGGCAGTATCCGGCGGCTCGGCGCTCATGCAGGTAAGCAGCGCGCTCGGCGCGATTCTGCTCCTGATCCTGCTGGCCGGTTGGTTGTTCCGCCGTCTCGGCTTTGCGCCGCAGGCGCGCAACGGCCGGTTGCTTAACCTGCGCGCCAGCTGCCAGGTTGGCCAGCGCGAGCGCGTGGTGGTGGTGGAAGTCGATAACACCCTGCTGGTGCTGGGCGTCACCGCCCAGCAGATCACTCCGCTTCATCAGTACCCGGCGCCGCCGCGCGATGAAGATACTCCGGCGGTCACGCCTGCGAACGACTTCCGCCAGCTGATGCAAAACATCCTCAAACGCCCGGAAAAATAGCCATGTTCCCTACTCTGTCCGCTTGCCTTCGCCGTCGGGCGCCGTGGCTCGCCGCCGCGTTACTGCTGCTGAGCCCAGCCGCCTTCGCACAGCTGCCGGGGCTTATCAGTCATCCGCTGGCCAACGGCGGCCAGAGCTGGTCGCTGCCGGTACAGACGCTGGTGCTGTTGACCTCGCTGACCTTCCTGCCGGCGATGCTGCTGATGATGACCAGTTTTACCCGCATTATCATCGTACTGGGTCTGCTGCGTAACGCGCTGGGCACGCCTTCCGCGCCGCCGAACCAGGTGATGCTTGGGCTGGCGCTGTTCCTGACCTTCTTTATCATGTCGCCGGTGTTCGACAAGGTCTATCAGGAGGCGTACCTGCCCTTCAGCCAGGACAAGATCGGCCTTGATACAGCGCTGGATAAAGGCGCGCAGCCGCTGCGCGAATTTATGCTGCGCCAGACGCGCGAAAGCGATCTGGCGCTGTACGCTCGTTTGGCCAACCAGCCGCCGCTGGCCGGGCCGGAGGCGGTACCGATGCGTATTCTGCTGCCCGCCTACGTCACCAGCGAACTGAAAACCGCCTTCCAGATTGGTTTTACGGTGTTTATTCCGTTCCTGATTATCGATTTAGTGGTCGCCAGCGTGCTGATGGCGCTGGGGATGATGATGGTGCCGCCGGCGACGATCTCGCTGCCGTTTAAGCTAATGCTTTTTGTGCTGGTGGATGGCTGGCAGCTGCTGCTGGGCTCGCTGGCGCAGAGCTTCTATTCCTGAACCGCGGAGAACAATCATGACGCCGGAATCCGTGATGGCCATTGGCACCGAAGCGATGAAGGTCGCCCTGGCGCTGGCCGCCCCGCTGCTGCTGGCGGCGCTAATCAGCGGGCTGGTGGTCAGCCTGCTGCAGGCCGCCACCCAGATTAACGAGATGACCCTATCGTTCATCCCCAAAATTCTCGCGGTAGTGGCGACGATTATTATCGCCGGACCGTGGATGCTGAACCTGCTGCTGGACTATATGCGCACATTATTCAGCAACCTGCCTAATATTATTGGCTAGCCGTGATCCCCTTTGACAGCGCGCAGCTTAGCGAATGGCTCAGCCAGTATTTCTGGCCGCTGCTGCGTATTCTGGCCCTCATCAGCACCGCGCCGGTGCTGAGTGAAAAGCAGATAAGCAAAAAGGTGAAAATCGGTCTCGGCGGCCTGATTGCGATACTGATCGCCCCAACGCTGCCCATCAACGCGATCCCCATTATCTCTGCTGCCGGTTTATGGCTGGCGATTCAGCAGATCCTGATCGGCGCGGCGCTGGGGCTAACGATGCAGCTGGCTTTCGCCGCGGTACGCCTCGCCGGCGAAGTCATCGGCATGCAGATGGGGCTATCGTTCGCCACCTTCTTCGACCCCAGCGGCGGCCCCAATATGCCGGTGCTGGCGCGGCTGCTGAACCTGCTGGCAATGCTGCTGTTTTTAAGCTTTGACGGCCACCTGTGGCTTATCTCGCTGCTGGCCGACAGTTTCCATACCCTGCCGATCCAGAGCCAGCCGCTGAACGGCAACGGTTTCCTGGCGCTCGCCCAACTGGGTTCGTTAATCTTTATCAACGGCATGATGCTGGCGTTACCGCTGATTTGTCTGTTGCTCACGCTCAATATCGCCCTGGGTCTGCTCAACCGCATGACGCCGCAGCTATCGGTATTCGTGATCGGTTTCCCGGTGACCATGACCTTTGGCATTATGACCCTCGGCATGATGATGCCGATGCTGGCCCCCTTCTGCGAACACCTGTTTGGCGAGATGTTCGATCGCCTGGCGGCCGTTATCGGCGGTATGACGTTTTAACCTTGCCGCTATTTCCCTCTTTTTCGCCGGACAAAATGGCAATAAAGACCGTTTACTGGGATAAAAGCCAGGAAAAACGTTTTTATTGCTACTAAGGTCCGAATGTTCATAGCGGCTTGAATTAAAAAATAGTCACCCTACAATAAATCCTGAATTTAATTTTTAGTGAATTTTATTTTTTAGAAAAATTGAAACCTCGGGAAACGCAGAATATTTTCATGCGTGGGTTTAGTGTATCTTTAATAAAATAAGGAGCGACATCATGATTAAGGCGAAAGGTAACCGTATAGCGCGGCGCATATTAGGCCTGCCCCACTGGGAAAGCAACCGATTTAAAATCGTGCTGGCCGACACTGCCGCTGGCGGAAAATGGAAAGTGGTGAAGAAAAAGAAATAATCCTGACTGGCAATTGTTCTATCCGCAACATAATTCCAAATTGCACAGTGCGGTAGCCCCGGTAAGCGGCAGCGCCACCGGGGATTTTGAGGCCACCCACACAGGCAGTTTCAGTTCGCAATGGTACGTTCCGTAGGTCGGGTAAGGCGTTAGCCGCCACCCGACAAAAATATTCCTGTCGGTTTCCATTCTACATTTGACCATAGAAGATATAGATGTTGCCTGGTTCGGAAAAACAAAAGAATTAATAAAACAGTCAAGGAGAAATAACTCCTCTTTACTCTATAATTACTTTCTTTAAATGAATACGCTCACACAGCATGACGCAGCGCCCGTATTCCCTTTCCAGTCTGACGACGCAGCAGCGCAAGCAGCGTTGACACTTCCGAATAACCCACGTCAGCGGTAATCGTCTCAATATCTTTCCCCTCGGCAAGCAGCTGCTTTACTCGTTCGACCCGCAATTGCTGAAAAAAAGCCAACGGTGATTTCCCCAGCGCGGCTTCCATTCTGCGCTGTAAGGTGCGCGGATGCACGTTAAGCGCACCGGCGGCCGCCTGCAGGGAAAATCCCTGCGCCAGATGCGCCCGCGACCAGTGCTCAAAGCGGTTTATCAGGTCATCGGCATGCTGAGGATAACCTGCCGGCAGGCGTGAAACCTGAGGATGGCGGATATCAGCCGCCATCGCTGTCGTCAGCAAATCCGCAAGCGGCAGGCTGCTCTGGCGAATCAACCACAGCGCCAGCTCCACATGGCCCATCATAGCGCCGGGAAGCATTGGCGGGGCCGCATTGAGCCATGACGTTGTGGCGGCCTGCTCATTGAGCAAACGGCTATCAGCCAGGATGAAGGTATTTAAACAGGCAGCGGCAATTTTAACGCCGTGCTTCGCCATGTTTTGCAAAAACCGCTTAGCGTCAGCAATATCGTGCCAGCCATCCGGTGGCGATTGTCGTGCGTGAACGTTGATCGCCGGCACCACAATCCAGTCGGGATAATCCAAACCCGATGCCTGATGAGCAGGAATACTCAGCCCATGGGCTGATTTAACCTGCCCGGTCATTGCAATCATTTGCACCTCAAAGCGAGAAATATTCATGCTCTGGCGTCGCGCCATATCATTGGCCGCGGCGAACGTATCCAGCAACGTCGCTAAGCCGGTGTCGAAAACGCCATCCAGAGCCAGAATATTTATCTTCATGTCGTTAATGGTATTGAAATTGTCATTTTTGCATATGGTTCTATTTTAACCTTAGCCATAGACTTTCCTCTATCGTTATTAATTACCAGAGCCAAATAACATGAAAAATAACCCTGAACTGATTATCCTTACGTTAATTTGTCTGCTAACGGTTATGATGTGGATCCCCTATATTATTGCCAGAGCCACACGTGCTAACGTCGCGCCCGCAGCGGGTAATGGCCATTCGCCATCAATCGGGACGGCGCCCTGGGCGCAGCGTGCGCAAAAGGCGCACGCCAACGCGGTAGAAAACCTCGTTATTTTTGCCCCACTGGTTGTGGCCGCCGCGTTGCTTAACGTCAATAACGCCATAACGTTAATTGCGGCTAAAATTTATTTGCTCGCGCGCATCGTCCATTATATTGCGTATACCGCCGGGATCCCCGTTATCCGGACTCTCGCCTTTCAGAGCGGTTTTGTCGCGACGGTTACTATTGCGATAGTTATTTTAAGTTCCGTTTTTTGAGGTTAAAAACTCCCGGCATTCGCTGCCAACGCCAGGCTTTGTAGCGCCGTCTTCAGCCATTTGGTTGCCCCTCGCTGCCCGCCGCGTTTATGGGAATAGATCTTCACGGTGAACGGGCTGATGGCGAACGGCAAAGGAAAAATCGCGATCGGGGCGGCATGAAGGAACTTCTCTGCGGCATAACGAGGAATCGCCATTAACAGATCGCTTTGCGCCACAATAAACGGCGCGCTAAGCATTGAGGGGGTTTTGAGCGCTATCTGCCGGGTATAGCCTAATTCCTGCAGACGTAAATCCAACACCCCCTGCTTTTCGTTCCACGGCGTGACCACCAGATGGCGCGCGGCGAGATAATCCGCCAGCGTCAGCGCCGTGCGACGGGTATGGCTGATAACCACATACTCATCCTCGAACCAGTCAATTTCCTCGAGTTCATGATGACGAATATCTTCAGCGGTGCTGAAGCCCAGCGCCAGATCCACCTCCCCCGCCAGTAGCTCCGTCAGCGCCGGGCTATGTGGCAAATAACGGAGCTCAAAACGCAGGCCCGGCGCTTCATGCTGCAGCTTTTGCATTAGCGCAGGGAAAATGCATAACGCGGTGAAATCGGTAATGGCTATCTGGATCCGCTCGGTGCTGTCGGCGGCACTAAATTCTGGCTGTCGCGTGAGTTCCTGATTAAGCAATTTCAATACTGAAGCGATGGAGGGCGCGAGTTGCGTGGCATAGACGCTCGGGCACATCCGATGCCCTTCGCGAAAAAACAACGGATCGTTCAGCGCCACGCGCAGCCGCGACAGCGCGTGGCTCAACGCGGATGTACTCATCGCCAGCTCATCGGCGGCGAGACGAACGGAACTGTGGCGATAGATGGCATCAAAAACAAGCAACAGATTGAGATCGAGGCGTCTGAGCGCCGGATGCATAATATTCATCATTGGGTGATTTCATTGCACTTAATTCTTCTGACAATACCCCCTATGCTTAGCGTCATCAATATCATTAACGTGTGAATACGACAGGAAAAATAATGAGTATTACGATTCGACAGGCCCGTCCGGACGATGCTTCTGCCATCTACAACATGATTTATGAGCTGGCGGTGTATGAAAAAGCCCCGCAGGAAGTGGTTACTACCCCCGACGAGATCCGCGAAACCTTGTTTGGCGACGACAGTAAGACCGAAGCGCTGATCTGCGAAATTGACGGTAAAACGGCGGGCTATGCCGTGTTCTTCACCAGCTATTCAACCTGGCTCGGACGCAACGGTATTTATATGGAAGATTTGTATATCTCACCGGATTATCGCGGCCAGGGCGCGGGTCGAGCGCTGCTAAAAACCATTGCCCGGTATGCGGTTGCGCGCCGCTGCGGACGCCTTGAGTGGAGCGTGCTGGACTGGAACCAGCCGGCCATTGATTTTTACCTCAGTATTGGCGCCGCGGCGCAAAGCGAATGGGTCCGCTATCGCCTCGATGGCGAAGCGCTGGTTAATTTTGCGGAGCAATAACATTGCTCACAGCATCACTCAGCTTGCTCTTTGCAAAAAGCACAGCAGCCCCGAAAGAGCGGAGCTGCTGGAAGACAAGTTAGTACGCTGTTTCAGTCTGCGATGAATCCTGCACTACCTGTAGAATATTGGCCGCGGCGGCGGTACCCATTTTGACGTAAGAGGCGTCGCTTACGCCGCCAACGTGCGGAGACAGAATGACATTTTCGACCCGCTCCCAGATGTGCGGCGTGGTGAGTGGTTCGTTGTTAAAGCTATCGAGCGCCGCCCAGCGCAACGCCCCCCCTTTTAATGCCGCTGCCAGCGCTGCATCGTCGATTAATCCGCCCCGCGCGGTATTGACCAGGATGGCGCCGGGTTTACACTGTGCCAGCGTAACGGCATTTATCATTCCCCGATTTTGCGGCGTTAAGGGACAATGAAGGGAGACAACATCAGCCTGCGCGAGAAGGTCTTCGAGTACATCAACACGTTCGCATCCGGGAGGAACCGTGGCGGCATAAGGATCGTAAGCCAACACCTTCATACCGAAGGCGCCGGCAATTTTCGCCACCCGACTGCCAATCGCCCCCAGACCAATCAGCCCCAGCGTTTTGCCTTCCAGTTCGAGCGATTTATGCGTCGATTTATCCCAGTGCCCTTCGCGCAGGCGGCGGTCAAGCGGAATGATTGACTTGGCACAGGCCAGAATTAATGCCCAGGCGTGTTCTGAAACCGCCGCGGCGTTAGCGCCTGTCGCCGCGCGAACCATGATGCCGCGCGCCGCCGCCGCTTCGACGTCAATGACATCAATGCCGCTGCCATGCTTGGAAATGACCTTCAACGCCGGAGCGGCATCCATCACAGATGCCGTAATCTTGCCATAGCGCACTAATATGGCGACCGGATTATGCTGCTGACATAATTCTGTCAGTTGGTTTTCTGTTGGTTGGCGGCCAGCAAACACGAGCTCATAATCTTCCAGCATGCCGAGCGCCGCTTCGGCCAAATCGCTGCCGGTTACCAGTACGACTTTTTTAGCGCTCATGGCAATGCCTCCCCTTCGCTCAGCATACCCGCCTGACGCAACGCATTCTCCAGCCAGTGTGGGCGAAGATCGCCATCGTGGATAGCCGAAAGACGTTTGACTTCCCCTTCCAGTTTACCTTTCGCCAGCTCAATGATGGTGCCTACTTCATCGCGGGGGATAACCACCACGCCGTCAATATCCCCTACCACCAGGTCACCCGCCTGCACCGCGGCGCCCGCGACCGAAATAGCATGATTGACCCGGCCTGGAATGAACTTGGTGGGACCACACGGATTAAGACCGGCTGCGAAAACAGGAAAGCTTTGTTTACTTAAGGTTTCAGCATCGCGAACTGCGCCGTCAATGATGATACCTGCGATGCCGCTGGCCTGCGCCTGCGTGGCCATGATCTCACCCAGTAAAGCGCAGGAGAGATCGCCCTTGCCGTCTATCACTAACACATCGCCAGGTTTGGCGACGGCCATCGCCGCGTGAATAGCCAGATTATCTCCCGGACGGACCTCTACGGTAATCGCCGGGCCGGCCACAGCCATGTTTGGCGCCAGTGGCTTGATACGGCCATGTAATGTGCCGCGGCGTCCGGCCACGTCGGCGAGAATCGCCGCCTGATATTCAGCGGCCTGACGGACCTCCTCCGCGCTAACGCGCTCAATATCCACATTGATTAATTTCTGTTGTGATGCAGGCATGGTTAGTCTCCATTTGTTTTACTATGTACAACATGAATGTACTATATAAAACAACTATACGAGCATTGCTTCTCTTTTCGCCAGCGCTGAGAGCGTGTTTGTGATGTAAACACGATGTTAATCACAAAATTCAGGTACAATTTTGTTCGGCCAAAAGGAGAAAATGATGGGGAATGAAGGCGTAATTGCCGTTGAAAAGGCGCTCGCTTTACTGGATTGCTTCCGGCCCGGTAATGACAGCCTGACGTTAACTGAGCTGGCCCAGCTTTCGGGATACCACAAAACCACCGTTTATCGCTTAATGAATTCGCTTGAGCGTATGAACTACATTATCCGGCATGATGATGGCACCTATACGCTCGGCCACCGTCTGCTCTATCTCGGCAAGCTTTATGAGCAATCATTTCAGCTTGCGAGAATTGTACAACCGGAATTGCAGGCGCTGTCTCAGGCCTCCAGTGAAAGCGCGAGCTGGTATGTGATAGAGGGCGGCCAACGCCTGTGTCTGTTCCGCGCCGAAGCGTCAGAGGGATTACGCCATAGCAACCTGCCCGGCAGTCAATTTCCACTGGATGGCTCCGCTATCAGCAAAGTTTTACGTCATTGGGGACTGGGTGAGGCGCTTTCGGAAGACGAAGAAACGCTGCCGTTCTATACCTCTGGCGCGCGCGATCCGCACACCGCGGCCTTCGCGATGCCGGTTTTTGGCGTCCACGATAACCCCATCGCGGCACTGGCGCTGACAGGACCGTCATCGCGTCTGACTGCGGACCGCAAAGAGAGCGGCCTCAGCCAGCTAATGCGCGAGACGGCCAACCGCCTGTCGATCAAGTTAGGAGCCAGTAAATCCTTCTGCGAAACGTTTTACGATATAAAAGAATAACGTATGTTGAAAAGGCGGGAAAAACCCCGCCTTTGCTTATTAATGGGTGACCGGTTTTTCCTGACCGGCAGGCTGCGAGTAACGGCGTCCCATGATCAGCACCGCGATGCCGCCTGCCAGGCACAAGCCAGCCAGTGGTAGCATCGCCAGCGTATGGCTTCCTGTCTGTTCGCTAATCACACCATAGGCATTCACCATCACCACTCCGCCAATCAGATTAGCTATCGCGCCGATTGCCGCCAGCCCCGCGGCGGCTGAGGTGCTGCTCATCCAGCCTGAGGCCAGCGCCCAGAATGGCCCCTTCGCCGAATAAGCGCCAATTAATATGGTACTGAGAATAACAATGGTAATCGGCAGCGAGAGATTGATGAACGCCGCGAACACGCCAGCCGCAATCATAAAGAGGGTGAGAGCCGTGTGCCAGCGACGTTCATTAGTGCGATCCGAACTCCGACCCCAGACAATCATCAGCACCGAGGCCAGGCCATAGGGGATAGCATTAAGCAGCCCGGTAGTCAGGTTATCAAGATGGAAAGACTTCAGTAGCTGTGGAGACCAGACGCTAAGCGTGGTGCCAGCAGACGACGCGCCGGCATAAATCAGCGCCATCAGCCAGATTTGGCGGTGCTTCAACAGCTGCCATGTGCTGATGTGGCCGATCTGTTTCTGCTGTTGACGCTCTGCCTGAAGGGTGTTTTCCAGCCACGCTTTCTGCCGCTCGTTCAACCAGCCAGCCTGATGTGGGCGGTCCCGCAGGATAAAAAATGCGGCTATCCCCAGCAGCACCGCAGGCAGCCCCTCAATAATGAATAACAGATGCCAGCCGCGCAGCCCAAACCAGCCATCCAGCGTCAGGATCAAACCTGAAAGCGGTGAACCGATAAAGTTAGCCAGCGGAATGGCCACCATAAAAGAGGCAATAATACGCGCCCGGTAACGCGAAGGGATCCACCAGGTAAGATAGAGCACCACGCCCGGGAAAAAGCCCGCTTCCGCCGCTCCCAGCAGAAAACGCACGATATAAAGGGAGGTTGTATTTTGCACCAGCGCCATGCACATCGATACCACTCCCCAACTGATCATTATCCGCGGGAGCCACAATCGCGCGCCCACCTTCTGCATCGCCAGGTTGCTGGGTACCTCAAATATAAAGTAGGCGACAAAATATAAGCTGCTGGCGAAGCCAAAAGCCGCCTTGCTCAGGCCCAGATCCTCATTCATCTGTAGCGCAGCCATACCTATATTGCCCCGGTCAATAATCGAGACCAGATAGCTTACGACCAGAAAAGGCAGGATGCGCCAGATAACCCGCCGCATGGTCTCTTTTTCCAGCGCATCGTTGTCGATAGCGCTATTCGGTGATTGTTCGGTCATTGTTTCCTCGCAGGGTTTCATTATGTTTATCAGGAAAACGATGTAGAGATATCATGCCTTACTTCAGCTTGACGCCTCTGGTTTCTGGCGCCAGCCACACCACCACCATTGCCGCCAGGAAGGCGACCACGGTAGTCGCCAGTCCCGCAGTGAAACCGCCGGCGCTGGCCACAGCGCCGATGAGCAGGGGCGCGATAAATCCGCCCAGCCGGCCTCCGTTGTAGGCGAGCCCCATCAGGAAGCCACGCGATGACGTGTCTCCGATGATTTCTGCAAGGAATGGTCCAGATCCGGCAAAAATCCCGTTAACACCAAAACCAGCCATGAAAATCGCCAGCATCAGAATGAAGGGTTGAGTGGTCACAAGGTAAAGCGCGACGGCAATGGCGCCCGTTAACAGATAAATCAGGAACATCGGACGGCGTCCCCATTTATCCGCCAGTACTGAAAAGACCAGAAAACCTGCGATCGCCCCGACCTGCAGCGCGAGCACAAATTTCAGGCTATGTAAAAAATCCAGATGTTTTACTTCTCGTAGATAGGTGGGTGTCCAGGTAAATACCCCCCAGAATAGATACTGAATAAAGAAGATAAAGACGAAAGCCAGCAGCAGGCCTTTCAGATTGTGTTTGCCCAGTTTCGAGGCAGGTTGAGTGCGCTTAGCTTTCCCCTGCTGTCGTGCAAGCCAAACCTGTGATTCCGGCGTGAACCAGGCCACCACGCTCATAATGAATACCGGCAGCGCGCCGATCATAAACAGATAGCGCCATGCGCCCTGCTCCAGGCCGCCGTTAACCGAGCTCACGATTGCCGTCAGGCTGATAGCCAGAATAGCGCCAACGGGTAAGCCCATTTGCATCAAAGCGCCGCCGCGCGCGCGCCGCTCTGGCCGCCAGGTTTCAGCAATCAGCGCCGCACCTGATGTCCACATTCCGCCCATACCCAGCGCACCGCAAAAACGCAAAAGCGCGAAATGCTGTTGATCGTGCGTAAAGGCTAACAGTCCGGAAAAGAGTGAATAGATGGCGATACAGGTCATGGCCGTTTTTACCCGACCAATTTTATCGGCGATAAAACCAAACAGGATCCCGCCGATGATCTGTCCACCGGCCGTGACGCTGATAAATAGTCCAAGTTCGCTTTTATTCACGCCAAACACCACTCCTAATACCGGCAATAATAATGAGAGTAGAAATGAGTCGTAGCTTTCAAATGCCCAGCCAAGGCCGCCCAGCGCCAGAGTTCGTTTCTCAGCCACGTGCTGAGGCAAAGCGTCAGGCGTCGCTTTAGTCGCAGTAAACTGCTTGAGCTCGCTTTTACTGGTCATTGATATTCTCCACAGAGGTTATCCGGTAGCAGGTTGCGGCAGTGCGCCAGAACAACTGCGCCTGTTCATCAGGGGAAGCCTGTTGCGCCAGGCGTTTGCACGCATTCCAGAAGACGCCGTAGCTGAACATGCCTTTGTCGACCGGAAAGTTACTCGCAAACATGCAGCGTTCCGCACCGAAAAGAGCAATGATGGTCTCAAACCACGGTTGCCATGCCTGTGCCAGCATTTGCGAATCCGGCGGCGTTTCTGCCGCTGCGAAGGGAAATCCCCTGACCGTCATACCAAATCCGCTAATTTTTACGCATACGTTCGGCAGTTCCGCCAGATGTCGCATACTGCTTCGCCACTGCTGAAACATGTCAGGATCTCTTTCTGAATAAGGCCCTACGCCGACAGGCCCGCCGCAGTGATCGAGCACAATCTGTAGCGTTGGTATTTGCCGCGCCAGCTCGGCAATTTCATCCAGTTGCGTGTGGTAAACCCACACATCAAGCGACAATCCATTTTGTGCGAGGCAGGCAGCGCCCCGGCGGAACGGTTCGCTCAGGGCCAGTCCTGCCGGTGGTGTAACCGGGCTGGACGTGACCCGCGGATCCGGATGCCAGGCCAATGGATTACGCATTCCGCGCAACCGCCCACCTGATAAAGCCAGCGCGCTCTCGATGGCAGGCTGCATCGCATCGCCCGCCAGCAAGTTCAGGCCGCCGATGATGGCTTCACATCCAAGAGCGTTTGCATAATGTCCGCTGGCGAACATCGCGGCTATTCCGCTGGCAAACTCAATTTCACCAAGCGGTTTCAACGTTTCCGGCCCGTGGCGACGCAACATAGAGCGGCATTGCACGTAGACCGAGGAGAAAACGCGATGCCCTGAGGTCTGGATATCGTCGCTGAACTCATGGGTGAGATAGCGTCCGGTTTGCCGATCCCAGAGATGATGATGCGCATCAATAATGGGCAGCTCGGGTTGTAGTGGCGGCTCACGATGTAACGCAAGCCACTCGTTTCTGACCGCAAGATGCGGTGCGGTAACGATCTCCATGAACACCTCGCAATTGTTGTACTATGTACAACCGTGTTTTATTTTACAAAACTACTATAACGAGGCTGGCGTGTTTTTATCCAGTTAACGATTGGTTTAAATGATGTAAATAAGAGGTGAATCACAGATGTTTTAAAGTCGCTAAAGACGGAGAACGTTGAGAAAAAACAAAAACAATTTAATTTCAATAAGTTATAATGTTATGCCACTCATCGCAGCCAGGTATCTGGCAAACCTTACGTCTGCCAGACCCATTCACTCTGTCCATTTACGGATGACTATTCGATGAGTAAATTGTTATATCGCCCTGGGGCTTTTCAGCTTCCAGACCAGCGCCATACCGCAGATCATCGCCACCGCCGCCAGTAACGGCAGTGAAGAAAGACCAAGCTTTGCCGATACCAGGCCGCCGACAAGCGCGCCAGTACCGATGGCGGCATTGAAAATGGCGACGTAGATCGCGGATGCCGGCTGCGTCGCCTCCCCTGCGCTACGCAACAGCCAGGTTTGCAAACCAACGAACACGATAGCCATGCCCGCGCCCCATACGCCGAGCAATACCGCGACGAACCAAACAGGAAGTGCTGACCCGCCCCTGATACTCAGCATCCCCAGCGCGCCTGCGCTGAGCAGCAGTGATGTCATAATCAGCACTCGGATATGTCGATCGATGAGTTTGCCGGCGATGAGATTTCCCAGCAGCCCGGAAAGTCCTGACATCAGTAACAGCGCGGAAATCGCCGATGTCGGTATACCACGGGTTTGCGTTAGCAACGGCTCAAGATAGGTGAAGGCAGCAAAATGCGCGGAAATAATGCAAGCTGTAGCGCCGAACAATGAAAGCAGTAGCGGATTTTTAACTATCCCAACGTAAACTTTCAGCCTCAACGGCTGCGGAGCCGCCAGCGTGGGAAGCGTCCAGAGCAAAGCCACGGCGGCGGCTAATGAGAGTAGTGAAATCGCGCTGAATGCCTGTCGCCAGCCGACCATGTCGGCAATAAAGCTCGATAGCGGCACGCCCAGCACGCTGGCCGCCGAAACACCGGCGAAAATCACCGAGGTGGCCAACCCCAGTTTATCAACCGGTACCAGTTGTACCGCCACGGTGCCTATTAGCGCCCAGAATGCGCCATGCGCCAGCGCCCCTGTCATCCGCGCCGTCATAAACGTCTGCATGGTGTGCGACTGCGTCGCCGCCAGACAAGAAAATGCGAGGATTAACATCAATACAATCAATAGCGCCTTCCGTGAAATCCGGGCGGGGATCGCGCCGGCCAGTAAAGCGGCCAGCGCGGCCACCCAGCCATAAGCGGTGACGGCAAGACCCGCTCCCGCCTGCGACTGATGCAAATCGTTCGCCAGCGCGCTGAGCATACCGACCGGCGCCAGTTCGCTGGTCACAATCGAAAATGCGCTGACTCCCAGCGCAACTACGGCGAGCCATGCGCGCACTGGCGTCGGGTTGGCCTGTAAAACGAGGTCGTTCATGTCTTCTGTATCCCTGAGTAAATGGCTAAAAAAGAGTTGGCTTGCCTGATACGGTTGAAGTTCCGCGTCGTTGCTTATTGCCTTCTCTTGAGGTGAAGTGCAGTATCATTCCAGGAGAAGTGATAAAACAGACATGAAAACGGAGAGCCGTTTTCCAAAAATGGAAAATAATGAAAGCAGATTTTAACTGGGACGATACGCGGATTTTTCTGGCTGTGGCCCGCTCAGGTACGCTAAGCGGCGCGGCAGAAACTATGGATATGGGCATCGCAACCCTGTCACGAAGACTCGACCGGCTGGAAAAATCATTGGCCGTCCCCCTTTTCAGCCGGCATCAAAGCGGCTACCGGCTAACGGATGATGGCGAGGCGCTGCTGGCGCGAGCAGAGGCGCTTGAGCATGCAGGGCTCGCTTTTGGCGAGACGGCGAGGCTGCAGGGGAACGTGGCCGGACTGGTCCGGCTGGCTACCTCGGACAACCTGGCGGCGCATTTTATTCTGCCTTCACTCAACGGCTTGATGGAAAAATATCCCGACCTGCGGGTCGAGGTGCTCAGCGGCGTGCAATCCGTCAACCTGCATCGACGGGATGCCGATTTAGCCATTCGAATGGTCAAACCGGAAAGCGGCAACCTGACGCTGAAGCGTCTCGGGAAGGTGGGGTTTGGTCTGTACAGCGCCGATACCGGACAAGCAGGCTCTACCGACATCGCGTTCAATCACGCTCACTACATAGGCTGGCCAGAATCACACCAGCATCTGCCCGCCGCGCGCTGGATAACTCGGACGCTTCGCGGCAGGCCGTGCCGGGTGGAAGCCAACACGCTGCTGGCGCAGCTGTCGGCGGTTTCAGCTGGCCTGGGATTAGGCGTGTTGCCACACTTTATGGCGCGGAAAAATGGCCTGCAGTGCGTGAATGCGGATATCGGCGTCGACCAAACCCTATGGCTGGTGATGCATTCCGATTTAGCCCATTCGCGGCGCGTCAGAGTGGTGGCCGATCATTTAATTGCCCTGTTTGATGAGATTAAAGATCAGCTGACATCGCCATAACTCTATAAGCGCTCGCCGCCAGATACAGCCCGATGCCGTAGGCCAGGTGCGCCAGCAGGCTCAGCGAACGCGCCAGCCATGGTCGGGGAGTCCGTGAGGCCGCGACGCCAAAACCAAATGCGGGCTGCAGGATCAAGAACGGCGCCAATAAGGTTACGACCCCTGACAGCAGCGCTGTCGCCAGAGTGGGGGCATAAAACCAATCGGCGCCGCTCAACACAAGCGGCACCGCCGCAAAAGCGATACCGATCAGATAATGGCATAACCAGCCGATAAAACGCTCTCCATGTAGCGAAGGGGTTGCGCAGATGGTGTTATGCCGCACTTTCCCTAGCGAAAGCCATAACGCCCAGCGCCCGACCAGCGCATAGTTCAGCGGCGCAATCTTGAGTATGTGCTTCTGAAAGAGCGACCATAAATCCATGACTAACGTCGCGCCGATCCCCGTTACTAAAATTTGCACAACAACCATGATATTCAATTTCTTCTTCCTTTTATGCGTCAATGCTACTCTGTCGACGAGTGTGCAACTTAAAGCGAGGTTTAAGTCAATCATGAAAGAACTGGATATCCGCGAGGTCGCGACGCTGTCCGGCATTACTCCTTCAGCGCTGCGTTTTTATGAAAAGAAAGGTTTGATCAAACCGATTGGTCGTCATGGCCTGCGAAGGCAGTACCATGAAAATGTGCTGAATAAGCTGGAACTGATCGTGCTGGGACAGGCCGCCGGCTTTTCGCTTTCTGAAATAGCCGGGATATTTAACGCTGACGGCAAGATAGCCATTGATAACCAACGGCTTGAGCAGCGCGCGCAGGAAATTGATAACACCATTCGTCGGTTACAGCTGTTAAGCCAGGGGCTAAAACACGCCGCCCGCTGTACTGCGCCGGAACATATGCAATGCCCTGAATTTAAAAAAATTGTGGCGAAAGGAATTCGGCTCTTAAAATGATCGTCCCTGAGCGATGCCGCTTTTTACTCAGATTACGGGGTAATTATGGCGCCCCTAACAAGACGTGTAGTATCAGGTTACCGCCAACGAAGCAGACCCCACTGAGATATAAACAACCTCAGTCCATCTTATGAAAATTGGAGTCCCGTTTTCATCTCAAACCAACCAAAAGGTAATGGCGATCACGACAACTGCGAATATCGCTGTCGATCCCCAGGCAAAAGAAGGCCAGAATGTTACTGCGAGCATCCCGAATCCAAGAATAAGTAGTACCGGGATCAGGGTGCTGGCAAAGTACTTCAATTGAGTAGACAACCATCGTTTTAAAAAATTATTCATCTGATAACCCGCATAATTGCGTCAGCAATGTCATTGTCTGATGTTGGTGGGAGAAAGTGGTGATCGTTTATACCGATAACATGTATTTGATCTAGTTATATAAAAGTCGTGAGGATAATTATCCTCCACAGGGTTCATTGGGAAAAGGAAAAACAATTGACGAGAGATGACTTTTCAACCAAATAGTCGCTTGGGCGAATTAGTTCACGAGGCTCCCCCCACTTCCAGCTGATAAAAAAAGGGCACCTCACCCCGCGTACACAGAGAGAACGGGATGAGGTGCCAAGGTGCTAAATGAAAAAGCGGTTATTCGTGATTAGCGATTCATCTGAAACAGCGACATGCCCTGCATATCGCTGAAGGTTTTATAAGATGCCTGCAGCGCCGCCTGCTGCATAAAATAAGAAGAGATAGATTCCGCAAGGTCAGCATCGGTCAGGGCGCTCATCTGCAGCTGGTTGGTCATATCACGCTCTTTACCGATGCTATCGAGTTGATCCATCTCCTGCAGCTGGTTACCCAGCTCGGCGCGCACGCTCAATACCTTGTTGTAGGAGTTATCGAGGCCGCGGTTGGCCTTCGCCAGCGCATCGTTCACCTGCTGTTTGGTGGCGTCATCGGCCCCCTGCAGCGGCGTTTTCAACGCCTCCAGCGCAATATCGATACTGGCGAACACATCGGCGACCGGCGCGCTGCCGTCCGGCTCCGGCTTCGGATTGCTGGTCAGCGCCATAAATACCGAATTACCGGTATGGCCGATGGTCATCGTACGGTTGGCGTCGACCTTCTGTTCAACGGTTTTATTGCCGCCCTGATAGCTAATCTTGCCGTTAGTATCGACAAACGGCGGCTTATCATTCTCATAGCCGCCAAACAGGTAGCGTCCGTTGCCGTCGGTACTGTTGGCCTGGTTGAGCAGTTGATCCTTCAGCCCCTGTAGCTGGGTCGCCAGCGAATCGCGGTCGTTATCGCTCTCGGTGCCGCCGGCGTTAACGATCAGCGCCTTGATATCAGAAATCGTCGAGGTGGCTCCGGAAAGCACGGTCTCTTCCATCGATACGCTCTGGCGGGCGAAAGTGCGCGCCAGGGTGTACTGATTGTTCTCGGCCTGTGATTGCGACAGCATCACCGCCCGCGATGCCGCCAGCGGATCGTCGGAGGGATTAATCACCTTCTTGCCGGTTGAAAGCTGCTCGGCGGCCTTCATAAACAGCGACTGATTGCCGGTGATGCCGGTCATGTTCTGTTGGTACATCATGCTGGTGCTCATGCGCATGCTGTCAGTTCCTCAATACAATCAACGAATATTCAGCAGCGCGTCGAACAGCGAGCTGGCGGTCTGGATCACCTGGGCGTTCGCCATGTAGTACTGCTGGAAACGCAGGAGCTCGCCATACTCTTCGTCGAGGTTTACCCCGGAGAGCGACTGCTGTTGACGGGCCAGTTGGGTGACGATACTGGACTGCGATTCGCTGCTCACCTTCGCGGCGGCGGTCTGGTTGCCCACGCCGCTGACGATCCCGGCGTAGGCGCCGCTGAGCGTCGCTTTGCCATCCACCAGGTTTTTGGTCTGCAGATCGAGCAGTTTTTTAGCGTTATCGTTATCGCCGCGGCCGCTGTCATCTTTACCGGCGGCGGCGATTTTCGCTGAATCGGTAATCGCCACTTTCAGGTTGCCCGCCACGTCGCTGACCGGCTTCACCGTAAAGCTATCTTTCTGCTGCGGGTTGCCATCAATACTGACTTCGAGACCATCAAAGCTCAGCGTCGGGTTACCGTCTGCATCTTTACCAGCGGTGGCGTTGACTTTGACGTTGTCGGGCAGACGGCTGACCTGCCAGTTGGCGCCGTCATACTCTACGCGGTAATCGTTGGCTTTTACCTTGCTGGTATCGGTATACGACACCGACAGCGAGGCATCGCCGGTATTGCGCGTGTTATCAACCACCCGCGCGCCGCTGAAGCTGAAGAAATCGCCCCCCTGCTCACCGTTGAGATCGAAGCCCTCGCGGTGCTGCTGGTTAAAGCTATCGGCCATCGCCAGCGCCAGTTGGCCGAGCTGATTGCGCACGCCGTCCAGCGTCTCGCTGCGAAAACGCAGCACGCCGCTCAGGCTGCCGCTGGTGATCTGCCCTTCCGGCACTTCGCTGGCGCCGCTGCCGCGATTATAGCCGAGAGTCAGGCGCGAAGGGTCGCTGCTGGAAGGGATCGCTTCCACCTGATAGCTGTTGTTGCCCTGCACCAGGGTCAGGCCGTTGGCGAAGGAGACGGTATAGGCGTCGCCGTCCTGCTGGGTTACCTGAACGCCCACCAGTTGGTTGAGTTCGCTGACCAGTTGATCGCGCTGATCGAGCAGCGCGTTCGGTTCGCCGCTGGCGCTGCCGCGCAGGCGGGTAATCTCATCGTTAAGACGGGCAATCTGCTGGCTATAGCTGTTAATCTGCTGGGCGGTGTCATTAATCTGCTGATTAACGCCGCTATCCATGTCGCGCAGATATTTATCGGTATTATTAAACTGGTTGACCAGGCCGTTAGCCTTGCCCAGCACCGTCTGGCGCGCCGCGTCGTCGCCGGCGTTGCTCACCAGGTTCTGCAAATTGGTGAAAAAATCCTGCAGGCTCCCCGACAGGGTATTGGTTTTGCTGGCCAGCAGATTATCGATCTGCGAAATCTTTTCGTAGTAGGCGTTCTGCGAACCGGCCGCGCTCTGCGCGCCGCGCAACTGGTTGGTGATGAACTGGTTATATTCGCGGTTCACGCTGGTCACGGTCACGCCGTTACCGATAAAACCGTTCATGGTGGCCAGGCCGCCGTTTTGGGCCAGAATCGCCGTCTGCCGGTTATAACCCGCCACGTTGTAGTTAGAGATATTGTTGCTGACGGTACTGAGCGCCACCTGCGCCGCATTCAGTCCGCTCATCGCCGTATTGATTAAGCTATTGGACATCAGGGTTCCTTATGCTGCCAAGTCAATTCGCTCAGCTTGCCCTTGTTATCGGTCAGAGAAGTAAAAACTTGAGTAAATCTGCCTGCAAAATTCCGCAGCCGCTTTTATGCCGGATGGCGCTACGCTTATCCGGCCTACGCGCTGTGCGATTTGGTAGCCCGGAGAAGGCGCGACCTCCGAACCTAGAACAGATCGTTAATATCCGCGGCATAGGCTTTCACCGCCTGCGCCCCGGCGTGCTTCATCTGCTGAATCACGCTGACCAGCTTGCTGGCGTACTGCGGGTCGGTGGCGTAACCTGCGCGCTGTAGCTCGTGCGCCGCCTGCTCCGGAGTGGACGCTTCGGCAACCGAGGCATAGCGCGGGTTGTTGGTCAGCAGCTTGACGTAATCAGCAATCGCCGAGAAGTACGAATCGTAGACACGGAATTTGGCCTTCACCTTCTTCGCCACCCCCTGTTCAAATTCAGTGGTGGTGATCTCGGTAACCGGCCCCTTCCAGTTGCCCCCGGCCTTAATACCAAACAGGTTGTAGCTCGGCGTACCGTCAGCGGTCGGGATTTCGCGCTGCCCCCAGCCGGATTCCAGCGCCGCCTGGGCGACAATCAGCTGATGCGGGATTCCGCTCTGCTCGCTGGCGGCGCGCGCCGGCATTGACAGACGGGCAACAAAATTGCCGTTGTTGAGCGATAGCGGCGCGGCGGCCGGCGGCGCTTTCGGCACCGCCCGGCGGATCATCTGCTCCAGCGCCTGATTCGGCAGCGTCTGCAGCACCTCATTATCCAGCGCCATCGGCGCGGTGCCCGCCGTTTCGCTGGGGACCGCGTTGGCGTTGGTCATCTGCTTGACCATCATGTCGGCCAGCCCTAATCCCTTTTGCGACATCTGCTGAGCAATCTGCTGATCGTACATCGAGGTGTAAAGCCGGGTCTGGTCGCTGCTGAGTACGCCATCCTGCGGTAGCGCGGCGCGCATGCTCTTTAGCATCATCTGTACAAACATGCCTTCGACCTGCTGCGCCACCTGCTTGAGGTTGCCCTGCGGATCGGCGGCGGCATCGCGCTTCAGGCCGTTCAGCGCCTGGGCGTCATAGGCGGCGCCCGACATCGCCATAACATCGCTGGCCATTAGATAATTTCCAGTTTGGCGCGCAGGCAGCCAGCGCTTTGCATGGCTTGCAGAATCGACATCAGGTCGATTGGCGTCGCTCCCAGCGCGTTCAGCGCGCGCACCACGTTGTTGAGGTTGGCGCTGGCGTTGATTTTCTGCAGTGAACCGCCCTGCTGCTGCATTGAAATCTGGGTATTCGGCGTCACCACCGTCTGACCGCCGCCAAACGGCGTCGTCGGCTGGCTGACGCTGGTTTGTCTGTCGACCACCACCGACAGGTTGCCCTGAGCCACCGCGCAGGAATCAAGGATCACCTCGCGATTCATCACCACCGAACCGGTACGCGAGTTGATGATCACTTTGGCGTCCATGGCGCCAACGTTAACGTTGATATTCTGGATCTCGGCAAGGAAACGCACCTGCGAGCTATTGCCCTGCGGCACCAGTACCTGAATGGTACGCGCATCAAGTGGCGATGCGGTGCCGCCGCCGCGCTGGCGATTAATCGCATCGCTAATCTGCTGCGCGAGGGTGAAATCTTCATCATTGAGCTGCAGGTTGAGCACCCCGCCGCTGCCGAACGTGGTCGGCAGTTCGCGCTCGATGGTGGCGCCGTTGCTGATGCGTCCGCCGGCCAACTGATTGACCTGTACGCTGCTGCCGCCCGCCGCCGCGCCGGCGCCGCCCACCAGCACGTTGCCCTGCGCCAGCGCATAAACCTGGTTATCCACCCCTTTGAGCGGCGTCATCAGCAAGGTCCCGCCGCGCAGGCTTTTGGCGTTGCCCATTGATGAGACCACCACATCGATATTCTGCCCCGCACGCGCGAAAGGCGGCAGCTTCGCCGTGACCATCACCGCGGCGACGTTCTTAAGCTGCATGTTGGTGCCCGGCGGCACGGTAATGCCGAGCTGCGATAGCATGTTGCTCAGGCTTTGGGTGGTAAACGGCGTTTGCATGGTCTGGTCGCCGGAGCCGTCGAGCCCCACCACCAGGCCGTAGCCGATTAAGGCGTTATCTCGCACGCCCTGTACCGTCACCAGATCGCGAATACGCTCCGCCGTCGCCGGTAAGCTGGCCGCGCCGATTAATAGCGCAATGATGAGTTTTTTAACCATGTGAATCTCTTTTCAGTAACAGCGCAAATGGCCCGCTCATTAGTATGGGGAGACGTTGAGGAAGAACCGCTGCAGCCAGCCCATCGTCTGCGCTTCATTGATGTAGCCGTTGCCGACATACTCGATGCGCGCGTCCGCCACCTGCGTTGAGGTAACCGAGTTGCTACCGCTGATGGTGCGCGGGTTAACCACCCCGGAGAAGCGGATGAACTCGGTGCCCTGGTTAATGGCGATCTGTTTTTCCCCCACCACGTGCAGGTTGCCGTTGCTCAGTACCTGATTAACGGTGACGGTAATGGTGCCGTTGAAGGTGTTATTGGCGTTCGCCCCGCCTTTACCGCCGAAACTGTTATCGCCGGAAATATCCATATCGGCGCGGGCGTTGCCCAGCAGGCCGTCTAAGTAGCGCGGCGCGGTGGCGACGCCAAACTTGCTGGAACCGTTACGGCTGGCATTGGCGGAAGAACTCTTGCTGGCGCTGACGTTTTCCTGCAGCACGATGGTCAACGTGTCGCCAACATTGCGCGGGCGGCGGTCTTCAAACAGCGGCTGATAGCCGTAGTTCATCGGCTGCGCGGCCTGAAAAATTGAGCCGTTCGGTACCGGCGCGGTCGGCGGCGCGGGCTGCGCCGAGGTCGAACCATCGACCAACGGTTTATGCGGAATGTACGCGCAGCCGCTCAGCGTCAGCATCACCATGCCCGCCAGCAAGCGTTGTCCCTGGCGCGGCAGGGTGGCCATCGAATGTGTGGTTACCACGGGGTATCGCCTTTGTTACACCAAAAAAGCGACGGGCGCGGCAGGCGACGCCCGTCATCAAACATTACAGCTGGGTCAGTTTCTGCAGCATCTGATCCGACGTCGAAACCGCTTTGCTGTTGATCTCATAGGCGCGCTGGGTCTGGATCATATTAACGAGCTCTTCCGCCACGTTGACGTTAGAGGTCTCGACATAACCCTGGTAGAGCATACCGGCGCCGTTCAGGCCCGGCGTGCTCTCATTCGGCGCGCCGGAGCTTTCAGTTTCCTGGTACAAGTTCTCACCCACGCTTTCGAGGCCGCTGTCGTTAATAAAGGTGGTTAACGTCAGTTGCCCAACCTGCTGGGCGGCGGTCTGACCCTGCTGGGTGACGCTCACGATGCCATCGCGGGCGATGGTAATGGTCAACGCGTTGGCCGGAATAGTGATCGCCGGCTGCACCTGGAAGCCGCTGGCGGTCACCAGTTGGCCGTTCTGATCGATCTGGAACGAGCCGTCGCGGGTGTAAGCCTGGCTGCCGTCCGGCAGCAGCACCTGGAAGAAGCCCTGGCCTTTAATCGCCACGTCTTTGCTGTTGTTGGTCTGCGACAGATTGCCCTGGCTATGCAGACGCTCGGTGGCGACCGGGCGCACGCCGGTACCGATCTGCAGGCCGGAAGGCAGCGTGGTCTGTTCGGAGGACTGCGCCCCCGGCTGGCGCATGGTCTGATACAGCAGATCTTCAAACACCGCGCGCTGGCGTTTAAACCCGTTGGTGCTGACGTTCGCCAGGTTGTTGGCGATCACGTCCATATTGGTCTGCTGCGCATCAAGACCGGTTTTCGCAATCCATAAAGAGGGAATCATTGGTTATTTCCTTTGGCCGCGGGCCGACTGGCTATCAGCTTACTGACAGCAGAGAATTCGCCCGCTGTTCGTTCTCATCCACGCTGTGGATGACCTTCATTTGCATTTCAAAGCGACGGGCGTTGGCGATCATATCGACCATGGTCTCCATCGGCTTGACGTTACTGCCCTCCAGCACGCCCGGCATGACCCGCACCTGCGGGTCGTTGGCCAACAGATTGCCGCGGCGCTGCTGGGTTTCCGGGGTCAGGCGGAACAGGCCGTCATCGCCGCGCATCACTTCGCGCGCATCGGCTTTCACCAGCTTCAGGCGGCCAATCTGCGCGATGGTGTTCGGTGGGTCACCGGGGTTCAGCGCCGAAATGGTGCCGTCGGCCGCGATAGTGATTTCCGCCGATGGCGGTACCTCAATCGGCCCGCCGTCGCCCTGCAGCGGCATTCCCTGCACCGTCAACTGACCGTTAGCCGAAACCTGAATGCTGCCGTTGCGGGTATAGGCTTCGCCGCCGCCCGGCAGGCTGAGCGCCAGAAAACCGTCCTGCTGCAGCGCCACGTCCAGCGGGCGCCCGGTGTAGTTCAGCGCCCCCTGGCTCATATCGGCACCCGGCGTCGAGGCCGCCACCAGCGTGCGGGTGGCGAGGCTCGGCCCGTCAACCGGCACCGCGCGCAGCGCGGCGAGCTGGGCGCGAAAGCCCGGCGTCGAGGCGTTGGCGAGATTGTTGGCGGTAATCGACTGTTGCTCCAGCGTCTGGCGCGCGGCGCCCATCGCGGTATAAATCGCGTGATCCATAACTCAGTTCCGTTAGCGCAGGCTGACCAGCGTCTGCAGGATCGAATCCTGCGTCTTGATGGTCTGGGCGTTGGACTGATAGTTACGCTGGGCGACAATCATGTTCACCAGCTCCTGGCTCAGGTCGACGTTGGAAGACTCCAGCGCGCCGCTGGTCAGCTTGCCAAAACCGCCGCCGCCGGAGAGTCCCACCCGTGGCTGGCCCGAGGCGCCGGTCTCCTGCCAGACGTTATCGCCCTGTGACGCCAGCCCTTCCGGGTTGGAGAAGTTGGCCATCACAATCTGCCCCAGGACCTGGGTCTGCTGGTTGGAGTAGATACCGACGACGGTACCGTCATCGTTAATCTGGAAGTTGGTGTATTCGCCGGCGGCATAACCATCCTGCGCCACTTTACTCACCGAGTCGCTACCGACGTTCTGCTGCATACTACCGGCGAAGCTAAGCGTGAAGTTCTGCGCCGGTGCGCCGTCTTTCGCGCTCATCGGAATGGTCATGCTGAACTCGCCCGCCTGGCCGTTAACGCTGACCAGGTTGCCGCTGGTATTGAACTCCATGGTGCCCGCGCTGACCGCAGCCGCGCTGCCGTCCTGGGTATAGACCTGCCATTTGTTATCGTCGGTTTTCACGAAATAGGCGTTGATGTTGTGGGCGTTACCCAGCGAATCGTAGGCGGTGATGGTGTTGACGTAGTTATAGCTGTCCTGCTTCGCCGGGTCGAAGGTCTTGTTCTCCGGCACTTTATGCGTCGACTTTAGGTTGGCGACCATTTCGCCGGAAGTCGATGCTTTGGCGTTCATCATCCCTTCGGGAATGCTCAGCGGTACCGGGTTGGCACCCTGCTGAATGGTCGGCGGCGTGCCGGCGGCCGGATAGCCGGTCAGCTGCAGCCCCTGCATATTAGTCAAATTACGGTTTTCGTCCAGCTTAAACTGGCCGTTGCGGGTATAGAAAATACCGCCGTCTTTATCCTGCATGCGGAAGAAGCCGTTGCCGTTAATCGCCACATCCAGCGCGCGGCTGGTGCCGGTAGTGGTGCCGCCTTTAAAGTTCTGGGTGATCCCGGAGACTTTAACCCCCAGTCCGACCTGCGAACCGGCGAACATATCGGCGAACGACACGCTGCCGGATTTGAAACCCGCAGTCGCGGAGTTAGCGATATTGTTGCCAATCACGTCGAGATTGGTGGCCGCCGCATTTAAGCCGCTGACTGCCTGAGAAAAGGCCATGTTACTCTCCAAATATTGAGGATATCGATAAAATCAGGTGCGAATTACAGGATCTGCCGCACTTCTTCGAGACTGGCGTTACCGGCCAGGCCGAGATCCAGCTTCGCGCCGTTGCTGTCGTTAATCACACCGTTAACCATGCCGAAGTGCAGGCTACGCGCCACCAGCTGCTCGCCGTTGCCCTTGGCGTTAATCGCCACTTTATAGGCACCGTCCGGCGCGGCGGTACCATCATCCAGCGAGCCGTCCCAGGTGAAGGCGTGCACCCCGGCGGTGAGGCCGCCAATCTCAATGGTCCGCACCACCTGGCCGTTGGCGTTGGTGATGGTTGCCGTCACCTGGTCGGCGGCGCGCTCCAGTTCGACGCCAAACGGCGTGGTGCTGACCTGGCCTTCTTTGCTGCCGACCAGAATGTTATTACCCGGTACCATCACGCCGTGGCCGATCAGCGCGCTGGCCTGCAGCGACTGGTTGCTGTTGATCTGCCCGGAGATCGCGCCAAGGGTGGTGTTGAGTTTTTCGATGCCTTGTACGGTATTAATCTGCGCCAGCTGCGAGGTAAGCTCGTTGTTCTGCATCGGGTTGGTCGGGTCCTGATTTTTCAACTGCGCCACCAGCAATGTCAGGAAGCTGTTATGCAGATCCTGGCTGGTGCTGCTTTTGCTGGCGGAATCAAGAACCGCGTTGTTGGTCGATTCATTGGTGGTTGCGGCAATAGCCATCGGGAGCTCCGGTTACTGACCCAACGTCAGGGTTTTCATCATCATCGACTTAGTGGTGTTGAGCACTTCGACGTTGGCCTGATAGCTGCGGGAGGCGGAGATGGTGTTAACCATTTCGCTTACCACATCGACGTTCGGCATCCGTACATAACCCTTAGCATCGGCCAGCGGATTACCCGGTTGATAAACCATCCGCGCGGGCGCCGGGTCATCGACCACCTGCGAGACGCGCACGCCGCCTGTCTGCTGCCCTGGTGCCGCGGCCACTTCGAACACCACCTGCTTCGCGCGATAGGGTTCGCCATCCGGGCCGGTGACGCTATCGGCGTTGGCCATATTGCTGGCGCTGACATTCATCCGCTGTGACTGGGCCGAGAGCGCCGAGCCGGAGATATCAAAAATATTGAGTAAAGACATTGGCCTTATCCTTGTTGCAGCACCGACATCATCCCTTTGATCTGACCGTTGAGCAGCGTCAGGTCGGTCTGATATTTCAGGCTGTTGTCAGCGAAGTTGGTGCGTTCACGATCCATGTCCACCGTGTTGCCGTCCATCGACGGCTGGTCCGGCACCCGGAACAGCAGATCCAGCTCCGGCGGCTGCATGGTCTGCGCCGGAATATGACGCGCCGCCGTCAGGTTCAGCGCCATGCCGTTGCCGTTTACCCGCCCCTGTTGCAGGACTTTATTCAGTTGGCTGGCGAAATCGATATCCCGCGCCTGATAGCCCGGCGTGTCTGCGTTGGCGATATTGGCGGCCAGTATTTCCTGGCGCTGGGCGCGCAGGTTCAGCGCCTCCTGGCCAAAACGCAGAGCAGCGTCCAGTTTGTCGAGCATGCTCCCTCCGCAAGGTTAGAATTTGGAGCCGACAGCATAAACGCCCCCTGCGCCAACCTATCGCGGGAATAGGGGCAAAATGGGCCGCTATTTATCTGTTTAGTCCCTCGGGGCAGCCGTTACACTTAACCCCTTTCCGGGTGGCGTGAGGGGAACGCGATGAAAAGTAAAATCCTGCTGGTCGGCCTGCTGTGCAGCCTGAGCGCCCGCGCCGACACGCTGGCGACGCAAATCGAAAGCTTCATTAAAAGCAAATTCAACGATAATGCCGTGCAGGTGAAAGTGCTGGTGCGCACGCCGCCCGCCCAGTGGCCGCCGTGTGAATTACCGCAGCTGTCGCTGCCGCCCAATGCGCGAATCGGCGGCAATATCAGCGTCTCCGCCCGCTGCGGGCAGGAGCGGCGGTTTATTCAGACCCAAGTGCAGGTATTTGGCCGTTATCTGGCGGCGGCGCGCGGTATTAGCGGCGGAACGCCGCTGACCCCGGCGGATGTGGTGCTAAAATCAGGCAGGCTCGATACCCTGCCGCCGCGTACGCTGACCGACAGCAAAAAAGCGCTGGGCGCGGTGACGCTGCGGAATATCAGCCCAGGCCAACCGCTGACGCTCTCTATGTTGCGTCGCGCGTGGGTGATCAAAGCCGGTCAGCCAGTGCAGGTCATGGCCGAGGGGGACGGCTTTAGCATCAGCGGTGCCGGTAAGGCGATGAATAACGCGGCAGCCGAAGATAGCGTGCGCGTGCGCATGGTTTCCGGCAAAATCGTCAGCGGTATCGCCGGGGAGGATGGATCCATCCGTATTACGTTATAAAAAAGTAAAGGTTTGCCAGCCCCTGCCGATAACCCCATTAGAAACCCATTTTGGAGATGGACCATGAGTATCGATCGCACCCAGCGGTTACAGCCGGTTTCCACGGTGCAGCCGCGTGAAACCCCGGCCGACAACCCGCTTCAGCCGCGCAAGGCCACCGCGGCGGAAACCGCCGTTAGCGCCACCAAAGTGAAACTGAGCGATGCGCAGGCGCGGCTGATGCAGCCGGGCACCCAGGATATTGATATGAACCGGGTCGAGGCTATCAAACAGGCGATTCGTAGCGGCGAGCTGAAAATGGACGCGGGCAAAATCGCCGACGCCCTGCTGCAGGATGCGCACAACGATATCCAGCGCCTTGCCGGTAGCAAAACAGATAAGGCCTGATGATGGACAGATTACGCACTCTGCTGGATAAACTGGCGGAAACCCTGCGGGCGCTGGATGACGTGCTGGCGCAAGAGCAACAATTGCTGTGTGCGGATGAACTGCCCGGCGTGGCGCTACAGCGCGTCACCGATAGCAAGAGTCAACTGCTGGCGACGGTGGCCTGGCTTGAACAACAGCGCCCGGCGCTGGAAGCCAACCTTGCGCTACGCGCGCCTTACCAGGGCCATGAAAGCTTCAGCGAACGCTGGCGGCAGATCCAGCAGTTAAGCCAGAGCCTGCGTGAAAAGAATCAGCATAACGGCCTGTTGCTCAATCAACAGATCGCCCATAACCAGCAGGCGCTGGCAATTCTTAGCAAGAATAATAAATCGCTGTACGGGCCGGACGGTCAGTCGCGCGCCGCCAGTCTGCTGGGCCGTAAAATCGGCGTCTGACCCCCTTTCTCTGTATTTCCCCCATGGCGACGGTTATCCGTAGCGCCGTTTTTTGTCAGGTGGCGCTACGCTTACCTGACCTACGATCCGTGCGACCTGCCTTTAATTTATTCACCATGCTGGCTGACACTACTGGTACTGATGATCTCAAAATCCCCCGGTGGCGCTGCCGCTTACCGGGGCTACAGCGCTTTGCGATTTGGTAGCCCGGAGAAGGCGCAACGCGCCGCGTCCGGGAAAAACCCTTAAAAAAGTTGCAAACCGATAACAGTATCTACGGTCCGTGCGGCCTGCCTTTAATTTATTCACCATGCTGGCTGAAACTGCCGGTATTGGTGATCTCAAAATCCCCCTGTGCGCTCCCTGCGCCAGGAGAGACATAACGCGGAAGACATTTCGGGAGCGCAATGTGCTCTGTATTAATACAAAACTTTTCCCCGCAACTACTGATAATTAACGATAACCTGATTTGCAATCGCCCGCAGCGGCGGGTTTAACGGCCCGCGGGTCTGTACGGAATAGACAAAACGCAGCGGCCCATCTGCCGCCTCGCCTGCCAACGCGTGGCTGGTGCCGCTGGCGCTGGTCAGCGGAATACAGCGATTCAGGCTACATAAATGTACCTGCAGCCCCGCCGGCTCCGCTGACAGCAGACGATAGCGCCAGCTAACGGTCTCAATGCGCGCATTGCCGCCAGGCAGCGTATTGGGCGGCAGCAGCGCGGCGGAAGAATCACTCATCCCGCCCTGTTCAAGGGTGACGCCGGGCCCTTCGGCAATCCATGAGCCCGATGCCGCGCCGGCGGTAACCGGCAATAAAAGGCACAATAAAGGAAGATAGCGCGTCATCAGGCCGCTCCAATGGTTGAGGTCATGCGAATCTGGCGATCGTCGTTGATCTCCAGGTTGGAAAGCACCGCCATTTGCGGCAGGCTACGGCGCAGGAAGCGCGCCAGCAGCGGGCGCAGCGCGTGGTTAACCAGCAGCACCGGCGGCGCACTGAGCATCTCCTGGCGCTGCAGCGCCTGCCGCGCCTGCTCAAGCAGGCGGTCGGCAAGCCCCGGTTCGAGACCGCCGCCGCCCTGCAGCGCCTGCAGCAGCAGTCGTTCCAGTTGGGTATCCAGGCCGATAACCTGAATTTCGCCATTGCCAGGGAACCACTGCTGGGCAATCGCCCGCCCCAGCGCCACGCGCACGACGGTGGTCAGCTCGTAAGGATCGCTTTGCGTCGGCGCATGTTCCGCCAGCGTCTCGATAATGGTACGCATATCGCGGATCGACACCCGCTCGGCCAGCAGATTCTGCAACACCTTATGCAGCGTGGTCAGCGATACCACGCCCGGTACGAAATCTTCGGTCAGCTTCGGCATCTCCTGCGACACACGGTCGAGTAGCTGCTGCGTCTCCTGGCGGCCAAACAGTTCGCTGGCGAACTGGCCGATGAGGTGGTTGAGATGGGTCGCCACCACCGTACTGGCCTCCACCACCGTATAGCCCTGAATTTGCGCCTGCTCGCGCAACGCGCTATCAATCCACACCGCCTCCAGACCGAAGGCCGGATCGATAGTTTTATCCCCCGCCAGCTCGCCGATGGCGTTGCCGGGGTTGATCGCCAGCCAGCGCCCAGGCTGCGCTTCGCCGCTGCCGATTTCCACGCCTTTCATCAGAATGCGGTAGCGGGCGGGCGCCAGTTCGAGGTTATCGCGGATATGCACCACCGGCGGCAGATAGCCCATCTCCTGGGCGAATTTCTTGCGGATCCCGCGGATACGCCCCAACAGCTCGCCATTTTGCTGAAAATCGACCATCGGGATCAGCCGGTAACCCACTTCCATGCCCAGCGGATCTTCCAACTGTACGTCCGCCCAGCTGGCTTCCGCGGCCTGAGTATTCTCCTGCACGATGGGTTCGTCGGCGGCTTTCGGCGCCTGTTTGTCGCGCCCGCGCAGCCACCAGGCCAGCCCGAGCAACGCGGCGGTAAACAGCAGGAAAACCAGGTTCGGCATCCCCGGCACCAGCCCCAGCAGCCCAAGTACCGCGGCACACAGCAGCATGACCTTCGGGTTATTGAATAGCTGGCCGACCATCTGTTCGCCAACATCCTGATCGGTCGCCACCCGGGTCACGATGACCCCGGCGGCGGTAGAGATCACCAGCGCCGGGATTTGCGCCACCAGCCCGTCGCCGATAGTCAACAAGGTGTAGCTTTCCGCCGCCGCCCCCAGCTCCATACCGTGCTGCACCACGCCGACCAGCAGTCCGCCGACCACGTTAATCACCATAATCATTAGCCCGGCGATGGCATCGCCGCGAACAAACTTGCTGGCACCGTCCATCGAGCCGTAGAAATCGGCTTCCTGCGTGACTTCCGCGCGGCGTTTTTTCGCCTCTTCTTCACCGATAAGCCCGGCGTTCATGTCGGCATCGATCGCCATTTGCTTACCCGGCATGCCGTCGAGCACGAAACGCGCCCCCACTTCGGCGATACGCCCGGCGCCTTTGGTGATAACCATGAAGTTGATCAGCATGAGGATGATAAACACCACGATACCGATGGCGAAATTACCGCCGACCAGGAAGTGACCGAAGGCCTCCACGACCCGCCCCGCGGCGGCGGCCCCGGTGTGCCCTTCCATCAAAATGATGCGCGTCGAGGCGACGTTGAGCGACAGGCGCAGCAGCGTCGAGAACAGCAGAATGGTCGGAAACGCGGCGAAGTCCAGCGTGCGCTGGGTAAACATCGCCACCAGCAGCACCATGATCGACAACGCGATATTGAAAGTAAAAAGCAGGTCGAGGATAAACGCCGGCAGCGGCAGCACCATCATCGACAAAATCAGCAGGATCAGGATCGGGCCGGCCAGAACCTGCCATTGCGTATCTTTAACATTCCCCGGCAAACGCAGCAGGGAGGCCAAATTAGCCATCAGAGTCACTCTCTTTTGCAAAATCCAGTGCTTCCGGCACCGGTAAACGTTGAGGTTTTTTCGGGATCAGGCCGCCCTCGCGCCGCCAGCGGCGCAGCTGATAAACCCAGGCCAGCACTTCGGCGACCGCGGCATAGAGGGTGGCGGGAATATGCTGGCCAATCTCGCTATGGCGATAGAGCGCGCGGGCCAGCGGCGGCGCTTCAAGCATCGGAATACGGTGTTGCGCTCCCAGTTCGCGAATGCGCAGCGCAATCTCCCCCGCCCCTTTAGCCAACACCTTCGGCGCGCTCATTTTTTTATCGTTGTACTGCAACGCCACGGCATAGTGGGTCGGGTTAGTGACTATCACGTCCGCTTTCGGCACATCGGCCATCATCCGCCGCTGGGCAATCGCCCGCTGCTGTTGACGGATCCGCCCTTTAACATGCGGGTCGCCTTCCTGATCTTTGAATTCGTCGCGGATATCCTGTTTGGTCATCTTCAGCTTTTTGAAGTGGCTCCACAGCTGATAAAAAACGTCAAACGCCACCATCGGCGTCAATCCGAGCACCACCAGAAATCCGCAATAGAGGATCATCTGCAGCGCATTGGCCAACGCGTCGAGCGGCTGTTGGGTCATCAGATGCAGCATCGCCGCCCAGTTGTGCCATAGGTACAGCCCGGTTACCCAACCGACCAGCGTGGCTTTGAGGATCCCTTTTAACAGCTCCGCCAGCACCTGGGTGGAGAACATGCGTTTCAGACCGGAAAGCGGATTCAGCCGTTTAAGATCGAATTTGAGCGACTTGGTGCTGAATAAAATGCCGCCAAGCAGCATCGGCGCGGCCAGCGCCACCAGCACCAGCCCGGCCATTACCGGCAGCAATGCCAGCACCGCCTGACGCAGCAGCATTCCCAGCTGGCGCAGCATTTGTTTGTCATTGCTGACCATCCCGTGGTCAAAGTGCAGGCCCTGCGTCAGCATCTCCGCCAGTTGGCGAGTGATATTGCTGCCGGACATCAGGATAATGGCGAGCCCGGCCACCAGCATGAGTACCGAGGTCAGCTCGCGCGAGCGCGGGATCTGGCCCTCTTCACGCGCCTTCTCCAACCGGTGGGCGGTGGGGGCCTCGCTTTTTTCCAGATCGCTGTCTTCCGCCAAGCCTGCAGTTCCTGTGTCGGGAGGGTAAAGAATGGCGGTCAGCATGCCAAAAAAATGGCGAAGTCATTGGCGGAACAACGGCGAAAAAGAGGGGTTATTTCACGGATGAGGGAAAGGCGGCAGGGGCGCAGCGTTCTGCGCCCCGCCTGGTCAGAAACCGAGACTATCGAGCAGATCGTCAACCTGCGCCTGGTTGGCGATGACGCCGACGCCGTTCTGGTCAAGCTGCGGGCCGTTGAGCAGGCTATCGTTGGCCCGTTTCTCTTTCACCGGCGGTTCCGGCATGTTTTCCATCAGCACCATCAGCAGCTGCTTTTCAATTTCCTGCACCACGTCCATCATGCGCTTGATAACCTGACCGGTCAGGTCCTGGAAATCCTGCGCCATCATGATTTCCATCAGTTGGGCGTTGGTAAAGGAGGTATGGCCCGGCACCTGATCCAGATACTCACGGGTGTCGGTCACCAGCGCGCGCGCGTCGTCCAGTTCGATCGGATTAGCGAACCACTCATCCCAGCGCGATTTTAGCGCGCTGGCGCCGGACTCCAGTTCGGCCTGGCGCGGCTGCGCCGCCTCCACGCAGCTCAACGCCCGTTCCGCCGCCTGCGCCGTCATGGTGACAACGTAATCAAGACGGTCGCGGGCATCCGGGATCGCCTCGGCCGCCTGGGCAATCGCCTGATCGAGCCCCAGCTCGCGCATGCTGTCGCGCAGCATACGGGTGAGCTGGCCGATACGGGAGATTATCTCTCCCGCGGTCGCTGCATCGCTGGCAGGCATTGGAATCTCTCTCATCGCCCTCTCCTTACATGCCCAATTTTTCAAAAATCTTGTTGAGCTTTTCTTCCAGCGTCGCCGCCGTAAAAGGTTTCACCACATAACCGCTGGCGCCTGCCTGCGCGGCGGCAATAATATTTTCTTTTTTCGCTTCCGCCGTCACCATCAATACCGGCATCGCCGCCAGCGCGGCATCGGCACGAATGGTCTGCAGCAGCTCCAGGCCGTCAACGTTAGGCATGTTCCAGTCGGAGACCACGAAATCAAAGCTGCTGGCTCGCAGCTTATTTAGCGCGTCCGCGCCATCTTCCGCCTCTTCGACGTTGTTGAAGCCGAGCTCTTTAAGCAAATTTCTGATGATACGACGCATGGTGGAAAAGTCGTCGACGACCAGAAAACGGAGATTCTTATCTGCCATTACTACCCCTGAACAGTGTCATTTTTAACTCACTTCACACCACGCCGCCGGGACTTCCCGGCGGCGTGAATTTAAATTCGCAGCGCCTGGCCGCCGGCGATCTGCGCCAGCATGCGTTGGCTCATGCGCTCCAGTTCAACCACTTCGTTGACCCCACCGCTGGCGATGGCCTCGCGCGGCATGCCGAACACCACGCAGCTCGCCTCACTCTGCGCCAGGGTATAGGCCCCGGCGCGATGCATCTCCAGCATCCCCTGCGCGCCGTCGTTGCCCATGCCGGTGAGGATCACCCCCACCGCATTGCGCCCGGCGTGCCGGGCCACCGAGCGAAACAGCACATCCACCGAGGGACGATGGCGATTTACCGCCGGGCCGTCGTGCAACTTGACCTGATAGTTAGCGCCGCTACGCGCCAGCTCCAGATGGCGATCCCCAGGCGCGATATAGGCGTGTCCCGGGAGCACGCGTTCGCCCTCTTCCGCCTCTTTCACCGTGATCTGGCACAGCTTATTCAACCGTTCGGCAAACGAGCGGGTAAATCCCGGCGGCATATGCTGGGTGATAAGCAGCGCCGGACTGGTGGCCGGCAACGGTTGTAGCACCTGACGAATCGCTTCGGTGCCGCCGGTGGAAGCGCCAATGGCGATCAGCTTCTCGCTGCTCAGCAGCGGTCCGTGGCTTAAAATGGCCGGCGGCTGGTCATTGGCCCGCTGCGGCAGCCGCGCCCGTGCGGCGGTACGGATCTTTTCGCCTATCAGTTCGCTGTAGGCCAGCATGCCTTCGCGGATCCCGAGCTGCGGTTTGGTGACGAAATCCACCGCCCCCAGCTCCAGCGCGCGCAGGGTAATTTCCGAACCTTTACCGGTCAGCGATGAAACCATCACCACCGGCATCGGCCGCAGGCGCATCAGCTTTTCGAGGAAATCGAGGCCGTCCATACGCGGCATTTCGACGTCCAGCGTCAGCACCTGTGGGTTAAATTTTTTGATCAGATCCCGTGCGACCAGCGGGTCCGGGGCCACCGCCACCATCTCCATATCGGCGTGGCCATTGACGATCTCGGTCATCAACTGGCGCATCAGGGCCGAATCATCAACACATAACACTCTGATTTTACTCATCACTTCTCCTTGGTCAGCCCATACACGGTCTGTCCACGCAGGTAGAAATCCCGGCTGATCTGGCTGAAATTCTCGGAGTGACCGGCAAACAGCAGCCCCCCCGGTTTAAGCAAGGGGACAAAGCGGCGCAGGATGCGCTCCTGCGTCGGTTTATCGAAATAGATCATCACGTTGCGGCAAAAAATCGCGTCGAACGGCCCCGGCAGCGCCCACTCCGCCGCCAGCAGATTCAGCGGCTGGAAGTTGACCCGCGCCGCCAGCTCCTGACGCACGCGCACCAGCCCCTGATGCGGCCCGGTGCCGCGCAGAAAATAACGCTGCATCTGGATTGGCGTCAGAGTGCGCAGATCTTCATGGCGATAAATCCCCGCTTCCGCTTTCTCCAGCACCTGGGTGTCAATATCGCTGGCCCAGACCTGGCAACTGCCCGCACGTTCCCCGAGCGCATCACCGAGCGTAATGGCGATGGAATAAGGTTCTTCGCCGGTCGAGGCGGCGGTGCTCCACACGCTATAGTTCCCGGGACGCGAGCGCGCATGCTCCGCCAGAATCGGAAAGTGGTGCGCCTCGCGAAAAAAGGCGGTCAGGTTGGTGGTCAGCGCATTGATAAACGCCTGCCACTCGGCGCTGTGCGGGTCGCTTTCCAGCAGCGCCAGGTAGTCGCCGAAATCATGAATGCCCAGCAGACGTAAACGGCGCACCAGCCGGTTGTACACCATCTCGCGCTTATGCGCCGCCAGCACGATCCCGGCGCGCTGATAGATAAGCTGGCTGATGCGGCGAAAATGCGCGTCGGAGAGCGGCAGACGCTGGGCCATCTGCGCCAGCGCCGATCCGCTTTCACGCGCCGCGGTTGATGTCGTCTGCTTCATGCCGACTCACCGGCAAAATACGAGCGGTTTATGCGGTTTGACAATCCAGGGTCTCCTTTACCGTGGATGAGGTTTCCGGCGCGACGAAGTTGTCGTCCGCCAGACGGAATACCGCCACTGCATCGGCGAGGGTAATCGCCTGCTCTTCCAGCGCAGCGGCGGCGGAAGCCGATTCCACCACCAGGGCGGCGTTCTGTTGCGTGACCTGATCCATCTGGGTAACCGCCTGCGTCACCTGCTCGATGCCGCGGCTCTGCTCATCGGAGGCGGAGGCGATTTCGCCCATGATGTCGGTGACCCGGGTGACCGAGCGCACGATGTCCTGCATGGTGGCGCCGGAATTTTCCACCAGCACCGAGCCGTGTTTGACGCGGCTGACGGATTCATCGATCAGCAGCTTGATTTCTTTTGCCGCCTGGGCGCTGCGGCTGGCCAGGTTGCGCACTTCACCGGCCACCACCGCAAAGCCGCGCCCCTGTTCACCGGCGCGCGCCGCCTCCACCGCCGCGTTAAGCGCCAGAATATTGGTCTGGAAAGCGATGCCGTCGATGACGCTGGTAATCGCGCCGATTTTTTGCGAACTGTTGGCGATATCGTGCATCGTGGTGACCACGTCATCCGCCAGCTCGCCGCCTTTGGCGGCGGTGGAGGAGGCATCACGCGCCAGCTGCGATGCCTGGCGGGCGTTATCGGCATTCTGTTTTACCGTCGCCGTTAGCTGCTCCATACTGGCGGCGGTCTCTTCCAGCGAAGCTGCCTGTTGTTCGGTGCGCGAGGAGAGATCGTTGTTGCCTTCGGCAATCTCCTGCAGGCCGATAAGAATCGACTCCGCGCCGTCGCGCACCGCGCCGACGGTACCAATCAGCGACTGTTGCATGCGCTGCAGGCTGGCAAATAGCTGGCTGATTTCGTTACGCCCATAGACCTCAATCGGTGCGGAAAGATCGCCGCTGGCGATACGTTCGAAATGGCCGCGAATAATATTCAGCGGCTGCACCAGCATGGTTCGCAGCCACCACATCGCGCTGAGGGTGACTACCAAGAGCATCAGCACCGCCCCGGCAACCAACCAGATTGACCAGCCGTAGGCCTGCTGGCTGGAGGCGCTGGCTTCATCGGTCGTCGCCTTCGCCAGCTGCAGATATTGCACAAAGTCGGCCTCAAAGCGGTCCTGTATTTTCTGCGTCGGCTGGTCCATAAAGGCCTGCAGGTTGCGATTTTCGAGGAACACGATCAGTTCGCGCAGCGCGCCGCGTAGATTCTCGTAGCTATCACGCGTGGCATCGGCCAACTGCTGTTCCTGCTCATCCGCGCGAGGCGTGTCGAGGAACTGGTTAAAATAGAGATCGGCTTTTTGCAGCGAGCTGCGGGCGCCGCCCATCAGCGCATCCACCTGCTCCTGCGGCACCTTCAGCGCCGCGCGGGTACCGGCGCGGTTAAGGGTATTTCTCGCCTGTAACAGCGATACCCAGCTCAGGCTAAGCGCATCGCGCTGCTGGCTACTGACGGTAATACGTTCAAGATTGTGGTTGTCGGCGCGTAGCGCGACGTAAGAGAGCCCGGTGCTGATCAGTTGCATGATGCAAAAGGAGATCAGCAGCAGGAAAAGACTGGTAGAGATACGGATTCGGTTAAACATAGCAATCTCCTTGGTAGCCGGTCTCGGCCGGCTTACAACGCAAGAGAGGCCGCCGCGTGTAGGGATGCGGCGGCCGGTACCCGTTAGAACGTCTCCCAGTTATCCTGGTAGTCGCTGGCGCTGGTTTTTTTATGCGTAGCGATGGCGGCAGGCGCGGTTTTATTGCTGACCGGCGCTTTATACTCTTCCTGCCCTTCCGACTTCAGGCGGAAGACGGCAACCGACTGCGTCAGCAGGCTGGCCTGCTCTTCCAGCGCGGCGGCGGCCGAGGCCGACTCCTCCACCAGCGAGGCGTTCTGCTGGGTGACGCGATCCATTTCCGCTACCGCCTGGCCGACCTGGTCGATACCGCGGCTCTGTTCATCGGAAGCAGAGGCGATTTCACCCATGATGTCGGTCACGCGGGTGACCGCATTGACGATATCGCCCATGGTGTCGCCGGCGCTTTCCACCAGTACCGAGCCCATATCCACACGGTTGACCGAGTCTTCGATCAGCGCTTTGATCTCTTTGGCCGCCTGGGCGCTGCGCTGCGCCAGGTTGCGGACTTCGCCCGCCACGACCGCGAAGCCGCGACCTTGTTCACCCGCACGCGCCGCTTCTACCGCGGCGTTAAGCGCCAGGATGTTGGTCTGGAAGGCGATACCGTCGATAACGCCGGTGATATCGGCAATTTTCTGCGAGCTGCTGGCGATGTCGTGCATGGTTTCCACCACGTTAGCCACCACTTTGCCGCCCTTCTGCGCAGTTTCGGAGGCGCTCAGCGCCAGCTGGCTGGCCTGACGCGCGTTTTCGGCGTTCTGTTTCACCGTCGCTGTCAGCTGTTCCATACTGGCGGCGGTCTCTTCCAGCGATGCCGCCTGCTGTTCGGTGCGCGAAGAGAGATCGTTATTCCCGGCGGCGATTTCCGATGCGCCGCTATAGATGGCATCCGCCCCCTGACGCACGCCGCTTACCGTTTCGATAAGCTCGTTCTGCATGTGCTTGAGGCTGGCGGCCAGCACGCCGATTTCATTACGGCTGGTCACCGGAATAGGCTGGGTCAGATCGCCGGACGCGATCCGTTTGATGTGTTCTATCATGCGGTTCAGCGGGCGCACCAGGATATGGTGGATACCCATCCACACGCCGACGATCGCCGCCAGCACCACGATGATGACCACAATTAAGGTCCAGATCGCCGAGCTATACGAGCTGTTGCTAGCGTCAACGGCGATTTGATACAGCTTGCCGTTTTGCTGCAGATAGGCGTTATAGGTCTGCTCGAAATCGTCCTGGTATTTTTGCGTCGGCTGGTCGAAGAAGGCGTTGATTTTACCCTCGCCCAGCAGCTGGATCAGCTCCGACAGCGCGCCGTACAGGATGCCATACTGCTGCTTAAGCTTTTCCGTCGCCTGAGGATCCTGACGCGGGTCCTGCGGGATTTTTTCATAGGCGGTGTAGTTGCGCTCGGCGCGCGCCAGCTCTTCTTTCGCTTTCGCCAGCAGCTCGTCGATAGTCGCGCCGCTGCCGATTTTGTTGGTATCCATCATGTAGCGGATCCCTGCGCGGTTCAGGGAGTTACGCGCCTGCAGCAGATCGACCCGACTTTCACTCAGCAGCAACTGCTGCTGACGGATGGTTTGCAGGACGGTAAAGTTCTCTTTATCGCTTTTCAGCGACGAAAAAAACAGACCGCCTGAAATCAGCTGCAATGCGCCAAATAGCACCAGCACTAATAAGAGACTGGTGACGACCTTAATACGATTAAACATGTTTCCCCTTCCTGGAAGCCTGAACGGCCAGGCTTTACGTATGTGACTGAAAGGGTTATCGGCGTACGGGAGGGGAACTTTATGCCAGGCGGGGACTATTTTTACCGGGCGCGACCGGGCGCGCCCGATTGCTTAGTGGCTTTTGGCGACGTTATCGACCAGCGCCATCTCTTCGCTGCTGAGCAGCTTTTCGATATCCACAAGGATCAACATGCGCTCTCCGAGCGCGCCAAGACCGGTGAGATATTCGGTCGCCAGCGTCACTGCGAATTCCGGCGCCGGGCGGATCTGTTCGGCGGTAAGAGACAACACGTCGGAGACGCCGTCGACCACAATCCCCACCACCCGCTGGCCGAAGTTAAGCACGATAACCACCGTGTTTTCATCATAAGAGACGCCCTGCTGGGCGAATTTTACCCGCAGGTCGATAATCGGCACGATCACCCCGCGCAGATTGGTGACGCCTTTGATGAAATCCGGGGTGTTGGCGATCCGCGTCACCTGGTCATAGCCGCGGATCTCCTGCACTTTCAGAATATCGATGCCGTATTCTTCATTGCCGAGGGTAAAGATTAAAAACTCCTGACCTACCGTTTCGCCAGCCAATTTGCTGACGGTTGCTAATCCTGCCATGGTCTGCACCTGTTAATTTGATGAGATGAGTCGTTATGCGGCCGCTGCGCTCAGCAGCTTTTCCCGATTGAGCATTTGCAGCGCCGACACGTCGACGATCAGCGCCACGCTGCCGTCGCCGAGGATCGTCGCCGCGGAAATTCCCGGCACTTTGCGGTAATTGCTTTCCAGGTTTTTCACCACCACCTGGTGCTGGCCGATCAGTTGATCCACCAGCAGCGCATAGCGGCGGCCGGCGCTTTGCAGAATCACCACGATGCCCTGAGTGGCCTCGGTTTTCGCCCCGGCGACATCAAACACCCGGTAGAGCTCCACCAGCGGTAGATACTCGCCGCGAACCTGCAGCATCCGCTCGCCGCCGGCCATTGGATGCAGGTCTTCGGCCTGCGGCTGCAGCGATTCCATCACCGCGTTGAGCGGCAGAATAAAGACCTCTTCATTGACCTTGACCGACATGCCGTCGAGGATGGCGAGCGTTAGCGGCAACAAAATACGAATCGAGGTCCCTTTGCCCGCACGGGAATGGATTTCTACGTGACCGCCCATCTCCTGAATATTCCGTTTCACGACGTCCATGCCGACGCCGCGGCCAGAGACGTCGGTCACCTGTTCCGCGGTTGAAAAGCCCGGCGCAAAAATAAGCATTCCGACCTCTTCATCACTCATGCTGTCGCTGACCGCCAGCCCCTGCGCCGCCGCTTTGGCGAGAATTTTTTCGCGATTGAGCCCGGCGCCGTCATCGATCACTTCGATGCAGATATTGCCGCCCTGATGTTCAGCGGACAGAATGAGATTGCCCACCTCAGACTTACCTGCCGCCAGACGGGTTTGCGGATCTTCAATACCGTGGTCGAGGCTATTGCGCACCAGGTGGGTTAACGGGTCGATAATGCGCTCGATCAGGCTCTTATCAAGTTCGGTGGAGCTGCCCTGCAGCGTCAGTTCCACCTGCTTATTGAGCTTGCCGGCCAGGTCGCGTACCAGCCGCGGGTAGCGGCTGAATACATATTCCATCGGCATCATGCGAATCGACATCACCGATTCCTGCAGGTCGCGAGCGTTACGTTCCAGCTGGCTCATGCTGTTGAGCAGATCGCCATGCGTCACCGGATCCAGGTTACCCGAGCGCTGCGCCAGCATGGACTGGGTGATCACCAGTTCGCCGACGAGGTTAATCAACTGGTCAACTTTCTCTACCGCCACGCGAATACTGGTCGATTCGCTGGCCTTCGCTCTCGGCGCTTTCGGCGGCTCGACGACAGCAGGCTGCGGTTGGGCGACCGGCGGCGGCACAACTTCGGCCGATGGCAATGGTTTAGCGGCAGTGGTTGGCGGCGTGGTAAAGCTGATCTGTTCCGGCTCAAGAACGAAACAGAGCACCGCGCAAATATCTTCTTCGCTGGCGGTGGTCAGCAGGGTCACCTCAAGGCTATTGTCAGTTTGCTGCGGATCATGTACCTCGCCGAGATTGCCAAGCTCTTCCAGCATCAGCGGAATTTCATTGGCTTTAAGCCCGGTTAAACTCACGCGCATACCGCCGGCGACGGCCGTCGGCGCAGGCTGGGCCACGACGGGCGGCGCGGCTGGCGCGTCCTGCTGCTGCGCTTCCAGCGCCAGCTGCCGCAGCGCCTGGCAGATATAGTCAAAGCTCTCAGCGTCAGGCTGCTGCGAGGTTTTATAGGCGTCCAGTTGCTCCTGCATAATATCTTTGGTTTCCAGAAACAGATTGATAATTTCGGTGCTCAAGCGCATCTCCTCGCGCCGGGCGCCGTCGAGCAGGTTCTCCAGCAGATGGGTGGTTTCCTGCAATACGGAAAAGCCAAACGTCGCCGCGCCGCCTTTGATCGAGTGCGCCGCGCGAAAAATAGCGTTTAGCGGTTCGATATCGGGGGCCTGCGGATCCAGCTCCAGCAGGTGTTGCTCCATGTCTGCCAGCAGCTCATCTGCTTCATCAAAAAAAGTCTGATAAAAAGCGCTAATATCCATGCTCATGGGGTCACCTCAGGGTGTGAATCGCGATTAACCGGCGCGGGCGCGACCAGTTTTGGCAGCGCATCCGGCTGGCTAATCTCCAGCGCATTGCTTTCGCCATTTTCATGTTCGATGCTCTGCTGGGTCTCTTTGTTAAGCACCAGTACGGTAATGCGGCGGTTGATGGCATCATCAGCGCCGTGCTGTTTCAGGCTCATGGTCGCCGCCATACCAACCACCCGCAGCACCTTCCCTTCCGCCAGCCCGCCAGCGATCAGTTCGCGGCGCGAGGCGTTGGCGCGATCCGCCGACAGTTCCCAGTTGCTGTAACCGCGTTCGCCGCTGGCGTAGGGGATGTCATCGGTATGCCCGGCGAGACTTATCTTGTTCGGCAAATCATTGAGGATTGGCGCAATCGCTCGCAGGATATCGCGCATATAGCTTTCAACCTGAGCGCTACCGGTTTTAAACATCGGCCGATTCTGGCTATCGATAATCTGAATGCGCAGTCCTTCGTCCATCATGTTGATCAGCAGATGCGGACGTAACGCCTTCAGGCGCGGGTCTGACTCAATCAACTGATCGAGCTTGTCACGCAGTTTGTTTAGCCGTAGCTCTTCGGCACGTTTATCCGCGGTATTGATCTGCTTGCTGACTAACCCGACTTCACGGGTCGGGTCTTCGCCGCCGCCGGGGATCGGGCTGCTTTCCGAGCTGCTTTTATCGCCGCTGGTCAGCGCCACTTTCAGCGGCGTACGGAAATATTCGGCTATTTGCGTCAGCTCCTGCGGGCTGGCGATCGCCAGCAGCCACATCACAAGGAAGAAGGCCATCATCGCCGTCATAAAATCGGCATAGGCAATCTTCCACGAACCGCCGTGATGGGCGGGCTGGTGCGATTTGCGCTTTCTGACCAGAACCACCGGGTGATTATGCTTCATGCTTCTTCACTTTCCGTCGCCTGCGCGGCGGGCGCTTTCACCTGGCGTACGTGCTCTTCAAGCTCGACAAACGACGGGCGCTCGGTGGTATACAGCGTTTTGCGGCCAAATTCGACGGCGATTTGCGGCGCGTAGCCGTTGAGGCTGGAGAGCAACGTCACCTTGATGCACTGCATCATCTTGACGGTCTCGGCGCTTTTTTGCCGCAGCAGCGTGGATAGTGGCGAGATAAATCCATAGGCCAGCAGAATGCCGAGGAAAGTCCCCACCATCGCGTTGGCGATGAGCGCCCCGAGTTCCGCCGCCGGGCGGTCCGCCGAGGCCAGCGCGTGCACAACGCCCATTACCGCCGCGACAATACCAAATGCCGGCAGAGAGTCGCCGACCATCGCCAGGCTGCCGGCGGGCACTTCGCTCTCCTGTTCGAAGGTTTCGATCTCTTCGTCCATCAGCGCTTCAATTTCAAAAGCATTCATGTTGCCGCTCACCATCAGGCGTAAATAATCGGTTATAAACTCCACCAGATGGTTATCGGCAAGGATGCGCGGATAATTAGCGAAAATTTCACTTTCCTGAGGATTGTCGATATCGAACTCAAGCGACAGCATTCCCTGTTGACGGGATTTTGCGAGCAGCAGGAACAGCAACGCCATCAGATCCATATACAGCGCCTTGCTGTATTTGGAGCGACGTACCATTTTGGGCAAGGCCCGCAGCGTGGATTTGATGGCCTTTCCGTTGTTGCCGACGATAAACGCGCCGATGCCGGCGCCGCCGATAATCAGGAATTCCGCCGGCTGGTACAGCGCGCCAAGGTGGCCGCCCACCAGTAAATAGCCGCCAAATACCGCTCCCAGGACCACGAGATAACCCAATATCACTAGCACACGCATACCTCAAATTAACAATGTGGATGGCGGGCGAGGCAAACGCGCCCTGGCGTAAACCAGGCGGGGAATGGGGGGCGGCATACCGCCCCTGCGTATTACACGTCGAAATGGATTGCCGTAAGTCGTCGGAACGGCGACTTACATGACGCGTTTAGCCTGCTCGTCCAGCAGTTGAGAGGTTATATCGGCCAGTTGCGGAGAAAGTTTACGTCTTTTTACGGCGCGTGACGGCGGTTGGCATAACGTGCAGACGAAATCGTGCTGCGGATGGTGCGCGTGGGTGATAAATGAGCCGCCGCAGTTGTTGCAGGCAGAGAGCTGCAGCATACCGCTATCAACAAAGCGCACCAGCGTCCAGGCGCGGGTCAACGCCAGTAGCGGCGCTTCGCCCGCTTCTTGCGGACACTGTTCGAGGTACAGGCGATAGGCTTTGATCACCGCTTCTACTCCACTGCATTTGCCGCTCTTCAGCAGGAACAAATAGGCGTTGTAGAACATCGACGAATGAATATTCTGCTCCCAGGTCATAAACCAATCGGTCGAGAACGGCAGCATCCCTTTCGGCGGCGGGCTGCCGCGCAGCTCTTTGTAAAGTTTAATTAAGCGCCCGCGGCTGAGCTGAGTTTCACTCTCCAGCATCTGCAGACGCGCGCCGAGGGAAATCAGCTCCATGGCGAGCTGAATATCCTTCGCTTCCTGAACAATACTTTTCTCAGCCATTATCAAACACTTTTCTTCGCTGCAGCGCCTTCTTTGGCGCGGAGCTCTTGCAGCAGGTGACTGGAAAGCAGGATACCGGTATGGATCTGCTGGAGGTCATCAACGCGCGACTCTTTGGTCAATTGCTCGATAGTCTGATGGTCGCTGAAGCGCAGATTGCACACCAGCTGATTAGTTTCAGCCAGTTTCACCATCTGCGGTAACGTCAGTTGCGCCAGGGTATCAACCATGGTTTCGTCAATTCCCAGACGAAACATTGCGGATACTTTTTCATCGTTGATCAGCCGCTGTGCTAAAAATAAATACGACAGGTTGAAGTCATAAATATGCTTAAGTAATTCGGAGGTACCCATAATCCCTATCCCGATAAGCCATGTTAGAAAACATACACGGGGCGTGATACTTAATCGCCCGTGACCTCAGTTATTTCCCCAAGACGGCAATTAAAACGCTCACTCGCGATAGCTAAAAATTCAGCTAATCGTCAAACTCACCCCACTGTTAATAGTTTGTTACAGGTGCAAACTGGAGTGGAGGATGTAAAGAATTTGCTTCGAGAGAGTTGAATTGCCATGAAACTATTTTTAGAAATTCTATAAGAATATTCTTAAGGCGGCGCAACTCTACTCCCGAATCATTAGCACACACAATTAAGTATGGGGAAATTTTGAATATAATGAGACATTGATCACAAAAACAAAAAATAATACCGGTAACAACACCTCATTTCGATCACTTTATAACCAACATTCGATCATTTAACGATCACAAGTAAATGAATTACCTTAAAAAAAGTGTTATCAACCATTGCAATTAGTTTTATTTGGCACATTTAGAACAAAAAAATAACATTATAAAAATTGAAGTATAAAAATCTGAACGAGCGTTAAATTCAACGTAAATCATTAGTTTTTACGATAAAAAATAACCATGGTGTAATACAAGGATATTAGATCTAATACCCTGATAGCACCTACGGAAAACGTATAAAAATCGAACAGTAACAGACTGGGGCTGCCTGTTTTTTCGGCTTAACGGATTGTACAAGATGCGCGCAACTTACCCCCAGTCGGGACGCCTGGCGCTATTTTTCCGCGCCTGTTTGTGGCTCAACTTCGCCAGATACGGATAAATTTTTTATAACATTTACCGCCTGGTGCATTACCCAAAATGGGTATTTTTTCCCGAGTTTCTTTTCTAACATTCCTTTAACGATACGAGCTTATTACCACGTTAAAATAATAAAAAATGAGAAGTAATTAATGGTCTCACCCTCTCCCGTAAACCATCATGAATATATTTTTAAACCACCCAACAACGGCGAATGAATATTAATAAATAGGTATATGAGGATTTTTTCTCCGGCAATAAGCTCCTATCGTCCTGGCCCCCCCTATTATTGGTAGGGAAAAATGACACGTTCATTTGCAAAGCTGTAGTAAAGAAAAAATAGCTAGCACGAAAGGTGCAATATCTCGACTGGATCACATTTCATCGTTGCCGTTCGCATTTTCATCACTTCCTCGTTCCGTTGGATTTTCGGTTATGTTTAAATTAGCTAAACCGGTTTAACAAAGTTTAGCTAAAAGGAATATCAGTATGACCAGTAAAGTATGGGTACTCGGCGATGCGGTCGTCGATCTGCTGCCTGAGGGCGATGGTCGTTTATTACAGTGCCCGGGCGGCGCACCGGCTAACGTCGCGGTCGGCGTCGCGCGGCTTGGCGGCAATAGCGGGTTTATTGGTCGGGTCGGCGACGACCCTTTTGGCCATTTTATGCGTCAGACGCTGTGCCAGGAGAACGTGGATATCAGCCATCTTTCTTTAGATCCCGCACAACGTACCTCAACCGTCGTGGTAGCGCTGGATGAACACGGCGAACGCACCTTTACCTTTATGGTCCGTCCAAGCGCCGATCTTTTTTTACAATCAGACGATCTCCCGCCATTTGAGGCCGGCCAGTGGTTGCACGTCTGCTCTATCGCTCTCAGCGCCGAGCCCAGCCGGAGCAGCGCTTTCGCGGCGATGGAACAGATTAAACATACCGGCGGCAGCGTCAGCTTCGACCCTAATATCCGCAGCGATCTGTGGCAGGATCCCCAGCTGTTACGGCGTTGTCTCGACCGGGCGCTGGCATTGGCTGACGTGGTGAAACTGTCGGAAGAGGAGTTGGCCTTTATCAGCGGTAGCGACGATATTGCCCGCGGTATTGCGCGGTTCCGCGAGCGCTTTCAGCCAAAACTGCTGTTAATCACGCAAGGAAAAGCCGGGGTGCAGGCGCTGTTCCAGCAACAGCATATTCACTTCCCGGCCCGTCCGGTGGTCAGCGTTGATACCACCGGAGCCGGCGATGCCTTTGTTGCCGGGCTACTCGCCAGTCTCGCCGCTCACGGCTTCCCTGAAGATGTCGCCGCGCTGGAGCCGATCGTCGCGCTGGCGCAAACCTGCGGCGCGCTGGCGACCACCGCCAAAGGCGCGATGACCGCCTTACCGTACCAGGCCGATGTGAACCGCCAGTATTAACGATGAAAGCAGGCAAAATAATTAAAACGTTTTAGCAAAATTAGCAAAGCGGCCATTAGGGGCATTCCAGGCCCCCAATAGCCCATGATGATGACAGACTTTGTAGAGGGTACTATGGATTTTCAACAGATTTCTCGCGCTCTGCTGCCGCTGCTCGGCGGCAAAGAAAATATCGCCAGCGCCGCGCACTGCGCCACCCGCTTGCGTCTGGTACTGGTCGATGACGCGCTCGCCGACCAGCAGGCCATCGGTAAAGTTGAGGGGGTAAAAGGCTGCTTTCGTAACGCCGGCCAGATGCAAATCATCTTCGGTACCGGCGTGGTCAATAAAGTGTATGCCGCTTTTATTCAGGCGGCCGGTATTAGCGAGTCGAGCAAATCCGAAGCCGCAGACCTGGCGGCGAAAAAACTGAATCCGTTCCAGCGGATCGCCCGCCTGCTGTCGAACATCTTTGTGCCCATTATTCCGGCGATCGTCGCCTCCGGCCTGCTGATGGGACTGCTGGGGATGGTGAAAACCTACGGCTGGGTCGAGCCGGGCAACGCCATCTACCTGATCCTCGATATGTGTAGTTCGGCCGCTTTTATTATCCTGCCAATCCTGATCGGGTTTACCGCCGCGCGTGAATTCGGCGGTAACCCTTATCTTGGCGCAACCCTCGGCGGTATTCTTACCCACCCGGCGCTGACCAACGCCTGGGGAGTGGCTTCGGGATTCCATACCATGAATTTCTTCGGCCTCGAGGTGGCGATGATCGGTTATCAAGGGACGGTGTTCCCGGTGCTGCTGGCGGTGTGGTTTATGAGCCTGCTTGAGAAGCAACTGCGACGCCTGATTCCCGACGCGCTGGATCTGATCCTCACGCCGTTCCTGACGGTTATTATCTCCGGTTTTATCGCCCTGCTGATAATCGGCCCGGCCGGTCGTGCCCTCGGCGACGGCATCTCATTTATTCTCAGCACGCTTATTGCTCATGCTGGTTGGCTGGCAGGGCTGCTATTCGGTGGACTGTATTCGGTGATCGTCATCACCGGTATCCACCACAGCTTCCATGCCATCGAAGCCGGGCTGCTCGGTAACCCGTCGATCGGCGTCAATTTCCTGCTGCCTATCTGGGCGATGGCTAATATTGCCCAGGGCGGCGCCTGTCTGGCGGTGTGGTTTAAAACCAAAGATGCGAAAGTGAAAGCCATTGCCCTCCCGTCCGCCTTTTCGGCGATGCTGGGCATCACTGAAGCGGCGATATTCGGCATCAACCTGCGCTACGTTAAGCCCTTTATCGCCGCGTTGATTGGCGGCGCGGCAGGCGGCGTCTGGGTCGTCTCCATGCACGTCTATATGACCGCCGTCGGCCTGACCGCCATCCCCGGAATGGCTATCGTGCAGGCCAGTTCCCTGCTTAACTACCTCATCGGGCTGGCTATCGCATTTGTGGTCGCCTTTATCGTTTCGCTGACGCTCAAATACAAAACGGATGCAGAATAATGTCGCAGCCTTCTTTGTTACCGTTGGTCTTGCAGGCCGTCATGAACCACCAGCCGCGCGCGCTGCGGGATAAGCACTATCCGCAGTGGCATCTGGCGCCGGTATGCGGGCTACTGAACGATCCGAACGGTTTTATCCACTTCAATGGTCGTTATCATCTGTTTTATCAGTGGAATCCCCTCGCCTGCGATCACCGCTATAAGGGCTGGGGACACTGGAGTTCGCCGGATCTGCTGCACTGGCGGCACGAACCGATTGCCCTGCTGCCAGAGGAGGAGTACGACCGTAACGGTTGTTACTCCGGCAGCGCGGTAGATAACAACGGCATCCTGACGCTGTGCTACACCGGTAATGTGAAATTTAACGATGGCAGCCGTACCGCCTGGCAGTGTCTGGCGACGCAAAATCCCGACGGCACTTTTCGCAAACAGGGCCCGGTGCTGGCGCTGCCAGCAGGCTATAGCGGCCACGTGCGCGATCCCAAAGTCTGGCGCGATGGCGATCGCTGGTTGATGGTGCTGGGCGCGCGCGATCTGGCCGACCGCGGCAAGGTACTGCTATTCAGCTCTACTGATTTGATGCAGTGGAATAGCCATGGCGAAATTGCCGGTAGCGGACTTAACGGCTTGAAAGACGCCGGCTATATGTGGGAATGCCCGGATCTGTTCCCGCTCGGCGATCGGTATATTTTACTGAGCTGCCCGCAGGGATTGCCGCGTGAGGCACAGCGCTTCCTGAACACCTATCCGGCAGTCTGGATGCAGGGCCATTTCGATCAAACCGCCGCCACCTGGCGCCATGGCGCGATCGAAGAGCTGGATAGCGGCTTCGAATTCTATGCGCCGCAAACCACCCTGGCGGAGGATGGTCGCCGTCTGCTGGTTGGCTGGATGGGGGTTCCCGACGGAGAAGAGATGCAGCAACCTACGCGGGCCCACGGCTGGATCCATCAGATGACCTGCCTGCGGGAACTCAGCTGGCGCCACGGCACGCTGTATCAAAATCCCGTGCGCGAACTGGCGGCGCTTCGCGGCGAGGCGCAAGGCTGGCAGACCGAACCGCTGGCGCTGCAGCCGATGGAACTGGCCTTCGAGGTTGCGCCAGACGATGCGCTGACGCTGGATTTCGCGGGCGCGCTGCAGCTTTCGCTGGACAGCCGCGGCGTACGTCTGGCCCGTCGAAGCCTGGTGGCCGATACAGTCGATTACCGTTACTGGCGCGGCGCGGCGCATAAACTGCAGATCCTCATCGACCGTTCCAGCGTCGAAATCTTTATTAACGATGGCGTGGGAGTGATGAGCAGCCGCTTCTTTGCGGATTATCCTGGAAAACTGGTATTCAGCGGTGCGACGCCGGGGGCATTCTGCTGCTGGCCGCTGCGGCCATGCATGGTAGAATAAGCGTTTTGCTTTCAGGCGCCTGTCTCGTGATGAAACCTAAACGCATTACCATTAAAGATATCGCCGAACTGGCTGGCGTCTCTAAAGCCACCGCCAGCCTGGTCTTGAACGGTCGCGGTAAAGAGCTGCGCGTGGCGCAGGAGACGCGCGAACGGGTGCTGGCTATCGCCCACGAGCAGCACTACCAGCCGAGTATTCACGCCCGTTCACTGCGCGATAGCCGCAGCCATACCATTGGTCTGGTTGTGCCAGAGATCACCAACTATGGTTTTGCCGTGTTTTCTCACGAGCTGGAAACCCTGTGCCGCGAAGCCGGCGTACAGCTGCTTATCTCTTGCACCGATGAGAATCCCGGTCAGGAGAGCATGGTGGTCAATAATATGATTGCCCGTCAGGTCGATGGTTTAATTGTCGCCTCTTGCATGCATAGCGACGCCGACTATCTGAAGCTCAGCGAGCAGCTGCCGGTGGTGCTGTTCGACCGTAATCCAAACGACAGCGCGCTGCCGCTGGTGATGACCGATTCACTGGCGCCGACGGCGGAACTTATCGCCCGTATCGCCGGGCAACATGCGGATGAGTTCTGGTTTCTCGGCGGGCAGCCCCGGCTCTCGCCCTCGCGCGATCGGCTGGCCGGATTTAGTCAGGGATTAGCCCAGGCAGGGGTTGAGTTACGCCCGGAATGGATCATCAACGGCAACTATCACCCAAGCTCAGGCTATGAGATGTTTGCCGCGCTGTGCGCCCGCCTCGGGCGGCCGCCTAAGGCGCTGTTTACCGCCGCCTGCGGCTTGCTGGAAGGGGTACTACGTTATATGAGCCAGCATAACCTGCTGGATTCCGGGATCCATTTAGCCAGCTTCGATGACCACTATCTGTATGATTCGCTATCGCTGCGCATCGACACCATCCAGCAGGATAACCGCCAGTTGGCCTGGCACTGCTACGATCTCATTAGTCAGTTGATCGACGGTAAAACGCCACAGCCGCTACAGCGCTATCTGCCCGCCACGCTGCAAATGCGTTATCAGCCAGCCAGATAATAACGGGCCTGGATCGTGGTTCAGGCCCGTACTGTTAACGGTTAATTGTCATCAGAAAGGTTTCGTTGGCAGATACTTTCCATCGAAAGTAATCACCGCACGATGTCCGCCTTCCGGATCGCTGACTTTTTTCACATCCAGCTTAAAATTAATCGCGCTGATGATCCCGTCGCCGAATTTTTCATGAATGAGCGCTTTCAGCGTAGTGTCGTAGACCTGCAGCATTTCATAGAAGCGATACATCGTCGGATCCGTCGGCACGCGGTCCTCAATGGAGCCTCTGACGGGGATCGTTTGCAGCAGTAAAATATCATCGTCGTTAAGTTCCAGTTTCGCTCCTACCATTTTCGCGACTTCGGCAGGCAGCGGATGCTGACCCAATAGCGCGGCCGTCACGAAGGCTTCGGATAAACCGGTGCCTTCAACCAGTTGTGCAAAGGAGAGATCCTTTTTGGCTTTAATCAGCAAAATTTTATTCGCTAACTCCAGACGAACTTCGCGGCTGACTTGTGACTGAATCATGGTGTGACCTCGTTATATCGTAGTGAAATGAAATTACTGACCGTAAACCGGCACCGCTCTGGTATCCGGATGACCGGCCAGCGAAATAAAAGCTCTGGCATTGCCGTCATAGGCGGCAATATCCCCTGTTTCAATGTCATATACCCAGCCATGTAGCGATAGACGTCCTTCATCAAGCGCCAGGCGTACCGCAGGATGCGTTTGAATATTCGCCAGTTGGGCAATGACATTTTCATGCACCATCGCCGCGGTTTTGGCCTGCGGATCGCGATGCTCGCGGGCATCGTTCACCACTTTTGCCGAATCCGCATATTGCAACCAGTGCTTGACGGCGGGGACATGATCCAGACAACTACACTGCGCAATCGCCGTCATCGCCCCGCAATCGGAGTGACCGCAAATCACAATATCCGTGACCTTCAGAACGGCAACGGCATATTCCACCGATGCCGATACGCCGCCGGGCTCCGGACCGTAAGAAGGGACGATATTGCCAGCATTACGGATGACAAACAGATCGCCGGGTTCACGCTGGGTAACCAGTTCAGGAACCATTCGGCTATCGGAACAGGAAATAAACAGCGTACTGGGGCTCTGCCGGGAGGCTAAACTTTTAAACAGTTCAGCGCGCTCAGGAAATGCATCACGTTGAAATTTAAGAAAACCGTCAATGATTTCTTTCATGATAATGTCTACCTCGCTGTGGAATGTCAGGGAGGTTACGCGCCGCATGGCATAAAATAAAAGTCTTGTTTATAATCAAACTCATCCAAAAAACTTATGGATTGTAAGTGTGAATATTCGCTACGTTAGATATTTCCTCGCCGTCGCCGAACATCAGGGTTTTACCCGTGCGGCGGAAGCCCTGCATATTTCACAACCGGCGCTCTCACAGCAAATCAGGATGTTAGAAGAGAGCCTGGATGCGCAGCTTTTTGACCGTAGCGGCCGGCATATTCATCTAACGGACGCGGGAGAAGTGTTTTTGCAGTATGCCCGTCAGGCATTTCAACTGCTGGATGAGGGTCAACGCGCCATTCATGATGTCGCAGACCTCAGCCGCGGTTCTCTACGTATTGCCGTGACGCCCACTTTTACTTCCTATTTCGTCGTCCCATTAGTGGCGGAATTTCATGCGCGTTATCCGCATATCACGCTGGATATTCAGGAGATGCCGCAGGAGAAAATGGAGGGCCTGCTGCTGGAAAATGAGCTGGATATTGGCATTGCCTTTGCCGGGGGGACCGCGCCAGAGATTGTTTCCACCCCGCTGTTACAGGAAGTGCTGGCTCTAGTTGTCGCGGACCATCACCCGCTGGCCCGCGAAGAATCCCTTTCTTTGAGCCAGCTGGCCGCGGAGGAGTTTATTCTGCTTAATCATCATTTCGCCACCCGGTTGCAAATTGACCACTGCTTACAGCAAGCCGGTTTTCACCCGCAGGTGACCATTGAAATGCACTCGATCAATGCCATCCTCGATATCATCCAGCGAACCCAATTAGTGACCATTCTGCCGCTAAATGTCGCCGCCCAGCGCACTGGCCTGGTGACCCGATTGCTTAAAGAAGCCGCGCTTGAGAGAACCGCGGTGTTAATGCAGCGCAAAGGCGCCCGACCAAAAGCTGCGGCGCGAATTTTCGCCGAAATAGCCCGGGAGCTGGCAGCCCAAATAGAAAGTTAAGCGTACGATGGCGCGGCCAGCATCTGGCCCGCCGCCTTCCTTCTGCAACAATCTTACCGTAGCCAGTATGACCATTTGCGCAAAACAGATTTCCCGCGATTGGCATACTGAAATTGTTAACAATATGTATAATTTTATCTGCTAAGCGGTATTCATTATTCCGGCTTGAACGTCAGCATTATTTTCATCCTACCTTATTCCCCCTGACAAGGAATTGACAATGAGTGAACGCTCTCATGACCGAGGTAATAGCCTTGCGATGGTCATATATAATCTACTCAATCCGGTGCCTTACGGCTTTTTTATCGCCGGTCTCATCTTCGATATTATTTATCTCTACAGCACTAACGTGATGTGGGGAAAATGCGCCAGTTGGCTTATTGCCCTTGGCCTTATTTTTGCCATCATTCCGCGGTTGATTAATCTGGTGCAGGTCTGGTTTTTTACTCCTCGACGCCCGGCGGCAAAAATTGATTTCTGGCTAAACCTTATCGCTATTATTGCCGCGTTGGTAAACTGTTTTGTTCATAGCCGCGACGCCTGGGCGATTGCGCCGCAGAACGTAATCTATTCATCGATTACCGTTATCTGTCTGCTTGTCGCCAATATTATCAGCTCCACTTGCCTGGCTAATAATAAGGGGATTCGCCATGAATAAATTACTCCTGCCCCTGCCCGTTATGTTCGCCACCGCGCTGGCGCTGTCAGGATGCGATGAGAAAGCGAAACTCAGCCCGGATCAGCAGGTAGGGCCCGATCCCGTAATGCCGAAGGCCCAGGATTTCCTGATGCCGCCGATGCAGGTTCCCCGCGGCGTGGGCTGGAAGAGAGATGGACAACCGGCGGTCGCCCAGGGGCTGAAAATAGAAAAAATAGCCGATGGATTCCTGCATCCCAGAATGGTCTATGTCCTGCCAAACGACGATATTCTGGTCGTTGAAAGCAACGGTCCTGGCGAGGAACCTCTGACTACGCCGAAACAGCTGATTGCCGGGATAGTGAAAAATCAGTCAGGCAAAGGTGGAAAAGGCGGGAATCGCATTACACTATTGCGTAAAAACGCCAGCGGCTGGGAGAAACATATTTTCCTTGAACACCTGCACTCGCCTTTCGGCGTACAACTGATTGGCGATGATCTTTACGTCGCCAATACCGGCAACATCATGCGTTATCACTACCAGCCGGGGGCGACACATATCAGCGATGCGGGGAGCGAGCTGGCTGACCTGCCCAGCACCGTCAATCACCACTGGACCAAAGCGTTACTGGCAAGCCCGGATGGTAAGAAGCTGTATGTGGGTGTCGGCTCGAACAGTAATATCACTGAGAATGGACTGGATATTGAATATCGTCGCGCCACGGTTCTGGAGGTTGATACGGCAACCGGCGCAAGCCGTATCTTCGCCAGCGGTATCAGGAATCCTACCGGACTCGGTTGGGAACCGCAGACGGGCAAGCTTTGGGCCATTGCCAATGAGCGCGATGAGATCGGCGCCGACCTGGTGCCCGATTATTTAACTTCGGTGCAGGATGGCGGGTTTTATGGCTGGCCGTGGAGCTATTTCGGACAGCACGTTGACCGCCGCGTACAGCCGCCGCGCCCGGACATGGTCGCCAAAGCGATCAAACCGGATTATGCCCTGAGCTCCCACGTTGCGCCGCTGGGAATGCTGTTTTATACCGGAAAAATGTTGCCGCAAACCTATCAGGGCGGCGTGTTTATCAGCGAGCATGGCAGTTGGGACCGTTCGCCGCTGAATGGTTATAAAGTCAGCTTCGTCGCTTTTAAAGACGGCAAACCGGTCGGTAAACCACAGAGCGTGATCACCGGCTTTGTCTCTCGCGATGAGAAAGAGCTGTACGGCGCGCCGGTCGGACTCGCGCAGGATAATGAAGGGGCGTTAATCATTGCCGACGATGTCGGTAATACCGTCTGGCGCGTCAGCGCAAAATAAAATATCGCTATCAATTTTCCGGCTTCCCGCAGTCAGGGGAGCCTTTTTTATGCCCTGAAATTATTATCCATAGATATTGCCGGGAATAATGGAGAAAACAAAGTGATAAGCTGAGTTATCAGGACCGCTACCGTAGTTGACTACACCAGAACAGGTTGCTGAGAAACATTCATCATCAAAGAGACGTAGAGCAGATGAACCATTTATCCGCAATCAGAACATTCGTTAGCGCCGCTGATTATAAAAGTTTCAGCGCCGCCGCCAAAGCCTTAAATATTGAAGTATCCACCGTCTCTCGCCATATTTCAGAGCTGGAGGCGTATTTACAGGTGACGTTGTTTAACCGCTCAACTCGTGGATTAGCATTAACCGAAACCGGGGCATTTTTTTACTCGCACGCCCAACAACTGTTATTACAATGGGAGGAAACCCGTCAGTTAACTTCCGCACTGGATAAACAACCTTCCGGCCTGCTGCGGTTAAGCGTACCCAGTACCTTCGGCCGTCTGCACGTGATGCCTTTTGTTGATGAATTTCTTCGCCTGCACCCCAACATTTCGCTGGATATTAGTTTTAACGATGAAGTGCAGGATCTGATTGAAGCGCGCATCGACCTGAGTATTCGCATCGGCATTTTGCCTGACTCCTCGATTCATGCCCGTAAACTGGCTTCTCAGACGCGTTCAGCCTGGGCCAGCCCACAGTGGATTGCGGAAAACCGCCCTTCTGCCACGCCGGGCGCCGACCAGCAGCAGATCAATATCGTGATGTTTTCTCGCCTGCATGGCGCCGGTTGGTATACCCGTAAGATGGGTTCAGAAGATGAATGGCAGCGCATCCCGATTAACTACCGACTGAGCGTTAGCGATAGCGCCGCCATGCTTTATGCCTGCGTCAATCACACCGGGATTGCGATTTTACCGAACTGGCTATCGCAGCAGGCTGAAGAACAAGGGCTCATTCAACGGGTATTCCCGGAGTGGGAATTTAGTATGTTCCCTGGCGAAACCGCCATCTGGATGCTGTACCCGCAAAACAGGAGAGTGCCGCATAAAGTCCGAGCCTTTATCGACTTTATGGTTGAAAAGATTGGGATGCCGCCCTACTGGGAGGAGGAGACTCATTAATGACGAGAGAGGTTGAAGCAGGGATGTGCCGGTGAAACCCAAAGCAAAAAGGGGTTACCTTTCGGTAACCCCTTTTCATATTTGGCGGAAGCGTAGAGATTCGAACTCTAGAACCCTTTCGGGTCGCCGGTTTTCAAGACCGGTGCCTTCAACCGCTCGGCCACGCTTCCGGTATGGGGCGCACTATAAACACCTCTGCCGATGCTGTAAAGCATCATTTTGTTCAACTGCCTTAAAAACAAACAAATCTGTGTTATTCGTCTGAATTTCAGGCAGTTTGCACAGAAATTCGGCGTCAAGAGCGCCCTTTGACTCAATGTTTTATGATGTACATATCTTTGGTGTAGTAGTAACCCAGCTTATCCGGCTCGAAGCCGCCGACCCACGGCTTCACTAAATGGGTACGCACATAGTGATAAACCGGAATCGCGGGCACATCCTCAGCCAACAGATCCTCCGCCTGCTGATAGAATTTGCCACGCGCGGTGGTATCCGCCGCCTTCGCCGCATCATGCAGCGCTTTATCATAGGCCGGGTTACTGTACTGGCTGGTGTTTTCGCTGTCGCCGGTACGGAAGTTATTCAGGAATGACGCCGCATCGTCATAATCGGCGATCCAGGCATAACGCACGGCATCAAAATTATGCGTATGCATGGTATCCAGCATGGTCTTCCACTCCTGGTTCTGCAGCTTCGCCTCTACGCCGAGATTTTTCTTCCACATCGAACTGGCGGCGATAGCAATGCGCTGGTGCGTCTCCGAGGTGTTATACAGCAGATTAAAGACCAGCGGATGGCTTTCATTAAAGCCCGCCTCGTTAAGCAGTTTTTTTGCCTCGGCAATGCGTTTGTCGCGCGGCCAGCTGGCGTAATCCGGTTGTTTCAGCGTGACGCCGCCGATATCGGGCTGGCTAATCAGCCATGCCGGACGCTGTCCCTGCCCCATCACCTTATCGGCGATGATATCTTTATCCAGCCCCATGTTGAGCGCCCGGCGCACTCGGGGGTCATTAAAGGGCGGTTTAGTGGTATTGAGTTCGTAATAGTAGGTCGCCAGCTGTGGCGCAACGTTCAGCTGCGAGCCCATCGTTTTCTTGAGTAACGCAAACTGGTTCACCGGCACCGTATAAACAATATCTATCTCACCGGCTTTATAACGATTCACATCCGCCGCTTCGGAAGTAATCGGCAGATAGGTCACTTTATTGATTACCGTATGTTCATTATCCCAGTACTTAGGATTGCGTTGCGCCACGATGCGCTCGTTGACGACCCACTTCGACAGCGTGTAAGGGCCGCTGGTGACAATATGTTCCGGTTTAGTCCATTTATCCCCAAAACGCTCCACCAGCACCTTATCAATAGGCACCAGCGACGGGTGAGCAAGCATCGCGAGGAAGGCGGCGTTAGGCTGGTTTAACGTGACCTGCAGCGTGGTATCGTCCAGCGCTTTTACGCCGAGAGTTTCCGGCGGCTGTTTCCCCTCCGAGATATCGCGGGCGTTAACAATATGCATATTGCCCGGATAGCTGGCGTACGGCGAAGCGGTGGTCGGTGTGACCAGGCGCTGCCAGCTCCAGACGATATCCTGCGCGGTAATCGCTGAACCATCGGACCAGGTGATCCCCGGACGCAGATGGAAAGTCCAGATGAGGTTATCTTTATTCTCCCACTTCAGCGCCAGCCGCGGCTGAATCTCGCCCTGCGGCGAAACGCTTACCAGCCCTTCGAACAGATCGCTAATGATATTAAACTCGACGTCGCTTTCGACCTTATGCGGGTCGAGCGAAGCGGGTTCATTACCGTTGTTCCTGACAAGCTCCTGTTTTGCTGCAAGTTCGGTACCCTGCGGGACCTGGGCGGCCATTGCCGTGGCGGCGCTGCCGAGTAAACCCAAAACCAGTAATGCGTGTGTGATGTGGTTATATTGTTGTCGTTTCATTTCCCTTGCCTTTATGCTTCGTTGATACCCCTTCCACACTTAGTCGCTGACTGGCAATAAGGCAATATTTTTCAGTGACCTATAAGATTCAGATCTGCTTTCCGCCGCTGAACGCATAAACATACTGCATTAATCTGTTTTACCAGAATAAAACGCTGACCCACCGACACCGGGATCTGAGTAAAGATGGGTAAAAGCATTATGGCTTTCGGCTCGCTTTTCTTATGCTTCATAACTAATTACATCTGTCATAAGAGAGTGACTCATGGATCGTATAATTACCTCATCGCGTGACCGTTCATCGCTGCTCAGCACGCACAAAGTTCTGCGTAACACCTATTTTCTGCTCAGCCTGACGCTGGCGTTTTCGGCGATCACCGCCACCGCCAGTACCGTGCTGATGCTGCCGTCTCCGGGCCTTATCCTCACCCTGGTGGGTATGTATGGTCTGATGTTCCTGACCTACAAACTGGCTAATAAGCCAAGCGGTATTCTGGCGGCCTTCGCCTTTACCGGCTTCCTCGGCTACATTCTGGGGCCAATGCTGAACGCTTACCTGTCCGCAGGCATGGGCGATTTGATCGGCCTGGCGTTGGGCGGCACCGCCCTGGTCTTCTTCTGCTGCTCGGCTTACGTGTTGACGACGCGCAAAGACATGTCTTTCCTCGGCGGCATGCTGATGGCGGGCGTGGTGGTCGTTCTGATTGGTATGGTGGCGAACATCTTCCTGCAGCTGCCGGCTCTGCACCTGGCCATCAGCGCGGTGTTCATCCTTATCTCTTCCGGCGCGATTTTGTTTGAAACCAGCAACATCATCCGCGGCGGCGAGACCAACTACATTCGCGCCACCGTTAGCCTGTACGTTTCGCTGTACAACATCTTCGTCAGCCTGCTGAGCATCCTCGGCTTCGCCAGCAGAGACTAACCTTCTCTCCTGCAACACCAGGCCTCGCTTATGCGGGGCCTTATTTTTTGCTACACTGCGCGCAGTTTCCGCATTATGTGAAAAATCATGTTTATCTTTGAAGGCAGTGAAATAGAGACCGATAGCGAAGGCTATCTGAAAGAGACAACTCAGTGGAGTGAAGCGATGGCGGAGGTTATCGCCGCGCAGGAAGGGATCAGCCTGTCCGTCGAACACTGGGAAGTAGTGCGCTTCGTGCGCGATTTTTATCTGGAGTTCAACACTTCGCCAGCCATCCGTATGCTGGTCAAAGCCATGGCGAATAAATTCGGTGAAGAGAAAGGCAACAGCCGCTATCTGTACCGGTTATTCCCCAAAGGGCCGGCCAAGCAGGCGACGAAAATCGCCGGCCTGCCAAAGCCTGTAAAGTGCATTTAATAGAGAATAGCGAATTTTTGCCACTCTCTGGTGGGTTGATGGGGCTCGGTTAACACCCTGTCGACCCTTGCGCTACGCGGCCCGCCGGCCTTAAGCCAGGCAATCAGTTTTTCCACCTGCTCCGCTTCCCCGCAGGCCAGCACTTCTACGCTGCCATCATCCAGATTTCGCGCGTAACCGGTCAGCCCCAGCTGCAGCGCTTCACGCTGCGTTGAATAGCGGAATCCCACGCCCTGGACGACTCCGTGAACCCACGCCATCGTGCATACCTTCGCCATTATTACCCCCTCAACTGCGCTATCCTGATGCAGAGAATAGCAAATTCCCACCAGCATACTCACTTTTGCCTGACGCTAAAACATCCGCCCGGCGGCGGCAGGAATGGTGCTTGCCCCAGCCAGTTATGCTAATCTACGCGCCATTTTTCGGTGCCGACACTCCGTCGCTTAAAGGTAGCTCCATGACAGATTCCATTATCCCCCGCTTAGTATTAGCCAAAGGACGCGAGAAATCCCTGCTGCGTCGCCATCCATGGATTTTCTCCGGCGCCGTCGCCCGGATGGAAGGTAAAGCTCGCTCCGGCGAGACGATCGATATCGTTGATTCGCAGGGGAAATGGCTTGCTCGCGGCGCCTATTCGCCCTCCTCGCAGATCCGCGCCCGCGTCTGGAGTTTCGATCGTCATGAAGCTATCGATAATGCTTTTTTCGAGCGTCGCCTGCAGCAGGCGCAAACCTGGCGTCAATGGCTGGCCGAACGCGATGGTCTTGACAGCTATCGTTTAATCGCCGGGGAATCCGACGGCCTGCCAGGCGTGACAATCGATCGCTTTGGCGATTTCTTCGTCCTGCAGCTGTTGAGCGCCGGCGCGGAATATCAGCGTGCGGCCATCGTCAGCGCTCTGCAGACCCTGTTCCCGCAATGCTCGATCTACGATCGCAGCGATGTGGCGGTACGTAAAAAAGAAGGATTGGACCTGGCGCAAGGCCCGGTGGTAGGCGAACTGCCGCCAGCGCTACTGCCCATTACCGAACACGGGATGCAGCTGCTGGTAGATATTCAGGGCGGCCATAAAACCGGCTACTATCTCGATCAGCGCGATAGCCGTCTGGCGACCCGCCGCTACGTCGCCGATAAGCGCGTCCTCAACTGCTTCTCTTATACCGGCGGATTCGCGGTTTCTGCGCTGATGGGCGGCTGCCGCCTGGTCACCAGCGTTGATACCTCACAAGAGGCGCTGGATGTCGCCAGACAGAACGTTGAGCTGAATAAGCTGGATCTGTCGAAAGCCGAATTCGTACGCGACGACGTGTTCAAACTGCTGCGTAAATATCGCGATCAGGGGGAAAAATTCGATGTTATCGTCATGGATCCGCCGAAATTCGTCGAAAACAAAAGCCAACTGATGGGCGCCTGCCGCGGTTATAAAGACATTAATATGCTGGCGATCCAGCTGTTGAACCCAGGCGGCGTACTGCTGACCTTCTCCTGTTCCGGCCTGATGACCACCGATTTATTTCAGAAAATCATCGCCGATGCCGCAATAGATGCCGGGCGTGATGTACAATTTATAGAGCAGTTCCGTCAGGCTGCCGATCATCCGGTGATCGCAACCTACCCGGAAGGACTGTATCTGAAAGGGTTTGCCTGTCGCGTCATGTAACTTGAAAAGCGGAACATCGCCCACACGTTATTCTCATGACTCAAGAACATTTGAAGATGATGGATACAGTGGGCGCCAGCGTTTCCCGGGAGGTGACTATGATTGCCAGCAAATTCGGTATCGGCCAACAGGTTCGCCATACGCTACTCGGCTACCTTGGCGTAATCGTTGATATCGATCCAGAGTATTCGCTTGACGAGCCCGCCGCGGATGAAATCGGCGCCAACGATGAACTGCGCGCGGCCCCCTGGTATCATGTTGTGATGGAAGATGAGGACGGCCAGCCGGTCCACACCTACCTCGCGGAAGCGCAGCTCAGCAGTGAAGCCAGCGATGAACATCCCGAACAGCCGTCGATGGACGAACTGGCGCAGACTATCCGTAAGCAGTTGCAGGCGCCGCGTCTGCGTAACTAAGCCCTCCGCGCCGCCCCGATGGGCGGCGTGTTTCCACGATCGCTCTTAATGCTCAACCTCTGCGTCAGCTAAAGCCTGACAAATCGCGCCGTTAAACTGCGGGGCCTGTTGTTGAGCTTCTGACCAACGAGTATTAGCGACATTCAGCTGTCTTGACTGCGCAGCGCTATTGCGGGACAGCTGATTAAAGAAAGGCTGTAGCATTCCTCCCCCGGCAACGTCCTGCGCAATCAACACCGTAGAACCATCGCTGTAGCGAAAACGCTGAGCAGCGGCAGGCAGCGCGACGCTGGCAAATCGCGCCGCCGCGACGCTTGCCCAGTAGTTGGCCGCAGAGTAGCCGCGCGAGAAGTTACTTTCACAGGCCGGTAACACGGCCAGTCGACGGGTATTTTTCTCTGGCGCTTTAAAACTATTTTCCATCCAGCGCGCCATTCCTTCCAGATACCATCGTTGTTTAAACACCGCGTAACCATATTGATAAAGATGGAAAAACTCATGAGCCGGGGTGACGTTGCGGGCTGGATCTAGCGCAGCATTCAGCACAAACTTCAGGCCGCAAGGTATCTGCCTGCCATCGCCCATCGTTTCTGAAGCGACGCGGTCGAAGGCAAGGCCGTTACCTTTTGGCAAAGTCAGCACATAAATGTTGATTTGCCGCGCCTGTGCGTAAATTTTCTGCTGTAGCGGAAAGCGTAATCCCAATACCGTGGAGTAGAGATATTTAGCGGCCTGTAGCTGAACGGCAATATCCTTAATGCTGTCGGGAACACCGCTACCCGAACTGTCGTACTGAAATTTAAGGGCATCAGGCCCCTGCAGGCTATAAAAAATGTGGAACTCATCTTCGACATATTCTTTTTCAAGAACATGCTTAAGTAGTATCGAACCTTTAACACAGCGCGATACCTGCACCATTTCTTCCGCGGAGGCTGAAGGGAGACAAGACATCGCCAACCAACACGCTGCTATTGATGTCGCCCATGATTTTACTGGTTGCATAGCGCCGCCTCCCCGACATGCTCCGCCCCGACATCATATGCTCGCCGGGGCGGCAGTCGTCTTACACTACCCGTTCTTTGAGAGAAACCACGTTCGGCCCCTGTTGGCCCTCAGCGCTTATCCGCTGTTCATTCTGCTGCAACCACTGCTCCCAGCGTTGGGCAATCGCATTGGCGCAATAACGTCGCGCGTTACGCAGGGCGGCAGCCTGCATCTCTTTTTGTAGCGCCTTGTCAGAAATAACCTGTACCAACGCCACCGCCAGCGCATCTTCATCACCGTATGGCACCAGGATCCCGGCCTGTCGATCCTGCAGAATATCGCGCGGGCCATATTTTATCGCAAAGCTGATGAGCGGTGTGCCGTACGCCATCGCCTCAACGGCTGACAAGGATTGCCCTTCCTGATTTGAGCACAATACCGTGCAGCAGGCGGATTTATGTACTGCGGCAATATCTGAGGTAAAGCCATTAATGGAGATGATGTCCTCCATTTTCCACGCTTTTACCTGATCGCTGAGAGTACGGCGTAACGGCCCGACACCATAGGTATGCAGTCGCGCACCAGGAAGCTGCGCCGCTACCTTGCGAAAGGCGTTAAACAACATCATGTGCTGCTTCTCTTCCGAGTAACGCGCCAGGTAGATAACGGTTTCAGAGGGATCCTTTTGCGGGTTTGCCGGAATTTTGCTGTCATCCATATGATTAGGGATGACGGTCAGACGTTCGCCGGGAAATCCTTCATGCTGTAAGTCCTGCCACTGCTCATCGGTGAGAACGATTAAGCGGTCAACCAGTTCCGGTTGCTCGATTAAGTGGCGGTAGGAGGCTTTCACTACGCCATTAAGCAACTGATGATGGGAATGGATAATCGCGCTCAGCGTGCAGTCTATCCGCTGTGCCGGACGAGAACAGACAAACGCTTTCCAGGCTTTATTTTTATCGACGATAAAATGCCAGCGGCGCTCGTCGGGCAGCATCATCTCCAGCATCCACGAGAAGAACGCCTCCTGCTGGTTGAAGGATTTAACGTCGCCGTCAGGCAAGGCAACATCGATACGGGCAATTTGCAAATTCGCTTTTCTTTCGTCGAAATATTTGCGCAGCAGAACATTGCCGGCGCCATCGACATAATCCTCCACCAGCTGTCCCTGCGGGCGTAGCTGATAGTTATTTTTGCCGACCGAGGCCTGGGCCTTCGGCGCGATAGCCTGTCGGAGCTCAACCTCACCTTTAAGCGCAGGCAGCGGGATAATTTTCCCCGCTGCGAAGCTCGTCACTAAAGCCTCGTAGAGGTTATAAACCGGCACCTCTTCCGGCAACGCGCCACGCGCCTTTAACGCCTTGACCGCGACATGCAGTTCCGGATCCCACATTGCGGTGATAAGCCAGGGCACGGTCTGCAGGTGCTCGACGAACAGCTTCGCACGCCGGGTGGCGGCGACTTCAATACCGTTGCCAACATCACGCAGGTTCTCTAACAAAAATACCGTTGTCCCCCGGCGCTCGGGAGGCGCAACCGCAGGAATTGACTGGCGCATAGTCGCCGCCTGATAATATTTTTGATAGGCAATATAGCCAGACAGATAGTGCTCAACGTCATCAATACGCACGCGGTAGCTGTGGTGGCGAATAAAGAAGCTGTTGACGATACGCGCCGGGTTTTTAAAGAACATCGCCAGTTCCGGCCAGAAGAAACCATCCAGCAGGTAGCGCGCACGACACTCCAGCGCCTGATAGAACTTTTCTTTATCAAACCCTTCAAGTAAATGACGTTGCGCCGGCGAAGCGTCAAGGCGCGCAATCATCTCTGCTGCCGCCATCATCAGCTCCAGCAGCGTCGGATAGGTTGTCACGCGCTGCAGTACGAAATCCAGATGTCCGCGCACGTTATCCAGCCCAAAGCGAAAATAACATTCTTCCGGACGAAAACGCGTCAATTCGTTAACACAGTAACTCAGCCAGTGGTCGTGATGCTGCCAGTGCTGTTGCCGAATGAAGTATTCGAACGCTTTTTCAACCATCGCCAGCCACTGCGGCATTTGCGTCAGGCTATACAAACGCATCAACGCGAACGCCGCCTCGCCATCGTAGTAGATAATACGATGCTTAGCCTTCAACGAGAGGTCGTGACTATTGAGAACATGGACAAACTCGCCGCTCTGCGCATCCTGCATAAATGCAATACCGGCGGCCAGTTGCGCCATTAATTCCAGGTGCTGCTGGTCGCCTGTCGTTTCCGTGTATTTGACCAGCGCCAGAATACTCACCGCATTGCCGCCGAGTTTAATTTCATTATCGACATCACACAAAAATGCCGCCTGTTGCCCATCGTCAAGGGTACGCACAGAAATAAGATTGGTAACCAGGTAACCAATCGCTCGATCGATCGCCTGGCGCAGGTGCGGTTGCCTGGTTGCTTCCCATGCTTCAATTAACGAATAGGTCGAACTGGCATGACGCAAGGCGTTATAGGATCGTACAGGACGATCGAAACAGGGAAACCAACCGTAGTAATAAAGTCCATCTTTTTTCACCTGACGAGCTAAGTAATCGCTACCTTTTTTGATCACTTCCGCCAGCCAGTTTTTTTGCCATTCTTCGCCGATAACGCGGTAGCCTGAACTGCGGCCGCTGTGCTCAATCAGCCTGGCGCCGCTGCGGTCGCAGAATACCGCGCGGGTTTTGAAACGCCAAAGTATCTGCTGTGGTGCATCCGGCCAGCTCAAACTTTGTTTAAAGCGTCGTTGGCCATAGTTTTCCAGATTGATGCCATTTGGCGCCGCGACACCGTTATCTCCGTCATACAATAAGGCATTCGCCGCAATTTCCTGTTCGAGGATCGCCTGAGTAAATTGCGCATCGAAAGAAAGGCCAAAGCGGAAATAATTGCGTTTGGTGATGCTGAGTTTCTTCTGTAGGTTTTCCCAGCTGAGTTTTTCAACGCTATCGACAATATCAATACGCAACCACTGTGGTTCGTTGTCTTGTTTTTTGCGCCACTCCTGCAGGGCTCTGGCGCCAGCAAGCCAGGCTTGATCAAAACTGGCCGCCGCTGCGACCTGGACATGCGCCCGCTCCTTACCATCACTCACGCTAAAAAAGATAACCCACCCGGGATAATCAGCAGGCAGCGCGGTCGTTTTTAATGGTCTGCTCTGAAAGCAGGCCTGTTGTAATAAATCGCTTAATGCCATCTCAAATCTCCATACGTTGAAAATTTCACCAAACATGAAGCCAACTTGTGGGTATTACCTTTCTCTCAGCGCCTCTTTTGCTCGATTAAATGGTTTCACCAGATAATCCATTACCGTCTTTTCGCCGGTTTTAATATCAACAGTGGCGATCATTCCCGGACCGATTAAAAAACGCTTACCGTGTTTATTTTCCAGATAGTTATGATCGGTACGGATAAACACCCGATAGTAATAAAGATCGGGTTTTGCCTCGTCCTGAATAGTATCGGGAGAAATGGTCTCAACGACCCCATTAAGCGCGCCGTAGATGGCATAATCATAGGCGGTGATTTTCACCAGCGCCTTCTGATCGGGATGAATAAAAGCGATATCGCGCGGCGAAATACGCGCTTCAATTAATAAGCGGCCATCGATCGGCACGATATCCATCAGCTCGCCGTTCGGGGCAATAACGCCGCCAATGGTGTTGACCTTGATATTTTTGACGATCCCCTGCACCGGCGAGCGAACGGTCAGCCGGGCGACGGAATCCGCCCGCCCTTTAATGACTTCGGCAAGACTGGCTACGTCGGCATTGGCTTTCGATAACTGTTCGCGGGCATCGACGTAGTAGCGGGTGTTGAGATCGATTTTCTTTAACTCAATATCGGCAGCCTGTTGGCGCAAACGCAGCACTTCCACATTACTGGCAGCGCCGGTTTTAGCCAGCCTTTCGTTGATAGCCAACTCGCTTTTCACCAACGACAGCGACTGCTCAAGCTGGCGCATCGATTTGGTTAGCTGGTCCCGTCGGCTATGATAGAGGCGGGTTTCTTCCGCCAGTAACCCCGGCCAGGCCTTAAGAGAAGGAGGAAAAATCAGCGGTTGGTTATTAACTTCGGCGGTAAGGCGAATGCTCGCTGCCAGTGAAGCGCGATATTTCGCCTGGCTCTCGCCGACGTTCGATTCGCTACGGGTAGGATCAAGCCGCGCGACGACCTGCCCGGCCGCCACCCTGCTCCCCTCGCGGACGTTGAGCTCGGTTAAGATCCCGCCATCAAGGGTTTGTAGCACCTGCTCACGAGAACTTGGGATCACCTTACCTGTCCCGGTCGAAACCTCGTCCAGGGTCGCAAACCACGCCCATACGCCGGTCACTACCATTAGCAGCGCCAGCAGGAGAATTAAGCGGCGCGATTTGACCAGTTCAGCCTCATCCCGTTCATTATCGACCATGTCAGAAACCGGATCGGCATCCTGCGCCAGTGGAAGAATCGCGTCGGACTTATTCATATATTCACCACCTGGCCACGCGCTTTTTCTTGTTCAAAGACCGTCGCTTTAGGTTTATCCAACGCCAGTTGCCCATCCTGGATAACCAAAATACGATCGACAATGCTCAGCACCGCCGCTTTATGGGTAGCAATAATCAATGTACGTTCGCCCACCCAATGCGCCAGTTGCTCGACAAACGCTTTTTCGGTGCGTTCATCAAAGAATGAAGTCGGCTCATCCAGCAAAATAATATTGGGGTCGCGCAGCAGAGAGCGCGCCAGCAGCAATGATTGCCGTTGCCCGCCGGAAAGGCCAAGGCCCCCTTCCATCACCAGATGCTCAAGCCCCATGGGCAGTTTACTGACGAACTCCATCGCCCCGCACAGTTCCAGTACCTTCACCAGTTCGTCATCACTGGCCATTGGCCTTCCCAGCGTTAAATTTTCCCGTAGCGTTCCGTGGAACAGACGAGCTTCCTGGGTTAGCAAAGTCGCATTGCGGCGAATATCCGCCAGATCGATTTGCGGCAGGGCAAGATCGTCGAGCCGCAGCTCACCGGATGCCAGCTCAACGTTACCCATCATCGCCTGCAATAGCGTCGATTTGCCGGCGCCGATGCGTCCGAGGATAGCGATTTTCTCCCCGGCCTTAATCGACAACTGCTTAATACGCAGCGGAATGGGGCCGTTGTCCTTGCCGTAGCGAAACTCAGCGTTGCGAAACTCATAGTTGCCGTGCAGCACAGCGCGGTGGATGCGCGGCTCATCCTGCCCGCCTTCTACCGGCAGCGCCATCAGATTATCCAGGCTGGCTTTCGCCACCTTCACCTGCTGCCAGCGCGCCAATACGCCGCAGAGCGCGGTCATTGGCGCCACCATCCGGCTTGACAACATTGACGCCGCCACCATCGCGCCGGTTGTAATGTCGCCATTAATCACCAGCGGCGCGCCGACCACCACCACCGTGGCGTACAGCAGATTCTGGATAGACATCCCCCAGCTCACCAGGCCGTGGGTGACTTTGCGGGTTTTTACCCCCGATTCTGCGGTGATAGCCACATAGCTATTCCACTGCTGCAGAAAGCGGCTTTCCGCCTGCATCATTTTGATATCCGGTAAGCCCTGAATGCTTTCCACCAGAATGGCGTTTCGTAGCGTGCTTTCGTGTTGATTCTTGTTAGCCAGTTCGGCCAGTTTCTTTTGCAATAAAAATCCCGGAAGCAGCATCAGGATCGTCGCGACCGGCGCGATCCAACTCAACCAAGGCGAAACAATGAACAGTACCAGTTGGAAAAGGATGAAAAACGGCAGATCGGCAATAACCGTCATCATGGTTGACGTCATCATTTCCCGTACCTGCTCGAGCTCGCGTATCTGTGAAATAAAACTGCCAGTAGAACGCGGAACCGCTGAGTTTTTTAGCCGCAGCGCATGACCAAATACACGATCGGAAATACGAATATCTCCGCGTTTGCCAAGTAGGTCAGTAACGTGTCCACGGGTAATTTTGAGAATAAAGTTGAATACTGCAGCGATTAATACGCCGCTGAATAAAACGTATAAGGTGGGATAAGACTGCGCCGGGATCACCCGGTCGTACACCTGCATCGAAAATAGAATGCCGGCCAGAGCCAGTACATTAATTGCCAGCGATGCCAGCATGACATGCATATACGGGCGGATATCTTTGAGAACGATTTTGCGCAGCCAGTCCGGCTGAAAGCGCGCAAGATAACTTTCAGTTCGGATATCTTTTTCGGGCGAAGCTGGACGAAATGCAACGGTAAGCTCAATCTCAGCCAATAATGCGTCCAGCGGCCACTGGCTGAGTAAGGTGAGCTCTTTGACAAAACGGATGCCAACTAAATTATTAAGATCAAAGCTTTCGATAATACCAATCTGTCCATCTTTAAGCTGAACGACTAGCGGCAAGCGCCACGCCGACATACGCCGGTCGTTGCCGTTGAGAAATTGACAATGCAAACCGGCGTGCCGACAGAGATGTTTAAGCGCATCAGGCAGTGTTTTCTGCGTCGCCCACTCCGCCGCCGCATGCAGCGTCCCCGGCGAATAGCTCTGCCGATAATGGCTGGCGACAAAAGCCATCGCGTTAGCCCAATCCAGAAGATGGGGAATATCGCTGTGATGAGGTTGTTCGCTCATGGGCGGATCTCCACACCCTGGATGCTTTGATTATCCAGAGCAAAAACGGAGCGCATCTTTCCAGTACTGAACAGACAGTCCAGCTCCAGATTACGCAGTTGTGCTTCAGTTAACACCTGGCTGAATTGCGCCTGATAGATTTCCTGATCGACGTTAAGCAGATCCAGTAGCGGACGCGTACCCAACTGCAGATATTGATCCTGATAGAGCGCGCGAGTTTGCTCGCCAAGTTGCTGCTGGCGGCGCTGGATACTGATGGATTGTTTAAGATTCAGCGCCTCATCGCGCGAGGCGCTTAATTTCTGACTGGCATCGAGTTGGGCGTTTCTAATCCCGGCGTTAGCCGCAGATAAAATTTGCTGCGCCGCTTCGCGGGAGGCCGTTAATGCCCCCCCCTGGTAGATTGGCATTTCCACTTTGACCCACGCCGAATATTGCGTTTTATTTAACACGGCGCTGTTGGCGTAATTATCATTCAGATAATGCGTCACCTGGGGTTCCAGAGAGATGGTCGGTAGCATTTGCGCTGTCGCGTTATCGAGCTGCGCCTGCGCCTGCGTGGCTTGCGCTAAAGCGGCCAGCACAGCGGGTACGGCACGATAATCAATTTTACTTACGGCACAGGCCGCATCCATATCCTGCGGCACGCCGTCAGTCACGGAGGTAATGCTGCCAAGCCCAAGATAGGTGGCCAGAGTCGCTTTCCAGCGTTCGAGCGCCGCCTGATATTGGATAAGCGTCGCCTGCGCCCCCTCAACGCGAGTGTCAGTCTGCACAACATCAGAGAGCGAAGTTGCCCCGGCATCGTTACGCTGGCGGATCAGATCGCCAATTTGTTTTAGCGAATCAACTTGTGCCTGAGCGATTTTCACCAACTTCTGGTAGCCCTGCATCTGCACCACCGCGCCAGCGGTATCATGGGCCACCTGGTCGATATTAAGCATCACCATCGCCTGCTGCTGGGCAACGGCGGCATCTGCCGCTCTGACCGAGCTTGAGACTTTGCCGAAGTCGTAGAGCATTTGTGAAACAGAAACAACTAATGAGGGTGAATAGCCGGAATCGGAGTATGAATTACTATAACCATTATTCATCCCCGCGTTCACCTGGGGATAATATTTGGCTTTAGCTACATCCACGCGCTGCACCTGTTCCTGAAGTTTACTCACCTGCTGAGTAATCGCCGGGTGCCAGTTGACCGCTGATTTTACCGCGGTGGCAATATCTAACGGGCCGGTTAAATGACTCTGCGGATTGATGAGATCCTCAGAATATCCGGCGACCTGTTGGCTATCGTTTAATCTCTGAGTACTAATGTTAGTCGGCGGAAATGAAAGCTCTTCCGCATCAGCCGTTAATATTACGCTTAACGACAGCAAAATTGTGCTGAACCTGTAAACGCTGACAATCCCTTTTTGTTGAAATAGACGCATAAAATTACCCTTCAGAAAGCACACTGAAAATATGGATATACTCTTTTCGCATCATTCTTTTTATTTAACGATTGCCCATCGTTTCCGGGGTTGTTTTTCGTCGTTTCACCTCCAGCGTATAAAGCCATAATGGCGGCGCCTCCCTGCGCCACCCGTGATATGGCCTGATTTTAGTGCGAGTTATTGGTATCAATCAGCTCGTCGAGCGAATTGATATGGACCCCCTGCAGCGTGATTAACGTCGCTGGCTGGTGCGTCGTTCCACCCGAACCATCGCGGTCGATAGACACCACGGTATTACCGCCGACATAGCTCAGCGTAATATAGTTACCCAGCGTATCACTGGATCCATTCCAGCCGACCAGCAGCGCAGAGACATCGATATGGTCTCCCTGGGCGACCGAGAAATCGTTCCAGGTATCGCTGCCGTTGCCCCCCGTGTTGTCATCCGCCAACAGGTTATAGACCACCGTATCGGCGCCCACTCCCATGCTATAGGTGTCATCGTAAGCCGTACTGTGAATGCTATCGTCATTGACGCTGCCGGCAATCTGCGGATGGAGATCGATGGTCAAATTCGCCGTCGAACTACCGCCATCACTACTAATAAGCGTGTAAGTAAACGTCTCCTTAGCCGTAATGGCATCAGTATTGATACCGCTATTCAGCTGATAGGTATAACCTCCCTGCCCATCAATGGTCAGCGTTCCATATTCACCATACAGCACAGCTTTCCCGTTAGTCGCGCTGGTTCCTGTGTCGTTGGTCAAGGTTCCATCAGTATGGAATGTCCAATGCGTCACGACACCCAGATTGTTTTCCCCCGTTATCGTGAACCCGCTATGCAATGATCCAAGCGTATCCTGAACCCCGTCTGCGCCAGAACCGTCGAGGATATTGCCGGCCACAGATTGCGCGGCCGTCAGATGCGCATCGGTATGAATCTCGGTTCCCGTCACGCTCGCCGCCAGGTTGTATGTCATTGCCGGTCCAGCCTGCATCGTATGACTAATACTCAGAGTATAATCACCTGCGGCAAGTTGTACCGGAGTAGTTCCATTAACCAGGTTAAGCGTCACAGTGTCCGTATCCGTTGTCGGGCTTATGATGGGGACACCATCCAGAGCCATACTCAAAGGCCCGCTCCAGACCGTCACATCAGTCATTACCCCGTCAACCATCACATGATGAACCAATGTGACTGTCCCTGAGAGATCGCCGTTCAAGACAGTCAAGCCACTAGTCCTGGTGCCACTCAGATTTAGGGTGATGGAAGCGTTATCCACTTCCCGGCCTTCAGCGACGGTAAAGTTCTGGCTTGTAACGTTAGTCGTCGATGTCGTATTAGCCGCTACTGCTGCATTTGTCACCGCAAGATTACTGACGCTTTGCGTCCAGGTAACCGACTGCATTGCCGTCGCCACCGACAGGGAGGCGATATCATCAACCGCTATCGCTGGCGTTGACTCAATGTTCATCGTCAGCGTTGTCGACGATGTATGACCCAGCGTATCCGTTATCGTATAGGTGAAGACATCACTCTGACCCACACCGGTTGTTCCATTAGCATGATAACTATAGCTACCATCAGACTTGATAGTCAGAGTACCGTAGGTGCCGTTAATCGTGACGCCGCTGGCAGTGACGGTCTCGACCTGCGATCCAAACTGGATGCTGCTTACGGTAATTCCATTACCTGTATCGCCAACATCACCATCGCTATCGGTGTGCAGAACATTCCCCGTCACGTATTTAGTCGAATCAGTCACCTCCATACTAATGCTGGTGCCCAAATTCAGATTCAGTATCGAACCAATCAATCCTCCAGTCGTCGGCGACGAAATAACGACCATATAGTTACCGGCACCAATTTTTTCGAACTCACCGCCACCCGCGTACTGCAGGCTTAATCCAAGGAGCCCCTGCGGTGTTGCCGAAATTCCATCCTTAATGACGCCGACAATCTGGTTGGTATCGGTATTCACCAGGATAAGATCCAGAGTGACCGCGCCAAGCGCCACGCTTAAGGTTGTTGACCCCGTAACGGCCAGGGTGACATCCTGTTCAGTCCCGTCAGCTACGGTAAATTTAAAGCCATTTGTCGGCAGTGCGACATTCACCGTATTGAGTAAGGAAAGTCCAGCCAGTTGAACGACATTACCTCCCTGTATATCAATATTGTCATCGACATTCCCGACGTAGTAAGCCTGGGTATCCGGATTGGCCTGGGCCGATTCAACCTCCTGGCCAATATTGATGGTCAGTGTGGTGGTTGATTGCACGCCATTGCTGTCCGTAATGGTGTATGTGAATACATCCGCATTACCTGCCGAACCCGCCTTACCAGACGCCTGATAGGTATAGCTACCGTCAGCATTAATCGTCAGTACGCCATAAGCCCCCGTTACTGATATTGTGCCGCCGTTGACTGAGTGAGGTTCACCCGCCGCAGATGTCGCGGTGACAGTGGTAACTGACAGACCCGTACCGCTATCAGCCATGTCGCCATTTTCAGAACCCTCCAGCACGTTGCCGGTGACGGTGCTTCCGCTATAACCCAACGAATCGGTTACCGTTGCCTCGACAAAGGTGGCTACACCCGCTCCCGCGAGCGTATTAATCAAGCTAACCAATACCCCATCAGAATTCGGTGAGGAAATCGCCAACGCATAGTTTCCTGCCGGTAAGTTCTCGAAGGATGCCGTACCGCTATACACCAGCCCGCCAAGTAATGTCGCGCTGATATTCACACTTCCAGGGTCAATTGCGACCACTCGTCCAGTTGCGACATCAATCACCGAGAGGTCGGCCGTCAACGTATTTCCAGCCCCCAACAGATTGACTATCGAAGTTAGCAGTCCGCCGGTTGAAAGCAGTGACACGCCGCTGACATCAACAGTCATATTTTCTGTGGTGTTGTTATCCACGTTGAAGCGGAAACTACTGCCAGACAGCAGTGACACATTAATCGTGCTTAACAGCGAGACGCCAACCAACTGCGACAGATTACCTTCGGTACCATTAAGGTTGCCGTAATGCTGCACAACCTCAGAACTGTTGGTATCAGGTATTGCCTCAACAGAATCCGAGTCGCTGTCGGAGTCCGAGTCGCTGTCAGAGTCAGAGTCAGAGTCGCTGTCAGAATCCGAATCGCTATCCGAGTCAGAGTCACTGTCAGAATCCGAATCGCTATCCGAGTCAGAATCACTGTCAGAGTCCGAGTCGCTGTCGGAGTCCGAATCGCTGTCCGAATCCGAGTCGCTGTCGGAGTCCGAATCGCTGTCCGAATCCGAGTCGCTGTCCGAATCCGAATCGCTGTCCGAATCCGAGTCGCTGTCCGAGTCCGAATCGCTGTCCGAATCAGAATCCGAGTCGCTGTCGGAGTCGGAATCGCTGTCGGAATCCGAGTCGCTGTCGGAGTCGGAGGAATCGCTGTCGGAATCCGAGTCGCTGTCGGAGTCGGAGGAATCGCTGTCCGAATCCGAGTCGAGTCGCTGTCGGAATCGGAATCACTGTCAGAGTCCGAGTCGCTGTCAGAGTCCGAGTCGCTGTCGGAATCGGAATCACTGTCAGAGTCCGAGTCGCTGTCAGAGTCCGAGTCGCTGTCAGAATCCGAATCGCTGTCAGAATCCGAATCGCTGTCAGAATCCGAATCGCTGTCAGAGTCCGAATCGCTGTCGCTATCCGAATCGGAGTCACTGTCCGAATCCGAATCGCTGTCGGAATCCGAGTCGCTGTCCGAATCGGAATCACTGTCGGAGTCCGAATCACTGTCCGAGTCAGAGTCACTGTCAGAATCCGAATCGCTGTCCGAATCCGAGTCGCTGTCAGAATCCGAATCGCTGTCGGAATCCGAGTCGCTGTCCGAATCGGAGTCACTGTCCGAATCCGAGTCGCTGTCGCTATCCGAATCGCTGTCAGAGTCCGAGTCGCTGTCCGAATCTGCATCAGCATCAGATTCTCCGATATCACTTCCTGCCACGATATTAATTGTCAACGTGGCCGTCGCAGTATGACCATTCGCATCCACAATCGTGTAGGTAAAGACATCCGCCTGCCCAACAGCGTCTGCATCCCCTGTTGCTTTGTAGGTATAACTGCCGTCCGCATGGATCGTTAGTTGTCCGTAGAGACCATTGATCACGATACCTGCTGCCGTGACATCGAGCGGTGTGGTCTGCACGCTGGAGGCAATTTTGCTTACCGTAATACCCTCACCGGTATCCGCTACATCGCCGCCCGCATCTGCAGTCAGAACATTGCCGGCAATAGCAGTCGAGGTGTATTCCGTAGAATCCGTGATCGTTGCTTGCGCTACCGACAACAGATTTGCCGACGCCAGTTCATCAACCACTGCGGCCAGGCCACCTGATGCCTGCGGTGAAGAAATCACCACCGCATAATTCCCTGCCGGCAAGTCGCTGAAGGTCGCACTGCCGGAGTAAACCAGGTTCAGTAACGCCAGCGACGGTGTCATGCTCACGGCATCCGGGATAATCTGCACCACCTCCCCGGTGTCGGTATTCACAATCGACAGATCGGCGGTAATGGATGATGCGCCTCCCACCAGTTGCCCCAGCAGCGCCAGTACAGACTGCAAACTCAGCAATGTTGAACCGGTGACAGCAATCGTCACATCTTCGGTCGTTCCTTCACTGACCGAGAATTTTGTCGAGTTTGCTGCCAGCAGCGAAACATCAACCGTATTGAGTAAGGTGACGCCCAACAGCTGGCTCGCTGTGCCGGTCACGTTATTCAGATTGCCTTCTACGGTATCGATAGCTGCCGTATGCGTATCATCATTTGCCTGCGGTTCGGAATCTGAATCGCTATCGGAATCTGAATCGCTATCGGAGTCCGAGTCGCTGTCAGAGTCCGAATCGCTGTCCGAATCCGAGTCACTGTCAGAATCGGAGTCACTGTCCGAATCCGAATCACTGTCCGAATCGGAGTCACTGTCGGAGTCCGAATCGCTGTCAGAATCGGAGTCGCTGTCAGAGTCCGAATCGCTGTCAGAATCCGAGTCACTGTCGGAGTCCGAATCGCTGTCGGAATCCGAGTCGCTGTCCGAATCCGAATCGCTGTCGGAGTCCGAGTCAGAGTCGGAATCGCTGTCAGAGTCGGAATCACTGTCAGAATCGGAGTCGCTGTCGGAGTCCGAGTCGCTGTCGGAGTCCGAGTCGCTGTCGGAATCGGAATCACTGTCCGAATCCGAGTCGCTGTCAGAGTCCGAGTCGCTGTCCGAATCCGAGTCGCTGTCAGAATCCGAGTCGCTGTCAGAGTCCGAGTCGCTGTCAGAATCCGAGTCGCTGTCAGAGTCCGAATCGCTGTCCGAATCCGAGTCGCTGTCCGAATCCGAGTCGCTGTCCGAATCCGAGTCGCTGTCAGAATCCGAGTCGCTGTCGGAGTCGGAGTCGCTGTCAGAATCCGAGTCGCTGTCCGAATCGGAGTCACTGTCCGAATCGGAGTCACTGTCCGAATCCGAATCGCTGTCGGAATCCGAATCGCTGTCGGAGTCCGAATCGCTGTCGGAGTCCGAATCGCTGTCGGAGTCCGAATCGCTGTCGGAGTCCGAGTCAGAGTCGGAATCGCTGTCAGAGTCGGAATCACTGTCAGAATCGGAGTCGCTGTCGGAGTCCGAGTCGCTGTCGGAGTCCGAGTCACTGTCGGAGTCCGAGTCACTGTCAGAATCCGAATCGCTGTCGGAGTCGCTGTCCGAATCGGAATCACTGTCAGAGTCCGAATCGCTGTCCGAATCCGAGTCGCAGTCGGAGTCCGAATCAGAGTCAGAATCCGAATCGGAGTCACTGTCGGAATCCGAGTCGCTGTCAGAATCGGAATCACTGTCGGAGTCCGAATCACTGTCAGAGTCGGAATCGCTGTCCGAATCCGAGTCGCTGTCCGAATCCGAGTCGCTGTCCGAGTCCGAATCGCTGTCAGAATCCGAGTCGCTGTCAGAGTCCGAATCGCTGTCAGAATCCGAGTCGCTGTCAGAGTCCGAATCGCTGTCAGAATCCGAGTCGCTGTCAGAGTCCGAGTCGCTGTCGCTATCCGAGTCTGAATCGCTGTCGGAGTCGGAGTCACTGTCGGAGTCCGAATCGCTGTCAGAGTCACTGTCGGCGTCAGAATCGCTGTCGCTATCCGAATCGCTGTCAGAATCCGAGTCGCTGTCCGAATCCGAATCGCTGTCAGAGTCGGAATCGCTGTCGGAATCCGAGTCGCTGTCCGAATCGGAGTCACTGTCCGAATCGGAGTCACTGTCGGAATCCGAGTCGCTGTCCGAATCCGAATCGCTGTCAGAGTCCGAGTCGCTGTCAGAGTCCGAGTCGCTGTCTGAGTCCGAGTCGCTGTCTGAGTCGGAATCGCTGTCCGAATCGGAGTCACTGTCGGAGTCCGAGTCGCTGTCGGAGTCCGAGTCACTGTCGGAGTCCGAGTCACTGTCAGAATCCGAATCGCTGTCGGAGTCGCTGTCTGAATCGGAATCACTGTCAGAGTCCGAGTCGCTGTCGCTATCCGAGTCGCTGTCAGAGTCGGAGTCACTGTCAGAATCCGAGTCGCTGTCGGAGTCCGAGTCGCTGTCAGAGTCGGAATCACTGTCAGAGTCGCTGTCAGAATCGGAATCACTGTCGGAGTCCGAATCACTGTCAGAGTCGGAATCGCTGTCCGAGTCCGAATCACTGTCCGAATCCGAGTCACTGTCCGAATCCGAGTCACTGTCCGAATCGGAGTCACTGTCGGAGTCCGAGTCGCTGTCGGAATCGGAATCACTGTCGGAGTCGGAATCACTGTCGGAGTCGGAATCACTGTCAGAATCGGAATCGCTGTCAGAATCGGAATCGCTGTCAGAATCGGAATCGCTGTCAGAATCGGAATCGCTGTCGGAATCCGAGTCACTGTCAGAATCCGAATCACTGTCAGAATCCGAATCGCTGTCGGAGTCGCTGTCTGAATCGGAATCACTGTCGGAGTCCGAGTCGCTGTCAGAGTCGGAGTCACTGTCGGAGTCCGAATCACTGTCAGAATCCGAGTCGCTGTCCGAATCGGAGTCACTGTCAGAGTCCGAATCGGAGTCACTGTCGGAGTCGGAATCGCTGTCAGAATCGGAGTCGCTGTCGGAGTCCGAGTCGCTGTCAGAGTCGGAATCGCTGTCGGAATCCGAGTCGCTGTCGGAGTCCGAATCGCTGTCGGAGTCCGAATCGCTGTCAGAGTCCGAATCGGAGTCACTGTCGGAGTCGGAATCGCTGTCAGAATCGGAGTCGCTGTCGGAGTCCGAGTCGCTGTCAGAATCCGAGTCGCTGTCGGAGTCGGAATCGCTGTCGGAATCCGAGTCGCTGTCGGAGTCCGAATCGCTGTCGGAGTCCGAATCGCTGTCAGAGTCCGAATCGCTGTCAGAGTCAGAGTCACTGTCAGAGTCAGAGTCACTGTCAGAGTCCGAATCGCTGTCAGAGTCAGAGTCACTGTCGGAGTCCGAATCGCTGTCAGAGTCCGAATCGCTGTCAGAGTCGGAATCGCTGTCCGAATCGGAATCGCTGTCCGAATCGGAATCACTGTCAGAATCCGAGTCGCTGTCAGAGTCCGAGTCGCTGTCAGAGTCCGAGTCGCTGTCAGAGTCCGAATCGCTGTCGGAATCGGAGTCGCTGTCCGAGTCCGAGTCGCTGTCAGAATCCGAGTCGCTGTCGGAGTCGGAATCGCTGTCGGAATCCGAGTCGCTGTCGGAGTCCGAATCGCTGTCGGAGTCCGAATCGCTGTCAGAGTCCGAATCGCTGTCAGAGTCAGAGTCACTGTCAGAGTCAGAGTCACTGTCAGAGTCCGAATCGCTGTCAGAGTCAGAGTCACTGTCGGAGTCCGAATCGCTGTCAGAGTCCGAATCGCTGTCAGAGTCCGAATCACTGTCGGAATCGGAGTCGCTGTCAGAGTCGGAATCGCTGTCAGAATCGGAATCGCTGTCGGAGTCCGCATCAGCATCACTTTCGTGGCCGCCAAGATCGGAGTCACTGTCAGAGTCCGAGTCCGAGTCACTGTCGGCATCAGAGTCAGTATCATCGTTCGAAGAATGCGAGGAATGATCTTTATCGGAAGATCCCGCAATCATCGCCCCTACACCAAGCAAAGCCGCACCCGCCATTACCCATGGCGCGATACTGCCGCCAGAGCTTCCTGCGGCTAGAAGTCCTGAAATATCACTGATGAGAGAATAATGCGCATCGCTGGTTCCAGCCCCGTCAAGCCACCACAATGCGCCAGTGTCATCATCCTGTAGCACTAAATCACTATGATGCCCATTAGCATCATTAACAAAAAAGTTTTTTAGCGTAAGGGTGCTACCGTCATTTATTTTCAGAACAAGATCATTACCTTGCCTGGCGTAGGAACTAATATCCTCTCGCTTAATATGTAATACCACCACCGACTGCGTGTTTAAGTTAACTTGATTGCCATCAACGGTGTATTTAACACCTGTGTCTTTTGCTGTCACATTTATATTTTTCATCAGGAAGCACCCTTGAGATGAAGACGCAGTCAGAGGTTTGGGATAATTCTTAATTATGCATCTTATTAGATATACCAGAACCTACGGCCTCGCAAGGATGTTACAAAATAAAAATGAAACACACTGAAACAACAACAAACCAATGATTAAATTAAAAAATAACTAAAAAGACACATTTTGACATGACATTATTTTTCATGCCAGCTTTGTAACTCATAACCGAAAGCTATGGTAATAAAAATTATACTTCCTGGCTTTCTCATTTCCTTTTGTATCGAGTTAGCGTCATATCAAAAAAATCTGTGACGGATTTCATCTATTTTAATCATAAAAAGATAAATTATTTTTAATCATTAAAATTTATAAACAACACAAAATAAAAACCATAGTTTTTCCGTGCCAATTAAAAAAACGATCTTCGGTGTGTTTTTTAATATTTTTTCATTCTATTACTGCCCACCAAAAATAAATAAACATCAGTTATATTGTGGGTAATTAACATTTATTAGATTACAGCTTTATTGACGAAACGTTTCGCTCATCTAAATAAGTAATAACGTTCTTATCTGCAAATTAAGTCCATAAAAAACCCCGCAAATGCGGGGTTTTATTTTACTTCGCTAACCCTAGTCGGGGAATTTCAATAGCCGGACAACGGTCCATCACCACATTTAGTCCCGCTTCACGCGCCATGACGGCAGCCTGCTCGTTAATCACGCCGAGCTGCATCCACAACGTCTTCGCCCCGATGGCCACCGCTTCTTGCGCCACACCCCACGCCGCTTCAGAGTTGCGGAACACATCAACCATATCGACTTTTTCCGGAACTTCCGCCAGGGTTGCGTAGCCTTGTTGACCAAGTAGGGTTTTACCTGCGACCTTTGGTGAAACCGGAATGACGTGGTAGCCCTGTTCCAGCAGATATTTCATTACCCGATAGCTCGGGCGATCGGGTTTGTCGCTGGCGCCTACCAGCGCAATCGTCCGGGTGGTGGTCAGAATGCTAGCAATATCGTTCTCTTTCATCATAATCCTCCTGCGCTTTAGCCCTAGTGTAAGCTAATCCATGTAAACCAGCCATCAAGCCTAACTCACAGATACGGCAAAATTTTTCTTTCCGACGCTTGCAGCATCAGTCACTTCCAGTACTCTGTCTGCAGGTTAATATAAGTGGAACCCAATTATGGAACTGACAACACGTACCTTACCCGCACGCAAACATATCGCGCTGGTAGCACACGATCACTGCAAAGATTTGCTGATGAAATGGGTCGAACGTCACCAGGCGCTACTGGCTCAGCACCAGCTCTACGCAACCGGGACCACCGGCAACCTGGTCTCACGCGCCACCGGGCTGGAAGTGAAAGCGATGCTGAGCGGCCCAATGGGCGGCGACCAGCAGGTGGGCGCGCTGATTTCGGAAGGGAAAATTGATGTACTGATCTTCTTCTGGGATCCGCTCAATGCGGTGCCGCACGATCCTGACGTCAAAGCGCTCCTGCGTCTGGCGACGGTGTGGAATATCCCGGTAGCCACGAATGCCGCCACCGCTGACTTTATTATCCAGTCGCCGGACTTTAATCAACCGATTGAAATTTTAATCCCTGATTACCAACGCTACCTTGCCGAGCGCCTGAAGTAATCCCCACGGCGGCCTGATGGCCGCCGACGATCAGGGCTTTCGCGCTACCGGCACGCCCAGTTCCTGCAGTATCTCAACAAAGGACGAAGACCGTTCTTTATTGAACAGCAGCCAGACCCGCAGGCGAGCGCGGGTTATCGCCACATACAGTAGCCGACGCTCTTCAGCATCAGGGAAATCTTCCGGCTGTGGCAGCAACGCTTGTTCCATTACCGACTCTCTTGCCGGCGCCGGGAAGGCGTCACCCCCCTCCTGCAGGCCCAACACAATAACAAAGTCAGCCTGCTGGCCCTTGCTGGCATGAATTGTCATAAAATCTAGCTGCAGATGCGGCCAGCGGGTCGCGGCTTTTTCCAGCGCGGCGGGCTTCAGATGATGATAACGAGCCAGCAGCAAAATTCGCTGCTCGGGTTTAACGTAGCCGCTCAACTTGTCGAGCAGATCGTCGAGTTTATCGTCGGGCAGCAGGGTCACCGCTTTCTTATCGCCAGCGGTCAGGCTATTCAGCGGCTTAGCCAACTGATGCGGGTTTTGCTGAATAAAACCGTTGGCAATCTCGCCTATTCGACCGTTAAACCGATAGGTGGTATCCAGCGCACAACAGTCCCCTTCACCAAAGTAGTGGTTGAATGCCGTGGTTAAAGAAAGCTGCGCGCCGCTAAAGCGATAAATCGCCTGCCAGTCGTCACCCACGGCAAATAACGTTGTCTGTTTATTTTGCCGGCGCAGCGCCGCCAGCAATTCAGCGCGCTGTGGAGAGATATCCTGAAATTCATCCACCAGAATATGTTTCCAGGGGCTCACAAAACGGCCTTTATCCAGTATGTTAACCGCCTGGTGTATAAGCCCGGAGAAATCAACGGCATTTTCCTCTTTCAACGCCGTTTTCCAGGCTTTCAGCAGCGGGGCCATCAGTTTCACACGCTTATTAAAAAGATCGCGGACCTCTTCAGGCGCGCTGGCGATCATTTCCGCCTGCGAGCCGCCGTGCATGCGCATTAAACTAACCCAGCGGTCAAGGCGGCCGGCCAGGCGGCGCAGCAGCGCGCGATCCTGCCAGAAATCGCCTTCGTCAATCTGCCACTCCATCTCATCCACCAGCCACTGACGCCAGCCTTTGGCCTGCGCTTTTTTCTCCTGACACTGCTGCTGCCAGGCTTTCAACAATAGCTTTTGCCGGGCGGCTGTATCGTTTTCCAGCTTACTGATCGCCGGCACTTTCTTGCTGCCCTGCTGAATAATATGTAACGCCAGTGAATGGAACGTTCGCGCGGCAATCTCGTCAGTTCCCAACCGCTCCTGAATACGTTCATCCATTTCCTGAGCCGCCTGACGGCCAAAGGCCAGTAGGAGGATCTGATCCGCCGCTGCTTCGCCGCGATTTAATAACCACCCGGCACGAGCGACCAGTACCGACGTTTTGCCGCTACCGGCGCCAGCAAGAACCAGCAGCGAACGCTCGCCGTTAACCACCGCCCGCGCCTGCGCCGGGTTGAGCGGCGAAGACTCAATCTTATCGAAGAAACCGCGATACTGTTCCAGCATAGCTTCGGTATAGGCTTGATTATGCGCCAGGCGAGCCTCGTCGATATCGCTAAGCCAACATTGGCACTGGCGCCACAGTTCGCGGCAATTATCGAATTCATCCAGACGGCTCTCAGGGAAAGGCAACCCGGTTAAAGCCCGGCGGATTTTATCCTGCACGTCCGCGACCTGCTGGCGCGTCAACCACTTACCTTCGGCGCTGGCTCGTTCAATTTCACTTAACTGCAGGCGCAGCAAGTCCGCGGCGATTTCGCTCATCTCCGCGCTCCACTGTTGCCAGAGATTATTGAGATGATGAAAGAAATGCTGCGTCTCAGTCCATTCGGTACCATGCAAACGCACAACTTTGCTTTCCGGCAGCACGAATTCCAGCTCGCCCCACACCAGGCCTCGCTTACATTGAACTGACAATAACTGATTGAAAGGTATAAGATACTCATGACGATCGCCTGAGACTTTGACCCCGGCATTAAGCAACTGCACCCGATCATAAGGATGCTGTGCCATGCGTTTGCCCAATGTTGTCGCTTTAAGTTCCATATATCGCCAAATTTCAATCAGTTTGAATGTTTTTAAGTTTAACCGCCCGCGAGCAGGTGCTCCAGCGCAAAAAAACGTTACAATTGCCGGGTCTTATTATCCACAGGGTTAACCAGAGGGTTTATGCGTACCATTCTGAATATTTTGAACTTTGTTCTTGGCGGTTTCGCCACCACACTCGGTTGGCTACTGGCGACGCTGGTCAGTATTATTTTGATCTTCACGTTACCGCTGACGCGTTCATGTTGGGAAATCACCAGACTATCGCTGTTCCCCTACGGTAATGAAGCCATTCATGTTGATGAACTGGAACCTGAAGCAAAAAACAGTTTACTGAACGCGGGCGGCACTATTTTGAATATTTTGTGGTTCATGTTCTTCGGTTGGTGGCTGTGCCTGATGCATATTTTCAGCGGTATTGCGCAGTGCCTGACCATCCTTGGTATCCCCGTGGGGATCGCCAATTTTAAAATTGCCGCCATTGCACTTTGGCCGGTAGGACGCCGCGTGGTCTCCGTTGAAACGGCTCGCGCCGCGCGCGAAGCCAACGCCCGCCGTCGCTTTCAGTAATTGTACGGAACACTGTTATGTTAAGCCCCCTGCTCCGCCGTTATACATGGAATAGCGCCTGGCTATATAACGCCAGGATATTTATTGCGCTTTGTGGCACCACGGTTGCGCCGTGGTGGATTGGCGAAGTCAAACTCACCATCCCGTTAACGCTTGGGGTGGTTGCCGCGGCGTTGACCGACCTCGACGATCGCCTTACCGGGCGGTTACGTAATCTCGCTATTACGCTGGTCTGCTTCTTTATTGCCTCCGCGTCGGTGGAGTTACTGTTTCCATGGCCGTGGCTGTTTGCTATTGGGTTAACCCTGTCCACGACGGGTTTTATCCTGCTCGGCGGGCTGGGTCAACGCTATGCCACCATTGCTTTCGGCGCCTTACTGATCGCTATCTACACCATGTTAGGGGTCACTCTGTATAACAGTTGGTACCTGCAGCCGCTCTTTTTGCTGGCTGGCGCCATCTGGTACAACGTATTGACACTCGCAGGGCATCTTATTTTTCCCATCCGCCCACTGCAGGATAATCTTGCGCGCAGCTATGAACAGCTGGCCCAATACCTTGAACTTAAATCCCGACTGTTCGATCCGGATATCGAAGATGAAAGTCAGGCCCCTTTGTACGATCTGGCGCTCGCTAACGGCAAGCTGGTTGCGATGCTTAACCAGACGAAAGCGTCTTTACTGACACGCCTGCGCGGCGACCGCGGGCAACGCGGCACTCGTCGCACCCTTCAGTATTATTTCGTCGCCCAGGACATTCATGAGCGTGCCAGCTCATCACATATTCAGTATCAGACGCTTCGCGACCATTTCCGCTACAGCGATGTGATGTTCCGTTTCCAACGGATGTTGTCAATGCAGGCGCAGGCCTGTCAAAAACTTTCCCGCGCCATTCTCTTACGCATCCCGTATCAGCATGATGCGCACTTTGAACGTGCCTTTATGCATCTGGACGCGGCGCTGGATCGCGTCCGCGCCAGCGGCGCGCCGCAAGATCAGGTCAAAGCGCTGGGTTTTCTGCTCAATAACCTACGCGCTATTGATGCGCAATTGGCAACTATCGAATCGGTGCAGACCAGCGTGCTGGCCAGCAACCATCCCGAAAATCTGCTTGCCGACGATCGCCCTAGCGGGTTTAGCGATATCTGGTTACGACTGCGCAGCAATATGACGCCGGAATCGGCGCTTTTCCGCCACGCGGTGCGAATGTCACTGGTGCTGTGCGCGGGCTATGCGTTCATTCAGTTTACCGGCCTCAACCACGGTTACTGGATTTTGCTTACCAGCCTGTTTGTTTGTCAGCCGAACTATAACGCGACCCGGCATCGTCTGGCGTTAAGGATCATCGGTACATTGATTGGCGTCGCGATCGGCCTACCGGTGCTGCTGCTGGTTCCCTCGGTTGAAGGCCAGCTGCTGCTCATTGTACTAACCGGCGTGCTGTTTTTCGCTTTTCGCAACGTGCAGTATGCGCACGCCACGATGTTTATCACGCTGCTGGTACTGCTGTGCTTTAACCTGTTAGGTGAAGGATTCGAAGTCGCTTTACCGCGTATCCTTGATACGCTGATCGGCTGCGCCATCGCCTGGGCGGCAGTGACCTTTATCTGGCCTGACTGGAACTTCCGTAACTTACCTCGCGTACTGGATCAGGCCATCAACGCTAACTGCCGTTATCTTGACGCTATTCTCGAGCAGTATCATCAGGGGCGCGATAACCGTCTTGAGTATCGCGTTGCCCGGCGTAACGCACATAACCGGGATAGCGAACTGGCATCAGTGGTATCAAATTTATCCACAGAGCCTAAAGCCGACAACACGATGCGTGAAACGGCATTCCGCCTGTTGTGTCTTAACCATACCTTTACCAGCTATATTTCCGCGTTGGGGGCGCACAGGGAAAAACTGACGACTCCGGAAATACTGGCGTTACTCGATGATGCCGTCTGCTACGTCGATGATGCGCTGCATCATTCTCCCGCAGACGAACAGCGTGTTCAGCAGGCGCTCAGCAACCTGCAATCGCGAATTCAACATCTGGAGCCGCGAGCCGACAGTAAAGAACCATTGGTCCTGCAGCAGATTGGGCTACTGCTCGCACTGCTGCCGGAAATATGTCGTCTGCAGCGCCGGATTGCTGGTCAACCGGAATAATCCTCCACGCTGTATCCTTGTGTATTAGCCCACTCCCGTAGCTCCTGGCGCCGCTGCGCCGGGAGCGCGGCGGAATGAATGCCGGCAATCGCGCCCGCCAGGGACTCAAGGACATTGATTGATATTCCTTTATTATGCTCTCTCAATTTTAACCAGCTCTTTTCCGCCCCGAGTGTACGCAGCATTTTCACATCGGTTATTCCGGCATGGATCAACATCAACTCCATATGGAAGCTGATATTAGGCAAATTCTTTAGTCTGCCGGAATCACGCTGATGCTGCTTTTCGCTTCGCGCCGAATGCAATGACAGCTGCGATAGGTGAAACAGCATTTTACTGTCCTGCCATAGTGCTTCATCTATCCGGTAATACTTTAAGGCCACTGGCCGGCCATTCTTGCGCATCATCAGCATCGGGCTGTGATGTTCAACCCGATAAGAGGCGCTTTGTTCGCAAACCCTAAGATAGATTTCGCCCTCAGCCACCATGGCGAATACGGTATTTTCAATCGCCAGACTATACCCGCCGAATAAAGGCCGGCTACTGATTTTACCTAAGGGGGAAAGGCACTCCTGAAACTGGAGGAACCGTAATTTTGAAATTTTCTTCATGATCATTCCTTTGTTAATCATGCACATAAAAGTAATTTTATTAACGGATCCGTTATTGAAGAAAATAAGTGAGTTCGTTTTGTGCAGCAAGATGAATTTTGGCTTCATCTCAATCAGCTCGCTGTTTTGCGAGGCGCTTTCAGGAAAAAGTTATTCTGCAAATTGTGTTACAGAGACTCGCTGAATACTTAAGCAATGTTAATTGATGAACAGCATATCGGCCCCATTGAGGACACGCCCGGCAGCCGTGAAGTAAAGATTAACGGAGGAAAATGTCGCCTGCGGGTTCAGCATAGAGACAGTGAATTCATATAAATAAGTCGCCGCAGCGATAATTCATAGCCGGGTAGAGTGCATAAAATATATGCAAAAATGGGAAAATGAGGTTGACGACGCCCCCTGGCAGATATACTGTATATGCATACAGTAACCCACAGGCGAGATAGACTATGTTTACTTCAGCTCACGCAAATCGTTCACCACTGACTTCGGCTTCAGTACGTCGCCCTTCGCACAGCGTCGTCGAACATTCAGCCACTGGGCTGATTAGTGAAATCGTCTATCGCGAAGATCAACCCATGATGACGCAGCTTTTGCTGCTACCTTTATTACAGCAGCTTGGCCAGCAGTCGCGCTGGCAACTGTGGCTCACCCCGCAGCAAAAGCTGAGTAAAGAATGGGTACAGTCGTCCGGCCTTCCGCTTTCAAAAGTGATGCAGATTAACCAGATGTCGCCCTGCAATACTCTGGAATCGATGATTCGCGCTTTACGTACCGGGAATTATAGCGTGGTTATTGGCTGGCTGACGGATGAACTTACTGAACAAGAACATGAACGTCTGGCGCTCGCCGCAGAAGAAGGTCATGCGATGGGCTTTATCATGCGCCCGGTGAGAAATACAAGCCAGCTTGGGAGACAATTAAGTGGGCTAAAAATTCACTCAAATTTATATCATTGAGTGAAATTAGGATTAATCCTGGAATTTTTTTTGCCTCGTCAAAAACCATTCTCGTAAAGTGGTTAATTTCACAGAGATCCCGGTGTGGTGCGGTTTTGCGACTTTTCACCGCGTTCACAAATTAACCATATTTGTTAAATATTGTGTATACAACCCTTTTTTTTCATATGCCTGACCGAGTTCACACTTGTAAGTTTCTAACTAAGTTGTAGACTTTACATCGCCAGGGGTGATCGGCTTACGCTGCATGTATCAGCATAGTTAACAACGAGTCACGCCCCCGGTGAAGGATTTAACCGTGAGGTCTTATGTACCTTCATGGCGAATTTTGGATGATAATGAGGCGCAAAAAATGAAAAAGACAGCTATCGCGATTGCAGTGGCACTGGCTGGCTTCGCTACCGTAGCGCAGGCCGCTCCGAAAGATAACACCTGGTATGCAGGTGGTAAACTGGGTTGGTCCCAGTTCCATGACACCGGCTGGTACAACAGCAACCTGAATAACAATGGTCCGACCCACGAAAGCCAGCTGGGCGCTGGTGCGTTCGGTGGTTATCAGGTTAACCCGTACCTCGGTTTCGAAATGGGTTACGACTGGCTGGGCCGTATGCCTTACAAAGGCGACAACGTTAACGGCGCATTCAAAGCTCAGGGCGTTCAGCTGACCGCTAAACTGGGTTACCCGATCACTGACGATCTGGACATCTACACCCGTCTGGGCGGCATGGTATGGCGCGCTGACTCCAGCAACAACCGTATCGGTGACAACCATGACACCGGCGTTTCCCCAGTATTCGCTGGCGGCGTTGAGTGGGCAATGACCCGTGACATCGCTACCCGTCTGGAATACCAGTGGGTTAACAACATCGGCGACGCTGGCACTGTAGGCGTTCGTCCGGACAACGGCATGCTGAGCGTTGGTGTTTCCTACCGTTTCGGTCAGGAAGACAATGCACCGGTTGTAGCTCCGGCTCCGGCTCCGGCTCCGGAAGTCACCACCAAGACCTTCACCCTGAAGTCTGACGTTCTGTTCAACTTCAACAAAGCAACTCTGAAACCAGAAGGTCAGCAGGCTCTGGATCAGCTGTACACCCAGCTGAGCAACATGGACCCGAAAGACGGTTCTGCAGTTGTTCTGGGTTACACCGACCGCATCGGTTCCGAGCAGTACAACCAGAAACTGTCTGAGAAACGTGCTCAGTCCGTTGTTGACTACCTCGTAGCTAAAGGCATCCCGGCTAACAAGATCTCTGCTCGCGGTATGGGCGAATCTGATCCGGTTACCGGCAACACCTGTGACAACGTGAAAGCTCGCGCTGCACTGATCGACTGCCTGGCTCCGGATCGTCGTGTTGCGATCGAAGTTAAAGGTTACAAAGACGTAGTAACTCAGCCGCAGGCTTAAGTTTCCTACGATAAAAAACCCCGCTGATGCGGGGTTTTTTTTGGCCTGATTTTGAGTTCAGAGGAAAATCTCAAGCAACGTTGGCCGCTACTTACTCTTTTCCTAAGAGCACCTGCAGATCGTGCTTCAGGCTCGACATCTTGCTGGCATATTTTTCTTTATGCTCGGCGTCTTCAATTAGCTGTACGATGGTTTCTGATAATGTCTTGCCTCGCCGTTGCGCAAGCCCGGCCAGGCGTTGCCAGACAACGAACTCCAGATCGATGGACTTTTTCCGCGTATGCTGATGCTCGGCGTTAAAATGACGCTTGCGTCGTGCGCGAATAGTCTGCTTCATCCGGTTAGCGAGCTCCGGATTCATATGCTGATCGATCCAGGTATTCACCAGAACAGGTTCATTTTCGAGCGTCAGCAAGACATCGACCGCGGCTTGCGCAGCGCTGGCTTCAATGTAGCGGGTAATCAACTCACCTTCCCGGTGCTTCTTTACCAGATATTTCCATTTCCAGCCGCTTTCAAGGTTTTCCAGTTGTTGATATTTCATTGCGATCTCAATGTGACCGTGTAACTCATTTCAGGATATCAGTTTTTTCTGGATGTGCTGAGAATAAATCATCTTTCGTGAAGTGGACGATTCCATTATCAGCGTGATAAACGCAATCCTCCGTGTGCGCAGACGCGGTATCGGGTATAATCGCTCGTTTTACATCTGACTAAAAAACAGCGACTTTGACCATTACGAAACTTACCCGAAACGACCTCGCTCCTGATACGGAAAGTTATCAGGCGCTGTTTACCCAGGTCAATCTCGCCGAGACAGAGGCATCCCTCGCCGGCGATCTACAACCCCGTTTATTTTATGCGCTGGAACAGCTTCTGATCACGCCAGCCATTTCATCATTTATGCTGGTAAAGGCGCCGGAAGAGCCGGAGTATCTGCATTGGGTAGCCGAAGCCGCGCGCAGCCTGCAGCAGCCTACGACAGCGCTATGCGGTGTACGCTATCAGGTCAACGGCGGCAACGTAACCATGTCGCCGGCACAAAGCGCGGAAGACAATTTTGCCAGCAACGGTCCGGTTGAATCCGCCGACTGGATTGAAGCGGAACAGCTCTTTGGTTGCGTACGCCAGTTTAACGGCGAAATTTCGCTGCAGCCGGGTCTGGTGCACCGCGCGAACGGCGGCGTCCTGTTGCTCTCCCTGCGTGCGCTACTGGCCCAGCCGCTGCTATGGATGCGCCTGAAGAACATGGTGACCCGTCAGCGCTTTGACTGGTTGTCCATTGATGAATCCCGCCCTCTTCCCGTTAGCATTCCTTCCATGCCGCTGAACCTGAGGATCATTCTGATCGGCGAGCGTGATGCGCTGGCTGACTTTCAGGAGATGGAACCGGAACTCGCGTCGCAGGCCATTTATAGCGAGTATGAAGATAACTTGCAGATAGCCGATGCCGACACCCTGAAACTCTGGTGCCAGTGGGTCTGGCAACATGCTCGTCAGCTTTCGCTGCCTGGGCCGGCGGCTGACGCATGGCCGCTGCTGATTGAAGAAGGCGTGCGCGACACCGGCGATCAGGAGACGCTTCCGCTTTCCCCTCTCTGGATTGGCCGTCAGCTGCGTGAAGCGGCAGCCTTCTGCGAAGGCGAATGGATTAGCGGCGCGGAGATGCAAACTATGCTTGAGCGCCGTGAATGGCGTGAAGGCTATCTTGCCGAGCGAATGCGCGATGAAATTCTTCTCGATCAGATCATGATTGATACCGAAGGCGAATGCATCGGCCAAATCAATGCCCTGTCGGTAATCGAATTTCCGGGCCACCCGCGCGCCTTTGGCGAACCTTCGCGTATCAGCTGTGTAGTCCATATCGGCGACGGCGAATTTATTGACGTTGAGCGTAAAGCTGAACTGGGCGGTAATATTCACGCCAAAGGCATGATGATCATGCAGGCGTTTATTATGTCCGAGCTCGAACTTGAACAGCAGCTGCCATTTAGCGCTTCACTAACCTTCGAGCAGTCCTACAGTGAAGTGGATGGCGATAGCGCCTCAATGGCTGAGCTGTGCGCGCTTATCAGCGCGCTGGCCAATGTGCCGATCAACCAGAGTATTGCGATTACCGGCTCGGTCGATCAGTTCGGTCGCGTCCAGCCGGTCGGCGGACTGAACGAAAAGATTGAAGGTTTCTTCACCATCTGCCAGCAGCGCGGATTAACAGGCAAGCAAGGCGTTATTATTCCGTCTGCCAACGTCCGCCATCTGAGCCTGGCACAGGAGCTTCGCCAGGCGGTGGCTGACGAACAGTTCTTTATCTGGGCCATTGACGACGTTACCGAAGCCCTGCCGCTTCTCACCCAGCTGCAATGGGATGGTGAAGGACAAACGCTACGACAAACCATTCAGGAACGGATTGCGCAGGCGATGCAACAAGAGACTCGCCATCGTTTTCCATGGCCGCTACGCTGGTTAGGCGGATCAAATTCGAACTGATCGGACTTGTTCAGCTTACACGTGTTAGCTATCCTGCGTCCCGAACTCAAAATAAGGCTTACTGAAAACATGGTAGATAAACGCGAATCCTATACAAAAGAAGATCTTCTTGCCTCTGGTCGTGGTGAACTGTTTGGCGCGAAAGGCCCGCAACTGCCGGCGCCGAGCATGCTGATGATGGACCGCGTCGTCAAGATGACCGAAACCGGCGGCAACTACGACAAAGGTTACGTTGAAGCTGAGCTCGACATCAACCCAGACCTGTGGTTCTTCGGTTGTCACTTCATCGGCGACCCGGTAATGCCTGGCTGTCTGGGTCTGGACGCAATGTGGCAACTGGTAGGCTTCTATCTGGGCTGGCTGGGCGGCGAAGGTAAAGGCCGTGCGCTGGGCGTAGGCGAAGTGAAATTTACCGGTCAGATTCTGCCGACGGCGAAAAAAGTCACCTATCGTATCCACTTCAAACGCATCGTAAACCGTCGCCTGATCATGGGCCTGGCGGATGGCGAGGTGCTGGTTGATGGGCGTCTGATCTACTCTGCAACTGACCTGAAAGTCGGTCTGTTCCAGGATACTTCCGCGTTCTGATTTATCTACCGTACTTATCCTGAAGTACTAAAAGGTCCTGAAGTACAAAAGGCGAAGCCTTCGCAGAGCGAAGGCTTCTTTTTTAAAGAGACAGTCAGGCAGTCTGCACCCTGTCCTCCATGGCTTCTCGCCAACCTCCTAGCCAATGGGACCTCTGATTAAGGGTCTGGTAGGGACACATTTCTTTCGATCTGCCGGTAATGCCGGCCTGATATCCACGCTGATGTGCCCGTTCCAGGCGATCTCGTTTTTGTCTCTTCATGCCTCGTTTCCCTCATTATTTGATCTGGTGGAAAAGAAAACAGTGGTCACTAAATATGCAACCACGTATAACCTTTACCGCGAAACGCAGGCAGCGTCAATGCGCAAAATTCACGCCAGTGTCATATTTGTGAGCTATATGAAAGTTCATTTGTACAAAAATCGTGAGCCAGCACAACTATCAACCTGATGCGGCAAATAAAAAAGCCGCGGCGATTTTTCAGGTCGCGGCGGCTTTAATTTTATTAATTTTACTTATGGCAGGCGGTTCAACTCACTCGCAATCGCGGTGGCTTCCTGGCTCCAGGCCTGCGCCAGGGTCTTAACCATCGCGTCATAGCCATCCTGCTGTTGCTTAAGTTCAATATTGAACGGACGCTTGATTAACTGCCCCTGATGCTTAAGCAGCCATTCACCGCTAACAATGACCCGGCCGTCGTAGCGGCCGTGGAAGCCGCTAACGGAGACATTAAGCGTATCCTGCTCGCTGCCTAACGGCTGCGATGCCACCACCCAACCCGGCAGTTGATTGCTCAGATTCGCCACCAGCGTGGTACGTAACTGCTGGTCCAGCGGGCTCGCCCACAGATTATTATTAGCAATCACATACTGCACATCGGTAGTCTGATAAACCACGCCATTCCCGGCCAGATAATCAGGGATACTGACCTGCTCAACCCACAGCAAATTCTTGCTCTGGTTGACGGCGCTTTGCGCGCCGCTCTTTGCTACCGGTAATTGATAGTAAGTTTTACTCTCCCCACCGCTGCTGCAGGCCGTCAGTACGCATACCGCTGCCGCTACTAACCACTTTTTCATTATTTCGCTCCCTTCGGCTGCGGATCTTTTTTATCCTTGGCCTCAAATACCAGCGCATTGCTCTTGTCGTTGAGGGTTTTCAGTACCGGCTGCAGTTCACGAAGCACCTGATCCAGTCGCTGCATATCCGCAACCATCTTATTGTAGGCCGCCGAGCCTGGCTGGAAGCCCTGCATACTGCGGTTCAACTCGCGCAACGTACTCTGCATATCAGCTGGAAGCTGCTGCATCGACTGGCTTGAAGTGATCTTATTCAAGTTGTCGAGCGTAGTCTGGACACGCTGCATGGTTTTCTGGCTCTGCGCCAGGGTACTGGTCGCCTGCTCCAGCAGCGGGTTAATCGGCAGATTGTTAATCTTATCGAGCGCATCCATCAGACGCTGCTGGATCTGTGCCAGACCGCCGCTGACGGTTGGAATGATCGGATAGCCGCCGAACTCCTGAATCTTGCCGCGCGGAGGCGCTTTCGGATAGAAGTCGAGATCGATATACAGCGCGCCGGTGACCAGGTTGCCGGTTTTCAGCGAAGCACGAAGCCCGCGGTTGATCAGATCGTCAATATGCGCGCGAATGTTCGGATCGCCGCCCAGTTGATTGATCAGACGTTCCGGCTCGATACGTATTTCAACCGGGATACGATAATCATCGTTCAGGCTCTGTTTCAAACCGGGGATAAAGAACGGCACTTTGCCGACGGTACCAAGACGAATACCGCGGAATTCAACCGGCGCCCCTGGCTGCAGACCACGCACTGAATCTTTAAAGAACAGGACGTAATCAATATGCTGGGTGAACACCGAATCCTGAATACTCTTCTGATCGTCAAACAGGTGGTATTCCGTTTTATTCGCCACCGGCTCGCCGAGATCAAGTCCTTCCGGAATGTCAAAGCTCACACCGCCGCCAAACAGCGTCGACAGCGATCCCATCTCGACGCGCATTCCCGCGGACGTGAGGTCAACCGCGATACCGCTATCTTTCCAGAAACGAACGTTGGTCGTCACCAGACGGTCGTTCGGCGCATTGATAAACAGCTGATAGGTGATGCGTCGCTTCTGCGTATCAAAGGTACTGGTTTCAACCGAACCGACGCGATAGCCGCGGAACAGCACCGGATCACCAGGCGAGAGTTGCCCGGCTTTGCTACTTTCCAGCAGAACACGGATGCCTTTGGCATCCGGTGAAGCCAATGGCGGCGAATCCAACAGCGGATACTGCGGCGCCACAGAACCTTCTTTACCTGGCTGCAATTCGATATAGGCGCCGGAAAGCAAGGTGCCGAGGCCGCTAATCCCCTCGCGCCCCACCTGCGGTTTCACCACCCAGAACACCGAGTCTTTATGCAGCAGCTTCTGCATCCCCGAGTTCAGACGCGCTTTAATTTCTACATGTTTCAGGTCATCAGTCAGGATAGCGCTTTCCACCACCCCGACATCAACGCTGCGGCTCTTGATACGCGTTTTACCCCCTTCAATGCCTTCGGCGTTGGTGGTGATAAGCGTCACCTCCGGCCCCTGGTGGCTGTAGTGGTAAAACAGTATCCATGCGCCGATGAGCACAGTCACAATCGGAAAGATCCAGACCGGTGACCAGTTCTTCACCTTCTGCACTTTCGCTTCTCCGCTCTTATTTTCCATGCTGTTGCATTTCCTCATGGCTTGGATCTGGTTCACGGTCCCACAATAGACGTGGGTCAAACATCATGGCCGAGAACATGGTCATAACAACGACCAGCGCGAACATCACCGCGCCTATCGCCGGATAGATATTCATCAAGCCTCCCATACGCACCAGCGCCGAGAGTACCGCGATGACAAAAACGTCGATCATTGACCAACGGCCAACAAATTCAACCACTTCATAAATCAGGTGCATACGCTCTGAATCACGCGCGCCGTTTCCGTTCGCACTCCAGCATAGCCAGCCGATAGCGATCATTTTTAACGTCGGCACCATGATACTGGCGATAAAGATAACCAGCGCGACCGGGTAAGAGCCCTCACTCCACAGCAGAACGACGCCCGCCATGATTGTCGACGGCATTTTATCGCCCAGCAGATCGGTAATCATAATCGGCAGAATATTGGCGGGTAAATAGAGCACAAATGACGTCATCAGCAGCGCCAGCGTCCACTGCAGGCTGTTTTTACGCCGCGGGGTACCTTTGGTGTGACAGCGTGGACACTCTTTCTCATCCGCTGGCAGCACCGCCGTACAGCACGAGCAGGAGCGTAACCCCTGGCGAAGCCCCGGCACGCCAGGGCGCAGCGGCTGCTTAATGACCGGCATTGGCGCAATGTCGTCCCACAGCCAGCGGCGATCTACGCACTGAAACGCCCGCAATTGCAGCAGGCAGAACAGACACCAGGGAACAAAGCTCAGCCCAACGCCGATATCACCATAGGCCATGAGTTTAACGAAGCTGACCAGCACCCCGGCGAGGAAAATCTCCGCCATCCCCCAGCTTTTGAGGTGAAACAAAATCCGCGCCAGAAACGCCTTCAAGCGTGAAGGCATATGAACGCGATTGACCAACAATAAGATGGTCACCAGACAAAACGCCGGGACCAGTTGGACAAAGAGTAAAAAGAACGTACCGAGGCTGGCGTAATCCTCGCTGAACAGCACATTAGGGATTTCCAGCAGCTCAATTTCGCTGCTGATCCCGCCGACTTTCATATAAACAAAAGGAAACAGGTTCGCCAGCAGCAACATGAACAGCGCCACCAGCGCATAGGCCGTGGGGCGCTGCCGTGGCGCGTCCCACGATGTGGTGAGCGTGGTGCCGCAGCGTGGGCATGCGGCTTTCTGGCGATGCTCCAGCGGCGGCAAAGCCACCAGCAGATCACATTGTGGGCACAATATGTGCCGCGCAGCATGATGATGATCGCACATGAACACTCCTCAGCTTAAGCGCCGTTTTTGAGTCCTTCGAGATATTCCCAGCGTTCAAAGGCCGCTTCCAGGGCCTGTTCCGCTTCCGCTAACTGCGCCAGCACCTGCTGGGTCTGGTCATGCGGCTGGCCGAAGAAAGAAGGATCGGCAACTTTTTCCTGCAGCGTCTGCAGTTGAGTTTCCAGATCTTCCAGCTTCTGCGGCAGCTGTTCCAGTTCGCGCTGCAGGTTATAGCTTAGTTTGCTGGCGGCGCGTTTGACACTTTCTGCTTTCGGTTGAGCGACTTCCGCCGGTTTTTTTACAATCGGCTGTTTATTCGCCAGCGACTGCGCTTGCTGTCCGCGCGCGTCGTGATAACCGCCGATATATTGGCCGATACGCCCGCCGCCCTCGAAGATCCAGCACTCGGTCACGGTGTTGTCGACAAATTGACGGTCGTGGCTCACCAGCATCACGGTGCCCTGGTAGCCATCGATCAGCTCTTCCAGCAGTTCCAGCGTTTCGACATCAAGGTCGTTAGTCGGTTCATCAAGAATCAATAAGTTACTGGGTTTCAGGAACAAGCGCGCGAGCAGCAGACGGTTACGCTCCCCGCCGGACAACGCGCGTACCGGGGTCATCGCCCGTTTTGGATGGAACAGGAAGTCCTGCAGATAGCCCAGCACGTGACGCGGCTTACCGTTAACCATCACCTCTTGTTTACCTTCCGCAAGGTTATCCATCACCGTGCGGTCCGGATCCAACTCCGCGCGGTGCTGATCGAAGTAGGCGACTTCCAGCTTGGTACCGACGTGGATACGCCCGCTATCGGCCTGCAACTGGCCGAGCATCAGCTTCAGCAGCGTGGTTTTACCGCAGCCGTTCGGGCCAATCAGCGCAATCTTGTCGCCACGCTGGATTTGCGCGGAGAAATCTTTGACCAGCACTTTGCCGTCAACCTGATAGTTGACGTTTTCCATCTCAAAGACGATTTTGCCGGAGCGAGAAGCCTCCTCGACCTGCATCTTCGCGCTGCCCATCACTTCACGGCGTTCGCCGCGCTCGCGACGCATCGCCTTCAGCGCGCGGACGCGCCCTTCGTTGCGGGTACGACGCGCTTTAATCCCCTGACGGATCCACACCTCTTCCTGCGCCAGCTTGCGGTCGAATTCAGCATTCTGCAGCTCTTCGACGCGCAGCGCTTCTTCTTTATCCAGCAGATATTGATCGTAATTGCCCGGATAGGTCACCAGCTTGCCGCGATCGAGGTCGACAATGCGCGTTGCCATATTGCGGATAAAAGAACGGTCGTGCGAAATGAAGATAATGGTGCCTTTGAAGGATTTGAGGAACCCTTCCAGCCAGTCGATAGTTTCGATATCGAGGTGGTTAGTCGGTTCATCCAGCAACAGCACGCGCGGCCCGCTAACCAGCGCGCGGCCCAGCGCCGCTTTACGCAGCCAGCCGCCGGACAGCGACGCCAGCTGCGCGTCGGCGTTAAGGCCAAGCTGCTCGATCACTTCGTTGATACGGCTATCTAACTGCCACAGCCCCAGGTTATCCAGCTGTTCCTGCAGGCGGGCCAGCTCATTTAAATTTTTATCGCTCGGATCGGTCATCACCTGATGCGAAACATCATGATAGGCCTTCAGATACGCCGCCTGTTCGGCGATCCCTTCCGCGACAAAATCGTACACCGTACCTGCGACATTACGCGGAGGATCCTGCTGCAGACGCGCAACGATCAGATCCTGTTCATAAATAATACGCCCATCGTCCAGACCCTGCTCGCGGTTGAGGATTTTCATCAGGGTCGATTTACCGGCGCCGTTACGCCCTACCAGGCAGACGCGTTCGTTATCTTCGATATGCAGTTCAGCATTATCCAGCAGCGGCGCATCGCTGAACGAAAGCCAGGCGCCGTGCATACTAATCAATGACATTCTTTATTCCTTTCAGGCCGCGGTAATCAGCCAGCAGTTGTGGATCTGACGGTTGCGGGCAAAATCCTGCGACAGCGTTTTTTGCGAAATTTCTTGCGCCTTCAGGCCAAGTGCCGCCAGCCCGTCATGATCCATACGGAAACCGCGTTTGTTATTCGAGAACATAATCGTGCCGCCTTTACGCAGCAGACGTTTTAGATCGGTCATCAGACGGATATGATCGCGCTGCACATCAAAGGCATCTTCCATTCGTTTGGAGTTGGAGAAGGTCGGCGGATCGATAAAGATCAGATCGAACTGCTCGGTGCTTTCCCGCAGCCAACCCAGCACGTCCGCCTGCATCAGGCGATGCGCACGGCCGGTTAAACCATTGAGACGCAGGTTGCGTTCCGCCCATTCCAGATAGGTGCGTGACATATCGACAGTCGTAGTTGAGCGCGCGCCGCCCAGACCGGCGTGAACGCTGGCGCTGCCGGTATAGGAGAACAGGTTAAGGAAATCCTTACCCTTGCTCATCTGGCCGAGCATACAACGGGCGATACGGTGGTCAAGGAACAGACCGGTGTCGAGATAGTCGGTAAGGTTAACCCACAGACGCGCGTTATACTCCTGTACCTCGATAAAGTCGCCCTTCTCCGCCATCTTCTGGTACTGATTTTTACCCTTCTGCCGCTCGCGGGTCTTCAGCACCAGTTTATTCGGCGCAATCCCTAACACCGCGATAGTCGCGGCGATAATATCGAACAGACGCTGGCGCGCTTTGTGCGCATCGACGGTTTTCGGCGGCGCGTACTCCTGCACCACTACCCACTCGCCGTAGCGGTCGATAGCTACGTTATATTCCGGCAAATCGGCATCGTAAAGGCGATAGCATTCAATGCCTTCCTGACGCGCCCACTTTTCAAACTTCTTCAGGTTTTTACGTAAGCGGTTAGCAAAATCTTCCGCCAGCATCGCCGGCTTGCCGCCTTCGCTTTCCGCCAGATGATAGTTCTTCTGTACGCAGTCCAGCGGGCCGTTTTTGGCTTTAAACTGTTTATCGGCTCGCAGCTGCAGGCAGCTCAGCAATTCCGGCGAGGCGCTGAAGACCGACAGGTTCCAGCCGCCAAACTGGTTTTTCATAATCCGTCCCAGCAGGCTGTGCAGAGCAATCAGCGCCGGTTCGCTTTCCAGGCGCTCGCCGTATGGCGGGTTACTGATAACGGTGCCATACGGGCCTTTCGGCAGCGGATTATTGAGCTGCGCGACGTCTTTTACTTCGAAATTGATAAGCTCGCCAATACCGGCGCGGCGGGCGTTGCGGCGCGCGCGTTCAATCACGCGCTCGTCGACGTCTGAGCCGTAGAAGCGCGATTCATAAGCGGCCAGCCCCTGGCGAGCGCGCGTTTGCGCCTCGGCTTTCACCTCTTTCCAGATAGCGTCATCGTGTTGCGCCCATCCGCCGAAGCCCCAGTGGCCGCGGTGCAGGCCCGGCGCGCGATCGGTCGCCAGCATCGCCGCTTCAATCAGCAACGTGCCGGAACCGCACATCGGATCGAGCAGCGGCGTTCCCGCCACCCAGCCGGAGCGCATGACGATTGCCGCCGCGAGGTTTTCTTTGATCGGCGCCATGCCGGTGCCATCACGGTAGCCGCGCAGATGCAGACCTTCGCCGCTTAGATCCAGTGAAATATGCGCCGTTTCTTTGTTCAGCCAGACGTTGATACGCAGATCGGGATTCTCACGATCGACATTCGGACGCGGCAGATTTTTACGCGTGAAGCTATCGACGATAGCGTCTTTGACTTTTAATGCGCCATACTGACTGTTGCGGATTTCCTCATTGAGGCCGCTAAAATGCACCGCAAAGGTGGCGTCAGTGGTAAAGATCTCCGTCCACGGAATCGATTGAACCCCCAGGTAGAGATCCAGATCGCTATACACGCTGCACTCGCCCAGCGGCAGCATGATGCGCGAGGCCAGCCGGCTCCACATCAGGCTTTGATACAGCAGGCGCGTATCTCCCTGAAAATGAACCCCGCCCTGGACGACCTGGCACGCCGTGGCGCCAAGTCCTTCCAGTTCAGTTTTTAACAGCTCTTCAAGACCACGAGCCGTGCTGGCAAACAGAGATTTCATATCGTCACTTTTACTTAAAGAAAATTGGTGCGCATTATAGCCAATATGTGCCCTATGTCATAAAGTTAAAGGCTTATTTTTGAACCCAGGGGCAGCGTATGGTAACGCTATCGAAACTTTTTATTCATCCCGTCAAATCCATGCGCGGAATTGGCGTCACCCATGCCTTTGCCGATATTAGCGGCATGGCCTTCGACCGCATCTTTATGCTGACCGAAACCGACGGTACGTTTATTACCGCACGCCAGTTTCCGCAGATGGTGAAATTCCTGCCTTCGCCGCTTCATGACGGCCTGCACTTGACCGCGCCGGATGGCAGCAGCGCGCTGGTGCGCTTTGATGATTTCGCTCCCCAGGGCGAGCCGACGGAGGTGTGGGGCAACCATTTCACCGCCTTAATCGCGCCAGCCGCCATCAACCAGTGGCTCAGCGGCTTCTTCAACCGCGACGTCCAACTGCGCTGGCTCGGGCCGCAGCTAACCCGGCGAGTAAAACGCCACGACGCGGTGCCGCTCTCCTTCGCCGATGGTTATCCCTACCTGCTCGCCAATGAAGCCTCGCTTCGCGATCTGCAGCAACGTTGCCCTGCCAGCGTAAGCATAGAACAGTTTCGCCCTAATCTGGTGGTCACCGGCGCCGCGGCGTGGGATGAAGATAGCTGGAAAGTTATTCGCATCGGCGAAGTGGTATTTGACGTCGCCAAACCCTGCAGCCGCTGCATTTTCACCACCGTCAGCCCGGAGCGTGGGCAAAAGCATCCGTCCGGCGAGCCGCTGGAGACGTTAAAGCGTTTTCGTACCGCGCAGGATAATGGCGATGTCGATTTTGGCCAGAATCTGATCGCCCGCAACAGCGGCGTTATCCGCGTGGGTGATGAGGTGGAAGTGCTGACGCGCGGCCCGGCGAAAGTCTATGGCGCTGGCGATAGCGACGATACTCTGGCGGCCGATGCGCAGCCAAACGCGACGGTTGAGATTGAGTGGCAAGGGCAACAGTTTACCGGCAATAACCAGCAGGTGCTGCTGGAGCAACTGGAACAACAGGGCATTCGTATCCCTTATTCCTGCCGCGCCGGGATCTGCGGCAGTTGTCGTATCCGCCTGGAAGAGGGTGAAGTGAGTCCGTTAAAGAAAAATGCGGTCGCCGCGGATGGCACCATTTTATGCTGCAGCTGCGTACCGAAAACCGCGCTGCGCCTGGCGCCTTAAACCGCCTGCCCCAGGCTGTAGCTGGCCGCGCTCTGTGCCGGCTGCAGTCTGTCGTTCATAATTTTAATCACATCGCCTAACTGCATCACCCGCCCTGCCAGAGTCAATCCCGGCTGCGCCAGCAAGCAAAGCGTGGCGTTTTCACCCGGTTCGACCACCAGCAAATTGACCTGCTCGCCGGTATCGCTGATCCACACGCTGGCGGCGTCGCCGCTGGTGGGCTGCCAGTGCTGCTGGTGAGTAGTGAAATGCCAGCTCTTCGGCATCTGCGGTTTCAGAAAACGGATCGCGGTTAAGGCATTTAATACTAATTCGGCACGCTGCTCTTTGTTTAATTCAATATCGCGGCATTTTTCTTCAAAAGAAAAATAGAGCGCCGCGTCATCGACGCAAAATCCCGACGGCGCGAAAGCGTCAGGCGTTAACATGCGCCGGGCAAAACGTGAGCGAAATAACATACCATTGGCCAGATCGAGCATCATGCGGTCATGCTCTTCGTCGTAATACCAACGCCAGTTATCGTCAGGTTTAATCCGCATTTCTACCCCCGTCCTCTTCCACTTCCTTCTGCAAAGCAATGGCATCCTGCTACAGAATAATTTCTAAAATTAAGAAAAGACTAAAATGTCTAAATAAGCAACAATGAAGGAATATAAAACAACCAGGGCCGGAAATAAAGCCCTGGGGAAGATTCAGAAGGGGAAAAGATTAGATGTGTGTAACAATTTCTTTAATCAGCGGTGGCCCTTTAAAAATAAACCCGGAATAAATCTGCACCAGTGTGGCGCCAGCAGCCAGCTTTTCACGAGCGGCAATCACCGAGTCAATACCGCCAACTCCGATAATGGGCAAACGATCATTTAATTCCGTGGCCAGCATACGAATAATCTCGGTGCTTTTTAATTGTAATGGACGACCACTCAACCCACCGGTTTCATCACAATGCTTCATCCCCTGGACCAGTGAACGATCGAGGGTGGTATTGGTAGCAATGACGCCATCAATATTATGGCGGACTAAGCTGTCGGCTACCTGGATCAATTCTTCGACAGAAAGATCCGGGGCGATCTTCACCGCCACAGGAACATATTTTTGATGTTTCTGTTGAAGTTCGAGCTGCTTATTTTTAATACCGCTGAGTAAATCATCCAGCGCTTCACCATATTGCAGAGTACGTAACCCTGGGGTATTCGGCGAGGAGATATTAATGGCGATATATCCAGCGTATGGATAGACTTTTTCCATACAAATCAGATAATCATCTTTACCCTGTTCAACCGGGGTATCTTTATTTTTACCGATATTAATCCCCAGCACGCCGTCAAAATGCGCTTTTTTCACATTCTCGACCAGGTTATCAACGCCGTGGTTATTAAAGCCCATGCGGTTGATCAAACCTTCGGCATCGACGAGACGGAAGATCCTCGGCTTGTCATTGCCCGGCTGCGGACGCGGAGTCACGGTACCAATTTCGATTGAGCCGAAGCCCATCGCACCGAGCGCATCAATGCACTCGCCGTTTTTATCAAGCCCGGCCGCCAGCCCCAGCGGATTCTTGAAAGTCAGCCCCATGCAGGTAACGGGTTTCGACGGTACTTTTTGTCGAACCAGCATTTCCAGCGGCGTGCCGGTGACGCGGCGTAATTGTTGGAAGGTTACTTCATGAGCGCGCTCAGGATCGAGCTGAAAAAGAGCTTTACGAACGAAGGGATAGTACATGAACTCTCCTGGATTCCCGGTGTGCAAACCGGGGGCGTATTATGTTCGATCCGCGCCCGAAAGGGAATTGACCTGCGACAAAAAATCACGCGTCCAACGCAAACGTTTACTTCTCTGCGGCCTGTTATGCGCATTTTGGCAATTTAACCCCGGAAAAATCATTTAGGGAAATAAACGCCCTCTGTCACACTGCCACAAAATGTTATCAATTATAGATAAATGCAAACATTTGGTTATAAGGAGAGAGTATGCGCGTTATTACACTCGCGGGCAGCCCCCGCTACCCTTCTCGCTCAAGCGCATTGCTGGAGTACACCAGAGAGAAACTTACCGCGGCCGACATCGAAGTCTATCACTGGCATTTACAGAATTTTGATCCCGAAGATCTGCTTTACGCCCGCTTCGATAACCCCGCGCTACATACCTTAAATGAACAACTGGCCGGCGCTGATGGCCTGATTATCGCCACCCCCGTCTATAAAGCCTCTTTTTCCGGCGCACTGAAGACGCTACTGGATTTGCTCCCCGAACGCGCTCTGGAAGGCAAAATTGTCCTGCCGCTGGCGACAGGCGGCACCATCGCCCATATGCTGGCGGTCGATTACGCCCTGAAGCCGGTGCTTAATGCTCTCAAAGCGCAGGAGATCCTCCATGGCGTATTCGCCGATGACAGCCAGGTCACCGATTATCAACATAAACCGCAGTTCACACCGAATCTGCAAAACCGTCTCGACCAGGCGCTGGAGACCTTCTGGCAGGCGCTGAATCGCCGCAATAGCCGCATCCCGGGGCTAAAGACCTTACAGGGGGTTGAGCATGCTTAATCCTCTGCGTGCCCTGACCCTCGGCGGGCTACTCGCGCTTTCCTTTATTACGCATGCGGCCCCGCAGGCGCCGGAAGCGTTACGCATCGGCTACCAGAAAGGCAGCGTCAGTATGGTGCTGGCGAAGAGCCATCAGCTGCTGGAGCAGCGCTATCCGCAAACTAAGATTTCGTGGGTTGAGTTTCCCGCCGGGCCGCAAATGCTGGAAGCGCTGAACGTCGGCAGTATCGATATCGGCAGCACCGGCGATATCCCACCGATTTTCGCTCAGGCTGCCGGCGCCGATCTGGTCTATATCGGCGCTGAGCCGGCGAAACCGAAAGCGGAAGTGATTCTGGTCGCCGATAACAGCCCAATCAACAGCGTGGCTGAACTGAAAGGCCGTAAGGTGGCGTTCCAGAAGGGCTCAAGCTCGCACAATCTGCTGCTGCGCGCTCTGCAGCAGGCAGGGCTGAAATTCAGCGATATCCAGCCGGTGTATCTTGCCCCCGCCGATGCCCGCGCCGCTTTTCAGCAGGGTAATGTTGATGCCTGGGCTATCTGGGATCCCTATTACTCTGCGGCGCTGCTGCAAGGCGGGGTACGGGTACTGAAAGATGGGAGCGACCTGAAGCAAACCGGTTCGTTCTATCTTGCCGCCCGTCCTTATGCCGAAAAGAACGGCGCCTTTATCGAAGGGGTGCTGGCGACCTTTAGCCAGGCGGATGCCCTGACCATCAGTCATCGCCAGCAAAGTATTGCCCTGTTGGCCAAAACGATGGGGCTACCCGAAGCGGTGATAGCCAGCTATCTCGACCATCGTCCGCCAACTGCGATATCGCCGGTAAGCGCTGAAACGGCCGCTCGCCAACAGCAAACCGCCGATCTGTTCTATGAGAACAAGCTGGTACCGAAAAAAATCACTATTCAAAACCGTATCTGGCAGCCTGCCCCCGCACAAGGAGCGAAATCATGAGTCTGAATATGTTCTGGTTCTTACCCACCCACGGTGACGGCCGCTATCTGGGCACCGACGAAGGCGCGCGCCCGGTAGACTACAGCTATCTGCAGCAAATCGCCCAGGCCGCCGACCGCCTCGGCTTCACCGGCGTACTGATTCCCACCGGGCGCTCGTGCGAAGATGCCTGGCTGGTTGCCGCTTCAATGATCCCCGTCACCCAGCGGCTGAAGTTTCTTGTCGCGCTGCGCCCAAGCGTGGTATCCCCCACCGTCGCCGCGCGCCAGGCGGCTACCCTTGACCGGCTCTCTAATGGCCGGGCATTGTTCAATCTGGTCACCGGCAGCGATCCGAATGAATTAGCTGGCGATGGGGTATTCCTCGACCACACCGAACGCTACGAAGCCTCCGCCGAGTTCACCCATATCTGGCGCAAACTGATGGAAGGTGAAACCGTGACTTTCCACGGCAAGCACCAGCACGTGCGCGGCGCGAAACTGCTCTTCCCACCGCAGCAGCAACCGCGACCGCCGCTCTACTTTGGCGGCTCCTCGGACGTTGCGCAGGATCTGGCCGCCGAACAGGTCGACCTCTACCTGACCTGGGGCGAACCGCCGGCGCAGGTGGCGGAAAAAATCGCCCAGGTGCGTGAGAAAGCCGCGCGCCTCGGCCGCAGCGTCCGCTTTGGTATTCGTTTACACGTCATCGTCCGCGAAACCAATGAAGAGGCATGGCAAGCGGCGGAGAGCTTAATCTCCCATCTGGATGACGAGACCATCGCCCGCGCGCAGGCCGCCTTCGCGCAAACCGATTCTGTTGGCCAACATCGCATGGCGGCGCTGCACAACGGCCGTCGCGACAAGCTGGAAATCAGCCCGAACCTGTGGGCCGGGGTCGGGCTGGCGCGCGGCGGCGCGGGTACCGCGCTGGTTGGCGATGCGGCAACCGTCGCTGAACGTATTAATGAATACGCTGAACTTGGCATCGACAGTTTTATCTTCTCCGGCTACCCGCACCTTGAGGAAGCCTGGCGAGTCGGCGAACTGCTGTTCCCACTGCTTGATGTCAACGTCCCGACGATCCCTCAGCCGCAAAACCTGCGTCTGCAGGGCGAAGCGGTAGCGAATGAATTTATCCCGCGTAAAGCGGCGCAAAGTTAGGGAGCGAACTATGGCAGCTTCTTCGCAGAAACTTCTGTTACGCCTCGCCCCCTGGTTTTTACCGGTGGGCACCGTGCTGATCTGGCAATTGGCGTCATCGGTAGGCTGGCTCTCAACCCGTATTCTCCCCTCTCCGGAGGGGGTATTGAAAGCCTTCTGGACGCTCTCGGCCAGCGGCGAACTGTGGCAACACCTGGCGATCAGTTCCTGGCGCGCCTTACTTGGCTTCGCCATTGGCGGCTCCATCGGCCTGACGCTCGGGCTCATTAGCGGGCTCTCGCGTTGGGGCGAACGCCTGCTGGATACGTCCATCCAGATGCTGCGCAATGTACCGCATCTGGCGCTAATCCCATTGGTGATTTTGTGGTTTGGTATTGACGAAAGCGCCAAAATATTTCTTGTCGCGCTGGGGACGATGTTTCCGATTTACATCAATACCTGGCACGGCATCCGCAATATCGATCGCGGTCTGGTGGAAATGGCGCGTAGCTATGGCTTATCAGGATTTGCCCTCTTTCGCCACGTGATCCTTCCCGGCGCCTTGCCCTCGATTATGGTCGGCATTCGCTTCGCCCTCGGATTGATGTGGCTGACGCTTATCGTCGCTGAGACCATCTCCGCGAATGCCGGAATCGGCTATCTGGCTATGAACGCCCGCGAGTTTCTGCAAACTGACGTGGTGGTGGTCGCCATAATTCTTTACGCCATTCTCGGCAAGCTCGCCGATTTTAGCGCGCAACTGCTGGAACGCGTCTGGCTACGCTGGAACCCGGCGTACCGTCTTCAGGAGGCTAACGCATGAATACTGCTCGTCTTAATCCCGGGATCCCGCTGTTACTCAATGGGGTCAGCAAACGCTACGGCGACAATGTCATTCTCAATGAGCTGGATTTACATATTCCTACCGGGCAATTTGTCGCGGTGGTCGGTCGCAGCGGCGGCGGTAAAAGCACCCTGTTGCGCCTGCTGGCCGGGCTGGAAAAACCCAACGGCGGCGAACTACTGGCAGGCGCGACGCCGCTTGCGCAGATTCAGGATGATACGCGTATGATGTTCCAGGACGCGCGGTTGCTGCCGTGGAAGACGGTTATCGACAACGTTGGACTTGGGCTGAAGGGCCAGTGGCGCGATGCCGCCCGCCAGGCGCTGGCCAGCGTCGGGCTGGAAGAGAGAGCCGATGAGTGGCCGGCGGCCCTCTCCGGCGGGCAAAAACAGCGTGTTGCGCTGGCCCGCGCGCTGATCCATCGCCCGCGTCTGCTGCTGCTGGATGAACCGCTGGGAGCGCTTGACGCCCTCACCCGTCTGGAAATGCAGGAATTGATTGTCTCGCTCTGGCAAGAACACGGCTTTACCGTGTTGCTGGTAACTCATGATGTGAGTGAAGCGGTGGCGATGGCCGACCGGGTGCTGTTAATAGAAGAAAAGAAAATTGGCCTCGATTTGAACGTGGATATTCCACGTCCGCGGCGGTTCGGCTCGGCGAAGCTGGCGGAACTGGAAGCGCAGGTACTCGATCGGGTGATGAAGCGCGGCGACAACGAGCGTGCGCCGCGTTTGTTTAGTCATGGCTAACTGACGTTCCCGGCCCGCGCTTCGCTCGGCCGGGCTACCAAATCGCACAGCGCTGTAGCCCCGGTAAGCGAGAGCGCCACCGGGGATTTTGCGGCCGTTACGCCAGCGCTTTGCTGATCTTCTCGAACAGATCGCCGGAGAGATTCTCCAGCCCTTTCAGCTGTTCCAGCGCCGCACGCATCTTGGCCTGACGTTTCTCATCGTAGCGTTTTAGACGAATCAGCGGCTCAATCAGACGCGACGCCACCTGCGGGTTGCGGCTATTGAGCTCGGTCAGCATTTCCACCAGGAACTGGTAACCGCTGCCGTCTTCGGCGTGGAACGCCGCCGGGTTGCTACTCGCGAAGGCGCCGATCAGCGAACGTACGCGGTTCGGGTTGCTCATCGTGAATGAACGGTGCTTGAGCAAGCCGCGTACCGTCTCAACCACATTGGCCGCCGGGCTGGTGGACTGCAGGATGAACCACTTGTCCATCACCAGGCCGTCCTGGTGCCACTTATCGTCATACTCCTGCATCAATGCATCACGGCACGGCAACTCCGCCGCCACCGCCGACGACAGCGCAGCCAACGCGTCGGTCATGTTGTCAGCATGGTGATACTGGGCTTGCACCAGCTTATCTGCCAGTTCAACATCGCCAAAAGCCAGATAGCGCAGGCAGGTATTGCGCAGGGAACGTTTACCGATATCGGCATGGTCTACGCGATAGCTGTCGAGCTTGTTGGCGTTGTAAACCACCAGCAGCTCATCGGCCAGCTCTTTCGCCAGCGTACGGGTCAGCGCTTCGCGCACCGCCGCGATGGCAATCGGATCGATGATGGTGAACAGTTCGGCGATTTCGTTGGCCGACGGCAGCGTTAAAATTTCCGCGGCCAGCGCCGGATCGATCTTCTCGTCGAGCAGGATCGCGCGGAAAGCGTCAGCGACGTGGATCGGCAGCGACAGCGGCTGCCCCTGCTGATGACGGTTAACGTTGAGCTTGATGTAGGTCGCCAGCAGGCTCTGCGCGGCATCCCAACGCGAGAAATCGTTACGCGCGTGGCGCATCAGGAACGTCAGCTGCTGGTCGCTCCACTTATATTCAAGTTTGACCGGCGCGGAGAATTCACACAGCAGCGCCGGTACCGGCTGGAAGTAAACGTTATCAAAGACGAACGTCTGTTCCGCCTGGGTGACATTCAACACGTGGTGCACCGGATGGCCGCCCTTCTGCAGCGGGATCGCTTTGCCTTCGTTATCGTACAGCTCGATACTGAACGGGATGTGCAGTGGCTGCTTGTCGGCCTGTTCCGCGGTCGGCGGCGTACGCTGGCTGATAGTCAGGGTGTACTGCTCGGTTTCCGGGTTATAGTCGTCATGCACGGTAACGACCGGCGTACCGGACTGGCTGTACCAGCGACGGAAATGCGACAGATCGACGTTCGAAGCATCTTCCATCGCCTGCACGAAATCATCGCAGGTGGCGGCGCTGCCGTCGTGGCGCTCAAAGTACAATTGCATCCCTTTCTGGAAATTGGCTTCGCCGAGCAGGGTGTGCAGCATACGGATCACTTCCGCGCCCTTTTCGTAAACCGTCAGGGTGTAGAAGTTGTTCATCTCAATAACCATATCCGGACGGATCGGGTGCGCCATCGGGCTGGCGTCTTCAGCAAACTGCAGCCCACGCATGGTACGAACGTTGTTGATGCGGTTCACCGCGCGCGAGCCGAGGTCGGAACTGAACTCCTGATCGCGGAATACGGTCAGCCCTTCTTTCAGGCTGAGCTGGAACCAGTCGCGACAGGTCACGCGGTTGCCGGTCCAGTTATGGAAATATTCGTGACCAATGACGCGCTCAATATCGAGGTAATCTTTATCGGTCGCGGTATCGGTACGGGCCAGCACGTATTTAGAGTTAAAGACGTTGAGGCCTTTGTTCTCCATCGCCCCCATATTGAAGAAGTCGACGGCGACGATCATATAGATGTCGAGGTCATATTCGAGACCGAAACGGGTTTCGTCCCACTTCATTGAATTCTTCAGCGAGGTCATCGCCCACGGCGCGCGGTCGAGGTTGCCGCGGTCAACGTACAGTTCAAGGGCGACTTCACGCCCGGAGCGGGTGGTGAAGGTGTCACGCAGCACGTCGAAATCGCCGGCCACCAGCGCGAACAGGTAACAGGGTTTTGGGAATGGATCCTGCCACTGGATCCAGTGACGGCCATTGTCCAGCTCGCCCTGCGCGACGCGGTTGCCGTTGGAGAGCAGGAACGGATATTTCGCTTTATCGGCAATGATTTTGGTGGTGAAGCGCGCCAGCACATCCGGGCGGTCGAGGTACCAGGTAATGTGACGGAAACCTTCTGCTTCGCACTGGGTACATAGCGCTTCGCCTGACTGATACAGGCCTTCCAGCGCGGTGTTCGCCGCCGGGCTAATTTCGTTGACGATAGTCAGGGTGAAGCTGTCCGGCAAACCGCCAATCACCAGCTGATTATTTTCTTCTTTATAGTCGTTCCACGGCTGGCCGTTCACCTGCAGTGAAATCAGGGTCAGGTCTTCGCCATCCAGACGCAATGGCACATCAGACGCAGCCGCGTGACGGGAAACCTTACTCTCGGCCGTGACAACGGTTTTCGCGGCATCCAGGTCAAAGGTCAAATCAATATCGCTAATCAGATAATCCGGCGCACGGTAGTCGTGGCGGTATTTGGCTTGGGGCTGTTGTGTCATAAAAAACCTTTAGCGTGTCTGTAAAGTATCGGCTCCAGTCTATTCCTGTTGCGCAGATCGCGCTATGCAGAATCTTCATCTTTTCAACGTTCAACACGAAAATCGCTACATATTGATAACACATGAGGCACGAAATGCGCTCGACCCGGCGCAAAGCTTGTGGTGTGATCCGTGTTCAATATATTAAACTAGGCCTCGCAAATGACCGTCAGCGTTACCGTCGAGCCATCGCAGCAGGACAGCACCGGGTATTAAAGGTATACTCCGCCTCCTTTTTTCTGCTTTGGTTTGAATGGAACGCCCCAGTGAGAGGATGCTACTGCGCACCATGACACAATTCACTTCTCCTGTACTGCACTCGCTGCTTGATACGGATGCCTATAAGCTGCATATGCAGCAGGCCGTCTTCCACCGCTACTATGATGTGGAGGTGGCGGCAGAGTTCCGCTGCCGCGGAGACGACCTGCTCGGCATCTATGCCGACGCGATTCGCGAGCAGGTTGAAACCATGCGCGACCTGAAGCTGCAGGACGATGAGTATCGCTGGCTGTCCACCCTGCCGTTCTTCTCGCAGGACTATCTCGCCTGGCTGCGCGACTTCCGTTACGACCCAAGCCAGGTCACTGTCATCAACGATCATGGTAAGCTGAATATTCGCCTCGCCGGGCCGTGGCGCGAAGTGATCATGTGGGAAGTGCCGCTGCTGGCGGTCATCAGCGAACTGGTGCACCACTACCGTTCGCCGGAAATCAGCGTCGGCCTGGCGCTGGAGACGCTCGAACATAAGCTTGCCGACTTCGCCGACATGACCGCCGACATCGATATGTCGGCATTCCGCCTGATGGATTTCGGCACCCGCCGCCGCTTCTCCCGCGAAGTACAGCAGGCTATCGTGCAGCGCTTGCAGCAGGAGCCGTGGTTTGTCGGCACCAGCAACTACGATCTGGCCCGCCGATTGAATTTAACCCCGATGGGTACCCAGGCGCACGAATGGTTCCAGGCCCACCAGCAGATCAGTCCAAACCTGGCCAGCAGCCAACGCGCGGCGCTTGCCGCCTGGCTGGCGGAATATCCGGATCAGCTGGGTATTGCCCTGACCGACTGCATCACCATGGACGCTTTCCTGCGTGATTTCGGTCCTGAATTCGCCACCCGCTATCAGGGGCTGCGCCATGACTCCGGGGATCCGCTGGAGTGGGGCGAGAAAGCAATCGCTCATTATCAGAAATTGGGTATCGACCCGATGAGTAAAGTGCTGGTGTTCTCCGATAACCTCGACCTCGGCAAAGCGGTCGATCTGTATCGCCACTTCTCCTCGCGGGTGAAGCTCAGCTTCGGTATCGGCACCCGTTTGACCTGCGATATCCCACAGGTTAAACCGCTAAATATCGTGATAAAACTAGTAGAATGTAACGGCAAGCCGGTGGCGAAACTCTCCGACAGCCCGGGTAAAACCATCTGCCATGATAAGGCGTTCGTCCGCGCCCTGCGCGAGGCGTTTGACCTGCCGCCGATTAAAAAGGCGAGTTAATTTCAACAAGGAGCCTGGCAGGCTCCTTTTTCTTTATTAATTATTATCAAATTATCCCTTTATGATGCGAATTCTGCTTGTCTGATGGAAGATGACAGGTAACATAGATATCCCCCCGTTGCAGGGGAAGAGACTTTTTTATTGGACTATATAGAGAGAATATTATGAGCGTTGTGCCTGTAGCCGACGTACTCCAGGGCCGCGTTGCCGTTGACAGCGAAGTCACCGTGCGCGGATGGGTGCGTACCCGCCGAGATTCTAAAGCTGGCTTTTCTTTCCTCGCCGTCTATGACGGTTCCTGCTTTGATCCTGTACAGGCCGTTATTAATAATTCTCTGCCCAATTACAATCAGGAAGTGTTGCGCCTGACCACCGGCTGCTCGGTTATCGTCACCGGTAAAGTCGTGGCCTCCCAGGGTCAGGGACAGAGCTTTGAAATCCAGGCCTCCAATGTGGAAGTCACCGGCTGGGTTGAGGATCCGGACACCTACCCGATGGCGGCGAAGCGCCACAGCATCGAATATCTGCGTGAAGTGGCGCACCTGCGTCCGCGCACCAACCTGATTGGCGCGGTAGCGCGCGTACGTCACACCCTGGCGCAGGCGCTGCACCGTTTCTTCGACGAACAGGGTTTCTTCTGGGTATCCACCCCGCTGATCACCGCTTCCGATACCGAAGGCGCCGGTGAAATGTTCCGCGTATCAACGCTGGATCTGGAAAACCTGCCGCGTAACGACCAGGGTAAAGTCGACTTCGATAAAGACTTCTTCGGTAAAGAGTCGTTCCTGACCGTTTCCGGTCAGTTGAACGGTGAGACCTATGCCTGCGCATTGTCCAAAATCTATACCTTCGGCCCAACCTTCCGCGCCGAAAACTCCAACACCAGCCGCCACCTGGCGGAGTTCTGGATGCTGGAGCCAGAGGTAGCCTTCGCCAGCCTCAACGATGTTGCCGGTCTGGCGGAAGCCATGCTGAAGTACGTCTTCAAGGCGGTGCTGGAAGAGCGTGCGGATGACATGAAGTTCTTCGCCGAGCGCGTAGATAAAGACGCCATCGACCGTCTGCAGCGTTTTGTCTCTGCTGATTTCGCCCAGGTTGATTACACCGACGCCGTCACTATCCTGGAAAACTGCGGCAAGCAGTTTGAGAACCCGGTGTACTGGGGCGTGGATCTCTCCTCCGAGCATGAGCGTTATCTGGCCGAAGAGCACTTCAAAGCGCCGGTGGTCGTGAAAAACTATCCGAAAGACATTAAGGCGTTCTACATGCGCCTTAACGAAGACGGTAAGACCGTCGCCGCAATGGACGTTCTGGCGCCGGGCATCGGCGAAATCATCGGCGGGTCCCAGCGTGAAGAGCGTCTCGACGTGCTGGACGCGCGTATGGCCGAAATGGGTCTGAATAAAGAAGATTACTGGTGGTATCGCGACCTGCGTCGTTACGGCACCGTACCGCATTCTGGCTTCGGTCTGGGCTTCGAGCGTCTTATCGCCTACGTAACCGGCGTACAGAACGTTCGCGACGTGATTCCTTTCCCACGTACACCACGTAACGCCACATTCTAATCGCGTTTCGCTAAAACACGGACAAGGTCGGCGCAAGCCGGCCTTTTTTTATGTCAATTTTCGTGAACGAATTTCAACAAACTTAAACATCAACCTTCACAATTCGTAATTATGTTACTCACTATTTCCTTACCCTTCGTACGTAGATTTCGCACCTTATGTTAAGACACAAGTGAATACACTGATTGATTTGATTATTTTTTAATCATTCTGCGCACGTTATGCAAAAATAGCGCCTGAGCAAAAAAGGGACCGAATTGAGCTAAAAAATAATCAAATCTGTCTTTAGCGAAAATATTCATAACTAATTCATATAGATATATATGAGAAGGTGACAATCTTCGCAAAGTGGAACGGAATTTTGATTGAGTTCACAAAGTTCCAAAAAATACATATTTAGTTACATGTTTTTCTTTTAGTAACCAATTTACGATATTGGTAGCATTTTCCGGCTAGCGAAACGGCACTACCGATGGAAAGATGCCTTCAGACACCAAACTATCTTCAATAGTTCTGTAAATTTTCATTGACGGAAATTATTGCTGGCGGTGGCAAGTGTCATATAAAAAATATTAATGAGGGTAATAAATAATGATGAAGCGCAATATTCTGGCAGTGGTGATCCCTGCCCTGCTGGTAGCCGGTGCGGCCAACGCTGCGGAAATCTATAACAAAAATGGTAACAAACTGGATTTCTACGGAAAAATGGTTGGCGAACATGTCTGGACCACCAATGGTGACACCAGCAGCGACGACACCACCTATGCCCGTATCGGCCTGAAAGGCGAAACCCAGATCAACGACCAGTTGATCGGTTACGGCCAGTGGGAATACAACATGGATGCGTCCAACGTTGAAGGTTCCCAGACCACCAAAACCCGTCTGGCTTTCGCCGGTCTGAAAGCGGGTGAATACGGTTCATTCGATTATGGCCGTAACTACGGCGCCATCTACGACGTTGAATCCGCAACCGATATGCTGGTTGAGTGGGGCGGCGACGGCTGGAACTACACCGATAACTTCATGACCGGCCGTACCAACGGCGTAGCCACCTACCGTAACTCAGACTTCTTCGGTCTGGTGGACGGCCTGAGCTTTGCGCTGCAGTATCAGGGTAAAAACGATCACGACCGCTCAATTCGCAAACAGAATGGCGACGGTTTCAGCACCGCGGCAACCTACGCGTTTGATAACGGTATCGCGCTGTCTGCAGGTTACGCTAACTCCAACCGTAGCGTTGACCAGAAACGTGACGGCAACGGTGACAAAGCTGAAGCATGGGCAACCTCTGCCAAGTACGATGCTAACAACATCTATGCCGCAGTTATGTACTCCCAGACTTACAACATGACGCCGGAAGAAGATGACCACTTCGCGGGCAAAACTCAGAACTTCGAAGCCGTAGTTCAGTACCAGTTCGATTTCGGTCTGCGTCCGTCCCTGGGCTACGTGCAGACTAAAGGTAAAAACCTGCAGGCTCGCGGTGGCTTCGGCGGCGGCGATGCGGACCTGGTTAAATACGTAGAACTGGGTACCTGGTACTACTTCAACAAAAACATGAACGTGTACGCGGCGTACAAGTTCAACCAACTGGATGATAATGCCTACACTCGCGCAGCTGGCGTAGCCACCGACGACCAGGCTGCGGTTGGTATCGTTTACCAGTTCTAATCTGTAGTACACCCCTTCGTGATATGCCTAAAAAGCAGGACTTCGGTCCTGCTTTTCTGCGTTACTAAGACGAAGATCGTAACTTGCAAAAACCTTCTCGCTTTTTGTCGCAAACGGTTGGCAATTTGTAAATCTACCGTTACCCTGATAGCGGATTTCCCTCAGTAATCACAATGGAACCTCGTCATGTTTGAGAACATTACAGCCGCCCCTGCCGACCCTATTCTGGGCCTGGCCGATCTGTTTCGTGCCGATGACCGCCCAGGCAAAATTAACCTCGGAATTGGTGTTTACAAAGATGAGACAGGTAAAACGCCTGTTCTGACCAGCGTAAAAAAAGCCGAGCAATATCTGCTGGAAAATGAAACCACCAAAAACTACCTCGGTATTGATGGTATTCCGGAGTTTGGTCGCTGCACTCAGGAGCTGCTGTTCGGTAAAGGAAGCGCAATTATCAACGATAAGCGCGCCCGCACCGCCCAGACCCCAGGCGGTACCGGCGGCCTGCGCGTTGCGGCTGATTTCCTTGCCAAAAACACCGACGTTAAACGGGTATGGGTAAGCAATCCAAGCTGGCCAAACCATAAAAGCGTTTTCGGCGCCGCCGGGCTGGAAGTGCGCGAATATGCTTATTATGATGCCGCCAACCACCAGCTTGATTTCGACGGCTTGCTGGCCAGCCTGAACGAGGCGCAAGCGGGTGATGTCGTACTGTTCCACGGCTGCTGCCACAACCCAACCGGCATCGATCCGACGCTGGAACAGTGGCAACAGCTGGCGCAAATGTCTGCTGAAAAAGGCTGGCTGCCGCTGTTTGACTTCGCCTACCAGGGCTTCGCCCGCGGTCTGGAAGAAGACGCTGAAGGCCTGCGCGCGTTTGCCGCTCTGCATAAAGAGTTGCTGGTCGCCAGTTCTTACTCGAAAAACTTCGGCCTGTATAACGAGCGCGTTGGCGCCTGTACGCTGGTTGCCGCCGATCAAGACACCGTCGATCGCGCGTTCAGCCAGATGAAAGCGGTGATCCGCGCCAACTACTCTAACCCGCCGGCGCACGGCGCCTCCGTGGTGGCGACGATTCTCAGCAACGACGCGCTGCGCGCCATCTGGGAACAAGAGCTCACCGATATGCGCCAGCGTATTCAGCGCATGCGCTTACTGTTTGTGAATACCCTGCAGGAAAAAGGCGCCAGCCGCGACTTTACCTTCATCACCAAACAGAATGGGATGTTCTCATTTAGCGGCCTGACCAAAGAGCAAGTACTTCGTCTGCGTGAAGAGTTCGCTATTTATGCGGTCGCATCCGGGCGTATCAACGTTGCCGGCATGACGCCTGATAACATGTCGCCGCTGTGCGAAGCCATTGTCGCGGTGCTGTAATTTTCAGCCGTGACGCATAAGAAAAAGGCCGCAGACGCGGCCTTTTTTATTTCTTTGAGGTCAGGCATTACCAGACCGGCATTTCATCCTGCAGGAACGGATTATGCAGGCGCTCATATCCCAGCGTCGACAAGGGGCCATGACCGGGGATAAACGTCACGTCGTCGCCCAATGGCAACAGCTTACGTTTAATCGCATCAATCAGCTGGCCGTGGTCGCCGCGCGGGAAGTCGCTGCGCCCTACTCCGCCTTTGAAAATCACATCGCCGGAAATCAGCAGACGAGAGGCATCGTCAAAGAAAACCACGTGCCCCGGCGTATGACCTGGACAGTGCAATACCTGCAAAGCGATATTGCCGACGGTCACCACATCGCCTTCATTTAGCCAGCGGTCCGGCTGCAACGGCTGACACTCATCCAGCCCGAACATACGGCTTTGCGCCGGCAATCCTTCCAGCCAGAACTCATCTTCTTTTTCCGGTCCAATAATTGGCACACCGTAATGTTGCGCCAGCTCGGCTGCGGCGCCGACGTGATCCAGGTGACCATGCGTCAACAGGATCTGCATCAGGCTGACGCCTGCCGCCGCCACTTCTTCCTTGATGCGCTCGGCATCGCCGCCAGGATCGACCAGCGCGGCAAGCCGGGTTTGTTCACACCAGATTAAAGAACAGTTCTGGGCGAACGCCGTGACCGGAATAATACGATAGTTCATGATGCTCCTTTCGTTACCAGTGCCGTACCGGACCGGTATCAATATGCACAAAGTTGCTACGTGGGTAGTATCCTACACCACCTGAGCGCATAGATAACGCCGCTTTGCGAATATTGCTTAAGGCAACGCCTTCAATGTGGAAATCCATCGCCTGGCCTTTGGTGTGATAGCTGTGTTTCGCTACACCACGGCTTCGTGCGCGAAGTTCATCGTTGGTATCGACGGAGCGATAACCGGAGATGAGCTGGACAGGCTTGTTGGTGCCGAGTAGTCCCTGCAGGCGGTAAAGCTGATCGAACAATCCTGGGTCAATAGACTTAATTTTGTTCGCGCGGAAATCACGGAAAAAGTGGTTAAGTCTTGCTAATTCATCCTGAATATAGCCTCTACCATCGAAAAACTCCGCCTTGAGTGATTCACCGGTGTGCAGGTTATTCAGCGTCAAAATACGCGGTCGGGGGGTCGAGAGGGTGGCAAATGCCGGCGCAGGGAGAATGGCGGCAGCACCGAGGGCAGCGCCACCCAACGCCAGCAATCTGCGGCGATTAGCGTCAAATTTGTCCATGATAATCAGGTCTACAGGTAAATGAATCGTAATATACTTTTCCGCTAAAATGTCCTTGGCTGGGTCGTATTGACCGCCGCAACACATTTTTGCGGATTATATGTATATGCACTTCTGGCGCACGAAAGGCACCTTACCGGGCATTATTGCCAACGTCAAGGCAGCCTCACCCCAGGAAATACGGGCCTTGTAGACGACCAGGGCCCGATTTCGTTCAGTGCTAGGACAACATTTTTCGCAGAACTACTTCATTTACCTGATTAATTGTTCCGCTTTTGGCAGAATTTGTGCGCTGGATCGCGCGGTGAGATCGTAATTGTAAATATCTGTTCGATATTGTGTACGTCCATCAGCACCAACAAAGGCGGTTAAATAATATAAATTAACCGGAATATTTTGCCGAATATTGACGTAGCGCGTATCCCCCTGCTTCAGCGCGTCGGAAATACGTGAATCATTCCAGCCCGCATCCTGCAATAGCATATTCGCCAGCTCAGAGGCTTTATTGACGCGAACGCAGCCCGAGCTCAACGCGCGAACATCTTTCTGGAACAGATTGTGGTTCGGCGTATCGTGGAGATAAATAGCATCCGAGCTTGGCATATTGAACTTATACCGCCCCAGCGAGTTGCGTGCGCCCGGCGCCTGCTGGAAACGGAACGGTAGATTCTTCTCGGTGATGGTAGACCAATCGACACCATACGGATCGATAGCTTCTTTGCTGTTCCAGCCGCGCATCAACGTATAGCCATGCTGCTCCAGATAGCCTGGATTGTTGCGCACCTTCGGCAGAATATCTTTGCGCGCCAGCGTCGGCGGCACGTTCCACGGCGGGTTGACCACCACGTTGTTCAACGCGCTGCTCATCATCGGTGTTTTACGATCCGGACGACCGACAATGACCCTCGATGCCAGCACCTGACTGCCGTCCTGATAGTAGACCAGCGAGAACGCTGGAATATTGACCATGATGCCGGTGGACAATTTGCTCGGTAGCAAACGCAGACGCTGGATATTCAGCGCCAGCACCCCGGCACGCTGCGCCGAAGAGACGTTCAGCCAGTCGCGGGTGGACTGGCCGATGACGCCATCAGCGCCCAGCCCCTGCCAGGCTTGAAAGCGCTTAACGCCTTCTACCAGTTGGCGATCGTAAACGCCGCGCGCGGCGGGTTTTGCTTTCGATTTCGGTTTCGCCGATGGGCTAACCACATCGCCCGGTAAGGCGATTTTCGCCGAATCATCCAGCATGCCGGTACGCTGCAGGATTTCACGCAGCGCGCCGATATCGTTACTCCACTCTCCCGGACGAAGCGAGGCATTGCTGGTCAGTTGTGGCCACGGACGGTTATCCGCCACCAGCGTCAGCAGCGCCTGATGCATTGCCTCATATTGTGAATGTTGTGGCGCCAGTCCGGCAATAAACTGCGGTAGCGAACCGTTATCCAGCGCCAGCTGCCACTGGTTAATCACCGACAGCGGCGGCGTCGCCATTTTGTACGGCGTTGAGCCATACAGCCAACGGTTCCCCTGCATCGGAATACCGCTAATAAAATGCAGATATCCCATCATGGCGTCGGAAAGCACGACATCGCGAGCCATGCCGCTGACGGACGGATCCGTCAGCAGGCTCACCCAGGTGGTGAACTGCGGCTGGAAACCGGCGATAGCGACCTCTGCCAGCTGCTGCTGGAAGGCCTGTACTGCTTCGCGGTTCTCCCACATGGGTTTCATGTCGCGGGCAGCGTATAGCGCCACCAGCGGGTTGATATAAACCGGATGATAACCCGACGGCAGCATGGCCTCGATTTCAGCACGGCTTTTCGCCACCACATCCGCCGCCAGCGGCTGCTCGCCGGCCATTTGCGCGACCGCAGCGGACTGACCATCGTTTTGTACCAATGCCGACGAAAGATCGCCCACCGTCGCAGAGCTATCTGTGGGTATGACTTCAGGCTCTGCGGCCTGAACATTAAACAGCGGAGCAAATGCAAAAGCCAGGCTCAAGCTGAGCACCGACATTTGTCGACCATACCGTTTCTTAAGCAACATCCCTTGCCCCCTGTTAACACATTGCTGCCCGCCTGATGGGGCTTATTCTCAGTATATAAAGGCGAAAACGCTTTTGCCTTACCAAATGTAAAGAAGTTTAAAGACTATACCTTGTTAGCGTACTGTACAGAAAAACAAAAAGGGCGACAAATTGTCACCCTTTTTCCTATTAATCGACGCCCTTTCAGGAGGCGTCAGCGGTTCCAGGCAGCGCTTCCGGCACCGGCGCGGCAAAACCGCGCAGACCGACAACGTGTACATGTTCGTGATTATTGAACACTTTACGCACCAGTTTATAGGTGGTGCCTTTTTCCGGGCTGATATTTTCCGGAGCCGCGATAATCAGCTGCATCTCGAGACGTTCGCACAGTTCGAACAGCGTGGCGATAGAGCGAGCATCCAGACGTGCTGCTTCATCGAGGAACAGCAGACGGCAAGGCGAGATATCCTTGCCGCGCAGGCGACGGGATTCATCTTCCCAGCTCTGCACCACCATCACCAGAATCGACATCCCGGTACCGATCGCTTCACCGGTCGACAGCGCGCCGGACTCCGCGCGCAGCCAGCCGTCGGAACCACGGTTAACTTCCACTTCCATCTCCAGATAGTTGCGGTAGTCGAGCAGTTCCTCACCGATGGTTTGCGGCGTACGTTGCCCCATGTCAATCTGCGGATTCAGGCGCTGATACAGTTTGGCCAGCGCTTCCGAGAAGGTCAGGCGATTGCTGTTAAACAGATCCTGATGTTGCTCATGCTGTTCAGACAGGACATCCAGCAGCGTCGAGTGGGTCTCGCGCACGTTGACGTTCAGACGCACGCTGTTGACCTGGCCGAACGACACGCTCTGCAGCCCCTGGTTGAGCATGCGAATACGGTTCTGTTCACGCTGGATGGTCTTGCGAATGATATTCGCCACGCTGCGGGAGCTAATTGCCAGCTTCTGTTCGCGATTGGTCAGCTCTTCGGTCAGACGGCTGAGCTCGATTTCCATCTGCTCGATCGCTTCTACCGGATCGTCAGTGCGAATAATATCCTGGCGGATTCGCTCGCGCAGATGCTGATAAACCGCAACGAAGAACTGAATTTTGCGCTCCGGACGTTTCGGATCTTCCGAAATACGCAGGACGTCGCGCAGGTGTTCGTTATCGGCGACCGCCAGACGCAGCGCGCCCAGCGCCTTATCCGACATCGAACGCAGTTCGTCGGCGGAGAGATAGGCCAGCTCGCGGCGGTGCAGACGACGTTCCACGCCGTTGTCTTTCACCAGACGCATCACCGCGCACCATCCCGCTTTAGCGCTCACCACCTGCTCGCGCATTTCGCAGTAATCGCGCTCCAGCTTGCGCAGTTTGCGGGTCAGGTTGTCCATCTCCGCTTCGCAGAAGGTCAACGCTTTCTCCAGCTGATTACGACGGGAGCGGTTGTTGCTCAGCTGCATATGCAGCTCATCACGACGCGCACGCGCACGCTCTTCCGCGCCGGTATCGGCGCGTACGCCGATATCCTGCAGCTCTTTATACAGATCGTTGAGCAGCTCTTTCTTGGTGTCATACGAGCTTTTCAGCGACGCCAGCACCTGGTTGTACTGGTTCAACTGCGCAACGTGGCTACGCATCGCTTCGCGAGCGCGACTGCGCTCAGATTCTGCTTGTTGCAGGCGCTGGCGCAGCTTCTCGTTGAGATCGCTGTTGCCGCTGAGCATCTCCGCCGAGTCAGAGTAGCTGAAGTGGGCGCGGCGCTGCACGACTTCCGCCAACGCGAAAGCCTGCTGACGCGCATCGCGCTGCATTTGCTGCGAATAGGCATAGTCTTCTTTCAGCTGTTCAAACTGTTCCGGGTCGCTTTGCAGTACCGAGACGATCGGTTCCAGTTTCGCCAGCTGATTGCCATGCTGCTGGATAAAGCGCGCCGCTTCCTGCGCTTCGTCCAGACGCTCCTGGATTTCATCTACGCGATCGGCCAGCGTCTCATCGGCCAGCAGGTTCAGGCGCGGCAGCAGGCGGTTCAGCGCCGATACGCCCTCTTTCGCCTGCTCGTACTGGACGCGATTCTGTTGGTTATCGCTTTCATGCGCATTCAGCGCACGCTCGAGTTCACCGCGGCGGCTATTGAGTTTGCGGATCTCTTCTTCCGGGTCGTCATCAAAGGCAACCGCCAGATGGCTACCGATGAAGCGGCTGAAGGCCTGATGCAGGCGCTGCGTTTTCTGCACGTCAAACGACAGCGTAGCAAAACGCTCGGAGAGACTTTCACGCTCGGCGTGCAGCGTTTCGATGCGGTTTTCACGGGCGGCGCGGCCAAACAGCGGCAGCGTCGGGAAACGCGAATAGCGCCACTGGCGGTCGGCAATCTTCACCACCACCGCTTTTTCCAGCTCATCGACGCTGAATACGCTGTCATCGAAGGACTGCGGATCGCCTTCGATCAGATACAGGTCTTCCGGGCAATCTTCCAGCCCTTCGAGCTGCTCCGCCACCTGTGACAGATCCGGAACCACGATCGCATGGCGCGATGGGCCATACAGCGCGGAGAAATACGGCGCATCGTCGAGGCTAACGTCGTCATAGATTTCCGACAATAGCACGCCGCCAAAGCGCTCCGCTAGCGCGTTCAGACGCGGGTCTTCAGAGCCGCCCGGTTGGCTGAGACGCTCAATTTCTTCGTCAATGGCGCGCTTGCGGGCGCCGACTTCATCGCGCTCAACAATGGCTTCGCGCTCGCGCTCCAGCAGCTGCTGCAGGTATTCGGTGACGTCCTGGCTTGATTCAAACTGCTCGCCGCACTGCTCGCACAGTTGGTTGAGGCTGTTTTGCGCCGCCAGCCAAATCGGCGCCCGGCGCATCAGCGTCTGGGTACGCGACTGCAGTTGCTCAAGCTCCTGACGCAGAGCCATGCGCTGTTCCTGAGCGTTAGAGACGCTGTCGGCCAATGAGGCAATGCGCGCTTCCAGCTCCTGATGCAGCGTTTCCAAATCGTCGATATCGTAGCGTTTGCCCTGGCGCTTACAGAATTCGGCCAGCTGGCGCTCGGCGTCTTGTTGTTCACGCAGACGCTGTTCCAGCTCGTTGAGACGGCTACGCAGCCCATGCGCCTGCTCCGCCAGATGACGCTGGTTGACGCCGTCGCGTAGTAATTCACGCGCCACATCCCAGGCTTCATTACGCGCCAGCGGCCCGTTGATCGCCGCAACCAGCTGATACGCTTGTTCAAACTGGCTGTGCGCGGTTTGCGCCACGCTCATTTTCTGTTCCAGCGACAGCATTTTTTCCGTCGCTTCCAGCTCTTTCGCCTGGAACGTTTCCAGCCATTCGTCGGCGCTGTCGGCGGTTAAATCCGGCAGGTGACACAGCGCGCGCGCGCGTTCCAGCGCCTGTAGCGCCTGATTGTACTGAATGGCGCGAGTCTGCTGCACGTCGAGCGCCTGCTGGTAATCGGCGAGCTGGCTTTTCAGCTCATCCACTTCCAGTTCGGCGGCCTCGGCGCGGGCTTCGTTCTCTTCCTGCTGGTCGGCGGCTTCCGCCACCACTTCATTTTGCTCTTCCAGACGAATCTGCAGTTCGTCGAGATCCGCCTCGTAGCGCTCGATTTTTTCCTGCTGACGCAGCGCGGTTTGTACCAGGTTCAGGTGATCGCTGGCGGCCTGGTAGTCGGCTTCCAGATCGCCCTCTGCGCCGTTGTGCTCCTGCAGCTCGCGTGCCATATCGACATGTTTGTACTGCTCTGCCGCCAGCTGCGAACGCGAGGTAAAGAGCTCGCGACGGTACTCCAGCGCTTTATCCAGATGGATGCGCCGCTCGTTGGCGTGACGCATGTAGTCCGCCGCCACGTAGTTGGTGGCTTCACTGATAAGGTGCTTAAACAGATCGCGATCGGACTGGGTAACGCGAATCGCTTCCAGCGTCATACGGTTTTCACGCAGCGCCGCTTCCATATCCTGGAATGCCTTACGTACGCCGCTGTTTTCCGGCAGCAGGTAATCGCGCAGGGAGCGGGTAATGGTGCTGGAGATCCCGCCGTACAGCGAGGCCTCAATCAGGCGGTAGTATTTGCTACGATCGGATGCTGAACGCAGACGACGCGCTACCACGCCCAAATCAAACATCAGCGAGTGATATTCGGTAATCGAGTTAAACTGTTTGAACTGCACCCCTTCCATCGCGTCGAGCTTCTCTTTCAGCTCGTTGAGGCTCACGACGCGCGCCTGGCGCTCGTTAAGGGTTTCGGTCAACAGTTGGGTCGGCTGGATCGAGGTTGGCAATCCCTGGATGGCAAATGGCTTAATATCGACTTTACGGTCGCGCCCGGCAACCTGCTGCAGACGCACGCCAACCACCACGCGCTGGTGGCGCGAGTTGATCACGTCAAGCACCGAGTAACAGACGCCGGCGCGCAGTTTACCGTGCAGGCCTTTATCACGCGAACCGCTGGTGGCGCCCGCTTCGGTGGTGTTACGGAAGTGCAGCAGGGTTAAATCGGGGATCAGCGCCGTGACGAAAGCCGCCATGGTCGTGGATTTACCGGCGCCGTTACCCCCGGAGAGCGTCGTTACCAGCTCATCAAGATCGAAGGTCCGGGCAAAAAAACCGTTCCAGTTAACCAGCGTCAGCGAGCGAAACTTACCGCGTTCAATCATTATTCTTCCTCCCCGCTATCCGGCTGATTCTCTTCATTCTCATCATTGAGCTGCAGGTGATTCTCCAGCGCCATCGCTTCGCCGTCGCGGATCATGCGCAGCTGCGCTTCGCGTGGATCGTCGCCAACGCGCACGTCAGCGCCAAAGCGGAATACCGATTCGGTGATGCGGAATTTACTGCTGTCGTGGCCCATAAACCACACCATGCCGAGGCGGCGCAGGCGGTTGAGGGACGCGCGCATTTTTTCCTGCAGCTTCTGGCGGTCGAGGTCGGAACCGGTGGAACGGTTGTTGACCAGCTTCAGCAATTTGCTTTCGTCCGCCAGCGTCAGCAGCTCATCGTAGAGCTCTTGCTGAGTGAAGATGCCTTCATTAGCCAGACGTTCGGGGCTGAGGTAGAGGTAGCACAGAATTTTGCCGACCATCATATCCAGCTCTGATAATACCGAGCGTGGGATCAACGTCGTGGAGCGCGGACGCAGGTAGAAGAACCCCTCCGGCGCGCGAATCAGCTCAACGTTGTAGCGCGCGTAAAACTCTTCCAGGTAATCCTGAAAATCCATCAAAAATGCGTGATTATCCAGCTCATCCAGGCCAATGTGGCGGCCCGCACGCAGGGCGCTGTCCAGCGCCGGAAATAACGGATTGGCCAACGCCTGCGCCAGCTTAGCTGGCATCACTTGTTCAATATTTGTCAATGACATGCGCCTGTACCTTGGCTCCGTAATCATTAATCGGCTGCCATTTTGCCGGCAGTCCGGTGAAATCTGCCTGGGCGACGCCCAGCTGTACCGCCTGGTCAACAACGATTCGCGCGACGTCAAAGTGACGCGCGCGCGGATACTGCGCCAGAAACTCTCGCGCCACCAGGCCGAGATCCAGCGGCATACCCTTCTCTTTGTAGACCGCCAGCTGCGCTTCAATCAGCGCGGCCAGCTGCTCGCGAATTTCGTTGAACTCTTCGAATTCAAGGTCTGCCGGCAGTTCGCCGGTGACTTCTTCATCGCGCAGCGCCATCTCTTCATCGCGCATATCCAGCAAACGGTCGGCGCTGGCATAGGTCAGCGCCCACGGAGCGTCGAAGTAGGTCTGTACCGACTGACGCAAACGCTGGGCGAACACGCGGTTTTTATCCATATCGATGGCGGTACGGATAAATTTATGTACGTGACGATCGTAACCGATCCACAGGTCGATAGCCTGTTGACCCCAGCTGACAATACGGTCGAGCTTGCTTTGCAGATCGAACACCAGACGGTCGACAAAATGCAGATCGTCGCGCGCGATGGTGGCGTCCTGGATACGCAGCAGGTTGGCCTGTAGCTTATCGCCCGCCGCATCCAGAGTATCCTGCAATTCGCGCAGAGTGCCGGAGGTTTCGGACAGCAACAGTTCGCAGCTGGAAATCGCCGCGCGCCAGTCTTTGTTCAGCAACTGGGCGATATCGTCTTTCACCTGCTGTTGCTGCTCATCCATGATGCGTTGAGTCAGATCGATACTATCGAAGATTTCCGCCACCGAATATTTCAGCGGCGCAAAGACGTTGCGATGCCAGTGGAATTCATCGCCGCCCTCATCCGCAGAATCTGCAGCCCGCTTCAGTTCGCCGGCCACAATCGACAGCTGCATCGACAAACGCAGGGTGGAGAATTCACGCTGGCGAATATAGTAGTCGGTAATGCCAATACCTAACGGCGTCAGGCGGTAGATCGCATTCCCTTCCGTTATTTCGCTGGTAAAGCGGTTCAGCAGACGCTGGCGCACCATATCGTTGATGGCGTTATTGGCGCGCTGGCTGATGGTTTCGCTGGTCTGCTCAAACGCATCACTGACGTGGCGGAACGCGTCCACCAGTACTCCCTCGGTCATTTCCCCTTCCAGCCGCTCGCCGTTCAGCGTGGCGACAGCCAGCAGAAAAGAGAGTCTGTCGACCGGCAGCGAGATGGAAAAATCATTTTTCCTGGCCCAGGCAACCAGTTCGGGGACTGTCTGGGAAAATTCACTCATAGTTTATCCTTGCATCTGCGGCTGTGCGCCTGGATCTTTCTTAAGCGCAGTGACATGAATATAGCGGCCCAGGCTGATATACGGCTCCTGGCGACAGTAGCGCGTTTCCAGCTCCAGCAGCGCAGTAAAGCTGTCATGCTGTTTACGTTTCTCACGCAGATAATCATGAAACACCCGCACGCCGGTTTTACCGGTTATCTGCCAACCGAGAGCTTCCAGCCAGCCGTATACCTGCTGCGGATCGCGCGGATAATCCGGCGACAGCGTGCGTTTTTTCTTTTTCGGCATGCCGATTTGCACGTAGTCGAAGTTTCCGGCGACCATATTGTGCATCAGCAGGCCGTTAGCATTGTAGAACATTAACGACAGCGCGCCGCCCGGGCGCAACACCGACCACAGCGTGCGCAACATTTCCTGCGGTTCCGCGACCCACTCAAGCACCGCATGAAACAGTATCAGATCGACGGGGCTTTCCAAATGCTGAGCAATATCCTGCGCCGCGCATTGTACAAAATGCATGTTGTCGATCACACCTTTATCGCAGGCGGCCTGCTGAGCACGAGCCACCATTTCGGCGGAAAGATCGCATAGCGTCACGTGATGGCCTAATTCCGCGACGCGGATCGCTGTTTGCCCTTCGCCGCCGCCGGCATCAAGTACCCGCAACGGCCCTGGCCCCATCTGCGCGAGCAGCGGTTCCAGATCCTGCCAAAGGATCGCCTGGCGCAGTTGGCCTTTGGTGGTGCCATAAATATTGCGCGAAAACTTTTCAGCGATGTCATCAAAATTGCGATCCTGCACGGACGACTCCACAAGCCAACACAAAACCGCTATTTTGTCATACCCACGGCGATAATGAAGCGATCTGTTATAAGATCCGTATATAACTTTGGTTATATGGTTAAAAAAGGAACCATTCGGGATGCTTTTCACACTGAAAAAGGTATTGGGCGGCATGATGCTGCCGCTTCCTCTGCTGTTATTGCTGATGGCGATCGGCATCATTCTGCTATGGCGCAGCCGTTTTCAAAAAACCGGCAAAGCGCTGGTCACCCTGAGCTGGCTGTTGCTGACGCTGTTAAGCCTGCAGCCGGTGGCCGACGGGTTGTTAAAACCTATCGAAAAAAGCTACCCGACCTGGCGTGGCGGCCAATCCGTTGAGTATGTCGTGGTGCTGGGCGGCGGCTATACCTGGAATCCGCAGTGGGCGCCGAGCTCCAATCTGATCAACAACAGCCTGCCGCGGCTGGCTGAGGGGATCCGGCTGTGGCGGGAAAACCCAGGCGCGAAAATGATCTTTACCGGCGCGGCGGCCAAAACCAACCCGGTTAGTACCGCCGAGGCGGGGGCGCGCGTCGCCGAAAGCCTCGGCGTACCGCGCAGCGCGATTATCGTCCTTGACCGACCAAAAGATACCGAACAGGAGGCGGCTGAAGTAAAAAAAGCCATCGGCGGCGCGCCATTCCTGCTGGTGACATCCGCCTCGCATCTGCCGCGAGCGATGATATTTTTCCGCCATGCCGGACTGAATCCATTACCGGCGCCAGCCAACCAGTTGGCGGTGGAATCGGCGCTTAACCCCTGGGAACGCGCGCTGCCGTCACCGTATTGGCTGATGCACAGCGAACGCGCGATTTACGAGACCCTGGGACGAAGCTGGCAGTGGCTGAAGGGAGCGTCAGGCGATCCAGGGCAGGATTGATTTCGCGGCAAATGAGAAACGGGCGCGATCGAAGCGCCCGGTATTTACCAGGCTTTCGACTTCATCCCATAACTGATATAACCAGCGCCGCCAGACGAAAGACTCCGCGACCGGCGCCCGCTGCAAATAACGCCATAGCAGCTGCTCCCCTAACCCGCCGTCGGCGAGGCGGAACAGTTCGTACTCGCGCGGCGCCCACAGCATCATCCCCGGCCCGACCATCGCCAACAGCTGATCGGTGCGCGCGTCTTTGAGCATGCTACGTAGCGTAAAGCAGCCATGGACCAGCACGCAGTTGTCGTTGAAATCACTAAACAATTGCGGCAGGCTTTCACGACTGCGGAATAAAATGCGCTTATCCTGCATCGTTAGCCCGGTGTCATGATAGAGGTTGAGCGTGCTCCACAGCATTTCTACCCGCTGGCGATACCAGTGCGGCCAGACGTTTTCCTGGGTGCTATCGACCATTCCCACACAGCCGCCGCTGTCGTGGCGGTGCCATGCCAGTAATCCTTCGACAATCTGATCCTGCAGTTGCTCCCACCGCTCGGGCGTGCGCGCCGGCGCTTCTACTGAAACGCCGCGTAACCGTTCAATGAGCAATACGTCAGGCCCCGGATGTTCTTCATGCGTCATGACGCCGTATACCACCGGCATACGAACGGTGCCGCTACGGGCAAGCAGCGAAATTTTCCACGCCAGCTGGCGCGCCACGCCGGGCGTGGTAAAGCTTTTCGCCAACAGCGGCATCGGGTTTCCCTGCGCATCATACAGCGACCATAGCGCTGACGAGGGTTTCTCGCTAACGCACTCCACGCGGCTTAGCTTCTCGCCAAGCAGGTGGCTCAGTTCGGCTCGCAACTGTTCCATCATAGATACCCTCATGAAGACTACTGTTTTCATAATGAGCGTCTGGGGGCGACTTGTCAGCGGATAAGATCAAAAATGGGCTAATTAGCGGCAGAAATATGTCCCCTCTAGGCGAAGGGGACGGCAAGAATTAACGCAGTTCGGCGCGGACGCGTTCCAGATCTTCCGGGGTATCCACGCCAGTGCCAGGAACCACTTCCGCCACCGCAACGTGAATTTTTTCGCCATACCACAATACGCGCAGCTGTTCGAGCATCTCAATTTGCTCCAGTGGGCTTGGCGCCCAGCTGACGTAGCGGCGAATAAAACCGGCGCGATAAGCGTAAATACCAATATGGCGCAGCAGGGAATCGCCAATTTCTTCGCGCGATTTTGCAAAACGATCGCGATCCCAGGGAATAGTCGCTCGAGAAAAATAGAGCGCATAGCCGTCGGCATCCATGACCACTTTGACCGCATTCGGGTTAAATGCTTCTTCGGCATCGTGAATAGGCACCGCCAGCGTTGCCATCCCGCTGGTGCTGGCCGCAAGGTTTTCCGCCACCTGGCGCACGATCGCCGACGGGATCATCGGTTCATCACCCTGAATATTGACGATGATAGTGTCATCGCTGAAAGCACATTTTTCAACGACTTCCGCCAGACGTTCGGTGCCGGATTGATGGTCGGCGCGGGTCATACAAACCTCGCCGCCCGCGGCTTCAACCGCACGCGCGACATCTTCATGATCGGTGGCGACGATAATGCGATCCGCGCCAGATTCGCGGGCGCGCTCCAGCACGTGGACGATCATCGGTTTACCGTTGATATCCTGCAGAGGTTTCCCCGGCAGGCGCGTGGAGGCAAATCGCGCGGGAATAATGACGACAAAACTCATGGCTGGCTCTCTTCTACCGCGAGCGAGCGCGCTTCGTTTTCAAGTAGTACCGGGATCCCGTCGCGCAGCGGGAAGGCCAGGCTGTCGGCTTTGCAGATAAGCTCTTGCTTATCCTGGCTGTAGTACAGCTTACCGTTACAAACCGGGCAGGCGATAATTTCGAGTAAACGGTGATCCATGATTCCTCCTGATGGACCGAATAGATTTGGCAGCAGCATATCACAGGATGGTAGCCCGCGTATCACGCGGCATCAACACCCCAACCTTGCCGCTGGTTAGCAAATAGCGCCGCGGGTAACTGGCGCAGCACAACCTCTTCTGCCCCTTGCCAGCGCGCAAAATCATTAATTGCTCGCTGGAGTCCGCTCTCCAGCCCGGCAGTCACTTTAACCCCCTCTTCCAGCCACAGCGAAAAGATCTCCAGCACGCCGCCCTTACGGTGCAACTTGCTGTCCATCCTGCCAACCAGTTTGCCCTGATGCAGCAACGGTAGTACAAAGTAGCCGTATTGCCGTTTCGGCGCTGGGGTATAACATTCCAGCCGATAGCTGAAGTTGAATAACTGCTCGGCGCGTTTACGGTCCCAGACTACCGGATCAAACGGCGAGAGCACGGCGCTGTGGCTGGCGGTTAACTTACCGCCGGATGCCGATTCCAGCACAGCTTGCAGATCGCGGTGCAGCCACATCTCACCCAGTTCCTCAACCATCACCGGCACCACCAGCCCCTCATCCTGCCAGCCCTTCAGCAGCGCCGGTAATGCAGGCTGGCGTAGACGATAATAATCGGCCAGCCACTGTGGACGAAAAACGCCCAGGCTGCGCGCGCTGTTACGTAGCATAATGGACTCGGCCTCCTGACGGGAGAGCGCATCGCGCCCATCATCCCAGTGCGGCATCGCACGATGGGTTAAATCATAGACGCGATGAAAATTACGCCGCTCAACGACCATCAGTTTGCCGGCGGTGAACAACCCTTCCAGATGACGTTTATGTGGTTTCCACTCCCACCAGCCGCTGGCGCCTTTACGTGGATGGGAAAAATCCGCCGAGCGAACCGGGCCATTTTGCGCGATATGCGCCAGCAACTCTTCTATGCTCGCGGCATGCTCGAGCATCCACTCTTTATGGTATTTCCAGCCCATCTTGTCGGGATTCAACATCCGGTGGCGCACGAGGGCGAAATCGCTGCGTGGCAAAAAACAGGCTTCATGCGCCCAGTATTCCATCAGTTCGCCGCTACGCAAGGAATCATCCAGCCAGTGCTGCGGATAGCTACCAAGGCGGCTAAACAGCACCAGATAAGGGCTACGGGCGACCACGTTGATCGTATCGATTTGCAGCAGCGACATCTGCTGGATGGTGGAAAGGATGTCAGTCTGGCGAGCGCGACGTCGGGGCTTTTTCAGTAACCCCTGCGCCGCAAGATGAAGATGGCGAGCCTCTTTTAGCGACAGTTGCAATACCGACATGCAGGTTCTCCGTAGGGGATTCAAGCACAGCGGCGAGCAAAGCCAGCACGCAGGTTAACGTTGCGCCAGCGTCACTAAGTCCGCGAGCAACCGCTGTGCGCGATCATCGGTCATTATGGCGTCAACCGGCAGATACCACCAGTTAGCGGCGGCGAATTCACGGCATTTTACCGCGTCTTTCTCGGTCATCAACAACGTCTGCGACGGGGTTACCAATGCGGCGACAGCGCTTTGACTCAGCGCCTGATGATCCGCCAGCGCCACGGTTTTCACCGGCCGCACGCCGCAGTTTTCTAGCGTCGCGAAAAAGCGCGGCGGATGGCCAATGCCGGCCATCGCTACTACGTTATCGAGGGTCGCAACATCGCGACGCTCGCCGGTAAGCAGGTTCACCGCCATGCCGGGACGCAACTGCATCGGAATTTCACCCGGGCGGGCGACCCCGCCGTTGACGATAACGGCATCGACGCTTTGCAAACGGGATGCGCGCTCGCGCATCGGCCCGGCCGGCAGCCACCAGCCGTTGCCAAAGCGGCGTACACCGTCAATCACGACAATTTCTACATCCCGCGCCAGCTTATAGTGCTGCAGACCGTCATCGGTGACGATAATTTGTAAATCGTGAGCGGCTAATAACGCTTTTACCGCCTCACTTCGCAGCGGAGAAACCGCTACCGGCGCGCCGGTACGCTGATGAATCAACACCGGTTCATCGCCCGCCTGCGCCGTACTGGTCGCGTCATCCAGAACCAACGGATAGCTGTCGGCTTTGCCGCCGTAACCGCGAGACACCACGCCGACGCGAATACCGCGCTGCTGTAGTTGCTCCACCAACCACACCACCACCGGCGTTTTACCGTTGCCGCCGGCGGTCAGGTTACCGACCACGACTACCGGCACCGGCGCGCGCCAGGCTTTTTTCCACCCCAGCTTATAGCTAAGGCGAATGAAAGCGCTCACCAGGCCATACAGCCAGGAGAGCGGCAGCAATAGCCGCCAGAGCGGCGATTCGCCGGACCAGATGCGCGCTATCATTGACCGAATTGCATCTTGTGTAGCTGCGCGTAAACGCCTTTATGTTCCAGCAGATCCAGATGGCTACCGCGTTCAACAATGCGGCCATCTTCTACCACCACGATTTCGTCAGCCTGTTCGATAGTTGACAGGCGGTGGGCGATAACCAGTGAAGTGCGGTTTTTCTGCAGTTCATCCAGTGCCGCCTGAATCGCACGTTCCGACTCGGTATCCAGCGCCGAGGTGGCTTCATCGAGGATCAGGATAGGGCTGTTGCGCAGCAGCGCACGCGCAATAGCGATACGCTGACGTTGACCGCCGGAGAGCATGACGCCATTCTCGCCGATAATCGTGTCCAGACCGTTATCCATCTTGTTGATAAAGTCCATCGCATAGGCCATACGCGCCGCTTCTTCAATTTGCTCACGGGTGTACTCTTCGGTACGCGCATAGGCGATGTTATTAGCGACGGTGTCATTAAACAGATGCACATTTTGCGAAACCAACGCCACCTGATCGCGCAACGAGCTCAGTTTGTACTCGCGCAGATCGTGGCCATCCAGCAGAATTTGCCCCTCGTCAACATCGTAAAAACGGGTAATCAGGCTGGCGATGGTGGATTTACCTGAGCCGGAACGCCCTACCAGCGCAACGGTTTTTCCCTCCGGAATGCTCAGATTAATGTTACGCAGCGCGGCAACTTCGCGACCAGGATAGCTAAAGGTGACGTTGTGGAACTCCAGGTTACCTTTGGCGCGCTCAATCACGCGCGTGCCTTCATCTTTCTCCTGCTCGGAATCCAGAATGGAGAACAGCGTCTGACATGCCGCCATCCCACGCTGGAACTGCGCGTTGACGTTAGTCAGGGATTTCAGCGGACGCATTAGCGCGATCATCGAAGAAAAGACCACGGTGATGGTACCGGCGGTCAGGGTTTCCATGACGCTTGGGAAGCTCGCCGCATAAAGCACAAAGGCCAGAGCCAGAGAGGCAATCAGCTGAATGACCGGGTCGGAGATAGAGGACGCGGAGACCATTTTCATCCCCTGCAGGCGCATCTTATTACTGACCTTGTCAAAACGCTTGGTTTCGACTTCCTGACCGCCGAACATCAGCACTTCTTTATGCCCTTTGAGCATCTGTTCCGCGCTGGTGGTCACCTGCCCCATGGTGTTCTGCATATTCTTACTGATATTACGAAAACGCTTCGAAACCACCCGAATCGCGACTGACACAATCGGCGCCAGCACGATAAGAATCAGCGACAATTGCCAGCTGTAATAGAACATCATGGCGAACAGGCCAATAATTGAGGCCCCTTCACGCACTACGGTTATCAACGCGCTGGAGGAAGATGAAGCAACCTGTTCGGAGTCGTAAGTGATACGCGACAGCAACGTCCCGGTGGACTGTTTGTCGAAGAAGGCGACGGGCATGCCCATCATATGACCGAACAGGCGGCGACGCATCGTCATTACCACTTTGCCGGAAACCCAGGAGATACAGTAGCTCGAGATATAGCTACTGATGCCGCGAAGCACCATCAAACCGATCACCACCAGCGGCATCCATAACAGCACTGAGCGATCCGTTTTACCAAAACCATCATCCAATAACGGTTTAAGAAGCGATAACATGAAGGTATCACTTGCCGCGTTAAGCACCAACGCCACGGCCGCTACGATTAGCCCGGCTTTAAACGGCGCTATCATCGGCCAAAGTCGGCGGAAGGTCTGCCACGTGGAGAGATCTTTATCGTTCTGCATTCAATAAACCAGCTTATGTTGAAATAGCCGCATATTCTACCCGTTCTACGCCTCTGCGCCAAACCACTGATGATACCAACGAGGTAAAAGTTGATCCCGTAAGCTCTGGATTTGCCAACCATCTGGAGAAAAAATAAGCGTAATTTGCCCTGAGTGCGGAGTATCAAACCACAGATACCCCTGTTGGCGATAACGCTGCACGACCTTACTGGAAGGCATCTTCCAGGCATTGTACCGCGCTGCCGATGCGATGGCCGCCTCTCCTCCTACCCGCTGCAGTAATGTCAGACTGGATGATGTATTACTACCGTGGTGCGGAACCTGAATAAGTGTAGACGTAAGATGCTGCCAGTAATGACTCATCATTTTCTGTTCGGCCGGAATTTCGATATCACCGGTAAGTAAAACGCTGCGCTTGCCGTCATCGACCCTAACCACACAGGAACCATTGTTTCCTTTATGCTCACCCGCAGGCAACGGCCAAAGCGCCTGAAATCGAAGCCCTCGCCAGCGCCAGGTTTCTCCTCTGTGGCAGGGTAGATGTCCACGCAGCTTAAGCGGACTGCGAATCACGAGATGCGGCCACGCCTTAATGAGCGCATTCAGACCACCGCGATGATCAAGATGTTCGTGGCTCAGGATGACCCCTTCCGGATGGAGACCGCGCCAGCGCAACCAGGGCACGATGAGTCGCTGGCCGCTATCGCCTCCCGGCCAGGCGGGGCCGGTATCGTACAGCATTGCCGCCCCTTGACGCTCAATGACTATCGCTAACCCTTGTCCGACATCCAACATCGTCACTCTCCACTCGCCTGGCGTCGCGGTGCGCCAGAAGGGCCAACTGAGTAGCGCCACGCCGCTCATACAGAGTAACGGCATCTGACGCCAGGCCTGAAAACGCCATGCCAGGAGCGCCAGCCACGGTAGTACACTGATCGCCAACCACCGTTCGTCAAGCGATAACCATCCGGCAGGCAAATGGCGTAAGAACCAGAATAATATTGCCAGCAGACGATCGGCGAGTTGCCATAACGCCATTTCAAGCAACACCGGGCCGCTTAGATGCAGTAGCATCGCCGCTAAAATCAGCGGGACTATCAGAAATGTCACCAGCGGAACGGCAACCAGGTTTGCTATCAATGAAGTCAGGCTAATCCCATGAAAAAGCCCTATCTGCAGCGGCGCCAGCAGTAACATCAGGCCGCATTGCAGGTGGCCCAGCGCCAACAGTTGCCGCCACGGTGAACGACAGCGGAGCCGGCGAAGCGGCGCAAGCTGATACCAGAAAATCAACGCAGCAACCGCAAACACCGATAACCACAGGCTTTCTGAAATCATCGCCAGCGGATCAGCCAACAGTATTGCCGCAATACAACAGCAAAAGATTTGCCACGGCGACCAACGCCTGGCCTGTAGCCTTAACAGACATCCTGCGCTTAAGGCCGCACAGGTACGCAGCGCCGGGGGTTGCATGCCGGTAAGCCAGGCGTAAAACAGCGCGCAGCCTAACCCGACAAGCAGCGGTATCCGCCAGCCTATCCAGCGGCACGGAAGAAAGAACTGTATTCCACGAACCAGCAACCAGCCAAGCGACGCCCCCAGCGCAATATGCAGGCCGGAGATAGCCATTAAATGGGAGGTTCCCGTCTCCTGCATTAATCTTTTTATCTCATCCGCAACTGCCAGGCGCTCCCCCATTCCCAGCCCCAGCATCACCGTTTTCCATGGATACTTAGCGAGTGTGCGGTTTAACGAGGCCAGATAGCGAGCCCGGAAGCTGCAACGTGAATCAAGCGATGAGGCATTTAGAAAACGTCCGCTAAGCGGGCGATGCTGTGCCAGAGCGTAGCGCTGGCTATCGAAGCCGCCCTCATTTAACTGTCCATGTACCGGACGAGCGCGGATGGTCATCAGCCAGCGCTGCCCAACGCAGCCTGCTTCAGGCAGTTCGCTGCCGTAGAGGGTAATCCCAACCGCAGGATATAAACGCCGACCCTCAAGACGAATTATCTTACCTTGCCAGCTCGTCAGGCCATCACCGCCTACCAGCTCAATAATGGCCTGTCGGTTGCGTCCGGGAATATGCTCAGTGGGCCACAGCGCTTGCCGGGCATGTAATATTCCCCATACGAAAAATAGCAACGTCAATGCGGCATACGTTGTGCAAGGTTTGCGCAGCGTTGCAATGATTAGCGCAGCGCCAATCAAGCACCAGACGCTTAGCATATTCGGTAGCGCCGGTAGCCAAAGCAGCGGCGAAATTCCGATTATGGCGCAGCCTGCCAGATGTGGTAATCGCATAACACCTCCCTGTTATCGGGGAGTGTCAGACAATTCGCCACCGTGATCATGCATAAAAGAATGGCGTTGCGTCGCGCTATCCGGGAAATGTTGGCGCTTGCTATCAGGTAACAAAAGTTTTGCGAGCGGACGCGAAAAACAGACATAAAAAAAGCACCCTCAGGTGCTTTTTTATTAAGTAAGTCTTTGCCTGATGCGGAAAAACTTACTCTTCGTAAATATTGGCGCGGTCGCGTAGTTCTTTCCCGGGCTTAAAGTGAGGAACGTATTTACCTTCCAGTTCCACTTTATCGCCAGTCTTCGGGTTACGCCCGGTGCGAGGTGCTCGATAGTGCAGAGAGAAGCTGCCGAAACCGCGGATTTCAATGCGCTCACCTTGAGCAAGCGTTGAGGCCATATGCTCCAGCATTTCTTTAACAGCATCTTCCACCGCTTTCGCCGGGATATGAGATTGCTGGCTGGCAAGTCTTTCTATCAATTCTGACTTGGTCATTTTTCCTCCGGTTTCCTTCAAGGCAAAGTTAGCTTACAGCTTAAACAAGGGCGGCCGTAGCCGCCCTTTGTGCTTGATTACAGGACGAATCCTGCAATCTGTCAAGTAAACTCGTCATTATTCAGGCCGTTGTGGCCTGAATAACTAAGATTACTCGCCTTTAGCTGCTTTGAAAGCTTCAGCCATTGCGTTGTTAGAGAAGTTTGCATCTTCCTGTTTGTTAACAGTTGCGATTGCATCTTTCTCGTCAGCTTCGTCTTTCGCACGAACAGACAGGCTGATTGCGCGGTTTTTACGATCAACGCCGGTGAATTTAGCTTCAACTTCGTCGCCAACGCTCAGAACCAGAGTTGCATCTTCAACGCGGTCACGGGATGCTTCAGAAGCACGCAGGTAACCTTCAACGCCGTCAGCCAGTTCTACGGTTGCGCCTTTAGCGTCAACTGCAGTTACTTTACCGGTTACGATAGCGCCTTTCTTGTTCAGAGCAACGTAGTTGTTGAACGGATCTTCCGCCAGCTGTTTAACGCCCAGGGAGATACGCTCACGTTCTGCGTCAACCTGCAGTACAACTGCAGCGATTTCGTCGCCTTTTTTGTATTCACGAACTGCTTCTTCGCCTGCAACGTTCCAGGAGATGTCAGACAGGTGAACCAGGCCGTCGATGCCGCCGTCCAGGCCGATGAAGATACCGAAGTCAGTGATAGACTTGATTTTACCTTCAACACGGTCGCCCTTGTTGTGGGTTTCCGCGAACTGCTGCCATGGGTTAGATTTGCACTGCTTCAGACCCAGGGAGATACGACGACGTTCTTCGTCGATATCCAGAACCATAACTTCCACTACATCGCCAACGTTAACAACTTTGGACGGGTGGATGTTTTTGTTGGTCCAATCCATTTCGGAAACGTGAACCAGGCCTTCAACGCCTTCTTCGATTTCAACGAAGCAGCCGTAGTCGGTCAGGTTGGTCACGCGACCGGTCAGTTTGGTACCTTCCGGATAACGCTTAGCGATAGCTACCCACGGATCTTCGCCCAGCTGTTTCAGGCCCAGAGATACACGGGTACGCTCGCGGTCGAACTTCAGCACTTTAACAGTGATTTCGTCGCCAACGTTTACGATTTCGCTCGGATGCTTAACGCGTTTCCAGGCCATATCGGTGATGTGCAGCAGGCCGTCAACGCCGCCCAGATCAACGAATGCACCGTAGTCAGTAAGGTTCTTAACGATACCTTTGACTTCCATGCCTTCCTGCAGGTTTTCCAGCAGCTGATCGCGCTCTGCGCTGTTTTCGGATTCGATAACGGCACGACGAGAAACAACGACGTTGTTACGTTTCTGGTCCAGCTTGATGACTTTGAATTCAAGCTCTTTGCCTTCCAGGTGCAGCGTGTCGCGCACCGGACGAACGTCTACCAGGGAGCCCGGCAGGAACGCACGAATACCATTCAGCTCAACAGTGAAGCCACCTTTAACTTTGCCGTTGATAACACCGACTACAGTTTCAGCGTCTTCGTAAGCTTTTTCCAGCGTGATCCAAGCTTCGTGACGTTTAGCTTTCTCACGGGACAGCAGGGTTTCACCGAAGCCGTCTTCTACTGCATCCAGAGCAACGTCAACTTCGTCACCAACCTGGATTTCCAGCTCGCCCTGGGCGTTTTTGAACTGCTCAGCCGGGATGGCGGACTCAGATTTCAGACCAGCGTCAACCAGTACGATATCTTTGTCGATAGCAACAACAACACCACGAACGATGGAACCCGGGCGGGTTTCGATTTCTTTTAAGGATTCTTCAAATAGTTGAGCAAAAGATTCAGTCATGTTTAATCTTCAGGTTTCATATTTAACGTCCACCTGGCTCCGTGCCGGATGGGGTTGTTTAACATACCCGCTAACACTCCGTTGCTGCGGGGGTACTGCTATAATTCGGAGGCTCGCAACGCTTTGCCGGTTAACGGTTAAGCGATAGCCAGTTTTTCGCGCGCATATTGTAGCGCTTTTTCAATTACTTGCTCAATGCTTAGTTCAGTGGAATCGAGAACTAATGCATCAGCGGCCGGGACAAGCGGCGCCACAGCACGATTACGATCGCGATCGTCACGCTCTTTTATCTCGGACAAAAGACGTTCAAAGTTAACACTAAAACCCTTCTCCTGCAACTGTAGCAGGCGGCGCTGGGCACGTTCTTCCGCCGACGCATCGAGGAAAATTTTAACCGGCGCATCCGGGAACACGACGGTGCCCATATCGCGGCCGTCGGCAATCAGGCCAGGCAGTTCGCGGAAGGCGCGTTGACGGCGCAGCAGCGCTTCACGTACACGTGGGAAAGCCGCGACCTTAGAGGCGGTATTGGCCACTTCCTGGGTACGGATCTCTGCGCTGACATCCTCGCCTTCCAGCACCACTTCCAGGTTGCCGTCAGTAGAAATAAAACGCACATCGAGATGAGCTGCCAGCGGAACCAGCGCCTCTTCTGACTCGACGTCTACGTGATGATGTAAGGCTGCCAGCGCAAGAACGCGGTAAATGGCCCCGGAATCCAGCAGATGCCAGCCAAGCGCTTCCGCCATTGCCTTGCACAACGTGCCCTTACCCGCACCGCCAGGTCCATCAATGGTGATTACCGGAACATTTGCCGTCATCTTTTTCTCCTTCAGCAAGGCGCATGAATATAAACGCCGCGCATTATACGCATCAATGCGCCAGAAAGTGAGCATTGCTTGCAAATTACGGAATAGAAGAAATTAAATGTAGAAGAATTGCGCAATTATAGCGGGCTGGCAGAATACCAGCCCGCAAGATGACAAAGCTTTACCTTAAAGGACAGAACAGACTTTACGCGAGGGTACTAATTCGCGCCAACTGCTCGAAATAATCCGGGAACGTTTTCGCCGTGCATTTCGGATCAAGGATAGTGACCGGTGTCGCCGATAAGGCCACCAGCGAGAAGCACATCGCCATGCGGTGATCGTTGTAAGTACCGATTTCAGCAAATTTCAGCGTCTCAGGCGGCGTAATACGAATATAATCTTCGCCCTCTTCTACTTCGGCGCCCACTTTACGCAGTTCAGTGGCCATCGCGAACAGGCGGTCGGTCTCTTTCACCCGCCAGTTGTAAATATTGCGTAGAACCGTGGTGCCTTTCGCGAATAGCGCCGCAGTGGCGATGGTCATTGCAGCATCCGGGATATGGTTCATATCCATATCGACAGCATTCAGCTCACCGCGGGTACAGGCGATGAAATCGTCGCCCCAGGTAATTGTCGCGCCCATTTTTTCCAGCACATCGGCAAAGCGAATGTCGCCCTGAACGCTATTGCGGCCAATCCCGGTCACTTTTACCGTACCGCCTTTAATCGCGCCGGCAGCAAGGAAATACGAGGCTGAAGAGGCATCACCTTCCACCAGATAGTCGCCCGGCGACTGATACTGTTGCTTGCCGCGTACGACAAAGCGCTGGTAGTTGTGGTTTTCAACGTCAACGCCAAAGGTTTTCATCAGGTGCAGCGTGATGTCGATGTAAGGTTTGGACACCAGGTCGCCTTTAATCGCGATCGTCGTGTCCTGCGGCGCCAGCGGCGCAGTCATCAGTAAAGCGGTAAGGAACTGGCTGGAGACGCTGCCATCGACTTCCACCTGGCCGCCGTTGAAACCGCCGCGCAGGCGCAGAGGCGGATAGTTTTCCTGCTCCAGATACTCAATTTGCGCGCTCCCCTGGCGTAACGCATCGACCAGGTGGCCTATCGGTCGCTCTTTCATTCGCGGTTCGCCGGTCAGCACAATATCGTTGTCGCCGAGGCACAACGCCGCCGCCAGTGGGCGCATCGCCGTACCAGCATTACCGAGAAACAACTCCAGCGCGCCGCTGGCCTGAAGCGGACCGCCGTTGCCGGTGACTTCACAGCGAGTACGATCGGCGGACAGGGTATAGTGAACTCCCAGGGCGTTAAGCGCATTAAGCATGTGGCGAACATCATCGCTGTCCAGCAAATTGGTCAGCACGGTGGTGCCGTGGGCTAATGCCGCCAGCAGCAAAGCGCGGTTAGAAACACTTTTTGACCCGGGTAGGTTTACGGTGCCATCAACGCGCGCAATGGGTTGTAACGTCAGGGATTCCATGAAACTCGACTCTCAAAAAAACAGAATAAAAACCCCGCAGACCGGCCGCGGGGATGAAAATAAGCGCTCAGCAATTAGCCGCGACGACGTTCAAAGTCCTGCATGAAGTCGGTAAGCGCCTTGACGCCGGCCAGCGGCATCGCATTGTATATAGAAGCACGCATACCGCCCACCACGCGGTGGCCCTTCAGCGCATGCAGACCAGCCGCAAAAGATTCTTCAAGGAACAGTTTGTCCAGCGCGCTATCCGCCAGTTGGAACGGCACATTCATCCGCGAGCGGTTGGCCGCGGCAACATCGTTACGATAGAAATCGCTATTATCAATCACGCCATACAGCAATTCAGCCTTCTGCTGGTTGATTTTATCCATCGCAGCGACGCCGCCCTGCTCTTTCAGCCATTTAAATACCAGCCCCGCCAGATACCAGGCGAAGGTCGGCGGCGTGTTGAACATTGAATCATTGGCGTTCAGCACGGTGTAATCAAGGATCGATGGGCAGGCGACGCTGGCTTTACCCAGCAGATCTTCACGCACGATAACCAGCGTTAACCCTGCCGGGCCGATATTCTTCTGCGCGCCAGCGTAAATCACGCCATAGCGGCTGACGTCAAGCTCATGCGATAGAATACTGGAGGAGTAATCCGCGGTGACGACCACATCATCGCCAAAGTTTGGCGTTTCGTGGATAGCGATACCGTCGATGGTTTCATTGGGGCAGTAGTGCAGGTAAGCCGCGCCCGGCGTCAACTGCCATTCGCTCATCGGTTTAACGGCTCGCAGGCCGTCAACGGTGGTTTTCGCATCAATAACGTTTGGCGTGCAGTATTTTTGCGCTTCTTTCACTGCGCTCGCCGCCCAGTAGCCAGCATCCACATAATCTGCTGTTGTTTTGTCACCCAGCAGATTTAACGGGATCCCGGCAAACTGGCCGCGACCGCCGCCATGACAGAACAACACTTTATAGTTGGAAGGGATATTAAGCAGATCGCGGAAATCCTGTTCTGCCGTTTCAGCCACCTGGATAAACTCTTTACCACGGTGGCTGATTTCCATTACCGACGTCCCCAGACCGTGCCAGTCGCACAGTTCCTGTTGCGCCAGTTTGAGAACTTCTGCCGGCAGCATTGCCGGGCCCGAACTAAAGTTATAGACCTGAGCCATTTCCCCTCACCACGTTGCTATATTGTCTGCACGCGAACCGTCGCGGGCATAAGTTATTCCTGTGGCTATCGGTTTTATCATTCAGTGACACACACCGCAACGAGTAAAACTAAGCGGCCCATAAATGAGGCCATCGTCACACAAAAGAATCAACCAGCTTGACGTCATTAAACCGACATAATTGCTGCAAGAAAATCGCTTTTTAGCCTGCGTTCCGTCACCCATTCCGGATTTTGACCCACGACATAAATAGTTATCCACTACATTCACAGGTAACGATCTTGCCATAGCGCAATCCGTCAACTCATTTAATACTTGAATATTATCTTAATTCTTCATGAATTATGTTTCCGCGAGAGCATCGCCATTTACCGCTGCATTTCCAGATCATTAAAATTTTTAAGCCAGCCGATGAAGACTGGTATTAATCACTTTTAAAGGAATAGTTATGCGTGAATTAACCTATAACGAAATGTCTGATGTGAGCGGCGGCTTTGGCCTGTTATCCATTCCGGCAGCAATTGGTTTGCTGGTCAGTATCCCGACAATTGTCATCGGCGCGATTACCGGGCCCTTTACGCTGGGGGCAGGCTTCGCAGTGATGGCGGCAGGCATCGTTGGCACCAGCCTTGCCGGCGCGGCCATGATCGTTAGTATTTGTACACCAGTACTGTAACTCGTGATGGCATGTGGAGTTTCTCCGCATGCCATTTACCGCTCTTCTCTTTTTATCCGTTAGCGCGGCGAACGACATAGCCACTTACCTACAAAACCCGTATCATTGCCCATCCTGCCAACAATAAACGAATTGCTATGACCCAGACATTTATCCCCGGCAAAGATGCCGCCCTGGAAGATTCCATCGCTCGCTTCCAGCAGAAACTGCTCGACCTCGGATTTGATATCGAAGAGGCCTCGTGGCTGAACCCGGTACCACACGTGTGGTCCGTTCACATTCGCGATAAAGAGTGCGCGCTGTGCTTTACCAATGGTAAAGGCGCGACGAAAAAGGCGGCGCTGGCTTCCGCGCTGGGCGAATATTTCGAACGTCTGTCCACCAACTACTTCTTCGCGGACTTCTGGTTAGGCGAAACCATCGCCAACGGTCCATTTGTTCATTATCCGAACGAAAAGTGGTTCCCGTTGACCGAAGATGATGAAGTACCGGAAGGCCTGCTGGATGCCCGCCTGCGCGCCTTTTACGATCCGGACGATCAGCTGACCGCCAGCATGCTCGTGGATTTGCAATCCGGTAATGACGAGCGCGGCGTTTGCGGCCTGCCGTTTACCCGTCAATCCGACGGCGAAACTGTTTATATTCCGATGAATATCGTCGGCAACCTGTATGTCTCCAACGGCATGTCAGCGGGCAATACCCCGAATGAAGCGCGCGTACAGGGCTTGTCTGAAGTCTTTGAGCGTCACATTAAAAACCGTATCATAGCAGAGAGTATCAGCCTGCCGGAGATCCCGGCTGAGGTAATGGCGCGCTATCCGGGCGTCGTTGAATCTATCGCTAAACTTGAAGCTGAAGGTTTCCCGATCTTCGCTTACGATGGCTCATTGGGCGGCAAATACCCGGTTATTTGCGTGGTTCTGTTTAACCCGGCTAACGGCACCTGCTTCGCCTCTTTCGGCGCCCATCCGGATTTCGGCGTGGCGCTGGAGCGTACCGTCACCGAACTGCTACAGGGCCGCAGCCTGAAAGACCTCGACGTCTTTACCCCGCCGACCTTTGATGACGAAGAAGTCGCCGAGCACGCCAACCTGGAAACTCACTTCATTGATTCCAGCGGCCTGATCTCCTGGGATATGTTCAAACAGGATGCCGACTATCCGTTTGTAGACTGGAATTTCTCCGGCACGACTGAAGAAGAGTTCGCCACCCTGATGGCTATCTTCAAAGCAGAAGATAAAGAAGTCTATATCGCCGACTACGAACATCTGAGCGTCTATGCCTGCCGAATCATCGTTCCAGGGATGTCCGATATTTATCCGGCGGAAGACCTGTGGCTTGCAAACAACAGCATGGGCGCGCATCTGCGCGACACTATTCTCTCCCTGCCGGGTAGCGAGTGGGAAAAAGAAGATTATCTGGCGCTTATTGAGCAAATGGACGACGAAGGTCTTGATGACTTCACGCGCGTACGCGAGCTGTTAGGACTGGCAACCGGCAAAGACAACGGCTGGTATACCCTGCGCATCGGCGAGCTAAAAGCGATGCTGGCGTTGGCCGGCGGCGACCTGGATCAGGCGTTGATTTGGACGGAGTGGACCATGGAATTCAATGCCTCCATCTTCAGCCCTGAGCGCGCCAACTATTATCGTTGCCTGCAAACGTTGCTGCTGCTTAGCCAGGAAGAAGAACGCCAGCCGCTACAGTATCTGAATGCCTTCATCCGTATGTATGGCGCGGATGCAGTAGAAGCCGCGAGCGCCGCTCTGAGCGGCGAAGCGCCGTTCTATGGCCTGCAGGCGGTCGATAGCGATCTGCACGCTTTCCCGGCGCATCAATCTTTACTGAAGGCCTACGAAAAGCTACAACGTGCAAAAGCGGCCTTCTGGGCCAAATAACCCTTTATAGGTAAAAAATAACGTACGGAGCCGACAGCGGCTCCGTTTTCTTATGATTTGTGCCAAAACCATGCCATTTTGTAGCCCATGAGTTAACTTTAAGTAAAAACAATATTTGGTGATATTTAGATTGTTAATTTTAATAAAAATACTCCATTCTAATTAACCGTAATCAATGGTCACCCATGGAAATTTTCAACATTATTTATAAATATTAAAATTTAGTTTTTTATTAAAAATCAAAAAGATAAACCAATAACAGGCTAATTCCACACGCAAAATGGGCCTATGACTCCGGTAGGATATGATCTACATCAAATTCCCTTCTATAATGCTTTGTTAGTATCACACCGCCAACTTATATAAAGAGAGAGTTAGTGTGAAAGCTGACAACCCTTTTGATCTTTTACTCCCTGCCGCGATGGCGAAAGTCGCCGAAGAAGCAGGTGTCTATAAAGCGACGAAACATCCGCTGAAGACGTTTTATCTGGCGATTACCGCCGGTGTCTTCATCTCCATCGCTTTTGTGTTTTATATCACGGCGACCACCGGTACCGCCGCAATGCCATTCGGGATTGCCAAACTTATCGGCGGGGTATGCTTCTCACTAGGTCTGATTCTTTGCGTTATCTGCGGTGCTGACCTCTTCACCTCTACCGTACTGATCGTCGTGGCGAAAGCCAGCGGGCGTATTACCTGGGGTCAGCTGGCAAAAAACTGGCTTAACGTCTATGTTGGAAACCTCATCGGCGCACTGCTATTCGTATTATTAATGTGGTTATCCGGCGAGTATATGACGGCCAACGGCGGCTGGGGCTTAAATGTTCTGCAAACTGCAGACCACAAAATGCACCATACGTTTATTGAAGCCGTCTGCCTGGGTATCCTGGCGAACCTGATGGTTTGTCTGGCTGTCTGGATGAGTTACTCCGGCCGCAGTCTGATGGACAAAGCGATGATCATGGTGTTGCCGGTTGCGATGTTTGTCGCCAGCGGCTTTGAACACAGCATCGCTAATATGTTTATGATCCCGATGGGTATCGTAATTCGCAACTTTGCAAGCCCGGAATTCTGGACCGCTATCGGTTCAACTCCGGAGAGTTTTTCTCACTTAACCGTTATGAACTTCATCACTGATAACCTGATTCCAGTCACTATCGGAAACATCATCGGCGGTGGTTTGTTGGTTGGGTTGACATACTGGGTCATTTACCTGCGTGGCGACGATCATCATTAATGGTTGTCTCAGGCAGTAAATAAAAAATCCACTTAAGAAGGTAGGTGTTACATGTCCGAGCTTAATGAAAAGTTAGCCACAGCCTGGGAAGGTTTTGCGAAAGGTGACTGGCAGAACGAAGTCAACGTACGTGACTTTATCCAGAAAAACTACACCCCATATGAAGGTGACGAATCCTTCCTGGCTGGCGCAACTGATGCGACCACCAAGCTGTGGGACAGCGTAATGGAAGGCGTTAAACAGGAAAACCGCACTCACGCGCCTGTTGATTTCGACACTTCCCTCGCATCCACCATCACTTCTCACGACGCGGGCTACATCGAGAAAGCGCTCGAGAAAATCGTTGGTCTGCAAACTGAAGCTCCGCTGAAACGTGCGATTATCCCGTTCGGCGGTATCAAAATGGTTGAAGGTTCCTGCAAAGCGTACAATCGCGAACTGGACCCGATGCTGAAAAAAATCTTCACCGAGTACCGTAAAACTCACAACCAGGGCGTTTTCGACGTATATACCCCGGACATCCTGCGCTGCCGTAAATCCGGCGTGCTGACCGGTCTGCCGGATGCTTACGGCCGTGGTCGTATCATCGGTGACTATCGTCGCGTTGCGCTGTACGGTATCGACTTCCTGATGAAAGACAAATTCGCCCAGTTCAACTCGCTGCAGGCGAAACTGGAAAGCGGCGAAGATCTGGAAGCAACCATCCGTCTGCGTGAAGAAATTGCTGAACAGCATCGCGCGCTGGGTCAGATCAAAGAGATGGCGGCTAAATATGGCTACGACATCTCCGGTCCGGCGACTACCGCTCAGGAAGCTATTCAGTGGACCTACTTCGGTTACCTGGCCGCCGTTAAATCTCAGAACGGCGCGGCAATGTCCTTCGGTCGTACTTCCAGCTTCCTGGATATCTACATCGAACGTGACCTGCAGGCGGGTAAAATCACCGAGCAAGACGCGCAGGAAATGGTTGACCACCTGGTCATGAAACTGCGTATGGTTCGCTTCCTGCGTACCCCGGAATATGATGAACTGTTCTCCGGCGACCCGATTTGGGCAACGGAATCTATCGGTGGTATGGGCGTTGACGGCCGTACTCTGGTAACCAAAAACAGCTTCCGCTTCCTGAACACCCTGTACACCATGGGGCCGTCTCCGGAGCCGAACATCACTATCCTGTGGTCTGAAAAACTGCCGCTGAGCTTTAAGAAATTCGCCGCTAAAGTATCCATCGATACCTCTTCTCTGCAGTACGAGAACGATGACCTGATGCGCCCGGACTTCAACAACGACGATTACGCTATCGCATGCTGCGTAAGCCCGATGATTGTTGGTAAACAAATGCAGTTCTTCGGCGCTCGCGCTAACCTCGCGAAAACCATGCTGTATGCTATCAACGGCGGCGTTGATGAAAAACTGAAAATGCAGGTTGGTCCGAAATCTGAACCGATCAAAGGCGACGTCCTGAACTTCGACGAAGTTATGGAGCGCATGGATCACTTCATGGACTGGCTGGCTAAACAGTACGTCACCGCGCTGAACATCATTCATTACATGCACGACAAGTACAGCTACGAAGCCTCTCTGATGGCGCTGCACGACCGTGACGTTATCCGCACCATGGCGTGTGGTATCGCAGGTCTGTCCGTTGCTGCTGACTCCCTGTCTGCTATCAAATATGCGAAAGTTAAACCGATTCGTGACGAAGACGGTCTGGCTGTTGACTTCGAAATCGAAGGCGAATATCCGCAGTTTGGTAACAACGATGCTCGCGTCGATGACATGGCCGTTGACCTGGTTGAACGTTTCATGAAGAAAATTCAGAAACTGCATACCTACCGCAACGCTATCCCGACTCAGTCCGTTCTGACCATCACTTCTAACGTCGTGTATGGTAAGAAAACCGGTAACACCCCAGATGGTCGTCGCGCTGGCGCGCCGTTCGGACCAGGTGCTAACCCGATGCACGGCCGTGACCAGAAAGGCGCTGTAGCCTCTCTGACTTCCGTTGCTAAACTGCCGTTTGCTTACGCTAAAGATGGTATCTCTTACACCTTCTCTATCGTGCCGAACGCGCTGGGTAAAGATGACGAAGTTCGTAAGACCAACCTGGCGGGCCTGATGGATGGTTACTTCCACCACGAAGCGTCCATCGAAGGTGGTCAGCACCTGAACGTGAACGTCATGAACCGCGAAATGCTGCTCGACGCGATGGAAAACCCGGAAAAATATCCGCAGCTGACCATCCGTGTATCTGGCTACGCAGTACGTTTTAACTCCCTGACTAAAGAACAGCAGCAGGATGTTATTACCCGTACCTTCACTCAGACCATGTAATTCCCTGTCTGACTGAAAAAGCGTACAATAAAGGCCCCACATCAGTGGGGCCTTTTTAACACGTGATTCCCTGCCGCAGCCTGCTTTGCCAGTTATCTATACTTTGGGTACCTGTCAAAACAGACTTAACACAGCCGGTTTGAGCTGTGCATCACAGGCCCTGGAGGGCCGAACCCGGAGATATCACCGCAATGTCAACTATTGGTCGTATTCACTCCTTTGAATCCTGTGGCACCGTCGATGGCCCAGGCATCCGCTTTATTACCTTCTTCCAGGGCTGCCTGATGCGCTGCCTTTACTGCCATAACCGCGACACCTGGGATACCCATGGCGGTAAAGAAATCACCGTTGAAGAATTGATGAAAGAAGTGGTGACCTATCGCCACTTTATGAATGCTTCCGGCGGTGGCGTCACCGCCTCCGGCGGCGAGGCGATCCTGCAGGCTGAATTTGTCCGCGACTGGTTCCGCGCCTGTAAAAAAGAAGGTATCCACACCTGCCTGGATACCAACGGCTTCGTACGTCGCTACGATCCGGTGATTGACGAGCTGCTGGAAGTCACCGATCTGGTGATGCTTGACCTTAAGCAGATGAACGATGAAATCCACCAGAACCTGGTCGGCGTTTCTAACCATCGTACGCTGGAGTTCGCACAGTATCTGTCGAAGAAAGGGATTAACGTGTGGATCCGCTACGTCGTGGTTCCCGGCTGGTCTGATGATGACGATTCCGCGCATCGTCTGGGTGAGTTTACCCGCGATATGGGTAACGTCGAGAAAATCGAACTCCTGCCCTACCATGAGCTGGGTAAACACAAATGGGTGGCAATGGGCGAAGAGTACAAACTTGACGGCGTACACCCACCGAAGAAAGAGACCATGGAGCGGGTAAAAGGCATCCTGGAGCAATATGGCCATAAGGTGATGTACTAAACCGGCAGCGGGCCGGAGGTACTCTCACCACGGCCCGCAACTATAATAGTATCAATCCCGCCGATAACGCCTCATCATGAGCGCGATACCGTCTGCCCGCAGAAATATTCATTAATCAAAACGGACTACGCGCGGCCTTCGCCGCGCGCCAGATTGGTTACGCGTGTGCCACCGGCGTCGGATGATGCCCGGCTTTGCGCAGCAGGGTCAGCAGATAGATAAACGATACGCTGGCGATCATGATAAACAGCAGATTATCCGAGAAGTTCTGCATCAACATCGCCGTCAGGGTCGGCCCCAGCAGACTGCCGATGGTATAGCTCATCAGCAGCGCCTGGTTCATCGCCACCAGTTGATGGTGTTCAACCTTCTCGCAGGCCCAGGCCATCGCCACCGGATACAGAGTAAAACCGGATGCGCCGAGCACAAAAAGCGCTGGCGCCATTGCCGCCTGGCTCAGCATCGCCAGACAGCCCAGAATCACCACAAAGACCTGCACGCGCAGCACCAGCAGGCGGCCATAGCGGTCAGCCAGACGCCCGACCGGCCACTGCCCGAGAATACCTGCGCTAACCATCACCGCCATCCAGAAACCAATACCCGAATCGCTGACGCCTTGATGATTTAGCCACAGCGGCATCAGGCCGTACAGTGAACCAAGCACGATGCCGGAGATGATGCAGCCATTCACACCGTGACGTGCCTGACGCAGTTTCAGCATCGGCCAGATACGTACCGTTTCATGCGGCTCGTCGGCCTGGCTCATAATACGTGTAAACATCAGCGGCAGGATCGCCGCCAGCGCCAGGCCGGTAACCCACGGCAGCACGCTCATTAAATCGGTCGGTAATTTGCTGACCATCAGTTGGCCCAATACAGTACCGATGTAATAGACCATCATGTACGCCGCCAGCAGTCGACCGCGGCTGCGGGAAGTACCGCTGCACACCAGTGCGCTTTCGACCACCACCCAAATCATTGCACAGCCCACGCCGGCGATAAAACGCCAGCTCAGCCATGTCCAGAAGCCGAGTGTAATACCCAGACCAACGCAGCCGACAGCAAAAATTAATGACGCCAGATAATAGCTACGGTTAAACCCCAGACGTTTAATGACCCAGCCGGCAAATAGTGTTCCCACCAGATTACCGGTGAAATAAGAAGAGCCGACCATCCCAACCTGCCAGGTTGGCATATTTTCATGGGCGAGCCACAGCGGGACAAGCGTATTTAAAACCGCGATTGCCAGCGTCAACAGAAGCAGGCCACAGAGCAACATTTGCACTGGGCGAGTGTAGATGGTCATGGGTATTAACCGTGAGGAAGTTCAGATTTCGTGCGCATCATGCCACTGCTGTAAACATTGTCAATCCGCCAGAATTCAGGCCTGACGCGGTTTTCAGGGCAACGATAGAAGTTTTTTATCCAGCGGAACGGCAACGGAATTATTCTTTATATTATTCCATTGTTTTTATTAATTTATTGGAAAACTATAGTGGGAATATCAGTAGAAAAATTTCATGAATCAACCGCATTTTTTAATCACGCCGGAATAGGCTTCCGGCGTGATTTCACGTTATTAACTGGCGATAGCCATACCGACGGTCATATGCAGACCATAGAATACGCCGCGGCCAATCATCTCGCCGACCAGCACCAGCACAAACGCCAACCCCAGCAGCGGCAATGCGGGTTGATAACCTTTAAGCTGCGGTACAATCCAGCAGACCAACGCCAGCACTAACGCTACCGTCCGCCATGCCATTAATGAACCATAATTCGGCACCAGCGCCGAGGCCTGTTGGATTGAACTATGGATCGTCGCCAACTCGCTGCCCTGAATCAGCGCGACGGTCACGCTAATCACCAACGCCACCAGCATGATCACCGGCAATAAACGCATCGCCCAACCGTCCACACCCGCGACACGTAGCAGCAGGTAACCCAACAGCGGCCCGCCGATAAACAGGGTCAGGAAGAAGTTGAGCGGTGTCCAGATGGTGTACCAGGTGGGTACGGTATCAATAGTGTTATATACGCGGATCATCATCCAGACAAAGATGACGCCGAGGATCATGGTGACGACCAGCCACAAATTACGCAGCCCAGACGGAAGTTTATTTACCACCGTCAGCAGCCAGCCAATCCCGCCGACGGCGAAGAAAAGCGCGCCGCTGGCTATTTCATTGCTTAAAGAGGATGCGCCAACGCGGTTCAGCGAATTAAACGCACGCATTGGCGAACCAAGGTGCATGGTGGAGGCGATAAAACCGATCCCCATTAACACCCATAGCCCAAACATGCTCATTATCACCCGCCGCTGCTGCTCGCGCGAAAGTTCGCCCTTCATCAACGCCAGCGCGAGAACGATAAAGCCCCCGGCGACGCATTGACCGAAGACCGTGAAAATCATCAGCGGCCATTCATGCCATCCATTTCCCATTTTAGACCTCCTTCGGATTGGCCAGATAGCCGGTGGTATCGCCGCACGGACGGCTGTTGGCGTTTGGTTTTATCACAATGCTCGGCCTGGTGAAGTGCGCCGACGGCAGCGGCGCCACGGCGGCCAGTTGGCCGTGCTTTTCACGCAGTTCGGCAATCGGCCCGAAGTCCAGCGCCCGCAGCGGGCAGGACTCGACGCAAATCGGTTTCTTGCCTTGTGCCACACGCTCGTGACAGCCGTCGCATTTGGTCATATGCCCTTTAGCGGCGTTGTACTGCGGCGCGCCATACGGGCAGGCCATATGGCAGTAGCGACAGCCAATGCACACCTCTTCATTGACCACCACAAAACCATCTTCGCGCTTGTGCATCGCCCCACTTGGGCAGACCTTGGTGCACGCCGGGTCTTCGCAGTGGTTACAGGCGATGGAAAGGTAGTAGGCAAAAACGTTCTGATTCCAGACGCCGTTGTTCTCCTGCCAGTCGCCGCCGGCATATTCATAGATACGACGGAAGCTGACGTCCGGCGTCAGGTTCTTGTAGTCTTTACAGGCCAGCTCGCAGGTTTTGCAACCGGTGCAACGGGCGGAATCGATAAAAAATCCATACTGAGTTGTCATCGGTTACTCCTTACAGCTTTTCAACCTGGACGAGGTTGGTATGCGATGGGTTGCCTTTCGCCAACGGCGACGGACGTTGGGTGGTCAGCACGTTAATGCTGCCGGCCTGATCCACGCGTGAGGCGTCCGGGTTATACCAGGCGCCCTCGCCCAACGCGACAACGCCCGGCATCATACGCGGCGTCACTTTCGCTTCGATATGGACTTCGCCGCGGTCGTTGAAAATGCGAATGCGATCGCCGTTGGCGATGCCGCGTTTGTGCGCATCGATCGGGTTAATCCACATCTCCTGACGGCAGGCTGCCTGCAGGACATCAACGTTGCCATAAGTTGAGTGGACGCGAGACTTGTAGTGGAATCCCGTCAGCTGTAACGGATATTTAGCAGTCAACGGATCATTGTAATTTTCAAACCCAGGAGTGTAGATCGGCAGCGGATCGATGACATCGCCTTCCGGCAGCTCCCAGGTCGCGGCGATTTTAGCGAGCTCCTGGGAATAGATCTCGATTTTGCCCGATGGCGTGGTCAGTGGGTTGGCCTGCGGATCGTCACGGAAGGCTTTATACGCCACATGATGACCTTGCGGGTCACGCTGCTTGAAGATGCCCTGCTGGCGGAAAGTATCGAAATCCGGCAGTTCGGGAATCGCTTTACGCGACTGCTCATACAAATAGCGCATCCAGCCTTCCTGAGTCCGGCCTTCGGTAAACTTCTCCGCTACCCCCATGCGTTTCGCCAACTCGGTGGTCATCTCATAGATGGTTTTGCATTCGAAACGCGGTTTGATTGCCTGGTCGGCAAAGATCACATAGGACATATTGCCGCAGGAGGCGTCCAGCGCGAAGTCCATCTGCTCAGAGGCGGTACAGTCCGGCAGCAGAATATCGGCGTATTTCGCAGACGACGTCATGTGGCAGTCGATGACCACGATCATTTCGCACTTCTTATCGTCCTGCAGGATTTCGTGGGTGCGGTTGATCTCGGAGTGTTGGTTGATAAGGCAGTTCCCCGCGTAGTTCCAGATCATCTTGATCGGCACGTCGAGCTTATCTTTGCCGCGTACGCCATCACGCAGCGCGGTCATTTCCGGACCACGTTCAATCGCGTCGGTCCACATAAACATAGAGATGCTGGTCTCTACCGGGTTTTCCAGCGTCGGCATGCGCTCGAACGGCAGGCTATATGAACCTTCACGCGCGCCGCTATTGCCGCCATTGATCCCAACGTTGCCGGTCAGAATGGCGAGCATGGAGATGGCGCGGGTGGCGATTTCGCCGTTGGCGTGACGCTGAGGCCCCCACCCCTGGCTGATATACGCCGGTTTCGCCGTCGCTATCTCGCGAGCCAGCTTCACAATGCGCTCACGCGGGATCCCGGTAATGGTGGATGCCCACTCCGGCGTTTTAGCGATACCGTCGGAACCCTGGCCAAGGATGTAAGCTTTATAATGTCCATTCGCCGGCGCATCGGCAGGCAGGGTTTTCTCGTCGTAGCCGACGCAGTATTTATCGAGGAAGGGCTGATCGACCAGATTTTCAGTAATCATCACCCAAGCCAGCGCTGAAATGAGCGCCGCGTCGGTTCCCGGTCGAATCGGGATCCATTCATCTTCACGCCCGGCGCCGGTGTCGGTATAACGCGGATCGATAATGATCATGCGGGCATTGGATTTCTGCCGCGCCTGCTCAAGGTAGTAAGTCACCCCGCCGCCGCTCATGCGCGTTTCGCCAGGGTTATTGCCAAACAGCACCACCAACTGACTGTTTTCGATATCCGACGGGCTATTGCCATCGGCCCAACCGCCATAGGTGTAATTCAAACCAGCCGCAATCTGCGCCGATGAATAGTCGCCATAATGATTGAGATAGCCGCCGCAGCAGTTCATCAGACGAGCAATCAGCGTTTTTCCTGGCGGCCAGGAACGAGTCAGAGTCCCGCCGAGCGTACCGGTTCCGTAGTTCAGATAGATAGATTCGTTGCCATAATCTTTAATCAGGCGCTGCATATTGCTGGCGATAGTGTCGAACGCCTCTTCCCAGCTAATTTGTTCGAATTTTCCTTCACCGCGTTTGCCGACGCGCTTCATCGGATATTTCAGCCGGTCAGGGTTATAGACCCGACGGCGCATAGAGCGGCCTCGCAGACAGGCGCGAACCTGATGCAGACCGTCGTAGTTATCATCGCCGGTATTATCGGTTTCTACGTACTTAATCGCACCATCAACCACGTGCATGCGCAGCGGACAGCGGCTGCCGCAGTTTACGGTGCAGGCGCTCCAGACCACTTTCTCACTCACTGGCGCCAGCGTATCAGCGGCGTGCGCAATACGCGTGAAGGGCAAGGTCAATGCGTTGCTGGCCATCGCCAGGCCGCCTATCGCCGTGGTTTTCATTAAACCACGTCGGCTAACTTCGGCAGCCAGTAAAGCAATCGGGGGCTTTGATTTTCATAGATACTCGCTTTGGTTGCTCACAATAAGCTGACAATCGTTATATAATTTTATATATATCGGATTTTATTGGCTTTTTATGCTGTATTAATCCAAAGGGAGTATCACCGGATTCACTGAATGGATTATTGCCCGGTATCAATAAGGATATAAAAAAAGCGCCCGCAGGCGCTTTTAAGGAAAGAGCAGAAAAGATTAACCGATATATTCGAGGCCACGCATATACGGGCGCAGAACTTCCGGGATCTCGATACGGCCATCGGCCTGCTGATAGTTTTCCATCACCGCAACCAGCGTACGGCCAACCGCCAGACCAGAACCATTCAGGGTATGAACGAGACGAGTCTTTTTGTCGGACTTGCTGCGGCAACGCGCCTGCATACGACGTGCCTGGAAATCCCAGACGTTGGAGCAGGAAGAAATTTCGCGATAGGTATCCTGCGCCGGAACCCACACTTCGAGGTCATAGGTTTTACAGGCGCTGAAGCCCATATCGCCGGTGCACAGCGCCACCTTACGGTACGGCAGACCCAGCAGTTGCAGAACCTTCTCAGCGTGGCCGGTCATCTCTTCCAGCGCCGCCATGGAGTCTTCCGGACGTACAATCTGCACCATTTCAACTTTGTCGAACTGGTGCATACGGATCAGACCGCGAGTATCACGACCATAGGAACCCGCTTCAGAACGGAAGCACGGAGTATGGGCGGTCATTTTAATCGGCAGATCGTCTTCGTCGATGATTTCGTCGCGGACCAGGTTGGTCAACGGCACTTCGGCGGTCGGAATCAACGCGTAGTTGCTGCTATCGGCTTCTTCTTCCAGCGGACGAGTATGGAACAGGTCGCCGGCGAATTTCGGCAACTGGCCAGTACCATACAGCGTGTCCTGGTTCACCAGATAAGGAACATAGTTCTCGCTATAGCCGTGCTGTTCGGTGTGCAGATCCAGCATAAACTGCGCCAGCGCGCGGTGCAGGCGAGCCAGCTGGCCTTTCATCACCACGAAACGGGAACCGGTTAGCTTAACGGCGGCGGCGAAGTCCAGCCCCCCGTGCATTTCACCCAGCGTAACGTGGTCGCGCACCTCGAAATCGAACTGACGCGGCGTACCCCAGCGGCTGACTTCAACGTTGTCGTTTTCGTCACGGCCCACCGGCACGTCATCGTGAGGAATATTCGGGATCGCCAGCGCGATATCGCGAATTTCCGCCAGCAGCGTTTCCAGCTCGGACTTTGCGGCATCCAGCTGTTCGCCAAGCTTGTTCACTTCCAGGCGTAATGGCTCGATATCTTCCCCGCGCGCTTTCGCCTGGCCAATGGATTTCGATCGGGAGTTACGCTCCGCCTGCAGGTTTTCGGTTTGAACCTGCAGAACTTTACGACGCTCTTCAAGAGCGCGCAGTTTATCTACATCCAGCTTAAAGCCCCGGCGTGCCAGTTTTTCTGCGACTGCGTCTGGCTCGGTACGCAGCAGATTGGGATCGAGCATGCTTATCCTGTGCTTATCGAATTTAAATAGGAAAAGTGGCCGCAAACTACGACCACGGAAATAGAGGTAATAACCTTACCGCAACGCCACAATTAGCGGTAGCGTTTTATCTGGCTATTTTGATCCAGTTCGGCAAGCCAGGCGAGCTTTTCAGCGATTTTGCCCTCGAGCCCCCTGTTTGTTGGCTGATAATAGCGCGTTTGCGCCATTTCCTGCGGGAAATACTGCTCGCCAGCGGCGTAGGCGTTAGGTTCATCGTGCGCGTAGCGGTACTCCTGGCCATAGCCCATTTCTTTCATGAGTTTGGTCGGCGCATTGCGTAAATGTACCGGCACGTCGTAATCAGGGCGATCGCGGGCATCGGCCAGCGCGGCCTTAAAGGCGGTGTAGACCGCGTTGCTCTTCGGCGCACAGGCCAGATAAACAATCGCCTGAGCGATAGCCCGCTCACCTTCCGCCGGCCCAACGCGAGTAAAACAATCCCACGCGGAAATGGCTACCTGCATGGCGCGAGGATCGGCGTTGCCGACATCCTCAGACGCGATAGCCAGACAACGGCGAGCAACATACAACGGATCGCCGCCTGCGGTAATAATCCGTGCGTACCAGTACAGCGCCGCATCCGGCGCGCTACCGCGCACGGACTTATGTAACGCGGATATAAGATCGTAAAAACGGTCGCCTTTATTATCAAAACGCGCGCTACGCTCGCCGGCAATTTCGGTAAGCAGTTCCGCTCTCAGCACTCGCTTGCCCGAATCGTCGTTTTCAGCCATATCGGCCATCATTTCCAGCGTGTTCAACGCCCGGCGCGCATCGCCGTTGACCAGCTCGGCAATCGCCTTGCGGGTTTCATCCGGCAGGATAATATCTTGCCCACCGTAGCCTCGCGCTTTATCGCTCATCGCCTGGTTGAGCACCTGCTCGATATCGTCCGTGGTCAATGATTTGAGCAAGTAGACGCGAGCGCGGGAGAGCAAAGCGGAATTAAGTTCAAATGACGGGTTTTCGGTCGTCGCGCCAATAAAAGTAATAGTGCCGTCTTCGATGTGCGGTAGAAAGGCATCCTGCTGACTTTTATTAAAACGATGCACTTCATCAACAAACAGGATAGTGCGTCGACCAGCGTTGCGATTTTGCCGCGCACGTTCTATAGCTTCGCGGATCTCTTTGACGCCAGATGTAACAGCCGAGATACGCTCGACATCAGCATTGGCGTAGCGAGCGATCACTTCCGCAAGGGTAGTTTTACCCGTGCCCGGCGGCCCCCACAGGATCATCGAGTGCAGATGCCCTGCCTCAATCGCCCGCGGCAGCGGTTTACCCGGCGCCAGCAGGTGCTGCTGGCCAATGTACTGCGCTAAATTTTCTGGCCGCATACGGGCGGCCAGAGGTTGAAATGCATTATCGGAAAAATCGAGCGAAAAGTTGCTCACATTCGCCTCTACTTACGTTGATCGTCCACCGTCACCCCTTGCGGCGGCGTAAAAGTGAACTTAGATGCATCGACGGCGCCATTCTGCTGCGACTTCAGCTGATAGCTGCTGCGCTGGTCGTCTTGCTCAACGGCGCTGAACTGATGGATAGTACCGTCACGGCCCACATTGATTGTGAACTGCTTGAGGTTGCCGTTACCGCTTTTCGGCGTCAGCACAAAATCATCGCCGTTTTGTTTGATGTTGTATTGCTGCCAGTCCGCTGACTGGTTGCGGGCGATCAGCATGAACGGCGTGTTACTGGTCGCGTTTTTCAGCCAGGTCGCGGTTGCCTGCTCCACAAACGGATTATAGAACCACAGCGTTTTCCCATCCGATACCAGAATACTTTCATCCGGCTGGGTCATATGCCAGTTGAACAGATTCGGGCGTTTCACCCACAAATCGCCCTGCCCGTCCTGCACGGCATTACCGCTTGCGTCGGTCACTTTCTGAGTGAAGCTGGCATGGAAGCTGCTGACTTTATCCAGACGGCTTTTTAAGTCGCCGGCAGCGTCTGCCCAAACCTGGCTTACCACGAAGCCAGACAATAATGCACAGGTGATGGCAAGTTTCTTCATTGTTGATCCTTATTGTGCGTCACTCCCGACGCGGGAGCCTGTTCTGTCCCTACTGTAGAGCCGTTGAGAGCAACGGAATAGCAGAACAGGCTGATTTTGCGCTTATTTACCGAACTTTGCACTTACTCGAAGGGCGGCGGTGCCAGGACTTCACGGTTACCGTTATGGCCTTGCTCGCTGACGATCCCCTGAGCTTCCATCTGCTCAATGATACGCGCCGCGCGGTTATAACCGATACGGAACTGACGCTGCACCCCCGAGATCGAGGCTTTGCGCTTCTCGGTTACGAAGTTGACCGCCTGATCGAACAGCGGATCCAGCTCTTCCCCGCCATCAAAGCCGCCACCACCGCCTTCGCTTTCGCTATCAGAGGTAATACCGTCAACATACTGCGGACGACCGCGCGCTTTCCAGTCCTGCACCACGGCGTGTACTTCCTGGTCACGGACAAACGCGCCATGGACGCGAACCGGCATCGTGGAGTTCGGCCCGGAATAGAGCATATCCCCCATGCCCAGCAGCGATTCTGCGCCCCCCTGGTCAAGGATGGTACGCGAGTCAATCTTGCTCGATACGGTGAAGGCGATACGCGTCGGAATGTTGGCCTTGATAAGACCGGTAATCACGTCAACCGACGGACGCTGGGTCGCCAGCACCAGGTGAATGCCCGCCGCGCGCGCTTTCTGCGCCAGACGCGCAATCAGTTCTTCCACCTTCTTACCGACGGTCATCATCAGATCGGCGAATTCATCCACCAGCACCACGATGTACGGCAGTTTTTCCAGCACCGGATGCACGGCGTCCATACTGTCGCCCGGTTTCCAGTAAGGATCCGGGATCGGGCGTCCCATGCGTGCGGCCTCAGCGATCTTCTCGTTGTAGCCCGCCAGATTACGCACGCCCAGCGCCGACATCAGCTTATAACGGCGCTCCATTTCATTGACGCTCCAGCGCAGCGCATTGGCGGCGTCTTTCATGTCGGTGACCACTTCCGTCAGCAGATGCGGGATACCTTCGTACACCGACAGCTCAAGCATTTTCGGGTCGATCATGATGAAACGAACGTCTTCCGGCTGCGCCTTATAGAGCATGCTGAGGATCATGGCGTTCACGCCGACCGATTTACCCGAACCAGTGGTACCGGCAACCAGCAGATGCGGCATTTTCGCCAGATCGGCCACCACCGGATCGCCGGCGATATCTTTGCCCAGCACCACGGTAAGCGGCGATGGGTTCTCGCGGAATTTCGGACAATCGAGCACTTCGCGCAGGTATACGGTCTGGCGTTTTTTGTTCGGTAATTCCAGGCCAACGTAAGGTTTACCCGGAATAACTTCCACCACACGCACCGCCACGGTCGACAGCGAACGCGCAAGGTCGCGCGACAGGTTAGAGATACGCGCGGCCTTCACCCCCGGCGCGAGGTTCAGCTCGAAACGAGTGATCACCGGACCCGGCGAGTAGTTCACCACATCCGCTTTAATGCGGAAATCGGCGAGACGCGCTTCGACCAGACGCGCCATCTGCTCAAGCGCAAAGGTATCAACAGGTTCAACTTCGCTCGGCGGTGGCGTCAAGAGATCCAGCGACGGCAGCGGCGTTGTTGGTCTTTGCAGCGGACGGCTGTCGCCATTACGCATCAGTAGCGGATGAATAAGGCTATCCTGCGGCGACGGCGCGGGCTGCTGAGCAACCGGCTGTTGTTGCTGCATTGGCTGCTGCGCAGGTTGATAAGCCTGCGGTTGCGGAGCTACCGGCTGATGGTGTACGGGCGGCTGCGCAGGTTGATAACCCTGCTGTGGCGCGGCTGCCGGTTGTTGATAATGCTGAGCCGGTTGCTGGGGCTGCACTTCCGGCGTCGGCGTAAACAACGGCTCGCTTGGACCATCATTGACCAGCGTTTTCATCGGCGAGAACTCATAGTCCGCCGGTGAGAAGGGATTGGCTCCCGGCGGCTGCTCGCTGGCATAGCGCTGCTGCTGGGTCGCGGCAAACTGGCGCGCCAGTTCGGCTTCAGCGGCAGCGTCTTCGTCCTGCTCATCGCTTTCGGATTCCCAGGACTCGCCATAGCGCTGTTGCTGGGTAGCGGCAAACTGACGCGCCAGCTCGTCCTGTTCCAACGCATCGGCTTCTTCGTCGCTCAGCGGCTCATTATCGTAATGATGTTCAAGCTCGGCCCGACGCGCGCGCTCTTCAGCAATACGCTGAGACGGCAGCTTAATGCCATAGGAAGCAAGCTCCCGACGCGTCGGCACACGGACGCGATTCGGACGCGGCAATTTCGGACCAATGCCTTCTTTTACCTGTACCCGCGGGCCGCTGGATGCCGGGCTGAAAACTGGCGCTGCGTCAGCGGCGGTTGACGCCACTGAGGCGGCTGCGGCTGCGCTGCCAGAAGTGGTGGCCTGATGAACGCCTGCGGCGACGGCCGTCACGGCGGCGGCATCAACTGACGGTTTGGATGGGGCAGCCGGGGTGGTGATCGGTTTGGTCGCCACCGGGCTCGCCGGTTCAGGGATTGGCTGATACCAGGATTCCAGCAACTCACGCTCGCGCGCGCGCTTCTCTTCGACTTCCTCGAAGTAGTACATCGGCGGGCGTTTAGTTTCTTCCTGAGGAGTCTCAGGCTCAGCGGCTGGCGCCGGTTCCTGATGATAAACAGGTTGTTGAACAGCCGGTTCAGGCTGGTATATCGGCTGCTGCGGATGCGCGGATTCCGGCTGGTAAACCGGTGGCTGCTGCGGCGCATACTCAGGCTGATACACAGGCTGTTGTGGATGCGCGGCTTCCGGCTGGTAAACCGGCGGCTGCTGCGGCGCATACTGAGGCTGATACGCCGGCTGCTGTGGATGCGCGGCTTCCGGCTGATAAACCGGCGGCTGCTGCGGCGCATACTCAGGCTGATACGCTGGCTGCTGTGGATGCGCGGCTTCCGGCTGGTAAACCGGCTGCTGCTGCGGCGCGTATTCCGGCTGATACACTGGCTGCTGCGGATGCGCGGATTCCGGTTGATAAACCGGCGGCTGCTGCGGCGCATACTCAGGCTGATACGCCGGCTGCTGAGGATGCGCGGCTTCCGGTTGATAAACCGGCGGCTGCTGCGGCGCATATTCAGGCTGATACACCGGTGGTTGCAGGTGAGCGGCCTCCGGTTGGTATGCCTGACCTGTCCCCTGCTCCGCCCATGCCTGCGGCGCAACGACAGCGGCGGAGGCGGCGCCGATCGGGTCGGCCACCGTATGGCCGTTCAGTAGCGGATCGTAAGGGTCTAAATCGCCAGGACGCGCGGCGCTGGCGCCTGAGAACAGGACATCATCCGCAGCGACAGGCGCGCCGCTGGCGCTGTATTGTACTGCTTCCGCATCATCCATACGTTTACCGGAGAACAGCGCGGCATCGGTTTTACGCCCCATCGGGTTGGCGAACTTTTCCGCCAGACGCTTACGACGCGCTAGCGCGCTGCGTAAGATGCGGGCGCGACGCGATTCCCGCGGCTGTGCGGTATCGTCGTCTTCTTCATCTTCATATTCATCATCTTCATATTCCCCTTCATCAACCCAGGTATCGTCCCGACGGGTACGATTACTGGCAAAGGTCAGAATAGAAAGGATTGCGCCGCCGAGTTTCTCGGCAATGCTGACCCATGACCAGCCGGTAAACAGCGTTAAACCCGCGGCCCAGATACAGAGCAAGGCGATAGTGCCGCCGCTGCTGTGCAGCAAGGGTTGTAAGGTGGTGCTAAGCAGGCTGCCAATGACGCCGCCGGAGGCAAAGTACCAGATATCGTCGGCGTTAATTGCCGCCAGGCCGCAGGAGGTGAGGATCAGCGCCAGCGCGCCGATCAGGCGCAACGAAACAGCGAAGTAATCGACATACTCGTCATTTTCCTGATGACGCCATGCAAACCAGCAGCCGCCGATGATGATCACGGGGATGGTGTAGGCCATTACGCCAAAGATGAAAAATAACGTGTCCGCCAGCCACGCGCCGGGCATGCCGCCCAGATTATGGATAGGCTCATGCCAGGCGGTCTGTGACCAACTGGGATCGGATGGATTAAAGCTCAGTAATGCCGCCATCAGCCAGATGGCAAAAAGAGAGCAAAGGATGAGTAACGCCTCAAGAACGCGGCGCCCGCTGCTTAGCTTCGTTAGTTTGACTTCTTTGTCTTCGGTGTATTCCTGGCTCAAGAAAGGCTCTCCAGGTATCAGGCAATTTCCTGCCTGCTGCTAAAACGGACAACAGCGCCGGGTCTCCCCGGCACTGTTGCTGTATGGATTAACAGGAGTGTAATCAAACTACGTCGATTTTGCACCTGTTCCGTGTTAGCGCGTCTTGATTACCAGACGATTACTCTGCTTGACTTCTTCCATAACCACGTAGGTACGGGTGTCGTTTACGCCCGGCAGGCGCAGCAGGGTTTCGCCCAGCAATTTACGATACGCTGACATGTCCGGTACGCGGGTTTTCAACAGATAGTCAAAATCACCGGATACCAAGTGACACTCTTGAATTTCTTCAAGTTTTTGTACTGCGGCGTTAAATTGCTCAAACACATCCGGCGCACCACGATTCAGAGTAATCTCAACAAATACCAGAAGTGATGCATCCAGATAATGCGGGTTGAGCAGCGCCGTATAGCCCTGAATAAAACCCTGTCTTTCCAGCCGACGCACGCGCTCAAGGCAAGGCGTCGGAGAAAGTCCCACCCGTTTGGAAAGCTCGACGTTGGAAATACGCCCGTCTTTTTGCAGTTCATTCAGAATGTTACGATCGATGCGGTCGAGATCTTTGCCAGGGCGTTTCTTGCTATCTACCATTATTATTGTCTCTCTGTATTCCTTCCCTACTCCTGTTCTGACTCTGCGCCTTCACTGCCAGAGCCCATCCCGTTATTACCCGTACGACGTTGAGTAACCCAGGGGTACGTGAGAAGCCCGTTGCCTGATGGCAGTCACCGACATCACGCATGGCGTCTGTCCACACCATGCGTAGATTTCGCTGACCCGGATAAAAATGGCATTTGCGTGCATGAACATTCGCCACACGCGAAACACTGCTTTTCTTCTTCCATGAATGTTTTCGCAAAAGCACAGGGGATTGTCAAAGCAAAACATCGATTTTTAGTACAAGATGCCAGATATTCATCATCAACCCCCTCTGAATCTCATGTTTTCATCTTATAATCAGGGCGCTAACAGTAGAATTAATTATATTTTCCGCTCGTTAAATCGCCAATCCATCGGCGGGTTCTATTGCACATATCGTTAACAAAATCGCTACGCTCTTTTTTTACGCCCGCAAATTCCCTACAATCCAGCCCAATGTATGCCAATAAAATATGGGGATCTCATGGGCACAGCCAAACACAGTAAACTGCTTATTCTAGGTTCTGGACCTGCAGGATATACCGCGGCGGTCTATGCTGCGCGCGCAAACCTGCAGCCGGTGCTGATCACCGGCATGGAAAAAGGCGGTCAGCTGACCACCACCACTGAAGTGGAAAACTGGCCAGGCGACCCAAACGATCTGACCGGTCCGCTGCTCATGGAACGTATGCACGAGCATGCCACCAAGTTCGAAACTGAAATTATTTTCGACCATATCAGCAGCGTCGATCTGCAGAACCGTCCGTTCCGCCTGGTCGGCGACAGCGGCGAGTACACCTGTGACGCGCTGATTATCGCTACCGGCGCTTCCGCCCGTTATCTGGGGCTGCCTTCTGAAGAAGCTTTCAAAGGACGCGGCGTCTCTGCCTGCGCCACCTGCGACGGTTTCTTCTATCGTAACCAGAAAGTCGCGGTCATCGGCGGCGGCAACACGGCGGTTGAAGAAGCGCTGTATCTGTCCAACATCGCTGCTGAAGTGCATCTGATCCACCGTCGCGACACCTTCCGTGCGGAAAAAATCCTGATCAAGCGCCTGATGGATAAAGTGGAAAGCGGCAATATCGTGCTGCACACCGATCGCACCCTGGAAGAAGTCACCGGCGACCAGATGGGCGTCAGCGGGCTGCGTCTGCGCGATACTAAAAATAGCGATAACGTTGAAACGCTGGACGTCGCCGGTCTGTTTGTCGCCATTGGACACAGCCCGAACACCGCTATCTTTGAAGGTCAGTTAGCGCTGGAAAACGGTTATATCAAAGTACAATCCGGCATCCACGGCAACGCCACGCAAACCAGTATCCCTGGCGTGTTCGCCGCGGGCGACGTGATGGACCATATCTACCGTCAGGCGATTACCTCCGCCGGCACCGGCTGTATGGCGGCGCTGGACGCGGAACGCTATCTGGATGGGTTAGCTGACGCTTGCAAATAATCTTTACAAGTCAGTAACAAAGGTAAAGAAGGCGACGAAAAGTCGCCTTTATTTTTGCCCCGTTGTAACATTGCCGTGCCCAAAAATCTCATAACGACACCTGCTAAGCGCGCAATGAATAAAACCCGTCAACAAGAGTTAACCCGCTGGTTAAAAGAAAAAAGCATTATCTCCCGTCGCTGGTTGATGATTTCTCGCCTGCTGGGCGTCGTGAGCGGTCTATTGATCGTCGCTCAGGCGTGGTTCCTGGCGCGTATACTTCATCGAATGATAATGGAAAATATCCCGGCGACGGCGCTGCTGCTGCCGTTTACCTTGCTGGCGCTGGTGCTGATCCTGCGCGCCTGGGTGGTGTGGCTACGCGAACGCGTCGGCTTCCACGCCGGCCAGCATATCCGTTATGAAATTCGCCGCCAGGTGCTGGACCGCCTTCAGCAGGCGGGCCCGGCCTGGATTCAGGGAAAACCCGCCGGCAGTTGGGCGACGCTCATCCTTGAGCAAATCGACGATATGCATGATTACTACGCGCGCTATCTGCCGCAGATGACGCTGGCCGCCTGCGTGCCGCTGCTGATTGTTATCACTATCTTCCCCAGCAACTGGGCAGCCGCGCTAATTTTACTCGGCACCGCCCCGCTGATCCCGCTCTTTATGGCGCTGGTCGGGATGGGCGCCGCCGATGCTAACCGGCGCAATTTCCTTGCGCTCGGTCGCCTCAGCGGTCACTTCCTCGACCGTCTGCGCGGCATGGAGACGCTGCGTCTGTTCAACCGCGGCGAGGCGGAAATTAACAATATCCGCGATGCGTCGCAGGATTTCCGCCAGCGGACGATGGAAGTCCTGCGCCTGGCTTTTCTCTCCTCCGGCGTGCTGGAGTTCTTTACTTCGCTCTCTATCGCGCTGGTGGCGGTCTATTTCGGTTTTTCCTACCTCGGCGAGCTCGACTTCGGCCACTACGGCGTCGGCGTCACGCTGATGTCCGGTTTTTTAACCCTGATTCTGGCGCCGGAGTTTTTCCAGCCGCTACGTGATTTAGGCACATTTTACCATGCCAAGGCGCAGGCCATTGGCGCAGCGGATAGCCTGAAGACTTTTATGGAAACGCCGCTGGCGCAGGCTGAACGGGGCGAGAAAACGCTAAGCGATCATGAACTGATTCGCCTCGAAGCCCGCGATCTGATGGTGAAATCGCCGGATGGCAAAACGCTGGCAGGCCCGCTGAGTTTTACCCTGAACGCTGGCGAGCGCGTGGTCCTGGTCGGCCAGAGCGGTTCCGGTAAAAGCTCGCTGCTGAATACGCTGACCGGCTTTCTTCCCTATGAAGGTTCGCTACAGGTTAACGGCGTGGAGCTGCGCGATCTCGATGCTGAACGCTGGCGTCGGCTAATTAGCTGGGTCGGTCAAAACCCCCAACTGCCCGCCGCCACGCTGCGTGAAAACGTGCTGCTAGCGTGGCCAGAAGCCACGGAAGCGCAACTGCAGCTAGCCCTGGATAAGGCCTGGGTAAGCGAGTTTATTTCCCAATTGCCACAAGGTATTAATACCCCGTTAGGCGATCAGGCTGGCGGCCTCTCGGTCGGCCAGGCTCAGCGTATTGCCGTTGCGCGCGCGCTGCTGGTGCCGTGCCGCCTGTTGCTGCTTGATGAACCAGCGGCCAGCCTTGACGCTCACAGCGAACAGCGTGTGATGCAGGCGCTATCTAACGCTTCTACCCAGCAGACCACGCTGATGGTTACTCACCAACTGGCAGGACTGGCCGAGTGGGATGCTATTTGGGTGATGCAGAATGGACAGATTGTCGAGCAAGGCGGCTATGCGCAGCTTTCTGCCGCTGGAGGCGCGTTTGCCTCACTGTTAGCCCATCGCCAGGAGGAAATTTAAATGCGCGCACTGTTACCCTATCTGGCGCTATACAAACGCCACAAATGGCTGCTGACCCTCGGCGTGGTGCTGGCTATCGTCACCCTGCTGGCAAGTATCGGGCTATTAACGCTTTCCGGCTGGTTCCTGTCGGCCTCTGCGGTGGTCGGGGTCGCCGGGATTTACAGTTTTAACTACATGCTGCCTGCCGCAGGCGTTCGCGGCGCGGCAATTATTCGTACCGCCGGCCGCTACTTTGAGCGTCTGGTGAGCCACGATGCCACTTTCCGGGTATTGCAGCACCTGCGCGTCGCCACGTTTAGCAAACTACTGCCGCTCTCCCCTGCCGGGCTGGCGCGTTTTCGTCAGGGTGAGTTGCTCAACCGCATCGTGGCAGATGTCGATACGCTGGATCACCTCTATTTGCGCGTGATCTCGCCGCTGGTTGGCGCACTGGTGGTCATCCTGGTGGTGACCATCGGCTTAAGCGTACTCGATGTCACCCTGGCGCTAACGCTTGGCGGAATTATGCTGGCGACGCTACTCCTGCTGCCACCGCTGTTTTACCGTGCCGGTAAGCCGACCGGGGAGCAGATCACCCAACTCCGCGGGCAGTATCGCCAGCAACTCACCTCCTGGCTACAGGGGCAAGCCGAGTTAATGCTGTTTAATGCCAGCGATCGCTACCGTAAACAGATGGAAAAAACGGAACAGCGCTGGCAGGAGGCGCAGCGCCGCCAGGCTGAGCTCACCGCCCTGTCGCAGGCGCTGATGCTGCTGATTGGCGGCATCGCAGTGATCGCCATGCTGTGGATGGCCTCCGAAGGCGTTGGCGGTAATAGCCAGCCGGGGGCGCTGATCGCCCTCTTCGTGTTCTGCGCCTTAGCGGCATTTGAAGCGCTGGCGCCGGTCACCGGCGCCTTCCAGCATCTCGGCCAGGTCATCGCGTCCGCGCGTCGCATTACGCAGATTACCGAGCAGCAGCCCGAGGTGACGTTCAGCCAGCAGGCGCCGCAAAGCTTCTCCCAGGTAGCGCTTACCCTGAATGAGGTAACCTTCAGCTACCCGCAGCAGTCGGCCCCGGCGCTAAAAGATATTTCTCTGCAGGTCGCGGCAGGCGAGCATATCGCCATTCTTGGCCGTACCGGCTGCGGTAAATCGACTCTGCTGCAGCTATTGACCCGCGCCTGGGATCCGGCCAACGGTCAGATTCAGCTAAATGGCCAGCCACTTAGCGAGCTGTCTGAAACGACCCTGCGCCAGGCGATGAGCGTCGTGCCGCAGCGGGTGCATCTCTTCAGCGCGACGCTGCGCGATAATCTGCTGCTCGCCGCGCCGCAGGCCAGCGACGCCAGGCTTGCCGATATCCTGGAGCGCGTCGGCCTGGAGAAATTGCTGGAAGATAGCGGCCTGAATAGCTGGCTCGGCGAAGGCGGACGTCAGCTTTCCGGCGGCGAATTACGTCGACTGGCTATCGCCCGCGCGCTATTGCACGATGCGCCGTTAATGCTACTTGATGAACCCACCGAAGGCCTGGATGCAACAACGGAAAGCCAGATCCTTGATTTACTTAGTGAAGTGATGCGCGATAAAACCGTGTTGATGGTCACTCACCGTCTGCGCGGGCTGGCGCGTTTTAATCAGATAATAGTCATGGACAACGGCCAAATTATTGAGCAAGGTAGTCACGCAGAGCTGCTGGCGAAACAGGGCCGTTATTACCAGTTTAAGCAACGTCTGTAAGCTATTATTGTCAACAATTGCTGGTGCGTATTGAGGTCAAAAATGCGTCTGGTTCAGCTCTCTCGTGACTCTATCGCCTTCCCTTCTCCGGAAGGCGCTCTGCGTGAACCAAATGGCCTGCTGGCGCTGGGTGGCGATCTCAGCCCAGCCCGTTTGTTGATGGCCTATCAGCGCGGTATCTTTCCATGGTTTTCTCCCGGCGACCCTATTTTATGGTGGTCGCCCGATCCGCGCGCCGTACTGTGGCCGGAGCAATTCCACTATAGCCGGAGCATGAAACGTTTCCATCAACGTTCGCCCTATCGGGTGACGCTCAATCACGCCTTCGGCCAGGTTATCGAGGGCTGCGCCAGCCATCGCGATGAAGGCACCTGGATCACCCATGGTATCGTTCAGGCCTATCACCAGTTACATGAACTCGGTCATGCTCACTCCATCGAAGTATGGGATGAGGATAGGCTGGTCGGCGGCATGTATGGCGTGGCGCAGGGAGCGCTGTTTTGCGGCGAGTCGATGTTCAGCCGGGCGGAAAATGCCTCCAAAACCGCGCTAATGATCTTCTGTCAGGCTTTTGCCCAGGACGGTGGCAGATTAATTGACTGTCAGGTTCTTAACGCGCATACCGCCTCTTTAGGAGCGATTGAAATCCCGCGTCGCGATTATCTCGATTACCTTTCCGTATTACGCACCTATCGCTTACCGGAGCGATTTTGGGTACCAAGGGTGCTATTTACCGGTAATGGATAAATGTTTTCAGCACATTTCTTAGCGCGGTGGTATAATTGCGCGGTAGAGTAGCTTCTGCCTGTTGCCCCGCCGCCGTTTGGGAATATTAAGAGTCAGATAACGCCCATCGTTCTGTCACTGCCCTTTACGTTTGCGCCTGTCATGTGGTTTTACCGCGTGTATTCCGGGCAATGCGCCAAAACTACTTCGGCGATTTATACCCGTCATGTTTTAAGCTGCAGGCGCTGGCTGCGCGCAATTATTTACCGCCATCCTGCGACGCGAACTGTTTTGGGTATACGTAAAACTTTACATACTTGCTGAACTTCGGCATTATCTTGCCGGTTCAAAACTACGGTAGTGATACCCCAGAGGACTAGATGGCCAAAGAAGACAATATTGAAATGCAGGGCACCGTACTTGAAACGTTGCCTAACACTATGTTCCGCGTAGAACTGGAAAACGGTCACGTGGTAACTGCGCATATTTCCGGTAAAATGCGTAAAAACTACATCCGCATTCTGACGGGCGACAAAGTGACTGTTGAGCTGACCCCGTACGACCTGAGCAAAGGCCGCATTGTCTTCCGTAGTCGCTAATTGTTTCCGCCGCTAAGGCGTCAGATGCTGAAGGCCGGGCTCCTGCCCGGTCTTTTCATTTCAACTTCCCGCACGCAGGCTGAGTTTTCCGGCGCTTTTACCAACGCCAGGGTGTCGTTTTGCCCTTTTTCGCGATCTACGCGCCGAGTTTAACGATAAACTCCCGTCATATCCGGACATTTGACCTGAGCGATAAAAAAAGACCGGGCTGTCACCAACCCGGTCTTTATCACTGAACTATTCAGAATTTATTAATGCGCCGCTTCCGGTTTGTGCTTCTGCGCGCTGTGGAAGCCGTAGGTCAGCACATTGTTGGCTTTATCCAACTCAACGGTAACCTGGCCGCCATCCACCAGCGAACCAAACAGCAGCTCGTTTGCCAGCGGTTTCTTCAGGTTGTCCTGAATCACCCGCGCCATTGGACGCGCGCCCATTGCCCGGTCATAGCCCTTCTCAGCCAGCCAGTCACGCGCTTCCTGACTCACTTCAAGCGATACGCCTTTCTGATCCAACTGTACCTGCAGTTCGACGATAAACTTATCGACTACCTGATGGATCACGGTGGTAGAGAGGTGATCGAACCAGATGATGTTGTCGAGACGGTTACGGAACTCCGGCGTAAAGATCTTTTTGATCTCTTCCATCGCATCGGTGCTGTTATCCTGCTGAATAAGACCAATCGATTTACGCTCGGTTTCACGCACCCCGGCGTTGGTGGTCATCACCAGCACCACGTTGCGGAAGTCCGCTTTACGGCCGTTGTTATCTGTCAGCGTACCGTTATCCATCACCTGCAGCAGGATATTGAAGACATCCGGATGCGCTTTTTCGATCTCATCAAGCAGCAGTACCGCGTGCGGATGTTTGATAACCGCATCGGTCAACAGCCCGCCCTGATCGAAACCGACGTATCCCGGAGGGGCGCCAATCAAACGGCTGACGGTATGACGTTCCATATACTCGGACATATCAAACCGCAGCAGTTCAATACCCAGCGCTTTCGCCAGCTGCACGGTGACTTCAGTTTTCCCAACCCCGGTCGGCCCGGCGAACAGGAAGGACCCAACCGGTTTATGCTCATGTCCAAGCCCGGCACGCGCCATTTTGATGGCTTCGGTAAGCGCTTCAATCGCTTTATCCTGACCAAAGACCAGCATTTTCAGGCGGTCGCCAAGGTTTTTCAGCGTATCGCGATCGCTGCGGGAGACGCTCTTCTCCGGAATACGCGCGATGCGCGCAACCACGGATTCGATATCCGCCACATTGACCGTTTTCTTACGCTTGCTGACCGGCATCAACCGCGCCCGCGCGCCCGCTTCGTCGATCACGTCAATCGCCTTATCCGGCAGATGGCGATCGTTGATGTATTTCACCGCCAGCTCGACCGCCGCACGCACCGCTTTGGCGGTATAACGCACATCGTGGTGCGCTTCATACTTCGGTTTCAGGCCGTTGATGATCTGCACCGTCTCTTCGACAGAAGGCTCGGTCACGTCGATTTTCTGGAAACGACGCGCTAAGGCACGATCTTTTTCGAAGATGTTGCTGAACTCCTGGTAGGTCGTGGAGCCAATCACCCTGATCTTGCCGCCGGAAAGCAGCGGTTTAATCAGGTTAGCCGCATCAACCTGGCCGCCGGAGGCCGCCCCTGCGCCGATGATGGTATGGATCTCATCGATAAACAGGATGCTATTGGTATCCTGCTCAAGCTGTTTCAGCAGCGCTTTAAAGCGTTTTTCAAAATCGCCGCGATATTTGGTTCCTGCCAGCAGCGAACCGATATCCAGCGAGTAAATAGTGCAATCCGCCATCACTTCCGGCACGTCGCCCTGGACGATACGCCAGGCGAGCCCTTCCGCAATCGCGGTCTTGCCGACGCCGGATTCTCCCACCAGCAGCGGGTTGTTCTTACGGCGGCGGCACAATACCTGAATAGCACGCTCCAGCTCTTTATCACGGCCAATCAGCGGATCGATACCGCCTACGCGCGCAAGCTGGTTGAGATTGGTGGTGAAGTTTTCCATACGATCCTCCCCGCCTGCTTGCTCTTCGTTACCCGGCTGACTCGCATTGTTTTCCGAAGGCTGGCTGGGCTCGTCTTTGCGCGTGCCGTGAGAAATGAAATTCACCACATCAAGGCGGCTGACTTCATGTTTACGCAGCAGATAGGCGGCCTGCGACTCCTGCTCGCTGAAAATCGCGACCAGTACGTTAGCGCCGGTCACTTCGCTGCGACCGGAGGATTGGACGTGGAAAACCGCACGCTGCAGCACGCGCTGAAAGCTTAGCGTCGGCTGGGTGTCTCGCTCTTCTTCCGTAGCCGGAAGGACGGGAGTGGTCTGTTCGATGAAGGCTTCAAGTTCCTGACGCAAAGCGACCAGGTCCACGGAACAGGCTTCCAGCGCTTCGCGTGCCGAGGGGTTGCTGAGCAAAGCCAGCAACAAGTGCTCGACGGTCATAAATTCATGACGGTGCTCGCGCGCTCTGGCGAAAGCCATGTTTAAACTGAGTTCCAGTTCTTGATTGAGCATAGGCACCTCCCCCAATTTTCATGCCTGTAATCAGGCTTTCTCTAGCGTACACAGCAATGGATGCTCGTTCTCCTTGGCATACTGGTTCACCATAGCGACTTTGGTTTCCGCAACTTCGGCGGTAAAAACGCCGCAAATCGCCTTACCTTCATAGTGAACCGTGAGCATCAGTTGCGTTGCACGTTCTACATCATAAGAAAAGAATTTTTGTAACACGTCAATAACAAACTCCATTGGAGTGTAGTCATCATTGACTAATATCACTTTATACATAGATGGTGGTTTAAGCGCATCACGAACTTCATCTTCTACCAGTTGATCGAAGTCCAGCCAATCTCTCTTACTCATCGTCAATGTTCGTCATCGGTTGCTGTTGCCAACAGGCCGCGGCCTGTCGATGATCTGAGGTTATGCACGTTACAAATCTACAATAGATCATAGATAACTATCATCTATTGCTTCCATCCGCGACGCCTGTCACATTCCCCAGCAATAGCGTTAACTGCTTCAAATTTTGACGCATTTTTCACCGTCCACCCTCGTCAATTGCTTGACGCATTTCCGTATTTCTCTAAATTGTACTGGCGAGAGTTGGCGAGCAATTGTACAACTCGTGACTCCCTACCGGTTCATTCCATCTTACTTATAAAGATTTACGAAGGATGTCGAAGTATGGAAATGGGTACTGTTAAGTGGTTCAACAATGCCAAAGGGTTCGGTTTCATTTGCCCTGAGGGCGGCGGCGAAGACATTTTCGCCCATTACTCCACCATCCAGATGGATGGTTACAGAACGCTAAAAGCCGGGCAATCCGTTCGGTTTGATGTTCACCAGGGGCCGAAAGGCAATCACGCCAGCGTGATTGTTCCTGTGGAAGCAGAAACGGCTGCATAACTCTTTTGCTTCATTGTGTACATCCTGCTAATAAAATGCCAGTCCTTCTGACTGGCATTTTTATCACCTTACTCTCGTGCCAACGCATCCACAGGATCTAATCGCGCGGCATTACGCGCCGGCAACCAGCCAAACAGCACCCCGGTCAACGTCGAACATAAAAATGCGGTCAATAGCGCCAGCGGCGAAAAACCGATTTCCCAACCGGGTAAGAACAGTTGCAAAATGAACGCAATCATCAACGATAAACTCACGCCGATGGCGCCGCCCACCAGACAAACCAGCACCGCTTCAATAAGAAACTGCTGCAGAACATCCCTGGCCCGGGCGCCAACCGCCATTCTGATGCCGATTTCACGGGTACGTTCCGTCACTGAAACCAGCATGATATTCATCACCCCAATTCCGCCGACGACCAGCGCGATCACCGCCACCAGGGTCAGGAACAGCTGTAAAGTATGTGTGGTCCTTTCCGCCGTTTTCAAGACACTGTCCATATTCCAGGTGAAAACATCTTTTTTGCCATGGCGGAGCTCAAGCAATCGCACCAGCTGCTGTTCAGCGGTGGCGCTATCGTAGCCCTCCTGCACGCGGACGGTTATCGAGTTTAGCCACGATTGCCCCATCACCCGTCCGGCCATCGTGGAGTAAGGTAGCCAGACGCGAAGAATTTTGCTGCTGCCGAACATCGATTGCTTCTCATCGGCCACGCCGACAATCGTCGCCGGCATATTACCGACCAAAATCACCTCGCCAACCACTTTCGCCTTGTGAGGAAATAGCTGGCGGCGGGCATTGCTATCCAGCACCACCACCTGCGCCCGGCTATTCAGCTGCAGCTCATTGAACGTATTTCCCTCGCTGAACGTCATACCGTAAACATTGAAATATTGCGCGCCAACGCCTTCGGCGCTGGCGGCCACATCGATATTATTGGCGCGCAGGCGCAGGCTTTTCGATACCGCCGGCGTCGCAGAGCTCACCCACGGCTGTTTTTGAATTGCCAGCAGATCATCATATTTTAACGCCTGCTGATAACGCGGATCGTCATCGCCAAAATCTTTGCCGGGGTAAACGTCGATGGTATTGGTGCCGATAGCGCGAATATCGGCTAAGACCAGTTGTTTCGCCGCATCGCCAACCACCACAATAGAGACCACCGAAGCGATACCAATAATGATGCCGAGCATAGTAAGCAGCGTACGCATTTTATTCGCCGCCATCGCCCGCCAGGCCATCACCAGCGCCTCGCGAAAACCGCTACTGAACTGACGCCAGACGGAAGGTTCCCCACGGGCTTCGGCGCGAAGCACGCCGCCTTTCTCCGACGATGACGGCGGCGGGTTACGCACAATTTCACCGTCGCGCAGCTCGATGATTCTCTCCGCCTGCGCCGCGACCTGCGGGTCGTGGGTGACGATAATCACCGTATGCCCCTGCGCCTTTAGCTGATGCAGGATGGCCATAACCTCTTCGCCTGAGCGGCTATCCAGCGCCCCGGTCGGTTCATCGGCGAGGATCACCTCACCGCCGTTCATCAGGGCGCGCGCGATACTCACGCGCTGCTGCTGGCCGCCGGAGAGCTGCGACGGGAAGTATTCCGCTCGCTCGCCCAGACCTAATCGGGTGAGTAAATCTCGCGCCCGTTCAAGACGAATCCGGCGCTCTTTGCCGGCATAAATAGCAGGGACCTCGACGTTTTGCGCCGCCGTGAGGTGCGATAACAGATGGTAACGCTGGAAAATAAAGCCGAAGTGCTCGCGGCGCAGCCTGGCCAGTTCATCGCCGCTCAGATGCGCCACATCGACCCCGGCAACCTGATAGGTGCCGCTGGTGGGCTTATCAAGGCAGCCAAGGATGTTCATCAGCGTCGATTTCCCGGACCCTGAAGCCCCGACGATCGCCACCATTTCCCCGGCGGCAATACTAAGGGTGATCCCCTTAAGCACGTCAACTTCACCGTCGCCAGAGGGGTAACTGCGGCGAATATCACGCAGTTCAAGCAGCGCCGTCATTTTGTCGCTCCGGGCGTGCTTTCGCTGATAATGACCTCATCGCCCTCTTCCAGCCCTTTCGCCACCGCCACATCGGTATCGTTACGCGCGCCAATAACGATTTCACGCTCTTTCACTTCCCCGTTGCGCAGCAGGCGCACGTTATAGCGGTTATCGCCGATGGCGTCGCCCAGCGCGCTGAGGGGAATAGTAATCACGTTTTTCACTTCCGCTAGCTGGATATGCACCTGCGCAGTCATTTCAAGACGCAGGATCCCCTGCGGGTTAGGGACTTCAAAACGCGCATAATAAAATATGGCATCATTGACCTTTTCCGGCGTCGGCAGAATATCCTTCAGCGTACCTTCGTAACGAGTCAGAGGATCGCCGAGTACCGTAAACCAGGCTTTTTGTCCCGGCTTAAGATGGATCACGTCAGCTTCCGAAACCTGCGCTTTGACCAGCATGGTACTGAGGTCCGCCAGGGTCAGAATGTTTGGCGCCTGCTGGGCGGCAATCACCGTCTGTCCCTGCAGGGTCGTGATTTGCGTCACTTCACCGGACATCGGCGCCAGGATACGCGTATAGTCGAGGTTGGTTTTCGCGGTGTCGAGGGTCGCCTGGTTGCGTTTGATCTGCGCTTCGATGGTGCCGATTTGCGCCTCTTTCACCGCCACATCGGTGGCGGCGGTATCCAGATCCTGGCGAGAAACCAGCTGACGCTGCGCCAACTGCTGCTGGCGCGCTAATGTTACTTGCGCGAGCTTGCGTTCGGCCTGCGCCTGTTTCAACTGCGCGCGCAGTTCCATGAGCGTCGCGTCGACTTCTTTAATCTGGTTTTCCGCCTGCTCCGGGTCGATGACCCCCAGTAGCTGGTCTTTCTGCACTTTATCGCCAATATTGACGCGCAGCGTTTTCAACTGGCCGCTGACCTGGGCGCCGACGTCGACTTTACGCAGAGCATCTAATTTGCCCGTCGCCAGAACGCTCTGCTGCAGATCGCTTTTGCGCGCCACCAGCGTTTGATACTGCGGCAACGGCGCGTTAAGAATGCGCCATCCCCAGATGGCCGCTATCACTACCACTAACGCCAACAGCCACCAGACTTTCCTGCGTTTTCCATTCAATGTCATAAAAAATTCCTGATCTATTCCCCGCAGCCCGGACGATGATTCTAACGGAAGCAGCGGCGAACAGAAGCCAGAATTTTAGCAATGCTTAATGTTTATTGATGTTCGGCTGCGGCGAGTCTTGCGTAACATGGCACGGTTTTCGCCGCTGGCCTAATCAGCGCGCCCGCGCGCCAGCCACAGCACGCGGGAAAACATCTTTTTCAGTAACGTCGGGACGGCGTCGATTCCCCGCCGCCCGGCCTCCATTGCGACCTCTATCGCCAGATCGGGTTTCGATGAACGATGTATGGCTTTTGTGATTACCCGGCGCATGTTCATCGGCATATTCTCCGGGATCTGCGCCACGCGATGGTAAACATCGTCGAACCCCTGACGATACATAAAGTGTTCCATGTCCATTGCCGGAAGCATGGTTAAGTGCACTCGTTCCAGTTCGTTATCATTGTTGAGCAGCCCACGTACCGTAGCGGCATACTTCTTACCGGCCTCATCACCATCTACCAACACATGCCATTCAATCCCCATCCGGCGGGCGAATTTTATCAGCGGCTTGAGCCCGGATTGGGCGAATTCAATCACCTTCACCCCTTCAGCATCGAAATGATGCCCGCACTGGCGCGCCAGTTCGTTGATAACCCAGGTTTCCGTTTCGCCTTCCACCAGTAACCAGCAACGGGCAAACAGCGATGACGCGCGGTTGAAGCGAATGTGAAACGCAATGCGGCGACTATCTTCCGCATTCATCCCGCCGGGACCGAGCCGCCACGCCGAGACGCGGGACGATTCACGCACCAGCCGACACACCTGCTCAACCGGCGTCAACGACAACAGCTCGCCGGAATTGGTCGTGGTCACTCGCTGCAGTGGCAGCAGATTCAGCAAATGCCAGGCGACCGAGAGCATGATCGGATGCAGACGCGTTTCCGGGTCCTCAATCAGCAGCAGCGGCCGCGCATCGCGATCGAGTCGGACGGTTCCCTTCGCCTGCAATAAAGTGGAGAACAACCCAAGCAAGATCACCCGATGACTGCGACCGCCGGGTTTATCAATCATTCGGTTAATAATATCGAGATAGCGCCAGCTGCGTTGTTCGTCATGAGAACGTCGGCGCATCAGGCGATTGCGGCTTTGCGCGCTGCTCTGCTCGGCGAAGTAATGTTCTAGCAGTTGCACCATCGCCGACAGCCCTTCGCGGATTTGTCCATCGGTAAGATTTTGCGGATGATTGACCAGTTCGCGGGAGAGAAAATCCAGTTGCCTGGCGGTAATCTCAATTTGCGGCGAATGCGGCACGGTTCCGTTGTGAATTCGGCGCATAAAGCGGGCGTCGCGCAGGCGCAATACCGGCATTAAGCGCACCAGGTGGCGCGCCAGATCGTCGATATCATGCATCTCCAGCGCCTCTCCCTGGCAGTTAATAAAACTACGCAGAGTCATCACGCTGCCGTCATCAGCCAGCTCACCCTCAAGGCGATAGAAAATGCGCTGATAGCCGTCATCACAGGGCACCCAGCAATCGCTAAGGGGGCGAAAACGGCGTACGCGATGGCGCCCGGGTTCATTTTCGCGGAAGGTTAAAATGATATGCAGATGATGCTCCCGCCCCTGAATATCGCCGGGGGGAAACCAGAAGTCATCGCGCACGAAATGGTACAGGTCAAACTCAGGCGATAAAAGCAGCGTCAGAGCGTCCAGCAGACTGGATTTCCCCCAGGCGTTCTCGCCGATTAGCACATTGTTTTGCTCAAGCATCAACGATAAACGGTTGATACCGCGAAATCCGACGATCTCTACACGCTCAAGATGCATATCCCCTCCACCTGGCGCCACATTCTCCTTCAGTAATCAGCAGTATAGCGAGACCGGGGCGACATGGCATCCTTTGCGCAAAGAGTGAACCATAGCCCGTTGGGGCATAAGAGTTTGTAAGGTTACAACACTTAATTTCATTTAATTAATTAAATAATTCATCATTGTGAGTAGTTTATTTTTCAAATTTATGTTCTACACTTGCATAATTCATGCATGGTGAAAGGAAGACCATCTCATTGCTCTAAATCAAATTACATCAATTTATTTAACTAGTCCGAGGGTGGCGTTCGTTCCTAAAATAGCGGCGCTTTATTTTTATCGTCATTCTTTGCGTCGATAAATAAAGACCGGCACGTCATAACGTGTTCGTTTACATTATTATTTGAGGTGGTTATGTTCAGAAAATTAGCAGCAGAGTGCTTTGGCACATTCTGGCTCGTATTCGGCGGCTGCGGTAGCGCAGTGCTGGCAGCGGCTTTCCCGGAACTGGGAATTGGTTTTGCCGGCGTGGCCTTAGCCTTTGGTTTAACCGTATTAACTATGGCGTTCGCCGTGGGCCATATTTCCGGCGGTCACTTTAACCCGGCGGTCACTTTAGGTCTGTGGGCTGGCGGTCGTTTCCCGGCTAAAGACGTAATTGGTTATATTGTCGCACAGGTTGTCGGCGGTATTATTGCCGCCGCCGTGCTGTACGTTATCGCCAGCGGTAAAGCCGGTTTCGACGCTGCCGCGAGCGGCTTCGCTTCAAACGGTTTCGGCGAACACTCCCCAGGCGGCTACTCCATGCTGTCCGCTATCGTTATCGAAATCGTGCTGACCTGTGGTTTCCTGCTGGTTATTCACGGTGCGACCGATAAAAACGCCCCGGCGGGCTTTGCGCCGATCGCTATCGGCCTGGCGCTGACCCTTATCCACCTGATTAGCATTCCGGTGACCAATACGTCCGTTAACCCGGCACGTAGCACCGCGGTCGCTATCTTCCAGGGCGGCTGGGCGCTGCAACAGCTGTGGTTGTTCTGGGTGATGCCAATCATCGGCGGTATCCTCGGCGGCGTGCTGTATCGCACCCTGCTCGAAAAACGCGATTAATCCTCGCGAGAAGCCCGGCGATGCCGGGCTTTTTCTTTTTGTCGACAGCTTTACTCGGCCTGGCGAATTGGGTAGTGTCATTGGCGCTATTCTTAATTTGCAAGGACCTTGCCGTTCATGTTTTCGGGACTATTAATCATTCTGCTGCCGTTGATTGTCGGCTATCTGATTCCTCTGCGTCACCCTTCCGCACTTAAACTGATTACCCGGCTGCTGAGCTGGATTGTTTACGTGATCCTCTTTTTCATGGGGATTAGCCTTGCCTTCCTCGATAATCTCAGCAGCAATCTGTTGTCGATACTGCATTACTCTGCGGTAAGTATTGTGGTTATTATTCTGTGCAATATTGCAGCACTATTATGGCTGGATAAAAAAATGCCGTGGCGGGTCAAGCATCGTCCGGAAAAATTACCCTCGCGCCTGGCGATGGCTCTCGAGTCGCTGCAGCTGCTTGGCGTCGTACTAATTGGTTTCCTGCTGGGGTTAAGCGGCCTCTCATTTTTACAACACGCGACCGAAGCCAGCGAATATACGTTAATTTTCTTGTTATTCCTTATCGGTATTCAGCTGCGTAATAATGGAATGACATTACGGCAAATTGTGCTTAATCGCCGCGGAATGATTGTCGCGGTAGTGGTCGCGGCGAGCTCATTATTTGGCGGAGTGATTAATGCCCTTATTCTTGGTCTGCCCATTAAAACCGGTCTGGCGATGGCGTCCGGCTTCGGCTGGTACTCCCTTTCCGGGATCCTGATGACCGAATCCTATGGCCCGGTCATTGGCAGCGCTACATTCTTTAACGATCTGGCCCGCGAACTGCTGGCGATAATGTTAATCCCCGGCATGGTATTGCGTAGCCGCTCTACCGCGCTTGGGCTGTGCGGCGCAACCTCAATGGACTTTACTCTACCGGTGCTACAGCGCTCAGGCGGCGTAGAAATCGTTCCTGCAGCTATCGTACACGGTTTTATCCTTAGTCTGCTGGTGCCGGTACTGATGGCGTTCTTCTCAGCCTGATCCCCCGTGGCGGTAGATTCCCTACCGCCAAAATTGCGCTAAATCAATCTCCCTTTAAGTTGTGTCAGAAATACCTTTTCTCCGTACAGCCACAGGCATAATCTTAAACATGTATCTAAAATATAACTTTAAAAGGTGTGATCATGTTTTGTGTGCAATGTGAACAAACTATCCGTACGCCGGCAGGAAATGGCTGTTCTTACGCGCAGGGTATGTGCGGTAAAACCGCTGAGACCTCTGATTTGCAGGATCTGTTGATTGCTTCTTTGCAGGGTCTGTCCGCATGGGCCGTTAAAGCGCGTGAATATGGCATCATCGATCATGAGGTGGATAATTTTGCCCCGCGCGCATTCTTCTCTACTTTGACCAACGTGAACTTCGACTCGCCGCGTATCGTTGGTTACGCCCGTCAGGCGATCGCCATGCGCGAGGCGCTGAAAGCGCAATGCCTGAATATTGATGCCAACGCTTCGGTCGACAGCCCGGTAGCCGATCTGCAACTGGTCAGCGATGATCTCGGCGATCTGCAGCGTCAGGCGGCGGACTATACGCCAAATAAAGACAAGGCCGCGATCGGCGAGAATATCCTCGGCCTGCGCCTGCTGTGCCTGTACGGCCTGAAAGGCGCCGCGGCCTATATGGAACACGCGCACGTGCTCGGTCAGTACGACAACGACATTTACGCCCAGTATCATAAAATCATGGCGTGGCTGGGTACCTGGCCTGCCGATATGAATGCTCTGCTGGAGTGTTCGATGGAAATCGGCCAGATGAACTTCAAAGTGATGAGTATCCTCGACGCCGGTGAAACCACGAAATATGGTCACCCAACGCCGACTCAGGTCAACGTTAAAGCCACCGAAGGTAAGTGCATCCTGATCTCCGGACACGACCTGAAAGATCTCTATAACCTGCTGGAGCAGACTGAAGGCACCGGCGTTAACGTCTATACCCACGGTGAAATGTTGCCGGCGCACGGTTATCCGGAGCTGCGTAAGTTCAAACACCTGATTGGCAACTACGGCAGCGGTTGGCAAAACCAGCAGGTTGAATTCGCCCGCTTCCCGGGCCCCATCGTAATGACCTCGAACTGCATCATCGACCCAACCGTCGGCGCCTACGACGACCGCATCTGGACCCGCAGCATCGTCGGCTGGCCGGGCGTCAATCATCTGGAAGGCGAAGATTTCTCCCCGGTTATCACCCAGGCGCAGCAAATGGCCGGCTTCCCGTACAGCGAAATCCCGCATCTGATCACCGTCGGCTTCGGTCGCCAGACGCTGCTCGGCGCGGCGGATACGCTGATTGATCTGGTTAGCCGTGAAAAACTGCGTCACATCTTCCTCGTCGGCGGCTGCGACGGCGCGCGCGGCGAACGTAACTACTTCACCGATTTCGCTACCAGCGTACCAGACGACTGCCTGATTTTGACCCTCGCGTGCGGTAAATACCGCTTCAACAAACTGGATTTCGGCGATATCGAAGGCCTGCCGCGTCTGGTCGATGCCGGTCAGTGTAACGATGCCTACTCGGCGATTATTCTCGCGGTAACGCTGGCGGAAAAACTGGGCTGCGGCGTAAACGATCTGCCGCTGTCGTTGGTGCTCTCCTGGTTCGAACAAAAAGCCATCGTCATCCTGCTGACGCTGCTGTCGCTGGGGGTGAAAAACATAGTCACCGGTCCGACCGCGCCAGGCTTCTTCACCCCGGACCTGCTGGCTATCCTCAACGAGAAATTTGGTCTGCGTTCCGTCACCACCGTAGAACAAGATATGCAGCAGTTGCTGAGCGCATAAGGAGTCACCGCATGACAATGCCAACCGATCAGTGCCCGTGGCGGATGCAGGTTCATCATATTCAGCAGGAAACGCCTGATGTGTGGACCATTTCGTTGCTGTGCCACGACTACTATCCCTATCGCGCCGGGCAGTACGCGCTGGTCAGCGTGCGCCATTCGGCGGATACGCTGCGTGCCTACACCCTCTCCTCAACGCCGGGGGTCAGTGAATACATTACGCTGACCGTTCGTCGTATTGATGATGGCGCAGGCTCACAGTGGTTAACCCGCGATGTGAAACGCGGCGACTATATCTGGCTGTCGGATGCGATGGGCGAGTTTACCTGTGAAGATAAAACAAGCGATCGTTTTCTGATGCTGGCCGCCGGCTGCGGCGTGACGCCGATTATGTCGATGCGCCGCTGGTTAGCGAAGTATCGTCCGCAGGCAGATGTGCAGGTTATCTTTAACGTGCGTTCGCCGCAGGATGTCATTTTCGCCGAAGAGTGGCGTCAATACCCGGTCACGCTGGTGGCGGAACACGACGCGACGCCGGGCTTCGTCGCCGGTCGCCTCACCCGCGAACTATTGCAAAGCGTGCCGGATTTAGCCAACCGTACCGTAATGACCTGCGGCCCGGCGCCTTATATGGAGATGGTCGAACAGGAAGTGACGGCGCTTGGCGTGACGCGTTTCTTTAAAGAGAAGTTCTTTACCCCGGTGGCGGAAGCCGCTACCGACGGATTGAAATTCACCAAGCTGCAGCCGGCGAAAACGTTCTACGCGCCGGTCGGCACCACGTTGCTGGAAGCGCTGGAGAGCAATAAGGTACCGGTGACCGTCGCCTGCCGCGCTGGCGTCTGCGGCTGCTGCAAAACCAAAGTGGTTGCCGGCGAATATAGCGTTACCAGCACCATGACGCTGACCGATGCCGAAATCGCCGACGGCTACGTGCTGGCCTGCTCCTGTCACCCGCAGAGCGATCTGGTTCTCGCCTGAGGTTAAAATCCCAGGGGGCGCTACCGCTTACCGGGGCTACAGGCCAGTAGATACTGTTATCGGTTTGCAACGGTTTTGGTCGGGGAAAACATGTGCTTTGTGTTAATTCTGAGCACATTGCGCTCCGATATTTCTTCTGCGTTATGCCCCTCATGGCGCAGGGAGCGCACAGGGGGCGGCCAGTCGCCGCCGCCCCCTGTACCCCCGGGCTCTGGCCGCCAACACCGACAGTTTCAGCCAGCATGGTGAATAAATTAAAGGCAGGCCGCACTGTTATCGGTTTGCAACTTTTTTAAGGGTTTTCCCGGACGCGGCGCGTTGCGCCTTCTCCGGGCTACCAAATCGCAAAGCGCTGTAGCCCCGGTAAGCGGCAGCGCCACCGGGGGATTTTGAGATCACCAGCACCAGTAGTGTCAGCCAGCGTGGTGAATAAATTAAAGGCAGGCCGCACGGACCGTAGGCCGGATAAGGCATTAATGCCGCCATCCGGCACTTTTTTACCGCCAGGCCGACTGACCGGCCAACGAATAACGCCCTGCCCCTAATAGCGCAATCGCCAGTGCGCCAATAAAGAAATAGACCAGGCTTTCAATCGCCCATGCGCCGACCGCATCCAGCGCGAACGTTTTACCTGTCCCAACCATCAGCCAGGCCACCGCCATGGTAAACGCCAGCACCAACGCCGCCGGGCGCGTCAAAACGCCAAGAATAAGTAAACAAGGCGCGACGACTTCCCCCACCAGCACGCCATAGGCAATAAAGCCCGGTAGCCCTTTCGCGACCAGCATGCCGCTGATGCCATCCACGCCGTCGATTAGCTTATGTAGACCGTGAAACAACATTAAGCCGCCAACGGCAAGTCGTAACAAGAGTTTACCGGCATCTTCATGCGACAGCGTTTTATTTACTGCGTTTAACAATCCCTTAACCATTTGATGTGCTTCCTGTTTTACACCCTGTGTGATCCCAGAGTATGCACAATATTCCACCAACAAAACCAGTGAAAAATAAGGGGCAATTGGCAACGTAACCTGTAGTTTCATCTAAGCTTGATAGCGTTATCACAAAAAGGAGATGGAAAACCATGAAACAGACCGTAGCGTCATATATTGCCAAAACGCTTGAACAGGCCGGCGTGAAACGTATTTGGGGAGTGACCGGGGATTCCCTCAACGGCTTGAGCGACAGTTTAAACCGCATGGGGACCATCGAATGGATGCCGACCCGCCATGAAGAGGTTGCCGCCTTTGCCGCCGGTGCCGAAGCCCAACTCACCGGCGAGCTGGCGGTGTGCGCCGGTTCCTGCGGACCGGGCAACCTTCATCTGATTAACGGTTTGTTTGATTGCCATCGTAACCACGTACCGGTTCTGGCTATCGCCGCCCATATTCCGTCGAGCGAAATCGGCAGCGGTTATTTCCAGGAAACGCATCCGCAGGAGCTGTTCCGCGAATGTAGCCACTACTGCGAGCTGGTCTCCACACCGGAGCAAATTCCGCAAGTTCTGGCTATCGCCATGCGTAAGGCGGTGATTAACCGCGGCGTGTCTGTGGTGGTCCTGCCCGGCGACGTGGCGCTGAAACCGGCCCCGGAAAGCGCCAGCAGCCACTGGTATCACGCTCCGCAGCCCACGGTCACTCCGGCGGATGAAGAGCTGCACAAGCTGGCGCAGCTGATCCGCTACTCGAGTAATATTGCCCTGATGTGCGGCAGCGGCTGCGCCGGCGCGCACCAGGAGCTGGTGGAGTTTGCGGCAAAAATTAAGGCCCCTGTCGTCCATGCCCTGCGCGGGAAAGAGCACGTCGAATACGACAATCCTTACGATGTTGGCATGACCGGGCTTATCGGCTTCTCTTCCGGTTTCCATACCATGATGAACGCCGACACGCTGATCCTGCTCGGCACCCAGTTCCCCTATCGCGCGTTCTACCCTACCGACGCCAAAATTATTCAGATCGACATCAACCCCGGTAGCATCGGCGCGCATAGTAAGGTCGACATGGCGCTGGTGGGCGATATCAAATCGACACTGAAAGCCCTGCTGCCGCTGCTGGAAGAGAAAACCGATCGTCGCTTCCTCGATAAAGCGCTGGAGGATTATCGCGAAGCGCGTAAAGGGCTTGACGATCTCGCCAAACCCAGCGAAAAAGCGCTCCATCCCCAGTATCTGGCGCAGCAGATTAGCCGCTTTGCCGACGACGACGCGATCTTTACCTGCGACGTCGGTACCCCCACCGTCTGGGCGGCACGCTATCTGCAGATGAACGGCAAACGCCGCCTGTTGGGTTCGTTTAACCACGGCTCGATGGCCAACGCCATGCCGCAGGCTATTGGCGCCAAAGCGACCGCGCCGAATCGCCAGGTCATCGCCATGTGCGGCGATGGCGGTTTCAGCATGCTGATGGGGGATTTTCTATCGCTGGCGCAGATGAAGCTGCCGGTGAAAATCGTTATTTTTAATAACAGCATTCTCGGCTTTGTAGCGATGGAGATGAAAGCCGGCGGCTATCTGACCGACGGTACCGAGTTGCACGACACCAATTTCGCCCGCATTGCCGAAGCCTGCGGGATCAAAGGAATACGCGTCGAGAAAGCTTCTGAAGTTGATGAGGCGCTGCAGACCGCCTTTAGCACCGACGGTCCGGTATTAGTCGATGTAGTGGTAGCGAAGGAAGAGCTGGCGATCCCGCCGCAAATTAAGCTGGAGCAGGCCAAAGGATTTAGCCTGTATATGCTGCGGGCGATTATCAGCGGACGCGGCGATGAAGTGATCGAACTGGCGAAAACCAACTGGCTCAGGTAAAACAATGCTATCACCCTGAATCAGAACAAGGATATGCCGTGATAGATCTTCGCAGTGATACCGTAACTCGCCCCGGGCGCGCCATGATGGAGGCCATGATGGCCGCCCCGGTCGGGGACGATGTGTATGGCGACGACCCAACCGTCAATGAACTCCAGCGCTATGCCGCTGAGCTCGCAGGCAAAGAGGCGGCGCTGTTTCTGCCTACCGGCACCCAGGCCAATCTCGTTGGCCTGCTTAGCCACTGCCAGCGCGGCGAAGAGTACATCGTCGGCCAGGGCGCGCATAACTATCTGTATGAAGCCGGCGGCGCAGCGGTGCTGGGCAGTATTCAGCCGCAGCCGATCGATGCCGCGGCGGACGGTTCGCTGCCGCTGGATAAAGTCGCGGCCAAAATTAAGCCCGACGATATCCATTTCGCCCCCACCCGCCTGTTAAGCCTGGAGAATACGCACAACGGTAAGGTGTTGCCGCGCGGCTATCTGCAAGAGGCCTGGACGTTCACCCGCCAGCGCAATCTGGCGTTACATGTCGATGGCGCGCGTATTTTCAACGCCGTTGTAGCGTACGGCTGCGAGCTGCGCGATATTGCGCAGTACTGTGATTCGTTCACCATTTGCCTGTCAAAAGGGCTCGGTACGCCGGTCGGTTCTCTGCTGCTGGGCAGCGAAGCGTACATCCGCCGCGCCATTCGCTGGCGTAAAATGGTCGGCGGCGGGATGCGTCAGGCAGGCATTCTGGCCGCTGCCGGTCTGTACGCGCTGCAGAATAACGTAGCCCGTCTGCAGGAGGATCACGACAACGCCGCGTGGATGGCGGAACAGCTACGCGCCGTCGGCGCTGATGTGATGCGTCACGATACCAACATGCTGTTCGTACGCGTCGGTGAGGAGCAGGCTCGGGCGCTCGGCGAATTCATGCAGGCTCGCGGCGTGTTGATCAACGCCTCGCCAGTCGTGCGTCTGGTCATGCATCTCGATGTTAATCGCCAGCAGTTGACGGAAGTGGTCGGTCACTGGCAAGCCTTTTTACAACGCTAAGGAGTCAGGCGTGTCGCAATCTATTCTGGTGCTTGGCGCCAGCGGCTATATTGGCCAGCATCTGGTGCGCGAATTAAGCGCACGAGGTTATCCGGTGTTGGCGGCGGCACGCCATATCGACAGGCTGCAGAAGCTCGATCTTCCCGGCGTCACCTGCCACGCTATCGACCTCAATCAGCCGCAGGATCTCCCGGCACTGCTTCGCGGGGTCGATACCCTTTACTATCTGGTGCATGGCATGGGCGAAGGCGGCGATTTCATCGCCCATGAACGTCGGGTCGCCATTAACGTGCGCGATGCCTTGCGTCAGACGCCGGTGCGCCAGGTGATATTTCTCAGCTCGCTGCAGGCTCCGGCGCAGGAGCAGTCCGACCATCTGCGCGCCCGCCAGGTGACGGCCGATGTCCTACGCGAGTCAGGGATCCCCGTTACCGAATTACGGGCCGGTATCATCGTCGGCGCCGGATCCGCCGCTTTTGAAGTGATGCGCGACATGGTTTACAACCTGCCGGTGCTGACGCCGCCGCGCTGGGTACGCTCACGCACAACCCCCATCGCGCTGGAAAATCTGCTCTACTATCTGGTGGAGTTACTTAACCATCCGGCTCGCGAGCACCGCGTCTTCGAGGCCGCCGGCCCGGATATTCTCAGCTATCAGCAGCAGTTCACCCATTTTATGGCGGTCAGCGGCAAGCATCGCCTGTTGATCCCTATCCCCTTTCCGACCCGCTGGATTTCGGTGTGGTTCCTGAACGTTATCACCTCGGTGCCCCCCACCATCGCTAAAGCGCTGATTCAGGGTCTCAAGCACGATCTGATCGCCGACGATCGTTCGCTTCGCGCGCTGATCCCGCAAACCTTGATTCCCTTCGATCAGGCGGTGCGTCGTACTTTGAAAGAAGAAGAACAGCTGGTGAACTCCAGCGATTGGGGCTACGACGCTCAGGCTTTCGCCCGCTGGCGGCCGGAGTATGGCTACTACCCAAAGCAGGCTGGCTGCACCGTTAGCACCCAGGCAAGCCGTAAGGCGCTATGGCGAGTGGTGAACCAAATCGGCGGTGAAGAGGGTTATTTCTTCGGCAACATTCTGTGGAAAATCCGCGGCGCCATGGATCTGCTGGTCGGCCATCGTTTAGCAAAAGGGCGGCCGCAACATGATTATCTGCAAACTGGCGATACTGTCGACAGTTGGAAAGTGATTATTGTGGAAGAAGAACAACAGCTAACCCTATTGTTTGGCATGAAAGCCCCCGGTCTTGGTCGTTTAAGCTTTACCATTAGCGATAAAGGCGACCATCGTGAACTGGACGTTCGCGCCTGGTGGCATCCGCACGGCATGCCCGGCCTGTTCTACTGGCTACTGATGATCCCGGCGCATCTGTTTATTTTTCGCGGCATGGCGCGACGCATCGCCCGCCAGGCCGAGCAAATCACAGGCAAAAACGAAGATTAAGCGTTATTCTTTCATGATTCTCATTGCATACTCGGGAGAATCACGGAAAAATGCGCACGAAATTCTTTTCTGGGACAGTAGATTGATATGAAGGTACTGGTTACCGGTGCGACCAGCGGATTAGGCCGTAATGCGGTGGAATATCTGCGCAACAAGGGCATCAGCGTGCGAGCGACCGGGCGCAACGAAGCGATGGGTAAGCTTCTGAGCAAAATGGGCGCGGAGTTTATTCCTGCCGATCTCACCGAACTGGTCTCTTCGCAGGCTAAAGTGATGCTCGCCGGTATTGATACGCTATGGCACTGTTCCAGCTTTACCTCGCCGTGGGGTACCCAGCAAGCCTTCGATTTAGCTAACGTTCGCGCAACGCGCCGCCTTGGCGAATGGTCCGTTGCCTGGGGCGTACGCAATTTCGTCCATATTTCATCGCCTTCGCTCTATTTCGATTATCACCACCATCGCGATATTCAGGAAGATTTCCGCCCACACCGCTTCGCCAATGAATTCGCCCGCAGCAAGGCGGCCAGCGAAGAGGTTATCAACCTGCTGGCGCAGGCGAACCCGCATACCCGCTTTACGATATTGCGCCCGCAAAGCCTGTTTGGGCCGCATGATAAGGTCTTTATTCCGCGAATGGTGCAAATGATGCGCCACTACGGCAGCGTGCTCTTGCCGCGCGGCGGTAACGCGCTGGTGGACATGACTTACTACGAAAACGCGGTGCATGCGATGTGGTTGGCCAGTCAGCCGCAGTGCGACCACTTACCTTCCGCGCGGGCGTGGAATATCAGCAACGGCGAGCCGCGGACGCTGCGCAGTATCGTGCAGAAGCTCATCGACGAGCTGGGCATCAAGTGCCGAATCCGCTCGGTGCCCTATCCGATGTTGGATATTATTGCCCGCAGCATGGAGCATTTCGGCAATAAATCGGCAAAAGAACCTGCTTTCACGCATTACGGCGTTTCGAAGCTCAATTTCGACTTTACCCTCGATATCAGCCGCGCTCAGCAGGAACTTGGCTATCAGCCGATCGTTACCCTCGATGAGGGGGTTACCCGCACCGCCGCGTGGTTAAAAGACCACGGTAAACTACACGATTAAAACCGACGCTTACGGCAGCAAGTCACCCGGTTTGCTGCCAAATACTCATCCTTGTCCATATTTTTCCAGCAACGCTTCGGCGATCGCCTGCGTTTGCGCATCGGCCACGCCGTCCCAGCGTGCCGGCCTGAAGTGCATCTGGAAGGCCATAATCACCCGTTTTTGCTGCGCCGGGGTCATCTCCGGGGTGACCTGATAGCCGTAGCGCGACAGCAGGTCTAACAATTCTCCGCTATCAACTGGCTGCCAGCCTGGACGCCCTTGCAAATAAAAGGCGACGCGTGAATCATCAGGCCAGGCGCCAATTCCCTGCTGCGCCAGCGCCCGCCACGGGAACAGCGGGCCAGGGTCGTCCTTGCGCTGCGGCGCGATATCGGCATGAGCCACGACATTTTGCGGCTGAATGTGATAGCGGGCGATGATATCTTTCGCCAGCGGGATAAGCGCGTCAATTTGCGTCGGATTAAATGGGGTAAAACTTTTTATATCGCCGTTTTTTTGCCAGCCGCGATTTTCCAGCTCAATACCAATAGAGGTATCGTTGATACGCGTGCTGCCGCGCCAGAAGCTGATACCGGCGTGCCAGGCTAAATCTTCCTCCGGCACCAGTTGCCAGATACGCGGTTTACCGTGGTGCAGAGGCGGCTGCTCGGGAATTAAATAGTGCGAACTAACCTCTTTATCGGTCAGGGTCGCCAGCGAGACATCAAAGTTATCGGCGGTATAGTGAATGACCAGGACTTTAATACGCGGATAGGCCGCCTGCGCCGGATGACGGGTATCCAACTGATAACCCTGTTTGTCGACAATACCCTGCTCCTGCGCACAGCCTGCCAGCAGCAAAGCGGCAAGCGCAAGCTGGATAATGCGCTTTGCTAATAAGACCATCGATTACGTCCTTCTTGCTTGGCTTTATACAGCGCAGCATCCGCCTGCGCGATTAACTCTGACGCCGGGACGCGCCCGTCCGAGGCGACAATACCCATACTGACCGTCACTAGCGGCCCGGCATCGGATTTGGCATGCGGCAGCGCCGCTTCGCGAATCTTCTGTTGGATCCGCTGCGCCACCGCCGTGGCGCTATCTAATGATTGCAGCGGCAGGACAATCACAAACTCCTCGCCGCCATAGCGCGCCACCATATCCTCCTGCGCGCGTACCGACATTTTCAGCACGGAGGCGATGCAGGAGAGGCAGTAATCTCCCGCCTGGTGACCGTAGTGATCGTTATAACGTTTAAAAAAGTCGACATCGAGGATGATCAGCGCCAGCGGCTCTTTACGTTCCCAGGCCTGCGCTAAAAAATTGTCCAGCGCCCGGCGGTTGGCGGTCGCCGTCAAGGCATCCTGATTCGCCATGTTTTCCAACCGATTAATCAGTTGCATGTTCTCCTGATGGGTTTTCCAGGCCTCATCATACCAGCGCTGTAATATCTGCCGGCCATAAATCATAATGGCGGTGCATATTCCCCACAGAATCAGAAAACGTAAATCGACACCATGATGTATTTGCACGCCAGCGAGTAATGAAATACCCCATAAAGGAACAAGGTAAGCCACGAGGCCCACCGGAAAATAATAGAGCGCGGCAAGACCGGTGGTCATTAAAATAACCAGCAGCGGCCACGCGAACGGCAGCGACCATAAAATGATGAAGCAGTAACTACTCACCGACCAGCATAAACTGAGAATCAACAAAATAGCGGAAATCACTTTTGTGGCATAAATACCGCTTAATATCCGCCCGGAGATAACCATCATGCAAAGCGCCAGCGAGAAAACGATAATGGCCCCAAGCGCCATCTCCAGATAAGGAATAATATCCTGGTGAGTCAAGCTCTGATGATCGAACTCGGTGAACAGAACGTTGCGGAAGATGACCATCAAGGCAAAGGCGATATTGACGAACGCTAACCACGGCATGCTGCGCGACAGTGCATGTTTTTGCACATTTTCGCGATTGGCCCACAGCATTGCTCGATCCTGGCGCGGATCCAGCCGTTGTTCGGTCGGCATAGCTACTCCTTTTTTAGCGACTGGACAAGCAGTTGAGCTGCCCGCTGTGTCTTTCTCTTTATGATAAACCATCAACCCCGGAATGTCTGTTGCTGGCCGCTTCAGCCCCTCGCCGCTTAACGTCATTTTCAGCTAACGACAGATGAAAATGGTCTTAGGCTCCGACAACGTCTATTACGCAAAAAAAAGCAAGCATTATCAATGAGAACCCTGTCATCTTTTCTTTAAAAAATCGTTAATTTTAGGTCATAAAAATGCAGCATTTCGCTTGAAAAAAAGACGGGCTTGATTCAATCTGATGGCGCTCATTGGTTAGTTAAAACAAGAGCATGATGATAGCAAGATAAACAATGGAGATTAATAATATGAAATATGCAGCTTTAGTGGCAGGTGCAGCATTGTTTTTAACCGCGAACGCGTTTTCTGCAGAAATTCTGAGCAAAGAAGATTTCGCTAAGGTAGAGGGTCAATACCAAAAAATTGGCACCATCTCCTCTACCGGACAAACTGCGCCAAGCGATGCGCGCGAAGAATTGATCAAAAAAGCCGATGAAAAAGGCGCTGACGTTGTGGTGCTCTCTTCCGGTAACACCGATAAGAAACTGCACGTATCCGCGAATATCTATAAGAAGAAATAATTAGTTATTGCCGATATAGAAACATTATCATCGTATGGTGATAGTGTTTCTTACTTATTACTCTGTGAATATTTATTTTTATACTCTTTTTCCATTTACCCCTCGTTAATAGTCATATCAAATATGCGCCTTCATCAGGATGCTAATCCGTATAACGCCTAAAATTGGTAATCCACTCCGTTAACGGACTCGCAATATATCCCCCGGACTATCAGTATAAATCCGACGCTAAAAAAGATATGTCCTCTATACTTTGGGCATAAGAATATGCTCGCGTTTTACATTACCGCAGGTGGCAAATGAAAAAAATCGCATTCCTTATTTCTGGGTTGCTCTGCTCTGGCTTCAGCCATGCCAGCGCACTCTATTTTTATGAAATCGGCACCGAAGACGTCGGCCTGGCAGGCGCAGGTCAGGCCGCCCGCGCGCAGGACGCCTCCACCATCGTCACCAACCCAGCCGGCATGACCCGGCTTCCTGACCATATGTTTACCGGCGGCGCGCAGGTCATGGGCGGCGATATCCCGTATCAGATGAATAACGAACACGGCGGTAATAGCCCTGGTAACGTGATGAATCTGTTTCCTAACGCCAGCGGCTTTTACGCACAGAAAATTAACGATGATTTATATGCCGGGATTGGCTTGTATGGCAACTACGGTTTAGGCATCGATTTTGGCAACTGGGCCGGCGATCGTCTTATCAAGAAAAGCACCATGGTGGCGATGACGCTGAGCCCGTCGCTGGCGTGGAAACTTAACGATCGTCTCTCTGTCGGCGCATCCGCCAACCTGAACTATGGTTATTTATCGCTGACGCGTAACGTCGACGGTAATGACGAGAAAGATAAAGACCATGACTGGGCGATGAGCTATCGTCTGGGTCTGCTGATGCAGTTAACCGACCAGACCCGCGCCGGCATCACCTGGAACAGTAAAACCGATTATGACTTTAACGTTAAGGGCAAAGCGCGTTTTCCCAATTTACCGAACGTTGCGTATGATTTGCCTATCTCCGCCCAGGTCCGCGCGCCGCAACAGATCATGCTCAGCATGGTCCACGATATTAATAAACAATGGTCGGTGATGGGCGATCTCGGCTGGCAGGACTGGAGCCAGTTCGGCAGCCCGCAAATCACCGTTGCCGGTCACGAAAGTAGTAAAAATAACCGCCTGAAGGACTCCTGGCATACCGCCATCGGCGTGCAGTACCGGCCGACCGAGCAGTGGCGTCTGAACGCCGGCGTCGGTTTCGACAGCACGGTTTATGATTCACAAAGCGACACGGCGCTCTCGCTGCCAACCGGCGATGAGTGGCGCTTCGCCACCGGCGCGCAATACCAGATAACCCCGGCCAGCAATATCGGCGTCGCGGTCTCTTATCTGCACATGCAATCTTCCCACGTAAAATCACCGGAAATCGTCTCCGGCAGCTACGATCACCCTTACCTGTGGTTCGCCAGCGTCAACTATAGTTATCAATTCTGATACGCCGGCTGCCCGCGCAAGAGGCGCGGACAGCCGATGGTCGTTGTCACATCAAGGTCTTAGCTCTTTGCGTCAAGTACAATTGTCGCGCTTACGCTATGCTTTAGCAGAATCTAACAACGTAGTGAGTTCATAAGGAAATCATCATGCGCTACAACATTCTTGCACTTGTTTTGCCTTGCGCACTGGCGCTGAGCGCCTGTACCACCGTGACCCCGGCTTATAAAGACAACGGCACCCGCAGCGGTTCCTGCATCGAGGGCGGCCCGGACGAGGTAGCGCAGCAGTTCTATGATTATCAAATCCAGCATCGTAATAACGATCTCACCGCGCTGCGCCCGTATCTGAGCGACGATTTGGCTAAACTGCTGAACGACGCTCGTCAGGACCCATCGCGTAACGGGCTACTGCAATCAAATCCATTCTCCAGCAGTTCCACCCCGGCGGATAGCGCCGACGTCGCCAGCGCCTCAACCATCCCGAACCGCGATGCACGCAATATTCCGCTGCGCGTTGAATTAAAACAGGGAACCCAGAGCTGGAAAGATGAAGTGCTGATGATTCAGGAAGGCCAGTGCTGGGCGGTTGACGATGTCCGCTACCTCGGCATAAACAGCCACGCTCCGGCCGGCTCGCTGCGTCAGAGTCTTGAGAAACGCTAATTTCGGCGTTAAAGCCACCCCGCTGAAACGATAACCCCGGTAAAATGTCGGTATTCCGTGTGGTAATGCCGACATTTGTTCCCCCCTACCACACGAACCCATATTTTGTGCTAACTTTAGTGATAAATGTGGTTTACATTTAACTTTTAACGCATAAATATTGCATAACTATTCTGTCAAAGGTACTATTTGCGGCCTCAATAGCTATTTGTATCAGACTGCCCAGATGAGTATTAAACTAAACGGCATTAATTGCTTCTACGGCGCGCACCAGGCGCTGTTCGACATCACGCTGGATTGCCCGCAGGGGGAAACGCTGGTGCTCCTCGGCCCAAGCGGCGCCGGTAAAAGCTCGCTGCTTCGCGTACTCAACCTGCTGGAGATGCCGCGTTCCGGTACCTTAAACATCGCCGGTAATCAATTCGACTTCACCAAAGCGCCGTCTGACAAAGCTATTCGCGAGCTGCGCCAGAATGTCGGGATGGTCTTCCAGCAGTACAACCTGTGGCCACACCTGACCGTGGTGCAAAACCTGATCGAAGCCCCGTGCCGCGTGCTGGGCTTAACCAAAGATCAGGCGCTGGCGCGCGCCGAAAAACTACTTGAGCGTTTACGCCTTAAACCTTACAGCGACCGCTATCCGCTGCATCTGTCAGGCGGTCAACAGCAGCGCGTAGCGATTGCCCGCGCGCTGATGATGGAGCCACAGGTGCTGCTGTTTGATGAACCCACCGCCGCGTTGGATCCGGAAATCACCGCCCAGATCGTCAGCATCATTCGCGAACTGGCGGAAACCGGAATCACCCAGGTTATCGTTACCCACGAAGTGGAAGTGGCGCGTAAAACCGCCAGCCGCGTGGTGTATATGGAAAACGGGCATATCGTTGAGCAAGGGGATGCTAACTGCTTCGCGCATCCGCAAACCGACGCCTTTAAAAACTATCTTTCACATTGATGTTTTCGGGGAAATAACGATGAAAAAAGTACTGATTGCCGCTCTGCTCGCGGGCATGAGCCTTTCCGCTACCGCAGCCCAGACTATCCGTTTCGCCACCGAGGCCTCCTACCCTCCGTTTGAGCTGGTAGACGCCAACAACAAAATCGTCGGCTTTGACGTCGATCTGGCTAACGCGCTGTGTAAAGAGATGGACGCGACCTGCACCTTTACTAACCAGGCTTTCGATAGCCTGATCCCAGGGCTGAAATTCCGCCGCTTCGACGCCGTCATGGCCGGTATGGATATCACCCCTGAGCGTGAAAAACAGGTGCTGTTCAGCACCCCGTATTATGAAAACTCGGCGCTGTTTGTCGGCCAGCAGGGTAAGTTCACCGGCATTGACCAGTTGAAAGGCAAGAAAGTTGGCGTGCAGAACGGTACTACCCATCAGAAATTCATCACTGATAAGCATCCTGAAATCACCACCGTTCCTTATGACAGCTACCAGAATGCCAAACTGGATCTGCAAAACGGCCGCATTGACGCCGTCTTCGGCGACACGGCGGTAGTGACCGAATGGCTGAAGAGCAATCCGAAGCTGGCGCCGGTGGGTGATAAAGTGACGGATAAAGACTACTTCGGTACCGGCCTCGGCATTGCGGTTCGTCAGGGCAATACCGAGCTGCAGCAGAAATTTAACGCTGCGCTGGAAAAAGTGAAGAAAGATGGGACGTACCAGACCATCTATAGCAAATGGTTCCAGAAGTAACGCTGAATGAACGAATTTTTTCCATTAGCAAGCGCCGCCGGGATGACCGTCGGCCTTGCCGTTTGCGCGCTGGTCATCGGCCTGGTGCTGGCGATGCTTTTCGCCGTTCTGGAGTCGGTGAAATGGCGCCCTGTGGCATGGTTGGCGACCGGCATCGTGACGATTTTACGCGGCCTACCGGAAATCCTGGTGGTGCTGTTTATCTACTTTGGTTCCTCACAGCTGCTGCTGACGCTGTCTGACGGTTTTACTCTTAATCTTGGGTTTGTGCAGATTCCGGTACAGATGCAAATTGAGAATTTCGACGTCAGCCCGTTCCTCTGCGGCGCCATTGCGCTTTCCCTACTGTATGCCGCCTATGCCTCGCAGACCCTGCGCGGCGCCTTGAAAGCGGTGCCGCAGGGGCAGTGGGAATCCGGACAAGCGCTGGGTTTGTCGAAGGCGGCGATATTCTTTCGCCTGGTGATGCCGCAGATGTGGCGCCATGCTCTGCCGGGTCTGGGCAACCAGTGGCTGGTGCTGCTGAAGGATACCGCGCTGGTCAGCCTTATCAGCGTCAACGACCTGATGCTGCAAACCAAAAGTATTGCTACCCGTACTCAGGAGCCGTTTAACTGGTACATCATTGCGGCAGCGATTTATCTCGTCATCACCCTGTTGAGTCAATACATCCTCAAGCGTATTGACCAGCGTGCGACGCGCTTCGAACGGAGACCAGGTTGATGCTCGATTACTTACCCGAACTGCTGAAAGGGCTGCATACTAGCCTGACGCTGACCGCGGCATCGATCGTCGTGGCGCTGATCCTGGCGCTGATCTTTACCATCGTCCTGACGTTAAAAACGCCGGTGGTGGTGTGGATCGTCCGCGGTTATATCACCCTGTTTACCGGGACGCCGCTGCTGGTGCAGATCTTCCTGATCTACTACGGGCCAGGACAGTTCCCGTCATTGCAGAATTACCCGGTGCTGTGGCATCTGATTTCTGAGCCCTGGCTGTGCGCGCTGATCGCCTTATCGTTAAACAGCGCGGCTTATACTACCCAGCTGTTCTACGGCGCCATCCGCGCCATTCCGGACGGCCAGTGGCAGTCCTGCAGCGCGCTGGGGATGAGCAAGAAGGATACGCTGGCGATTCTGCTACCGTATGCTTTTAAACGCGCCCTCTCCTCGTACTCGAACGAAGTGGTGTTGGTCTTTAAAAGCACCTCGCTGGCTTACACCATCACGCTGATGGAAGTGATGGGTCATGGCCAGCTGCTGTACGGGCGCACCTATGACGTGATGGTCTTCGGCGCAGCCGGTATCATTTATCTGGTGGTGAACGGCCTGCTGACGCTGCTGATGCGTCTGGTGGAAAGAAAAGCGCTGGCCTTCGAACGTCGTAACTAACATCACGAAATGCATAAACAGTAATATATGAAACGGGTAAGTGCTAATGCTTACCCGTTTTTTTTATAACCAATAAAATAAACATACAACTTTATTGCATATAAATTCATTTGGTGGCATTGTGAACTTCAGCCGTAAACCGGCACAACATCATAAGATTGACCGACGGGAGTCCCACTATGAAAAAGTTAGTTCTGGCCGCACTGCTTAGCTCTTTCGCCTTTGGCGCCGCTGCCGCGGAAAAAATCAGCTTTGGCGTTTCCGCGACCTATCCGCCATTTGAATCCATGGATGCGAATAACCAGATTGTCGGTTTCGATCTTGATCTGGCCAAAGCGCTGTGTAAGCAAATGCAGGCCGACTGTACTTTTACCAACCACGCTTTCGACAGCCTGATCCCGGCGCTAAAATTTAAAAAGTATGATGCGGTGATCTCCGGCATGGACATCACGCCTGAGCGTAGCAAACAGGTCGCGTTTACCGACCCGTACTACGCCAACTCGGCGCTGGTAATCGCCAAAAAAGACGCGTACCACTCTTTTGATGACCTGAAAGGTAAGCGTATCGGCATGGAAAACGGCACCACGCACCAGAAATACCTGCAGGATAAGCACCCGGAAGTCAAAACCGTCGCTTACGATAGCTACCAGAATGCCATTATCGACCTGAAAAACGGCCGTATCGACGGCGTCTTCGGCGATACCGCGGTGGTCAACGAATGGCTGAAGACCAACCCGCAGTTAGGCGCGGCGACGCCGAAAGTGACCGATCCGCAGTATTTCGGTACCGGCCTCGGCATTGCGGTGCGCCCGGATAATAAAGCGCTGCTGGAAAAACTGAACGCAGCGCTGAAAGCGATTAAAGCTGACGGAACCTACCAGAAAATTAGCAACCAGTGGTTCCCGGAGTAAGATCTACGCTTCCCGGCTTACGGCGCAGCCGCCTGAGCCGGGTCTATCGGTAACGACCCCCCTCACAGCGGCAGGGTAAACTGGAAACAGGCCCCTGCCGGTACTTCCAGCAGGCGAATTTCCCCCCCGTGCAGTTGCAGCATCCGGCGAACAATCATCAACCCCAGCCCGCCCCGTGAGGCGCTCTGCTGCCCCGGTTCCAGTACCGATGGCCGCTCAAACAGATTGGCCCGTAACTCACCGGCGACGCCCGGGCCGCTATCGGCCACCTCGACCACCACCTGTGCCCCCTGCTGGCGCGAGGAGAGACGAATTTCGCCCCCGTGCGGAGTATGGCGAATGGCGTTATCCAGCAGATTGGTTAATACCCGCTCCATCATCGAGAGGTCTGCCTCAACCAAAGGCAAGCCTGACGCCAATTCCAGGCGCAGACGGATTTCGCGGGTGGCAATCGCCAGATCGAATTTTTGCGCCACGTCCTGAATCAGCTCGGCAAGGATAAACTTTTCCGGCTGCGGCTTAATACCGCCATGTTCAAGGCGTGCCAGCTCAAATAGCTGCTGCGACAGATGACGAACTTTATTTCCCTGGCGTAGCGCGATATTCAGATACTGCTTACGCTCCTGCGCCGTCAGGCGATCATCCTTTAGCGATAACGTCTCCAGATATCCCAGCAGCGAAGTGAGCGGCGTGCGCAGGTCATGCGAAATATTGGCAATAAATTCCCGGCGCTGACGATCGCTATCAGCCAGCCGATCCCATTGCCCGGCGATCTGCTGCGCCAGTTCGATAAAGCGGTTATGCAGCAGCGCCACTTCATTTCCGGGATGCGGGTCCGGCGCCTGCGCCGCCAGCGCTTTGATTGCTCGAATGCTGTCGCTGTCTCCGGCTGCCACCTGCGCCGTCAGCTGGCGTACCGGGCGTGTTACCCAATACCACGCCAGGCCGCCGGCCAACAGGCCAAACAGCGCCACCAGCAGCAGGGTCCATAGCAGCAGGCTCCACAGCGTCTTCTGCCAGGCGTTTTGTGCCAGTTCATTAAAAGTTTCGCCCTGCAGGATAATGTAGAGATAGCCACGTAGCTGGCCGTCAAGGCGCAGCGGCGCGGCGCTAAACACTTTTTGCTGGTCCATGCTGCGCGGATCGTCACCATAAATTGGCCACGCGCCGCCGGAGAGAAACGCCTGCACCGGCGCCATGGCAATGCGCTGGCGTTTAATGTGCCCCGGCGGCGCGGCATCCGCCAGCAGCTCGCCATCCGGCGAAACGAGGTACAGCTCGACGCTTGGGTTAAACACCATCAGACGGTCGAATAGTGGTTTCAACGCCGCGCGATCGACCTCGCCGCGCGCGTTGAGCAGCGGCTCGCGGGCGGCGATCTGCTGCGCCAGACCGGCTGAAAGCCGTTGTACCATGACGTTACCGTACTGCGCGCTGCTATAGAGCTGGAGTAGACAAACGGACAGCGCACACAGCAGCAGCAAGGCGATAAACACCAACGATAACCGCTGGCTGAGGCTGAGTCGGCGGATCATGACTGCGCCCCGGCGCTATAGGGCGCAAATTTATACCCCTTCCCCCAGACGGTAAGAATAATGTCCGGCTCTGCCGGGTCGCGCTCTATTTTCGTACGCAGACGATTAATATGCGTGTTGACCGTATGTTCGTAGCCTTCATGCTGATAGCCCCAGACGCTATCCAGCAGCGCCAGACGCGAAAAAACTTCACCGGGATGGCGGGCAAAGTAATAGAGCAGATCGAATTCGCGCGGCGTGAGGTCAACCAGTTCACCGCGCAGCCTGACCTCCCGGGACAGCGGGTCGATATTCAGGCCGTGGCAGGCGATACGTCCGGCATCCATCAAGAGATTTTGTCCCATCGCTTCCTGACGGCGGAAAACCGCCTTCACCCGGGCAATCAGCTCCAGCAGAGAAAAAGGTTTCGCCAGATAATCATCGGCCCCCATTTCCAGCCCCTGCACGCGCTGGGTTTCGCTCGAACGGGCGCTAATAATAATCACCGGTAGATAGCGCGTTTGCTGACGGATGCGACGGCAAATCTCCAGCCCGTCGACGTTGGGCAACATCAGGTCAAGAATCACCGCATCCCAGACGCCGTTATCCAGCTGGCGCAGCGCCTGCGCGCCGTCCGCCTCGTGCACGATTTGGTACCCTTCATCCTGCAGATTCAGGCGCAACAAAGCCGCAATATCATCATCATCTTCCACCAGCAGGATTTTTTTACTCATCAGATTCGCTCCACGAATTTCACGCTCGTTTCATAAAGCTTACCCGATTTCAGCCGCTTAAAGAGTTCACATTTTGTTTAAACTTCACGAACCAGCAGCGTCAGCACTTCATAATGCGCGGTATGTGGAAACATATCGAACAACTGCACTCGCTCAAGGCGATAGCCCTGCAGACGATCAATATCTGCGGCCATCGTCCGGGCGTTACAGCTCGAATAAATGATATACGGCGGCGCCATGCGGCTTAGATAATCGCACAGTTCGGCGCCGATGCCGCGCCGCGGCGGGTTGACCAGCACAAGCTGTGGAATATCGTCTTCATGCGTCGCGAATTGCGTGGAATCCAGCGCCTGAAAATGAAGATTGGTTAATCCCAATTGGGCCGCGGATTGCTTCGCGCAGGCGATGGCTTCCGGGGCGATTTCGATACCGGTAAGGCGCATCTGCGGGGTTGCGCAGTGCAGGCCGAAACCGCCGACGCCGCAAAACAGATCCCACATGTGGTTGACCGGCAGCGCGCGTACCCAGTCGCGGGCGGTAGCATAGAGCTGGCTCGCCACCGTCGGGTTGGTCTGGAAAAAGCTTTGCGGGCGGATCCACAGCGGTACGCCGTTAAAGTTCTCCGCCAGCGCCTGTTGATCGCTGAGGAAAATCTCCTGCTCCCCTTCCATGATAGCCATATGCACGGGCTGAATATTGGCGGTAATCACCTTTAGCTGCGGCAACTGCTGCTGTAACCACGGCAGCGCGGCGCGCAACTGTTCAAGCTTTGCCGCAGAGCGCAGAACGAAACGCAACATCATGCCGCCGTGCTGGCTTTCTGTCAGCAGCAAATACTTCAGTTCGCCGCGCTTGCGGGCAACGTTATAGGGGGTGAGTCCGGCGCGGGCGATAAACGGCTTCAGCGCGGCGAAAACCGGTTCAAAACTCGGCGGATACAGCGGACAATCGGTGAGATCTTCCGGCGTGCCATCGCGGTGCAGCATGCCTAGCAGCGGGCGCTCTACGCTACCGCTTACGACCATTTTCGCTTTGTTGCGAAACGCCGTCTCCGGACCTGAAACCGGAGCAAGCCATGTCGCCGCTGGATGACCCGCCAGCAGTTCGCGCAGGTTAGCCATTTTATCGGCGAGCTGTTGCGTCAATGGCAATTCCAGCCACTGACAAGAACGGCAGCGGCCCGCGTCGTAAAGTGCGCAATGCATAAGAAGACCTTCAAGAAAACCGGGGCGGGGATTGTATCACCGTTATTGCAAGCGGAAAAACCGTCGGCACGACGCAGGGATAAACAATAGCGCCAGCACCAGCAGATCCGGCAGCTTCTGCAGAAACAGCGCATGGAGAATTTCCCGCTTTGACTCCCCGGCCACGCTGAACAGTTCTGGATAGCCGTAGCCAATCGAGGCCGCCCACAGATAAGAGATGACGATAATTTGCGTCAACAGGTAGAGCCAGCGCGCCCAGTTACGGCCTTTCACCAGCGAAAAGGCGCACCAGATCTCGATAAACACCAGCGCCAGGCTCGCCAGAAACACCAGCGTCAGGGCCCAGGTTTGCACGCTACGATGGACAAAATCGGCAATCCCCTGCACGCCAAGCTGATTGAGGATCATTAACAGGTCAAGACCGCGAATTAAGATAATAGCAAAGGCCGCCACCTGTACCAGCGCAGGGACGTTAAGACGAGCATGAGACGATCGAGTTTTTGTAAACAATCCCAACGTAAAGTCATCCATGAAAACGGCGCCACGAGTGCGGCGCCAATGTTAACTCTATTGCAGAGATTATACCCTAAATAATTCGAGTTGCAGGAAGGCGGCAAGTGAGTGAATCCCCAGGAGCTTACTCTAGTAAGTGACTGGGGTGAACAAACGCGGCCAACGCACATGCAGCTTGAAGTATGACGGGTATAGGGGGTTCAGCCCCTTCTTGCACGCTGGATATCACGCACTCGCTGCTTTTCTGCGCGAGCCATTAAATACCAGGCGATAAAACCGACAATTCCCACCACACCGAGGATTAAGGTCGCCAGGGCGTTAATTTCCGGGTTAACGCCCATCCGCACGCTGGAGAAGACCAGCATCGGCAGCGTCGTCGCCCCTGGTCCGGAAACGAAGCTGGCAATCACCAGGTCATCAAGCGACAAGGTAAACGCCAGCAACCATCCGGAAATGACCGCGGGCATAATCATCGGCAAGGTTATCACGAAAAACACCTTCAGCGGCGCGGCGCCAAGATCCATCGCCGCCTCTTCGATTGACCTGTCCAGCTCGCGCAGACGTGAAGAGATCACCACCGCCACGTAGGCGGTACAGAAGGTGACATGCGCCAGCCATATCGTCAACATGCCACGATCCGATGGCCAGCCGATGGAATGCCCCAGCGCGACAAACAGCAGCAGCAGCGACAGCCCGGTAATCACATCGGGCATCACCAGCGGCGCGGTGATCATAAAAGCAAAACCGTTGGAACCGCGAAAACGGCCAAAACGCACCAGCACCACCGCGGCAATCGTGCCAAGGATCGCCGCCGCCGTCGCCGCGCAGGCGGCAATGGTCAGGCTTAACCCCACCGCGCTCATCATCGCGTCATCATGAAACAGCTCGCTATACCAGCGCGTCGACCACCCCGCCCATACCGTCACCAGCTTCGAACTGTTAAATGAATAGATAACCAGCATCAGCATCGGCGCATACAGGAAGGTAAAACCGAGCACGAGGATCAGAATCCGCCATGGCGAACGTACTACCGGTAAGTCATTCATCCATGATCCCCCATCTGTTTTTGCTGATGCTTGTGGAACCACATGATCGGCACGATCAGCAACAGCAACATCACAATCGCCACCGCCGATGCTACCGGCCAGTCGCGGTTATTAAAGAACTCCTGCCACAGCACGCGGCCAATCATAATGCTGTCGGGGCCGCCGAGCAGTTCCGGGATGACGAACTCGCCCACCGCCGGAATAAACACCAGCATCGAGCCGGCGATAATGCCGCCTTTCGTTAACGGAACAATCACCTGGAAGAAGGTCTTTAACGGCCTGGCGCCGAGATCCAGCGACGCTTCCACCAGCGAATAGTCGATACGCGTCAGCGCGGTATAAATCGGCAGCACCATGAACGGCAGGTAGGCGTAAACGATACCGATGTACACCGCCAGATTGGTATGCAAAATCTCCAGCGGTTGATCGATAACTCCGAGCCACAACAGGAAGTTATTGAGCACCCCGTTGCTTTTCAGCAGCCCCATCCAGGCGTAAACGCGAATGAGGAACGAGGTCCACGAAGGTAATATAACCAACAGCAGCAGGATATTGCGCGTCGACGGCTTGCTATGCGCCACCGCCCACGCCAGCGGATAGCCCAATAGCAGACAGCAAAAGGTGGAAATTGCCGCCACCTGCAACGACTGCAGATAAGCCTCAAAGTACAGCGGATCGTCGGTCAACTGCAGGAAGTTGCCGAGGTTGAGCGTCAACGTCAGTTGACCGTCGGCCCACGACAGTAACTCGGTATAGGGCGGGATCGCCCGCGCCATTTCGGCCAGACTGATTTTAAAAACGATCAGGAATGGCAGTAAAAACAGCAGGATTAACCACAGATACGGCAGCGCAATCACCAGCTTACGCCCATGGGCCATCTGCTGGCGCGCCAGCCACAGGGCAAAACCGCCGGGCTTTTTGCCGCCGGCTGGAGGTTCTAATGTGCTCATCGCCCTCTCCTTACACCGTCAGAACAACGCAGCTATCGGCATCCCAGCACAAGCGAACCTCATCACCCCAGGTCGGCATTCCTTTCCGATGGCGATGCTCATTTTGCAGCTGCGCGCTGATCATCTGCCCGCTTTTCAGACGGACATGATAGATAGACAGATCGCCGAGGTAGGCAATATGGATAACCTCGCCTACCGCAAAGTTAAAGCCGTCTGCCGGCGGTTCGTCGCAGAGCATGATTTTCTCCGGACGCAGCGCCACCCAGACCGGCACGTTATCCACCACCGAGGCATCCGGATCGACTTTCAGCGGATGCACCAGCCCCGGCGCATTCAGTACCAGGCCATCTTCCAGCCGCTCTTTGACCAGCCCTTCGAAGACGTTTACCGAGCCGATAAACTCGGCGCTATAGCGGGTCGTCGGATGTTCATAGATCTCCTCCGGCTCGCCGATCTGCACGAACTTACCGCGGTTCATGATGGCGATACGGCCCGCCATGGTCATCGCCTCTTCCTGGTCATGGGTGACCATCACGCAGGTGACGCCGACGCGCTCAAGAATATCCACTACCTCAAGCTGCATCCGGTCGCGTAGTTTTTTATCCAATGCGCCCATCGGTTCATCAAGCAGCAGTAATTTCGGCCGCTTCGCCAGGCTTCGCGCCAGCGCCACGCGCTGACGTTGGCCGCCGGAAAGCTGGTGCGGCTTGCGTTTGGCGAACTCCTGCATATGCACCAACGCCAGCATCTCCTGGACGCGGGCGTTAATCTCCGCCTTTGGCAGCTTGTCCTGCTTAAGACCAAAGGCGATATTTTGCTCCACCGTCATGTGGGGAAATAGCGCGTAAGACTGGAACATCATATTGATCGGCCGCTGGTACGGCGGCACGCGCGCCAGGTCGACGCCATCCAGCACAATCTGCCCGGCGGTGGGCAACTCAAAACCTGCCAGCATACGTAGCAGCGTCGATTTCCCGCAGCCGGACGCGCCCAGTAAGGCAAAGATTTCGCCTTTATAAATAGTGAGGTTGACATCATCGACGGCGTGTTGCCCATCGAAGGATTTGGTTAAATTACGGATTTCCAGCAGCGGGGTCAGCGCTTTGGGGGCTTTCGCCTGTGGGCGGGGCATTGCGTCATTCACTCGGGTGCTCTCCGGCAAATACAATCACCGTATGGCCCGGTTGCCATACATTCTTCAGTTCTATGTCCGCCAGCGAACAGCAGGCCAGACCTTTACAGGCCCGGCGTACCGGGCCTGATGGCGTTATTTTCCGCTTTTCACTTTGGTCCACGCGCGGGTGCGCACGCGGTCAATCTTCGGATCCTGCACCTTGAGGGTGAACAGCTTGGCGAAGACATCCTCAGGCGGGTAAATCGCCGGGTTGTTGCGGATGTCGGCACTGACCAGCGGCGTCGCCTCTTTGTTAGCGTTAGCGTAGTAGACGTGATCGCTGATATGGGCGATGACCTCCGGGCGCAGCAGATAGTTCAGGAACTGATAGGCTTCGTCTTTATTTTTGGCATCCGCCGGCATGGCGAAGACATCAAAGAAGGCCAGCGCCCCCTCTTTCGGAATAAAGTAGGAGATATTGACGCCATTCTTCGCCTCTTTCGCGCGATTCGCCGCCTGCCAGACATCGCCCGCCCAGCCGATAGCGACGCAAATATCACCGTTTGCCAGGTCATTGATATATTGCGAAGAGTGGAAGTAACGGATATTGGGCCGCAGCTTCAGCAGCAGATCGGTTGCCGGTCCGGTGTAATCATCGGCTTTGGTGCTGTTTGGATCTTTGCCGAGATAGTTCAGCACCGTCGAGAAAATCTCTTCGGGGGCATCAAGGAAGGAGACGCCGCAGCTTTTCAGCTTCTCAAGGTTTTCCGGCTTAAGCACCAGATCCCAGCTGTTCAACGGAACGTCTTTACCCAGCGCCGCTTTCACTTTATCGACGTTATAGCCGATGCCGGTGGTCGCCCACATGTATGGCATCGCATATTTATTATCGGGATCGTGACGCGCCACCAGTTGTAAAACTTTCGGGTCGAGGTTTTTCCAGTTCGGCAGTTTGCTTTTATCCAGCGGTTGGAATACCCCGGCCGCCAGCTGGCGTTCAAGGAAGCTTGCCGACGGCACCACCAGATCAAACCCGGTGCTGCCGGCCATTAATTTACCTTCCAGCACTTCGTTGGAATCGAATACGTCATACACCACTTTAATACCGGTCTCTTTTTCAAAATTGGCAACCGTGTCCGGCGCAATATAATCAGACCAGTTATAAACGTGCAGCGTTTTTTGTTCCGCTGCGAGCGAGCCGGCAGAAACGGCCATCAGCGCACCCGTAATCACACCTGTTAACCATTTTTTACCCAAGGCGGTCATATCTCTGTTTCCTTCTCAAGGCCCGTTAATTCACGGACGCAATAGACGAACCTGAACGCATGCAAGAATCATGCATATTTTTCATTGCCTGAGATAAGGAGAGGAAACCTCTCCCTGATTGGCTGCCCGCAAATGGACGCCTCGCCAGAATAACTGTAGCCAGAATAAGAGGATATAGCCCAGGCAAAAAAACGCCCTGGATCATATTTCCAGCCAATAAAGGTCTACGAGATAAAAGCGAAGCGCTAAAACAGCAGTGAATAATTCTTTAAAGACGGGTTTGAGACAGAATAAATAAGCAACCGCCATCGCAGCGGCTGCTTTTATTAATTAGTGCAGAAAATGGTATTGCACTTCTTCGGCTGCGGCCTCTTCTTCCTGCTCTTCCGCTTTATACAGCAGTTGATTGGCACCGGCTTCCAGAATGACCATCGAGACCTGCTCTTCGCTCTGGCGGAAGAACCAGGCAAACTGTTCGAGAGTGACGCCCGCGCCAACGGGCAGCGCCTGGCAGACCACCAGCTTCGGCAGGTTATCATCCTGAATATCAAGGAACGCTTTTACGGTCAGCGAACTGGCGTTAATCGCCGACAGATCCGCCGACAGCGGCAGCAGCGCAGAGGGCTTCACTTCCGCCAGCGCCGAAAACAACACCACGTTGTCCAGCAGGTCGATTTTGGCATCGAAAATACCGTCGAAATTCTGCATATGCGGCAGGTGCAACGCCTGGCAGGAGTCGCACTCAAAAAAACTGATGCCTAACTCGTCGAGCCAATGACGTAATGTATCAAGACCCGGAACGACCAGTGAATCCATAGTGCCTGTGACCTCTTGCTGGATAAAAAACGACGCATAGCTTACGCAAAAAATGCGTCGCATTCCATGAAAGGATAACGAAGTGACGCTACCCTCCCATTTTTAGACAATATCCAGGCGTGGCCTGACGTTCGATCCACGCGATCATCCGCCCGGCAATATCGACGTGAGTGGTGGTTTCAATCCCTTCCAGCCCCGGCGAGGCGTTAACTTCCATCACCAGCGGGCCGCGGTGGGCGCGCAGGATATCCACGCCTGCCACGTCCAGACCCAGCGTTTGCGCCGCTTTAATCGCCATCTCCCGCTCCTGATCGCTAAGCATGGCCGTAGTGGCGACGCCGCCGCGGTGCAGGTTAGAGCGAAAATCGCCCTCCTTCGCCCGCCGTTCAATCGCCGCCACCACCTCATCGCCAACCACCAGGCAGCGGATATCGCACCCTTTTGCCTCAGCGATATATTCTTGCACCAGAATGTGCGCATTGAGGCCCCGGAAGGCGTCAATCACGCTTTCCGCCGCCTGTCGCGTTTCCGCCAGCACCACACCGATCCCCTGCGTCCCCTCCACTAACTTCACCACCAGCGGCGCGCCGCCGACCATGGCGATCAGATCGCTGGTGTCGTCCGGCGAGTGAGCAATACCGGTGACCGGTAGATCGATTCCCTGACGCGCCAGCAACTGCAGCGAGCGCAGCTTATCGCGGGCGCGGGTAATCGCCACCGACTCGTTTAGCGGATAGCTGCCCAGCAGTTCGAACTGCCGCAGCGCGGCGGTGCCGTAATAGGTGATCGCCGTGCCAATACGCGGAATGACTGCATCAAAATGGGGCAACTGTCGCCCTTTGTAGTGAATCGAGGAGGCAACCGGGCTGACGCTCATATAGCAGGAGAGCGGATCGAGGATCTCGACCTGATGCCCGCGTTTTTGCGCGGCTTCACGCAAGCGGCGGCAAGAATAAAGCGTTCCATCCCGGGATAATATAGCGATTTTCACCCAACACCTCTTAGAAAATAACTGGCGGCCAGCACTCTGCGTTTGCAGGTTGAAGTGTATAGGGAATCAGCGCGTTGCCCAGCCCTGTTTATGCAAATAATCGAGAATAAACGGCCGGCTCTCTTTGATGATGGTGCGGCGGATATGATCGCTCCAGGTATCGCGGCGGGTATTGCTGCCGCGCGTCAGATAATAGTCCGCCAGCTGTTCGTCATACTGCGCCAGCACCTGTTGATCAAGCGGTTGGTAGTGATTCTCATGCACCAGCATCGCAGGCGGAATACGCGGCTTAACCTGCGGGTCGTCAGCAGGCCAGCCAAGGCACAGGCCAAACAGCGGCAACACGTGTTTCGGCAGCTGCAGCAGCTCGGTTACCGCGTCAATGTTATTACGCAGGCCGCCAATATAGACGCCGCCTAATCCCAGGGATTCCGCGGCGATTAAGGCATTCTGCGCCATTAGCGCGGTGTCGACAACGCCCAGCAGCAGCTGTTCAGCCAGTCCCAACTGCGCTTGCGGGCAAATTTGCAGGTGGCGGTTGAAATCGGCGCAGAATACCCAAAACTCCGCTGCCTGCGCCACGTGCTGCTGGCCGCCGGTCAACTCAACCAGCTGCTCACGCATCTGCGGGTCGGTAATGCGAATAATCGAGGTACATTGTAAAAAGCTGGAGCTGGAAGCCCCTTGCGCCCCGGCAATGATCGCCTCACGCTGTTGGTCGCTAATCGGCGCGTCGGTAAAATGGCGGATGGAACGGTGGTTACGCAGCAGATCAATGGTCGGCGTCATGGTGTTTTTCTCGTTCGGACGGGGTAGAAGATGAGGTCTTATTATCGGTCAACTGCGGCGCGACAATTTTCGCTATTCGCCACATTAAGGCTATCGCCGCCGGGATCATCAGCAGGATCCCGGCAAAGATCATGATGAGCGCCGCCGTCGGGCTGGCAAATGGCGCATGCAGTTGAACATACTGGTTTAATGACAGCCAGGCCAACGTCAGCAGCGCCATGCCGACGAGCTCAACAATCAGAATACTTTTGGGTAATGCGGCAGGCGATCGCATAACGCTCCTCAATATACTCATGCCGCGCACAGCGCATCGCTGGCGCATCTGTATAGGGTCTTGCAGCAGATGATATTGATCAAGCATAACCCGCAACCATCGCTATAAAAGGTAAAACCTTCTTCCCCTTGCTAACGGAACGCGGCATCATAGCCACATTCGCCATCCGGCTGAGATTTAAGGAGAGAAGCATGTTTACCGTTATTTTTGGTCGCCCAGGTTGCCCGTACTGCGTTCGCGCTAAAGAACTGGCTGAGAAACTGAGCACCGAGCGCGATGACTTCAGCTATCGCTACATTGATATCCACGCGGAAGGCATCAGCAAAGCCGATCTGGAAAAAACCGTCGGTAAGCCGGTAGAAACCGTACCGCAGATTTTCGTCGATCAGAAACACATCGGCGGCTGCACGGATTTCGAAGCCTGGGCGAAGGAAAATCTCGGCCTGTTTGCCTGAGAGACTTCACTCTTCCGTTGAGTGCCTGCGTCTGGCGTCCAGCCAGACGCAAATAAATAAAAAGCATAGCGCCCCGAGCGCGCACCAGAAGACCGCGCTAAAAAGCCACGCCAGTTCCTGCCAAAACGATCGATGAGTAATAAAGAACATCCGCATCACCACCAGACAAACCGGTGCCGCCAGCATGGCGCCAATCAGCGGACGTATGACGCGCCTTCCGGGGGATAAACAGCTCGCCACGGCGCCAGGTAGCACAAAGAACAGCAGTCCAAGCTCGGGGTTGCCCGTTTGCCGAAAAGCCCCTTTCATATGCAGCAACAGCGATAAACAGACCACAATAAACAGAAAGAACCCACAAATTATACCGGCCCACGCGCGCTCAGATTTCACGACATCCTCCTGATTTCGCCTCTAACTATCTTTCACTTCATCCAGTCAGAAATAGCATTCTGGCAGTCCATGCTTATAACGCTCCCGCCAGAGTAAAACGATTGTGACTAGCCGCAGCAACCAGGAAAGATTAAACTAGCGGCACTGTTTTATCGGTATTAACGGGATGCCAGAATAACGTTCGGCATAGTGCGAACGCTTGAGCAACCTTAGACCAAAAAACCATTTCCTTCAACAACTTACTAGTAAACGAGAAGTTGGCTTTCGTGAATATAAACGTCGCAGATTTGTTAAACGGGAATTACATCCTGTTATTGTTTGTTGTACTCGCACTGGGTCTTTGCCTGGGGAAACTTCGCCTCGGGTCAGTACAACTTGGTAATTCCATTGGCGTTTTAGTCGTTTCTTTATTATTAGGTCAGCAGCACTTCGCCATTAACACAGATGCGCTAAATCTTGGCTTTATGCTGTTTATTTTCTGCGTCGGCGTCGAAGCGGGCCCCAACTTTTTTTCGATTTTTTTCCGCGACGGCAAAAACTATCTGATGCTGGCGCTGGTGATGGTGGCCAGCGCGATGTTAATCGCTATGGGGCTGGGCAAATTGTTTGGCTGGGACATCGGCCTGACCGCCGGGATGCTGGCGGGCGCTATGACCTCCACCCCGGTGCTGGTGGGCGCTGGCGATACCCTACGCCACTTTGGCCTGCCCAGCGATCAGCTGGCGCAGTCGCTTGACCACCTGAGCCTGGGTTACGCCCTGACTTACCTGGTTGGCCTGGTGAGCCTGATCGTCGGCGCGCGCTATATGCCGAAGCTGCAGCATCAGGATCTGCAGACCAGCGCCCAGCAGATCGCCCGCGAGCGCGGTCTGGATACCGACTCCAAGCGTAAAGTCTATCTGCCGGTTATCCGCGCCTACCGCGTCGGCCCGGAATTGGTCGCGTGGGCGGACGGCAAAAATCTTCGTGAGCTGGGAATTTACCGCCAGACCGGCTGCTATATCGAGCGTATTCGTCGTAACGGTATCCTGGCGAACCCGGATGGCGACGCGGTACTGCAGATGGGCGACGATATCGCGCTGGTTGGCTACCCGGACGCCCATGCCCGCCTCGACCCAAGCTTCCGTAACGGTAAAGAGGTGTTTGACCGCGACCTGCTCGATATGCGTATCGTCACCGAAGAGATTGTGGTTAAGAATCATAACGCCGTCGGCCGCCGCCTGGCGCAGCTGAAGCTGACCGATCACGGCTGTTTCTTAAACCGGGTGATCCGCAGCCAGATTGAGATGCCAATCGACGATAACGTGGTGCTCAATAAAGGCGACGTGCTGCAGGTGAGCGGCGACGCCCGCCGCGTAAAAACCGTCGCTGACCGCATCGGCTTTATTTCGATTCACAGCCAGGTGACCGATCTGCTGGCTTTCTGCGCCTTCTTTATCGTCGGCCTGATGATCGGCATGATCACTTTCCAGTTCAGCTCGTTCAGCTTCGGCATCGGTAACGCCGCCGGCCTGCTGTTCGCCGGCATTATGCTTGGCTTCCTGCGCGCCAACCATCCGACCTTCGGCTATATCCCGCAGGGCGCATTGAACATGGTTAAGGAGTTCGGTCTGATGGTGTTTATGGCCGGGGTCGGCCTGAGCGCCGGCGCGGGTATTAATAACGGTCTGGGCGCCATTGGCGGGCAAATGCTGGCTGCCGGTCTTATCGTCAGCCTGGTGCCGGTGGTGATCTGCTTCCTGTTCGGCGCCTATGTGCTACGCATGAACCGCGCGATGCTGTTCGGCGCGATGATGGGCGCGCGCACCTGCGCCCCGGCGATGGAAATTATCAGCGATACCGCGCGCAGCAACATTCCCGCACTCGGCTATGCTGGCACTTACGCTATCGCCAACGTGCTGCTCACCCTTGCCGGTACGCTGATCGTCATCATCTGGCCGGGCCTTGGCTAGCCCCGGCCGACAATTTTTAACTTTTTCGCAAAAAAATCGGTGATGAACAGAACTTTTTCCCAGGATGTCAGTCATAACTAGTGCCACTGCTTTTCTTTGATGTCCCCATTTTGTGGAGCCCATCAACCCCGCCGCTTAGGTTCAAGGTTGATGGGTTTTTTGTTGCCTGAAATTGGCACTTTTCGAGCTAGCCTGAAACCAAAACCGCTCTGAAAAGATCAGTTGCGTACTGACCGTCATCACTTACTGAATTTTTGCCTTTAACCAGTCGGCCAGAAAAATAATTAGGCAAATCAGAACAAAACAAATCGCAAAGCCACCCAGCTTGAATAGCCAGCCATCCAGCGCAATAAGACTAACAAAAGCCATAATTGAGCAAATCCCCCTCCCCATTGCATCAATCATATTGATGCAATGCACGCCAATTCTTTTATAAGAATGGCTGGCCGAGAATTTTACAGATTTCATTTTCTATTCCTTTACATTGCATTGGATGGCTCTCTATGTACTTGAGATACGGTTCTAGTGGTTCTTCAACCAGAAAGTAGACCATATCAAGATTCATTGGTGAAACTTTCATATAGGTTGATGAATACCTGTCCTTCATCCTACGAGAAGCTCTCGCTGCCTCTTCGATTATCCCCTGCATAATAACGGCACTTAAAGCAAACGATGCCGAGCCCCGCAGAACGTAGTTTCCAATTCTGGTTGTTTTCAATTGCGCAATTATTTTTTCGGATAAAGTCAGGGACAGGCAAAACTGAGCCCCCGTACGTGTTCCCAGTTTTGCGTCAGAATAACCAATCCTGTCATTAATCGCTTTCTTCCCTTTGTCATCGAGTTTTGCATAAAAATCCGTGCTCACAATGGTGATTAGCTGCCTGATTGGTTGATCGTTCGATATCAATGCTCTGAACGCCCTAATAAAACGCTCCGTTTCATATTCATTACGCCTTTTAAGATCACGCCCCAAGACTCCTGAACCTTCTACCGTTCTTATTGCTGATAAATAAAATCCTTCGGAAAGGGAAGTTAAACCATCAACAATTCCCCTGGCAATTAGCTTTGCATCCATGAAACCCATCTCAATAACCATAAGATGATAAAAGGCTAATCACTTTTACGCTCAAGAACCAGAAAAAAATATTTATTTTTTCAATTAAAACAACATGTTAAATGATTAAGTAACAGGTTTATTTTACGGCCAGAACTCAAAAATTACTGCACTGATTTTAATACTACCCCCTCCTTGCACAGTCTATTTTTTCACCCATACTTTGCTGATCCACTCCCACATAAGGCGCTCTTCATGTTGCTTAAAGATAAGACCGTGGTGATTTTCGGCGGCAGCGGCGCGATTGGCCGCGCGGCGGCGCTCGCCATGGCGAAAGAAAGCGCGCGGATCTTTCTGGCCGCCCGGCAGGCGGATAAGCTGGAAAAGGCGGCGGCTGAGATTCGCGCCGCAGGCGGGAGCGTCGAGACCCTGCAACTGGATGTGCTGGATGGCGGGCAAACCACCGCGCAGGTGGCCAACCTGGCCGGGCTAACCGGCGGGATTGACATCGTAGTTAATGCCACCGGCTTTCTCCACAATCAGGGGAAAACGCTGGCACAATTATCCCTTGCCGAGTATCACCAGGGTTTTGTCCCCTTTCTTGATGCCCAATTTATTATTGCTAAGGCAGTGGCGCCGTGGATGGGTGGCGAACGCGAGGGCGTCATTATTACCACTATCCCTCCTTCCGCGACGATGGCCATCCCTGGACACCTCGGCCATATCGTCGGCTGCGCCGCAATGGAAGCCTTTATCAACGCATTGGCCAGCGAACTCGGCGCCAAAAAAATCCGCGTGCTCGGCGTACGGTCACACGCGATAGCGGATGCGGCGCTGGCGGGTTCTTATACTGCCGAGGTGTTTGCGCCTAAAGCACAGGCGTTGGGCTTGAGCGTCGAACAGTGGCTGGGTGGTGCGGCGCACGGCACGATGCTGCAGCGGTTGCCGACACTTGAGCAGATAGCCGGAGTCATCACCTTTCTTGCCTCACCGTTGGCGGCGGCGATGACCGCCACGGTGGTTAACGTCACTGCGGGGGCGACACTTAGCTAGCGCTATTCTCCCCCGCCAGCCGCCCGACCATTAAGCGAATCGCCGCTTTCGACAGCGGCGCGCTATCGGTCACGAAGTGCAGCGTCATCCCCTCGATAAACGCATCCAGCCCGCGCGCCGTCGCCGGTTCAAACCACTGCTCCAGCGTCTGCTGGCTGCGCAGCATCCAGCTCTGCATGACCGTTTTCAGTGCTGGTCGGCTGCTGCAAAACGCGTACAGCTGGTACATTAACTCCATATTGCGCGCGGTGGTCACTTGGGCGCTGAAGATCAGCTCGGCGATAGCGTCGCAGGCCTGTTGGCGGCTGCCGACGCCGTCGAAAAATTGCTGATACTGCGCCGACATTTCGACGGTGAAGTTACGAAACGCTTCCTCAATCAGCGCCTCAATACCGCTAAAATAATAGGTCAGCGAGCCCAGCGGTACCCCGGCGCAGCTGGCAATTTTACGGTGCGTTACCGCATGAATTCCGTGCGCGGCGATGGTATCCAGCGTCGCCTGCAGGATGCGCTCGCGCCGCTGCGGATCGTTCGGTCTGCGGGTCATCGGTGTTTTTTCCCCTCTGTGCGCTACGCAGGTCAAGCGATAGCGGAATGTGTACAAATGTACACAACCTTGCTACTGTTGTCTGCATCTCTTCTTTCTCGGGCGTTTATGGATGACGGCGCAAACTTCTCGCAAAGCCCTCCAGCTTCGGCTGTGGGCGCTATTTATGTTCTTCTTTATTCCCGGCTTATTGATGGCCTCCTGGGCCACCCGTACGCCCGCGATTCGCGATTTACTAACCCTTTCCACTGCTGAAATGGGAATGGTGCTATTTGGCCTGTCGATTGGTTCAATGAGCGGTATTCTCTGTTCAGCATGGCTGGTGAAGCGCTTCGGTACCCGTAAAGTCATCCGCACAACTATGTTGTGCGCCGTGGCGGGCATGCTGGTGTTAAGCCTGGCGCTGTGGCTCGCCTCTGCGCCGCTGTTCGCCTTTGGGCTGGCTATCTTTGGCGCCAGCTTCGGCTCGGCGGAAGTAGCGATTAACGTCGAAGGCGCCGCCGTTGAACGGGAAATGAATAAAACCGTGCTGCCGATGATGCACGGTTTTTACAGCTTCGGCACCCTCGTGGGCGCCGGCATCGGTATGGCGGTGACCGGTTTTGGCCTGCCCGCCGCGCCGCATATTCTGATCGCCGCGCTGGTGGCGATTGCCCCCATCGTTATCGCCATTCGCGCCATCCCCGACGGCACGGGCAAAAACGCCGCCGAATCCGCCCATAGCGAGGCCAAAGGCCTACCGGTCTGGCGCGACGTGCAGCTGTTGCTGATCGGCGTGATCGTGCTGGCAATGGCCTTTGCCGAAGGTTCCGCCAACGACTGGCTGCCGCTGCTGATGGTCGACGGCCACGGCTTTAGCCCCACTTCCGGTTCGCTGATTTACGCCGGTTTCACCCTCGGCATGACCCTCGGCCGCTTCACCGGCGGCTGGTTTATCGACCGCTACAGTCGCGTCACCGTCGTACGCGCCAGCGCGGTAATGGGCGCGCTGGGTATCGGGCTGATTATTTTTGTCGACAGCACCTGGGTTGCCGGGGTATCTGTACTGCTGTGGGGACTCGGCGCGTCGCTCGGTTTCCCGCTTACCATTTCCGCCGCCAGCGATACCGGCCCGGATGCGCCGAAACGCGTGAGCGTCGTGGCGATTACCGGCTATCTGGCTTTCCTCGTCGGGCCGCCGCTGCTGGGCTTCCTTGGCGAACATTTTGGCCTGCGTAGCGCCATGATGGTAGTACTGGGTCTGGTCATGGTGGCGGCGCTGGTAGCCCGCGCGGTAGCCAAACCGCAGCCTGAACCTGTGATGGAGAATAGCTAATGAGCATCAAACTGATTGCGGTAGACATGGACGGCACCTTTTTAAGCGATGCCAAGACCTATAATCGCCCACGTTTTCTGGCGCAGTATCAGCGCATGCGCGAACAGGGCATTCGCTTCGTGGTCGCCAGCGGCAACCAGTATTACCAGCTGATATCGTTCTTCCCCGAGCTGGTCGATGAAATCGCCTTCGTCGCCGAAAACGGCGGTTGGGTGGTGAGCGGTAAAGAGGATATCTTTAACTGCCAGCTGCCGACGACGCATTTCAACGCCGTCGTCGACCACCTGCAAACGCTGCCGCATATCGAAATTATCGCCTGCGGCAAACGCAGCGCCTATACGCTCAATAGCTATAACGACGAGCTAAAAGCGGTGGCGGCGAAGTACTATCACCGTCTCGAACTGGTGGATGATTTTAACCATCTCGATGACGCGATCCTCAAATTCGGTCTGAACGTGCCGGATCATCTGATCCCGGAAATTCAGCCGAAGCTACACGCGGCGCTGGGCGATATGGTTACCGCCGTCGCCACCGGCTACGGCAGTATCGATTTAATCATCCCTGGCGTGCATAAAGCCAACGGCCTGCGCATTTTGCAGGAGCGCTGGGGCATTGATAACCATGAGGTGGTGGCCTTCGGCGATAGCGGCAATGATATTGAAATGCTGCAGCATGCCGGTTTTGGTTTCGCCATGGCGAATGCCAAAGCGGAGGTCAAAGCCGTCGCCAGTCATCATGCCCCGCATAATAACGAAGAAGGCGTATTGCATATTATTGATAAGGTATTGAATCGCGAAGCGCCGTTCGCCTGATGAGAACCCGGATGCCTTTGGGCATCCGGGTTTACTACGTATCACGCCTGCTGCGAACTGCCGACGCTTTTATCTTTCAGGAAGTAAATAATCAGCCCCAGCCATAGCACCCCGCCCAGCAAGTTAAACAGGCTGAACAGGCCGTTACCGCCAAGCTCATACGCATGCTTGCTAAGCTCAATGCCCACGGTAAAGATCAGCATCTGCAGCATACCCATCGCCGCCGAAACCGTCCCTTTACTCATTTCGCTGGCGAACAACGTTAAGCGCACCAGCCCGGCGTTAGCCAGGCCAATCCCGAAAGCGTAGAAGCTTAAACCAGCGGTCATCCACAGATAAGCATGGGACGAGACCACCGTGGCCGCCGCCGACAGGAGCAGGCCAAACATAATCGGCCAGCCGCCCATAATAATCAGCGAACGTACCGAGCGGCGCGAGGTCAGACGCGCCAGCACCAAGTTGCCGGCGATCAGCGCGCCGAAAATCGGCACCTGCAGCATGCCGTACTCATAGCTGGTGGCCTGCTCGCCGCTGATGATAATCACCGGCGATTGCGCAATCCACGCCAGCAGCGGCAGGCTAACAAAACCGGTCGCCAGCGCGCCGGCGACAAAGCGCAGGTTTTTCAACACCAGACGATAGTCGCGGCCCAGCTCTTTTACCGACAGTCTTTCCCCCATCCGCGTCGCCGTTTCCGGCATCGCCCGCTGCAGCCCCACAAAGGAGATGGCCGCCAGCACGGCAAACAGCACGAACATCATCTCCCACGGCAGCATATGCACCCAGGCAGCGCCGACCAGCGGCCCGAGCAGCGGCGCAATCAGCGCGACGTTAGCCATCAGGGCGGTAATTTTGATACACACCGCCTCCTCAAACGACTCCTGGATAGCCGCATAGCCCACCGCGCCGATAAAGCACAGGCTGATGCCCTGCAGGAAACGCAGCAGGGTAAATTGCTCAATGGTTTGCGCCAGCAGCGTCGCCAGACAGGTGACGATAAACCACACCACCCCGGTCAGCATCACCGGACGGCGGCCAATACGATCCGACAGCGGCCCCAGCAGCCACTGCAAAAACATCCCCCCCGCCAGATAGGCGGTCATAGAGGTGGGGACCCACTCATTGCCGACCTGAAACTCCTGCACCACCGCGAGCATACCCGGTTGGATCATATCGTTGCCGATATAGGTGGAGAATTCATATAACACAAGGCACAGCGGGAACAGTAACGCCTGACGACCGAGGCGCTTACCTGATAACGAATAATTCTGCATGCAATCTCTTAATTAAAAAAAAATCGCGCAAAGTTTAATGAAAGTCGACCCGGGGAGATAGTGAATTGTGAGTGACAATGAAAAATATCGCCAGCCCGCGGTCCGGCATGAAACGAATATTTATATTTCGTTTATGTTTCAATGAGATTACAGCCGATATACTTGCTATGGCGAAATACCGGCAAGGGCATCTCACGGATATATTTCGTAACAAACTGATAATTAAGACAATGCTGCTTTACCCTATCGTTGCCTTTCAATAAGGTGAGCAGCTTATTGCCATCGTAACCAGAGACTGGAAGCATGCTGGAAAATATCAACTACGCGCTGTTTGCCCTGATTAACGCCACCCCGTCCTCCTCGTGGTGGGCGATTGAGGTCGCCACGTTTATTGCCAAAGACTTAATTATCATTGTGCCGCTGCTGGTGGTGGCGCTGTGGCTGTGGGGGCCAAACCAACGTCAGCTGGTATTTAAGGTCATGCTGGCCCTGGCCCTGAGCCTGTCTATTTCGTGGGTTATCGGTCATCTGTTTCCACACGACCGGCCGTTTGTTGACGGCGTCGGCTATAACTTCCTGCATCATGCGGCAGATGACTCGTTCCCAAGCGATCACGGCACCGTCATCTTTACCTTCGCGCTGGCGTTTTTATTCTGGCACCGGGTGTGGTCCGGCGCGCTGCTGCTGGTCATCGCCTCGGCGATTGCATGGTCGCGCGTCTATCTGGGAGTACACTGGCCGCTGGATATGTTGGGCGGGCTGCTGGCTGGCATGTGCGGCTGCCTTGGGGCGCAACTGCTGTGGCAGAGCGGCGGTCATGGCCTCTACCAACGGCTGCAGCGCCTGTATCGTCTCTGCTTCTCGCTGCCGATTCGTAAAGGCTGGGTACGCGGCTAACGTCTGACAGGTGACGAACCCCTCGCCGCCGGGTAAAATCAAGCTGACGCCCTGCCCTTGCAGGGCGATTTTAGCTCAGAGGGTATATGGAAACTCGTCGTGACGAACGCATTAACCAGCTCATTCAGGCACTCAAGCGCAGCGATAAACTTCACCTGAAAGAAGCAGCTTCGCTGCTTGGCGTATCAGAAATGACCATTCGTCGCGATTTAAACGGCCACAGCGGCCCGGTGGTGCTGTTGGGCGGCTACATCGTGCTGGAACCGCGTAGCGCCACGCACTATCTGCTGAGCGATCAGAAAACCCGTCTGGTGGATGAAAAACGCCGCGCCGCGCGCCATGCCGCCGGGCTGCTTGAAGCGCATCAGATGGCCTTTTTTGACTGCGGCACCACGACGCCATGGATCATCGACGCCATCGATAACGAGCTGCCGTTTACCGGCGTGTGCTACTCGTTAAATACCTTTCTCGCCCTGCAGGAAAAACCGCTGTGTCGCGCTATTCTGTGCGGCGGCGAATTCCACGCCAGCAACGCCATCTTTCTACCGCTCAGCCTGCAGGATACCTTGAGTCATCTCAGCCCGGATATCGCCTACTACTCCGCCGCCGGTATCGACTGCGAGCAAGGCGCGACCTGTTATAACCTGGAAGAGCTGCCGGTGAAACACTGGGCCATGAACAACGCTCGCTACCATGTGCTGGTGGTCGATCACAGTAAGTTTGGCAAAGTGCGGCCGGCGCGGATGGGGGAATTATCGCGTTTTGACGTCATCGCCAGCGACGTTCGCCCGGATGACGATCTGTTGGCGCTGGCGAAAGAAAAGCAAATATCACTGCTGTACTAACCGCGCCCCGTAGGGCGCGGCCTGTCTCTTAAGAGAACCAGCTGCCGAACCAGCCGTGCAGTTTCATCAGCACGAAGTCGACAATGCGGCTGAAGAAGCCGCCCTCTTTCACGTCTTCCATGACGATCAGCGGTCGCTGTTCGATAGTTTTGTCATTGAGTTTAAAGTCGATGGTGCCCACCACCTGCCCTTTCGCCAACGGCGCGGTGAGCTGCGGCTCAGTCAGGTTGTAGCTGGCTTTCAGGTTTTTCAATTGCCCGCGTGGAATGGTCACCGATCCGGCTTCGCCGGCGCCCAGTTTGACTTCATTACTGTCGCCGAACCACACGCGCTGGGAAATAAAGGTGGCATCCGGTTTGATTGGCGTGACGGTTTCATAGAAACGGAAGCCCCAGGTCAGCAGTTTTTCGGACTCGTTAAAACGAATACGGTCGGTTTTAGTGCCCAGCACTACCGCGATAAGGCGCATATCGCCCTGGGTCGCGGAAGAGACCAGGTTGTAGCCCGCGCCGGCGGTGGTGCCGGTTTTAACGCCATCGGCATTGAGGTTGGTGCTCCACAGCAGACGGTTGCGGTTTGGCTGACGGATTTTATTGAAGGTGAACTCTTTCTCTTTGTGTACCGCGTACTCTTCCGGCACATCATGGATCATCGCTTTAGTCAGCAGCGCCATATCGCGCGCGGTACTGAACTGCCCCGGCGCGTCCAGGCCGTGGACGGTTTTAAAGGTGGTGTTGGTCAGGCCGATTTTCTGCGCGTAGCCGTTCATCAGATTGACAAACGAATCCTGGCTGCCGGCGACATAGTCGGCGATGGCGATGCTGGCATCGTTGCCGGACTGAATTATCACGCCCTTATTGAGGTCTTCAACCGATACCTGCATGCCTGGCTTCAGGAACATCACCGAGGAGCCGCGCAGCGCCGGGTTGCCGGTGGCCCACGCATCGCGGCCGACGGTGACCGTATCGGTCAGTTTGATTTTGCCTGCTTTCAGCGCCTGGCCTACCACGTAGCTGGTCATGATTTTGGTCAGGCTGGCCGGGTCGAGTTTCTCGTCGGCATTGCCTTCACTCAGCACTTTGCCGCTGGCATAGTCCATCAGGATCCAGGCTCGCGCATCAATCGATGGCGCATCCGGAAGTTGATCCGCCGCCTGCACTGCAGGGGCCACGAGAAGTAAAAGCGCGCAGCCTGCCGCGAGGCCGCGAAGGGAAAAAGCATCATGCGTCATAAGAGCCACCCAAGTATCCTTTCCAAACAAAATATGCCGCAACACTCTTGCCGCACAGCACAAGGCGGTGAGTAAAGCGTACAAATGACCTTAAAGAAACAGCGAGTTGGTAAAGTTTTTAAAGTTTACGCAATAACGACGCTGCCTGCTGAAAACAAGGCAATTTTTTTGATCGTGATTGCCTTAATATTAACTTTATTCCAACATGATTGCTCACCATGTTGCAACGGCGATTAAATAACATGCAGGAGCGGATATGATTACGTTATGGGGCAGAAATAACTCGACCAACGTGAAGAAAGTGCGCTGGGTGCTGGCGGAACTGGATCTTCCTTATCAGCAGATTCTGGCGGGGCTGGAGTATGGCCTCAATCACGACCCGGAGTATCTGGCGATGAACCCGAACGGCCTGGTGCCACTACTCAAAGACGATGCCAATGGGCTGGTGCTGTGGGAATCCAACGCCATTATTCGTTATCTTGCCGCGCAGTACGGGCAAAACCGTCTGTGGGTGGAGTCGCCTGTGCAGCGCGCGCAGGGTGAAAAGTGGATGGACTGGGCCAACGCTACGCTGTCCCCGGCGCACCGTCCGGTATTAATGGGGCTGGTCAGAACGCCGCCGGACCAGCGCGATCCGGCGGCCATTGAGGCGGGTATTCACGCCTGTGAAGGGCTGTTCGCCATGCTCGACGATGAACTGGCGAAGCATGCCTGGCTTTCTGGCGATGAGTTCGGCCTTGGCGATGTGGCGGTGGCGCCGTTCGTTTATAACCTGCTTTCCATCCTCGACAACTGGCAGCCGCGGCCCCATCTTCAGCGCTGGTATCAGCAAATCCAGCAGCGTCAGGCCTTCCGCGACGTCGTCATGATCCCGGTCACCTGAGATGATTACTCCGGGCTGACCTTGAGCAGTTCACCGTCGGGCTCGTCGGTTAACAGATAAAGATAACCGTCGGGCCCGACGCGCACATCGCGAATGCGTTTGCCGCGATCTTTTAATAGCCGCGTCTCCTCGCTGAGGGTATTGCCGTCCACCGAGAGCACAATCAAGGACTCATCCTTCAGCGCGCCGATAAACAACTTATGTCGCCACTGCGGGAAAGTTGACGCGTTGTAAAACGCCATACCGCTCAACGCCGGGGAGACGGGCCAGACATGCAGCGGCGCCTCGGTATTCGGTGCGCTCTTTCCTTTAGCTTCCGGGATAGGTTGACCGCTATAGTTAATGCCGTGCGTCGCCAGCGGCCAGCCGTAGTTTTTCCCGGCCCGGGGAATATTGATCTCATCGCCGCCGCGCGGGCCATGTTCGTTCAGCCACAGCGTATCGCTCCACGGATTCATCGCCATCCCCTGCGGGTTGCGAATGCCATAAGCCCAAATTTCTGGTCTGATGCCAGTACGGCCGACGAAAGGATTATCTTTGGGGATTTCCCCCTGTTCGGTCAGGCGTACCACTTTTCCCTGCAGCTTATCGAGATCCTGGGCCGTCGGGCGCTGATTATTTTCGCCTAAACCGATAAACAGATGACCTTTGCCATCGAAGACCATCCGCCCGCCGAAATGATTGCCAGTGGAGAGCTTCGGCTGCTGGCGGAAAACGGTTTTAAAATCTTCCAGGTTTTGCAGGTCGGCGCTGAGGCGGCCATACCCCACCGCCGTCCCCGCTTTGCCGTCATCGCCAGCTTCGGCATAGCTCAGCCATACCCGGCGCGACTGAGCAAAATCCGGCGCCAGAACCACATCCAGCAGGCCGCCCTGGCCGTTGGCCCACACCTTCGGCACGCCGCGAATGGGCGCCGATAATCCTTGATCGAGCTGCCAGCGTTTAAGTTCGCCGCCGCGCAGGGTAATCAGCACGCCTTCATTGTCCGGCAGGAATGCCAGTGACCAGGGGTGGTCGAGGTTATCCTGCAGCACCTCAACGCGCGGCGCGGCCATCGCCGCCATGGGCAGCAGCACAGTCATAAGTGTTATTTTGAGATATCGGCGCATGGCGCACTCCTTTCGTCAGCATTGCTGATAAGGGTAGCCAGCGTGGGCGGTCAGGCAGGGATTTTTACATAAACTTTAACAGGGGGAGTCGCCTCCCCCTGGATTCAGGCGTGGGTCATTGGCGCTGAGTTATTCAGAATGTGAATATTCATCGTCAATCCCGACAGACAGCGTTCTAGCTTCTCTACGTTAACGGCAATATAAGCCGGGCAATCATGATGCCCGCTCATCAGGCAAACCGCCGCCGAAGCGACGGATTCGCCGGCAAGGCGGAAGGCTTCCATCTCTTCCGGCGCGATGGCGTGCTGCAAACGCGGCGCGTGTACGCGCAGTTCATGGCATAGCTCAAACAAGTTATCACGCAGATGGTCATTTTCGCTGACTGACATATAGCCTTTCGCTTTACGAAGCTGGAGATAAGCCGCCAAATCGATATTGGCATTAATCAGCTTATTCAAAAGGTTAGTGTAACGTCTGTCAACGCTCATCACGGTCCTCCTCTGTCGTCCATTACCATAATCATAGTATGGTCATTTTTTGCACGGAATCATGAGCGAGGTCAATAATCGCACAGCAATTAACATTATTTACAATGTTACAACCTGGGCGGCCAACAACGCGGCTTAAACGCCTCCGCTGCGCTAACGCTTTTTCATCATTCATCGCCGCCTGGCTATACTCTTTTTCGCAAAGATCTGTAGAATTCCTGCCCTGACCATTCCAATAAATGAACATTTTTTAAGCTATGAGCAATGTCACGCACCAGCCGAAAATCGGCTTCGTCTCCCTGGGCTGCCCGAAAAACCTGGTAGACTCAGAACGTATCCTCACCGAACTGCGTACCGAAGGGTATGATGTGGTTCCCAGCTACGACAACGCCGATATGGTTATCGTCAACACCTGCGGCTTTATCGATAGCGCCGTGCAGGAGTCGCTTGAAGCGATCGGCGAAGCCTTAAAAGAAAACGGCAAAGTGATCGTTACCGGCTGCCTCGGCGCGAAAGAAGATCAAATCCGCGAAGTGCATCCGAAGGTGCTGGAAATTACCGGGCCGCATAGCTACGAGCAGGTGCTGGAACACGTTCATCACTATGCGCCAAAGCCGAAGCACAACCCGTTCCTCAGCCTGGTGCCGGAACAGGGCGTCAAGCTGACGCCGCGTCACTACGCGTACTTAAAAATTTCTGAAGGCTGCAACCATCGCTGCACCTTCTGCATCATCCCGTCAATGCGCGGCGATCTGGTGAGCCGCCCGATTGGCGAAGTGCTGGCGGAAGCCAAACGCCTGGCCGACGCCGGGGTGAAAGAGCTGCTGGTGATTTCGCAGGACACCTCCGCCTATGGCGTTGACGTCAAGCACCGCACCGGTTTCCACAACGGCATGCCGGTGAAAACCAGTATGGTCAGCCTGTGCGAAGAGCTGGCGAAGCTCGGCATTTGGGTGCGTCTGCACTACGTCTACCCGTATCCGCACGTTGACGATGTGATTCCGCTGATGGCGGAAGGCAAGATTCTGCCGTATCTCGATATTCCGCTGCAGCACGCCAGCCCGCGCATTCTGAAACTGATGAAGCGCCCGGGTTCCGCAGACCGTCAGCTGGCGCGTATTAAACAGTGGCGCGAGATCTGCCCGGATCTGACCCTGCGTTCCACCTTTATCGTCGGTTTCCCGGGCGAAACGGAAGAAGATTTCCAGATGCTGCTCGATTTCCTGAAAGAAGCTCGCCTCGATCGCGTGGGCTGCTTCAAGTACAGCCCGGTTGAAGGCGCCACCGCCAACGAACTAGCGGATCAGGTCCCGGAAGAGGTGAAAGAAGAGCGCTGGAACCGCTTTATGCAGCTGCAACAGCAGATTTCCGCCGAGCGTCTGCAGGAGAAAGTGGGCCGCGAAATTATGGTACTGGTCGATGAAGTCGATGAAGAAGGCGCGATTGGCCGCAGCATGGCCGATGCCCCGGAAATCGACGGCGCGGTCTATCTGAACGGTGAAACCAACGTTAAACCGGGCGACGTGCTGCGGGTGAAAGTCGAACACGCCGACGAATATGACCTGTGGGGTTCCCGGGTCTAATCCCGCTTCCCGGATAGCGGCTTACGCCTTATCCGGGCTACCTCTTTCCCCATGGCTGCTGAAACTGCCGCCGTTGGTGGCCTCAAAATCGCTGAGACGTTCCCGGAAGGCCGGGGCAGCCCGCATGGATGCGGGCTGAGGGCCGTGTTTTGCATGGACGCTGCCTCGGCCCGACCCGAAGCCTGCCGGGATAAGTCGAAGGAACCACGAAGTGGCGATTTTGGCGGCCAGAGCCCGGGAGTACAGAGGGCGGCGGCGACTGGCCGCCCTCTGTGCGCTCCCTGCGCCATGAGAGCCATAACGCAGAAGAAATATCGGGAGCGCAATGTTCTCGGAAACAGCACAGGACAACCCTTTGTCCTGGAGCGAAACGGCTGCAAGCCGATAACAGTATCTACCAACTTTGCTACCGCCGCGTTTGTCTCCTACCCCTTTATCTTCGGATCCAGCGCATCGCGCAGGCCGTCGCCCAACAGATTAAACGCCAGCACCGTCAGGAAAATGGCGATCGCCGGGAATAACGCCACATGCGGCGCCATCACCATATCCGCGCGCGCTTCGTTCAGCATCGCCCCCCACTCCGGCGTCGGCGGCTGGGCGCCAAGGCCGAGGAACGACAGGCTGGCGGCGGAGATAATCGACACGCCGATGCGCATGGTAAAATAAACCACTATCGACGATACCGTACCGGGCAAAATATGGTTGAACAGAATGGTCGTATCGCTGGCGCCGATACTGCGCGCCGACTCAATAAACGTCTGCTGCTTCAGCACTAACGTATTACCGCGCACCAGGCGGGCGAACGCCGGAATTGAGAATATCGCCACCGCGATAATCACGTTGGCCATCCCGCTGCCCATCACCGCCACTACCGCAATCGCCAGCAGAATGCCGGGGAAGGCAAACAGCACGTCGCAGATACGCATGGTGATGCGGTCCCACCAGCCTTCGTAGTAACCGGCCAGCAGGCCGAGCACGGTGCCAATTAGCGCGCCAATTAGTACCGCCAGAACCCCTGCGGCCAGCGAAATTTGCGCGCCGACCAGCACACGGCTGAAGATATCGCGCCCCAGCGAATCAACGCCGAACCAATGCACCATTGACGGCCCTTCATTGAGCCGGTCGTAATCAAAATAGTTTTCCGCGTCATACGGCGCTATCCACGGCGCGATAATCGCGACGACAATCAGCAGCAGCACAAATAGGCCCGCTGCCATCGCCACCGGCTGGCGACGAAAACGCCGCCAGAATTCATGCCACGGCGTGCGGATCTGCCCGGGCTTAACGCCCGGCATGGCGTTGATAACCGCTTCCCTTCTCCAGTTGAGCAATCGCACCTTACTTGTACCTGATAGCCGGGTTAATGGCGGCATACATTACGTCCACCACTAAGTTGATAAGAATGAACTCCAGCGAAAACAGCAGCACTTCCGCCTGGATCACCGGGTAGTCGCGCATCTCTACGGAATCGACCAGCAGCCGGCCAAGCCCCGGCCAGTTGAAGACCTTCTCCACCACAATGGAGCCGCCGAGCAAAAAACCGAACTGCAGACCCATCATGGTCACTACCGGGATCATCGCGTTGCGCAGGCCATGCTTCAACACCACCAGCGTTTCGCTCACCCCTTTAGCCCGCGCGGTACGCATGTAATCCTCATGCAGCACGTCGACGAACGACGCGCGGGTGAAGCGCGCCATCACCGATGCCACCGCGGCGCCAAGGGTCAACGACGGCAGAATATAGTGCCGCCAGCTGTCGGCGCCGACAGTCGGCAGCCAGCCCAGCTCGACGGAAAAAACCTGCATCAGCAGCATGCCGAGGGCGAACGCCGGGAAGGAGATACCGGTTACCGCCAGCGCCATCCCCAACCGATCCGGCCAGCGATTGCGCCACACTGCCGCGGCGATGCCCGCCGCCATGCCGAACAGCACCGCCCAGCTCATACTGGCAAGCGTTAACCATAGCGTCGGCATAAAGCGGCTGGCGATTTCGCTGGTCACCGGGCGGCGCGAAGCCATCGAGATACCGAAATCCCCCTGCAATACATTGGTGATATAGTGCCAAAACTGCACGTGCAGCGGCTGATCGAGCCCCAACTGTTGGCGAACCATCGCCACCACCTGCGCATCGGCTTCCGGCCCGGCGATCAGCCGCGCCGGATCGCCCGGCAGCATATGTACAAACAGGAACACTAGAACGGCGACGATAAACAGCGTCGGAATGAGCCCCAGCAGGCGCTTCAGAACGTAATTCAGCATCGCCCCCTCCCATTTCGGCAGAGGGTACGCGTGAGCATAAGCACTATCACTGCGTCAGATCCGCCTGCTCGAAGCTAAAACCGGTATCCGGTTGAATATAAAACCCGGTCAGGTTTTTGCTATGCGCCGATACCAGCTTTTCCACCACCAGCGGCACCCACGGCGACTCTTTCCAGATAATGTCCTGCGCATCTTTATAGAGTGTGGTCTTCTGTTGCGCATCGGTCGTTTTCAGCGCCTCGCTCAGATCTTTATCGACCTGCGGGTTACTGTAAAACGCGGTGTTAAACAGGGTCGGCGGCCAGTTTTGTGAGGCGAATAGCGGCGACAGCGCCCAGTCGGCTTCGCCAGTCGACGCTGACCAGCCGGTGTAGAACATCCGCACCCCGCTCTCTTTCTGCCCCTTGCCTTCAACCTGCGCCGCACGCTGTCCGGCGTCCATCGCCGTCACTTGCGCTTTAATACCCACCTGCGCCAGCTGCTGCTGGGTAAACTGCAGCACCTTCTGCGCGGTGCTGTGATTATGCGATGACCACAGCGTGGTGCTAAAGCCGTTAGGGAAACCGGCTTCTTTCAGCAACTGACGGGCTTTCGCCGGGTCGTAAGGCCATGCGCTGTAGGTTTGGGCGTAAGCAATAGAAGGCGGTACGACGCCGGTCGCCGGGGTGGCATATCCGGCAAACGCGACCTTAACCAGCGCCTGACGGTTAATCGCATAGTTAATGGCTTCCCGCACCTTCGGATTATCGAACGGCTTCTGCGTTACGTTCATGCTGATATAGCGCTGCATAATCGACGGGCTGGCCACCAGCTCCAGCTTGCTGTTTTTCGCCAGCAGCGGCGCCTGCTCGTAAGGGATCGGGAAGGCGAACTGCGCCTCGCCGGTCTGCAGCATCGCCGCACGGGTGTTGTTATCGACCACCGGGCGCCAGGTAATGGAATCCAGCTTCGGCAGCCCCGGCTGCCAATAACCGTCAAACTTGCTGACTTTGACGAAATCGGTCTGGTTCCAGGTATCGAGCTTATACGGCCCGGTACCTACCGGGTGGAAGCCGATCTCCTTGCCATATTTTTTCAGCGCCGCCGGCGAAATCATCGCCGTCGCCGGATGGGCAAGAATATTGATAAACGCCGAGAACGGCTGTTTGAGCGTGATTTTGACCGTCGTCGGGTCCACCGCCTCGGTGCTGGCGATATTCTTATATAGGTTATAGCGTTTGAGATGGTTATCCGGATTGCTGGCGCGGTCGAGATTCGCTTTCACCGCTTCGGCGTTAAAATCGGTGCCATCCTGGAATTTCACCCCGCTGTGCAGCTTGATGGTATACACCAGACCATCCGCCGAAACGGTGTAACTTTCCGCCAATACGTTTTGCAGTTTCATCTCTTTATCAAGGCCGAACAGGCCTTGATAAAACGACTTCGCCACCGCCTGCGATAACGTATCGTTCGCGTCATAGGGATCAAGGGTCGTGAAGTTGGAACCGACCGCCACTACCACATCTTTCGCGGCGAAGGCCGGCGTCGCCGCCAGCGCCGAGGCGATGCCAAGCGCCAGTAGCCATTTGCGTGTAACAGGTTGAGTCATGTTGTTATGCTCCTGCAAGAGTGCGTTAGGTTGTTATCGGCTCAGTACATCGGCGGGCTCGCGGGCGACATAATGCCCCGGCGCTACCAGCTGTAACGGCGCGCTGTCGATTTCTTCTCCCGGTTTATAGATATTCCCCGGCAGCTCGTCAGAGAGTAATACGCGCTGCGGTTGACGATGCGCCGGATCGGCAACCGGCACCGCCGCCATCAGTTTACGGGTGTAAGGATGCTGCGGGTTCTCAAAAACGGCGCGACGCGGGCCAATCTCCACGATCCGCCCGCGATACATCACCGCTACGCGATGGCTGATGCGCTCCACCACCGCCATGTCATGGGAAATAAACAGAAATGCGATGCCCATTTCACGCTGTAAATCGAGCAGCAGATTAATAATCTGCGCGCGAATAGACACGTCCAGCGCCGACACCGACTCATCGGCGATCACCACTTTCGGATTGAGTGCCAGCGCGCGGGCGATGCAGATACGCTGCCGCTGACCACCGGAAAACTCATGCGGATAACGCCACGCGTGTTCCGCCTCCAGCCCCACGCGCTGCAACAGCCAGGCGACGCGTTCGCGAGCCGCATCCCCTTCCAGCAAACCATGCACGCGCAGCGGCTCCATAATGGAATAACCGACCGTCTGCCGCGGATCGAGCGAAGCGTAAGGATCCTGAAAAATAAACTGAATGTCGCGGCGCAGCGTCTGTAGCTTGCCGCCGGACAGCGCATCAATACGCTGGCCGTTAAAGGTGATGCTGCCGCCTTGCGCTTCCACCAGCCGCAGCAGCGCCCGCCCGGTGGTCGATTTACCGCAGCCGGATTCGCCGACCAGCGACAGCGTTTCGCCCGGCCACAGGTCGAAACTCACTTTTTCCACCGCATGCACTTCGCGGGTGACGCGGTTGAGAATACCGCCGCGGATCGGAAAACGCGCGACCAGGTCGCGTACCTGCAAAATCGGTTTACCGGCTACCACGGTATTCTGTTCCGGCTGCTGGGTCACACCGTCGTTGAGCAGCGGGAAGCGTCGCGGCAAATCGCTGCCGCGCATCGAGCCGAGCTTCGGCACCGCCGCCAGTAGCGCCCGGGTATAAGGATGCTGCGGGGCGCGAAAAATATCCTCGACGCGCCCACTTTCTACCGCTTCGCCGCGATACATCACCAGCACGCGATCGGCGATTTCCGCCACCACGCCCATATCGTGAGTGATAAACATCACCCCCATCGCCATCTCTTTTTGCAGCGCGGCGATAAGCTGCAGGATCTGCGCCTGAATCGTAACGTCCAGCGCGGTGGTGGGTTCATCGGCAATCAGTACCGCCGGGCGACACGATAACGCCATGGCGATCATCACCCGCTGGCGCATGCCGCCGGAAAGCTGATGCGGGTAACGTGAAAGCATCGCTTCCGCTTCCGGAATACGCACCCGTTCGAGCATCTTTTTCGCTTCCCGCAGCGCCTCGTCATGGCGCAGTCCCTGATGTAGCCGAATAGACTCGGCAATTTGTTCGCCGATGGTGAATACCGGGTTCAGCGAGGTCATCGGCTCCTGAAAAATCATCGCCACGTCCGCGCCGCGAACCTGACGCATCTGCCCCGCCGTTTGAGCATTAATATCAATCACCTGACGGTTGCGTCGACGCAGCAGCAACGCCTCGCTGCTGACCTCGCTGACCGCCCCGTCGAGCAGGCGCATCAACGCCAGGGCAGTCACCGATTTTCCGGAACCGGACTCGCCGACAATCGCCAGCGTCTCGCCGCGGCGGAGGCTAAATGACAGGTTACGCACCGCAGAAACGCGCTGCCGCTGCTGGCTAAAGGCGACGTTAAGATCGCGTACCACCAGCACATCGTCTTCATCAATTTCATGACTTTGCGGCAAACTCGCTTCTCCTTTTATTCGCGATAAATTCCAATCGTCGGCGTATCGCCCGCATAACACCACGCCCGGTACATCCCTTCACTGTTGAACGGCAGCACCACATTCCCCTCGCGGTCGATGGCGATAAGGCCCCCGCTGCCGCCCAGCGCCGGCAGTTTTTCTTGCACCACCCGCTCGCAGGCCTCAAACAGGCTGAGATTGCCGTACTCCATCAACGCTGAAATGTCGTAAGCGGCGAGCGTGCGCATGAAGACTTCGCCGGTGCCGGTGCAGGAGACCGCGACGCTGGCATTATTGGCATAGCAGCCCGCGCCCGGCACTGGGCTGTCGCCGACGCGTCCGGGCAGTTTATTGGTCATTCCGCCGGTGGAGGTCGCTGCCGCCAGATTACCGGCCAGATCCAGCGCCACCGCGCCGACGGTACCCATTTTGTGGCGTTCATCGAGCGGTGCGGCATGGTGGTCGAGAATAATCTCGCCGCCCTCTTTCGCCTGCTGCAACTGCAGAAGCCGCTCGGTGGTAGAAAATAACTCGTTCTCAACCAGCGCCATGCCGCGCGAGGCGGCAAACTTTTCCGCCCCTTCGCCGATAAGCAGCACGTGCGGACTTTCTTCCAGCACCAGACGCGCCGCCAGCACCGGGTTACGCAGATGCTTTACGCCCGCGACCGCGCCGGCCTGCAGGCTATAGCCATCCATCACACAGGCATCCAGTTCGTGAGTTTGATCGTGGGTAAACACGGAACCTATTCCGGCGTTAAATAGCGGGCACTCTTCCAGCAGGCGTACCGCTTCGGTCACTGCATCCAGCGCGCTGGCGCCTGCTGCCAACATTTTTTGTCCGCTATCGACGATGGCCGACAGCGCGGCCACATACTCGCGTTCACGCGCCTGAGTCATCTGCGCGCGGCTAATCGCGCCGGCGCCGCCGTGGATTGCTATTACCGCCTTACCCATTCAATCTTTCCTTTGCCATAAACTGTATAGATATCATTATACTGACTAACCTTTTATACGTTTTTTGAATATAGAAAGAGCATCCGGTGATGTAAAGCCTCGTACCGCAGTGGCATACAGTCGCCGGCGCTTTTCTGCCATAATAGGCGTTTTCGACGTTTTGCCAGCAGGAGTAACCCATGGATTTTACCGCCGGACTGATGCCGCTCGACACAGCCCTGACTCAGATGCTCGACCGTATTTCGCCGCTGCAGGCCACGGAAACCCTGCCGCTGCTGCAGGCCTTTTCGCGCGTGACCGCCCATGATGTCGTTTCGCCGCTGGACGTACCCGGTTTTGATAACTCGGCGATGGACGGCTATGCCGTGCGCCTGGCCGACCTCACCGACGGCGCGGCGCTGCCGGTTGCCGGTAAGGCCTTTGCTGGCCAACCGTTCCACGACGCCTGGCCGGCGGGCACCTGTATCCGCATCATGACCGGCGCGCCGGTGCCGGAAGGCTGCGACGCCGTGGTCATGCAGGAAGAAACGGAACAAACCGACGCCGGCGTGCGCTTCATCGCGCCGGTAAAAGCCGGGCAAAATATTCGCCGGCGCGGCGAAGATATCGCCAACGGCGCGGTAGTATTCCCGGCGGGTACGCGTCTCACCGTAGCCGAGTTGCCGGTGCTGGCATCGCTGGGTATTGCCGACGCCGAGGTAGTCCGTAAAGTGCGCGTCGCGGTCTTCTCGACCGGGGATGAACTCCAGTTGCCGGGCCAACCGCTCGGCGATGGCCAGATTTATGATACTAACCGCCTGGCGGTACATCTGATGCTCGAACAGCTGGGCTGCGAGGTGATCAACCTCGGCATTATTCCTGACGATCCGGCGAAGCTGCGCGACGCCTTTATCGCCGCCGACCAGCAGGCCGATGTGGTAATAAGCTCAGGCGGCGTCTCCGTGGGCGAAGCCGATTACACCAAAACTATCCTCGAAGAACTGGGCGAGATCGGCTTCTGGAAGCTGGCGATTAAGCCGGGTAAACCGTTCGCCTTCGGCAAGCTCAGCAACAGCTGGTTCTGCGGCCTGCCGGGCAATCCGGTTTCCGCCACCTTAACCTTCTATCAACTGGTACAACCGCTGCTGGCCAAGCTCTCCGGCAACCGCGGTCAAACCCAGCCGATGCGTCTGCGCGTGCGCGCCGCCAGCCGGCTGAAAAAATCGCCGGGCCGCCTCGACTTCCAGCGCGGCGTGCTGCAGCGCAATCCGGAAGGCGAACTGGTGGTGAGCACCACCGGCCATCAGGGCTCGCACATTTTCAGCTCATTCAGCCTCGGTAACTGCTTTATCGTACTGGAGCGCGAACGCGGCAACGTCGAAGCGGGCGAATGGGTCGAAGTCGAGCCCTTTAATCATCTGTTTGGGGGGCTGTAATGGCCGTTGAGCTGAGCGACGAGGAGATGCTGCGCTATAACCGGCAGATCGTACTGCGAGGGTTTGATTTCGACGGTCAGGAGCGGTTAAAAGCCGCTCGCGTACTGGTCGTCGGCCTCGGCGGGCTCGGCTGCGCCGCCGCTCAATACCTGGCGGCGGCCGGGGTGGGTCAGCTCACCCTGCTGGATTTCGATACCGTTTCATTATCCAATCTACAACGCCAGACGCTGCACAGCGACGCGACCATCGGCCAGCCGAAGGTCGATTCTGCCCGCGATGCGCTGGCGCGCATTAACCCGCACGTCCGGCTGGTCACCATCGATGCAATGCTGGATGACGCGGCGCTGGCAACGCAGATTGCCGACCACCATCTGGTGCTGGACTGTACCGACAACGTTGCTGTTCGTAACCAGCTCAATGCTGGCTGCTTCCAACACAAAACCCCGCTGATCTCCGGCGCGGCAATTCGTATGGAAGGGCAAATCAGCGTCTTTACCTATCAGGACGGCGAGCCCTGCTATCGCTGCCTGAGCCGCCTGTTCGGCGAAAACGCCCTCACCTGCGTCGAAGCCGGGGTGATGGCGCCGCTGGTCGGCACTATCGGTTCACTGCAGGCCATGGAGGCGATTAAACTGCTGACCGGTTACGGCACCCCCGCCAGGGGAAAAATCGTGATGTATGACGCGATGACCTGCCAGTTTCGCGAAATGAAGCTGATGCGCCACCCGCAGTGCGAGGTGTGCGGTTCACGCTAATTCCAGCCGCCGGCGAGGCAGGTCGCCGGTTATTTTGTGAACCACGCCGTTCTTTTTCTCCCCATCTCTACTACCCACTCTGATTGTTGATTTGCGTCAATATAACTTTCATTCGAAAGTTATTTAATCTTCATATGCAAATAAGAGGGTAAATCATGATCTTCAACATCCAGCGCTACTCCACCCATGACGGCCCGGGGATCCGTACCGTCGTATTCCTTAAAGGCTGTTCGCTGGGCTGCCGTTGGTGTCAGAACCCGGAAAGCCGCGCCCGCAGCGAAGACCTGCTGTATGACGCGCGGCTGTGTCTTGACGGCTGCGAGCTTTGCCAGCAGGCGGCACCGGAGGTGATTACCCGTAATCTGGATGGCCTGATCATCCATCGGCAAAACGTCAACGACAGCCACATTGCCGCGCTACGCCACTGCTGCCCCACAACCGCGCTGACGGTCTGCGGCGAGGAAAAAAGCGTGACGGAAATTATGGCGACGGTGCTGCGCGATAAACCGTTTTACGATCGCAGCGGCGGAGGCATTACTCTTTCCGGCGGCGAGCCCTTTATGAACCCGGCGCTGGCGCAGGCGCTGTTCGAAGCCAGCCATCAGGCGGGCATTCACACCGCCGTGGAAACCTGCCTGCACGTACCGTGGAAGTACATTGAACCCTCTTTACCGTTTGTCGATCTGTTTCTGGCCGACCTGAAGCACGTCGACGAGGCCGTCTTCCAGCAGTGGACCGACGGCAGCGCCCGCCGGGTGCTGGATAACCTGCAGCGCCTGGCGCAGGCAGGGAAAAAAATCATTATCCGCGTCCCGTTAATTCAGGGGTTTAACGCCAGCGAAGCCGATATTACCGCGATTACCGATTTTGCCGCTGACCGCCTGCAGGTCAGCGAAATCCATTTCCTGCCGTACCACACGCTGGGAATGAATAAATACCAACTACTCAGTCAGCCCTATACCGCACCGGACAAACCGCTGGCCGCTCCCGAGCTGCTGGCCTTTGCACAGCAGTACGCGCAAAGCAAAGGTTTAACGGCGACCCTACGAGGATAACTTATGACCACCTTAAAACTGGATACTCTGAGCGCCCGCATTCAGGCGCATAAAATGGCGCTGGTGCATATCGTTAAGCCGCCGGTTTGTACCGAGCGCGCCCAACACTATACCGCCGCCTATCAGCAACATCTCGATAAACCCATCCCGGTGCGTCGCGCGCTGGCGCTGGCGCATCATCTGGCGGAACGCACTATCTGGATCAAGCACGATGAACTGATCGTCGGCAACCAGGCCAGCGAAGTTCGCGCCGCGCCGATTTTCCCGGAATATACCGTCAGCTGGATTGAGAAAGAGATCGACGATCTCGCCGACCGTCCGGGCGCCGGCTTCTCGGTCAGCGAAGCGAACAAACGCGTATTACATGAAGTGTGCCCATGGTGGCGCGGGCAGACCGTTCAGGACCGCTGCTACGGCATGTTTACCGATGAACAAAAAGCGCTGCTCGCCACCGGCATTATCAAAGCCGAAGGCAACATGACTTCCGGCGACGCCCACCTGGCGGTCAACTATCCGCTGCTGCTGGAAAAAGGGCTCGACGGCATGCGCGCGAAGGTCGCTGAGCGCCGCTCACGCATTAATCTGACGGTGCTGGAAGATCTGCACGGCGAACAGTTCCTGAAGGCGATCGATATCGTGCTCGCGGCAGTGAGCGAACACTGCAAACGCTTCGCTACGCTGGCGCGCGACATGGCGGCGCAGGAGCCGCGCGAACTGCGCCGCGACGAGCTGCTGGCGATCGCCGAAAACTGTGAAATTATCGCCCACCAGCCGCCGAAAACCTTCTGGCAGGCGCTGCAGCTCTGCTACTTTATTCAGTTGATCCTGCAGATTGAATCCAACGGCCACTCGGTCTCTTTTGGCCGCATGGACCAGTACCTCTATCCATACTACCGCCGCGACGTTGAACTGCAGCAATCGTTGGATCGCGAACAGGCCATTGAGCTGCTGCATTGCTGCTGGCTGAAGCTGCTGGAGGTCAACAAAATTCGCTCCGGCTCGCACTCCAAAGCTTCTGCCGGCAGCCCGCTGTACCAGAACGTCACCATCGGCGGGCAAAATCTGGTCGACGGTCAACCGCAGGACGCCGTCAACCCGCTGTCGTACGCGATCCTCGAATCCTGCGGCCGCCTGCGCTCGACCCAGCCGAACCTCAGCGTGCGTTACCACGCCGGGATGAGCAACGACTTCCTCGACGCCTGCGTGCAGGTGATCCGCTGCGGTTTCGGCATGCCGGCGTTTAATAACGATGAAATCGTCATTCCGGAATTTATCAAGCTAGGGATTGAGCCGCAGGACGCCTACGATTACGCCGCTATCGGCTGCATCGAAACCGCGGTCGGCGGCAAATGGGGCTATCGCTGCACCGGCATGAGCTTTATTAACTTCGCGCGGGTGATGCTGGCGACGCTGGAAGGCGGCCGCGATGCCACCAGCGGCCAGGTGTTCCTTGCCCAACAACATGCGCTGTCGAAAGGCAACTTCGCTAACTTCGACCAGGTGCTGGAAGACTGGGATACCCAGATCCGCTACTACACCCGTAAATCCATCGAGATTGAGTACGTTGTCGATACCATGCTGGAAGAGAACGTCCACGATATTCTCTGCTCGGCGCTGGTCGATGATTGCATCGAACGGGCGAAGAGTATCAAGCAAGGCGGCGCGAAGTATGACTGGGTTTCCGGTCTGCAGGTCGGGATTGCCAACCTCGGCAACAGCCTGGCGGCGGTGAAAAAACTGGTCTTCGATCAGGGGGTTATCGGTCAGCAGGAGCTGGCGAAAGCGCTGGCGGAAGATTTTGCCGGCCTGACCCACGAGCAGTTACGTCAGCGGTTAATCAACGGCGCGCCGAAGTACGGCAACGATGACGACAGCGTCGACATTCTGCTGGCCCGCGCCTATCAGACCTATATCGACGAGCTGAAGCAGTACCATAACCCGCGTTACGGCCGCGGCCCAATTGGCGGTAACTATTACGCCGGTACGTCGTCTATCTCCGCGAACGTCCCGTTCGGCGCGCAGACCATGGCGACGCCGGATGGCCGCAAAGCGCACGCGCCGCTGGCGGAAGGGGCCAGCCCGGCCTCCGGTACCGATCACCTGGGGCCAACGGCGGTTATCAGTTCGGTAGGCAAACTGCCGACCGGCGCGATCCTCGGCGGCGTGCTGCTCAACCAGAAGCTGAATCCTGCCACGCTGGAGAACGAGTCTGATAAGCAAAAGCTGATGGTGCTGCTGCGTACTTTCTTTGAAGTGCACAAAGGCTGGCATATTCAGTACAACATCGTGTCACGCGAAACGCTGCTGGAAGCCAAGAAACACCCTGACCAGTACCGCGATTTAGTGGTCCGCGTCGCCGGATACTCGGCGTTCTTCACCGCCCTGTCGCCGGATACCCAGGACGATATCATCGCCCGTACCGAGCATACGCTGTAAGGAAAATACCCGGCCGGCGCTGCGCTGAGCCGGGTGACATCTTCTGTACCCGTTGATAATTGGATAAACTTTCATTCGAAATAAATTTGTGCTCCCCATCACATTGTAATTAGAATGTTACTGGTCGAAGTTAAGCCAGGAGCACCTCTTATGACCGTTAAAGTTATCGTCACCGATATGGACGGAACTTTTCTCAATGACGCCAAGCAGTATGACCGCCCGCGTTTCCTCGCGCAGTTTGCGCAGCTTAAACAGCAAGGTATTGAATTTGTTGTCGCCAGCGGCAACCAGTACTATCAGCTGATCTCATTTTTCCCGGAAATCCGCGAGCAGATTTCATTCGTCGCAGAAAACGGCGCTCTGGTTTACGAGCATGGCAAACAGGTGTTCCACGGCGAACTGACCCGTCACGAATCACAGGTGGTGATTGGCGAACTGCTGAAAGATCCGCAGCTCAACTTTGTCGCCTGCGGCCTGCAAAGCGCATACGTGAGTGATAAAGCCCCGGACGCCTTTGTTGAGCTGATGTCGAAGCACTACCATCGTCTGCAGCGGGTAAGCGATTACCATCGCATCGACGATACGCTATTCAAATTCTCCCTCAACCTGCCTGATAGCGATATCCCACAGCTTATCGATAAACTGCACGTCTCGCTGGATGGGATCATGAAGCCGGTCACCAGCGGCTTTGGCTTTGTCGATTTGATTATCCCCGGCCTGCATAAAGCCAACGGCATCAGCCGCCTGCTCAAACGCTGGAACCTTTCGCCGCAGCAATGCGTAGCAATTGGCGACAGCGGCAATGACGCCGAAATGTTAAAACTGGTGAAATATGCTTTTGCTATGGCCAACGCTGCCGACAGCATCAAAGCCATCGCCGGTTTCACCACCGATGACAATAACCACGACGGCGCGTTGAAGGTGATTCAGGCCGTTCTCGATAAGACCTCCCCTTTCAACGACTGATCCTGTGCCGGGGTATCCGCCCCGGCTTTTCCATTTTGTGCGCCGCTGCATAATTTTAAACTTGCATTAACTCTAATTTAACTTAAATTAACGTTTGTAAGACTTAATACTTTCGAATGAAAGATACAGCGAGGTAATTATGGCTGCTCTCCCTACCCACGAAACATTACCTGCCGACCATAAAGCGGCGATTCGCCAGATGAAACAGGCCCTACGCGCGCAAATCGGCGATGTTCAGGCAGTGTTCGATAAACTCTCGGCGCGCATCAGCGAGCGCCTGGACGAGATTAATGCCCTGAAAGCCGCGGGCCAGGAGGTCTGGCCGACGATCCCGTTTAGCGATATCGCCCAGGGTAAAGTGAGCGATGCGCAGCGCGAGGCGATTAAGCGCCGCGGTTGCGCGGTTATCAAAGGCCACTACCCGCGCGAACAGGCGCTGGCCTGGGATAACGCGATGCTGGAATACCTGGACCTGAACCATTTCGACGACGTTTACAAAGGGCCCGGCGACAGCTTCTTCGGCTCGCTGGAGGCTTCGCGCCCGGAGATCTATCCGATCTACTGGTCGCCCTCGCAAATGCAGGCGCGCCAGAGCGATGAAATGGCGGCGGTACAATCCTTCCTTAACCGCCTGTGGCGCTTTGAGCAGGACGGCAAACGCTGGTTCGATCCGGATGTCAGCGTGATTTACCCTGACCGCATCCGCCGCCGCCCGCCGGGAACCACGTCAAAGGGGCTGGGCGCGCATACCGATTCCGGGGCGCTGGAGCGCTGGTTGCTTCCCGCTTATCAGCAGGTTTTCGCCAACGTCTTTAATGGCAATATCGACGCCTACGATCCGTGGGACGCGGCGCATCGTACCGAAGTGGAAGAGTACACCGTCGATAACACCACCAAATGTTCGGTCTTCCGCACTTTCCAGGGTTGGACAGCGCTGTCGGACATGATCCCCGGTCAAGGGCTGCTGCACGTGGTGCCGATCCCGGAGGCGATGGCTTACGTTCTGCTGCGTCCGCTGCTGGATGATGTGCCGGAAGATGAACTATGCGGCGTCGCGCCGGGCAAGGTACTGCCGATCTCTGAGCAATGGCATCCATTGCTCATCAAAGCGCTAAGCTCGATTCCCGCGCTGAATGCCGGTGATTCCGTCTGGTGGCACTGCGATGTCATTCACTCGGTCGCGCCGGTGGAAAATCAACAGGGCTGGGGCAACGTCATGTACATCCCGGCCGCGCCGATGTGCGAGAAAAACCTCGCCTATGCGCAGAAGGTAAAAATCGCGCTGGAAAAAGGCGCCTCGCCGGGGGATTTCCCGCGTGAAGATTACGAATGCGACTGGCAGGCGCGCTTCACCGTTGCCGATCTTAACGATCACGGCAAACGCGCATTGGGCATGAAGATCTAATCATCATACAGACCTTGCTGTTCTACGGCGGTATGGCTCTTGCCTGGCCGGATCCGCCGCACCGAATCGCGTACCACCAGGGCGCCGTGCAGCAGTAGCGAGCCGTGCGGCGCTTCCGGGCGCAGCAGACGCTGCTGCAAAAGATGCACCGCCTCGCTGCCGAGCTCATCCCGCGGCACATGAATCGCCGTTAGCGGCACGTCCTGAATCGCCGCCAGATTAAAACCGTCGATACTCATCACCGAGACATCCTGCGGCACCCGCAGGCCTCGTTTTTGCAGCGCGCTGACGGTACCGGCGGCCATAAAATCGCCGCCCACCAGAAACGCCGTCGGCATCGGGCGCCCCTGTAAAGCGTCGAGCCAGGCCCCGACCTGCTCTTCCGTTTCTCTGGCGCTAAAGTTGGCGACGCTAATCAGGTCGCGGCTACCGGTAAATCGCAGGTTGCGCGCGCGCCACGCCTCCTTGATACCCACTAGCCGTAGCTCCATGGTATAGCGGCGCAAGCACATCACGTTCATTACCGCCTGATGGCCCATATCAAACAGATAACGAGCGGCGCACTGGCCAATCAGCCGATGATCAGGCGCAATAGAAGGAAGCCGCATCCCTTCATCCCGGCAGTTAATTAATACGCAAGGTTTGCCAAGATCCGCCGCCAGCGCGTGGATATGCCGATCGTCGATACCCAGCAATACCGCCGCCTGGGTGTCGGTCTCGTTCATGCGGGCCAGAAACAGATTGGCGTCGCTGTCGTTTTCTTCCAGCGCGCAATAGCGCAGACGTACTTCATGCGGCGCCAGCGCGTTATTAATACTCTGGATGACGCGATAGTAGAAGATATCTGAACGTTCATCGAAGGCCCGTTGCGGAGCAAAAATCAGCAGGTTGTTGAGCAGTAGCCGCCCGGCGGCCAATCCCTGCATCACCCCCAGCTCATGGGCGCAGGCCAATACCGCCTGACGGGCCTTTTCGCTGGTATTCGCTTTTCCGGCTAAGACGCGCGAAACCGTACTGGCTGAAAGCCCGGTGCGGGCGGCAATTTCGGCGACTCGCAGCTTTTTATCCATTCTGTGATCCAGCTCCAATTCAAAAATGAAAGAATTTTCATAGTCGCCAAACCCTGACTAACAAGCAAATACTCCGGCAAATTATGAGAACTACGTCATCTCATGAAAAATTTTGCATAAATAGCGCTACTGCCCGCCGCCTTTCTCCCTTATTTTGAATTGGTCCAATATCTTCCATACTAGTTATACCAATAGGTATTGAAATAAAAACAAATAATTCAAATAGTTAGAACTATTACGTGACGACTCAGCGGCTGAAGCGTCATTTCCCCCTACAACGTCTTGTGGAGAGTTCTATGAGTCAAGGCCTCAACAATGATATGGCAGTCAGCAAAACGCGCCGGGTGGTGAAAAACCTGCGCTGGTGGGTGCTGGTGCTGTTTTTACTTGGCGTCACCGTCAACTACATCACACGTAACTCGCTGGGGATTATCGCCCCGGAACTGAAAGCCACTCTCGGTATTACCACCGAGCAATACTCGTGGATCGTCGGCGCATTTCAGCTGGCTTATACCATCTTCCAACCGCTGTGCGGCTGGCTTATCGACGTCATCGGGCTCAAGCTGGGCTTTATGGTTTGCGCCACCTTGTGGGCGGTAGCCTGTATCGCGCACGCCGGAGCAGGCAGCTGGCTGCATCTGGCTATTTTACGCTTCTTTATGGGCGGCGCGGAGGCGGCCGCCACCCCGGCTAACGCTAAAACCATCGGCGAGTGGTTCCCGAAATCCGAACGGCCGATCGCCGCCGGCTGGGCTGGCGTCGGCTTTTCTATCGGCGCAATGCTGGCGCCGCCTATCATCTACTTCGCCCACGCCTCCTTCGGCTGGCAGGGCGCGTTTATGTTTACCGGCGTGCTGGCGCTGCTGTGGGTCGTGCTGTGGTGGGCGTTCTATCAGAGCCCGGAAAAGCACCCGAATCTCAGCCAAAGCGAGCTGGAGTACATCAAGCAGGACAACGAAGCGCCGCCAGTGAAGCAGCCCTTTTTTACCGCGCTAAAAACCGTCTCGAAGAACAAACGTTTCTACGGTATCGCCATCCCCGCTTTTATGGCCGAGCCCGCCTGGGCGGTGCTGAGCTTCTGGGTGCCGCTGTACCTGGCGAAAGAGCACGGTATGGATCTTAAACAGATAGCGATGTTCGCCTGGCTGCCGTTCCTCGCCGCCGACCTTGGCAGCGTGGTCAGCGGCTATCTCACCCGCCTGTACGTCCGTTGGTTCGGCTGTACGCGAGTCAATTCGGTCATCGCCAGTTCCGTGACCGGCGCGTTTCTGATGCTCTCGCTGGCCCTGGTGGCCATTACCCGCGATCCCTATATCACCATCATCCTGATCTCCATTGGCGGTTTCGGCCATCAGATCATCTCCTGCATGCTCAGCGCGCTGGTGGTGGAGTCTTTCGACAAGGGACAAATGGCGACTGTCAACGGTATGCGCGGTTCCGCGGCGTGGATCGCCAGCTTCCTGTTCTCATTATTAATCGGGGTGACCGCCGACAAAATCGGCTTCAACCCGCTGTTTATCGCCATGGGTTTCTTTGACCTGATTGGCGCCGTTTTCCTGGTGGCATTTATTGCTGAACGTCGCGCCAAGCGCGCCTGAGAGTGGATGTAAAATATGAAGACGTTGAAACACTGGAGTTTGCACCAACAGCTGGAGCATCACGTTGAATTGACCGTTGATGGTCAGCACACTTTGTGTCTGTACGTGCTGGAAGAGAATTTATTCCGCGTCCTGCTGAAGCGCCAGGGCCAACTGGCGCTGGATCGCACCTGGAGTATCGCCCCGCAGCAGGATGTGCCGTGGGAAGGCCGTGCGCGGGATGACCTCAGCGGTTTTAGCCTCCCGGCCTGGCAGATGAGCGAAGCGGATGACACGCTGACCATCGCCACCCGCCAGCTGCGCGTTACCGTCCATCAGCCGCTTTGGCTGGAGTGGAGCTATCGCGACGAGGCCGGTGAGTGGCAGACGCTCGCCAATGACCGCCCAACCAGCGCCTATCTGGCAAACGCCCACGGGGATGGCGTCGCCCATTATCTTAGCCGCCGCAAAGATGAACGTTTCTACGGGCTGGGTGAAAAAGCCGGTGACCTGCAGCGTAACGGCAAACGCTACGAAATGCGTAACCTCGATGCCATGGGCTACAACGCCGTCAGCACCGACCCGCTGTATAAACATATTCCCTTTACCATCACGCAGCGCAGCGATATCAGCTACGGCCTGTTCTATGACAACCTGAGCAGTTGCTGGCTGGATCTGGGCAATGAAATCGACAACTACCACACCGCCTATCGCCGCTGGCAGGCGGAGGCCGGCGACATCGATTATTACCTGTTTACCGGTAAGCAGGTGCTGGATGTGACCAAAGCGTTTGTCCGTCTGACCGGTAAAACGCTGTTTGGGCCGAAATGGAGCCTCGGCTATAGCGGCTCGACGATGCACTATACCGACGCACCGGATGCGCAAAATCAGCTGATGAACTTTATCCGCCTGTGCGAGCAGCATGCGATCCCCTGTGATTCGTTCCAGCTCTCTTCCGGCTATACCTCAATCAACGGCAAACGCTACGTCTTTAACTGGAACTACGACAAGGTGCCGCAGCCAAAAGTGATGAGCCAGTCGTTCCACGATGCCGGGCTGAAACTGGCTGCCAATATCAAACCGTGTCTGCTGCAGGATCACCCACGCTATGGCGAAGTGGCGGAACGCGGCCTTTTCATTCGCGATTCGCAAACCGATGCGCCGGAGCGCTCCAGCTTCTGGGACGATGAAGGTTCGCATCTCGACTTCACCAACCCGCACACCGTGACCTGGTGGCAGGAAGGCGTGACCACCCAGCTACTGGAGATGGGTATCGATTCGACCTGGAACGATAATAACGAGTATGAGGTGTGGGACGGCGAGGCGCGCTGCTACGGCTTTGGCCGCGAAATCGCCATTAAGCATATTCGCCCGGTGATGCCGCTGTTAATGATGCGCGCCTCGCTGGAAGCCCAGCAACGCTTTGCGCCGCAAAAGCGCCCGTATCTGATCTCCCGCTCCGGCTGTGCCGGGATGCAGCGCTACGTACAGACCTGGAGCGGCGACAACCGCACCAACTGGGATACGCTGCGCTATAACACCCGTATGGGATTAGGGATGAGTCTTTCCGGGCTGTTTAACGTCGGCCATGACGTCGGCGGATTCTCCGGCGATAAACCCGAGCCAGAACTGTTCGTTCGCTGGGTGCAAAACGGCGTGATGCATCCGCGCTTTACCATTCACTCGTGGAATGACGACCAGACGGTCAATGAACCCTGGATGTACCCGGAAATCACCCCGGCGATCCGCTCTGCCATCGAGCTGCGCTACCGTCTGCTGCCCTATTTGTACACCCTGTTATGGCAGGCGCATGCCGATGACGAACCCATGTTGCGCCCGACCTTCCTCGATCACCAGCACGATACCCAGACCTTCGCCGAGTGTGATGACTTCATGCTGGGGCGCGATCTGCTGGTGGCAAGCGTAGTAGAGCCCGGCGCCCGTCAGCGCCAGCTGTGGCTGCCCGATAATCAGGACGGCTGGTACGATTTTTACAGCCACCAGTGGTTCGCCGGTGGTCAGTGGGTGACGCTGGACGCGCCGCTGGAAAAACTGCCGCTGCTGGTCCGCGCCGGCGCCGGTCTGCCGCTCAGTGAACGTATCAACCACGTCGATGCGCAAAAAGACGATCGTCGCGAACTGCAGTTGTTCCCACTGAAAGGTACCGGCTCAACCCGCGGTTTGCTGTTTGAAGACGACGGCGAAAGCTGGGGCTATAAAGAGGGTGATGCGCTATGGCTGGAGTGGGAAATGACCTGCAGCGCCAACAGCATAAACCTGAAGCTCGACGCTTGCGGCAACTATCGCCCAGCGTGGAAAGCGCTGAAGCTGTCATTACCGGCGGGAGAAAAACGCCAACTGCTGGTGAATGGCGTCGAAGGAACAGAGTGGAGGCTCTGACCATAGGCCGGCTGAAAATGCCGGTATTGGTGGTCCAGAAATCCCCGGTGGCGCTACCGCTTACCGGGGCTACAACACTGTGCGGTTTGGTCGCCCCGTAGGTCGGGTAAGGCGTTAGCCGCCACCCGACAAAAAACGGCACCGCGGGTAGATACTGCTATCGGTTTGCAACGGTTTTGGTCCGGGAAAAACAGTTGTTTTGTATTAATTCAGAGCCTATTGCGCTCCCGAAATGTCTTCTGCGTTATGGCTCGCATGGCGCAGGGAGCGCACAGAGGGCGGCCAGTCGCCGCCGCCCTCTGTACTCCCGGGCTCTGGCCGCCAAAATCGCCACTTCGTGGTTCCTTCGACTTATCCCGCCAGGCTTCGGGTCGGGCCGAGGCAGCGTCCGTGCAAAACACGGCCCTCAGCCCGCATCCATGCGGGCTGCCCCGGCCTTCCGGGAACGTCTCAGCGATTTTGAGGCCACCAACACCGGCAGTTTCAGCCAGCGCGGTGAAGACATTAAAGGCAGGTCGTAAGGACCGTAGGTCGGGTAAGGCGTTAGCCGCCACCCGACAAAAAAACGGCACCGCGGGTAGCCCGGGTAAGGCGTAGCCGCCACCCGGGTAACGGAGAGGGATTACTCGATACCTTTACTGCGCAGGTAATCTTCGTAGTTGCCGCTGAAATCGATTACGCGTTCTGGGGTGATCTCCAGTACGCGAGTCGCCAGCGAACTCACGAACTCACGGTCGTGAGAAACGAAAATCAGGGTGCCCTGATACATCTCCAGCGCCATGTTCAGCGATTCGATCGATTCCATATCCAGGTGGTTAGTCGGTTCATCCATCACCAGGATATTCGGTTTCTGCATCATCAGCTTACCGAACAGCATGCGACCTTTCTCACCACCGGAGAGGACTTTCGCCGGCTTTTTGATATCGTCCTGGCTAAACAGCAGACGACCGAGGATACTGCGTACCGCCTGCTCGTCATCGCCTTCCTGTTTCCACTGGCTCATCCAGTCAAAGACCGTCAGGTCGTTCTCGAAATCTTCGGCATGATCCTGCGCGTAGTAGCCGATACGGGCGTTTTCCGACCACTTGACGGTACCGTTATCCGCTTCCAGTTCGCCGACCAGGGTTTTCAGCATCGTTGATTTACCGACGCCGTTGGTCCCCAGTACCGCCAGCTTTTCGCCAACTTCCAGCAGCAGATTAACCCCTTTGAACAGCGGGCCGTTATCAAAGCCTTTCGCCAGCGCTTCCACTTCCAGCGCGTTACGGAATAGTTTCTTATCCTGTTCGAAGCGAATGAACGGGTTCTGGCGGCTGGAGGCTTTCACCTCATCCAGCTTAATTTTATCTATCTGACGGGCGCGAGAGGTCGCCTGACGCGATTTTGAAGCGTTGGCGCTAAAGCGGCTAACAAAGGCCTGCAGGTCGGCAATTTGCGCTTTCTTCTTGGCGTTATCGGCCAGCAGACGCTCACGCGCCTGGGTCGCCGCGGTCATATATTCGTCATAGTTGCCCGGATACACGCGCAGTTCGCCGTAATCGAGATCCGCCATATGAGTACAAACCATGTTCAGGAAGTGACGGTCGTGCGAAATGATGATCATGGTGCTGTCGCGTTCGTTCAGCACCTGCTCCAGCCAGCGAATAGTATCGATGTCGAGGTTGTTCGTCGGTTCATCGAGCAGCAGGATATCCGGATTGGAGAACAGCGCCTGCGCCAGCAGGACACGCAGTTTCCAGCCCGGCGCGACTTCGCTCATCGGGCCGTAATGTTGCTCCACCGGAATACCAACGCCGAGCAGCAGTTCACCGGCGCGCGCTTCGGCGGAATAGCCGTCCATCTCGCCGTATTTTACTTCCAGGTCGGCCACTTTATAGCCGTCTTCCTCGCTCATTTCCGGCAGCGCGTAGATGCGATCGCGCTCTTGCTTCACTTCCCACAGCTCGCCGTGGCCCATGATAACCGTATCCAGCACGGTGAACTCTTCGAAGGCGAACTGATCCTGGCGCAGCTTACCGATGCGCTCGTTCGGATCGAGAGACACGTTGCCCAGCGTCGGCTCAAGATCGCCGCCGAGGATCTTCATAAACGTAGATTTGCCGCTGCCGTTGGCGCCAATCAGGCCGTAGCGGTTGCCGCCGCCAAATTTGACGGAGATGTTTTCAAACAGCGGCTTACTGCCAAACTGCATGGTGACGTTGCTGGATACTAGCACGAGGATATCCTGAAAATAGAGAATTAGGGATGTGATGAACCAGACATTATGCCAGCAAATGGTTCACTTTTCACGGCTTGCGGTAAAAAGCCCGCCAATAACTATGCTATGGTCAGGGTTTTACCGCAAAATGACCGATTGCTAAGACATAATAATTATCCGCAATTCAGAGGGAATTTATGACCACCCGCACCAGCCATCCTGCATTTATCTCGCTTCAAGGCGGCATCAACTTTCGCGACCTCGGCGGTCAACGCGCGGCCGACGGCCGGCGCGTACGTTCAGGCAAACTGCTGCGCTCAGGCTCGCTGCACAACATGACGCCGGAGGATCTCAATCATCTCAGCGCCATTCCGCTGAGCCGGGTGCTGGATTATCGCGATCCGACAGAGGTCAATCGCAGCCCCGATCGGCTGAATAGCGAAGCCTTTTACCTCAACGCCCCGGCCAATCCGCTTTCCAGCAGCGTCAATGCGAAAGTCACCGAGTTTAACGCCGCGACCCTCAACACCATGGACGGCGAGCAGTTTATGCTACAGCTCTACCGCCAGTTACCGTTTAATAACGCCGCCTATCGCCAGTTGACGCAATGGCTAATGGAGCCTTTTGACGGCGCCCTGCTGCAGCACTGCGCCGTCGGTAAAGACCGCACCGGCGTCGGCTGCGCCCTGACGCTGTTCGCGCTCGGCTGTGATAGCAATACGGTCATGGAAGAGTATCTGCTGACCCAGGGGATGCTGGCGCAGGTCGAAGGATTCCTGCTCGACACCTTCGGCGAAGGCCTTAATGAGCACGGGCGTAAAAATCTCGCCGCCATCATGACCGTTCAGGAGTCATATCTGGCGACCGCGTTGTCCAGCATTGAACAGCGTTACGGTCATGTCGACCGCTGGCTGGAACAGGAATACCGCCTGACGCCACAGGCGCGCGAAGCGTTGCAGTCACGGCTGCTGGAAGATTAATCCACGTTTCATTAACCAGACGATTCGCCGTGAAAGCGGCGCGTTGCGCACTACACTAGTAGCAACAGGAAAAAATTGTGATTTCGTACACATCTGATTTACCTGTTTATCGGAAAGCACATATAATGCGCTCCCATCTACTATCTGAATATCTAACAAGGCCCGTGTGGCGTTGACACCGCGCACGACATGAAGAATATGAAATTATCGACACTCTTAGCGGCAGCCTTCGCCATCGTGGGCTTTTGCAACACAGCTTCAGCTGTTACCTATCCTCTGCCAACCGACGGCAGCCGTCTGATTGGCCAGAACCAGGTCATCACTATTCCAGACGATAATAAACAGCCGTTGGAATATTTCGCTGCCAAATATCAGATGGGTCTGTCCAACATGTTGGAAGCGAACCCGGGCGTGGATACCTACCTGCCAAAAGGCGGTACCGTGCTGAATATTCCGCAACAGCTGATTCTGCCGGACACCGTGCATGAAGGCATCGTCATCAACAGCGCCGAGATGCGTCTGTACTACTACCCGAAAGGCACCAATACCGTGATCGTACTGCCGATCGGTATCGGCCAGTTGGGTAAAGATACGCCGATCAACTGGACGACCAAAGTTGAGCGTAAGAAAGCGGGCCCGACCTGGACCCCGACGGCGAAAATGCACGCCGAATACGCCGCGGAAGGTAACCCGCTGCCGGCAGTCGTACCAGCAGGCCCGGATAACCCGATGGGCCTGTACGCGCTGTATATCGGTCGTCTGTACGCCATCCACGGTACCAACGCCAACTTTGGTATCGGCCTGCGCGTGAGCCACGGCTGCGTGCGTCTGCGTAACGAAGACATCAAATTCCTGTTTGAGAACGTGCCGGTCGGCACCCGCGTGCAGTTTATCGATGAGCCGGTAAAAGCCACCACCGAACCGGATGGCAGCCGCTACGTCGAAGTACACAACCCGCTGTCGACCACCGAAGCGCAGTTCAAAGGCGGCGAAATCGTGCCTATCAGCCTGACTCAGGCCGTGCAGTCGGTGACCAGCCAGCCTGACGTTGACCAGAGCGTAATGGATCAGGCGATCCAGAACCGTTCAGGGATGCCGGTGCGCCTGAACTAAGTTCAGCTAGCACATGAAAACGGCGGGCCTGGTGCCCGCCGTTTTTTTATCTGCATCTGCTAAGCGCTGCGCCAGCAGGGAGCGCTCCCGGTTAGCCGTTATTGACCAGAATGACCCCGCCATGATCGTAGCGGTAGTGACAGTGCGCGTACTCCAGCGGCGTACCGTCTTCCAGATAGATAACCTGCTCAACCTCCAGCACCGGGTCGGTCGGCTCGCAGTTAAGATGTAATTTATCCAGCTCATCCGGCTTAATCGCCCGCACCACCCGATAAGACCCCATCAGCTTCAGCCCCAGCGTCTCCTGCACGTAACGAAACACCGAGCTTTGTAGATGGCTTTTATTGAGCCCCGGCACCAGCGCCACCGGCATTACCGTTAAATCCAGCGAAATCGGCTCGCCGTTAAGCAACCGCAGGCGGACAAAGTCATACACCGGCGCATCGGCGTCGATCAGCAGCGAACTCTGTTCCTTCTCGCTGGGAAAACGCAGTTCAAAGCGCACGACTTCGCTTTGCACCTCGCCGAGATGCTCCCAGGTTTTGGTGGCGCCGAAATAGTCGCTGCCGGGCAGTTCCCACTGCGATAGCTGGAGGAAATTTTTCCGCACAAAGGTACCCTGCCCTTTGCGGGTGTAGATAAGCCCCTCGACAATCAGCTGACGCATTGCCTGCTGGATCGTCATCCGGCTGGTATTGAACTCTGCCGCCAGCGCAAACTGGTCGGGTAACGGCGCGCTGGCAGGATACTGCTGGCTAATGATCCGCTTTTTTATTTCCCGCGCGATATTAAGATACTTCGCCGTCATTCTCCGATCCTTTACTATTTTGTGAGGGGCTGGCGGGCAGCATACACCGCCCGCTCGCCGTTACATCTCTTCGCCATTACTGTGGATAACCCGCTTCAACCACGCGTAGCTTTTCTTCGGTACCCGCTTAAGATCCTTGAGATCGTGGTTTTCACGATTGACGTACACCACACCATAGCGTTTACGCATGTCGCCCTGCGAGCTAAGGATATCGATTAATCCCCAGCCGAGATAGCCTATCACCTGCGCCCCGTCTTCAAACATTGCCGCTTTCATGGCGTTAATGTGGTCACGGTGGTAGGCAATGCGGTAATCATCGGCGACCTGATTTTCGCCGTCCCAGGATTCGATCACCCCAATCCCGTTTTCAATTGGGAAGACCGGCAGCCGCCAGTCGTTGTAATAGCGGGTAATGATCGTGCGGAATCCCAGCGGATCGATCTGCCAGTTCCATTCCGTCGCTTTCAGGTATGGATTGTCCTGATTACCGAACAACATATAGTTGTTCACCGCCGTACCTGGCGGAATCGCGTCGCTATTGAGCGTGCGGCTGGCGTAGTAGCTGAATGCCAGATAGTCGACCTTCACCCTTGCCATCAACGCGATATCTTCAGGACGATAGATATCGTCAAAACCTTCACGGGCGACAAAATGCATCACTTCCGGACTATAGCCCTCGCCCGCGTACGCGCGCAGCAGGTTCTGATTTAAAAACTCGTCCAGTTGCTGGGCGCACAGAATATCGCGCGGCTTACAGGTTGCCGGATAGACCAGCGCATGGGCCAGCATTCCGCCCATCAGACACTGCGGTTTGGCCTGATGCAGATAGTCGGTGAGATGGACGTGCGCCATCATCACGTGGTGCTGGATCTGGTAGAGTTCGCGCAACGTTTTATCGCCACGCAGATAGCCGGTGATCAGAAAAGCCTCCGGCGAATGGTAAAGATTCTGTTCGTTGAAGGTCAGCCAGTACTTCACCTTATCGCCGTAGCAGTCGATCATCTTCTGGCCATAGCGGATAAAAGCGTCCATTACCCGGCGATCGGTAAAACCGTTATAGCGCTCCGCCAGCGACAAGGGCATATCGAAGTGATAGAGGCAGATCATCGGTTCAATACCGCGGGCAATGAGCTCATCAATAAACTGATGGTAGAACGCAATCCCCTCTTCATTAAACTCGCCATCTCCCTGCGGACAGACGCGGCTCCAGGCAATCTGGAAGCGATAGCAGTTCATGCCCAGATCCTGCATTAAATCAAAATCTTCGCGGAAGCGATGGTAGGAGTCGGTCGCTACCTTCCAGTCCGAGGCGAACTCCGACGGTTCACGGATATCGTACACCGACATCCCCTTCCCCCCCTCATTCCACGCCCCTTCGGTCTGCATGCTGGAGACCGAATTACCCCATAAAAAATTGGCCGGTAGTTTGTCTTTCATGGTTCGCCTCTGTATATGACTAGTCATTTAAATGTTATGACTAGTCATATACAAAAAAACTACCGCCGAAGCAAAAGCAGGATCGTTTTCTGTGAGCCATACAAACAAAAAAGATCGCCGCAAGCGGCGATCTTTATAAGCACGAAAAAACAGCGTTACTGCGCGTCAAGCTGCTTACGGCGATATTCCCCCTGGCGCTCCAGCATCCAACCCGGATACTCGCGCGGCAGCGCGCTGACCGCGTCAAGCTGGCGCAGCTCATCTTCACTCAGGCGAATAGCGGTGGCGGCAATGTTATCCTGCAACTGCTCGGCCCGTTTGGCGCCAATAATAACGCTGGTGACCGCCGGCTGATGCAGTAACCACGCCAGCGCAATCTGCGCCACCGAGACCCCTTTCGCTTCGGCTATCACCTGCATAACATCAATGCAGTCAAAGGCGCGATCTTTATTCACCGGCGGGAAATCGAACTCCAGTCGACGACCGCCCGCTTCCGCCTGACCATCGCGGCGATATTTACCGCTCAACAGACCGCCCGCCAGCGGGCTCCAGACCATCAGGCCGAGACCTTCGCTTTGCATCATCGGCACCAGTTCGCGTTCCAGCTCACGCCCGGCAATCGTGTAGTAAGCCTGCAGAGAAGCAAAGCGCGAGAGCCCGAGGCGTTCCGCGATGCCCAGCGCTTTGGCGATTTGCCATGCCGCCCAGTTAGAAACGCCGATATAGCGCACATGCCCCTGCTGCACCAGGGTGTCCAGCGCCGATAGCGTCTCTTCGATAGGCGTCGCCGGATCGAAACCGTGTAATTGATAGAGATCGATATGATCGAGCTGCAGGCGGCGCAGGCTCTCTTTCACGCTGCCCATAATGTGGTAGCGTGAGCTGCCGCGCGAGTTCACCCCAGCGGTGCCGGTTTCGCCGAACACTTTGGTCGCCACCACCACGTTTTCACGCGGTATCTTCAGATTCTTTAACGCCTGGCCGGTGATCTCCTCCGAGCGTCCTTCTGAATAAACGTTGGCGGTATCGATGAAGTTGATGCCCGCATCCAGCGCGCTGCCCACCAGCTGTTCGGCTTCCGCCTGGCGCAGCTGGCCGATTTTTCCCCACATCCCCTCTTCGCCGCCGAAGGTCATGGTGCCAAGGCACAGCTCAGAGACAAACAGGCCGGTATTTCCCAGTTTTTGATAACGCATAGCAGTCTCCTCATTCGGATGATTAACGTCAGCCAGATAGTTATAGCCCGAGCGTCGTCATCGCGAATGGGGTGTTCCTGCCCGTTTCTTGCCCAATCCTCTGAAAATCAGCGCCACAGCGCGAGCATGGCGTAACCGGTAAGCGCCGCCCAGATCAGCAGCGGAATGGAATAAAGATGAAAACGCCACCAGATCCGGCGGTCGCCGGCCATCCGCAGCGCAATCAGGTTCGCCAGCGATCCGGGCAGCAGTCCAAAGCCGCCGACGTTCACCGCCCAGGCTAACAGCATCGTTGGCGGCACGTAATTGAGCAGCAAAATAGTCGACGGCACGTTGCTGATAAACTGCGACAGGCCAATTGCCGTCAGCCATAGCCCGCCATGCGAGAGCTGGCCGACGTCGTTCAGCCACTGCTGCAGCACCGGCAACTGCGTCAGCAGATGAACGTCGATAAACATCGCCATAAACACCAGCAGCAGCGACCAGTCGACGTTGATAATCACCGCTCGCGCCAGCAGCAGGAACCCGACGGCAATGATCGACAGTCCCCAGAGTTCCTGCTTCATCTCCAGCGCCGCCAGAAAGATAAGGTAGAAAGCGAGGCAGCTCCACACCAGCCTCGGCCGCCACTCCGGCGCTTTGTCGCTACTTTGATAATTGAGCCGAGCGGCGGGGAAACAGAACCAACACAGCACCAATAGCGTGATCATCATCGCCGCCGCCAGCGGCAGCATCTGGCCGATAAAGGCAAGAAACGATAGCCCGGAGCGGCCCCACAGTAAAATATTCTGCGGATTGCCGATGGGCGTTAATAAAGAGCCGGCGTTAACCGCCAGCGCTTCAAAAATAATCAGCCGGTTCACCGGGATGGCGCACCATTTTTTTAGCGTTAACGTGAGGGGAACGACAATGAACAGCGCGACGTCGTTGGTCAAAAAAGTGGAAAGCAGCGCGGCAGCCAGCACCATGAAGATGGCCAGTTGGCGTTCGGTGACGAAACGGCGCGCCATTTTGCGCCCCAGCACATCAAAATAACCGCTCAGTTCAATCCCTTTGGTCAGCAGCATCAGCCCACTAAGGGTGATGATAGTGTGCCAGTCGATAGCCTGCCCCCAGCGCTTAGGCGCGAAAGGAACAAACAGGCTAAGGATAACGGCGATAAGTAACAAAAGATGCAGGAAACGGTCGCGAGCGAGCGACTGCACAAGGGGGAGATTCATTCTGCGTGTAATCTCTGGGTAAACAGCTTAAATTGCGCCAGCGTCTCTTCGCTAACGTGGTGTTCCATTCCCTCGGCGTCGCGGCGGGCAATCTCCGGACTCACGCCAATCGCCAGCAGAAAGTTTTCCACTATCTGATGACGCTCGCGGCTTTCATGGGCCAGCTTTTCCCCTTCCGGGGTTAAGAAGATCCCGCGCCAGGGGATCTGTTCGATCAAGCCGACGCTCGCCAGACGCTTAAGCATTTTCGCCACCGTCGGTTGCGAAACGCCAAGACGCGCAGCCATATCCACCTGGCGCGCTTCGCCCACTTCGTTGATCAGATCGGAGATAAGCTCCACATAGTCATCAATCAGCTCGCGACGATGCGCTTCGCGCACCTGACGAAACCCCTCTACGTGTTCTTCGACATTAACCAGCTGCGTCACTTTTTTAGTTATGGGCTTACCTGCGCGACGGTTCATTGTGCTTCCTCGTTGGTGTGACGCGTCAAGCATCATATAAAAGGATCCACATTGTAATGGATTGCGCCCGGAGCACAAAAAAATAACATTTTAGCCATAGCTATAAAATATAGCCTGTGCTATATCTGTATGTAATGCAAACAGCCATCACGGATTTGACGGCGCGAAAACGCAGGAGGAATAACCATGAACGAATTCAAGAGGTGCTTAAACGTGTTTAGCCATTCACCCTTTAAAGTACGCTTAATGCTGATCGGCATGCTGTGCGACATGATCAACGGCAAACCGCAGCAGGATAAACCTAACCACTAACGCGGCGTCGCCGTACGCCGCTTCATTTTTTTGTCATTTTTCCCCGTTAACCTACCCGGTTGCCTCGCCTTTCAGCGCTTTTTTCAAGTTTTGTAAGCTTTCTCGCAAAACAATCTGTTATGAATAGTTGACCTTACCATTCGCAGGCCCTATCGTTTGTCAGCCCTGCCACTACTGCGGCTCGCAGAGACCCTCTTCACGCACTGTCCAGCAGGTTTTACCCCCTTGATGCCAGGGGACGAACATGGCGTCTTGTTGATTACGAATTATGAATGTCACTCTGAAAGAAACGCTGGCCGCCCGCAGACTGGCCCTGAACCCGTGGACAGGATTCTACTTTTTACAGTCGCTGTTGATTAATCTGGCGCTTGGGTATGAATTTAGCTTGCTCTATACCGTTGCGTTTACCTGCGTACTCCATCTGCTTTGGCGCACCTTTCCGCGGGTACAAAAAGGGGTAGTTGGCCTCTATTCCCTGCTGGCCGCGATGTACTATCCCTTCGGCCAGGCTTACGGCGCGCCAAACTTCAATACGCTGCTGGCGCTGCACGCCACCAACGTGGAAGAGTCGACGGAAATTCTCACTATTTTCCCGTGGTACAACTATTTGCTGGCGGTATTTATCTTCGCCCTCGGCGTCATTGCCGTACGGCGCAAACCACAGCCGCCCGCGCGCCTTGGCAAAGTGGAATATCTGGGGCTGCTGTTTAGCATCGGTATCTTCTTCCTGCAACCTGTGCAGAATCTGGCCTGGGGCGGCGTCTTTAAAGTCATTGATAGCGGTTACCCCGCCGTGCGCTTCGTAAAAGACGTGATCGTTAATAACAATGAAGTGCTGGATGAACAGGCGCGGATGGCGCAGTTGGCGAACATGAAAGATAGCTGGCACGTGCTGGCGGTGAAGCCGAAGTACCATCTCTATGTCGTGGTGATTGGTGAGAGCGCGCGCCGCGATGCGCTTGGCGCTTTCGGCGGCCACTGGGACAACACGCCGTTCGCCAGTTCGGTCAACGGCTATCTGTTTAAAAACTACGTCGCCGCCAGCGGCTCCACGCAGAAGTCGCTGGGCCTGACCCTCAATCGGGTGGTATACGGTAAACCCCAGTATCAGGATAACTTCGTCACCCTCGCCAACCGCGCGGGCTTCCAGACCTGGTGGTTCTCCAATCAAGGGCAAATTGGTGAATACGACACCGCCATCGCCAGCATCGCCAAACGCGCCGATGAAGTGCAGTTCCTGAAAAATGGGGATTTTGAAGCCAATAAAAATACGCAGGATGAGCAGTTGCTGAAACTGACCGAGCAGGTCTTATCAGTCGAGCGCAGCCAGCCGCAGTTGATCGTATTGCATATTATGGGCTCGCACCCGCAGGCCTGCGATCGTACCAAAGGCAAGTACACCACATTTGTGCAGTCAAAGGAGACCTCATGCTATCTCTACAGCGTGACGCAAACCGACGCGCTGTTGGCGAAACTCTACGGCCAGCTACAGAATTCCGGCAGCTCTTTCTCGCTCACCTATTTTTCCGATCACGGTCTGGCATTTAAAGAACGCGGTAAAGCGGTGCAGTATCTCGCCCATGATGACAAATATCAGCAGAACTTCCAGGTACCGTTTATGGTGCTCTCCAGCGACGATAAAGCGCATAAGATGATTAAAGCCCGCCGCTCGGCGAATGATTTCCTCAGCTTCTTCTCGCAGTGGACCGGCATCAGCGCACAGGAAATTACCCCACGCTATCGCTTTATCTCGGAACAGAAAGCCGGACCGGTGTATATCACCAATTTCCAGTTACAGAAGGTGGACTACAACCATCTGGGCAGCGACGAGTTTACCGTCAACTAAACGGTATCGCCGAATCACAGGCAAAAAAAATCCGCCCCTTGAGGCGGATTTTTTATATCACCGAAGTGATTAGAAGCGGTAACCTACGCCAGCAATCCAGGTGCCGACGTCAACGTTACGAATGCGAGACTGCTCGTAGGAGAAGTCCAGGGCAACGTTTTCGATCGGGTTGAACTGCATACCAGCGCCGTAAGAGAAACCGTAGTCGCTCATGTCGGATTTGTGGTTCGGGAAGTTGTTGTTCTGGAACTTACCGTAGCCAACACCGATTACGCCGTAGATGCTCGCCCAGTCGTTCAGACGGTAAGCCGGACCAGCGGTGATGCCGTAGTACTGACCTTTGTTGTAAGTACCGTTGCTGGTGTTGTCTTTTTCGGTGTAGGTGAAGGAACCGATAACGCCCAGCGGGTTGTTATCTTGCTCGTAACGGTACTTAAGGTTGAAACCGCCTGCTTTGTTAGCTTTACCCTGCATGTCGCTCTGAGCGTAACCACCGGTAACGGTAGAAGTTGCAGCGAAAGCAGTAGTACCTACGGATGCAGCCAGAACAACGGCCAGTGCTGAAAGACGTGCAATTTTATTCATAACCACCTCAAATGTGTTTCTAATAAGTCCTAAGTCTTAAATATATCAAAAACTTTTGGGAAACTCTTTTGACTTTACATTGTCTAACATACTTTTTCATGTAAGCAAAAGTTTCCACGATTTCGTAACAATCTGGAAATCAAACACTTTTCGCGCAAAAAGTGCTTAACGTTTACCAGCCGTAAGCGCTGCGCATCCAGATTATTCTTAGTCACGAAGGCATTCCCCTACGCATTTTACGCCATTGTACTGTTTTTCCACCCTCTTTTTTCAACAATCGCTAAACCGTTAAGCGGTTATTCCAGTACACTGGAACCTTTACCTCTTTTGACAAACCCTGACAGGAGAAAGGATGCCCGGCTCGTCCCGTAAAGTTCCGGCGTGGTTGCCGATACTGGTTATTTTGATCGCCATGGTCTCCATTCAGAGCGGCGCATCGCTGGCGAAATCGCTCTTCCCGTTGATTGGCGCACCGGGAGTCACCGCTCTACGCCTGACGCTCGGCACTTTAATTTTAGTCGTTATTTTTAAGCCGTGGCGACTGCGCTTTGCCCCGCAGCAGCGGCTACCGCTGTTCTTTTACGGCGTGGCGCTAGGGGCGATGAACTATCTCTTCTATTTATCGCTTCAGCGGATCCCGCTTGGCGTCGCGGTCGCGCTGGAGTTCACCGGGCCGCTGGCGGTGGCGCTCTTCGGTTCACGCCGCCCGCTTGATTTCGTCTGGGTGGCGCTGGCGGTGCTCGGGCTGTGGTTCCTGCTGCCGCTTGGGCAAAACGTAGGGGAAGTGGATTTAGTCGGCGCGCTGTTCGCGCTCGGCGCCGGCGCATTCTGGGCGGTCTATATTCTTACCGGCCAGCGCGCGGGTGAAGAACATGGCCCGGCGACGGTGGCCATGGGCTCGCTCATCGCGGCGGTAATTTTTGTGCCCATCGGCGTCGTCCAGGCCAGCGATACGCTGCTGCAATGGTCGTTGCTGCCGCTGGGGCTTGGCATCGCCATTCTCTCCACCGCCCTACCCTATTCGCTGGAAATGATCGCCCTGACCCGGATGCCCACCCGTACCTTCGGCACGCTGATGAGCATGGAGCCGGCTCTGGCGGCGCTGTCGGGAATGGTGTTCCTCGGCGAGACGCTAACCCTGACGCAAACTCTGGCATTAGGGGCCATTATCGTTGCCTCAATGGGTTCCACGCTGACCATGCAGCGGCAAAGCAAAATCGAGAAAGTCGATATAAATTAAGATTTTGTTACCGTACTGGCCCGTGACGGTATCGGGCCAGCCGTCTCATGCTAACAAATTGAATTAAAATGTTTTTTTAAATAGCCAACAACTCTGTGCTATCAAACTGATATGGACAGCCGATGCCTCATACCCGATATCCCTTGCTATAATTAGTCCCGAAGTCATTTGGGACAAACGCTCTACATAATTCAAATTTGAAGTATGACGAGTATCAATATCAAGAGGATATGAAACTATGAGTACCGCAAAACTGGTTAAAACTAAAGCGTCTAACCTGCTCTACACCCGTAACGATGTGGCAGACAATGAGAAGAAAGCGACTATTGAGCTGCTGAATCGCCAGGTGATCCAGTTCATCGACCTGTCTCTGATCACCAAGCAGGCCCACTGGAATATGCGCGGTGCCAACTTTATTGCTGTCCATGAAATGCTGGATGGTTTCCGCACTGCGCTCACCGATCACCTTGATACGATGGCTGAACGTGCCGTTCAACTGGGCGGCGTCGCACTGGGCACCACTCAGGTCATCAACAGCAAAAGCCCGCTGAAAAGCTACCCGCTGGATATTCACTCCGTTCAGGAACACCTGAAAGAGCTGGCGGACCGTTACGCCATCGTGGCCAATGATGTGCGTAAAGCGATCAGCGAAGCGAAAGATGAAGACACCGCCGATATCTTTACCGCGGCTTCCCGCGACCTGGATAAATTCCTGTGGTTCATCGAAGCGAATATCGAATAAACGTCTACCGCCGTCAGCGCCCGCTGGCGGCTTTTTCCTTTTCTCCCACGCTACCCCCCGCAATCGCTTAGCTCGCCCTCTTTTGGTGCATATGTATGTACACAATACGTACTAAAGTAAAACAATTGTAATAATCACCTCACACAATCGTTACAGCAAGATTGTTTTCCCATCAGGGTTTGCGTTAAAAATGCTCTGGTTATTCGCTACGTTTATATTGCACCAAAATGATGCCCCGTCACGGTGCTTTTGCTGTATCGAGTAACCGAAATTGTGCAAGCAATATGAAAGCTCCTGTTGAAAAACAATAGCTTGTAAAACTGGCACGATTTTTTCATTAGGCTACACGTTCTCGCAGGGGCTCGTCCCGTGGATAAAAAAGGAAATACTATGAAGTCTGTATTAAAAGTGTCACTGGCTGCACTGACCCTGGCTTTTGCGGTTTCGTCTCACGCCGCAGATAAAAAACTGGTAGTCGCCACCGATACGGCGTTTGTTCCGTTTGAATTTAAGCAAGGTGATAAATACGTCGGCTTCGATATTGACCTGTGGGCCGCGGTCGCTAAAGAGCTGAAACTGGACTACACCCTGAAACCAATGGACTTCAGCGGCATCATTCCCGCGCTGCAGACCAAAAACATCGATCTGGCGCTGGCGGGGATCACCATCACCGACGAGCGTAAAAAAGCAATCGACTTCTCCGACGGCTACTACAAAAGCGGCCTGCTGGTGATGGTGAACGCGAAAAACAATGACATTAAAGATGTGAAAGACCTGAACGGCAAAGTGGTCGCCGTGAAGAGCGGCACCGGCTCCGTTGATTATGCGAAAGCCAACATCAAAACCAAAGATCTGCGCCAGTTCCCGAACATTGATAACGCTTATATGGAACTGGGCACCGGCCGCGCTGACGCGGTACTGCACGACACGCCAAACATCCTGTACTTCATTAAAACTGCCGGTCAGGGCAAGTTCAAAGCGGTAGGCGAATCGCTGGAAGCGCAAAGCTACGGTATCGCCTTCCCGAAAGGCAGCGACGAACTGCGCGAAAAAGTGAACGGCGCGCTGAAAACGCTGCGTGAAAACGGCACCTACAACGAAATTTACAAAAAATGGTTCGGTACTGAACCAAAATAATAATCAGGACGACTTCCCGCGGCCAATCCGCCGCGGGCTCCACGGCGCCAGGGTCTCTTTCCCCGGCGCCGTATTCGCAGAGGCTTTATCTGCTTTCGACACGGTAACAGTAACAGGAACACATTATGCAGTTTGACTGGAGTGCCATCTGGCCCGCCATTCCTATTTTGCTGGAAGGCGCCAAAATGACGCTGTGGATTTCGGTCCTCGGCCTGGTTGGCGGCCTTATCATCGGTCTGGTGGCCGGTTTCGCCCGCTGTTTCGGCGGCTGGATAGCCAACCACATCGCGCTGGTATTTATTGAAATCATCCGCGGCACGCCTATTGTGGTGCAGGTGATGTTCATTTACTTCGCGCTGCCGATGGCGTTTAGCGACTTACGCATCGACCCGTTCACCGCCGCGGTGGTGACCATCATGATCAACTCCGGGGCCTATATCGCGGAAATCACCCGCGGCGCGGTGCTGTCCATCCATAAAGGTTTCCGCGAAGCGGGTCTGGCGCTGGGACTCTCCCGCCGCGAGACCATCCGCCACGTGATCCTGCCGCTGGCGCTGCGCCGTATGCTGCCGCCGCTCGGTAACCAATGGATTATCAGTATCAAAGATACGTCGCTGTTTATCGTTATCGGCGTCGCCGAACTGACCCGCCAGGGCCAGGAAATTATTGCCGGTAACTTCCGCGCGCTGGAAATCTGGAGCGCCGTTGCCGTCATTTATCTGATCATCACCCTGGTGTTGAGCTTCATTCTGCGTCGTCTTGAAAGAAGGATGAAAATCCTGTGATTGAATTTAAAAACGTTTCCAAACACTTTGGCCCGACTAAAGTGCTGCACGATATCGATCTGAAGATCAACAAAGGCGAAGTGGTCGTGATCATCGGGCCGTCCGGCTCCGGTAAATCCACGCTGCTGCGCTGCATCAATAAACTGGAAGAGATCACCAGCGGCGATCTTATCGTCGATGGCCTGAAGGTGAACGACCCGAAAGTTGACGAGCGCTTAATTCGCCAGGAAGCCGGAATGGTATTCCAGCAGTTCTATCTGTTCCCGCACCTGACGGCGCTGGAGAACGTGATGTTCGGCCCGCAGCGCGTGCGCGGCGCGTCGAAAGCGGCGGCGGAAACGCTGGCGAAAGAGCTGCTGGCGAAGGTGGGTCTTGCGGAACGCGCGCACCACTATCCATCCGAACTCTCCGGCGGCCAGCAGCAGCGCGTCGCTATTGCCCGCGCGCTGGCGGTGAAACCGAAAATGATGCTGTTTGATGAGCCGACTTCGGCACTTGACCCGGAACTGCGCCATGAAGTGCTGAAAGTCATGCAGGACCTGGCCGAAGAAGGCATGACGATGGTCATCGTAACCCACGAAATCGGCTTTGCTGAAAAAGTGGCATCACGGCTGATCTTCATCGATAAAGGCCGCATCGCCGAAGACGGCGACCCGCAGGTTCTGGTGAAGAACCCGCCAAGCCCGCGTCTGCGCGAGTTTTTGCAGCACGTAGCCTGATGCGCCCGGCTCTCCCCGGTAAGGGGAGAGCCGCTTTCCAGATTCATCCCACCGCTCCTTCTCCTCTGACCCCTTCTATACTTAGCAGTTTGAGATGCAATGGAGGCGCCCATGCCGTGGATCCTACTGTTGCTCGCTGCGCTGTGGATTTCGCCGCTGTCGGCGGCGTCATTGCCCGGCATTCCGGCGGCGACAACCGACAAAAGCACAGCCAGCGAGCCTGACCTCGAACAAAAAAAAGCCGCCTGGGCGGCATTAGCTGACGTGCTGGATAATCCAGACTCGCGGCAGGAGTTAATCGATGAGCTGCGCAAAGCCGCCGCTACCCAGCCCCCTGCCGCCGCCCCCACGCTGACCCCGCCAGAAGTCAAAGACGAGCAAACCGTTCTGGAAAGCGTGACGGAAATTAGCCGCCAGTATAGCGAGCGCCTGTCGTCACGGTTTTCGCAGCTATGGCGCAATATCACCGGCTCGCCGCATAAGCCTTTCCATGCCGATGCTTTTCGCAATGCCGCTGGCGACTTCCTGCTGCTGGCCGGGCTGGTATTTGCCTTCTGGTGGTTAGTACGCCTGGCGGCGCTGCCGCTGTACCGCAAAATGGGCCATTGGGGAAGGCACAAAAACCGTGAGCGCAATAACTGGCTCCAGTTACCGGCAACCATTGCTGGCGCTTTTATCATTGACCTGCTTTTGCTGGCGCTAACGCTGTTTATCGGCCAGCTGTTAAGCGATCGTTTAAACGGCGGCAACCGCACCATTGCTTTTCAACAAAGCCTGTTTCTTAACGCCTTCGCGCTGATCGAGTTTTTTAAAGCCATTCTGCGACTGATTTTTTGTCCTCGTATCGCCGATTTACGCCCCTTCAATATCAGCGACGAACACGCAATCTACTGGAACTTACGCCTCAGCGCCCTGAGTAGCCTGATTGGTTACGGGCTGATCGTGGCGGTACCGATTATCTCCAACCAGGTTAACGTGCAGATTGGCGCGCTGGCCAACGTCATCATAATGTTGTGCATTACGGTGTGGGCGTTGTATCTGATTTTCCACAACAAACGCGCCATCACTCAGGGGCTTATCCATCTTGCCGACCGCTCGCTGCCGTTCTTCAGCTTGTTTATTCGCGCTTTTGCGCTGGTCTGGCACTGGCTGGCCTGCGCTTACTTTATCGTGCTGTTCTTCTTTTCGCTCTTTGACCCCGGCAACAGCCTCAAATTTATGATGGGCGCGACGCTGCGCAGCCTCGCTATCGTCGGCGCCGCGGCGCTGGTATCCGGTATTTTGTCACGCTGGATAGCCAAAACCATCACCCTGTCGCCAGAAACCCAACGCCACTACCCGGAGCTGCAAAAACGGCTCAACGGCTGGATCTCCGCCTCGCTGAAAGCCGCGCGGATCCTTACGGTATGCGTGGCGGTGATGCTGTTGCTGAGCGCCTGGGGTCTATTTGATTTTCAGCAATGGCTTCACAATGATGCCGGGCAGAAAACGGTGGATGTCCTGATTCGTATCGCGCTGATCCTGTTCTTCTCCGCCGTCGGCTGGACCCTGCTGGCAAGCCTGATTGAGAACCGCCTGTCATCGGACATTCATGGACGCCCGCTGCCCAGCGCTCGCGCCAGAACGCTGCTGACGCTGTTTCGCAACGCGCTGGCGGTGGTCATTACCACTATTACGATAATGATCTTATTGTCGGAAGTGGGGGTGAACATCGCGCCGCTGCTGGCGGGCGCCGGGGCATTAGGATTGGCTATCTCTTTCGGCGCCCAAACGCTGGTCAAAGATATTATTACCGGCATCTTTATCCAGTTTGAAAACGGGATGAACACCGGCGATCTGGTGACCATCGGGCCATTAACCGGCACGGTGGAACGGATGTCGATCCGCTCGGTGGGCGTGCGCCAGGATACCGGGGCGTACCATATTATTCCCTGGTCTTCGATAACCACCTTCGCCAACTTTGTGCGCGGGATCGGTTCGGTGGTCGCCAACTATGATGTCGACAGGCAGGAGGATTTGGATAAAGCCAATCAGGCGCTGAAGGCGGCGGTCGACGATCTGATGGCGCAGGAGGAGATCCGCGGGCTGATTATTGGCGAACCGTCGTTCGCCGGGCTGGTAGGACTAAGCAATACCGCGTTTACGTTACGCGTCAGCTTTACGACGCTGCCGCTGAAGCAGTGGGCGGTACGCTTTGCCCTCGATACCCAAGTGAAGCAGCATTTCGATCGCGCCGGCGTGCGTGCGCCGGTACAAACCTGGCAGGTATTGCCGCCGCCGGGCAACGTAACCCCGGCGGCAGAGACTTAAAATGGACGGCGGCGCTTTGCGTCGTCCATAAAGCTCCAGGCGATAAAGCGGCTCTGTTTCTGCCCCTGCGCCATCTCTTTTTTCACCACTTTCACCGCGCCGACTTCGGTCAGCAGGCGATACAGCGGCGGCAGATTGTCGCCGCGGGAGACCAGCGAGGTAAACCATTTAACCTGGCGGCCGAACTGCTGGCTTTCGCGGATCATCTGCGAAATAAAGGCCACTTCGCCGCCTTCACACCACAGTTCCTGCTGCTGGCCGCCGAAGTTCAGTACGCTATCTTCCCCCAGCCCCAGATTACGGCGTTTACGCTCTCCACCGGCACGCGCGCTGGCGGCGGAATCGTGGAACGGCGGGTTGCAGAGGGTCGCATCATAGGTTTCATTCTTATGAATGATGCCGGTAAAGATTGCCTGGCCCTCTTTCTGACGACGCAGACGAATTTGTCGCGTCAGCCCTGGGTTGCCGTTGATAATCGCCTGGGCGCTGGCAAAGGCCTGCGGGTTGACTTCGCTACCGGTAAAGCGCCAGCCGTATTCATGCGCGCCAATCAGCGGATAGATGCAGTTCGCGCCGGTACCGATATCGAGAATGGTGGCATTTTTCGGGATCTCGCCGCTATCCTGCGCCAGCAGGTCGGCCAGATGGTGGATATAGTCCGCGCGTCCCGGCACCGGCGGGCACAAGAAGCCGTCAGGAATATCCCAGTGTTTTACCGCGTAAAAGTGCGCCAGCAGCGCCTTATTCAGCGCCTTCACCGCCAGTGGATTAGCAAAATCAATGGTTTGCTCACCTGCCGGATTCAGGGTGATATAGCTTTGCAGCTCGGGATGAGTCTGGCACAGCGCTGGCAAATCATAGCGTTGGTGATGACGGTTACGCGGGTGCAACCCCGGCTTTTCGGCTTTCATGGCAATCTCCTTTCAACAGCCGCGTAAGATACCCGTTGACGGCGGCGCGGTAAATAAGGGAGTCTGGATATCTTCTTATTTCGCTTTCTGGTGCTCTATGTACTTCTATCAACCTGCCGAAGGCCACGGCCTGCCGCACGACCCGCTGAATGCCATCGTCGGGCCGCGCCCCATCGGCTGGATCGCTTCGCTCGATAGCGCAGGGCAACGCAATCTCGCCCCCTACAGCTTCTTCAACTGCTTTAACTATCGGCCACCGATCATCGGTTTCGCCAGCGGCGGCTGGAAAGACAGTGTGCAGAACATTGTTGAAACAAAAGAATTTGTCTGGAATCTGGCTACCCGGCCACTCGCCGAAGCGATGAATGAAACTTCCGCCACTATTCCACGTCATGAAGATGAATTCCTGCGCGCCGGATTGACCGCCGCGCCGAGCCGGATCGTCCGCGCCCCGCGCGTGGCGGAAAGCCCGGTCAACTTCGAATGTCGCCTGTCGCAGTGTATTCAGTTAACGCGCGCCAGCGGTGAAGCCATCGATAGCTGGCTGGTGCTCGGTGAAGTGGTCGCCGTGCATATCGATGAGTCGCTGCTGGAAGACGGGATTTATCAAACCGCGAAAGCGCAGCCGATTTTACGCGCCGGCGGGCCGACGGCCTACTACAGCATTGATGAAAGCCAGCGCTTCGATATGATCCGCCCGGACGCTCGTTAACTTTAGCGTAGCAAGGATAATACATGCCGCCGCGGGCGAATGCCCGGCGGCAATAAGCGCGTAAAGTGGTTGTTTGCCCACTATTATTTATCCGGTGGTTCTGCTCATCACGACCTAAACTTAAGGTATGTCCCATGCTGTTAATGAGGATATAGCCATGAGAACCTTTCTGCTCGCCCCCGCTTTTATCGCCCTTGCTCTTCTCTCCTCACCCACACAGGCCAACAACCCCGAGACCGCTGCCGTGGCCGTTGGCCCGCTGCGCCCGTCCGGCTCAGTTTCCGCCTCCGGCGCCAGCACCCTCGACGATTTACAGGCGCAACTGGCGCAAAAAGCCCACCAGCAGGGGGCGATTGCCTGGCGAATAAACGCCGCTGGCGGCGGCAACAAATTAGCCGGCAGCGCGATAATTTATAAATAATCCTTCTGCTCTCGTCGGGAATACGCAGCCGGAAATCCCGTCTCCCTGGTCTTGGCTGCGCCTTTTTCGCCCCCATATTTTCTATACTGTTTATAGATTGCAAACACGAGGAGCGCATCATGGCATCAGGTTGGGCAAACGATGGGGCCGTCCAGGATCAAATTGACAGCACGGTAAACGATGCCGTCGCCCGCGCCCGCAGCGAGCTCCCAGGCGGCGAGAGCAACAAATTTTGTGAAGAATGCGGAGAGCCCATTCCGGAAGCGCGGCGTAAGGCGCTCGCCGGGGTCAGATACTGCGTGAAGTGCCAGCAGGATAAAGATTTACACAACAATACATATTCAGGATATAATCGTCGTGGCTCCAAAGACAGCCAGCTACGCTGACCTTCCTTTACCGTTCATTACCGCTGATTGCGCTATCTTTTCACGCACGTTTTTTGGCGAAAAAAGTGGCAAAATGTGCCTTTAGTTGCCATGGCAACTAGTTTGTCCTTCTAGCGCAGCAATAGCGTAAAATAATTTATTAATAATCAATAAATTATTATTCATTCAAAAAATTCGATGAAGACTGTGAATTTCCTTCGATTTTATCTCGCGACAAAAAACGTGATACTTATCACATCGACGGAACATCGTCCCCCTACAGAACACACTGCGAGAGATTAATTATGAAAAACATCAAATACGCTGCCGCTGCTATCGCCCTTTCCGCTCTGTCTTTCGGCGCATTCGCCGCTCAGCCGGTAACCCCAGCCCAGGCAGAAAGCATGAATAAAATCGGCGTTGTTTCCGCTGAAGGCGCAACAACACTGGATGGTCTGGAAGCCAAACTGGCTGCTAAAGCCGATGCCGCTGGCGCAACCGGCTACAGCATCACCTCCGCTAACACCAACAACAAAGTTAGCGGTACCGCGGTTATCTACAAATAATCGCAGCAATACTCTGAAATGCCACTGAATTAACCCTGAAAAGACCTTTTAAATACCCTTGTTTGCCCGTCCGAGCCACCGGACGGGCTTTTTTTTGTCCGTTCACCAGCGTTCGGCAACCTGCGCCAGGCCATAAGCGAGCGAAGTCGCCTGGCCGGTGGCGACCAGGCAGCAGGCAAGCTGAATTTTCAGCGACTGCGGAACCGGCTCGCTACCGCTCACGCAGCGCTCAATCCAGCGCGCGGTAATTTCAGGATCTTTGGATTCCGGCAATGCCACTTTTTCCTGCACACTCTCGTCGGCCCGCTCATGCAACACTCTGGTTCCCGCCGCATCAATCAGGTTAATTTGCGGGCAGCGCTGCGGGTTGGCATAGACTTCACCTTCGGTACCGTGCATCAGCAGCGCCCGGCCACCGATCTGCGTAAAGAACGCCGCGACCTTGCCGACATATTCCGGATGCGACACGCTCGACAGCCGCAGCGCGGCATCTTCAGCGAACGGAGTCGCCAGCTTGGCCAGCGTATGCGCGCTGTTGCGCACCCCCATCCGCCAACGCAATGCCAGCTGCTTTTCCAGCGGCGGGCACAGCGCCCCGACCGGGATATAGACCGGCTCATGGCTGTCGAGACGCGCCTGGGCCTGACCCGCGTGGGTGGTGGCCGGGATCCCCATCAGCGCAAAAATGGTCTCGGTCAGGACGCGGGTTGGATCATGACTGACGCCATGAACCACCACCGGGAAACCGAGTTTATGCAGCAGTACCGCCAGCAGCGGCGTCAGGTTGGCCTGTTTGCGCGCGCCGTTATAGCTGGGGATAACAATCGGCATCGGTTTCGCTACCGGCGGCGTCAGGCGGATGGTCTGTAGCTGCATCGCCTCATAAAAGCCCTGCATTTCGGCTTCGCCTTCGCCCTTGATGCGCAGCGCAATGAGAATAGCGCCCAGTTCCAGATCGTCCACTTCACCGTTTAACATCCGCGTATACAGCGCACGGGCCGTGACTAAATCCAGGTCGCGAGCGTGATTTTTTCCGCGCCCGACTTCTTTGATAATTTTGGTGTAATCCATCGACTTGCTCCCTCCAGCGGTAGGCTCCGCCGACCACACCGCTTATGCGCTTAGCGGCGTCGGCGACGCGTCTGTTTTGCTTTGCTTTTTACTATAACCTCGGGAACGCCCGGCTGCTCTATAGGAAATACCGGTAACGCATTTAACAATCGCGCGCCGTAATTTTTAGTCAGCAGGCGCTTATCGTAAATAATGACTTCGCCCCAGCACTGATGGCTACGGATCAGGCGCCCGACCTGTTGAATCAGGTTGAATGAGGCGCTCGGCAGGCTTTGCACCTCAAAGGGATAGCGGTTGAGGCTTTTCAACCACTCGCCTTCGGTGATCACTACCGGGCTGTCGATCGGCGGGAAGGCGATTTTATGGATATGCACCTGGCTTAACAGTTCGCCTTTTAAATCCAGCCCTTCGGCAAAAGATTGCAAGCCAACTAACACGCTGCGCTCGCCGCCTTCAACGCGTTTACGATGCAGCTCGACCAGTCGATAGCGCGGCTGGTCGCCCTGCACCAGCAGCATCAGGCGCAGATCGGTAACATGTTCCAGAAAGCGATTCATGGCCCGCCCGCTGGCGAACAGCACCAGCATACCAAGATGCTTTTTGCTCTCGACCTGCTCACGGAAAAAAGCCGCCATTTCGGCGATGTGCTGCTCTTCGTTATCAATAAGCGGCTCATAGCGCATTTGCGGAATAATGATTTTTCCCTGCTCGACGTGATTGAACGGCGAGTCCAGCGCCACGAAACGATCGCCCGCTTTCTCTTTCAGACCGCTCATCTCCTGCAGGCGCGAGAAGCTATTCAACGAACGCAGCGTCGCCGAGGTGACGACAATATGCGGCACGCTGCGCCACAGCAGACGTTCGAGCTGATCGCTGACGCGGATCCCCACGCAGTGGAACCAGACATGGATCTGGCCATCGCGAATCTCGCGGGTGGCCCACTTGGTCACCGGCGCACCGGAAGACTGCGCCATTGAGGCCAGCCGCCACAGCTTGTTCTGACTTTCGAACATGCCAAGGGCCCGGTTCATCTGCAGCAGGATACGATGCAGGCGCACCACGTCGTGGCTGCCGGTCTTTTCGCTGAGATCGTTGAGAAACAGCTCCGCCAGCCCGCGTAGCATTTCGGTGAGCTTGGCCAGCCGCTGGCAAATCTCCATCACTTCCTGCGGCAGTTCGCCCATCGGGAAGCGATGCTCCGCCTCCTGGGCGGCAGGCATATAGAGATTGAGAATATTATTGAGCGAGGCGATAAGCTCATACAGCTCTTCGCAGTGTTCATTTAACCGTTCCGGATTGGCCAACGGCGGCGTGGTCTTCGGACGGAATTGCTCCATGCAGGTCGCCACCAATTTGCTGAACAGATCCAACTGCAGCCGGTACCATGGCGCGGTTATCTCCGCGCTCATCTCTAAGGCGTCGCGGGCGACGTCCGGCAGATGGTGGCCTTCGTCGAGCACCAGCAGCAGGTTTTTCGGCTCTGGCAGCACCGCTTCGCTCTCCATGGCCGCCATCACCAACGCATGGTTGGCCACCACCACTTCCGCTTCCTGGATTTCGCGCCGGGCGACGAAGAATGGGCATTCGCGGTAGTAGTGGCAGTTGCGGTTAAGACAGCTGGCTTTATCGGTGCTCAGCCGCCCCCACAGGGCGTCATCAATGGGCTTGTCGGTATGATCGCGCAGTCCATCCCATTTATAGCCGTCGAGATCGGTTTTCAGCGTCGCGCAGAGCTTTTGTTCGGCCTGGTTTTTTGGCGTCAGATCGTCATCGAGGAACGCCAGCAGATCCTGCTGCGTCGCCTCGGTACTGGCCAGCGCCGCCAGATTACGCGGACAAACGTAGCGGCCACGGCCAAAGGCGGCGGTAAAGCGCAGGTCGGGAATAATCTTGCGCAGCAGCGGCAGGTCTTTACTGTAGATTTGATCCTGCAGCGCGACGTTGGCGGTACTGACCACCAGCGTTTTTTGTTCCTCACGGGCAATGGCGATGCCGGGGATCAGATATGACAGCGTTTTGCCGACGCCGGTCGGCGCTTCGATAGCCAGATGCCGCCCCTCTTCCCCGGCGAGCGTTTTCGCCACATCGGCGATCATCTGCCGCTGCGGAGCTCGGGGGATAAAGTCCGGGATCTGTTCCTGAAGCGCCTTATACCAGGCGGCGATTTGCGCTTTAAGCGCAGCGGTCAAAGCCATGAGAAAACCTGAATACTGTATAAACAGCCACTATTGTGCCATTTTTGCCGGCCAGGAGGTATTGCTTTCTGTAGAGGGTGGAATCGCGCTCGATAAAAAACGCAATGAACGGTAAAAAAACGGCCCGCCGCCGCGCACGCGGAGAGACGGGCCGGGGTGCTGCCTGAGCACTTTATCGCTCCCAGGCAGCAGCATATTATTCGCCGGCAGGTTTACGCGGGCGACGGCGACGCGGTGGTTTACCGTCCTGGGTACGCGCTTTCGGCGCTTCGCCATCCTGACGGCGCGGCGCCTGCTGGCTACGGCCCTGGCTCTGACCGCCGCGTCCTTGCCCCTGACCACGGCCACCGCCGCCACGCTGCTGACGACCGTTTTGAATCGGCTCCGCTTTAATCGACGGATCCGGCTCGTAACCGGCAACAGCAATACGCGGGATCTCTTTTTTCAGCAGGCGTTCAATATCACGCAGCAGCTTATGCTCGTCCACGCAGACCAGCGACAACGCTTCGCCAGTCGCCGCCGCGCGTCCGGTACGGCCAATCCGGTGCACGTAATCTTCCGGCACGTTCGGCAGCTCATAGTTGACCACGTGTGGCAGCTCTTCGATGTCGAGCCCGCGCGCGGCGATGTCGGTGGCGACCAGCACACGAATGCCGCCGGATTTAAAGTCAGCCAGCGCGCGGGTACGCGCACCCTGGCTCTTATTGCCGTGGATGGCGGCGCTACGGATACCGTCTTTATTCAGTTGCTCCGCCAGATGGTTGGCACCGTGCTTGGTACGGGTAAAGACCAGCACCTGCTGCCAATTGCCTTCGCCAATCAGCTGCGAGAGCAGTTCACGCTTACGTTTCTTATCCACAAAGTGAACGTGCTGGGTGATCTGCTCAGAGGCGGTGTTGCGGCGCGCCACTTCGACTTCCAGCGGGTTATGCAGCAGTTTTTCCGCCAGCGCCTTGATCTCATCAGAGAAGGTGGCGGAGAACAGCAGGTTTTGACGACGCGGCGGCAGTTTAGCCAGCACGCGGCGGATGTCGTGGATAAAGCCCATGTCCAGCATGCGATCGGCTTCATCCAGTACCAGCACTTCGACTTTATCCAGGCTGACCGCATTCTGATGTTCAAGATCCAGCAGACGGCCTGGGGTGGCGACGAGGATATCGACGCCGCCGCGCAGCTTCATCATCTGCGGGTTGATGCTCACGCCGCCGAAGACCACCAGCGAGCGGATATTGAGATATTTGCTGTAGTCGCGGACATTCTCACCCACCTGCGCCGCCAGTTCGCGGGTCGGCGTCAGGATCAGGGCGCGCACCGGACGGCGCCCCTTCGCGTGCGGCTGATCCTGGGTCAGGCGCTGCAGCAGCGGCAGCGTAAAGCCGGCGGTCTTGCCGGTCCCGGTCTGGGCGCTGGCCATCAGATCGCGGCCCTGCAGTACTGCCGGGATCGCCTGCTGCTGGATGGGGGTCGGCTCAACGTAGCCCTGCTCGGCGACGGCGCGCAGGATATCGGGATTCAGGCCAAGGGAATCAAAAGACATAACAACTCCGAACCGCCCCGACCCGTTTAAGGGCGTAGTTTTCAGGGAGATTATTGCGATAGAGATGGCAAAAACCACAATGCCATGAAGGGGCGCAGTTTAGCAGATTTTGTGACGAACCGCATAAAATATCCCCGCAGGAATTACCAGCAAAATAATACTCGCTTGCGCCGGATAATTTTTCGTCTTCACCATGGTGGACAGTTCAGCGAATCGCCCCTATTCTTAATCAATCGATTGATTAATTTTTTAGAGTGCGATGAACAGTACCTCCGTGACCAGTAAAGGCGAACAAGCCAAAAGCCAGCTTATCGCCGCCGCCATCGCGCAATTCGGCGAATATGGCCTCCATGCGACGACCCGCGATATCGCCGCGCAGGCCGGGCAGAATATCGCCGCTATCACCTATTATTTCGGTTCGAAAGACGACCTGTATCTCGCCTGCGCACAGTGGATCGCCGACTGTATCGGCGAGAATTTCCGCCCGCATGCCGAGGCGGCCGAAGCCCTGCTCGCCCAGACGAAACCTGACAAACCGGCGCTGCGGGAATTGATCCTGCGCAGCTGCCGCGATATGAGTCTGCTGCTGACCCAGGACGACACGGTCAACCTCAGCAAGTTTATCTCTCGCGAGCAGCTCTCCCCTACCGCGGCTTACCAGCTAATCCACCAGCAGGTTATCGCTCCGCTACATAGCTATTTGACCCGGCTTATCGCCGCCTGGACCGGGCGCGATGCCAACGATACGCAGATGATTCTGCACACCCACGCCCTGCTTGGCGAGGTGCTGGCCTTCCGGCTCGGGCGGGAAACCATTTTACTGCGAACCGGCTGGGCGCAGTTCGATCAACAAAAGGCTGAACAAATTTTTCAGGTGATCACCTGTCATATCGATTTCATTCTGCAAGGGTTAGCGCAAAGGAGCCTGGGATCATGAAAAAACCCGTCGTCGTTCTATTGGTCGTCATCGTGCTCGCCGCGCTCGGCGGCGGCTGGTGGTGGTATCAAAGCAGCCAGGCAAAAGATCTCACTCTCTACGGCAATGTCGATATTCGCACTGTGAATATGAGCTTCCGCGTCGGCGGGCGGCTGGCAACCCTGAACGTCGATGAAGGCGATGAAATTCGCCGTGGGCAAACCCTCGGCGAACTTGACCGCGCGCCATATGAAAACGCGCTGCAGCAGGCGCAGGCCAACGTCTCCACCGCCCAGGCGCAGTACGATTTGATGATGGCGGGTTACCGTGCCGAAGAGATTGCGCAGGCGGCGGCCGCGGTTAATCAGGCGCAGGCCGCCTGGGTCTATGCGCAGAATTTTTATCAACGTCAGCTCGGCCTGCGCGCCAGCAGCGCGATTTCCGCCAACGACCTCGAAAACGCCCGTTCTTCACGCGATCAGGCGCAGGCGACCTTAAAATCGGCGCAGGATAAACTGCGTCAATATCGCGCCGGTAACCGCCCGCAGGAAATTGCCCAGGCCAAAGCCAGCCTTGAACAGGCGCAGGCGGCCCTGGCGCAAGCCAAACTGGACCTGCATGATACCGTACTGACCGCGCCGTCCGACGGCACCTTGATGACCCGCGCCGTCGAACCTGGCACCATGTTAAACGCCGGCGGCACGGTGCTGACGCTATCGTTAACCCATCCGGTTTGGGTACGCGCCTACGTTGACGAGAAAAATCTCGGCCAGGCGCAGCCGGGGCGCGAAGTACTGCTGTATACCGATAGCCGGCCGAACAAGCCCTATCACGGTAAAATCGGCTTTGTCTCCCCCAGCGCCGAATTCACGCCAAAGACCGTAGAAACACCGGATTTGCGCACCGATCTCGTCTACCGCCTGCGCATCGTGGTGAACGACGCCGACGCCGCGCTGCGCCAGGGCATGCCGGTGACCGTCTCCTTCAGCAACGGAAACGGGCATGAGTAAGGACGCGATAACTTTAACCGGACTGACACGCGGTTTTCCCGGTATGGACCGACCCGCAGTCGCGCCGCTGAACTGTACGATTCACTCAGGCTACGTCACAGGGCTCGTCGGCCCAGATGGCGCAGGTAAAACGACGCTGATGCGAATGCTGGCCGGTTTACTTAAGCCTGATGAGGGCAGCGCCAGCGTAATCGGCTTCGATCCGCTGAAGGGCGACGGCGCGCTGCACGCGGCGCTCGGCTATATGCCGCAGAAATTCGGCCTGTATGAAGATCTGACGGTGATGGAAAACCTGAACCTGTACGCCGATCTGCGCAGCGTCACCGGCGAGGCGCGCAAGAAAATATTCGAGCGCCTGCTGGAATTCACATCTCTTGGCCCTTTCACCGGGCGATTAGCCGGCAAACTCTCCGGCGGCATGAAACAAAAGCTGGGGCTCGCCTGTACATTGGTAGGCGATCCTAAAGTGCTGCTGTTAGATGAGCCCGGCGTCGGGGTCGACCCTATCTCGCGCCGCGAGCTGTGGCAGATGGTGCACGAACTGGCCGGCGACGGCATGCTAATTTTGTGGAGCACCTCTTATCTCGATGAAGCCGAGCAGTGCCGCGATGTGCTGCTGATGAACGAAGGTAAATTGCTTTACCAGGGCGAACCGAAGGCGCTGACGCAAACCATGGCCGGGCGCAGCTTTCTGGTCTCCAGCCCGCAGGAAAACAACCGCCGCCTGTTGCAGCGGGCGCTGAAACTGCCGCAAATTAGCGATGGCGTGATTCAGGGCAAATCGGTGCGTTTGATCCTGAAAAAGGCAGCCCGCATTGATGAGGTTCAGCAAAACGGCAACATGCCGCCGCTACAGGTGGCCGAAACTGCGCCGCGTTTTGAAGACGCCTTTATCGACCTGTTAGGCGGCGCCGGAACCGCCGAGTCGCCGTTAGGAGAGATTATTCATCACGTGGACGGCAACAAAGACGAAACGGTCATTGAAGCACGGTCGTTAACGAAAAAGTTTGGTGATTTCGCCGCCACCGATCACGTCGATTTCCAGGTTAAGCGCGGTGAGATTTTCGGCCTGCTTGGCCCTAACGGCGCCGGTAAATCCACGACCTTCAAAATGATGTGCGGCCTGCTGGTGCCGACCGACGGAAAAGCGCTGGTGCTGGGGATGGACCTCAAGGTTAGCTCCGGTAAAGCACGTCAACATTTAGGCTATATGGCGCAAAAATTCTCGCTGTACGGCAACCTCAGCGTCGAACAGAACCTGCGTTTTTTCTCCGGCGTTTACGGCCTACGCGGCCGGGCGCAAAATGAAAAAATCGCGCGCATGAGCGATGCCTTTGGCCTGAAAAGTATCGCCGGCCACGCCGCCGACGAGCTACCGCTCGGCTACAAGCAGCGGCTGGCGCTGGCCTGCTCGCTGATGCATGAACCCGACATTCTGTTTCTCGATGAACCCACCTCCGGCGTCGACCCTCTAACCCGCCGCGAGTTCTGGCTGCATATCAACAGCATGGTCGATAAAGGGGTCACGGTGATGGTGACTACCCACTTTATGGATGAGGCGGAATACTGCGACCGCATCGGGCTGGTCTACCACGGTAAGCTTATCGCCAGCGGCACGCCGGACGCGCTGAAGGCGCAGGCGGCGAATGACAGTCAGGCGGATCCCACTATGGAACAGGCGTTTATTACCCTGATTAACCAATGGGACAAGGAAAACGGTCATGAGCAATAGCATTCTTTCCTGGCGACGGGTTCGCGCGCTGTGCGTCAAAGAGACCCGACAGATCGTCCGCGATCCCAGCAGTTGGCTAATTGCGGTGGTGATCCCCCTGCTCCTGCTGTTTATCTTCGGCTACGGCATAAACCTCGACTCCAGCAAACTGCGGGTCGGCGTATTGCTGGAACAGCAGAGCGAAGAGGCACTGGATTTCGTCCATACCATGACCGGCTCACCCTATATCGACGCCACCGTCAGCGATAATCGCCAGCAGTTGATTGAGCTGATGCAGGCCGGGCGCATCCGCGCGATGGTCGTCATTCCCGTCGACTTTGACCGTCAGATGGCCCGCGCCGGCGCCAATGCGCCGATTCAGTTAATTACCGACGGTAGCGAACCGAATACCGCTAACTTCGCGCAGGGCTACGTCGAAGGTATCTGGCAGATCTGGCAACAGCAGCGGGCGGAAGACCGCGGTGAGACCTTTGAACCGCTTATCGATGTGCAGATGCGCTACTGGTTTAACCCGGCGGCCATCAGCCAGCACTTTATTATCCCCGGCGCAATTACCATCATCATGACCGTGGTCGGCGCGATATTGACCTCGCTGGTGGTAGCGCGCGAATGGGAACGCGGCACCATGGAAGCGCTGCTATCCACTGAAATCACCCGCGCCGAACTGCTGCTGTGCAAGATAATTCCCTACTATTTCCTCGGCATGCTGGCGATGTTGCTGTGTATGCTGGTATCGATATTTATTCTCGGCGTGCCCTATCGCGGCTCGCTGCTGATTCTGTTTGTCATCACCAGCCTGTTTTTGCTTAGTACGCTGGGAATGGGGTTACTGATCTCGACCATTACCCGCAACCAGTTTAACGCTGCGCAGGTCGCGTTGAACGCCGCTTTTTTACCATCGATTATGTTGTCCGGGTTTATTTTCCAGATAGACAGTATGCCGGCGGTGATCCGCGCGGTGACCTACGTGATCCCGGCGCGTTATTTCGTCAACACCCTGCAAAGCCTGTTTCTGGCGGGCAATATTCCGGTGGTGCTGCTGGTGAACGTGCTGTTTTTGATTGCTTCGGCGGTGATGTTTATCGGCCTGACGTGGCTGAAAACCAAACGGCGTCTGGATTAACCCTGCGCTCGAATTTTGCCCGGTGGCGCTACGCTTACCGGGCCTACGGTAAGTTTCGGTCGCCCGGGTCCGACATGAGGAAGGTTTTATGTTTCATCGTTTATGGACATTAATCCGCAAAGAGCTGCAGTCGCTGCTGCGCGAACCGCAAACGCGGATGATTTTAATCATGCCGGTGCTGATTCAGGTATTGTTGTTTCCCTTTGCCGCCACGCTTGAGGTGACCAACGCTACCATCGCTATCTATAACGAAGATAGCGGCCGCCACGCGGTGGAGCTCACCCAGCGCTTTGCCCGCGCCAAAGCCTTTACCCACGTCCTGCTGCTGAAAAGCCCGCAGGCGATTCAACCGACCATCGATGAACAAAAAGCCCTGCTCGTGGTGCGCTTCCCGGCGGATTTCTCGCGTAATCTCGACAACTATCAAACCGCCCCGCTACAGCTACTGCTCGACGGGCGTAACTCCAACAGCGCGCAAATCGCCGCTAACTATCTACAGCAGATTGTTAAAAACTATCAGCAGGATCTGCTGCAGGATAAAGCGAAACCGAACAACAGCGAACTGGTGGTACGCAACTGGTACAACCCGAATCTCGACTATAAATGGTTCGTGGTGCCGTCGCTTATCGCCATGATCACCACCATCGGGGTGATGATCGTCACCTCGCTGTCGGTGGCTCGCGAGCGTGAACAGGGTACCCTCGATCAGCTGCTGGTCTCACCGCTCGCCACCTGGCAAATCTTCGTTGGCAAAGCCGTTCCGGCGCTGATAGTCGCCACGATGCAGGCGACTATCGTGCTGGCGATAGGTATCTGGGCTTATCAGATCCCGTTTGCCGGCTCGCTGCTGCTGTTCTATTTCACCATGCTGATTTACGGTCTATCGCTGGTGGGCTTTGGCTTATTGATTTCTTCGCTGTGTTCAACCCAGCAGCAGGCATTTATCGGCGTGTTCGTCTTTATGATGCCGGCGATTCTGCTATCCGGCTACGTTTCACCGGTAGAAAACATGCCGCAGTGGCTGCAGGATTTGACCTGGATAAACCCGATCCGGCACTTTACCGATATCACCAAGCAAATTTATCTGAAGGATGCGAGTCTGAAGATTGTGTGGGGAAGTTTGTGGCCGCTATTAGTCATAGCGGCCACCACCGGCTCAGCGGCGTATGCGATGTTCCGAAGAAAGATTGCGTAGCTTTTTATCTTTCGCCAGCAGCGATACCACCGCCGGGCCTGCCAGTATGACCAGCCCGGCGAGGGCCAGCAGCAGGTTGTTGTGCAGCACGCGCGACAACAACCAGAGCACTATCATGGCGGCGCCGAAGTACCAGGTCGTGGTGAGTTCCTCAAGGAAGTCCCCCACGTCGCGCCAGCGCGCTTCATGGTGACGCTGCAAAAACAGCATCGCCAGCAGCGTGACGCCGTACAATACGCACAGCCCTAATCCGACACGCACCAGCGCGCCGCTCAGCCAACCCATCACCAGTACCGCCACGACCAGTAGATGCAACATAATCTGCCAGCAACTAAGACCCGTTGCGACGCGTACACGTTGTTGCCACTTCATGGCTTCTCTCCTGAAGGATTTTTCTCTGTTACTCAGAGTACCGCACTTTACGGAAAATTCCGTATCACCGCATCTTTTTGTGACGTCTACTACACTATTTTATTCAGGAAAGTGACATTAACTGGAGAATTATGGCTAAGCCAACGTCGCGAATTTCGGTGAACGTGCTGACAATTAACACCCACAAGGGCTTTACGACGTTTAATCGGCGTTTTATTTTGCCCGAATTGCGCGAGGCCGTTCGCAGCGTCAGCGCCGACATAGTTTGCCTACAGGAAGTGATGGGTGCGCACGAAGTGCACCCTTTGCATATCGAAAACTGGCCTGATACCACCCATTACGAGTTTCTTGCCGACACCATGTGGAGCGATTACGCCTACGGGCGCAACGCGGTCTATCCGGAAGGCCATCACGGCAATGCCGTACTGTCGCGCTTTCCCATTGAATACTATGAAAATCGCGATATCTCGGTCGGCAATGGCGAAAAACGCGGCCTGCTTTACTGTCGCATCGTACCTCCGCACAGCGGCGTGACGATCCACGTTATCTGCGTGCATCTCGGTCTTCGCGCGCACCAGCGGCAGGCACAGTTAACGATGCTGGCAGAGTGGGTCAATACGCTACCGGCAGGCGATCCGGTGGTGGTGGCAGGCGACTTCAACGACTGGCGCCAGCAGGCTAATCAGCCCTTAAAAGCGCAGGCAGGGCTTGAGGAGATTTTTACCCGCGTCCGCGGGCGGCCGCTACGCACCTTTCCGGTCGCTTTCCCGCTGCTGCGCCTCGATCGTATTTACGTTAAGAATGCACATGCCAGCCATCCGAAGGCGCTGGCGCTTAAACACTGGCGGCATCTGTCCGATCATGCGCCCCTGAGCGTGGAGATACATCTGTGAAATGTCGCTGGCAGGAAGGCAATCGTATTACCCTACTGGAGAATGGCGACCAGTATTATCCGGCGTTATTCGCCGCCATTGGCCGCGCGCAGCGCAAGGTGATCCTTGAATCCTTTATCTGGTTTGAAGACGAGGTGGGCTGGCGACTGCATGCGGTGCTACTGAAAGCCGCCCGCCGGGGTATTCAGGTGGAAGTGCTGCTCGACGGCTACGGCTCGCCGGACCTCAGCGATGAGTTTGTCGGCGAACTCACCGCCGCTGGCGTGGTCTTCCGCTACTACGATCCGCGCCCCCGGCTAATGGGTATGCGTACCAATTTATTCCGCCGCATGCATCGAAAAATCGTGGTGATTGACGACACAACCGCGTTTGTTGGCGGCATTAACTACTCTGCCGAGCACATGAGCGATTACGGACCGGAGGCGAAACAGGATTATGCCGTACAGGTTGAAGGGCCGGTGGTGCTCGATATTCTCCAATTCGAACTGGAGAACCTGCCCACCAGCGAGGCAGCCCGCCGCTGGTGGCGACGCCGTCGGCATCAGCCGGAAATTAACCAAACCCCTGGCGAAGCGCAGGCGCTGTTTATCTGGCGCGATAACCATGAACATCGTGACGATATTGAACGTCACTATCTGAAAATGCTGACCAGCGCCCGCCGCGAGGTCATCATCGCCAACGCCTATTTCTTTCCCGGCTACCGTCTGCTGCACGCGATGCGCAATGCCGCGCGGCGCGGCGTACGGGTGAAGCTGATTGTCCAGGGCGAGCCGGATATTCCGATTGTTAAGTTTGGCGCCCACCTGCTGTACCACTACCTGATTAAAGGCGGCGTTCAGGTGTATGAATACCGCCGCCGTCCGCTGCATGGCAAGGTTGCGCTGGCGGACGACCACTGGGCCACCGTCGGTTCAAGTAATCTCGACCCGCTGAGTCTGTCGCTGAATCTGGAGGCCAACCTTATTATCCACGACCGAGAGTTCAATCAGACCCTGCGTGATAACCTCAACGGCCTTATCGCCAGGGACTGCCAGCAGATAGATAAATCCATGCTGCCAAAACGTAACTGGTGGCGGCTCGGCGTCAGCGTGCTGGCTTTCCACTTTCTGCGCCACTTCCCCGCCTGGGTCGGTTGGCTGCCGGCGCATACCCCGCAGTTAGCCAGGGTCAGCCCGCCGGTGCAGCCGGAAATTGAAACCCAGGATCGTGTAGAAACGCAAACCAGAGACAATCCGCTATGAGCAAATCGCATCCCCGCTGGCGGATGGCGAAAAGAGTGCTGACCGCGCTCTTTTTTATCGCCGTCATCGTATTGCTGGTAATTTATGCGCAAAAGGTCGACTGGCAGGATGTATGGAAGGTCATCCGCGGCTACGATCGTCTGGCGCTATTTAGCGCCGTTGGGTTGGTTATCGTCAGCTACCTGATTTATGGCTGCTACGATCTGCTCGGGCGAGCCTGGTGCGGCCACAAGCTGGCAAAAAAACAGGTGATGCTGGTGTCGTTTATCTGCTACGCCTTTAACCTGACGCTCAGCACCTGGGTCGGCGGGATCGGGATGCGCTATCGGTTGTACTCGCGGCTGGGGCTGAACGGCGGCACTATTACCCGTATTTTCTCGCTTAGCATTACCACCAACTGGTTGGGCTATATTCTACTGGGCGGCGTCATTTTCACCGCGAATCTGGTGACGTTGCCGCCGCACTGGTACATCAGTCAAACCACGCTGCGTATTATTGGCGGCGTTCTGCTGCTTTTAACCCTGATCTATCTTTTCGGTTGCGCCTTCGCCAAACGCCGCCACATGACGATTAAGGGACAGCGGTTGGTGCTGCCCTCTTTTCGTTTCGCTCTACTACAGATAGGGATTTCAGCGGCGAACTGGATGGTGATGGGGGCGATTATCTGGCTGCTACTGGGCAGCGAGATTAACTATTTTCTGGTGCTGGGCGTGCTGCTGGTGAGCAGTATCGCCGGCGTTATCGTTCATATTCCCGCCGGGATTGGCGTGCTGGAGGCGGTGTTTATCGCCATGCTCTCCGGCGAGTCGATTTCGAAGGGGGCGATAATTGCCGCTCTGCTGGCGTGGCGCGCGCTGTACTATTTTCTGCCGCTGCTGCTGGCGACCATCGCCTATCTGGTGCTGGAGAGTCGGGCGAAAAAGCTGCGGCAGAAAAACGAGCGCAAGCTGGCCCGCGGATGAAACGGCCCGGTTGCGCTTACCGGGCGATATTTTTGCGGATTGCCTGGATTGGTAGCCCGGATAAGGCGCATCGCGCCGCTATCCGGGATGATATTAACGGCGGTTGCCGAAGATACGCAGCAGCATCAGGAACAGGTTGATGAAGTCCAGATACAGCGTTAAGGCGCCGAGAATCGAGTATTTACGCAGCGTGGCGCTATCGCGGGTATCAATCTGCTCGCCGATGTTTTTCAGCTTCTGGGTGTCGTAGGCGGTCAGGCCGACAAACACCAGCACACCAATGTAGGTTACCGCCCACATCAGCGCTTCGCTCTTCAGCCACAGGTTAACCAGCGACGCCAGCACGATACCAATCAGCCCCATAAACAGCATGCTGCCGAAGCCGCTCAGATCGCGCTTAGTGGTGTAACCATACAGGCTCATCGCCCCGAACATCCCGCCGGTCACCACAAAAGTGCTGGCGATAGACGAATAGGTATAAACAATAAAGATGCTCGCTAACGTTAGCCCTGTTAACGCCGAATAAAGCATAAACAGCGTCGTCGCCATACCCGCGCTTAAGCGCTGCACCATCCCCGAGAGCACAAACACCAGCGCCAGTTGGGCGATGATCAGCCCGAAGAAAGTGATTTTGCTTGAAAAGACGAACATCATGACCGCCGGGGTATTCGCCGCAAACCACGCGATAAACGCGGTTAACAACAACCCGACCGTCATCCAGCCGTAAACCTGCGCCATGTAGGTCTGCAGGCCGCTGCGGCTCTGAACAATGGAATCGGAACGAGGGAATCTGTCCATGACTATCTCCTGATTAACAAGTTTCTCTCAGTAAGCGTATCACACTACCAGCGCTCTGCCGCCTGATGATCGCTGTCGCGGGCATCGACCCAGCGTTCGCCATCCGGCGTCGCCTCGCGTTTCCAGAACGGCGCTCGGGTTTTCAGGTAATCCATGATGAACTCGCCGGCGGCGAAGGCGCTGCCGCGGTGGGCGCTGGTCACACCAACAAAAACAATCTCTTCGCCCGGCCACATTTCGCCAATGCGATGGATAACCGTCACCCGGCCAAGCGACCAACGCTCCCGCGCCTGTTCAACGATTTCCGCCAGCGATTTTTCGGTCATGCCCGGATAGTGCTCCAGGGTCAGCGCTTTCACGCTGTCGCCGAGATTGTGATTACGTACTTTGCCGGTGAAGGTGACCACCGCGCCGTCTTCATCGCGCTCGGCCAGCCACGGATACTCATCGCCGACGCAAAAGCGCGCCGGGCTTACCACGATACGAGTCTGCGTCATCTTAGCCCCCGGTGACCGGCGGGAAAAACGCCACTTCGTCGCCGCTCGCGACCGGATGGTCAAACGAGGTCAGCGTCTGGTTGACCGCCGCCAGCAATTTTCCTTCTTCCAGCGCCAGCGCCCAGCGGTCTCCGCGCGCGGCAAGCTGCTGACGCACGGCTTCAACGGTCGGCAATTCGCTGGCGTCGAGAGTCAGGGTATCGGTGCCAACCAGTTCGCGCACCTGGGCAAAAAACAGGACGTTAATCATGGGCTTCCTCCACCTTAAAATCGCCGGACTTGCCGCCGCTTTTCGCCAGCAGACGTACCGGGCCAATAACCATATCTTTCTGTACCGCTTTACACATGTCGTAGATGGTCAGCGCGGCAACCGAGGCCGCGGTCAGCGCTTCCATTTCTACGCCGGTTTTACCGGTCAGGCGGCAGAGTGACTCAATGCGCACGCGGTTATGCTCCGGCTGCGCCTGCAGGTTCACTTCTACTTTGCTGAGCATCAGCGGATGACACAGTGGGATCAGCTCCCAGGTACGTTTCGCGGCCTGAATCCCGGCGATACGCGCGGTGGCGAACACATCGCCTTTATGGTGGCTGCCGTCGATAATCATCGCAAGCGTTGCGGCCTGCATTTCGACGTAAGCCTCAGCGCGCGCCTCACGCACCGTTTCCGCTTTGCCGGAGACGTCAACCATGTGGGCTTCGCCCGCGGCGTTAATGTGGGTCAGTTGTGACATAAACTATTTCTTTAAATGAGGAATGAAGTTGCACGGGCGAGTGCGCGCATCCAGCTGTGGCGCGATAATATTTTCCCACGCGGTGGCGCAGGCCTTGGTCGAGCCCGGCATCGCGAAAATCAGCGTGCGGTTGGCAACGCCAGCAACGGCGCGGGACTGCAGCGTCGAGGTGCCTATCTCTTCAAACGAGAGCATACGGAACACTTCGCCAAAACCTTCGACCTCGCGGTCAAACAGCGGCAGCAGCGCTTCCGGCGCCTGATCGCCATCGGTAAAACCGGTACCACCGGTGATCAACACCACCTGCACCTCATCGCTGGCAATCCACGCCGAAACCTGGGCGCGAATCGCGTAGCGGTTCTCTTTCACAATCGCCTTATCGACGAGGGTATGTCCCGCTTCGTGCAGCGCATCGCGCAGCCAGTGGCCGGAGGTATCGTCCTCTTCGCCGCGGCGGTTGGAAACGGTAAGAATAGCAATACGGGTCGGGATAAACTCAGCGCTAGCCTGGCTCATCTGAATGCTCCTTTCGAAAACGATTATCCGCCAATATACGATAGATTCTGCGTAATACCGGTGTTGCCCTGGTGCAGGAAATGGGTCTGCTTTTTATGGGTTAAGGCTTCGGCTATCCGCGCTTCCAGCGCGGCCTGCTGCTCGTCCTCGGCCATCAGGTCGCGCAGATCTACGCCGCCTTCGCCGAACAGACACAGGTGCAGTTTGCCAACGGATGAGACGCGAAGACGGTTACAGGTGGCGCAGAAGTCTTTTTCATACGGCATGATCAAGCCGATTTCACCGGCGTAATCCGGGTGACAAAAGACCTGCGCCGGGCCATCGCTTCGTTGACGGATCTGGTGGATCCAACCGCGGCGCAGCAGTTCATCGCGCAGCACCATGCCGGAAATGTGGTGACGGCGGAACAGGTCGCTGCCCTCGCCGGTTTCCATTAACTCAATAAAACGCAGTTGAATACGGCGAGGTTTGATCCACGCGAGGAAAGTGTCGAGCTGGTGATGGTTGACATCACGCATCAGCACGGTGTTGACCTTAACCTTTTCAAAGCCGGCGGCAAAGGCGGCGTCAATACCGTCCATCACCTGCTGAAATTTATCCTGACCGGTGATGGCATGGAACTGGCGAGCGTCGAGGCTATCGACGCTGACGTTAATCGCCGTCAGCCCGGCATCGCGCCAGCGTTCGACATCACGCGCCAGGCGATAACCGTTGGTGGTCACCGCGATCTGACGAATCGCGCTGTTTTCACGCACGGCGGCAATAATCTCAGTAAAGTCGCGACGTAACGAGGGTTCGCCGCCGGTGAGGCGGACTTTTTCCGTGCCAAGGGCGGAAAAAGCGCGCGTCACGCGGCGCACTTCGTCTACGCTAAGAAAACCCTTGTTGGTCACGGCGCCGGGCTTGTAGCCGTCCGGCAGGCAGTAGGTGCAACGAAAGTTACACACGTCGGTAATCGACAGGCGCAAGTAATAAAACTTACGCGCAAATGCATCAGTAAGCTGTGAGGCCATATACACCTTTCCAAGTACGGGAGGCGCGGTCATTTCTTTCCACGCCCTGGCGACAGCGCGGCTGCCGCGGCCAGAGCACCATATCTTGCGACACAGGTACCAAGGCTAGAGTGTTAGTTGGTTATGCCGATAGTAGCGCTTTAACGATGGTTTCGCCATTTTCATTTTCGCTATATAATCATCTATATATCGCTAATATCTTGCATTTTCAGTACAGAATAGCCAAAAATCACACTTTAACATTGATATCGGTCAGTTTGACGGAAACCGGGCATTATCTTTTAGGGGTAGATCGGAGACGCTAAACCCGAACATTGAACAGAAGGAATTCGTATGCGCAATCGCACTTTCGCCGATCTGGACCGCGTCGTCGCCCTTGGCGGAGGTCACGGTTTGGGGCGGGTGATGTCGTCGCTCTCGTCGCTCGGCTCACGCCTGACCGGCATCGTGACCACCACCGATAACGGCGGATCAACGGGGCGAATTCGCCGCTCGGAAGGGGGGATCGCCTGGGGCGATATGCGCAACTGCATTAATCAATTAATCGCCGAACCCAGCGTCGCTTCCGCGATGTTTGAATATCGTTTTGGCGGTAATGGCGAGCTTTCCGGGCATAACCTCGGAAATCTGATGTTAAAGGCGCTGGATCACCTGAGCGTGCGGCCTTTAGAGGCGATCAATTTGATCAGAAACCTGCTTAAAGTGGATGCTTTCCTGATTCCGATGTCGGAGCAACCGGTCGATCTAGTGGCGCTCGATCATGAAGGCCATGAAGTGTATGGCGAAGTGAATATCGATCAGCTGGATCACATCCCGCAGGAACTGATGCTCAGCCCACCGGTTCCGGCGACTCGCGAAGCGGTTGAGGCCATCGCCGAGGCCGATCTGATCCTGATTGGGCCAGGGAGCTTCTACACCAGCCTGCTGCCCATTTTACTGCTCGACGAAATGGCCCAGGCGCTGCGGCGGACCCCGGCGCCCATGGTGTTTATCGATAACCTGGGTAAGGAACATAGCCCTGCCGCCAATCTAACGCTGGCGGACAGAATGACTATTCTGGAACATTACGTTGGCAAAAAAGTGATTGATGCCGCCATCGTCGGGCCGAAAGCCGATGTTAAGGGTATGGAAGAACGACTGGTGATTCAGACCGCGCTGGATGCCAGTGATGTCACCTATCGTCACGACCGCGTGCTGCTACGCCAGGCGCTGGAGCAGGCTATTCAGGCATTAGGTTAATCCTCAAGCGGCACTTTTTAAACAAGATGACGCCTCAGATTAAAATCTTAAGGTTGTCTTAAAATATCGCTGTCAACATAACGAACATCTCCTACTACGGGTATTCGTTATGTCGTTTATTTCTTTACGTCGGCCGGTACTCAGCCGCACGGCTTATTTGACTCTCTTTGCCTGTTATATCGGTATCTTTCTTAACCTGGCCTTTTATCGCCAGGTTTTCCCGCTACTGCCGGTAAACAATCTCCATAACTGGCTGGTTTTCCTTAGCATGCCGATCGTGGCAATTAGCGTGATGAACATCATCACCACCCTCGCCTCGTTCTTAAAGCTCGACCGGGTAGTCATCAGCCTGTTTATTCTGCTGAGCGCCTCGGCGCAGTACTTTATCTGGACCTTCGGCGTGGTGATCGATCGTTCGATGATCGCCAATATCTTCGATACGACGCCTGCGGAAAGTTTTGCCCTGCTGTCGACGCAAATGGTCATCGTGCTGGGTCTCTCCGGGCTATTGATGGTTCTGGTTGCCTGGTGGATTAAAGTTCGCAAACCGGCCTCTTTCTGGCGCGGCGCAGCGATGCGCCTGCTCAATATCGCCGTTTCAGCGCTGCTCATTGTGCTGGTGGCGGCGCTGTTCTACAAAGATTACGCCTCGGTGTTCCGTAACAATAAGGAGCTGGTGAAATCTTTAAGCCCATCCAACAGCATTGTGGCGCTGAACTCGTGGTATGCGCATAACCGGATGGATAACCTGCCGCTGGTGAAGATCGGCGAAGATGCCAAACAGAAAGCGGTGATGCATAACGGCGCGCGTAAAAATCTGACCATCGTGGTGCTGGGCGAAACCTCGCGCGCCGAGAATTTCTCGCTGGGCGGCTACGATCGCGAAACTAACCCGCGCCTGAAGCAGGACGACGTGGTGTACTTCCCGAAAACCACCTCCTGCGGCACCGCAACCGCGGTTTCCGTCCCCTGCATGTTCTCCAATATGCCGCGCGCGCATTACGATGAAGAACTGGCGCACCATCAGGAAGGCGTTCTGGATATTTTGCAGCGCGCCGGTGTTCAGGTGCTATGGAACGACAACGATGGCGGCTGTAAAGGCGCCTGTGACCGCGTACCGCATCAGAACGTCACCAACCTGAACCTCAGCGGCGAGTGCATTGATGGCGAGTGCTACGATGACGTGCTGTTCCATAATCTTGATAGCTATATCGATAATTTACAGCAGGATGGCATTATCGTTCTGCACACCATTGGTAGTCATGGCCCGACCTATTACAATCGCTACCCGGCTGAATTCAAAAAATTCACCCCGACCTGCGATACCAATGAAATCCAAAGTTGTACGCAACAACAGTTGACCAATACCTACGACAACACCATTTTGTACGTCGACTATGTGGTTGATAAAGCGATAAAATTGCTGCAATCAAAACAAGATAGATTCACCACCAGTCTGGTGTATTTGTCTGACCACGGCGAATCGCTGGGTGAAGATGGCGTGTATCTGCATGGCCTGCCGTACTCCATAGCGCCCGATACGCAAAAACACGTGCCGATGCTGCTGTGGTTGTCGCCGGATTATCAGCAACGCTATGGCGTATCCAGCCAGTGTTTGCAACAGCAGGCGAAGACGAACGATTATTCACAAGATAATCTGTTCTCTACCCTGCTTGGCCTGCTCGGGGTAGACACCCGCGAGTATCAGGCAAAAGACGACCTTTTAACGCCATGTAGAGAGACCGGCAGATGAAAATCTTAGTCATTGAAGACGATGCGCTCCTGTTACAAGGGTTAATTCTGGCCATGCAAAGCGAAGGCTATGTCTGCGATGGCGTCGCCACCGCTCACGAAGCCGCGCTGTCGTTAGCCAGCAACCATTACAGTCTGGTGGTGCTCGACCTGGGCCTGCCGGATGAAGACGGTCTGCATTTCCTGGCGCGTATGCGCCGGGAGAAATTCACCCAACCGGTGTTAATCCTCACCGCCCGCGATACCGTGGGCGACCGCATCAGCGGGCTGGATACCGGCGCTGACGATTACCTGGTGAAACCTTTCGCGCTTGAAGAGCTCAACGCCCGCATTCGCGCGCTGCTGCGTCGCCATAATAATCAGGGCGATAATGAGCTGACCGTCGGCAACCTGCGCCTTAATGTTACCCGTCGTCAGGTGTGGCTGGCCGGCGAATCGCTGGAGCTGACGCCAAAAGAGTATGCTCTGCTCTCGCGCCTGTTGATGAAGGCCGGCAGCCCGGTACATCGCGAAATTCTCTACAATGATATCTACAGCTGGGATAACGAACCGGCCACCAATACCCTCGAAGTGCATATCCATAATCTGCGCGACAAGATTGGTAAAGCGCGGATCCGCACCGTCCGCGGCTTTGGCTACATGCTGGTGAATAATACGGAGTCAGAATAACGCTATGGCACTGTTTGCGACCGAAACCTGGACCATGCGCCACCGCCTGCTGCTGACCATCGGCGCGATTCTGGTGGTCTGCCAGCTGATCAGCGTATTTTGGCTATGGCATGAAAGCAAAGAGCAAATCCAGCTGCTGGTTGCCAGCGCCATTGAGGGTCATAACAATCAAAGGCACGTCGAACATGAGGTACGCGAAGCGGTCGCCAGCCTGCTGGTGCCAAGCCTGCTGATCATCAGTCTGGCGCTGTATATCAGCCTGGTGGCGGTGAAGAAAATCACCCGTCCGCTATCAAATCTGCAAAGCGAGCTGGAAAGCCGGACGCCGGATAATCTGCAACCCATTATTTTGCAGGAGTCGGTGCCGGAAGTGACCGCAGTGACCATGGCGATTAATCAACTGGTGTCGCGGCTGACCCTGACGCTCGAACGCGAGCGTCTGTTTACCGCCGACGTCGCCCACGAACTGCGTACCCCTCTTGCCGGGCTGCGCTTGCATCTGGAACTGCTGGCGAAGGTACACGGCGTCAGCGTTGATCCCTTAATTCAACGTCTCGATCAGATGACCAACAGCATTTCGCAGCTGCTACAACTGGCGCGCGTCGGGCAGTCGTTTTCCGCCGGGAGTTACCAGCAGGTGCATTTGCACGAAGATGTGGTGGAGCCTCTGCAGGATGAGTTGGCAACGATGCTTGAAGCGCGCCAGCAGACGCTGGAGATAGAAAGCGGCGCAGGCGCGGATCTCATTTCCGGAGATGCGACCCTGGCGCGGGTGATTTTACGCAATCTGGTGGAGAATGCGCACCGCTATAGCCCCGTGGGGTCGAATATAAAGATTTCGGTAAAACCGGGAAATACGCCGATTCTGGCAGTAGAAGATGAAGGGCCGGGCATTGATGAGGCCAAAAGCGGCGAGCTGAGTAAAGCGTTTGTCCGCATGGACAGCCGCTATGGCGGAATAGGCCTCGGTTTAAGCATCGTCACCCGCATCGCGCAACTGCACGATGCGCAATTCTTTTTACATAACCGTCAGCCCGGACCGGGCGTCCGCGCCTGGGTGCTATTCCCGCGCAGCGCGCGTCAGAAGGTTAATACCCATTGATGTAAGAAGGCGACCACAATCACAAAGGCGGTCGCAATGGCCAGATATTCACGGTTGGTCAGTTTTTGCATGGCGCTATCCTCATTAAACTGAGGATAGTGTCGCTGAAGAAAATTAAGCCAACATTAAGATCCTACGATAATAGCGTGACGGCAATTGCAAATTGCGCATTGCCGTCATTTTTGCACGGCTCCCCTATCCCCCTTATGATGCCGCAATAAACAGTTCACGTAGCTGATGCAATTGATCGCGGATCTGCGCGGCTTCTTCGAACTCAAGGTTCTGGGCATGCTGCATCATTTGCCCTTCCAGCTCGTGGATTTTCTGCTGCAGCGCTTTCGGTGTCAGTTCGACGCTATCGGCTTCCACCGGAGAACGGGCTTTGCCACGGCCTTTGGCTTTGGTCTTCGCGATGTTCTGACCCAGCGCCAGAATATCGACCACTTTCTTATTAAGACCCTGCGGCACAATACCGTGCTCTTCGTTATAACGCTGCTGCTTCTCGCGGCGGCGTTCGGTTTCACCGATCGCCTTCGCCATCGATGGCGTGATTTTATCGCCGTAAAGAATCGCCTTACCGTTCACGTTACGCGCCGCGCGGCCGATGGTCTGGATAAGCGAGCGCTCGGAACGCAGGAAGCCCTCTTTATCGGCATCAAGTATCGCCACCAGCGATACTTCCGGCATATCCAGCCCTTCGCGCAGCAGGTTGATACCCACCAGCACGTCGAACTCGCCAAGACGCAGATCGCGAATAATTTCCATACGCTCGACGGTATCGATATCGGAGTGCAGATAGCGCACCCGCTCACCGTGCTCTTCCAGGTATTCGGTTAAATCCTCCGCCATGCGTTTGGTCAGCGTCGTCACCAGTACACGCTCATTGATCGCCGCACGGGTACGGATTTCTGATAACAGATCGTCGACCTGCGTCGCCACCGGCCGCACTTCGATAACCGGATCCAGTAGGCCCGTTGGGCGAACGACCTGGTCTACCACCTCATCGCCGGATTTTTCCAGCTCATAGGGACCCGGCGTCGCTGAAACGTAGATGGTCTGCGGCGCCAGCGCTTCAAACTCTTCGAACTTCATCGGCCGGTTATCCAGCGCTGACGGCAGGCGAAAGCCATATTCCACCAGCGTCTCTTTACGCGCCCGGTCGCCACGGTACATACCGCCGATTTGCGGGATAGTCACGTGCGATTCATCGATAACCAGCAGGCCATCCGCCGGCAGGTAGTCGAACAGCGTCGGCGGCGGCTCGCCCGGCCCGCGCCCGGAGAGAAAGCGCGAGTAGTTTTCAATCCCCGAGCAGTAGCCCAGCTCGTTCATCATTTCGAGGTCGAACTGAGTGCGCTGGCTCAGCCGCTGCTCTTCAAGCAGTTTATTGTTCGCCAGCAGGACCTTGCGGCGGTCAGCCAGCTCGTCTTTGATCTCTTCCATCGCCTGTATGATACGCTCGCGCGGCGTAACGTAGTGGGTCTTCGGATAGATGGTATAGCGTGGAATGGACGATTCGACGTGGCCGGTCAGCGGGTCAAACAGCGATAGCCGCTCGACCTCTTCGTCAAACAGTTCAATACGCAGCGCGATATCATCGGATTCCGCCGGGAAGACATCGATAACCTCGCCGCGGACGCGGAAAGTGCCGCGCTGGAAGGCCTGATCGTTGCGGGTGTATTGCAGTTCCGCCAGTCGACGCAGGATCGCCCGCTGGTCGATCAGCATGCCGGTGGTCAGGTGCAGCATCATCTTCAGATACAGATCCGGGTCGCCAAGACCGTAGATGGCGGAAACCGAAGCCACCACCACTACATCGCGCCGTTCGAGCAACGCTTTGGTGGCCGACAGACGCATCTGCTCAATGTGTTCGTTCACCGAGGCGTCTTTTTCGATAAAGGTATCCGAGCTCGGTACGTAGGCTTCAGGCTGGTAATAATCGTAGTAGGAGACAAAATACTCCACCGCATTCTCGGGAAAGAACTCTTTCATCTCGCCATACAGCTGCGCCGCCAGGGTTTTGTTCGGCGCCAGCACCATCGTCGGGCGCTGTAAGTCAGCGATAACGTTGGCGATGGTGAAGGTTTTCCCCGAACCGGTTACCCCAAGCAGGGTTTGATGCGCAAGGCCATCTTCCAGCCCCTCTTCCAGACGGCGGATGGCTTCGGGCTGATCGCCGGAAGGACGGAATGCGGAGTGCAGCTTGAATGGTTTGCTCATATTTCAGGACCTGAAGATGGGATTGGCCAGCAGGTGTTTAATTCTACCCTTCAGTTTCATTTTTGCCAATAAATAATACTGGATATAAAAACAGTATCGCATTATTGTATGGCGGCAAAAGGACGCGCGGTCGTCCGACTGCGGGCGTAAAATGCGCGCTTTGCGGAATAATCCACCAGCCTGTGTGGTTATCCCCAGAAACATTTATCATTTAACATTTGTCAAGCAAGGTAATGAATCTTTTATGGCAGCCGGTGACACTTTTCTGACAGCCATTGATTTTATTTAACTTGCTGAAATAAAACATAATTTACCAAAAGACGGGTTTCGCGCCAATTTGCTCGCAGGCCGCGTACTCTCTAGCTTACCGCAAGTTTTCTAACTCTAATACACAAGGTTATCCACAGGAATAGTGGATAACTGCCTGCAGGCCGCGAGGTCTGCCACCCGGCAGAAAAGTCTCATCGGACCAAAGCCCGTGGCTAAAAAAAATTATCGAATTTTTTTTGATATTTATCAGCTAAAGACGGCTGGATTTTTTGCGTTTTCTGGACCACATTTCATCGTCCTGTCAACAAAAAATAGAGCCGTCTCGCAGGTTTATGCGGGGTTATTGCAGGGGGCTCAGATCCAGGTACTGCGCGAGATCCTGACGCTGCGATGCGTCGGCAAGCCAGGGAATTTCCCCCAGCAGCGGCGCTGGCAATACCCGCGTTAAGGTTTGCAGATATTCGCGATGGCGTTTACCCGGCGGCTGGATATCGTTGGCGATCCAGCCCACGAGCGGCAGCCCGGCTTCGCGTACCGCCTGGGCGGTGAGCATCGCGTGATTGATACAGCCAAGTTTGACGCCGACCACTAAAATCACCGGCAATTGCTCCTGCTGCGCCCAGTCGGCGAAGGTCAGGGTTTCCGAGAGCGGCGTAAACCAGCCGCCCGCCCCTTCCACCAGCACCCAGTCGGCCAGGCGCTCCAGTTCGCGTAAACCGCTGGAAAGCGTCGTCGCGGCAATCGGTCGCCCTTCATCGGCGCTAATAATATGCGGCGAGGTCGGCTCGGCAAAAGTATAAGGGTTAACCTGTTCATAGCGCAGCGCCACCCGGCTATTACGCTGCAGGGCCAGCGCATCTTCATTGCGTAACCCTTGTGCGGTCAGGTCGCTCCCGGAAGCCACCGGTTTATAGCCTGCGGTGTTAAATCCCAGCTGATTCGCCGCCTGCAGCAGCGCACTACTGGCGACGGTTTTACCGACTTCAGTATCGGTTCCGGTGACGAAGAAACGTTTAGTCACGTTCAATGACTCCTGTAAAAAGATGATACGTCAGCGGGCACTGGCCCTGCTGTTGCGGCCAGGCCAGTTGCAGTTCACGCAGCTTGCCGCGGCTAAGCGGAGCAGACGCCCGCCCCTGATGTAAGTGGGTAGCGCCAATCCCCTTTAGCGAGCGCATGGCGCTTAACGCGTCGGCGAACGGTAAGCTAATCTGATGCACGACGCCTTCGGCGCGCAGGCCGCTCAGCGCCGCCCTTACCGCCTGTTCGCTGAGAAAACGGTTGGCATGGGGATGTTCGTCGACCGCCCGCCACGCTTGATTGAGCTCCGGTAGCGATCCGGCGAGCAACGTAGTGAACGCCACCCGTCCGCCGGGCCGCACCACCCGGCACAGCTCGCCGATTGCCGCGCTTAGCTCGTCACACCACTGCACCGCCAGGTTACTCCATGCCAGATCGAAGCAGGCATCCGGCAGCGGCAGCGCTTCGATATCGCCCTGTAGATAATGCTGCGCGGCGCCGTTGCGTTGCGCCTGCGCCAGCATCCCGGCGGAGAGATCCAGCGCGGTAACTTCGCTTCCCGCTTCGCGCCAGTAACGGCTCATGCTGCCGGGGCCGCAGCCAGCGTCCAGCACCCGGGGGAAATCACCTTTCGCCAACTGGCGCAGCAGCAATTCGGCGCTGCGGCGCTGCAGCTCATCATGTTGCGTATAGCCGCTGGCCGCCCGACCAAACGCCGCGGCCACAGCCTGCTTATTCACCGTGGCCATGCAGCACCTCCAGTAAACGCGCAATGTCCTCGGCCTGATGAGCGGCAGTCAGAGTCAGGCGCAGACGCGCGCCGCCGGCGGGAACCGTCGGCGGACGAATGGCGGTAGCCCAACAGCCGGCCTCGCGTAGGCTAGATGCCAGGGCTAGCGCTCGCGCGTTATCGCCAACGATCAGCGGCTGAATCGCGCTCCGGGAATCGGTCAGCCCCAGCGCGACATCGCCCATTCCAGCGCGGAACTGACGGATGCGGGCGCTCAAGAATTCCCGCCGCTGCTGGCCCTCATCGCTACAAATGATCCGCAACGCCGCGTTCAGCGCCACCGCCTGCGCAGGCGGCATCGCGGTGCTGTAGATGAGATGACGGGCAAACTGCAGCAGATAATCGGCCATCGATTCACTGCACAGTACCGCCGCGCCGCTTACCCCAAACGCCTTGCCGAAGGTGACTACCAGCAGCTCCGGGCGAACCGCCTGCGTATGACAGCTTCCGCGCCCTTCATCGCCAATCGCCCCGATTCCGTGAGCATCATCAACCAGTAATAATGCTCCGGCGCTGCGGGCTGCCGCCTGAATGTCAGCCAGCGGCGCGCTGTCGCCGTCCATACTGAAAATCCCTTCGGTAACGACTAACTGCTGGCCGTCCAGCGGTTTCGCCAGCAGTTGAGCAAGCTGTTGCGGGTCATTGTGGGTAAAGCGGCGCAGCTGCGCCGGGCTGAGGCTTGCCGCCTCCAGCAGGGAGGCATGGCTCAGGCGATCGGCCACAATGCGATCGTCTTTTTCCGCCAGCGCGGCAATCAACGCCTGATTCGCGGCAAAGCCGGAGATAAACAGCAACGCGCGCGGATAGCCCAGCCAGTCGGCAAGTTCCTCTTCCAGCGCGCGATGCGCCTCACTATAGCCGCTAACGTGGCCCGATCCGCCGGAACCGACGCCATAACGTTCCGCCCCCTGCTGCCAGGCGGCGATAATCGCGCCATGCTGGCTCAGGCCCAGGTAGTCATTACTGGAGAAGTTGAGCCAGCGCTCCCCTTCACGCTCCAGCCAGCGTCCGGCGCCGTGGCTTACCGGCAGGCGGCGGCGAAAAGCCTCCGCCGCCCGCCGTTCGTCCAGCGCCCGATCGATTCGTTGCTGCCAGCTCATAGCGCCGCCGCGTTGTAGTATTCCTCAGTGTCCGGGGTGAGTAAGGCCTGCTCCAGGCGCTGCTGCTGCTCATTATCACCTTCCAGCACCGCCGTCTGCTGCGGGTTGATGCCCAGCTTGCGGAACAGCTGCAGGTCTTTATCTTCTTCCGGGTTTGGCGTCGTCAGTAGTTTGCAGCCATAGAAAATCGAGTTCGCCCCGGCCATAAAGCACATCGCCTGGGTCTGCTCGTTCATCTGCTCGCGCCCGGCGGAGAGACGCACGTAGGAGGTTGGCATCATGATGCGCGCAATGGCGATCGTGCGGATGAAATCGAAAGCGTCAACATCGTCGTTATCCGCCAGCGGCGTACCTTTGACCTTCACCAGCATGTTGATCGGCACGCTTTCCGGCGGCGTTGGCAAATTGGCCAGCTGCAGCAGCAGCCCGGCGCGATCGTTCACGCTTTCCCCCAACCCGACGATCCCACCGGAGCACACTTTAATCCCGGCATCGCGTACCTTATCCAGCGTATCCAGACGTTCCTGATAGGTACGGGTGGTGATGATGTTGCCGTAAAATTCCGGCGAGGTGTCGAGGTTATGGTTGTAGTAATCCAGCCCCGCGCCAGCCAGGCGCTGCGCCTGGCTATCGGTAAGAGTGCCGAGCGTCATACAGGACTCCAGCCCCAGCGCCTTGACGCCTTTCACCATCTGCTCCAGATACGGCATATCGCGATCATTAGGGTTCTTCCACGCCGCGCCCATGCAGAAGCGGGTCGAGCCGGCGTTTTTCGCCTGACGCGCTGATTCCAGCACCTGCTCGACTTCCATCAGGCGCTCGGATTCAAGACCGGTTTTGTAGCGTGCGCTTTGCGGGCAATATTTACAATCTTCCGGACAAGCGCCGGTTTTAATCGACAGCAACGTACTGACCTGCACCTGACGCGGGTCAAAATGCTGGCGGTGGATTTGCTGCGCTTCAAAGAGCAGATCGATGAGTGGTTTATTAAATAACTCAGTAACTTGCGACATTGTCCAGCGTGCGTGGTGAGCCATTGGCCTCTCCAAAAGGTTTTGTTAATTTGCGGTTCGGTTTATACTCGTAAACCTAAATGTTTTCAAAATGGTTTACAAGTCGCTTATGACACTGGACGATCTCGCTTTCGATCGGCGCCACATCTGGCACCCCTACACCTCTATGACTTCCCCCCTGCCGGTCTACCCGGTGGTTTCCGCCCACGGTTGCGAGCTGTCCCTCGCCGGCGGCGAACAGCTGGTTGACGGCATGTCCTCCTGGTGGGCGGCGATCCACGGCTACAATCACCCGCGCCTGAATGCGGCGATGAAAGCGCAGATCGACCAGATGTCGCACGTGATGTTCGGCGGGATCACCCATCCGTCGGCGGTGGCGCTCTGTCGCCAACTGGTGGCGATGACGCCGGAATCGCTGGAGTGCGTTTTCCTCGCCGATTCCGGTTCGGTGGCGGTAGAAGTGGCGATGAAAATGGCGCTGCAGTACTGGCAGGCTAAGGGCCAGCCGCGCCGTCGTTTCCTGACCTTCCGCAACGGCTATCACGGCGACACCTTCGGCGCGATGTCGGTCTGCGATCCGCAGAATTCAATGCACAGCCTGTGGCAGGGCTACCTGCCGGATAACCTGTTTGCCCCCGCGCCGCAAAGCCGCTTCGACGGCGAGTGGGACGAGATGGATATGGTGCCGTTTGCCCGCCTGATGGCCGCGCATCGCCACGAAATCGCCGCGGTGATCCTCGAACCGGTAGTCCAGGGCGCCGGCGGGATGCGCATGTACCATCCGGAGTGGCTGAAGCGAGTGCGTAAAATGTGCGACCGGGAAGGGATTTTGCTGATCGCCGATGAGATTGCCACCGGCTTTGGCCGTACCGGCAAACTGTTCGCCTGCGAGCATGCCGGTATCTCCGCCGATATTCTGTGTCTGGGTAAAGCGCTGACCGGCGGTACCATGACCCTTTCCGCCGCCATCACCACCCGAACAGTTGCTGAAACCATCAGCAATGGCGAAGCCGGCTGCTTTATGCACGGCCCCACCTTTATGGGTAATCCGCTGGCCTGCGCGGTGGCAAGCGAAAGCCTGCGCCTGCTGGAGAGCGGCGAATGGCAACAGCAGGTAGCGGCGATTGAAGCCCAGCTGAAGGCCGAGCTGGCTCCGGCACGAGAGTCAGAATGGGTCGCCGACGTGCGCGTACTCGGCGCGATTGGCGTGGTTGAAACCCGTCATCCGGTGAACATGGCCGCTCTGCAGCGCTTTTTCGTTGAGCAAGGGGTATGGATCCGCCCGTTTGGCCGGCTGATTTATCTGATGCCACCGTACATCATCAGCCCACAACAGCTGACTCGCCTGACCCGTGCGGTCAATATGGCGGTACAAGAAGAAACATTTTTTAGCGAATAAACAGCGGAATTGCGCCGTCGGGAAAGCTACACTTCTTTGTTAATCAGCGCATTATCAATGAGGATGAAGCATGAAACTGACCAGCCACGATCTGCAAGACGGCGGCAAGCTGCCTAATCGTCACGTATTCAACGGTATGGGGTACGATGGCGATAATCTTTCGCCGCATCTGATGTGGGACGACGTCCCCGCGGGAACCAAAAGCTTTGTCGTCACCTGCTACGACCCGGATGCGCCGACCGGTTCCGGCTGGTGGCACTGGGTGGTAGCCAACCTGCCTGCCGATACCCGGGTTTTACCGCAGGGGGCCGGTTCCGGTCAGGCGGAGCTACCGGAAGAGGCCATTCAGACCCGTACCGATTTTGGTAAGGCAGGCTACGGCGGCGCGGCGCCGCCGAAGGGTGAAACCCACCGCTACATTTTTACCGTGCACGCGCTGGATATCGATAAGATTGATGTCGATGCCGAGGCGAGCGGCGCGATGGTCGGCTTTAATGTCCATTTCCATTCGCTCGCCAGCGCTTCCATCACCGCCCTGTTCAGTTAATTATCCCCCCGGATAGCGGCTTGCGCCTTATCCGGGCAACCCGAGGTGCCGGTATATTGTCGGGTGGCGCTGCGCTTACCCGACCTACGGTCCGTGCGGCCTGCCTTTAATTTATTCACCATGCTTGCTGAAACTGCCGTTGTTGGCGGCCTCAAAATCGCTGAGACGTTCCCGGAAGGCCGGGGCAGCCCGCATGGATGCGGGCTGAGGGCCGTGTTTTGCAAGGACGCTGCCTCGGCCCGACCCGAAGCCTGCAGGGATAAGTCGAAGGTACCACGAAGTGGCGATTTTGGCGGCCAGAGCCCGGGGGTACAGGGGGCGGCGGCGACTGGCCGCCCCCTGTGCGCTCCCTGCGCCATGAGGACATAACGCAGAAGAAATATCGGGAGCGCAATGTGTCGGAATTAACACAAAGCACATGTTTTCCCCGACCAAAACCGTTGCAAACCGATAACAGTATCTACGGTCCAAACGTAGCCCCAGTAAGCGCAGCGCCACCGGGGAGATTGACCTTACTGTTCCGTGGCCACCTGCAGCGCGGTTTTACGCACGCGTGCATACCACACCACCGTCAGCAGCCCCAGCCAGACCAGCCCGGCTAACAGCGCCACGCGCGTCTCTTCCACCATTCCCAGCACGGCGATCACCAGCCCCATAAACAGTAGCGTCAACAGCGGGCCAACCGGCCAGAAGGGGATCGGGAATTCGATCTTACTGCGCTCTTCGGCCGACAAACCGCGGCGCATCGAGAAATGAGAGAGCAGGATCATCAACCACACCCAGACGGTGGCGAACGCCGCCAGCGAGGCAATCAGGACAAAGACCTGTTCCGGCATCAGATAGTTAAGCACCACCGCCACCAGCAGCGCCACGCCCATCACCACGACCGTCATCCAGGGTACGCCGTTGCTGGCGATCCGCTGGAAGCACTTCGGCGCAAGCCCCTCTTTCGACATACCGTACATCATGCGCCCGGCGCCAAAAATATCGCTGTTAATCGCCGAGATACTGGCGCTAATCACGATGATATTCAGTACAGTCGCCGCCGCCGGGATCCCGAGGCCATCAAAGATCAGCACAAACGGACTGCCCTGCTCGCCAAAACTATTCCACGGGAAGATCGCCATCAGCACCGCCAGGGTGCAGACGTAAAACAGAATAATACGCAGCGGAATGGTGTTGATGGCCTGCGGGATGACCTTCTTCGGGTTCTGCGCTTCCGCCGCCGTGACGCCGATAATCTCTACACCGCCGAAAGCGAACATCACGATGCCAAGCGAAGCGATGATCCCCTGCCAGCCATTTGGCGCAAAGCCGCCGTGGCTCCACAGATTTTCCAGCCCGGTGGCCGGGAAACTATGGCCAAAGCCAAAGAAGATAATCCCCGCGCCCGCCGCCATCATGGCGATAATCGCTACCACTTTAATCAGCGACAGCCAGAACTCCATCTCGCCGAACACCCGCACGTTGCACAGGTTCATCGCGCCAATAAAGAAGATGATGCTGAGGATCCAGATCCAGCGCGGCACATCGGGATACCACAACCCCATATAGATACCGAACGCGGTGACGTCGGCCAGCGCCACGATCACCATTTCAAAGGTGTAGGTCCAGCCGGTAATAAATCCGGCCAGCGGCCCGAGATACTGGCGAGCGTAGCTGCCGAAGGAGCCGGAAACCGGATTGCGCACCGCCATTTCACCCAGCGCGCGCATGACCATAAAGACCGCCGCGCCGCCGATCAGATAGGCCAGCAGCACCGCCGGACCCGCCGCCTTAATGGCGGAGGCCGAACCGTAGAACAGCCCGGTGCCGATAGCGGAACCGAGCGCAATAAAACGAATGTGTCGGGCATTCAGCCCGCGCAGCAGATGCGGTTTGTGTTGTTGTTGCATATACAGGTGTCCTGGTTTTTTTATATGACGACAAATATGCGATGTAGGACGGCCGGGGGGATGACATCCCCCCGACGCGGGTACAGAGAACAACGGTGATTAATTCAGGCCAGGCAATACGGCAGGCAGCAGACGCGTCAGGTGACGTGCGGCCAAAAGCTCGGTGGCATTTTCAATATCAGGAGCGAAGAAACGGTCTTGGGTATAATGCGGCACGCGTTCGCGCAGCAGATGACGCGCCTCTTCCAGCAGCGGACTGGTGGTCAGCCCTTCGCGCATATCCAGCCCCTGCGCCGCCGCCAGCCACTCAACTGCCAGCACCCCGCGGGTGTTTTCCGCCATCGCCCACAGGCGACGACCGGCAGCCGGTGCCATCGAGACGTGGTCTTCCTGGTTCGCGGAGGTGGGCAGGCTGTCAACGCTATGCGGGTGCGACAGCGCTTTGTTTTCACTGGCTAAAGCCGCCGCCGTGACCTGGGCTATCATAAAGCCGGAGTTGACGCCGCCATTTTTCACGAGGAACGGCGGCAGCTGCGACATATGGCTGTCCATCATCAGCGCGATACGACGCTCGGAGAGCGAGCCGATTTCCGCGATCGCCAGTGCGATATTATCCGCCGCCATCGCTACCGGTTCGGCATGGAAGTTACCGCCGGAGATGACGTCATTTTCGGCGGCAAAGACCAGCGGGTTATCGGAGACCGCGTTCGCTTCGGCTAACAGTACTTCCGCCGCCTGGCGGATCTGCGTCAGGCAGGCGCCCATCACCTGCGGCTGACAGCGCAGAGAGTACGGATCCTGCACCTTGGCGCAGTTATGGTGCGACTGCGAAATCGCGCTGTCATCGGTCAACAGGTGGCGATACAGAGCCGCCGCATCAATCTGGCCACGCTGGCCGCGCACCTCGTGAATACGCGCATCGAACGGACGACGCGAACCCAGCGCCGCTTCGGTGGTTAACGCCCCGCAAACGACCGCGGAGGCGAACAGATCCTCGGCTTCGAACAGGCCGCGCAGCGCAAAAGCCGTCGACGCCTGGGTGCCGTTCAGCAGCGCCAGACCTTCTTTCGCCGCCAGGGTAATCGGCTCCAGCCCCGCCTGACGTAACGCTTCCGTCGCCGGCAGCCATTCGCCGCCGCGTACCCGCGCTTTGCCTTCGCCAAGCAGCGTCAGCGACATATGCGCCAGCGGCGCGAGGTCGCCGGAGGCGCCGACGGAACCTTTCGCCGGGATCCACGGCGTCACGCCGGCATTGACCAGGCCAATCAGCGCCTGGATCACGCTCAGGCGGATCCCGGAGAAACCGCGGGACAGGCTGTTAATCTTCAGCACCATAATCAGGCGCGCCAGGTCATCATCCAGCGGCTCGCCAACGCCTGCCGCATGGGATAGCACCAGCGAACGCTGCAGGTTCTCCAGATCTTCCGTCGAGATACGGGTCTGGGCCAGCAGGCCAAAACCGGTGTTGATACCGTAGGCGGTCCGCCCTTCGGCGAGGATGGCGTTAACGCAGGCCACGCTCTCATCAATTGCCGCAAACGCGCTGCTATCAAGGGTAATGTTCAGCGGGTGGCTGTAAACGTCGCGGAGCTGCGACAGGCTCAGTTGCCCCGGAATTAGCGTTAAAGATTTCATTTAGCGTTCCCCTGCGTTGCCGCAACCATCGGAAGATTCAGACCCTGTTCCGCCGCACATTCAATGGCGATATCGTAACCCGCGTCGGCATGACGCATTACGCCGGTCGCCGGGTCGTTATGCAGGACGCGAGCGATACGCGCCGCCGCTTCATCGGTACCATCACAGACGATAACCATCCCGGAGTGCTGCGAGAAGCCCATGCCTACGCCGCCGCCGTGGTGCAGCGATACCCAGGTCGCGCCGCTGGCGGTGTTAAGCAGTGCGTTGAGCAACGGCCAGTCAGATACCGCATCCGAGCCGTCGCGCATGGCTTCGGTTTCGCGGTTCGGGCTGGCGACGGAACCGGAATCAAGGTGATCGCGGCCAATCACGATCGGCGCGGAGACTTCGCCGCTACGCACCATTTCGTTAAAGGCCAGCCCCAGCTTCTGCCGCCACTCCAGACCTACCCAGCAGATACGCGCCGGCAGTCCCTGGAAGCTGATGCGCTCGCGCGCCATATCCAGCCAGTGGTGCAGATGCTTATCATCTTTAATGATCTCTTTCACTTTCGCGTCGGTTTTGTAGATATCCTGCGGATCGCCGGACAGCGCTACCCAACGGAACGGGCCGATACCGCGGCAGAACAGCGGACGGATATACGCCGGCACGAAGCCCGGGAAATCGAAGGCGTTGCTGACGCCCATTTCCTGCGCCATCTGGCGGATGTTGTTGCCGTAGTCGAAGGTCGGTACGCCCATTTCATTAAAGGCCAGCATCGCCTGAACGTGGTCGGCCATCGAGCGTTTCGCCGCCAGGATAGTGCCTTGCGGATCGGATTCGGCTTTCTGCTGATACTCCTCCCAGCTCCAGCCTTTCGGCAGATAGCCGTGCAGCGGGTCGTGGGCGCTGGTCTGGTCGGTGACCATATCCGGGCGTACGCCGCGTTTCACCAGTTCCGGAACGATATCCGCGGCGTTGCCGCACAGCGCGATAGAGATGGCGCGGCCTTCGGCGGTGTATTTTTTGATGCGCGCCAGGGCGTCATCCAGAGAAGTGGCCTGTTCATCCACGTAGCGGGTACGCAGACGGAAATCGATGCGGCTCTGCTGGCATTCAATGTTCAGCGAGCAGGCGCCTGCCAGCGTCGCAGCCAGCGGCTGTGCGCCGCCCATGCCGCCCAGACCGGCGGTTAACACCCAGCGGCCTTTCAGGCTGCCCTGATAGTGCTGGCGACCGGCTTCGACGAAGGTTTCGTAGGTGCCCTGCACGATGCCCTGGCTACCGATGTAGATCCAGCTGCCGGCGGTCATCTGGCCGTACATCGCCAGCCCTTTGGCATCCAGTTCGTTGAAGTGTTCCCAGGTGGCCCAGTGCGGGACCAGGTTGGAGTTAGCGATCAGCACGCGCGGCGAGTTTTCATGCGTTTTAAATACGCCGACCGGTTTGCCGGACTGCACCAGCAGGGTCTCATCGCTTTCCAGGTTTTTCAGCGCCTTCACGATAGCGTCATAGCATTCCCAGTTGCGCGCAGCGCGACCGATACCGCCATAGACCACCAGCTCATGCGGGTTTTCGGCGACATCGGGATCGAGGTTGTTCATTAACATACGCAGCGGCGCTTCGGTCAACCAGCTCTTGGCGGTAAGCGTCGTGCCTCTCGGGGCACGTACGTCCAGCTGGCGATATTTGCTTTGCGACATCGGGGTTTCTCCTGACAATTAACGTTGTGTACCTAGATACATATACTTGTCTATACAACTCTACGCAAGCCAGGATTTAACAGAAATGATACAATTTTGTTATATTGCGTCAGCAATCACGTTTTGCTGACGCCAGGGAGAATTACGAGCTGAAATGGCCCTGCAGACGGTAGCGCGCGCCGGGAAACAGCAGGCGAGCGTGTGAGACAATATGCGTCGTCGACCAGGTGCGGCGGCGAATAAGCAGGCAGGGATCGTGCGGCAGAATGCGCAGCAGCGCGCACTCTTCTGACGTCGCCTGCACCGCCTCGACGATATGTTCGCCTTCGGTTAACGGCGCAATCAGCGACAGATAATCATGCGGCGTGGTGGCGGTGTAATCCTGTAATAGATAGTCTGGCACCACCGCGGCATTGACGCAGCGGTCTTCAATTTGTACCGGGACATCATTTTCAAAATGCACCATCAGCGAATGAAAGATACGCGTGCCTTCGGCGACGTTGAGCGCCTCCGCCTGGATAACATCCGCTTCGGTCTCCTCTAAAAGCAGCACCTCGCAGCGGTGCTGGTGACGGCGGGAGGCAATCTCATCGGCAATGCTGCGCACTTCAAATAGCGCCGACTGCCCTTTCGGCTCGGCGACGAAGGTACCGACGCCCTGTAGCCTCACCAGCAAGCCTTCATCCGTCAGCTCGCGCAGCGCGCGGTTGATGGTCATTCGGCTGAAGCCGAACTGGGCGACCAGTTCAGCCTCCGAGGGAATTCGGTCGTGCGGGCGCCACTCGCCGCGGTGGATCTTTTCGCTGATCGCCTGCTTCACCTTTTCATAGAAAGGCGCGGGCGCGGAACGAGGTTGTTGTGCAAACATGGCCTGGCTTTCCTTATGCGTAATAAGCGGAGCGGCGAAACGAAAATAATAGCGCGGATCGCTAGCGCCACCAATGGGCGATTTGCCATGCCAGACGGGCCGCCGCGCGGGCGCCCTGTCCGTCGATGTCAAATTGCGGATTAAACTCGACCAAATCCACCGCCTGTAGCTTACCGCTGCGGCACAACGGCTCAACGATCCGCAGCAGGGTCGCCAGCGGCACGCCCAGCGCCGCCGGCGCGGAAACCGCCGGCATTTCGCGCGCCGGCAGCACGTCGAGATCGATAGTCAGATACAGACGGTCGAATTGCGCGATATTGCGCTCAAGCTCCGGCAACACGCGTGTTTCGAAGGCTGCCAGCACCTCCAGATCCTCAACGATAGCCACCTGGCGGCGCGCCGCTTCATCCCATAGCGCCTGGGTGTTCGCCGCCCGGCTAACCCCGATGCAGGTATAGTGAAAACCTCGCTGCTGCGCTTCACACTCCAGCGCCAACTGGCGGAACGGCGTCCCGGAACTGGCGCATTCGGCAAAGCGTAAATCCAGATGTGCATCGAGATTAATAATGCCCACTTTTTCGCCCGGGAAGGCGTCCAGTACCCCAGCGCCGTGGCCGAAGGCCGTCTCGTGACCGCCGCCCAGCACCAGCGTGCGTTTGCCGGCGCGTTGACAGGCGGCCACCGCCTCGCGCAGCGCCTGGTGCGCGGCTTCTAACTGTTCGCCATCGACGCTAATCGTGCCCATATCCACGCAGCGGTCATGGCCCTGATGACTGGCCATATTGGCTAAGGCCCGGCGTAACGTTTCCGGGCCATCTCCGGCGCCGGTGCGCCCTTTATTACGCCGTACGCCTTCGTCGCAGGCGAAGCCGAGCAGCGCGATATCGCCAGGCATCTCCTGCGGCGCGAAGCGTTCCGCGCGGGCGATGGTCTGGAACAGGCGCAGCGCATTGGGCGCCTCCGCGCTATCATCACGCCCCTGCCAAAGGTTCGCGGGGGTAGCTTGCCACAGCATCATTGCAGTTCTCCTCGTACCACGCGCCCCCAGAGCGGCGCGCGCCCCGGCTCATACACCATCTCGACCGGATGCTCGGCATCCCAGATAGCGAAGTTTGCGACAAAGCCCGCCGCCAGCTGACCATGGCTCTCCTGTCGCCCCAGCGCCCGCGCGGCATGGCGAGTCACCCCGGCCCAGGCCTCTTCCGGCGTTAAACCAAACTTGACGCAGGCCATGTTCATCGCCAGATGCAGGCTAGCGAAGGGGCTGGTGCCCGGGTTGAAATCGGTCGCCACCGCCATCGGCACCTGGTACTTGCGCAGCAGTTCCACCGGCGGTTTGCGGGTTTCATTGAGGAAGTAGAACGCGCCGGGGAGCAGGGCTGCCACGGTGCCGCTTTCGCGCATCGCAGCCACACCCTCTTCCGTCAGATACTCGATATGGTCGGCGGAAAGCCCATGATAGCGGCTCACCAGTTGTGCGCCGCCCAGTGACGAGAGCTGCTCAACGTGGCCTTTTACCGGAATGCCCAGCGCCTGCGCGGCCTGAAATACGCGCTCGGTTTGCTGTGGACTGAAGCCGACGTTTTCACAGAAGACGTCAACGCTTTCAAACAGCCCCTCTTGCCACAGCGTCGGCAGTATGGTCTCGCAGACCAGCGAGATATAGCCATCGGCGTCGCCATGATATTCCGGCGGCGTGGCGTGGGCGGAGAGCAGCGTCGCCGACAGTTCCACGCCATTGTCGTCAGCCAGTTGTCGGGCGACCCGCAGCATTTTACGTTCGTTTTGCAGATCGAGACCGTAGCCTGATTTAATCTCCAGTGTTGTCACCCCTTCACGCAGAAGGCGCTCCAGACGCGGCTGCGCCAGCGCCAGTAGTTCAGCTTCGCTGCTTTCGCGCGTGGCGCGCACGGTGGAGTTAATGCCGCCGCCGTTGGCGCTGATGGTTTGATACGACACGCCGTTCAGCCGCTGCTCCCACTCCTGCGCCCGGCTGCCGCCAAAAATCAGGTGCGTGTGGCAGTCAATGAGACCCGGCGTCAGCAGCCGGCCTTCGAGGTCGATACGACGCCCCGCCGGGGCGTCAGCGTCGTCGACGATCGCCTCGATACGGCCGTTACGCACCAGCAGCGCATGGCGCTCCAGCAGGCCGTATGGTTGAGAAGAATCAGGATTCAAAGTGGCGAGACGCGCGTTTCGCCAGATAACGAGTTCAGAGGTGGCTTCAGTCATAGCATTCAACTTGTCATGGGTTGTATAGACATTTATTTTCATAACGCCGGTAATGTCAATAAAAGCGCGGGTAAATGTTATTTTTTTGTGACTAAAGACGTTCCATCAGCGCTTCGCGTTGCGTAAAGAAGTGAAGTTTTTGAACTGGCATCTTCCCGTTTCGTTCAAGTTAGTATAAAACAGCAGGTTTTAAAGGACTTATACCCTGTCACGCACAAAGGGTATGTAACTTTGCATATTATCGCCCGGAGCAACATGAACACATATTCCGTTTCCCGTCTGGCGCTGGCGCTGGCCTTCGGCGTGACGCTGTCCGCCTGTAGCTCGACGCCTGCCGATCAAAAGCCCTCAACGCAGACTGCACCGGGCAATACCGCACGGCCGATTCTTAGCGCCGATGAAGCGAAAAACTTCACTCAAGCGGCCTATTTTCAGTCGCTGACGCCGAATGCCGCCGCGTGGACGCCATCCGCTATCAGCCTGCCGGCGCAGCCTGATTTCATCGTCGGCCCGGCGGGTGCTCAGGGCGTGACCCACACGACTATTCAGGCCGCGGTCGATGCGGCGATTGCCCGTCACTCTGCCCGTCGCCTGTTCATCGCCGTTATGCCAGGCGAATATGCGGGCACTGTCTACGTGCCTGCCGCGCCGGGCGCGCTGACGATTTATGGTACCGGTGAAAACCCTGCCGACGTCAAAATCAGCGAAGCGATTGATTCCGAAATGGACCGCAATAGCTGGCGTCATCTGGTCAATCCGGGCGGCAAATACATGCCAGGCAAGCCCGCGTGGTATATGTTCGACAGCTGCCAGAGCAAATCCGCCGCCACTGTCGGCGTGATGTGTTCCGCGGTCTTCTGGTCGCAGAATAATGGCCTGCAGCTGCAGAACCTGACCATCGCCAACAATCTCGGCGACAGCGTCGATGCCGGTACCCATCAGGCAGTGGCCTTGCGCAGCGATGGCGACCAGGTGCAGATCAACAAGGTCAACATTCTTGGCCGCCAGAACACCTTCTTTGTGACCAATAGCGGCGTGCAGAACCGTCTGCAGGATAACCGTCAGACCCGCACGCTGGTGACCAATAGCTATATTGAAGGCGATGTGGATATCGTTTCCGGTCGCGGCGCGGTGGTATTCGATAATACCGATTTCCGCGTCGTGAACTCGCGTACGCAGAAAGAAGCCTACGTTTTCGCCCCGGCAACGCTGAAAAGCGTAACCTACGGCTTCCTGGCGACCAATAGCCGCTTCACCGCTTCCGGCGATAACGTCGCGCAGCTGGGCCGCGCGCTGGACGTCGACGGCAACAGCAATGGCCAGGTGGTGATTCGCGATAGCGTCATCAATGAAGGCTTTAACATTGCTCAACCGTGGGCGGCGGCGGTCGGTTCTAATCGCGCCTTCAGCGGTAATGTTGGCGCGCAGGATGACAAAGGCAACCCGCAGCGTAACCTTAACGACAACGGCTTCAACCGCATGTGGGAATATAACAACCGCGGCGTAGGCAGTTTTGTGGTTGCCGCTCCGAAACAGTAATATTATCGGCCCGCGCTCTCCCCGAGCGCGGGCTTTTCTTATCCGCGTGTACTCCTGCCACAACGCTAATTAATAATTTTCGCCAACGGCGAATAAATCCTCCCGCTCGCGCGTTTACTCTTCAGTACCGGCAACGCGATGCCTTATCGCGTCTCTCACTCACCTGGAGGCCACCATGAACGCACGAATTTCTCCCATCAGGCGCTTAGTCGTTCCGGCGCTGCTATTTTTGTTATATACCCCGGCGGCGTTGGCCATGGGCGATAACAGCCCGAGCAAACAAACCCCGGATTGCCCGAGCGGTCAGGCCTACGACAGCGTGAGCCAAAAATGCGTCCCGCAGAAAACCAGTAGCCTTAGCGATGAGGATAAAACCAATTATGCCTGGCATCTGGCGAAAAAAGGCGAATATCAGGCCGCACTTAACCTGCTGGATACGCTGCACAACGCCAATACGCCTGAGGCGTGGAACTATCGCGGCTACGCCACCCGTAAGCTCGGCAGAACCGATGAAGGAATTGGCTATTATCAGCGGGCGCTGGCGCTGAAACCGGACTACGCGAAAGCCCGCGAATACCTTGGCGAGGCGTGGATGGTCAAAGGACTCCCCGATTTGGCCAAACAGCAGCTGGCGGCCATCGCCGGCATTTGCGGCCAAAGCTGCGAAGAGTACCGCGATCTTCAGTCGGCAATAAACGGACATCCGGAATCCTGATAGTCGTGATTCGCCAGAATCAATAAGGATAAGAACATCGCTAACCGTATCGTTGATAGCCAACTTGCCGCCCATCTTTCTCGCCTGTGGCGCTACGGCCTCGTACTCTCGCACAACCGCGACGTCGCCGAGGAGCTGGTGCAGGCCACCTGCCTTCGCGCGCTCGAAAAGAGCGCGCAGTTTACCCCCGGCACCCGCATCGACAGGTGGCTATTCGCCATTTTGCACTCAATCTGGATTTCAGAGCTGCGCGCCCGCCAGGTTCGCCTCGGCCAGGGGTTTGTCGAGTGTGAGGAGCTGGCCGCCCCCGAGCCGGGCGAACAGGACGATACGCGGTGGCGCTATCGGCAACTTATGCTGCGGGTTAATCAACTGCCCGAGGCGCAGCGTAATGCCGTCTTTTTGGTGTATGTCGAGGGGTTTAGTTATCAGGAAGCCGCCGAGACGCTATCGGTACCTATTGGCACCATTATGAGTCGGCTGGCCGCCGCGCGGGAAACACTGGCCAAAACGCCGGCGATTTCGCCCCCGGCGCAGGAGAAACGCTCATGAACCCTATTCGCTTTTCCCCACCCTGGCAGGACGAGGCCATTGTCGCCTGGCTTGATGGCGAAATGTGCGCGGAGGACGCCCGCCGTTTTAGCGAAACCTTTGCCCGCGACCCGCAGCTCGCCAGCCGCACCGCCAGGTTAATGAATAATCATCAGCCTTATCAACATGCTTTCGCCGCCCTGATTGATGAAGCGCCCGTGGCGCGGATGCAGGCGAAACTGGCGCCCTACCTCACCGGGCCGAAAAGTAAAGCGCAAAATCAGGCGCGCTTCAGCCGTCGCGCGCTGATTGCCGCCTCATTGGGCCTGTTGGTTATCGGTAGCGCAGCAAGTTATTTCTGGCGGCCTGAGCCGCAGGAAGACGATGACGAGAATATTCGCCGTCTTGAAGCCCAGTACATGTCGCTATATAGCGCGGAAACCGTGGCCGATGTTGATAATTCACCCGCGATGCTCGACCGTGGCCTGCGTCGTTCGGCGCAGGATACAGGACTGTTGCTAGAACGACGCCAGCTCGCCTTGCCTGAGGCGGAGCTGAAAATGGTCCGTATGCTGCGCTACGAAAGTACCTCGATCACGCAAATCCTCTGGCTGCATACCGGTTACGGCCCGGTCGCGCTTTGTATTTCACCCGCCGCCCGGCAATCCGCCTCACCGCCGCAAAATGAGCAGCGTCAGGGCATGAACCTGCGCTGGTGGCGCCACGGCGGCTACCAGTTTGCGCTGATCGGCCGTATGCCGGCGCCCGTGCTCAACGATGCGGCGCACACCCTGCGGCAAGCGATAGTTTAAGCCTTCGCCTGCGGCACCCACACCAGTTTGTTAACCGCAAAACCGAGCTCAGCGGCCAGGGCAAGGTACTGCTGTCGAATGTGGGACGGAATATCCGGGGTGCGCGAAAGCAGCCATAAATAGTCGCGGTTTGGACCGCTCACCAGCGCGTATTGATAATCCTCGTCGAGCGCGATCACGTTATATCCGCCATAGAAGGGGCCGAAGAAAGAGACTTTCAGCGCTGCCGTGGTGGAAGCGCCGGTGAAATAGGCTTTGCCCTCGCTCTCGCGCCAGCGTTTGTTGCGCGGGTCAAATCCTCGGTTGAGTACGCGAATGCCGCCGTCGTCACGCATACTGTAGGTAGCCGTCACCTGCTCCAGACCTCGTTCAAAACGGTTTTCCAGACGCGCGACTTCATACCAGCGCCCCAGATAACGGCTGGCGTCAAAATGGTTTATCGGTTTTACCCCGCGAGGCGGCGTTGGGGTTTTACAGGCGACCAACGCCAGCGATACCGCTACCCCGGTCAAAATTGGCCATAGTTTCATCGCATTCCCTTCTTTTTCACTTTCTCGGCAGACAAGTATAACCCTGCGCGAAGCGCATTCTGCGTTTTTCGGAGAGATTTACCGCCTTACTTGTACAAGAGTGCAAAAATAAAAACCACAAAAAATCAAAGACATAAACAAAATCACATTAACACATCGCTAATGTGTACAAATTATTTCGCAGAAATTTGTACAACTTTCCTCTGAGCGTCTATAGTTGACGGGTAGCTCGATTTTACGCGCGCGCTCGGGTCAGCACTCTGCGCCAACGCCGCGGTTATTTTGAGGTGGTTCCTGTTTTACCGTTGCCTGTCCGCAATGTTTTGGCGTAAACGATGTGCAAATCGTTTACGCCAGCGGCTTTTATTTATCGCGTGGGAGATTCAGGCTTATGCATATCAAAAATACGATCCCTGTGCAGTTTATAGCTAACTGCGCATTGCTGAAAAACATAGAAAATAGCTTATTACAGGAAAATAAAACCGTTGACGATCTTCAATTAATTAGTGAGATTAATCAACGGTTACAAATAGAAAGTAATGAAATACTTGCTGATATCTATTTACAGGCGCTGGATATTCTGCGCTGTGGTATTCGTCATTAATTCGTCCATCCGCTTCGTGGAGACCAAAATGTTCAGTAAACACACGCACATTTGTTCCGAACGCTATGACCTGTGGATTGACAACCACTTTCTGATGAGTGGTATCAGCCTTATTCTGCGCACGCTGCCAGAAAGTTGCTTTCGCAAAAAGCATGTTTTCTTTACCAGCGATAGCTATTTCTCGGTGTTGCAACACAAATACAATCGTCGGGAAACGATTTTTATTTTATTAACCGAAGGCAACGATCTTAATTTCCTTAGCGAACTGCCAATGTTACGCATTCCCGCCAGATCGACCCCTGCTGAATTAAAAACATTTCTCAATCAACCGACCCGTTATTATAAATCGCATACTTCTCCTGGCGAACTGATACAGTTTACCGAGCGAGAAAAGAAGGTCATTCAGCTCATCAGTAATGGCGAAGCCATTGCCAGCATTGGTCGCTCGCTAAACTTGCATATTAAGACAATTTATCAAATCCGTTTGAATCTGATAAAAAAACTGGGCTGCAGCGGCAGGACCGATTTCTTTAATATCAGCCGTAGCGAAACATTTAAGTCCTGGAGTCAAATCCATCTGTGAGCACGCGCGACGTAAGCAAACAGCAACCTGCCTCACTTGCAAGGCAGGTTTTTTTATTCGTTACCGTGGAAGTGAATACTAAAGCCCTGTTCCTGCCAGTGGCCCAGCAGCTCCAGTTGCAGCGGCGAGGCGGGGCGCCCGGTCCAGACGAAAATATGTTGTCCAGGAAACAGCTCCGGGCGGGGAGATTCTAACGGTTCCGCCAGCACGTTAACATGCCAACCGCGTTGCGAAAGACGCCAGGCTTCCAGCCATAGGCCGGTGCGGTCTTCATTCCCCCACCCCACCAGCAGCGTCTCCTTGCCATTTTTTTTACGCGATTCCGCTAAAAACAGCGCCACGCAATCAATCAATATGCCATCCAACATGCTGCTGATGACCATTGAAGTGTTTTGATCGAGCTTCAGCCGCTGGCGCACCGGCGCGAACAGGCTATCAAGCAGGGTGTCGACGGGATGCTGATGGCTTAATGCGGTGATTTTGGCGCGGATTTTTGCCGGCTGCATATAGCGCAGGATACTCATCATCTCTTCCTGCAACTGTGCGGATTCGTCACGGGCGGCAGGTAGCTGGCCTTCCAGCAGCGCTTTAACCTTGCCCACTGAAACGCCACGTTCTATCCAGCGCTTAATTTCTTCGATTCGCTGAATATCTTCTTCATCAAACTGACGGTGCCCGCCTTCGCTACGCTGCGGTTTCAGCAAACCGTAACGCCGCTGCCAGGCTCGAAGGGTGACCGGATTGATTCCGCAACGCTCGGCTACTTCACCGATACTGTAAAAAGCCATAAGCCGCCTTATCTCAACCTGATACTTTAGCGCCTAAACTAACGAATTTAGGCATACTGTACAACTCTCTTTTCTTGTACAGATAAAGATATCAGGTTGCAGCTCACAGCGTGCGGGAAAAAGGATGAAAGTATGTTTACGCTATCCCAGGAGGGATCATATTTTCCCCGGCCAGGCGATAGCCGGCAGACCACCCAGTCGCGGGCTGGCAAACAGATTTCCCTGGAAATGAGAAATACCCGCCGCCTCCAGCCACATCCACTCCTCCGCCTGCTCAACGCCAACCACCGATACGGCAATTTCCAGCGAGTGGCAGCATTTAATAATCGCCTGCACGATAGCCTGACGCGGCCCGTCACGATGGATGTTGCGGATCAGCTGTTGGTCAATTTTAATTCGATCCGGTTGATATTGCGCCAGCAGCGATAGCCCGGCAAAACCGGCGCCAAAGTGATCGATAGCGACGCGTATTCCCGCCCCCTTCAATTTGCGTACGGCATCGGTAAACTCATCCATTCGCGAAATCACTTCACGCTCGGTGAATTCAACAATAATTTGTTCCGGAATCAAATCGTTGCGCTGAATTTCCGTTAGCAGGAATGGCACCGCATCCGCCACTTTCACCAGCGTCATCGGCAGTAGATTGATGGTCAGCGTACGTTCACGCAGGCCTAACTTACCGGCAATGGCCAGCGCAACCCGTTTACTTTGCAGATCCGCGACGTAAATCTCATCGCCTGACAAACCGGCAAAATAGGCTGCGGGCGGTTCTCCGTCAACGGTACGCAGCAGCGCTTCCCAGGAGATTATTTCGCAGGCAAAGGGGTCAACCACCGGCTGAAAAGCAAAACAGCATGATTCAGCGCCGTCGATACAGGGTACGGCCGGATAAAACGAGCTCTCATCAGCAGTAAAATCCCAGCTATCAGCTGACGGAATTTCATAATAGTTCTCTTTTTCCGTCGCTTCGACAAAGGTACGGAAAAAATGCAGCGCCCGGTCGTCGTAAGTCAGCTGATATTTTGTCGTCCCCTTATCCAGCACGTTCTGTAGTACCGCGTCGCGATCGTGTTCCCTTAAATCAAACAGCTCCATGCCGACCTTACCAAAGCGGCGAGCCGGCGCGTAATCGCACAGAAGCTCCACCAGATTGTAATGACGCGGGTCGGCGCAAATATGTCGATAGATTTGCTGTACGTTTTCTTCCGGTCCTTCAATGAGTTGGAAAAAATGCGTACCGTTAAAAAGTAAAATACCGGTGACATCCGCCTGACCATTTCTCTCGTTAGCCGCAGCAACCATCGACTCGAGCGATTTGAATGAGACATCGTCGCAGATATGGCTGCGATAAATGATGGTGGTGAGCATAGCGGTTCCAGATGAGAGGTATAAGCATTCACAGTAGCAGTTACTGTTCGATACGTCTTGCGAAACAAGTATTTATATTAACAAAATTTGAACACACAACGCCGCCAGGCCGCACAATCTTGTACAATCCGTCACGCTTAAAACCCTCATTGCAATTTTACACAAAATAAAAAAACAACAAATTTATCAATAATTTTCAATCAAATATACTCCAGACACGATTTATTGCGCAATACGCTATGTACAAGTTACAAATTATTGTATAAGTTTACTCACAGTTAACAGATGAGTGAAATTAAAGGAGCGCATATGCAGCAGAATGGTTACATTCCAGATACAGCGAACGCGATAGCCCAGTATTTCAACAAAGCATCGTTACCTTCTCAGCAGGAGACGCTGGGCGAAATCGTGATGGACATTCTCACCGAAGGGCGGCATTTAAACCGCAAAGCGCTTTGCACCAAGTTACTGAGCCGTCTTGACGTCGCACGAGCCCCGGAAGAAGAAAATCATTATCAAACGTTGATTGGCCTGCTGTTTGAGCGTCAGGAGTAAACGCTGACTGTCGGCCTGCACCTGACCGGGCCTACAGGAACAACCTGGCATGCAGAGGGACGATGATGAAAAGCAGTCAATCAGATCGGGTTAGCGATGAGATTATTGGCGAGGCAGTTTTATCTCTTCTTAAAACAAACCGGCCAATTAATATTCCGACGCTGCTAGTCAAACTTCGGTTAATGCAGGCAGCGGAAACGAACCGCCAGCGAAGGAATGCAATTATTGCCGTTATCGATGAAATTAGCGTCAGACTCACGACGCGCGGTAATCACGCGCCGGTCATTAAAAAGATTAACGGCCAGTGGGAAAACAGAGCCGTTGTTGTGGATAGTAACGTCGAACCGACGGGCAAAAAAATACACTGATCCCCGAACAAGTTTACTAAACAAGTGAGAATATGATGAGACAGACTATGCATCAGCAATCAGATATTTACGCAGGACTGCAGGATACAGCGCTCTCAGAATATTTCCGCAGCGCCGGAGATAAATTAGTCGATGAATCTGCGGTAATGTCGCTGGCAATCGACAGTATCCTCAGCTCAGATGGACATCTGAGCAATAAGGCGCTTATTTTATGGTTGATCAATGCGCTGGAAACCACCGATAACGTGGTTACCGCGGATGTGATTCGCAAGACGCTGGAAATTGTCGTCGGCTATACGATGGATGATATTTAAAGCTGTCAGTCCGAATAAAAAAACCTCGCCGGCGCGAGGTTTTTTTCTATCAATAGCAAATTAATGCGCGTTAACCACTACCCACATAGGGCCCTGACCAACAGCATAACGCCCTTTCTCTTTTAACAGCCCCTGCTCGCCGGCAATTTCATAAACCGCGATATGATGCGATTTCTGCCCCGCGGCAATCAGATACTTACCGCTGTGATCGAGATTAAAGCCGCGCGGCTGCGCTTCGGTCGGCTGGTAGCTTTCAATAGACAGTACGCTACCGTCTTCAGAAACGCTAAAGATGGTGATAATGCTGGCGGTACGATCGCAGGCATAAAGATGACGGCCATCCGGCGTAATATGGATATCCGCAGCCCAACGCACGCCGGTAAAATCTGGCGGCATCATATCCAGCGTCTGTACGCACTCAATTTTCCCGTGCGGATCTTTAAGCTCCCACACGTCAACGGAGCTGTTCAGCTCGTTCACACAGTAGCCATACTGCTGGTTCGGATGGAACACCATATGCCGCGGACCGGCGCCTTCCACGGTAGTAACTTCCGCCGGCTCCTGCGCGGCCAGATAGCCGTCATCGCTCAGATTAAACAGGCAAATACGATCCTGCTTCAGCGCCGGTACCCATAGCGTGCGGTTGTCCGGTGAAATATTGGCCGAGTGGCAGCCCTCCAGCCCCTCGACGACGGTGACCGTTTCGCCCGGCAGGCCGTCAATCAATGGCGTCACGCTCACGCAGCCCTGATTGTAGGATGCGCTGAAAACAAAACGGCCCTGATGGTCGGTGGAGATATGCGTCGGGCTCCCCGGCAGCGCGGCTTCGCCGGCGAAAGTCAGCGCGCCATTATCTGGCGCAATGCGGTAAGCCAGGACGCGAAACTCCGGACGCACGCCGACATAGAGATACTCTTTGTTCGGGCTTACCACCATCGGCTGCACCTGGCCCGGGGCATCAACAACCTGAACCAATGTCAGATTTCCCTCAGCATTGAGGCTCCAGACGTGAATCTGATGGCTCTCCGGGCTGGCGGTATATACGGTTTGTTTCATGACTACTCCTTTCCTCACTGCTCGTGAAACTGCTCGTGGACATCGTTATACATTTCATCCGGCGCGCGGCGCAACGATGAATGGTATAGACGCTTTTAACGGTAGATGCTGAAAAATTTGCCCCTGAGACGAAGCCGTGTACCATCATGGCAGACCCTTTTTCACCATTTACCGGAACCAACACATGACCTCACGCGTGATCGCCCTCGATTTAGACGGCACCCTACTGACCTCGAAAAAAACGATTCTTCCGGCGTCGCTCGATGCGCTGGCTCGCGCCCGGGAGGCTGGATATCAGGTGATCGTTGTAACCGGCCGACATCACGTCGCTATCCATCCTTTTTATCAGGCACTGGCTCTCGATACACCTGCAATTTGTTGTAATGGTACCTATTTGTATGATTATCATGCAAAAAAGGTTCTCGAAGCCGATCCGATGCCGGTGGATAAGGCCCTCAGCCTCACCAGCCTGCTCGCCGAACACGATATTCACGGTCTGATGTACGTCGATGACGCCATGCTTTATGAACGTCCGACCGGCCATGTGATCCGCACCACTAACTGGGCGCAGTCGCTGCCGGTTGAACAGCGCCCGGTTTTCACCCAGGTGGATTCTCTGGCGCAGGCGGCGCGTGAAGTACAAGCGGTATGGAAATTCGCCCTCACCGATGAAAATATCCCGAAACTGCAGGCCTTCGCGCAGACCGTCGGCCAGAATCTGGGCCTGGAATGCGAATGGTCGTGGCACGATCAGGTTGATATCGCCCGCGCCGGCAACAGCAAAGGCAAACGCCTGGCGCAGTGGGTCGCCGCGCAAGGATTATCCATGCAGGACGTCATCGCTTTTGGCGATAACTACAACGACCTCAGCATGCTGGAAGCCGCCGGGACCGGCGTGGCGATGGGTAACGCGGTTGAGGAAGTCAAAGCACGGGCCAACGTGGTGATCGGCGAAAACGAAACAACCAGCATCGCCGACTTTATCAATCGTAACCTGCTGTAATCAGGCCGCGATCGATACGCTCTTAATTTGCGCATACAGCCACTGACCTGGGGTGATGCCCAGGTCATCCCGCGCCCATGGGCTAATTCGCGCCCATAGCGTTTTGCCGCTGACCGTAAGCTGTACCTCGATCTGGCCGTTGGTTTCCACGCAGCCAACGACCTGCGCGCGCAGGATATTACGGATACTGGTCTGTCGCGGGTGCTCCAGCACCAGCGACACATCCGACGCCTGAATACGAATACGCGCCGCTTCGCCCGGCTCCCGCGCCAGCTGATTAACCCATAGTTGCTGATCGCCCAGCGCCAGCGCAGTCATTGCATATTGCGGATGCTGCGCGATCACCGAGACGTTAAGAATCGTGCTCTGCTGCTCCTGCGGCAGCCACGGATGCATCACGCTGCTGCTCCACACCGTTTCGAGATCGCCAAACGCCTTCACTTTTCCCGCTTCCAGCACCAGCACGTTATCGGCCAGGTGCTGAATTTCATCCAGCGAGTGGCTGACATACAGCATCGGGATATGGATCTCGCGCGCCAGCCGCTGTAAATAGGGGAGTAATTCGCGCTTGCGCGGAATATCCAGCGAGGCCAGCGGCTCATCCAGCAGCAGCAATTCCGGCGCGGTCAACAGGGCGCGGCCAATCGCCACCCGCTGTTTTTCCCCGCCGGACAAACTACCGGGCAGCCGTTCGAGCAGGTGCTCAATGCCCAATAACGCCACCAGCTTGTCAAATTGCGCGGCCATGCTTTTGGCCATCCCATATTTCAGGTTGCCGCGCACTTTATAGTGCGGAAACAGCCGCGCGTCCTGAAACACATAACCGATACGCCGCTTCTCCGGCGCCAGGCAGATGCGCTGTCGCGCGTCATTGAGCACCCGGCCATTGAGCACAATTCGCCCCTGCTGCGGCTGCGTCAGCCCGCTGATCGCATTAATCAGCGAGGTTTTGCCCGCGCCCGAGACGCCGAAAATAGCGGTAATGCCGCTGGCGGGCAGGGTTTCATGCACTTCGAGGCAGTGGTTGCCCAACGTCTGGCTAAAATCGAGCTCCAGCATAGTTATTTTCCCATCCGCTTACGGCTAAGGCGCGCCAGCCATTCAGACACCAGCAGCGATACCAGCGCCAGGACAATAGAGATGATGCATAACCGCGCGGCGGCGCCTTCGCTGCCGGGCGTTTGAATCAGGGTATACATCGCGGAAGGAATGGTGCGCGTTTCGCCAGGAATGTTTGAGACAAAGGTGATCGTCGCGCCAAACTCTCCCAGCGAACGGGCGAAAGCCAGCACCGTACCGACAATAATGCCCGGCAGGGTCAACGGCAGCGTGATGGTGAAAAATACCCGCCAGCGATTAGCCCCGAGGGTGCGCGCCGCCTGTTCAAGCTTCACGTCCACCCCTTCAAGCGCGAGGCGTATCGCCCGCACCATCAGCGGAAATGACATCACCGCCGCCGCCAGCACCGCCCCCCGCCAGCTGAAGGCGAAGGTCAGACCAAACCAGTCGTATAACCAACTACCGATAAAGCCGCGCCGCCCCATGGAAATCAGCAACAGATAGCCAACCACCACCGGCGGCAGCACCAGCGGTAAATGTATAATGCTATCGAGTAACGCTTTGCCGGGAAAATGGCGGCGCACCAGCAGCCAGGCGAAAAAGATCCCAAAAGGTAAGCTGCAAACCACCGCCAGGGATGAAACTTTCAGGCTCAGCAGTACCGCCTGCCATTCGGGATCGCTTAAAATCATTGCTGTGTGGTGAATCCGTAACGTTTAAAGATAGCCGAGGCTTCCGGGCCTTTGAGGTAGTCATAAAACGCGGTTACGGTAGCATTTTTATGCCCATCAACGATAGCCAGCGGATACTCGACTTTTTTGTGCGAATCCTCCGGGAAGGTGCCCACCACTTTGACCCCCTTGCTGGCGACGGCATCAGAGCCGTAGACGATGCCCAGCGGCGCTTCGTTGCGCTCCACCAGCGCCAGCGCGCCGCGCACGTCTTCTGCCGGCGCGAGCTTCGGCGACAGCGTCTCCCAGGCCCCCAGTTTCTGCAGCGCTTCTTTCGCGTAGATCCCCGCCGGTACGTGATCCGGATCGCCGACCGCCAGACGCCCGCCTTGCAGCAGGCTGGCCCAGTCGGTTTTATCATTAATGGTGATATCGCTGCGATCGCTGGCTTTCGGCGCGACCACCACCAGGCTATTACCCAGCAGCGTGGTGCGGGTTGCCGTATCGATTGATTTTTTGTCTACGGCATAGTCCATCCATTTCTGGTCCGCAGAAATAAACAGATCGGCGGGGGCGCCGGCTTCAATCTGCCGCGCCAGCGTGGAGGAAGAAGCAAAGGAAGAGACCACTTCAACGCGGTGCTCTTTTTTATAGGCTTGCGCAATATCCTGCATAGCGTTGGTTAACGACGCCGCGGCAAAGACGGTAACTTTGCCGTCCTGCGCCAGCGCATGACCAGAAACGCAGAGCGTTAAAGCCGCTCCGGTCAGAAAACGCGACCATTGACCTGCCATTGGAAACTCCTGTGTGTTCGTTATGTAGCGAATAATATAACGACTATGCTCAGGATTTCCCAGCGCGATTTAGGGATAATCAGGATAGGTACAAAAGAAAACGCCCGGCGAGCCGGGCGTTGGGGAATCAGTGATTTTGCTGGCTGCTGTCTTTATGACCGACGCCGGAGAAAATGTTGAACACTTCGCCGAGACCGTAAATCAGACCGAGGATGACCGCCATCACCACAGGTACCATGACGACAGCAAATACCAGACTTTTCAACAGCTCTAACATGGTTGGCTCCAGATAGTACGAATACTTCATTGTAACCATTTCAGCCGGAAAAACACGCCCCATTTGTGCGGTGCCTCGCCGCCGCCGCGGCAGATGCCTGTTGCAAGATGGGCGCTATCGTTCACAATATGCTTTTTACGTCAGGAATTGATTATGCAGGCCGAAATCCTACTTACGCTTAAGCTTCAGCAGCGCCTGTTCGCCGATCCCCGCCGGATCGCCTTACTCAAGCAGATTGACCTGACCGGTTCTATTAGCCAGGGGGCGAAGAATGCCGGTATCAGCTATAAAAGCGCATGGGATGCGATCAACGAAATGAACCAGCTTAGCGAACAGTCGCTGGTCGACCGCGCCACCGGCGGTAAAGGCGGCGGCGGCGCGGTGCTGACCCGCTATGGACAGCGGTTGATTCAGTTATACGATCTGTTGGCGCAGATTCAACAAAAAGCCTTCGACGTACTAAGCGACGATGACGCCCTGCCCCTCGACAGCTTGCTGGCGGCGATTTCCCGCTTCTCGTTACAAACCAGCGCCCGCAACCAGTGGTTCGGCACCATCACCGGTCGCGACCACCAGCAGGTACAGCAACATGTCGACGTGCTGCTGGCGGACGGCCAGACCCGTTTTAAAGTCGCCATTACCGCTCAAAGCGCCGACCGCCTCGGGCTCACTGAAGGCCAGGAAGTGCTGGTGTTGCTGAAAGCGCCGTGGGTCGGCATCACGCTTGACCACGCCGTGGCGCAGCAGGCGGACAACCAGCTTACCGGGCGCATCAGCCACATTGAACGCGGGCCGGATCGGTGCGAAGTCATCATGGCGTTGCCGGATGGGCAAAACCTGTGCGCCACGCTGTCAACGGCGCAAACCGACGGTTTGCAGGAAGGCGCGCAGGCGATCGCTTACTTCAATGCCGATCGCATCATTCTGGCAACCTTATGCTAATGGCATTGACTTTATTGCCGTGAAGACGTATCCCTGAAGCACAACGCTGCAAAAAGTGGGATACACAATGTCATCATTGCAAATTTCGCAAGGTACGTTTCGCCTTAGCGATATAAAAACCTTACATATCGATCGCCTCACGCTACGCGCTGGCGAAAGCTGGGCTTTCGTCGGCAGTAACGGTAGCGGTAAATCGGCGCTGGCCAGAGCGCTGGCCGGTGAACTGACTCTGTTAAACGGGCAGCGCGAAAGCGCATTTCAGCGTATCACTCGCCTCTCCTTCGAACAGCTGCAGAAACTGGTCAGCGACGAGTGGCAACGTAACAACACCGATATGCTCAGTCCCGGCGAAGAAGATACCGGTCGCACCACCGCGGAAATCATCGAAGATGAAAGACGCGACCCGGAACGCTGTACCCGGCTGGCGGAGCAGTTTGGTATTAGCCACCTGCTGACGCGGCGCTTTAAATATCTGTCGACGGGCGAAACCCGCAAAACGCTCCTCTGCCAGGCGCTGATGAGCGACCCAGACCTGCTGATTCTCGACGAGCCGTTTGATGGCCTGGACGTCGCTTCGCGCCAACAGTTGGCCGACCTGCTGGCCAGCCTGCATCAGGCAGGCATCACCCTGGTACTGGTACTCAACCGCTTCGATGAGATCCCGGAATTCATTGAATATGCCGGGGTGCTGGCGGATTGCACGCTGAGCGAAACCGGCGAGAAACAGGCGTTATTACAACAGGCGCTGGTTGCCCAACTGGCGCATAGCGAAAAACTTGCCGGTATGACGCTACCAGAACCGGATGCCCCCGCCGCCCGGCACGACTTAGCGGCGAACGCTCCGCTTATCGTCCTTAACGACGGCACGGTGTCGTATAACGATAAAGCGATCATTAACCAGCTAAGCTGGACGGTGAACCCCGGCGAACACTGGCAGATTGTCGGCCCCAACGGCGCGGGCAAATCCACATTGCTGAGCCTGATCACCGGCGACCATCCACAGGGTTACAGCAACGACCTGACGCTATTCGGCCGCCGTCGCGGTAGCGGTGAGACTATTTGGGATATCAAAAAACATATTGGCTATGTCAGCAGCAGCCTGCATCTGGAATACCGCGTCAGCACTAACGTGCGTAACGTGATCCTTTCCGGCTACTTTGATTCGATAGGCATTTATCAGGCGGTCTCTGATAAGCAGCACAAGCTGGTCCAGCGCTGGCTGGATATTCTCGGCATTGATAAACGCACCGCCGACGCGCCGTTCCATAGTCTGTCGTGGGGGCAGCAGCGGTTGGCGCTGATCGTTCGCGCGCTGGTCAAACACCCGACCCTGCTGATACTCGATGAACCGTTACAGGGACTGGATCCGCTGAATCGTCAACTGGTACGTCGTTTTGTTGATGTTTTAATTGGCGAAGGGGCCACGCAGCTGCTGTTTGTATCGCATCATGCCGAAGATGCCCCTGACTGCATTACCCACCGTCTGGAGTTCATTCGCAGTGGAGACGGTTACACTTACCGCCTCGGTCCGCTGGCAGAATAGCGCTATACAGGGGTCTGCGGATCCCTGTATTTTTTCAGAGAAATAACCAATAATCACCACAATTATCTGTTTTATAAAGAATTAACTAAAATCAGTCTTAATATCACATCAAGTGTAAACGATTCCACCATTTTGGCCTGTGTCACACTTTTCCCTTCTTTGGTATGCTATCTTCTTCTCACACGATAAGCCTATTGGAGCGAATCATGAAAGTACTGGTCACAGGTGGTAGCGGTTACATTGGAAGTCATACTTGCGTACAGCTGCTGCTGCAGGGACATGATGTGATTATTCTCGACAATCTCTGCAACAGTAAACGCAGCGTATTGCCGGTCATTGAACGTCTCGGCGGCAAGAAAGCCACCTTTGTCGAAGGCGATATTCGTAATGAAGCGCTGATGACGGAAATTCTGCACGATCACGCTATCGAAGCCGTGATCCATTTTGCCGGCCTGAAAGCCGTCGGCGAGTCCGTCGCCAAGCCGCTGGAATATTACGACAATAACGTCACCGGTACACTTAAATTAGTTTCCGCTATGCGCGCAGCCGGCGTTAAAAACTTTATTTTCAGCTCCTCCGCGACCGTCTACGGCGACCAGCCGAAGATCCCTTATGTTGAAAGCTTCCCGACCGGTACCCCGCAAAGCCCCTACGGTAAAAGCAAACTGATGGTTGAGCAGATCCTCGCCGACCTGCAGAAAGCCCAGCCAGACTGGAGCATCGCGCTGCTGCGCTACTTCAACCCGGTCGGCGCGCATCCATCAGGCGATATGGGCGAAGATCCGCAGGGCATTCCAAACAACCTGATGCCGTATATCGCGCAGGTTGCCGTTGGCCGTCGCGAATCACTGGCGGTATTCGGTAACGACTATCCGACCGAAGACGGCACCGGCGTGCGCGACTACATCCACGTGATGGACCTCGCCGACGGTCACGTCGCCGCCATGGAAAAACTGGCGAACAAAGCTGGCGTACATATCTACAACCTCGGCGCAGGCGTCGGCAGCAGCGTGCTGGACGTGGTCAACGCCTTCAGCAAAGCCTGCGGTAAACCGATTAATTATCACTTCGCGCCGCGCCGCGATGGCGATCTCCCGGCCTACTGGGCTGATGCCGCCAAAGCCGACCGCGAGCTGAACTGGCGCGTGACGCGCAACCTTGACGAAATGGCGCAGGACACCTGGCACTGGCAGTCCCGTCATCCGCAGGGTTATCCGGACTAATAGCCTAAAGGTAAGGCTCTAAGGAAATACCATGACGCAATTTAACCCCGTCGACCATCCGCACCGTCGTTATAACCCGTTAACCGGGCAGTGGATTCTGGTTTCACCGCATCGCGCCAAGCGCCCCTGGCAAGGGGCGCAGGAGACGCCGGCAAAACAAACGTTGCCCGCGCACGATGCGGATTGTTTCTTGTGCCCGGGCAATACCCGCGTCACCGGCGACACTAACCCGAATTACACCGGCACCTACGTGTTTACCAACGACTTTGCCGCATTGATGACCGATACGCCGGACGCTCCGGAGAGCGACGATCCGCTGATGCGCTGCCAAAGCGCCCGCGGCACCAGTCGGGTTATCTGCTTCTCGCCAGACCACAGCAAAACGCTGCCGGAACTGAGCATTGAAGCACTGGAAGGCGTGGTTAAAACGTGGCAAGAGCAGACCGCGGACCTTGGGAAAAGTTATCCCTGGGTCCAGGTCTTCGAAAATAAAGGCGCGGCGATGGGCTGCTCCAACCCGCATCCTCACGGCCAGGTATGGGCCAACAGTTTCCTGCCCAATGAGGCGGAACGTGAAGACCGTCTGCAAAAGAAATATTTCGCTGAGCAGGGTTCACCGATGCTGGTGGATTATGTGCAACGCGAACTGGCCGACGGCAGCCGTACCGTTGTAGAAACCGAACACTGGCTGGCCGTGGTCCCGTATTGGGCGGCCTGGCCATTTGAGACGCTGCTGCTGCCAAAAACGCACATCCAGCGTCTGACCGATTTAACCGCAGCCCAGCGCCACGACCTGGCGCTGGCGCTGAAAAAGCTGACCAGCCGTTACGACAACCTGTTCCAGACCTCCTTCCCCTACTCCATGGGCTGGCACGGCGCGCCGTTTAATAATGAAGATAATCAACACTGGCAGCTGCACGCTCACTTTTACCCGCCGCTGTTGCGCTCCGCCACGGTGCGCAAATTTATGGTCGGCTACGAAATGCTAGCCGAAACCCAGCGCGATCTCACGGCGGAGCAAGCCGCCGAAAAGTTACGTGCCGTTAGCGATATCCATTTTCGTGAATCAGGAGTTGAATAATGAGTCTGAAAGAGAACACCCAGGCGCTGTTTGCTGAACAGTTTGGCTACCCTGCCAGTCACGTCATTCAGGCGCCGGGCCGCGTCAACCTGATTGGCGAACATACCGATTACAACGATGGTTTCGTGCTGCCGTGCGCCATTGACTATCAAACCGTTGTCAGCTGCGCGCCGCGTTCCGACCGTATCGTGCGGGTCATTGCCGCCGATTATGACAACCAGCGCGACGAGTTTTCCCTCGATGCGCCTATCGTTAGCCACGATACCCAACAGTGGTCAAACTACGTACGCGGCGTGGTCAAACACCTGCAGAAGCGCAATAACCACTTCGGCGGCGCCGATCTGGTCATCAGCGGCAACGTACCGCAGGGCGCGGGTTTAAGCTCCTCGGCTTCGCTGGAAGTCGCCGTCGGCACCGTGTTCCAGCAGCTATATCATCTGCCGCTCGACGGCGCGCAAATCGCCCTTAACGGCCAGGAAGCGGAAAACCAGTTCGTCGGCTGTAATTGCGGCATTATGGACCAGCTTATTTCGGCGCTGGGTAAAAAAGATCATGCGCTGCTGATTGACTGCCGCACCCTTGGCACCAAAGCGGTGTCAATGCCGAAAGGCGTCGCGGTGGTGATTATCAACAGCAACTTTAAACGCACGCTGGTCGGCAGCGAATACAACACCCGCCGCGAACAGTGTGAAACCGGCGCGCGTTTCTTCCAGCAGCCCGCTCTGCGTGACGTTGAGCTTGCGCAATTTAATGCCGTGGCCCACGAGCTGGACCCGATTGTGGCAAAACGCGTGCGCCATGTGTTAACCGAAAACGCCCGTACCGTCGAAGCGGCGAGCGCGCTGGCAAACGGCGACCTGCAGCGCATGGGCCAACTGATGGCAGAGTCTCACGCCTCCATGCGCGATGATTTTGAAATCACCGTACCGCAAATTGATACGCTGGTTGAGATTGTCAAAGCGGTTATCGGCGACCAGGGCGGCGTGCGTATGACCGGCGGCGGCTTTGGCGGCTGCATCGTTGCCCTGATACCGGAAGCACTGGTTGAAAAAGTACAGCAGGCGGTAGCCGCTCAGTATGAAGCGAAAACCGGCATTAAAGAGACGTTTTACGTCTGCAAACCATCCCAGGGAGCCGGCCAATGCTAACGCCAACTCGCGAACTCGCGCCCGACGGACAGCCGTGGAACGTGATAACGCTGCGTAATGACGCCGGGATGAGCGTAACGGTGATGGACTGGGGCGCGACGCTACTTTCCGCGCAAGTGCCTCTTGCCGATGGCAGCCTGCGCGAAGCGTTGCTTGGCTGCGCCACGCCGCAGCAATATCGCCAGCAGGCGGCATTTCTGGGCGCATCCGTCGGCCGCTACGCTAACCGTATCGCCAACAGCCGCTTCACGCTCGATGGCGAAGTTGTGAACTTAACCCCGTCGAACGAGGCCGGCCACCAGCTCCACGGCGGGCCGGACGGCTTCGACAAACGTCGCTGGCAAATTGTCAGCCACGACGACAGCCAGGTGCTGTTTGCGCTCGACTCCGCCGATGGCGATCAGGGCTTCCCGGGTCATCTTCAGGCAACCGCGCGCTATCGCCTGACTGACGATAATCGTATCGCCATTGAGTACCGCGCCACCGTTGATAAGCCCTGCCCGGTCAATATGACTAACCATGTCTATTTTAACCTCGACGGCGCGCAGGGCGACGTGCGCCACCACCGCCTGCAGATCCTGGCCGACCAGTATCTGCCGGTGGAGAGCGACGGTATTCCGTATGGCGATTTGCGCGACGTGGAGTACACCAGCTTTGATTTCCGCGCGCCGAAGGTGCTTGCTGGAGAGTTTCTTGCCGATGCTGACCAGCAAAAAGTGAAAGGTTACGATCACGCCTTTCTGCTGCAGGCCAAAGGCGACGCCCGCCAGCCGGCGGCGCATGTCTGGTCGCAGGATGAAAAGCTACAGCTGACGGTGTACACCTCGGCCCCGGCGCTGCAGTTTTATTCCGGTAACTATCTCGGCGGCACGCCATCGCGCGGCAGTCAACCTTACGGCGACTGGCAAGGGCTGGCGCTGGAAAGCGAGTTCCTGCCGGACTCCCCCAATCATCCGCATTGGCCGCAGCCAGATTGCGTATTACGGCCCGGCGCCGAATACGTTAGTCTGACGGAATATCAGTTTATCGCCGGATAACGCCATAGCCCTCCCTGCGGAGGGTTTTTTTTCGCCTTTTTGCTGTAATTTGCACCGCTAAAAGACAAAAAGCTAACCTGTGTTTTACAAGCATCTTACACTGCGTCACTATTTTCGCTATGGTTAGGGATAAGCATTGCCGTGAGGTAAATCACGGCAATATAATGAGAATAGTTATCAATCAATAAACACATACACCACAGTAGTCGGGTTGCGTGTAGGAGGAGTAAGAGAATGGCTGTAACTAAGCTGGTACTAGTTCGTCACGGCGAGAGCCAATGGAACAACGAAAACCGTTTCACCGGTTGGTACGACGTTGACCTGTCTGAAAAAGGCGTTAGCGAAGCGAAAGCGGCGGGTAAACTGCTGAAGGAAGAAGGCTTCAGCTTTGATTTTGCTTATACCTCCGTGCTGAAACGTGCCATCCACACCCTGTGGAACGTGCTGGACGAACTGGATCAGGCCTGGCTGCCGGTTGAGAAATCCTGGAAACTGAACGAACGTCACTACGGCGCGCTGCAGGGCCTGAACAAAGCCGAAACCGCTGAGAAGTATGGCGACGAGCAGGTTAAACAGTGGCGTCGCGGCTTTGCCGTCACCCCGCCGGAACTGACCAAAGATGACGAACGTTATCCGGGCCACGATCCGCGTTACGCGAAGCTGACCGATGCGGAACTGCCGACCACCGAGAGCCTGGCGCTGACCATCGACCGCGTCGTACCTTACTGGAACGAAACCATTCTGCCGCGCCTGAAAAGCGGCGAGCGCGTCATTATCGCCGCTCACGGTAACTCCCTGCGTGCGCTGGTGAAATACCTCGACAACATGGGCGAAGACGAGATCCTTGAACTGAACATCCCGACCGGCGTACCGCTGGTGTATGAGTTCGATGAAAACTTCAAGCCGATCAAACACTACTACCTGGGCAATGCTGACGAAATCGCTGCGAAGGCCGCGGCTGTCGCTAACCAGGGTAAAGCGAAGTAATAAGCGACTGAATAATTTCAGCCATAAAAAAAGCGTGGGATTTCCCACGCTTTTTATTTTTAGCCATTGCAGGCCTAACGCGAACGCAGCCAACAATGGCAAAGTACAGGCTAGCCGCGGCGCGCTTTAACCGCATCTGCCAGTTGGCGCAGGATGGTCTCGGTATCTTCCCAGCCGATGCAGGCGTCGGTCACGCTCTTGCCGTAGGTCAGCGGTTCGCCGCTTTCCAGGCTCTGATTGCCTTCCACCAGGTGGCTTTCAATCATCACGCCCATAATCGCGTTTTCACCGCTGGCAATCTGCTGGCACACATCGGCGCCGACTTCCATCTGCTTTTTAAACTGCTTGCTGGAGTTAGCGTGGCTGAAGTCGATCATGATTTGCGCCGGCAGACCGGCTTTTGCCAGACCCACTTTCACTTCGGCAACGTGCTGAGCGCTATAGTTCGGCTCTTTACCGCCACGCAGAATGATATGGCAATCGCTGTTGCCGCTGGTGTTCACAATAGCGGAATGGCCCCACTTCGTTACCGATAAGAAACAGTGCGGCGCGCCAGCAGCGTTGATCGCATCGATAGCGACCTTGATGGTGCCATCGGTGCCATTTTTGAAGCCAACCGGGCATGAGAGGCCGGAAGAGAGTTCACGATGCACCTGGGATTCAGTGGTACGCGCGCCGATTGCCCCCCAGCTCATCAGGTCCGCCACATATTGCGGGGTGATCATGTCAAGGAACTCGCCCGCCGCTGGCAAACCGCTGTCGTTGATTTCCAGCAGCAGCTTACGCGCGATACGCAGCCCGTCGTTAATGCGGAAGCTGTTATCCATGTGCGGATCGTTAATTAGCCCCTTCCAACCGACGGTGGTGCGCGGTTTTTCAAAATAGACGCGCATAACGATTTCCAGCTCGCCTTTGAGCGCTTCACGCAGTTTCAGCAGGCGGCTGGCATACTCTTTCGCCGCGGCAGGGTCGTGAATAGAGCACGGACCAATTACCACCAGCAGACGATCGTCGTTGCCTTTGAGGATGTTGTGAATCGCTTTGCGAGCATGTGCAACGGTATTAGCAGCATTTTCGGTAGCGGGGAATTTTTCCAGGAGCGCAACGGGAGGTAATAATTCGTTGATCTCTTTAATGCGTAAATCGTCGTTCTGATAATTCATCTTCTTTCCAGGCGTTGCCATACTTATACAATGAAATGCAATCCTTCCAATCTATCTCTTCGGTCAAAAAGTGTAAACGTGATTTTACACTGACGATGGAATAATCCTGGAATTAGGGAAAAATACGCCATAAAGTAGCGAAATCCTGCCAGCCAACTACAATTTTTAACTGCAACATCCAATTAAATGTTTATTTTCAGTATTATATTTTAAATCCTCACGCTAAGGCGGAGTGTTAAACCATAGCACCGCAGATCCCTGGCACATCTATGTTGGCGCGTTTAGCTAACAAATCGACTAAGCAGGAGTATCCGATGAATATGAATAAACTCACAGCCCTACTTCTCACCGCCACCTTAAGCTTAGCCAGCGGCGCCGCGCTGGCCGCCGATAGCGGCGCGCAATCGAACAACGGTCAGGCCAATTCCGCCGCTGATGCCGGACAGGTTGCGCCCGATGCCCGTGAAAACGTGGCGCCAAATAATGTCGATAACGACAAAATTAACTCCGGCGGCACCATGCTTCATCCTGATGGTTCGACGATGAATCATGACGGGATGTCGAGCGACGAGGTCCATAAAAACAGCATGTGCAAAGATGGACGCTGTCCGGATACGGATAAAAAAATGGAAAGCGGCAATGGCATGAACAACGATGCCAGCAAAACGGATGGCACCTCGCAGTAATTGAAACGGGTGAGATAAGGGATCGAGGTGGCAATGCTCACCTTGATCCCTTTGTTCGCTGAATTTCGGTAAGATGTCATAGTGTAATAATGATAACTATTAAGGGATGACATCATGGCGCATGCACATTCACCGACCCCTGCTGGCGAAAACAGTAACGCCAACCGGCTGCTTTGGGCTTTTATCGTAACCGCCGGTTTTATGATTATTGAGGCCATCGGCGGCGTCATTTCCGGTTCCCTGGCCCTGCTCGCCGATGCCGGACATATGCTCACCGACTCCGCCGCCCTCCTGTTCGCTCTGCTGGCGGTGCGCTTCGCCAGCCGGCCGCCAAATAGCCGCCACACCTTTGGCTGGCTGCGTTTAACTACTCTCGCCGCCTTCGTCAACGCCATCGCCCTGGTGGTCATTACCATTTTCATCTTCTGGGAAGCGGTACAGCGTTTTAACCATCCGCAGCCGGTGGCGGGAAAAACCATGATGGTTATCGCCGTCGCCGGACTGCTGGCCAATATCCTCGCCTTCTGGATCCTGCACCGCGGCAGCGCCGAAAGTAATCTTAACGTCCGCGCGGCGGCACTGCATGTGCTGGGAGATCTATTGGGTTCCGTCGGCGCCATCGTGGCCGCTATCGTCATTCTGATGACCGGCTGGACGCCGATTGACCCGATCCTCTCGGTGCTGGTGTCGTGTTTAGTACTGCGCAGCGCCTGGCGACTGCTGCAGGAGAGTATGAATGAGTTGTTGGAGGGCGCGCCGCGCTCGCTGGATGTCGAAGCATTAGGCCGCGATCTACGCCGCTCGATACCTGAAGTCCGCGACGTTCACCACGTTCACGTCTGGCTGGTGGGGGAAAAACCGGTGATGACGCTGCACGTACAGGTCGTGCCGCCGCACGATCACGATGCGCTACTTGATAGCATCCAGCATTTTATTGAGCATAAATATGAAATTGAGCATGTGACGGTACAGATGGAGTACCGTCCCTGCAGCGGCCCGGAATGCCACCTGAATCTGGCGCATTCCGGACATGAGCATCATCATCACCATTAACGTGAAAGCGCGTGAGAACCCCGCTCACGCGCGCTGTTAATCCACATCCGGCTGCCATTCAGGGCAATGAACGTCAGCAGCAAATATTCCAGCGACATCGCATACACGCCCTGTAGAGCGAATATCACCACGCTAATGACGTTGATGATCACCCACAGCAGCCAGTTCTCAACGTATTTACGCGTCATCAATACCATCGCGGCAATCGACAGCACCATCATGCAGGAATCCCAGAATGGGAAAGCATCGGGTTCCAGCGTCGGCATCGCCACCTGCAGCCCGAGCATTTGCATCAGGTTGACGGCGATACGGGTCAGGAAGGCAAACACCGGGTTAATAAACACCGTCATCAGACCGATAGCCACTACGCAGCCCGCCAGCCAGGCCAGCGCTTTTGGCAACGGCAGCCAGCGAATTTTCAGTTCCGCTTCGTTATCGCTGGTCTGCCTTGACCACGCGTACCAACCGTAAACGTTCGCCGCGAAGAAAAACAGCTGTAGCAGCAGGCTGGCGTACAGCTGGATCTGGAAGAAGATGATCGCAAAAAGCGTCACGTTCACCAGGCCGAAGGCATAGTTGCTAATCTTTTCCAGGCTCGCCAGCCAGATGCACAACAGGCCGGCGATGGTCCCCACCGCCTCAATCCACGACAGATCGTAGCCACCGGCGCCGATCGGTATATGCACTAAAATATTCTGCGTACTGAAAAAATCCATTTTATCCCCTAAGCGTAACGCGACGCGGTAATGAGTTATCCCCGTAGTGTAGCCGCAAATTCCAGCATACGGTTAAGCGGAATTAATGCCCCGGCACGCAGTTTGGCGTCAACGTGAATTTCGTGTTCAACGCCGCCCTGCTCTAACCCTTCCGCTATCGCTTTCAGGCCGTTCATCGCCATCCAGGGGCAATGGGCGCAACTGCGACAGGTTGCGCCCTCACCTGCCGTAGGCGCTTCCAGCAGATCTTTTTCCGGTACCGCCTGCTGCATTTTATAGAAGATCCCGCGATCGGTGGCCACGATAAGCTGGCGCTGCGGCAGGCTTTTCGCCGCAGCAATTAATTGGCTGGTTGATCCTACCGCATCCGCCATGTCGACAATCGCCTGCGGTGATTCCGGATGCACCAGGATCGCCGCGTCGGGGTAGAGCCCCTTCATGCGCGCCAGCGCCTGGGTTTTAAATTCATCATGGACGATGCAGGCGCCCTGCCAGCACAGCACGTCGGCCCCGGTCTGGCGCTGTACATAGCGACCAAGATGGCGGTCCGGCGCCCAAAGTATCTTTTGTCCGAGGCTATCGAGATGTTCAATCAATTCCACGGCGATGCTGGAAGTCACTACCCAGTCGGCGCGCGCTTTTACCGCCGCTGACGTATTGGCATAGACCACCACGGTGCGATCCGGGTGAGCATCGCAAAATGCATTAAAGTCATCAATGGGACAGCCGAGATCCAGAGAACACTCCGCATTCAGCGTCGGCATCAGGATGGTCTTTTCCGGACTAAGGATTTTGGCCGTTTCGCCCATAAAACGCACTCCGGCAACCAGCAGCGTGGAGGCCGGGTGACGCGCGCCAAAACGCGCCATTTCCAGCGAGTCGGCAATACAGCCGCCGGTCTCTTCGGCCAGTTGCTGAATTTCAGGATCGGTGTAGTAATGCGCCACCATCACGGCGTCGCGCTCACGCAGCAGGCGTTTAATTTTCTCGCGGTAAAACACTTTTTCGTCACGGTTCAACGGTTGTGGTTTTGGCGGGAAAGGATAAATCGCCGTTTCAGGATCAAACATTACGCTCATCATGCAATCTCGTTTTACTGGCTTAACTTTGAAACCGTAAATATCGCTTTGTATCGCCTTAATACGGTCACTATGTTTTATATGCTAAACAAGATAGCCGATCGCAAGCGAAATGTCGTGATGAATTTTGTATTCCCCGGGGACGATGCTGCGCATCTTCCCGGGCTACCGGTTCGTGCGCTATGGAGTCACGGTAAGCGTAGTGCGAACATGGAGATGATTGTGGAGAATGACGCATAGCAAAAAGGCGCCTTTAGGGCGCCTTTTTACATTGGTGGGTCGTGCAGGATGACTCAGCTTCGCCTCGCCCTACGGGCCGTTGCTGACGCAACGTTATCCTTCACGTTCAACATCAAAGTTCAATGTTGAATGGTGGGTCGTGCAGGATTCGAACCTGCGACCAATTGATTAAAAGTCAACTGCTCTACCAACTGAGCTAACGACCCCTTGCGGGATTTTACTGCTGTAATCATTCAGGATGGTGGGTCGTGCAGGATGACTCGGCTTTGCCTCGCCCTACGGGCCGTTGCTATCGCAACGTTATCCTTCACGTTCTACCAGAAACCACCGTTAAAGATTGGTGGGTCGTGCAGGATTCGAACCTGCGACCAATTGATTAAAAGTCAACTGCTCTACCAACTGAGCTAACGACCCTAAGGGTGTTACCTGAAAGATTTTGTACTCGGCACCATCGTTTTAGATGGTGGGTCGTGCAGGATTCGAACCTGCGACCAATTGATTAAAAGTCAACTGCTCTACCAACTGAGCTAACGACCCGAGTGGTGGGTGATGACGGGATCGAACCGCCGACCCCCTCCTTGTAAGGGAGGTGCTCTCCCAGCTGAGCTAATCACCCGATACTGCGCTGGATACTACCGATACTACTTCAACCAGAACGATTGGTGGGTCGTGCAGGATTCGAACCTGCGACCAATTGATTAAAAGTCAACTGCTCTACCAACTGAGCTAACGACCCACTCTGGCGTCGCTTTGGGCTTGTTCGATATCCCTTGGCAACGGCGGCATATATTACTGATTTCAGATTTCAGCGCAACTAAAATTTCGATAAAGATCACTTAACTGCTTGGGTTTCGTGCGACAAGACCAGAAATAACGCGATTTCTGGTCATGCCATAATCAACCCAGGGCGTTAAGGCGTTTTTGCGCTTGTTTCGCACCATCGGTGCCAGGGAATTTGCTGACTACCTGCTGGTAAACCGCTTTCGCTTTCGCGGTGTCGCCTTTGTCCTGCATGATAACGCCGACTTTAAACATCGCATCCGGCGCTTTCGGGGATTTCGGATAGTTTTTCACCACTGAGGCAAAATAATATGCCGCATCGTCTTTTTTCCCCTTATTGTAGTTCAACTGTCCGAGCCAGTAGTTGGCGTTCGGCTGATAAGTTGAATCCGGGTACTTCTTGACGAAGTTCTGAAACGCCACCATTGCGTCATCCTGGCGGGACGAATCTTTAACCAGCGCAATAGCCGCGTTGTAATCGGTGTTGGCATCCCCGGTCATCGCAGGCGCCCCGGAAGACGCCGCTGGCGCCGTACTGGCGGCAGCCGAGCTTTGATCGCCGGAAGACGACGGAGCCTGCGCCTGCGCGCCTGCCGCTGCTGCTCCGCCACCGCTCGTCAGCCCGTCGATCTGTTGCAGAATCTGCTTCTGGCGTTCGACAATCTGATTGAGCTGATACTGATTTTCCTGAATCTGACCGCGCAGGGAATCAATATCGCTTTGGTTATCGGAGAGTTGCTGCTGGAGTTGGGTTAAAAGCTGGCTGTGAGCATTGGAAATACGCTCAAGTTGAGTGACGCGGTCTTCGACCGAGCCTGAGCCGACACTACTGATTGGCGCCTGAGCAAAAGCGGCCCAGGGGGCCGCTATGCCAACCAGTAACGACAGACTCAATAAATGATGTCTGAAGTTACTGCTCATGCAATTCTCTTAGTAAACCAGTACGGCGCGACGGTTTTTGGCATATGCCGCTTCGTCATGACCCAGTACTGCAGGTTTTTCTTTACCGTAAGAAACGATGGAAATCTGGTCAGCAGAAACACCTTTGCCCTGCAGATACATCTTAACGGCGTTAGCACGACGCTCACCCAGAGCGATGTTGTATTCCGGAGTACCGCGCTCATCCGCGTGACCTTCTACGGTCACTTTGTAGGACGGGTTGCTACGCAGGAAGTTAGCGTGCGCATCCAGCATTGCAGCGAAGTCAGAACGGATATCGTACTTGTCCAGATCGAAGTAAACGATGTTGTTCTGCTGCAGCTGCTGCATCTGCAGACGAGCTTGCTCTTCGGAAGACATGTTGCCGCCGTTAGCGTTAGCGTCCATACCAGTGCCGGCACCCAGCATGCCTTCACCGCTCTGGTCGTTGCTGGCGTTCTTGTTGGAAGAACACGCCGCGATTGCCATAACCGGCAGAGCGATCATCAGCCCTTTCAGCACTTTGTTCAGTTGCATTTCTTTGATTCCTTTAATAATCAATTATTTATTATCACAGATACGGCGACCAGGCAGGGAATTTTACCTGTCCATCAGTTGCCGGAAGACGCGCTTTGAAACGCCCATCTGTAGAAACCAGATTCAGCACGGATCCCATCCCCTGAGAAGAGCTGTAGATTACCATAGTGCCGTTAGGTGCCAGACTTGGCGTTTCATCTAAAAACGTTGATGACAGAACCTGTACACCACCCGCTTCCAGATCTTGCTTAGCAATGTGCTGCTGACCGTTGGCCGAGCTTACCATTACCATAATTTTACCATCAGCGCTGACGTCAGCATCCTGGTTCTGCGAACCTTCCCAGGTAATACGCTGCGGCGTACCGCCGTTGATGTTGACTTTATACACCTGAGGACGGCCAGCCTGGTCGGAAGTAAACGCCAGGTTCTGGCTATCCGGGAACCAGCTCGGTTCGGTGTTATTGCTGCGACCGTTAGTCACCTGACGAATCTGGCCGGAGCCAAGGTCCATCACGTACAGATTCAGGCTACCGGTTTTCGACAGTGCGAATGCCAGTTTGCTGCCATCCGGCGAGAAGGCCGGCGCGCCGTTGTGCTGCGGGAAGGAGGCAATCTGACGGACTGCGCCATTCGCCAACGTCTGAACTACCAGCGCGGAGCGGCCGCTTTCGAAGGTCACATAGGCCAGTTTAGAACCGTCCGGAGACCATGCCGGCGACATCAGCGGCTGTGATGAACGGTGAACCAGGAACTGGTTGTAGCCGTCGTAGTCAGAGACGCGCAGCTCATACGGGAACTGACCGCCGTTGGTGCGAACCACGTAAGCAATACGGGTACGGAAAGCGCCTTTAATTCCGGTCAGCTTTTCGAATACCGCGTCACTGGCAGTATGTCCGGCATAACGCAGGTACTGCTTGGTCACTTTGAAAGAGCCTTGCGACAGGATGGTACCCGGCGCACCGCCGGTATCAACCAACTGATAGGCAACCTGGTAAGAACCGTCAGGGTTTGGCGTCACCTGGCCTACGACCACGGCGTCAACGCCCAGCGCGGACCATGCTGCAGGTTGCACTTCCTGAGCGCTACCCGGCTGCTGAGGCAGGCGCGAGCGATCCAGCGGGTTAAACTTGCCGCTGTTACGCAGGTCAGCCGCTACCACGCCGCCAATATCTTCAGGCGCAGCGCCTGGGCCAGCCCACTGGAATGGCACCACACCGATGGGGCGCGCCGAGTCCACCCCTTGGGTGATCTCGATGCGTACTTCTGCGTGCAGCACCGCCGCCCACAGCATCAAAAAACCAAATGCTACTCGTAATGCCTGCTTCATCATATCTCCCTTATCCGGGCGGAAAGCCCACGATAATTTAGCAGAATGTTAACAAACCCAAATACACAAAACTACCAAAACCCTGTGACTACCATAGATTGTTTTTCCCCGCTTGCACGGGGAAAAACGATTACAGTTTAAAGTCTAGTGTCGCATTTTTTATTTTCTCATAAACAGCCTGACTTGGCGGTTTAGGAATACTCGCAGTACGTGCTGCCGTTAATGCCGCCTGACACAGCGCAGGGTCGCCTCCTTCAGAGGTGATATCCTTTAATGTGCCGTCAGGCCCAAGGTTGATATGCAACACGCAACGCTTGCCTTGATAGAGGCTGGCATCATACAGGCGGCTTTGAATAGCCATCTGTATTTGCTTTGCGTATGCGCTGATATCAGCTCCCGTTGCCCCGCCGTTGGCGCCTGAGGCACCGCTATCTTTCGATGGCTGGCCATTGCCTTTAGCGCCACCGCCGGTTTTCGGCGCATTCTTACCTGAGCTCAGGTCACCAAGCAGATCGTCAACACCGCTTGCTTCTTTAGCTGCAGCGGCTTTCTTGGCCGCGGCGGCCTTCGCGGCGGCGGCTTTGGCCGCTTTATCAGCCGCCGCTTTTTCTGCTGCGGCAGCTTTGGCGGCAGCGGCTTTTTCGGCTGCTGCGGCTTTTTCAGCAGCGGCTTTTTCCGCGGCAGCTTTCTGGGCAGCGGCTTTCTCAGCGGCGGCCTTTTCTGCCGCAGCCTGTTTCGCCGCTTCCTGCTGAGCTTTCTTCTCGGCCTGCTGCTGTGCTTTCTTCTCTGCATCCTGCTGAGCTTTTTTCGCAGCTTCCGCTTCGGCTTTCTTCTGCGCATCCGCGGCGGCTTTCGCCGCTTCGGCTTCCGCCTGTTTCTTCGCGTCAGCGGCTGCTTTGGCTGCCGCCTTAGCGGCAGCCGCTTCCGCGACTTTCGCCTGGGCATCGGCCTTCGCTTTGGCATCAGCAGCGGCTTTAGCGGCAGCTTCCTGCGCTTCTTTCGCCTGGGCATCTGCTTTCGCTTTTGCCGCGGCCGCCGCCTTGGCTGCCGCTTCTTCAGCCTGTTTTTGCTGCTCTTTCGCTTCTTTAGCCGCTTCCTGCGCCTGCAGACGTTCTTGTTCCATTTGCTTCAGGCGTTCCTGCTCGGCAGCCTGTTTTTCCCGCAGTTCCTCGGCCTGCTGCTGAGCCTGCTTTTCACGCTGCTCGGCCGCGCGACGCGCGCTGGACTGCTGTTGCTGCTGGCGGTTGTAGTTGTTGACTACCGCGCCAGGATCGACCATCACCGCATCAATGGACGAACCTCCGCCGCCGCCGGAAGTATCCAGATGCTCGTCGAACGAACTCCAGATCAGTAGCGCAATCAGAATGATGTGCAGCACCACTGAAACTATGATCGCTCGTTTAAGCTTATCGTTTTGTTCGGTTGCCTTTGACACTATCGGTTCCCAAAAACTGTTCGCCTGTTGCCGCTTAAAAGCAACGGCGGAATGCTATCGATATCCACCGCCGCTCGCTCCGCGGGCCGATTAAATAGGCTTGGTCATTAAGCCAACCGATTTAACCCCTGCGCTATGCAACAGGTTAAGCGCTTTAATGATTTCATCGTAAGGCACATCTTTCGCGCCACCGATAAGGAACACCGTCTTCTCGTTCGCTTCGAGTCGGCGCTTCGCTTCAGCAATGACCTGCTCCGGTGGCAGTTGGGACAACGTTTCCTGACCGACTTTCACGCTGTACTGCCCTACTCCGGAGACTTCAACGATAACCGGTGGTTCATCGTTGCTTTTCACCGCTTGCGACTCCGTGGCGTCCGGCAGATCGACTTCCACGCTCTGCGTAATAATCGGCGCTGTCGCCATGAAGATCAGCAACAGCACCAACAGGACATCCAGCAGCGGAACGATGTTAATCTCGGACTTCAGTTCGCGACGTCCGCGTCCACGTGCTCTGGCCATGGCTTACCCCTTATTGCTTTCGCTGCTGGTAAACGCCTGACGGTGCAGAATGGCGGTGAACTCTTCCATAAAGTTGTCGTAGTTCAGTTCAAGTTTATTCACGCGCTGGTTCAGACGGTTGTAGGCCATAACCGCCGGGATGGCGGCAAACAGACCGATTGCCGTGGCGATCAGCGCTTCCGCGATCCCCGGCGCAACCATCTGCAGTGTCGCCTGCTTCACCGCGCCGAGGGCGATAAAGGCGTGCATGATCCCCCAGACGGTACCGAACAGGCCGATATACGGGCTGATGGAACCCACGGTGCCAAGGAACGGAATATGCGTTTCCAGCGTTTCCAGTTCGCGGTTCATCGAGATACGCATCGCGCGCGACGCCCCTTCGACAATCGCTTCCGGCGCATGGCTGTTGGCACGATGCAGACGCGCGAACTCTTTAAAGCCGCTGTAAAAAATCTGCTCGGAACCGGCGAGGCTATCGCGACGGCCCTGGCTCTCCTGGTACAGGCGAGACAGTTCAATACCGGACCAGAACTTATCTTCAAACGCTTCGGCTTCGCGGCTGGCGGAATTGAGGATACGCGTTCTCTGAATAATAATAGCCCAGGAAGCGATAGAAAAACCAATCAAAATCAACATGATAAGTTTAACCAGAAGGCTCGCCTTCAGGAACAAATCAAGGATATTCATGTCAGTCACTGCTTAAACTCCGCGACAATAGACTTGGGAAGCGCACGAGGCTTCATTAAGAGTGGATCAACGCACACAATGAGAACTTCAGCTTCGTTCAAAACTGTATTCTCGGCGTTGACGATTCGCTGCGTGAAAACCAAAGAGGTGCCTCGCATCGAGGTAATTTCCGTCTGGATTTCGAGCATGTCGTCGAGTCTGGCGGGCGCAAAATACTCCAGCGTCATTTTGCGAACGACAAAGGCAACTCGTTCAGCCAACAGAACCTGCTGACTGAAGTGATGGTGGCGCAGCATCTCTGTGCGTGCTCTTTCATAAAAAGCGACGTAACTGGCGTGGTAAACCACACCACCGGCATCGGTATCTTCGTAGTAGACCCGGACCGGCCATCGAAACAGCGTTGTATTCACTTTACATCCCGGTAATGCAAAAAAAGAGTAGTGCTTTCAAACTTCGCTACTATACGCGCGGGAATCGTGGTTTGGAATGGGAGAAAGTAAACGGCGAGTAAATTTTTATGGGCTTATGCAAGCCCATGCGGTTAACAGACTTCTCTTATACTCTTATCTTTCAAAAGAAGAAAAAGATCAGGCCTGCAAAGAGAACAATATCAGCGATAAGCGGACAGAAAATCCCCTGCCAGTGCACGGCTTTCGGACGGAAGCCCACACCGTGAATGACGCCGGCGCACACCGCCCACATCAGCAAGAAACCATGCCAGATTTCAAGCCCACTGGTCTTCGCCGCAAAGCGCGACGGATCCCAGAAGATGCAGCCTGCCAGCAGCAGCGCCATTAATAAGGAAAGCGCCCTTAACGGGCGCTTGTCCATCATCGCGTAAAGGGTCGCGATAATTTTCATCAATGCTCTTCTTTACCTGCTTTGGTAGCTTCCACGTGCTCAAGCGCCAGCGCGGTAATCACCCCAAAGGCACAGGCAAGCAGCGTTCCCAAAATCCATGCGAAGTACCACATATATAGCTCCTTACCTTAGTACAGCGAGTGGGTGTTCTTTTCGATGTCTTCGCGGGTAATGCGGCCAAACATCTTCCAGTAACACCAGGTGGTGTAGCCGAGGATAATCGGCACAAACACGATAGCCACGTAGGTCATCACATTCAGCGTCAGCTGGCTGGAGGTGGCATCCCACATCGTCAGGCTCGCATTCAGCATCGTGCTGGACGGCATGATGAACGGGAACATCGCGATACCCGCGGTCAGGATGATGCAGGCCAGCGTCAGCGAGGAGAACAGAAACGCCATGGCGCCTTTATCTGCTTTTGTCGACGCGACGGTCAGCAGCGGCAGCACCACGCCCAAGGCAGGAATAGCCCACAGCGCTGGCATATTGTTAAAGTTAACCATCCACGCGCCGGCTTCACGCGCCACTTCTTTGGTCAGCGGGTTAGACGGGCCGGTATGATCCAGCACCGATTTCACCACGTAACCGTCGATACCGTAGTAGACCCATACGCCCGCCAGCGCGAAGCAAACCAGCGTCACCAGCGCCGCCACCGTGGAGACGGTGCGGGTGCGCAGATGCAATTCGCCTACGGTACGCATCTGCAGGTAGGTCGCACCCTGCGTCAGGATCATCGCCACGCTGACGATACCCGCCAGCAGACCAAACGGATTCAGCAGCTGGAAGAAGTTGCCGGTGTAGTACAGACGCAGATACTCATCAATATGGAACGGTACGCCCTGCAGCAGGTTGCCGAAAGCCACGCCGATAACCAGCGGCGGCACAAAGCTCCCCACGAAGATGCCCCAGTCCCACATGTTGCGCCAGCGGGTATCTTCAATCTTGGAGCGGTAGTCGAAGCCCACCGGACGGAAGAATAAAGACGCCAGCACCAGAATCATCGCCACATAGAAGCCGGAGAACGCGGCGGCGTATACCATCGGCCAGGCAGCAAACAGCGCGCCGCCGGCGGTGATGAGCCACACCTGGTTTCCGTCCCAGTGCGGGGCGATGGAGTTGATCATGATTCGACGCTCGGTGTCATTACGACCGAGGAAACGGGTGAGCATGCCCACCCCCATGTCGAAACCGTCGGCGACGGCGAAGCCAATCAGCAGGATGCCGATCAGTAGCCACCAGATTAAACGCAATACTTCATAATCGATCATTTGACGACTCCTGTCTTAGCGTGCCGACTGAATAGCCGCGGAGGACTGTTCAAAGTGATAGCGACCCGTTTTCAGGCTGCTCGGTCCTTTGCGGGCAAACTTGAACATCAGGAACAGTTCAGCCACCAGGAACAGCGTATACAGACCGCAGATCAGCAACATCGAGAAGATCAGATCGCCCGCGGTCAGCGATGAGTTCGCCACCGCTGTAGGCAGCACTTCACCAATCGCCCACGGCTGACGGCCATACTCGGCAACAAACCAGCCCGCTTCAACGGCAATCCACGGCAGCGGCAGACCGAAGAACGCGGCGCGCAGCAGCCATTTTTTCTCGCCAATGCGGTTACGAATCACGGTCCAGAAAGAGGCGCCGATAATCAACAGCATCAGTACGCCGCACGCCACCATGATACGGAAGGCGAAGTACAGCGGCGCTACGCTCGGAATAGAGTCTTTGGTCGCTTTAGCGATCTGCTCTTCCGTGGCGTCGGCGACGTTCGGGGTATAGCGCTTGAGCAGCAGGCCATAACCGAGGTCTTTCTTAACATCATTGAACCGATCGCGTACCGCCTGATCGGTGGAACCGGCGCGCAGCTGTTCCAGCAGCGCATAGGCTTTCATCCCGTTACGAATACGCTCTTCATGCTGCGCCATCAGATCTTTCAGGCCGATAACCGGCTTATCCACCGAGCGGGTAGCGATGATACCCAGCGCGTAAGGGATCTGGATGGAGAAGTGGTTGGTTTGCGCTTCCTGATCGGGAATACCAAACAGGGTAAAGGCAGCCGGCGCCGGCTGAGTTTCCCATTCTGCTTCAATCGCCGCCAGTTTGGTTTTCTGCACGTCACCCATTTCGTAACCGGACTCATCGCCGAGGACGATAACGGAGAGGATAGCGGCCATACCAAAGCTTGCAGCAATCGCGAAGGAGCGCTTAGCAAAGGCGAAATCACGGCCTTTAAGCATGTACCAGGAGCTGATAGCAAGGATGAACATCGCGCCAGTCACATAGCCGGAGGCCACGGTGTGGACGAATTTAACCTGAGCAACCGGGTTCAGGACCAGCTCAGAGAAGCTGACCATCTCCATACGCATGGTTTCAAAGTTGAAATCCGATGCGATCGGGTTCTGCATCCAGCCGTTGGCCACGAGGATCCACAGCGCGGAGAGGTTAGACCCCAGAGCGACCAGCCAGGTCACCGCCATGTGCTGAACTTTGCCCAGACGATCCCAACCGAAGAAGAACAGACCTACAAAGGTAGATTCGAGGAAGAAGGCCATCAGACCTTCAATGGCCAGCGGCGCACCGAAGATATCGCCCACATAGTGAGAATAGTAAGACCAGTTAGTCCCGAACTGGAACTCCATGGTCAAACCGGTTGCGACACCCAGAGCGAAGTTGATACCAAACAACTTGCCCCAGAACTTGGTCATATCTTTATAAATCTGTTTGCCGGAAAGGACGTAGACCGTTTCCATGATGGCCAGCAGGAACGCCATACCGAGCGTTAGCGGCACAAAAAGGAAGTGGTACATCGCGGTCAAGGCAAACTGTAAGCGCGACAGTTCGACTATATCTAACATCATGACTCCTTGCTCATCGCATGAAGACTCCGAGAACGAACCCAAAATTCAGGTTCATACGCATGCCCCAATACAAAATTATTTGCTCCCTGGTACGTTACTGCTCATCTGGCGATGAAACAGTGCCCTCGCAAAGGTTACAAATACGTTAACGAAAAAACCAAATGATTCTCTAATATATTACGCCGCAATAACCTTACAATAAATAGGATTTTATTGTTCCAGCTTTACATTTTTCGACGGTGATCAATATATAGCGAAAATGCCCTGAATAGGCCAATTTGATTTGCGACAATTTAACGTTTTTTGGGGATTTTTTCCAAGTATTAAGCATTGATATAAATCAATTTTTCCCGCCTATGTTAATTATGTGGCGCAATAAAGAATAACAGTGAAATTGATGTTAAAAATGTGTTTAAAGTCTGCCGCTAGCGGTTACTAAAAAGAGAGAGATGAGAATTATAGGTAATATAATTTTAACTTTGACCAATTTAAGGTAAGAAATGATGCGATCCTAATAATGTTAGACCGGTCACACTATTTTTCCCAATCGAAATGCAAAAAATAACGTCTGCGTTTTTCTGTTTATTTTCACATAAAATTAACCATCTCCCCTCCCCCGGCAAAGCGGCGAGTGATTATTCCCAATAATATTCAGTAAATCAATATAATAGCGTTTTTTAACGCAAGAGAGCGCCTGCGGCTGTCGACAAGGCAAAAAAAAGGCCACCTGACGGTGGCCAACCATGTCGAAATCGGACATTAGTCTGCTCCTGAGGAGCAGTGAGGGTTTACTTGATGATAGCTTTCAGCGCTTCGCCGATATCCGCCAAGCTGCGAACGGTTTTCACACCGGCCGCTTCCAGCGCAGCAAATTTCTCATCAGCAGTACCTTTACCGCCCGCGATGATGGCGCCGGCGTGGCCCATACGCTTGCCTTTCGGCGCGGTAACGCCCGCGATGTAGCCGACAACCGGCTTAGTCACGTGCTCTTTAATGTAAGCTGCCGCTTCTTCTTCCGCGCTGCCGCCGATTTCACCGATCATGACGATCGCTTCGGTCTGCGGGTCTTCCTGGAACATTTTCAGGATATCGATGAAGTTGGAGCCCGGGATCGGGTCGCCGCCGATACCGACGCAGGTAGACTGGCCGAAGCCGTAGTCGGTGGTCTGCTTAACCGCTTCATAGGTCAGGGTACCGGAACGTGAAACGATGCCCACTTTACCCGGCTTGTGAATGTGACCCGGCATGATGCCGATTTTGCACTCGCCCGGGGTGATAACGCCTGGGCAGTTCGGGCCGATCATGCGAACGCCAGCTTCGTCCAGCTTCACTTTCACGGTCAGCATATCCAGGGTCGGGATACCTTCGGTGATGGTGATAATCAGCTTAATGCCCGCGTCGATAGCTTCCAGAATGGAGTCTTTGCAGAACGGCGCCGGAACGTAGATGACGGTCGCAGTCGCGCCGGTGGCTTCAACGGCTTCGCGCACGGTGTTAAATACCGGCAGGCCCAGGTGGGTGGTGCCGCCTTTACCTGGCGTTACGCCGCCAACCATCTGAGTGCCGTAAGCGATCGCTTGTTCAGAGTGGAATGTACCCTGGCTACCGGTAAAGCCCTGGCAGATAACCTTGGTGTCTTTATTAATTAAAACTGACATTATTTCCCCTCCACTGCGGCAACAACCTGCTGTGCTGCGTCCGTCAGACTTTTCGCTGCAATAATATTCAGGCCGCTGTCAGCCAGTTTTTTCGCGCCCAGTTCGGCGTTGTTACCTTCGAGACGTACAACAACCGGTACGTTAACACCCACTTCTTCAACCGCGCCGATGATGCCGTCAGCGATCAGGTCGCAACGTACGATACCGCCGAAGATGTTAACCAGAACCGCTTTAACGTTGTCGTCAGAGAGGATGATTTTAAACGCTTCGGTCACGCGCTCTTTGGTCGCGCCGCCGCCAACGTCGAGGAAGTTAGCCGGTTCGCCGCCGTGCAGCTTAACGATGTCCATGGTACCCATCGCCAGGCCTGCGCCGTTAACCATGCAACCGATGTTGCCGTCGAGCGCAACGTAGTTCAGTTCCCACTGCGCCGCCTGAGCTTCGCGCGGATCTTCCTGAGACTGGTCGCGCATTTCACGCAGATCCGGCTGGCGGAACAGCGCGTTGCCGTCAGCGCCCAGTTTACCGTCGAGGCAGATCAGGTCACCCTGCTTGGTGATAACCAGCGGGTTGATTTCGATCAGCGCCAGGTCGCGCTCGAGGAAGATGGTCGCCAGCCCCATGAAGATCTTGGTGAACTGCTGAACCTGTTTACCTTCCAGACCCAGTTTGAACGCCAGTTCGCGACCCTGGTAAGGCATCGGGCCCGCCAGCGGATCGATGGCGATCTTGTGGATCAGGTGCGGGGTTTCTTCCGCTACTTTTTCGATTTCCACGCCGCCTTCGGTAGACGCCATGAACACCACGCGACGGGAGCTACGGTCAACAACCGCGCCCAGATACAGCTCTTTATCAATATCGGTCGCCGCTTCAACCAGAATCTGGTTTACCGGCTGGCCGTTAGCATCTGTTTGGTAAGTCACCAGGCGTTTGCCCAGCCAATGCTCAGCAAAAGCGCGAATCTCTTCTTTGCTCTTAACTACTTTCACACCGCCCGCTTTACCGCGGCCACCAGCGTGAACCTGACATTTCACTACCCACGGACCCGCGCCGATTTTTGAAGCGGCTTCTTCTGCTTCACGCGGAGTAGTACAGGCATAACCCACCGGCGCCGGTAAGCCATAGCGGGCAAAAAGTTGTTTTGCCTGATATTCATGTAAGTTCATGTGTTCAGTCCATCCTTCAGGTAATAATTATCTTTAAACCTGTAGGCCTGATAAGACGCGCAAGCGTCGCCATCAGGCATCTCATCAACGCCGGATGGCGGCGCGAACGCCTTATCCGGCCTACGGTAGGTAATACTCTTACTGACTACACGTCCAGCAGCAGACGAGTCGGATCTTCCAGCAGCTCTTTAATCGCTACCAGGAAGCCTACCGATTCACGTCCGTCGATCAGACGGTGGTCGTAGGAGAGCGCCAGGTACATCATCGGCAGAATTTCTACCTTGCCATTCACCGCCATCGGACGGTCTTTAATGGCATGCATACCCAGAATGGCGCTCTGCGGTGGGTTGATGATCGGCGTGGACATCAGAGAACCGAATACGCCGCCGTTGGTAATGGTGAAGTTACCGCCGGTCAGGTCATCTACGGTCAGCTTGCCGTCACGGCCTTTCACTGCCAGCTCTTTAATATTCTTTTCGATATCCGCCATGCCCAGCAGGTCAACGTCACGCAGCACCGGAGTCACCAAGCCACGTGGGGTCGAAACCGCCATGCTCACGTCGAAGTAGTTGTGATAAACCACATCGTCGCCATCGATGGAAGCATTCACTTCCGGGTAGCGTTTCAGCGCTTCAACAACCGCTTTCACGTAGAAGGACATGAAGCCCAGACGGATACCGTGACGTTTTTCGAACGCTTCGCCGTACTGCTTACGCAGATCCATAATCGGCTTCATGTTGACTTCGTTGAACGTGGTCAGCATGGCGGTAGAGTTTTTCGCTTCCAGCAGACGCTCGGCAACGCGTTTACGCAGACGGGTCATCGGTACGCGTTTTTCAGAGCGGTGGCCCAGTTGCGCAACCGGCGCCGCAGCAGCGGCTGGCGCTTTCGTTTCAGCTTTCGCCGGCGCGCTCGCCAGATGTTTCTCAACGTCTTCGCGGGTCAGGCGGCCGCCAACGCCAGTGCCTTTAATCGCCGCCGCGTCGAGGCTGTGTTCAGCCAGCAGACGACGGATAGCCGGGCTAAGCGCGTCGTTGCTCTGCTCTTCCAGAGACGCTTGCTGACGCTGAGCCGGGGTGGACTCTTTGGTATCAGCTTTCGCATCAGCGGCTTTACCGGCGCTGTTGCCTTCACGCAGGCGGCCCAGAATCTGACGAGACAGCACGGTGGCGCCTTCGTCTTCCAGTACTGCATCCAGAATGCCGTCCGCTGATGCCGGTACTTCCAGTACCACTTTGTCAGTTTCGATTTCGACCAGAACTTCGTCGCGGACTACCGCGTCGCCCGGTTTTTTGTGCCAGGTGGCGACGGTTGCGTCAGCTACGGACTCAGGAAGGTCGGGAACCAGAATATCTACGCTACTCATTGTGTATCCTTTAATTAATCGACGTTCAGCGCGTCATTGACCAGATCTTGTTGCTGTTTCTGGTGAACGGACATATACCCTACCGCCGGAGAGGCGGAGGCCGGGCGGCCTGCATAACGCAGAGAGGCCCCAAATGGAACTACTTCACGAAGGTGGTGCTGGCTGCAGTACCATGCGCCCTGGTTGAGCGGCTCTTCCTGGCACCAGACAAAATCGTGGACGTGCGAGTAAGCTTTCAGCGCTTCCTGTACCGCCTGATGCGGGAACGGATAGAGCTGTTCGATACGCACGATGGCGACATCTTTTTGCTCGTTTTTACGGCGCTGTTCCAGCAGGTCGTAGTAAACCTTACCAGAGCACAGTACGACGCGTTTCACGGCTTGCGGATCGAGTTCGTCGATTTCGCCAATCGCCGGCATAAAGGTGCCGTTCGCCAGTTCGTCCATGCTGGAAACCGCCAGCGGGTGACGCAGCAGAGATTTCGGCGACATGACCACCAGCGGACGGCGCATACCGCGCAGCGCCTGACGACGCAGCATGTGGTAAACCTGTGCCGGAGTGGACGGTACGCAAACCTGCATGTTCTGCTCAGCGCACAGCTGCAGATAACGTTCCAGACGCGCGGAGGAGTGCTCCGGGCCCTGCCCTTCGTAGCCGTGCGGCAGCAGCATCACCAGGCCGCACATCCGGCCCCATTTCTGCTCGCCGGAGCTGATGAACTGGTCAATCACCACCTGCGCGCCGTTGGCGAAGTCGCCGAACTGCGCTTCCCAGATGGTCAGGGTGCGTGGTTCCGCGGTGGCGTAACCGTATTCGAATGCCAGTACCGCTTCTTCAGACAGCACGGAGTCCCAGACGCGGAACTGGCCCTGGCCGTTGTGTACGTTCTGCAGCGGCGTATAGGTAGAACCGTTGCTCTGGTTATGGATAACCGCATGACGGTGGAAGAAGGTGCCGCGGCCGGAGTCTTCGCCGGACAGACGCACCGGGATACCTTCATCAACCAGGGTGGCGTACGCCAGGTTTTCCGCCGCGCCCCAGTCGAACAGTTTCTCACCGGCGGCCATCAGTTGGCGGTCGCCGTAGATTTTCGCTACGCGAGACTGCATCTCAACGGTTTCCGGCACCGTACTGATGCGTTTGGCCAGCTCTTGCAGACGTTTTGGCTCAACTTTATCCGGGTAGCTCTCGTCCCACTCATGGTTGAGGTACGGAGACCAGGTAAAGGAGTGCATGTTCATCGGACGCCATTCCGCTACCACGCAATCGCCGGCATCCAGCGCATCGCGGTAGAGGTTAACCTGTTCGGTAGCGTCTTCCAGCGTCGCGACTTTGTCCTGTTCCAGCTTGTCAGCATAGATTTTGCGCGGAGTCGGATGCTTTTTGATTTTCTGGTACATCAGCGGCTGGGTTGCGCTCGGCTCGTCGGCTTCGTTGTGGCCGTGACGGCGGTAGCACACCAGGTCGATGAAGACATCGCGTTTGAAGGTATTACGGAAATCCAGCGCCAGACGGGTAACGAAAGCAACCGCTTCCGGGTCATCCGCGTTAACGTGGAAAATCGGCGCCTGAACCATCTTACCGATATCGGTGCAGTACGGCGTAGAACGCGCATCCAGCGGGTTGGACGTGGTGAAGCCAACCTGGTTGTTGATAACGATGCGAACGGTTCCGCCCACTTCGTAACCGCGCGCTTTGGACATGTTCAGGGTTTCCTGAACCACGCCCTGGCCGGCTACCGCGGCGTCGCCGTGGATGGTGATTGGCAGCACTTTGTTGCTGCTCGGCTCGTCCAGACGATCCAGACGGGCGCGTACGGAGCCGATAACCACCGGGCTGACGATTTCCAGGTGCGACGGGTTAAACGCCAGCGCCAGGTGAACCAGACCGCCTTCGGTTTCCATATCGGAAGAGAAGCCCATGTGGTACTTCACGTCGCCGGTGCCGAGGTGTTCTTTATGTTTGCCCGCGAATTCGTCGAACAGGTCCTGCGGTTTTTTACCCAGCACGTTGACCAGTACGTTCAGACGACCACGGTGCGCCATGCCCAGCACCACTTCACGGGTGCCACTCTTACCGGCGTGGCGGATGATCTCTTTGAGCATCGGGATTAACGCATCGCCGCCTTCCAGCGAGAAGCGTTTCGCGCCCGGGAATTTGGCGCCGAGATAGCGCTCCAGGCCTTCCGCGGCGGTCAGCTCGCTCAGGAAGCGCTTTTTCTCTTCCGCGGTGAAGCTCGCTTTGCCTGCTACTGACTCAATGCGCTGCTGGATCCAGCGTTTTTCTTCAGTAGAGGTGATGTGCATGTATTCCGCGCCGATGGAGCCGCAGTAGGTTTGCTTAAGCGCCGCGATCAGGTCGCCCAGCTTCATCGTGTCTTTTCCGATGGCGAAAGAACCTACGTTATAGCTTTCCTGGAAATCGGCCTCGGTGAGATCGTGGTAAGCCGGATCGAGATCCGCCACTCTCTCTTGCTGCCACAGTCCCAGCGGATCGAGATTCGCCTGCTGGTGACCGCGGAAGCGGTATGCGTTGATTAGCTGCAGGACTTTAACCTGCTTCACATTGGTATCAGGGTCGGATATCGAAGAAGTGTAACGTGAGGCATCCTTCGCCAGTCGACGGAAATAATCACGTGTTTTCGAATGAAATTGATCCGGTTTAACTCCGGTGCCAGGTAACTGCTGGAACATCGAACGCCAGTTGGCGTCAACAGAGTCAGGATCGGTTAAGAAGTCTTCATAGAGCTGTTCTATCCAGCTCTGGTTCGAACCAGAGAGGTAAGAAGAGTCCAGCCAGGCTTTCATTGCGCCGTTCTGCATCGTGATCCCTTAAGCATTTTTATGCTTATTTCGCCGTAGAAACTACCACGCACACCGAGTGCACGTGCCGGGGTTCACTTGTTGCGGACGAGTTGTGGTTTCTATCCGCTAAGGAACCTTTAAAAACTGTCTAACTATCAGGGGCAGTTTTTAGAGGTTTCCTGCTATCTCTATTGCCTGATGGCGCTTCGCTTATCAGGCCTACAAGATACGATCCTGTAGGCCGGATAAGACGTTTACGTCGCCATCCGGCAACGAAAACAACTTACGCGCTGCGCTGCAGCAGCATCGACTTAATATGGCCGATAGCGCGCGTTGGGTTCAATCCCTTAGGACACACACTGACGCAGTTCATAATGCTGTGACAGCGGAATACGCTGAAAGCATCGCTCAGACCTTCCAGACGCTCGCTGGTTTCGGTATCGCGGCTGTCGATCAGGAAGCGATACGCGGCCAGAAGGCCTGCCGGGCCGATGAACTTGTCCGGGTTCCACCAGAACGACGGGCAAGAGGTCGAACAACATGCGCACAGAATACACTCGTACAGACCATCGAGTTTCTCGCGCTGCTCAGGCATCTGCAGATGCTCGCGAGCCGGAGGATTTTGCCCATTATTCAATAAGTAAGGCTTGATCTTCTCATATTGTGCGTAGAATTGCCCCATGTCTACCACCAAATCGCGGATAACCGGCAATCCAGGCAGCGGACGGATAACAATTTTCTTACCCGGCTGATTCAGCGCGGAGATCGGCGTGATGCACGCCAGACCATTTTTACCGTTCATGTTCAGACCATCGGAACCGCACACCCCTTCACGGCAGGAGCGGCGGAACGACAGCGACGGATCTTTTTCTTTCAGCTGGATAAGCGCATCCAGCAACATCATGTCGCGACCTTCTTCCGCTTCGAGGGTGTAATCCTGCATATGCGGAGCGTCGTCAACATCCGGGTTATAGCGATAAATTGAAAACTCGAGTTTCATATTCCTGTCTCCGCATTAATAAGTACGAATCTTCGGCGGGAATGCCGGACGCAGTTTCGGTTCCATGTTGACCGCTCGACGCGTCATGGATTCCGACTCTGGCAGATACAGGGAATGGCACAGCCAGTTTTCATCATCACGTTCCGGGAAGTCGAAGCGGCTATGCGCGCCGCGGCTTTCGGTACGGAAGTTTGCGGATACCGCCGTGGAATAGGCCGTTTCCATCAGGTTATCCAGCTCCAGACACTCGACACGCTGGGTGTTGAACTCGCTGGAAGTGTCGTCCAGGCGCGCATTTTTCAGACGCTCGCGGATCTCTTTCAGTTTTTCCAGACCTTTGTGCATCGCGTCGCCTTCACGGAAGACCGAGAAGTTATGCTGCATACATTCCTGCAGCGCTTTACGGATAGCAACCGGATCTTCGCCGGAACGGGTGTTGTTCCAACGGTTGAGGCGGTCCAGGGAAGCTTCGACATCGGACTCGCTGGCAGCGCGCAGCGCGCCCTGCTCGGCGATGGATTCCTGCAGATGCAGACCCGCCGCGCGGCCGAAGACCACCAGGTCCAGCAGCGAGTTGCCGCCCAGACGGTTGGCGCCGTGTACCGATACGCAGGCGATTTCGCCAACGGCGAACAGGCCCGGGATCACCACATCTTCGCCCTTCTCGTTCACGGTCAGCGCCTGGCCAGTTACTTTGGTCGGAATACCGCCCATCATGTAGTGGCAGGTTGGGATAACCGGAATCGGTTCTTTAACCGGGTCAACGTGGGCAAAGGTACGAGAAAGTTCAAGAATGCCCGGCAGACGGGATTCCAGCACTTCTTTACCCAGGTGATCCAGTTTCAGCTTGGCGTGCGGGCCCCACGGACCATCGCAGCCGCGGCCTTCGCGGATTTCGATCATGATGGAACGCGCCACCACGTCACGACCCGCCAGGTCTTTCGCGTTCGGCGCATAACGCTCCATAAAGCGCTCGCCGTGTTTGTTCAGCAGGTAACCGCCTTCGCCGCGGCAACCTTCGGTGACCAGTACCCCTGCCCCGGCGATACCGGTCGGGTGGAACTGCCACATTTCCATATCCTGCACCGGAACGCCCGCGCGCAGAGCCATACCGACGCCGTCACCGGTGTTGATGTGGGCGTTGGTGGTGGATTGATAAATACGGCCTGCACCGCCGGTCGCCAGCACCGTAGCGCGAGCTTTGAAGTACACCACTTCACCGGTTTCGATGCACAGAGCGGTACAACCGACCACCGCGCCGTCCTGGTTTTTCACCAGATCGAGGGCATACCATTCGGAGAAGATAGTGGTGTGGTTTTTCAGGTTCTGTTGATACAGGGTGTGCAGCAGCGCGTGACCGGTACGGTCGGCCGCCGCCGCGGTACGTGCCGCCTGCTCGCCGCCGAAGTTTTTCGACTGGCCGCCAAACGGACGCTGATAAATACGGCCGTCATCAAGACGGGAGAACGGCAGACCCATATGTTCCAGCTCAAGAATCGCTTCCGGGCCGGTCTTACACATATATTCGATGGCGTCCTGGTCGCCGATATAGTCCGACCCTTTCACGGTGTCGTACATGTGCCATTCCCAGTTATCTTCATGGGTATTACCGAGCGCAACGGTGATGCCACCCTGCGCGGAAACGGTATGGGAACGGGTAGGGAAAACTTTAGAGAGCAGCGCACAGGTCTGTCCGCTCTGGGAAATCTGCAGCGCCGCGCGCATACCTGCGCCGCCGGCACCAATTACAACTGCATCAAATTCTCTGACTGGCAATTTCATTACACACCCCACACCACAACAAATCCATAAAGAACGTAAGCCACCAGCGCCACAACGATAATCAGTTGCAGAACTAAGCGCACGGCCAGTGGTTTAACGTAGTCCGTCAACACCTGCCACATACCGATCCAGGCGTGAATCAGGATGGAAACGAGAGCCAGCAGGGTAAAGACTTTGGTGAACGCGGAGGAGAAGAATCCGGTCCAGATTTCCCAGGAGATCTCACCGGAGGTGGCGAAGAAGCCAACCATGTAGATGATGTAGAGGGTCAGAACGATGGCGGTAGCACGGACCAGAATAAAGTCATGTACGCCGTTGCGTCCCAGTGCTGAGGCGTTGCTTACCATACGAGGACTCCTGCGAGAAGTGAAAGCACGACAGTAATAACAAAAGAAATTTTGGCGGAGCGTGTCCCTGCTTCGAGGGTTTCTTCCAGATAGCCAAAGTCCATCAGCAGATGGCGGATACCGACAACGGCGTGATAAGCCAGCGCGGTGAGGATGCCCCACATGATGAACTTCACGAAGAAGCTATTCATGATGGAGGCGGCCGTCAGGAAGCCCTCCGGAGAGGAAAGGCTGGTGCCCAGCAACCAAAGCAGAATACCGACCGCCACAAAAGTGATCACACCGGATACGCGATGGAGAATGGACGCTATCGCCGTGATTGGGAATCGAATCGTTTGTAGATCCAGATTGACAGGTCTTTGTTTTTTCACATTTCTTACCATGAATAACGCCCACATGCTGTTCTTATTGTTTCCTTCCTCCGGTCTGCTTGCGGGTCAGACAGCGTCCTTTCTATAACCAGAAGTCATGTTAAAACCCCTTTCCAGGAGTAAAAGCGTGACCAAACAACGCTGGGTGGCTCGGGATTGCAGGGTGTTCCGGAGACCTGGCGGCAGTATAGGCCGTTCACAAAATCATTACAATTAACCTACATATAGTTTGTCGGGTTTTGTCCGGAACAGTGATCAAGGTCACGATTACAACATTATTTTAAATTTTAATCACCTGATTTGACAAATATTAAACATTCTTGTTACAACCATTACTAGATTAATGCAATAATGCCCAAAAGTTATGGGGTCACTCTTTCACCTGAGAATAAGTTATGTAACAGTGTGATGGTATTGACCGATGTAATCAGGACAGTTATTAGTGGTATACAGGTTTTAATATTCGGGCTGCTAAAACGCTGATTTGCTGCCGTTTCACTCCCGGGCTGAAGACGTACCATCAAGCGCCTGCGCTCTGTACCCTGCAATTTTCGCGACACAGAGCTGTGAGCAACATAACAATCTGGTAACGTAGTCAGGTTCGGGCCGAATGCAAATCCACCACCCGGCAGTCTTAAGCAATAAAAGGCGCTAAGGAGACCATAAATGTCTGATGCTAAAGCAAAAATCACCCTGGGTGGTGACACTGCTATTGAACTTGATGTGCTAAAAGGCACGCTCGGTCAGGATGTTATTGATATTCGTAGTCTTGGTTCAAAAGGTGTCTTCACCTTCGACCCCGGTTTCACTTCAACAGCCTCGTGTGAATCTAAAATTACTTTTATCGACGGCGATGAAGGGATCCTGCTCCACCGCGGTTTCCCGATCGATCAGCTGGCTACCGAGTCAAATTATCTTGAAGTGTGCTACATCCTGTTGAACGGCGAAAAACCGACTCAACAGCAGTATGACGAATTCAAAACTACCGTTACCCGCCACACCATGATCCACGAGCAGATTACCCGTCTGTTCCACGCGTTCCGCCGCGACTCTCACCCGATGGCGGTGATGTGCGGTATTACCGGCGCCCTGGCGGCGTTCTATCACGATTCCCTGGACGTAAATAACCCACGTCACCGTGAAATCGCCGCCTATCGTCTGCTGTCCAAAATGCCGACCATGGCAGCGATGTGTTACAAATATTCTATCGGCCAGCCTTTCGTGTATCCGCGCAACGATCTCTCCTACGCGGGTAACTTCCTGAATATGATGTTCTCCACGCCGTGCGAAACCTATGAGGTTAACCCGGTGCTGGAACGCGCGATGGACCGTATCCTGATCCTGCACGCTGACCACGAACAGAACGCCTCAACCTCTACCGTGCGTACCGCTGGCTCTTCCGGCGCTAACCCGTTCGCCTGCATCGCTGCGGGTATCGCCTCCCTGTGGGGGCCGGCGCACGGCGGCGCCAACGAAGCCGCGCTGAAAATGCTGGAAGAGATCAGCTCCGTTGAACACATTCCGGAATTCGTGCGCCGCGCGAAAGACAAGAATGACTCTTTCCGCCTGATGGGCTTCGGCCATCGCGTGTACAAGAACTACGATCCGCGCGCCACCGTAATGCGTGAAACCTGCCACGAAGTACTGAAAGAGCTGGGCACCAAGGACGATCTGCTGGAAGTGGCGATGGAACTTGAGCATATCGCGCTCAACGACCCGTACTTCATCGAGAAGAAACTGTATCCGAACGTCGATTTCTACTCCGGCATCATCCTGAAAGCGATGGGTATTCCATCCTCGATGTTTACCGTCATCTTCGCGATGGCGCGTACCGTCGGCTGGATTGCCCACTGGAACGAAATGCACAGCGACGGTATGAAAATTGCCCGTCCGCGTCAGCTGTATACCGGCTACCAGAAGCGCGATTTCAAGTCCGATCTCAAGAAGTAATTTCAACCCTGTTGGGGTTAGCAAAAAAAAATCGGGGACCTTCCCCGATTTTTTTTTTATTTAAGCGTACAAAAAAATTTGAATCACTCAACAACTGGCGTTAGTGCTGGCAGCCAGGGCACCAGTAAAAGGGTCGCGATGACAGCATGGTTTTCTCAATGATACTGCCGCAGCGTTCGCAGGCCTCACCCTCGCGATGAAAAACCTTAAAGCGGAATAGCGCGCCATGATGTTTGTTTTCATCCACTTGCCCGCGAGTGCGGTAAGAAAGGCGCGGGATATCCAGCAGCGCGTGCGCCAGCGCATCGAGCTGCGTGTCATTGAGCTCGGCGGCCTTATGCTGCCCGGTCAGCCCCACCTGCCACAGGATCTCCACCCGCAGATAGTTACCGAGCCCGGCGAGAAACGCCTGGTCCAGCAACAGGCCGGAAAACTGGCGATTGCGAAATTTCGCCGATAACAGCCGCTCTCTGACCTGCCCGGCGGTTAACGTCATATCCAGCACATCCGGCCCGACCCGTTGTAAAAATGGATGATGGGCCAGCTCTTGCGCCGTCAGTATCTCAATCTCGGAGGCGCTATAGAGCAAAATCGCCTTGCGTGCGGTCTGTAACCTGACGCGCAGCACGCGCTTCGATTGCGGCTCAACGCCGGCATCCACCACGCGCCAGACGCCATACAGCTGGTTATGGCTATACAACGTCAATCCGCCGGAGAAGTGGGTTAACAGGGCCTTGCCGCGGGTGGCGATATGGGTCACCCGCTGGCCAATTAGCTGATTTTGATAAGGTTGCAACTGTGGAAAGGCGAACCAGGCTTCGGTTAACGGTTCGCCTTTGATAGCCGCCTCCAGGGTATCCGCCGCGCGGCGGATCTCCGGGCCTTCAGGCATAGTTTCGTCCTTCTGTTAGTGCGTGGCGCCGCCGCCAATTTTGACGTCGTCATCCTGTTCAAGGGCGACGGCAATCGCCGTTTCCAGCGCCGCGCGTACCGTCTCGACCGACATACTCGCCTGCCCCGGATGGGCCGCCGCCTGTTCAGGTAGATAAGGAATATGGATAAAACCACCCTTCTGCCCGCTTTTTCCCTGCAGCTGATGCAGCAAACCATACATCACGTGATTGCAGACGAAGGTGCCCGCGGTTTGCGACACCGAGGCAGGGATCCCCTGCTGGCGCAACGCGCTAACGATCGCTTTGATCGGTAGCGTACTGAAGCATGCCGCGGGGCCGTCAGCGACGATCGGCTCATCGATCGGCTGCTGGCCTTTATTGTCGGGGATCCGCGCATCATCGACGTTGATAGCCACACGTTCGACGGTAATATCGACACGGCCTCCGGCCTGCCCGACGGCAATCGTTAGCTGCGGTTGATAGGTTTCCAGCGCGGCGTTCAGCACCGTTAGCGCCTCGCCGAACACGCAAGGTAACTGTTTAGCCACCACCTGCTGCCCACGAATAATCATGCCATCAAGCTGCTTAACCACTTCCCATGAAGGATTAACCGTTTCGCCGCCGAACGGCTCAAAACCGGTAATTAATACGCCAGCCATCATCCCTCCTTACAGGAACATCAGGAAATAGAGTAAAAATACGTTGACGATCAGCAGCAGGATACCGGTCGGTACCTGGGCTTTAATCACCGCGTTTTTATCCGGCAGTTCCAGCAGCGCCGCCGGTACGATATTAAAGTTTGCCGCCATCGGCGTCATCAGCGTGCCGCAGTAGCCGGAAAACATACCAATCGCCGCCATTACCGCCGGATTGCCGCCGTGCTGCAGAACTAAAATCGGAATGCCAACCCCGGCTGTCACAATCGGGAAAGCGGCAAAGGCATTGCCCATCACCATCGTCAACACCGCCATGCCGATGGCGTACACGGCCACGGCGATAAAACGGTTATCTACCGCCAGATAGTGCTCGGTCAGCCACGAAATGCTGGTTCCGACACCCGCCGTGGTGAACAGCAGCCCCAGCACCGCGAGGATCTGCGGCAGGATAAAGGCCCAGCCGACGGAATCAAGCAAACGGCGCGCTTCCTGCATCGGCTGCGCCACCGTTTCATGGGTCATACGAATCGCCATCGCCAGGCCAATCAGCGTACCGACGGTCATCGAGAACAGGGTAATCAGCGTCGCGTGGTTGCCCGGCCCGAAGAGCGCCACCTGCCATGAAGGCAGATTGTTAAACAGCAGTACGCCAATGACGGTGACGACCGGAATCGCCAGCGCCGGATAGAAAAGTTTGTTGCCGAGGCGTTTCGCGCTGGCGGTTTTCTCTTCCTGGCTACGCTGATGGTAGCTGCCGAAGCGCACGCCGCCAAAACCGGCGATCAGCGCCAGTACCACCACCACCCCGCCAACGGCGATATTCACCGTGCGCTTATCGCCCACCAGTTGATACGTCCAGTCGCCGAGCAAGAACACCAGCCCGTACAGGCCCCAGAACAGGCCGGTTGTCAGACGCCGCGGATTGCTTTTGTCGCGCCAGGACATGATAGCCACGACCAGCAGTACCGCGCCGGCCAGCCAGTATAAATACGTTTGCTGGAAGTTCATGCCGCACCGCCTTTCGCCTGCCCGGCGTTAACCCGGTCCAGCTCACGCTGGAGATGGCGATCGAGGCGCCACAGGCGCGCGGCGTGGATCAGGAAGGCACAGATCGCCGTCGGGATCCCCCACAGGGCAATATGCAACGGTTCCGTCTGGATCCCGCCCGACTCCAGCATAAAGTTGTGCATGAAGATGATCGCGCCAAAGGCGACAAAAATATCTTCACCGAAAAACAGCCCGACGTTGTCGGTCGCCGCCGACATCGCGCGCAGGCGGTAGCGCACATGACCCGGCAGCGGGCCAAAGCGCTTTTCCGCCGCCCCCTCCGCCATTGGCGCCAGCAGCGGGCGCACCATTTGCGGATGCCCGCCGAGGCTGGTCAATCCCAGGGCGGCGGTGGCTTCGCGCACAAACAGATAGACGATCAGCAGACGTCCGGCGGTCGCGCTATGGATCTTCGCGATCCACGCCTGCGCCCGCTCTTTCAGACCATGGCGCTCCAGCAGCCCGATCACCGCCAGCGGCAACAGCAGAATAAACGGCAGATTACGGGTATTAAGGAAGCCCTCGCCCAGTTTCTCCAGAATAGTGGCTATTGGCATATGCGCCGCCACGCCGGTGACGATCCCGGAGATTATCACCACCAGCACCGGGTTAAAGCGTAATACAAAACCGACCACAATCACGGCAATGCCGATCAGCGGCCAGAGGGATATCGCCTCTTGCATAATAACGTCCTGTTCAGTTGTGAGTGTTGTTAGTTATTTGATTTAATTATTATTAAAATACTCAGGCGGACGATTAATCGATGTCCGCGCTGACGTCAATATTGCGCCCGGCAAACGCGGCGCGCAGGCGTCGGGCGAAATCGAGCGCATGAGCACCATCGCCATGCAGACAGACCGTTTCCGCCTTCACATGCGCCCATTCGCCGCTCAGGCTGCGCACCCGATTGTGCTGCACCATTTCCAGCGTTTGCGCCAGCGCCTGCTCTTCGCTCTCTATCAGCGCGCCCGGCTGGCTGCGCGGCACCAGGCTACCGTCGGCGAGATAACCGCGATCGGCGAAGACTTCCTGGCGCGTCGTCAGCTGATAGCGCTGTCCGGCGCGGATAAGCTCGCTCCCCGCCAGCCCGACCAGCACCAACCCGGCGTCGGCATCGCGCACCGCACGGGCGATGGCATCGGCCAAAGCCGGCTCTTTCGCCGCCTGGTTATACAACATGCCATGCGGTTTGACGTGCCGCAGCTCGCCGCCCTGAGCATGCACGATTGCCGCCAGCGCGCCAATTTGATACAGCACCTGGGCATAAACCGTCTCTGGCGGTAACTGCATCGCGGTGCGGCCGAAATTTTCCCGGTCCGGGAAGCTTGGGTGCGCGCCAATAGCGACGCCATTTTTCAGCGCCTCGCGCACGCACTGCTGCATGAGCAGCGCATCGCCGGCGTGAAAGCCGCAGGCGATATTGGCGGAAGAGACCAGCTGCAGCAGCGAGCTATCGCTGGCGCAGCCTTCGCCGAGGTCGGCATTTAAATCAATTTTCATCGCTTAATCTCCAGGCCAGTTGTTCAAGGTAACGCTGCTGGTCGGCGCGCGCTTTCAGCGCATCTTCCAGCGAACAGGGGACGAAATGGATCGGCTGACCCAGCGGAATTTGCGCCAGTTGGTACATATCGGCTTCAATAATGCACGCTATACGCGGATAGCCGCCGGTGGTCTGCGCATCGTTCATTAACACAATCGGCTGGCCGTTATGCGGTACCTGTACCACGCCGGGCAGCAGGCCATGGGAGAGCATTTCCCGGTCGGTTGTGCGCTTGAGCGGCTGACCCTGCAGGCGGTAGCCCATACGGTTGCTCTGCGGGCTCAGCTTCCACGGCGAGCGCCAGAAAGACTCCTGCGACACGCTGTCGAATTCGTGATACTCCGGCCCCGGCAGCGCGCGAATAATATTGCCTATCGGCAGCTGTTTAACGCCGCGCGAAGCACTAAAGCGGCGGGAGGATTTCCCAATCTTCAATTGATCGCCATCCTGCAACCGGCGCCCTTCGATTCCGCCGATACCGACTTTCAGATCGGTAGAGCGGGAACCTAAAACTTCAGGAACGTCGATACCGCCCGCCACCGCCAGGTAGCTGCGGATCCCATGCTGAGGATTTTTTAGCACCAGCCGCTGCCCGGCCTTCGCTTCCATTCGCCAGCCCAGCCAGACCGGCGCGCCGTCGAGCGTCGCTTCGCAGGCGGCACCGGTCAACGCGAACCAGCAATGGCGGGTAAACTGTACATCGACCTGACCCAGCGTAATTTCCAGCGCCGCCGTCTCCGGCGCATTGCCCACCAGCAGATTGGCAATGGTCATCGCCGGTTTATCCAGCGCGCCGCAGCGGCTAATTCCCCACTGGCGCTGGCCTTCCCGGCCGCCATCCTGTACCGAGGTGTACATGCCGGCGCGGATAAATTTCAACATACCCCCTCCTTCTGCGGCACAAAGCGCACGCGATCGCCAGAACGCAGCAGCACCGGCTCTTCACGCTTTGGATCGAATAATGCCAGCGGCGTGCGCCCCAGTAGCTGCCAGCCGCCCGGCGTCGCCAGCGGATAAATACCGGTTTGCGATCCGCCGATACCAACCGATCCCGCCGGTACCAGTACGCGCGGCTCGGCGCGACGCGGCATCGCCAGCTGCTCCGGCAGGCCGCCAAAGTACGGAAACCCCGGCTGGAAACCCAGAAACCACACCATGTACTCCACCGAAGAGTGAAGTTCGACCACCTGCTTTTCGCTCAATCCGCAATGGCGCGCGACGTCGCCAAGGTCTGGCCCCGCCTCGCCGCCATAGATAACCGGGATACTTATCTCACGGGATTCCGGCTCCAGCGCTTCGCTCTCTTCCCACCAGCGTTGCAGCTTGTCAATCGCCTCCCACGCCATCTCCTGCGGGCGGCGCAGTACAACGGTGATGTTGTTCATCCCCGGTATCACTTCAACCACTTCTTCGTGGTCGGTTAACCGCTGCGTCAGGCCCCAGATACGTTTTTGGCTCTCCAGGGTCACCGGAGGCTCAAGCTCCAGGACCACCGCCGTTTCACCTAATAGATAACAACGCGCTCGCTGCACTTTTTTCTCTCTCATCAGGCCGGGTTAGGGATATCAATAAAGGTGACGTCCAGGTCGGTATTTTCCGTCAGCCACTCGCTCAGGGCGCGAATACCGCCGCGCTCGGTGGCATGATGGCCGGCGGCATAAAAATGCAACCCTTGCTCACGGGCGGAATGGATGGTCTGCTCAGACACTTCGCCGGTAATAAAGGCATCGACGCCAAAGCGGGCCGCGCTATCGATAAAGCTCTGGCCGCCGCCGGTACACCAGGCGACGCGGGCGACTTTGTCCGGCCCGGTATCGCCGCACCACAGCGGTTTACGTCCCAATCGCGCTTCAATCCACGAGGCCAGTTCCAGCCCGGATACCGGCATCGATAACTCGCCCCACGGCACCAATGGTTCGATTTCCCCCATCACGTTGATCCCCAGCAGTTGCGCCAGTTGGGCGTTATTGCCCAGTTCCGGATGCGCATCCAGCGGTAAATGCCAGCCATAAAGGTTGATATCGTTGGCCAGCAACGTTTTCAGCCGATTGCGCTTCATGCCGCGGATCACCGGCGACTCGCCTTTCCAGAAGTAGCCGTGATGCACAATCACCGCATCCGCCTGCAGACGCACGGCTTCATCGAGCAGCGCCTGGCTGGCGGTCACGCCGGTAACGATTTTCCGCACCGACTCCCGCCCTTCGACCTGCAGGCCATTCGGGGCGTAATCACTGATGGCCGCGCTATTCAGTTTTTCGTTAATTAATTGTTCCAGTTCGCTATTTTTCATTGCCGCTCCATCAGAAAATCAGTTTGTACAAACCTATAACATAACCACATCCGCCCGAGTCGTCGATAGCGACGCCAAAGGGTCTATTTCAGCCATTCGCATAATCGCCCAAATTGCCTCTTCCCCTCACCGCGCATTAGTGTATATTTATGCACTTATAAAGCATATTAAATAACCAGAAAGCCATTTAGGCCATGAATAACACCAAACAAACGCTATTCATGCAGAAAGATCGACTTTCGTTTTACGGCCAGGAAATGAACGTTACATGAACAGACAAACTTCACAGCCACGGGCGATTTATTACGTCGTTGCGCTGCAAATTTGGGAATACTTCAGTTTTTACGGCATGCGGGCGCTGTTAATCCTGTACCTCACCAACCAGCTCAAGTACGACGATAACCACGCTTATACCCTTTTTAGCGCCTACTGCTCCCTGGTCTATGTCACCCCTATTCTCGGCGGCTTCCTCGCCGACAAACTGCTCGGCAACCGCATGGCGGTGATGCTCGGGGCGCTACTCATGGCTATCGGTCACCTGGTGCTCGGCGCCAGCGAAATCGCCCCCACCTTCCTCTATTTATCGCTGGCGATTATCGTTTGCGGTTACGGGCTGTTTAAATCCAACGTCAGCTGCCTGCTTGGCGAACTGTATGAGCCGACCGATCCGCGCCGCGATGGCGGCTTCTCGCTGATGTACGCCGCGGGAAATATTGGTTCGATCATCGCGCCTATCGCCTGCGGCTACGTGCAGGAAGAGTACAGCTGGGCGATGGGTTTTGCGCTGGCGGCAGTCGGTATGATTGCCGGTCTGGTGATCTTCCTCTGCGGCGGTCGCCACTTCCGCCATACCACCGGCGTTAACCGCGAGGCACTGCGCGCGCGGACCTTCCTCCTGCCGAACTGGGGCTGGCTGCTGGTATTGCTGGTGGCGACGCCGCTGTTGATTACCGTGCTGTTCTGGCAGGAGTGGTCGGTGTATGCGCTGATCGTCGCGACGGTGATTGGCCTGGCGGTACTGGCGCGTATTTACCTGCGCGCGGAGAACGACAAACAGCGTAAAGAGCTGCGTCTGATTATCGTCCTCACCGGTTTTAGCCTGCTGTTCTGGGCCTTTGCCCAGCAGGGCGGCAGCTCCATCAGCCTGTATATCGACCGCTTCGTGAACCGCCACGTCATGAGCTATGAAGTACCAACCGCGATGTTCCAGTCGGTTAACGCCTTCGCGGTAATGCTCTGCGGTATGGTGCTGGCATGGCTGGTCAAAGAGAACATCAAGGGCAACCGCACCGTGCGTATCTGGGGGAAATTCGCCCTCGGTCTGGGGCTAATGAGCGCCGGGTTCTGCATTCTGACTTTAAGCGCCCGCTGGTCGGCCGCTTATGGCCACTCCTCCATGCCGCTGATGGTACTGGGGCTGGCGGTGATGGGCTTCGCCGAACTGTTTATCGACCCGGTTGCGATGTCGCAAATCACCCGGATCGAAATCCCCGGCGTCACCGGGGTGCTGACCGGTATCTATATGCTGCTTTCCGGGGCGATCGCCAACTATCTGGCCGGCGTCATCGCCGACCAGACGTCGCAGGCGTCGTTTGATGCCGCGGGCGCGGTTAACTATTCGATTGAAGCCTACATCGACGTCTTCAGCCAGATCACCTGGGGCGCGCTGGCCTGCGTCGGCCTGGTGCTGGTCATCTGGCTGTATCACTCCGTGAAGGTCAAAACCCGCCAACTGGCGGTAGAATAGAAACTATCTGGCGGCTTCCCAGGCCGCCAGCGTCTCCAGCCGCGCCTGCTTATGGTCAACCAGCGGGCGCGGATACCTCAGCGTTACCCCCTGTTTATCCGCCCACAGCCACGGCTGATGCAGCGCTTTTTCTGGCACTTCAGCCAGTTCCGGCAGCCAGCGGCGAATAAACTCGCCCTGCTTATCAAATTTCTCGCCCTGGGTCGTCGGATTGAAAATACGAAAATAAGGGGCTGCATCGGTACCGGTCGAGGCCGCCCACTGCCAACCGCCGTTGTTGGCCGCCAAATCGCCGTCGATCAGTTGGCTCATGAAATAGCGCTCTCCTTGCCGCCAGTCGAGGCGCAGGTCTTTCGCCAGGAAGCTGGCGACAATCATCCGCAGGCGATTGTGCATCCAGCCGGTGGCGTTAAGCTGCCGCATGGCGGCATCGACGATGGGGAAACCGGTTTGCCCCTGTTGCCAGGCCTGCAGTTCATCCTCATTGCTGCGCCAGGCGACCTTGTCGGTCCAGGCGACAAACGGCCGGCCTTTACACAGTTTCGGGTAGTAAACCATCAGATGACGATAGAACTCGCGCCAGATAATCTCGTTCAGCCAGCTTGCGCCCGCTTCGCCATCCAGCGCGCCGGGCTGCTCCCGTAACAAGCGATGCAGGCACTGGCGCGGCGACAGTACGCCTACCGCGAGACACGGCGATAGCCGGCTGGTTCCCTCTATCGCCGGAAAATCGCGCTGCTGGTCGTAATCCGCCGCCGGCTGCTGACAAAACGCGCGCAATCGAGCCAGCGCCGTTTTTTCATCCGCCGCGAACAGATCGGTGTCGAACGGCGTTTGCGGATAGTTGATCTCAGGCAGCGGCGAGGCCTGTCGGATGGCTGACTGGCGCGGTTTCGGCGCCGCCACGCACTCCGGCAGCCCTTCACGCAGGCGGCGGATAAAGGCATTTTTAAACGGCGTAAAGACTTTATACATCTCACGGTTGCCGGTCATCACGCTGCCCGGCGGCAACAGCACGCTGTCATCAAACCCCTGGCAGGTGACTTCTTTCAGGATTTTCTCAACACCGGCGTCGCGCTGGCGCTCATTAAACTCATACTGATAATTATAAAATAGATGGCTAACCTGGTGCTGTTTACAGATGCGCGTCAGCAGCTCGATGCTGGCGGCGAAATTGTCCGCTTCTTCAACCAGCAGCGGAATACCGCGTTCCGCCAACGCCGCGTGGAGGCTGCGTAAATGGCTGGCGATAAAGGCCGCCTGGCGCGGCGCCATGTGATGTTGGCGCCACTGTTCTGGCGTAGCGATATACAGCGCCAGCACCTGCGCCTGCGGCTCGCGGCAGGCGGCGGCCAGCGCCAGATTATCGTTAAGGCGTAAATCCATGCGAAACCAGACCAAATGGGTGGCCATAAAACTCCTCACTCTCCGTAAGCAAAACTCAGCACTCAGGCCGGCAAAATAGCGCGCTGCGGTAAAATACGCACCTGCCAATTCTGCCACGGCGCGTGAAAGCTAAGTGTAGACAGCAGACGAAAAAAAACCGCCGGTCGTCAACCGGCGGTTTTGATATTCGTCGCAGCAGCGCGGATTTAGTAGAAGTCATGCGCGGCTTTTTCCGCCTGCGCCATCCATACCGGCTGTTCGCTGGTTTTCGCCCATACCCGATGCAGCCAGCTGTAATAACGGGCGCGATCTTTCCAGAACAGCATTACCGGCAGCGCAGCGACCCCGGCCACGACGGCGAAAGCGCGACGCATCAGGATAATGTGAGCAGGATAAGCTTTGTACAACGCCATAATTTCTCTCCCCTTTGTCAGGCCGGCAAGCAACGCCGGTAAATGTCACAATGTTTGTCTGCACAAATAGTACCGCGCTGGTTGTAATTTTACTACTCATCCGACCACTAAAAAGCACTTATTTATACTTAATTTACATTCACGGCGTAACTGGGTTACAAAAAAGTTAAATTAATACTAACCATTAGTTAAATTGTGCCTTTAGCCATTTTTATACTTTTTTTACACCGCCCGCGGCGATTTTTGCGAAATCTTTGCGCCGAAATTCCTACCCTCTCGGTATATCAATAAGAGACACACCCGGAGGTGGAAAGTGACTACAGGCATCATTGCCGGCGTAACGCTGGTGTTCCTGCTGCTGGCGTATCTGGTCTATGCCCTGATACATGCGGAGGCATTCTGATGGCCGCGCAAGGGTTCTTACTTATCGCCAGCTTCCTGCTGGTACTGCTGGTGCTGGCGCGGCCACTCGGTTCGCTGCTGGCGCGAATGATAAACGACGTTCCGCTCCCGGGGCTTGCCGGCGTTGAGCGCGGTATCTGGCGGCTGGCGGGGATTCGCCGCCAGGAGATGGACTGGCGGCAGTACTTGATCGCCATTGTGCTGTTTAACGCCATTGGTCTCGCGGCGCTGATGGCGCTGCTGATGTGCCAGGGGTGGCTGCCGTTCAATCCGCAGCACTTCCCCAGCCTGTCATGGGATTTAGCGTTGAATACCGCGGTCAGTTTCGTCAGCAACACCAACTGGCAGGCCTACGCCGGGGAAACCACCATGAGCTATCTCAGCCAGATGGTGGGCCTGGCGGTGCAAAACTTCCTGTCGGCCGCGACCGGTATTGCGGTGATCTTCGTGCTGACCCGCGCCTGGGCGCGACAGAAAGTCAGCACCCTCGGCAACGCCTGGGTCGACCTGACCCGCATTACGCTGTGGCTGCTACTGCCTCTTTCTCTGCTGATCGCGCTGTTCTTTGTGCAACAGGGCGTGCCGCAGAACCTGCAGGCTTATCAGCCGTTCACCAGCCTGGAAGGCGTTCGCCAGTGGCTGCCGATGGGACCGGTCGCCTCGCAGGAAGCGATCAAAATGCTTGGTACCAACGGCGGCGGTTTCTTTAATGCCAACTCATCGCATCCGTTTGAGAACCCGACGGCGTTAACCAACCTGGTGCAGATGCTGGCGATCTTCCTGATCCCGGCGGCGCTGTGTTTTGCCTTTGGCGAAGCGGTCGGCGATCGCCGTCAGGGACGCGCCATCCTGTGGGCGATGGCGCTGATTTTCGTGGTCTGCGTGGCGGTGGTGATGTGGGCGGAAACCCGCGGAAATCCGCATCTGCTCAGCCTTGGCGCCGACAGCAGCCTGAATATGGAAGGGAAAGAGAGCCGCTTTGGCATTCTCGCCAGCAGCCTGTTTGCGGTGGTCACTACTGCGGCCTCCTGCGGCGCGGTCAACGCGATGCATGATTCCTTCACCGCGCTGGGCGGTATGGTGCCGATGTGGTTGATGCAGATTGGCGAGGTGGTCTTCGGCGGCGTAGGCTCCGGGCTATACGGCATGCTGCTGTTCGTCATGCTGGCGGTATTTATCGCCGGGTTGATGATTGGCCGCACGCCGGAATATCTCGGCAAGAAAATCGACGTGCGCGAAATGAAAATGATCGCGCTGGCGATTCTGGTGACCCCGACGCTGGTACTGGTCGGCACCGCGCTGGCGATGATGACCGAAGCCGGACGCAGCGCCATGTTGAATCCTGGGCCGCACGGCTTTAGCGAAGTGTTGTACGCCGTCACCTCGGCGGCCAACAACAACGGCAGCGCCTTCGGCGGCTTAAGCGCCGGCACGACATTCTGGAACCTGCTGCTGGCGTTCTGCATGCTGGTGGGCCGCTTCGGGGTGATCGTCCCGGTGATGGCGATTGCCGGGTCGCTGGTGAATAAGAAAATTCAGCCCGCCAGCTCCGGCACGCTCGCCACCCACGACGCGCTGTTTATCGGCCTGCTTATCGGCACCGTCCTGCTGGTCGGCGCCCTGACCTTTATCCCCGCACTGGCGCTCGGCCCGGTGGCGGAACACTTCTCTTTACTTTAAGCGATGCGGAGCAGCCTGTTATGAGTCGCAAACAATTAGCCCTGCTGGAGCCGACGCTAGTGCGTCAGGCGCTGCTGGATGCGGTGAAAAAACTCAGCCCCTCGGTGCAGTGGCGTAACCCGGTGATGTTTATCGTCTGGATTGGCAGCGTGCTGACCACCCTGCTGGCGATGGCCATGGCCGGGGGGTACCTCACGGGTCACGCCGGCTTTACCGCCGCCGTCAGCCTGTGGTTATGGTTTACCGTACTGTTCGCCAACTTCGCCGAAGCCATGGCCGAAGGCCGTAGTAAAGCGCAGGCCAACAGCCTGAAAGGGGTGAAGAAAACCGCTTTCGCCCGTAAGCTGCGCGCGCCGCAGCACGATGCTCCGATGGATCACGTCCCGGCGGAAGAGTTACGCAAAGGCGATATCGTGCTGGTCGAAGCTGGCGACATTATCCCCTGCGACGGCGAAGTGATCGAAGGCGGCGCTTCGGTAGATGAAAGCGCCATCACCGGGGAATCCGCGCCGGTGATCCGCGAGTCCGGCGGCGATTTCGCCTCGGTCACCGGCGGCACCCGGATCCTCTCTGACTGGCTGGTGATCCGCTGCAGCGTCAACCCTGGCGAAACCTTCCTTGACCGGATGATCGCTATGGTTGAAGGCGCGCAGCGCCGTAAAACTCCAAACGAAATCGCGCTGACGATCCTGCTGATCGCCCTGACGCTGGTGTTCCTGCTGGCCACCGCCACCATCTGGCCCTTCTCGGCGTGGAGCGGTAATGCGGTTAGCGTTACCGTGCTGGTCGCGCTGCTGGTGTGTCTGATCCCGACCACCATCGGCGGCCTGCTCTCCGCTATCGGCGTCGCCGGGATGAGCCGAATGCTCGGCGCCAACGTTATCGCCACCAGCGGCCGCGCGGTGGAAGCCGCCGGCGATGTCGACGTACTGCTGCTGGATAAAACCGGCACCATCACCCTCGGCAACCGTCAGGCCTCGGCTTTCCTGCCGGCTCGCGGCGTCGAAGAGCGCGTATTGGCCGACGCCGCCCAACTGTCGTCGCTGGCGGATGAAACGCCGGAAGGCCGCAGCATCGTGGTACTGGCGAAACAGCGCTTTAATTTGCGCGAACGCGACCTGCAGTCGCTGCACGCCACATTTGTCCCCTTTACCGCCCAGACCCGTATGAGCGGTATCAACATCGACCAACGCATGATCCGCAAAGGGTCGGTGGACGCGATTCGCCGCCATATCGAAGCTAACGGCGGCCACTTCCCGGCCGATGTCGATAAGCAGGTAGAAGAGGTCGCCCGCCAGGGGGCCACGCCGCTGGTGGTGGCGGAAGGCGAACGCGTGCTGGGCATTATTTCGCTCAAAGATATCGTCAAAGGCGGCATTAAAGAGCGTTTCGCCCAGCTGCGCAAAATGGGCATTAAGACGGTGATGATCACCGGTGATAACCGTCTGACCGCCGCCGCCATCGCCGCCGAAGCGGGGGTTGATGATTTTCTTGCCGAAGCGACGCCGGAAGCCAAGCTGGCGCTGATTCGCCAGTATCAGTCGGAAGGACGGCTGGTGGCGATGACCGGTGACGGTACCAACGACGCCCCGGCGCTGGCGCAGGCTGATGTGGCGGTCGCGATGAACTCCGGCACCCAGGCAGCAAAAGAGGCGGGCAATATGGTGGATCTCGACTCGAACCCGACCAAGCTGATTGAAGTGGTGCATATCGGTAAACAGATGCTGATGACCCGTGGGTCGTTAACCACATTCAGTATCGCCAACGACGTCGCCAAGTATTTCGCGATTATTCCGGCCGCCTTCGCCGCCGCCTATCCGCAGCTGGCGATGCTGAACGTGATGCATCTGCACTCGCCCTCTTCGGCGATCATGAGCGCGGTTATTTTCAACGCCCTGATTATCGTCTGCCTGATCCCTTTAGCGCTGAAGGGCGTGAGCTATCGTCCGCTGTCGGCATCGGCGATGCTGCGCCGCAACCTGTGGGTTTACGGCCTCGGCGGGCTGATTGTGCCGTTTGTCGGTATTAAAGCTATCGACCTGTTGCTGACCCTGACCGGTCTGGTGTGAGGAAACTACCATGTCATTAATTCGTCCGGCATTTGTGCTATTTATTCTGTTAACCCTGCTCACTGGCGGCCTGTATCCGTTGCTGACTACCGCCTTAGGGCATTGGTGGTTCCCGCAGCAGGCTAACGGCTCGCTGATCCAGATCGACGGCGAGGTGCGCGGCTCCGCTCTGATCGGGCAGAACTTTACCGCCGCCGGTTATTTCCATGGACGCCCTTCCGCGACGGCAGAGGTGGCGGATAATCCGCTGGCCTCTGGCGGCAGTAACCTGGCGGTCAGCAATCCGGCGCAGGATAAAGCGATTAGCGAACGGGTAGAGGCGTTACGCGCCGCTAACCCGCAAGCGAATCCGACGGTGCCGGTCGAGCTGGTGACCGCATCGGCCAGCGGGCTGGATAACAACCTGACCCCTGCCGCGGTGCTGTGGCAGGTACCGCGCGTCGCCAAAGCGCGCAATCTTAGCGATGCGCAGGTGAAACAGTTAGTGGATCAGGCAACGCAAAAACCGTTGCTCAGCTTTCTCGGTCAACCTGTGGTAAATATACTGCAACTGAATATGGCGCTGGATGCCCTGAAGGATTAATCAATGAGTGACGAGCCGCTGCGCCCGGACCCCGACCGTCTGCTGCAACAAACCGCTGCGCCGCATCGCGGCAAGCTGAAGGTGTTTTTCGGCGCCTGCGCCGGGGTGGGTAAGACCTGGGCTATGCTGGCGGAAGCGCAGCGGCTGCGCGCTCAGGGGCTGGATATTCTGATCGGCGTGGCGGAAACCCACGGCCGCAAAGATACCGCCGCCATGCTGGAGGGGCTTAGCGCCCTCCCGCAAAAGCGCATTTCCCATCGCGGACGCTACGTCCATGAGTTTGACCTCGATGCCGCGCTGGCCCGCCGCCCGGCGCTGATCCTGGTGGACGAACTGGCGCATAGCAACGCGCCGGGTTCGCGCCACCCGAAACGCTGGCAGGACGTCGAAGAACTGCTCGAAGCCGGTATCGACGTCTTCACCACCGTCAACGTCCAGCATCTTGAAAGCCTCAATGATGTGGTCAGCGGTATTACCGGCGTGCAGGTACGCGAAACCGTCCCCGACCCCTTCTTTGACGCCGCCGATGATGTCGTTCTGGTGGATTTGCCGCCGGACGATCTGCGCCAGCGCCTGAATGAGGGCAAGGTGTACATCGGCGGCCAGGCCGAACGCGCCATCGAAAACTTCTTCCGCAAAGGTAATCTGATCGCCCTGCGCGAGCTGGCGCTGCGCCGTACCGCCGACCGGGTAGACGAGCAAATGCGCGCCTGGCGCGACCGCCAGGGGCAGGAAAAAGTCTGGCACACCCGCGACGCCATTCTGCTGTGCATCGGCCACAACACCGGCAGTGAAAAACTGGTTCGCGCCGCCGCCCGGCTGGCAGCCAGGCTCGGCAGCGTCTGGCACGCGGTCTATGTAGAAACGCCCGCGCTGCACCGACTGCCGGAGGCCAGGCGGCGGGCGATCCTCGCCGCGCTGAAGCTGGCGCAAGAGTTAGGCGCCGAGACCGCCACCCTCTCCGACCCATCGGAAGAAAAAGCGGTGCTGCATTACGCTCGCGAGCACAACCTCGGCAAAATTGTGATTGGCCGCCAGGGAGAGCGCCGCTGGTGGGAACGAGCCGGGTTTGCCGACCGTCTGGCGCGTCGCGCCCCGGACCTCGATCTGGTGGTGATCGCGCTGGATGAAAAACCGGCCTCCCTGCCCGCCCGCGCGAACGACAATCGTACGGCGCTCGACAAATGGCGCCAGCAGTTGAAGGGCTGCCTGCTGGCCGTGGCGCTGTGCGCCATTATCACCGTAGTCGCCATGCAGTGGCTGATGGCCTTCGAAGCCGCCAACCTGGTGATGCTCTATCTACTGGGCGTGGTGATTATCGCCCTGCTGTATGGCCGCTGGCCATCGGTGCTGGCGACCTTTATCAACGTCATTAGCTTCGATCTCTTTTTTGTCGCCCCACGCGGCACGCTGGCGGTTTCCGACGTCCAGTATCTGCTGACGTTCGGCGTGATGCTGACCGTTGGTCTGGTGATCGGCAACCTGACCGCCGGGATGCGTTACCAGGCGCGGGTGGCGCGTTATCGCGAGCGGCGCACCCGCCACCTGTATGAAATGTCGAAAGCGCTGGCGGTCGGCCGCAGCCGGGAAGATATCGCCGCCACCAGCGAACGCTTTATTACCTCCACCTTTCAGGCCCGCAGCCAACTACTGCTGCCAGATGAGAACGGGCTGCTGCAGCCGATGACCCAGCAATCCGGCGTTTTCTCGTGGGATGATGCGATTGCCCGCTGGAGCTTCGATAAGGGCCAGCCAGCCGGAGCCGGTACCGACACTCTCCCCGGCGTGCCGTATCAAATTCTGCCGCTACAAAGCGCCGCCCGCACCTGGGGACTGCTGCTGGTCGAACCGGAAAATCTGCGTCAGCTGATGATCCCCGAACAGCAACGGCTGCTGGAAACCTTTACCCTGCTGGTGGCCAGCGCCCTTGAACGTCTGACCCTGACCGCCAGCGAAGAGCAGGCGCGCTTGACCAGCGAACGCGAAAGCCTGCGCAACTCACTACTGGCCGCCCTCTCCCACGATCTGCGGACGCCGCTGACGGTCCTGTTCGGCCAGGCGGAGATCCTGACCCTCGATCTGGCCAGCGAAGGTTCGAAGCACGCGCCGCAGGCCAACGAAATTCGCCAGCACGTGCTCAACACCACCCGGCTGGTGAATAATTTACTGGATATGGCGCGTATTCAGTCCGGCGGCTTTAATCTGCATAAAGAGTGGTTAACCCTCGAAGAGATAGTCGGTAGCGCCCTGCGTATGCTGGAGCCAGGGCTTGGCGGCCAGCACATCCAGCTGTCGCTGCCGGACCCGCTACTGCTGGTCCACGTAGACGGCCCGCTGTTTGAGCGGGTGCTGATCAACCTGCTGGAAAACGCGCATAAATACGCCGGCGCGCAGGCGCAGATTGGCATTCACGCCGAAGCGGATAGGCAGCAGTTGATCATTGAAGTCTGGGATAATGGTCCGGGGATCCCGGCAGGCCAGGAACAAGCTATCTTTGATAAGTTCGCGCGTGGTAATAAAGAATCGGCTATCCCCGGCGTCGGTCTGGGGCTGGCGATTTGCCAGGCCATTGTCGAGGTGCACGACGGTAGCATTACCGCCAGCAACCGTCCGGAGGGCGGAGCCTGTTTCCGTGTTACACTGCCGCGAGAATCGCCCCCAGAACTGGAAGAGTTAACCGAGGACATGTGATTAACGTTTTAATCATCGAAGACGAACACGCTATCCGCCGCTTTCTGCGCACCGCGCTGGAAGCCGACGGTATGCGCGTATTTGAAGCCGAAACCCTGCAGCGGGGGCTCATCGAAGCCGCCACCCGCAAACCGGATTTAGCGATCCTCGATCTTGGCCTGCCGGACGGGGACGGTAATGATTTTATCCGTGAAGTTCGCCAGTGGAGCCAGATGCCGATTATCGTGCTGTCGGCACGCAGCGAAGAGCATGACAAAATCGCCGCCCTTGACGCTGGCGCCGATGACTACCTGAGTAAACCGTTTGGCATAGGCGAACTGCAGGCGCGGCTGCGCGTCGCGCTGCGCCGTCACGGCAGCGCGCAGGCCGATGAGCCGGTGGTGCATTTTGCCGATATTAGCGTCGATATCCCCGCCCGCCGTATCATGCGCGGCAGTGAAGAAATTCATCTGACGCCCATCGAGTTTCGCCTGCTGGCGGCGCTACTGAACAATCCGGGCAAAGTGCTTACCCAGCGCCAGCTTCTGAATCAGGTATGGGGACCTAACGCCGTGGAGCACAGTCACTATTTGCGGATTTATATGGGGCACTTACGGCAAAAACTGGAGGCTGACCCGGCGCGGCCGCAGCATCTGCTGACCGAAACCGGTATTGGCTATCGCTTTATGCCTTGAAGGAAACAAATCAATGACCCCGGCGGTCGGTTAATGCCGCCGGGGTAAACAGGATCAGGCGTTTTTCAGCACTTCACTGACAATCTCTACCGCTTCTTTTTCAATCAGCTTGCGATGCTCTTCGCCAAGGAAGCTCTCGCAGTAGATTTTGTAGGCGTCTTCGGTGCCTGACGGACGGGCCGCGAACCAGCCGTTGTCGGTCATCACTTTCAGCCCGCCGATAGAAGCGCCGTTGCCCGGCGCCGCGGTCAGACGCGCGGTGATTGGATCGCCCGCCAGCGTGTCGGCGCTCACCATTTCCGGCGACAGCTTAGACAGCGCCGCTTTCTGCGCGGAAGTGGCCGATGCCTGCAGACGGTTGTAGCTCGGGGCGCCAAAGCGTTCCGCCAGCTCGTTGTAGTGCTCCTGCGGGTTCTTACCGGTCACCGCGGTGATTTCCGCCGCCAGCAGGCACATGATGATACCGTCTTTATCGGTGGACCACGGCGTGCCATCGAAACGCAGGAATGATGCCCCTGCGCTCTCTTCGCCGCCGAAGCCGAAGCTGCCATCGAACAGACCGTCAACAAACCACTTGAAGCCCACCGGCACTTCCACCAGCTTACGGCCCAGATCGTTAACCACGCGGTCAATCATCGCCGAGGAAACCAGCGTTTTACCAACCGCAACGTCTTTACCCCACTGCGGACGATGCTGGAACAGGTAGTTGATAGCCACCGCCAGATAGTGGTTCGGATTCATCAGGCCAGCCGGGGTCACGATACCGTGACGGTCGTAATCCGGATCGTTGGCGAAGGCCAGATCGAACTTATCGCGCAGCGCCAGCAGACCCGCCATCGCACACTCGGAGGAGCAGTCCATGCGGATCGCGCCATCTTTATCCAGGTGCATAAAGCGGAACGTCTGATCGACCTGATCGTTAACGATGGTCAGATCCAGCTTGTAATGCTCGCCGATGCGTTTCCAGTATTCGATACCCGAACCGCCCAGCGGGTCGACGCCCAGTTTCAGGCCCGCTTTCTGAATAGCCGCCATATCGACGATATCCGCCAGCCCTTCAATAAACGGCTGTACCAGGTCCTGCTCTTTCACGTGGCCGGAAGCCAGCGCGGCGTCGAGAGAAATACGCTTCACGCCCTGCAGACCGGCGGCCAGCAGTTCATTCGCGCGGTTCTCCACCACTTTAGTCACGTTGGTATCAGCCGGGCCGCCGTTTGGCGGGTTGTACTTAATACCGCCATCTTCCGGCGGGTTGTGCGACGGGGTGATAACGATACCATCCGCCAACGGGCCGCCTTTTTTGTTATGCACCAGAATCGCGTTGGAAACCGCCGGCGTCGGGGTGAAACCGTTGTTTTCCTGAACGATCACATCAACACCGTTCGCCGCCAGCACTTCCAGCACGGAAATGAAGGCCGGTTCGGATAAAGCGTGGGTATCCTTACCCACGTAGCACGGGCCGGTGATGCCGTTTTTCGCGCGGTTTTCCGCAATCGCCTGCGCAATCGCCAGAATATGCTGCTCATTGAAATTGTGGCGCCCTGCGCTACCGCGATGGCCGGAGGTGCCGAACTTAACCGCATGCTCCGCATTGCCCGCTTCCGGCTTCAGCACATAGTACTGAGCGGTCAGCTGGGCGACGTTAATCAAATCACTCTGTTGTGCCGGCTGACCCGCACGTTTATCGATTGCCATTGCCTGATCCTTCTGGTGCAAAGTTTAATTAACTAGATCGTGCCGCATACCTTTTCAATCAGCTCCGCAGGGAACTGCATTGATTGCATGATGTGTTCGATCATGCTGCATTTACGGCCGGTATTAGTATTGGTGATAACCCACCACGGCGTACCAGGAACCTGTTTCGGTTTGGTCTGATTACCGCTTTTCAGCAGCGTCCGTGAGTCTTCGGCGAAGTATACGCGGGTGCGTCCGTGCAGAGACTCAGTGGCTTCTGAAAATGCCTTGCTGTCTAACGAGTAAAGCGTAGTCAATACCAGCATGAAGCGGTTAACCGCGCGCTTTTGTTCAGCGTATTCGTCAGATAACAGCAGCTCGCGCATGGCGCGGACTTTATCTTTAACCGGGTTGGCCGGCTTCGCTTCGACGACTGGCGCCGCCGCAGGAGCAGCCGCCGGCGCGGCTTTCGCCGCTGGCGCGCCAGATGCAGGCTGAGAAACGGCGGAAAATTTCAGCATGCGCCGTAAAATGTCGGATGCGCTCTCGCCGATATGCAGAGTGTGGCTGGCAATATAGCGGTAGAGCTCATCATCAACTTCGATTGTTTTCATCTTAATCCAGTGCGATTTCTTTGTTTCTGAATACAAGTCGTCGGGATTAACTATCCTTTGTCTTTCACACTACTGCGCAAAAGGCATCAGATAGAGGACAAATCCCAACCGCGAATAGCGTCAAACCAGGATGGCGTTAAAACTCAGAATGCTTCCGGGTCTTGCAGCCTAATGGCAGAATGTCCAACATAATACCCTAACCCGACGGAGCGAAAAAAAGAACTTTGCCATGAAATTAAATAGCCGAGCGCAATCTGCACAAAACCCGCACAATAAATCCCCAATCGTCCTGGTACATGGCCTGTTCGGCAGCCTGGACAATCTTGGGATCCTCGCCCGCGATCTGGTCGCCGACTACGATATATTGCAGGTCGATATGCGCAACCACGGCTTATCGCCGCGTTCACCGGAGATGACCTACCGCGCGATGGCGCAGGATCTGCTCGATACCCTCGACGATCATCAAATCGAGAAAGCGACCTTTATCGGCCATTCGATGGGCGGCAAAGCGGTGATGGCGCTGACCGCGCTGGCGCCGGATCGCATCGCCGGGCTGGTGGCGATTGATATCGCGCCGGTGGCTTATCACGTCCGCCGTCATGATGAGATCTTCGCGGCGATTAACGCCGTCAGCGAATCCACCGCCAGCACCCGCCAGCAGGCGGCGCAGGTAATGCGCGAGTATATAAATGAAGAAGGCGTCATTCAGTTTCTGCTGAAATCCTTTGTCGACGGCGCGTGGCGCTTCAACGTGCCGGCGCTGTGGGATCAATACCCGCATATTGTCGGCTGGGAAACCGTGCCCGCCTGGCCGCACCCGGCGCAATTTATTCCCGGCGGCAACTCCCCTTATGTCACCGATGAATACCGCGACGCGCTGCTGGCGCAGTTCCCGCAGGCCCGCGCCCACGTCATTGCCGGCGCCGGACACTGGGTGCATGCGGAAAAACCCGAGGCGGTTTTACGCGCAATTCGCCGTTATCTGAGCACAATTGAAGCCTGAGTGGCTAAAAAACGCCCGACCGCGCGGCATAATGCCCGCGGTCGTTGGCGCAGCGGTTCGCCTGATGTATTATGGCGCGCTATCTGCGCCGGCTATAGCCCGGCAGCTTGTTTCCCCGAAGTCACTCTGAATCATGGCAAAAGAACAAACGGACCGAACGACATTAGATTTGTTCGCAAATGAGCGTCGCCCGGGTAGACCGAAAACCAATCCGCTTTCGCGCGATGAACAACTGCGCATCAACAAACGCAATCAGCTCAAACGCGATAAGGTTCGCGGCTTGAAGCGCGTTGAGTTGAAGCTCAACGCCGATGCGGTCGACGCGCTTAATGAGCTGGCGGAAGCCCGCAACATGAGCCGCAGCGATCTTATCGAAGAGATGCTGATGCACCAACTGGCCTGCCTGCGTAACCAGGGCGAAGTCTGAAAAACGCAAAAAAATCGCTTTCATGTAGCAGAGTGTGCACCAGGACGTTATTGCTGTTTCCGCGCCCTTCCCTGTTCTGCTATGATTGCCGTTAACTGTAGGCATAATGCCACTACCACATCATTAAGTTTCAAGAGGTTATTTTACTCATGGCAATCATCGGCATCTTTTTTGGCAGCGACACCGGCAACACCGAAAATATTGCAAAAATGATCCAAAAGCAGCTCGGTAAAGACGTTGCTGAAGTTCACGACATTGCCAAGAGCAGCAAAGAAGATCTGGAAAGCCACGATATTCTGCTGCTCGGCATCCCAACCTGGTACTACGGCGAAGCGCAGTGCGACTGGGATGACTTCTTCCCGACGCTGGAAGAGATCGACTTCAACGGTAAGCTGGTAGCCGTCTTTGGCTGCGGCGACCAGGAAGATTACGCAGAATACTTCTGCGATGCGCTGGGCACCATTCGTGACATCATTGAACCGCGCGGCGCAACCATCGTTGGCCACTGGCCGACCGCGGGTTACCACTTCGAAGCGTCTAAAGGCCTGGCGGACGACGATCACTTCGTCGGTCTGGCGATTGATGAAGACCGTCAGCCGGAACTGACCAACGAGCGCGTTGAGAAGTGGGTGAAGCAGATTTCCGAAGAGCTGCATCTGGAAGAAATCAAAAACGCCTAAGAATCAAACAGCGCAGCTATTAAGCTGCGCTGAATTAATAGATAAAAGCAATCAAACTAATAGCTACAAGTTTTTAACTTTTCATCACATATCTGTACAATGTCCTCTGATTCCACGAGGTCACGTGACACAGTTTGTAGCTGGTAATTCGTTTTTGACAGCTTACAAGGCGCGATGCTTGCAGTTTTCATTTCAGAGTAGCAGCTCTATAATGAGACGCATTACATCGGGTGATTCTCTGTATTGCTTCCCTTTAAAGGAAGCCGATCTTTAGCAACAGGACAGATTCCGCATGACTGACAACAATATCGCATTAAAGAAGGCTGGCCTGAAAGTCACACTTCCCCGACTGAAAATTCTGGAAGTGTTGCAGGAACCGGATAACCATCACGTCAGTGCGGAAGATTTATACAAACGCCTGATCGATATGGGTGAAGAGATTGGTCTGGCTACCGTTTACCGCGTGCTGAACCAGTTCGACGATGCAGGCATCGTGACTCGCCACAACTTCGAAGGCGGTAAATCCGTATTCGAGCTGACTCAGCAGCACCACCACGATCACCTGATTTGCCTCGATTGCGGCAAAGTGATCGAGTTCAGCGATGATTCTATCGAATCCCGCCAACGTGAAATTGCTGCGCAACACGGCATCCGCTTAACCAACCACAGCCTGTACCTCTACGGCCACTGTGCGGAAGGCGACTGCCGCGAAGATGAACATGCCCACGATGCTGTGAATAAATAATTTCCCGTCTCGTATGTAATGAAAAGCCAGCCTTCAGGTTGGCTTTTTTTATGGGCGAAATCCGCCTGAATGCGTATTCTGTCAGAGCCTAACGCCTTGTACGGAGAGTCACTATGGAGCTGCGCCAGCTACGCTATTTTGTCCGCATCGTGGAAACCGGCAGTATGGGCCGCGCCGCGCTCGATCTGAATATTGGCGTCTCTGCGCTCAGCCAGCAAATGGCGCGTCTGGAAAATGAACTCGCTATCCGCCTGCTGCAACGGACTTCGCGCGGCGTAATGCCCACCAGCGCCGGCCTCGCCTTTTACTCGCAGGCGCAACTGGCGCTGCGCCATGCTGACGATGCCATTCTTGCCGCGCGTGAAGCACGCCTTTCCGGTCACGTCAGCGTCGGTATGGCGCCGAGCACCGCTTCTGTGCTGGGCGTACCTTTTATCAACGCCATGCGCGAAAGCTACGCCGACGTCCGCCTGCACCTGGTGGAAAGCCTCTCCGGCAATCTGGAACGGATGATCAACACTCGCCAGCTCGATTTAGCCATCGTTTTCCAGAAAGAGAAGATCCTGCGCTGGAGCGCCCGACCCATTCTTGAGGAACGTCTGTTCCTGATTGGCGCCCATGACGTGCTGGCGCCGCTGCCCGGCGATAGCATCTCTCCGGACCAGCTTGCCGCCATCCCGCTGATTATGCCAAGCCAGGGACATGGCCTGCGCGGCAGGCTGGACGCTATTTGCCAGGAGCACGCCATCAACGTTGACGTGGTGGCTGAAATCGATGGCCTGGCCCTGCTGATGCGCGCCGTCCGTGACGGGCTCGGCGCCACGCTGCAGCCGGGCGCGGCGATTTCTCATCTCGACAGCGAGGCGCTAAGAGTGATCGGCGTCGATAATCCGGTACTAAGCCGACCGAATTTTCTGGTCAGTCTTTCCGATGACGAACTCACCCCGGCAGGCCTTGCGGCACGGGTAATGCTGGCAAAAGTCATGCGCCAGCTAGTTGAATCCGGCAACTGGCCGGGCGCCAGTCTTTACACTTCATAAACCCCTCTTTAGCTTTACGCCATAGCGCCTGTCGTCCCTGCGTCTTACATTTCCATTACAAATTTAACAATTAGTCAAAGCGTAATGGAGCCGATAATGGTGGATGTACTGGTGATTGGCGGCGGCAACGCCGCGTTATGCGCCGCCTTAACCGCCCGGGAAGCAGGCGCATCCGTACTGCTGCTGGAAGCCGCGCCGCGGGAATGGCGGGGCGGTAACTCTCAGCACACGCGTAACCTGCGTTGTATGCACGATGCGCCGCAGGATGTCTTAGTCGACAGCTACCCGGAAGAAGAATACTGGCAGGATCTGCTGCGCGTCACCGGGGGCAACACCAACGAAGCGCTGGCTCGCCTGGTGATCCGCACTTCGTCGCAATGTCGGGACTGGATGCGCCGTCATGGCGTTAACTTTCAACCACCCTTATCCGGCGCCCTGCATGTCGCCCGCACCAACGCCTTTTTTATGGGCGGCGGTAAAGCCCTGGTCAATGCCTATTACCGCAGCGCCGAGCAGATGGGCGTACAGATCCGCTATAACACGCCGGTGCAGGCGCTTGAATTACGTGATGGCGAATTCGTCGCCGCGCTGGCAGGCGCCGAGCGCATCACCGCGAAAACCTGCGTGCTCGCCGCCGGCGGTTTTGAATCTAACCGCGAGTGGCTGCGCGAAGCCTGGGGGCAAAATGAGCGCGGCGAGTGGCCTGCCGACAACTTTCTCATCCGCGGCACCCGTTTTAACCAGGGAGTACTGCTCAAATTTATGATCGACGCCGGAGCCGATATCATCGGCGATCCTTCACAGTCGCACTGCGTCGCCATTGACGCCCGGGCGCCGCTCTATGACGGCGGCATCTGTACCCGCGTCGACTGCGTGTCTCTGGGGGTGGTGGTGAACCGCGATGCCGAGCGCTTTTATGATGAAGGGGAGGATTTCTGGCCCAAACGTTACGCCATCTGGGGCCGTCTGGTCGCCCACCAGCCGGGGCAAATCGGCTATTCGATCATCGACAGTAAAGCCGTTGGACAGTTTATGCCGCCCGTTTTTCCGGGCGCCCAGGCCAATACCATCGCGGAACTGGCCCGCCAATTGGGGCTGGATGGCGAACGTTTGTCGCAGACCATCGCCAGCTACAATGCCGCCTGTACGCCAGGCCAGTTCGACCATACCCGTCTTGATAACTGCGCTACCTCCGGCCTGACGCCGCCAAAAACTCACTGGGCGCGGCCTATCGATACGCCGCCTTATTATGGTTATGCCCTGCGTCCAGGGATCACCTTCACCTACCTCGGGCTGTACGTCAATCAACACGCCGCCGTTCACTTTGCCGGTAAGCCGAGCCGCAACCTGTTTGTCGCCGGCGAAATGATGGCCGGCAACGTACTGGGCAAAGGCTATACCGCCGGCGTAGGCATGTCGATCGGGACCACATTCGGCCGCATTGCCGGTCAGCAAGCCGCCCTGGCGGCGCAGCAGGAGAAACATCATGAAGTCGCTTGAAAAGCTGATCATCGAGGCGCAAATCATCACCGAGCCGGAGGCGGAAGTCGAACGGGTGATGCAGGTCTGTAACGCCTGTCGCTATTGCGAAGGGTTTTGCGCCGTGTTCCCTGCCATGACCCAGCGTCTGGCATTCGGCAAGGCGGATATTAACTATCTGGCGAACCTGTGCCACAACTGCGGCGCCTGTCTGCACGCCTGTCAGTATGCCCCGCCGCACGAGTTTGCGATTAATGTTCCCAAAGCAATGGCGGAAGTGCGGCTGGAAACCTATCAACATTACGCCCGGCCCGCCGCTTTCGGCAGTTTATATCGCCGTGCGGGGATCGCCACGGTGCTGGCGCTGGTCGCGGGTCTTGTTCTGTTTCTGCTGCTGGCGATGGGGCTTAAAGGTTCGCTGCTGCACCCGCCGCTGGCCGGTGATTTCTACCAGATTTTCCCGCATAACCTGCTGGCGTGGATGTTCGGTTCGGTTTTCATTGTGGCCATTGGTTTATTGATGAGCGGGGTGATTCGTTTCTGGCGCGAGATCTCGCCTGGCCAACCGCAAGCTGGTGATATCGCCAGGGCCTCGCATGATGCGCTGACGTTGAAATATCTCGACGGTGGCCACGGTAAAGGCTGTAACGAGGCCAATGATGCCTTCACGCTGATGCGCCGCCGTTTTCACCACTTCACCTTTTACGGCTTTATGCTCTGTTTCGCCGCCACGGTTGTGGCTACGGGCTATCACTATTTCGCCGGCTGGGAAGCCCCCTACCCGTTCTTCAGCGTACCGGTGATGCTGGGCACGCTCGGCGGCATCGGACTACTGGTAGGCCCTGCGGGTTTGCTATGGCTGAACCTGCGCCGCTCGCCGCTGCACGGCGACGCGCGGCAAAAACCAATGGATCGCGCTTTTATCCTACTGTTGCTGCTGACCAGTTTTACCGGGCTCGCGCTACTGGCGGGCCGGGACACCTCGTGGATGGGCATTCTGCTTGCTATCCATCTCGGGGTGGTGATGGCGCTGTTTTTAACGCTGCCTTACGGAAAATTTGCCCACGGATTTTATCGCTGTGCGGCGCTACTCAAGTGGGCGATTGAGAAACGCCGCGGAAAACAGGCGGCAGTCGCAGGTGACTAACCCGCCCCTCTTACCTCTATAAAAACAAGATAAAGACAATGGAGAGCACACCCTATGACCCAACCAACCTCGCGCGCCGGTACCTTCGGCGCAATTCTCCGCGTAACCAGCGGTAATTTTCTCGAGCAATTCGACTTCTTTCTGTTTGGTTTCTATGCCACCTATATCGCCAGGACCTTCTTTCCGGCAGAGAGTGAGTTCGCGGCATTGATGCTCACCTTTGCCGTATTTGGTTCCGGTTTCCTGATGCGCCCCATCGGCGCGGTGGTATTAGGAGCTTATATCGACAGGATCGGTCGCCGCAAAGGGCTGATGGTCACCCTGGCGATTATGGGCTGCGGCACGTTACTGATTGCGCTGGTGCCGGGCTACCAAACCATCGGCGTGCTGGCGCCGGTGCTGGTCTTAATTGGCCGTTTGTTGCAAGGATTCTCGGCCGGGGTCGAGCTCGGCGGTGTGTCGGTCTACCTGTCGGAAATCGCCAAACCGGGGAAAAAGGGGTTCTATACCAGTTGGCAGTCCGCCAGCCAACAGGTCGCCATCGTCATGGCGGCGCTGATTGGCTACGCGCTGAACGAGACGCTGGGTCACGACGAGATTGCAGAATGGGGCTGGCGCATTCCCTTCTTTATCGGCTGCCTGATTATCCCGCTGATTTTCGTGCTCCGGCGTTCGCTGCAGGAGACCGAAGCGTTTCTGCAGCGTAAGCATCGTCCCGATACCAAAGAGATACTGACCACTATTGTTAAAAACTGGCGCATCATCAGCGCGGGCACCTTACTGGTGGCGATGACCACCACCACCTTTTATTTTATTACCGTCTATACCCCAACTTATGGCAGAGCGGTACTGCATCTGAGCGCACGCGACAGCTTGCTGGTCACGATGCTGGTCGGTATCTCTAACTTTATCTGGTTGCCGATTGGCGGGGCGCTGTCAGACAAAATAGGCCGCCGTCCGGTACTGATGGGAATTACCGTCCTGGCGCTGCTGACCACCTGGCCGGTGATGCAATGGCTCACCGCCGCGCCGGATTTCACCCGCATGACGCTGGTGCTGCTGTGGTTCTCGTTCTTCTTTGGTATGTATAACGGCGCAATGGTGGCGGCGCTAACGGAAGTGATGCCGGTCTACGTTCGCACCGTGGGCTTTTCGCTGGCGTTTAGCCTCGCCACCGCTATCTTCGGTGGGCTGACGCCGGCTATCTCTACCGCACTGGTCGAAATCACCGGTGATAAGAGCGCGCCAGGCTGGTGGCTGATGTGCGCGGCCCTATGCGGATTCGCCGCCACCGCCATGCTGTTCATGCGTCTGAGCCGCGGCTATCAGCCAGCGGAAATACCGCGTTAAAATAGCGACGGGCGGAGTGTGCGCTCCGCCCGTTTACGCTTAACTGTCTGCTTTATTTAGTGGTGTTATTACTGCGAATCTCCTGCCAGATTTTATCGCAGCGCGCTTTGACCGCCTGGTCATTACCGGTGCGCGTCGCCTGAATACAGGCCTGATAATCCAGCACTCTGACGCTCTCCTGCGTCGCAAACTGCTGATGCGGTTTCTCTTCCTTCAGGACGTTGAGTACGCTCTGACAGGCTTCAATCTTGTCCGGATTACCTTCTGCCGTGTTGATACAGGCGCTATAGGCATCTTTCAATTTGGAATCTTCTTTCGGCGCTGGCGATGGCGCGCAGGCAACCAGACCCGATGCCATGATGGCGATGAGCAGCAACTTTTTCATAGTTATTCTCCCAGAGGGGCGGCAGGCTCACGCCCGCCGCGCAGGCATCAGAAAATGGTGAACGGCGCGATAACCATAAACTTCACGTCACGCTCATCCTGGAAGATGTTGCCGTAACCACCGCTCCAGCTTGGGATGTCGGAGTGGTTGTCGTATTGCGTGAAGTGCAGTTTGAACATCGTTCCTTTCGCCCGGCCTTCCTGCAGGGTGTAGATAGCATCCAGACTGTAGGCGGACTCTTTCAGACGATAGTTAGGATCGTAGTAAGCATCCGGGGATGCCATTCTGCCAGGCTTCGCATCCCAGGCGTAAACATAGGAAGCGCCAAACGCCCAGCCCGGCATATCCCAGTTCTTCATGTCATACATCGCGCCGAAGAATACTGCTTTCTCGCCGTTGGCGTTAAAGTCGGAGCGGTTATCCCACCAGATATCGAGACGACCATTAGAGGAGGCATAGGTTGGCGTCATACGCTGCAGGAAGTAGCCCTGCTGGCCATCGGCTTTAACCCAGGTCCCTTCCAGACGCAGATCCAGCACATCGGCCGCTTTATAGCCAAAGGTGATCGCCTGCAGCCACGCGGTGCCGTCGTAGATGTCGTTGACGCCGCCGTTGCTGACTTTATCGCGGGTACCATAGAACTGATAGCTGGCGCTTAACGGCGAACCGGCAATATCAAATTTGTAGCTGGCCTTCGCAAAGTATTGATCGATATAACCTTCAGCCTGGCCAAAAGCGGCTTCCAGCACCAGATCGTTTTTAAAATCGTATTTCGCGCCAAGAGAGTGCAGATAGTCGACCTTGGTTTTCTTATCGTTCTGGTAGAAATCATCCATCTCGATATGCCACGGCGCTTTATATTCGTTGGTCCACATGTAGGAGAAACTCAGCGCGCCGTTATCGCCATAGTCGAAGTTGGCTCCGGCTTCCGCCCCCTGATAGGTACCCGGCATAAAGCTCCAGTGCGGCGCCAGCAGCGTTTGCCCGGTCGGCTGGATATAACCCGCGCGCGCCCACGCCGGGCCGAATTTAAATTTAGCCGCTGCTTTATACAGGCTAATCCCGCTCTTATCGCCGGAATAATCTTCACTGTAGGCACGGTTACTGGAGGAGAAGGCAATTTCGTTCGGGTGGCCGCTGTCGCCGTTTTCCGCCATTTCTATCGCGGTAAAGGCAGCAATATCAATCCCGAACATATCAGCGGCATAGCCGGACTGGAAATCCAGGTTGGCGTTCCAGGTAGAATGGGAAAGGTTGGTTTCATACTTGTCGGTTTCTACGTTTTTACGGTCGCGCTCGCGCTGCCAGTAATAGATACCGCCAGTTAAAGTAGAATCATCGATAAAGCCTGCTGCGCTGGCCTGTGGAGCCACAACCCAACCCGACATCGCGGTGACGGCGGCAATAGCCAGCGCCAGCGTACTACGTTTGCCACTAAACGTACGCATGTGCATATCCTCTTTGACGTTTTAAAATTGCGATTGCCAAAGGCAGCTCGCTAAAAAAATAAAAAAGTACTAAAAGCGGTGCGGTTAAAAGTCCGCGAAACCACTATGGATAGACTATTTTTCGTGACGCGAATTATCAATCTCTTTCGCAGAGCAAAGCTTAAGATTATGACAAAGCGCACATAATTTATGTCTTTTTGTTACAGACTTAGTTCTCAGCTTTTTCAACGATAAGTCATGGTTATATCGAAAAAAATTGATAGTTGCCGGAAGCTGAAACGGTTAAATGTAAATACACCGGCAGGAAGAGATGGGGAATTATTACGGTATTTTAATAAGATTAATTCGCATCGAAAAAATATCGATTTTTAATTCACTGATTCTGAAATAAAAAAAACGCCGCAATGTGCGGCGTTTCATGAATACGGTGAGCATTACTCGCCGATTTTAGCCCAGGTGTCACGCAGGCCAACGGTGCGGTTGAAGACCAGATGTCCCTCGGTGGCGTAGCGGCTGTCGAGGCAGAAGTAACCTTCGCGCTCGAACTGGTATGCTTTACCCGCCTGCGCTTTCGACAGGCTCGGCTCCGCGAAACCTTGCTTGATGACCAGAGATTCCGGGTTCATTACCGCCAGGAAGTCATCCGCCGCGCCCGGGTTCGGCACACTAAACAGACGGTCATAGAGGCGAATTTCAACCGGCAGCGCGTGCGCCGCGCTCACCCAGTGGATAACGCCTTTGACCTTGCGGCCATCGGCCGGGTCTTTACTCAGGGTGTCGGCATCGTAAGTACAGAAGATGGTAGTGATGTTACCCTCTGCATCTTTCTCAACGCGTTCCGCTTTAATCACGTAGGCGTTGCGCAGACGCACCTCTTTACCCAGCACCAGACGCTTGTACTGTTTGTTGGCTTCTTCGCGGAAGTCCGCGCGATCGATCCAGATCTCAGCGCTGAATGGCACTTCGCGGCTGCCCATCTCCGGCTTGTTCGGATGGTTCGGCATCGCCACCATTTCGCTTGCGCCCTGCGGATAGTTTTCGATAACCAGTTTAACCGGATCGATCACCGCCATCGCGCGCGGCGCGTTTTCATTCAGATCTTCACGAATGCACGACTCCAGCGACGCCATCTCAATGGTGTTGTCCTGCTTGGTCACGCCGATGCGTTTGCAGAACTCGCGGATGGATTCAGCGGTATAGCCGCGACGGCGCAGACCGGAAATAGTCGGCATACGCGGGTCATCCCAGCCTTCCACATGCTTTTCGGTCACCAGCTGATTCAGCTTACGCTTGGACATCACGGTGTATTCGAGATTCAGGCGCGAGAATTCATACTGACGCGGATGCACCGGAATACTGATGTTGTCTAGCACCCAGTCGTACAGACGACGGTTGTCCTGGAACTCCAGGGTACACAGCGAGTGGGTGATACCTTCCAGCGCATCGCTGATGCAGTGGGTGAAGTCGTACATCGGGTAGATGCACCATTTGTTGCCGGTCTGATGGTGTTCGGCAAATTTAATGCGATACAGCACCGGATCGCGCATCACGATGAATGGCGACGCCATGTCGATCTTCGCGCGCAGGCAAGCCTTACCCTCTTCAAAACCGCCGGTACGCATTTTTTCGAACAGCGCGAGGTTCTCTTCCACGCTGCGATCGCGGTATGGGCTGTTTTTACCCGGTTCTTTCAGGGTACCGCGGTATTCGCGGATCTCGTCGGCGGACAGTTCGTCAACGTAGGCCAAACCTTTGTTGATCAGTTCAACCGCATACTGATGCAGCTGATCGAAGTAATCAGAGGAGTAGCAGACATCGCCGGACCAGTGGAAACCTAACCACTGCACGTCGTTTTTAATCGACTCCACGTATTCGATATCTTCTTTCACCGGGTTGGTGTCATCGAAACGCAGATTACATTGACCTTGATAATCCTGAGCGATGCCGAAGTTCAGGCAAATGGATTTTGCATGGCCAATGTGCAGGTAACCGTTCGGTTCCGGCGGGAAGCGGGTATGAACGGTGGTGTGCTTACCGGTAGCCAGATCTTCATCGATGATCTGACGGATAAAGTTAGTCGGGCGGGCTTCTGCCTCACTCATCACGGGTTCCTCAAAGCGTAAACAACGTATAACGGCACATGATCTTACAAGCAGGGCGCAGAGACAACTATTAGTTACGCAAAATACGTATCTGTTGTTGGATATGGGGGTATTTGCTGCAAAAAAAAGCGGCGCAGGTTTCGCTGCGCCGCTGAGGCAAAACTCTACTCAGGAGCCTTACTTGCCTTTAATCTCGAACAACGGCGTTTGGCCGGCGACAACGTTACCCGTTGCCTGAATCACCAGCGCGCTGTAATCATCGCTGTTGCTGCAGACGACCGGACTGATCATCGAGCGGGCGTTGGCGTTAAGGAACGCCAGATCCATTTCCAGGATCGGCTCGCCGGCTTTCACCTGTGCGCCCTCTTCAACCAGACGTTTAAAGCCTTTGCCTTCCAGCGCGACGGTATCAATGCCCATATGGACGACGATTTCCGCGCCGTTATCGGTTTCCAGGCAGAATGCGTGGTTGGTGTTGAAGATTTTCACCACCGTACCGGCCGCCGGCGCGACAACGATGTTATCGGTCGGTTTCACCGCGATACCGTCACCAACGGCTTTGCTGGCGAAGGCTTCATCCGGTACCTGCTCAAGCGCCACCACTTCACCGGTGATCGGGGAAACCAGCGCTTCGACGGTTTTGGCGTTCGCGACCGCCTGCGGTTTGGCCGCAGGCGCGGCGGCTGGCGCGCTGTCAGTCGAAGCAGCTGCAGCAGCAACCGGACCACGGGCAACCACTTTCTTCATGGCGTCGCCAACGGATTCCGCTTTCGCGCCAACAATGACCTGGATGGTCTGTTTGTTCAGTTTCACCACCCCGGAGGCGCCGAGACGTTTACAGGCGGCATCGTTGACTTTCGCCGAGTCGCCGACGGTCAGACGCAGACGGGTGATACAAGCATCAATGGCTTTCAGGTTATCGGTACCGCCTACGGCTGCGATGTAGTTGGTCGCCAGCTGAGTCAGACCTTCTTCGGTGTTGCTGTTAGCTTCTTCAGTCACGACGTCGTCGGTTTTATCTTCACGACCCGGCGTTTTCAGGTTGAACATGCGGATAACCGCGCTGAACAACAGGAAGTAAACGAAGAAGAACACCACGCCCATCACCAGCAGCATCCAGACGTTTTTGCTGGCTGCCGGCAGGCTGTACATCAACACGTAGTCGATAGCGCCCGCGGAGAAGGAGAAGCCCGCGTGGATACCCAGCGCCGTTGCGATGAACAGGCTGATACCGGTCAGGATAGCGTGCAGGAGGTACAGCAATGGCGCCAGGAACATGAACAGGAATTCCAGCGGCTCGGTCACACCGGTCAGGAACGCGGTGATGGCCACGGACAGCAGCATACCGCCGACCATCGGACGACGCTCTTTCGGCGCAGCCATGTACATTGCCAGCGCAGCGCCCGGCAGACCGAACATCATGATCGGGAAGAAGCCGGACATGAACATCCCCGCGGTGCCGTCACCGGCATAGAAGCGGTTGATGTCGCCGTGGAAGACCGCACCCGCGGCGTTGGTGAACTCGCCAATCTGGAACCAGGCGATGGTGTTCAGCACCTGATGCAGACCGGTTGGGATCAGCAGACGGTTAATGAAACCGAAGATACCGGAACCCAGCGCGCCCGCAGACACGATCCATTCACCGCCCGCATGAATAGCGTGCTGCACCGGCGGCCAGACATAGCCGAAGATGGCAGCCAGCACCAGACAGAAGAAGCCGGTAGCGATCGGTACGAAGCGTTTGCCGCCGAAGAAGCTCAGGAAGTCTGGCAGTTTAATGCCGGCCCAGCGGTTATAAACAGCACCCGCGACCAGACCGGTAATGATACCCGCCAGTACACCCATGTTAATTTCCGGGTTGATGGTGACCATCGCTTTGGTCATCACGAAATAACCTACCGCGCCGGCCAGCGCCGCAGAACCCGCGTTATCTTTGGACCAGCTTGATGCCACGCCGATGGCGAAGATCAACGCTAAGTTGTCAAAGATTGCCCCACCCGCTTGCGCGATGAAGGGTACGTTCAGCAGATCCGGTTGCCCGAATCGCAGCAGCAATGCCGCGACCGGCAGCACTGCGATAGGGAGCTGTAATGCCCTACCCAGCCGCTGAAAGAAACCTAAAATATTCATCTTATTCCCCCTATGAGACCCCGATGAGGCTCATTTCAAAGCCACTTTTTTATTGTGTAACAAGGTCGGATTTATCACTTACCGGCAAAGTGTGTGAAAAATTAATTCGTATCGCAAATTAAACGGGTATTTTTTGTGACTATAATCACCAAATATCGTATTCACCCCTCCCTTTGACTGGCTAACATCGAAAACTTATTTTATCATTCAAAAAATCAACACGGATTGACCCCGGTCGGCGCAGTTGCTGCAATACTCTTCATAGTATGCTGGCGCCAATCCGCCAGGTTCTAATTTAACTATAGAGGTGAAGAATGAGACTGATCCCCCTGGTAACAGCTGAACAAGTAGGTAAATGGGCTGCCCGTCATATCGTTAACCGCATTAACGCGTTCAAACCGACCGCGGACCGTCCGTTCGTACTGGGTCTGCCTACCGGTGGTACGCCTCTTACCGCTTACAAAGCGCTGGTTGAAATGCATAAAGCAGGCCAGGTTAGCTTCAAGCACGTTGTTACCTTCAACATGGATGAGTATGTCGGCCTGCCGAAAGAGCATCCGGAAAGCTATCATAGCTTCATGCACCGCAATTTCTTTGACCATGTTGATATTCCAGCTGAAAATATCAACCTGCTGAATGGTAATGCGCCGGATATCGATGCAGAATGCCGTCGTTATGAAGAAAAAATCCGCTCCTACGGTAAAATCCACCTGTTTATGGGCGGCGTAGGTAACGATGGTCATATCGCGTTTAACGAACCGGCCTCTTCTCTGGCGTCCCGTACCCGTATTAAAACCCTGACCCATGACACCCGCGTGGCCAACTCCCGCTTCTTCGACGGCGATGTGGATCTGGTGCCGAAATATGCGCTGACCGTGGGCGTGGGTACCCTGCTGGATGCAGAAGAAGTGATGATTCTGGTACTGGGCCATCAGAAAGCGCTGGCGCTGCAGGCGGCGGTCGAAGGTAACGTCAACCACATGTGGACCATCACCTGTCTGCAGCTGCATCCGAAAGCGGTTGTGGTCTGCGACGAGCCGTCCACGATGGAACTGAAAGTGAAGACCCTGAAATATTTCAACGAATTAGAAGCTGAAAATATTAAAGGTCTGTAATGTAGTCCGTCCCGCGCCCTGGCGTGGGACCATCTTTTTCTTTGTATGCAACGCCAGAACAATGCGAGTTGCGCTGGTGGGGCGTATATACCGGGGGTCGTAATGTATGCATTAACCCAGGGCCGGGTTTACACCGGTCATGAAATTCTCGATGACCATGCGGTCGTTATCGCCAATGGCCGTATCGAACGTCTCTGTCCGCTGGCTGATTTGCCGTCTGAAATTGAGCAACGCTCGGTCAACGGCGCGATTATTGCCCCCGGTTTCATCGACGTCCAGCTGAACGGCTGCGGCGGCGTGCAATTCAACGATAGTCCGGATGCGGTCACCGTCGAAACGCTGGAAATTATGCAGAAAGCGAATGAGCGTTCCGGCTGCACCAACTTCCTGCCGACGTTGATTACTTCCAGCGATGATCTGATGAAGCAAGGCATCCGCGTCATGCGCGAATACCTGCAAAAACACCCCAACCAGGCGCTGGGTCTGCATCTGGAAGGGCCGTGGCTGAATATCGTCAAGAAAGGCACCCATAACCCGGACTACGTGCGTAAACCGGACGCCGCGCTGGTCGACTTCCTGTGCGACAACGCCGACGTTATCACCAAAGTGACGCTGGCCCCTGAGCGCGTCGAGCCGGAAGTGATCCGTAAACTGGTCGCCGCCGGCATCGTGGTTTCGGCAGGTCACTCTAACGCTACGCTGAAAGAAGCGAAAATCGGTTTCCGCGCCGGTATCACTTTTGCGACGCACCTTTATAATGCCATGCCGTACATTACCGGCCGTGAACCAGGTCTGGCCGGCGCCATTTTCGACGAGCCGGATGTCTACTGCGGTATCATCGTTGACGGCATGCACGTCGATTATGCCAACGTGCGTAACGCTAAACGCCTGAAAGGCGATAAACTGTGCCTGGTGACTGACGCCACCGCGCCGGCAGGGGCTAATATTGACCAGTTCATTTTTGCTGGTAAAACAATATACTACCGTAATGGTCTGTGCGTGGATGAAAACGGCACTCTCAGCGGTTCTTCGCTGACCATGATCGAAGGGGTACGTAACCTCGTTGAACATTGCGGCGTAGCGCTGGACGAAGTGCTGCGTATGGCGACGCTCTACCCAGCGCGCGCGATTGGCGTGGACAAGCAGCTCGGCAGCATTGCGCCGGGTATGGTCGCTAACCTGACCGCTTTCAGCCGCGATTATAAAATCATCAAGACCATCGTTAATGGTAACGAGGTCGTCACTGAGTAAGTAAAAGTATGACAGCAGGCGGACAAGCTCAAATTGGTAACGTCGATCTGGTAAAACAGCTGAACAGCGCGGCCGTCTATCGGCTGATTGACCAACATGGTCCCATCTCGCGCATTCAGATAGCGGAACAAAGTCAGCTTGCCCCTGCCAGCGTAACCAAAATTACGCGTCAGCTTATTGAGCGCGGCCTGATCAAAGAAGTCGATCAGCAGGCCTCCACCGGGGGGCGCCGCGCCATCTCTATCATTGCGGAAACCCGCAATTTCAACGCTATCGGCGTGCGGCTTGGCCGCTATGACGCCACCCTGACCCTCTATGATTTAAGCAGTAAGACGCTGGAAGAAGAGCACTTCCCTCTGCCGGAGCGTACCCAGGAAACGCTTGAGCACGCACTGCTGAATATCATCGCCACCTTTATTGAAAATTGTCAGCGCAAAATCCGCGAGCTCATCGCCATTTCGGTCATTCTGCCGGGGCTGGTCGATCCGGAAAGCGGCGTTATCCGCTATATGCCGCACATTCAGGTAGAGAACTGGGGGCTGGTCGAAGCGCTGGAAAAACGTTTTAACGTCACCTGTTTTGTCGGCCACGACATCCGCAGCCTGGCGTTGGCCGAGCACTATTTTGGCGCAAGCCAGGATTGCGAGGACTCTATTCTGGTGCGCGTACACCGCGGTACCGGCGCGGGCATTATTTCAAACGGGCGCATTTTTATCGGCCGTAACGGCAACGTCGGCGAAATTGGCCATATCCAGGTTGACCCATTAGGCGAACGCTGTCACTGCGGCAACTTCGGCTGTCTGGAAACCGTCGCCGCGAACGCCGCTATTGAGCACCGCGTCCGCCATCTGCTTGAGCAGGGCTATCAAAGCCGCATCACGCTTGATGACTGCAATATCAAAACCATCTGCAAAGCGGCAAATAAAGGCGATGCGCTGGCCTGTGAAGTGGTCGAATACGTTGGCCGTCATCTGGGCAAAACCATCGCCATCGCCATCAACCTGTTTAACCCGCAAAAAGTGGTGATTGCCGGTGAAATCGTCGAGGCGGAAAAGGTGCTGCTGCCGGCCATCGAAAGCTGTATCAACGGCCAGGCGTTGAAAGCGTTTCGCCACAATCTGCCGGTGGTACGCTCGACGCTCGATCACCGCTCCGCCATCGGCGCCTTTGCGCTGGTCAAGCGCGCGATGCTCAATGGCATCCTGCTACAGCATTTGCTGGAAAGTTAATCCAGCTTTATAGTTTCGCCTTTCGTTAATGATGTTGGACTGTCCATGACCATTCAAAACGTAATTTGTGATATCGACGGCGTGCTGATGCACGATAACGTGGCTGTTCCCGGCGCCGCTGAATTTATCAAACGCATCCTGGAAAAAGGCATGCCGCTGGTGATGCTGACCAACTATCCTTCGCAAACCGGGCAGGACCTGGCCAACCGCTTCGCCACCGCCGGTATCGAAGTGCCGGATACCGCGTTCTACACCTCCGCCATGGCCACCGCCGATTTCCTGCGTCGCCAGGAAGGTAAAAAAGCCTATGTGGTTGGCGAAGGCGCGCTCATCCACGAACTGTATAAGGCCGGCTTCACCATCACCGACGTTAACCCTGATTTCGTCATCGTTGGCGAGACCCGCTCCTTTAACTGGGAAATGATGCATAAAGCGGCTTTCTTTGTCGCCAACGGCGCGCGTTTCATCGCCACCAACCCGGATACTCACGGCCGTGGCTACTACCCTGCTTGCGGCGCACTCTGTGCGGGAATCGAAAAAATCTCCGGCCGTAAACCGTTTTATGTCGGTAAGCCGAGCCCGTGGATTATCCGTTCCGCGCTTAACAAAATGCAGGCCCACTCCGAGCAAACGGTGATCGTCGGCGATAACCTGCGTACCGATATCCTCGCCGGCTTCCAGGCGGGCCTTGAGACCATTCTGGTGCTCTCCGGAGTCTCCACGCTGGACGATATCGACAGCATGCCGTTCCGCCCGTCGTGGATTTATCCGTCGGTCGCCGAAATCGACGTTTTTTGAGCCGAAACCACGTCCCTGGACGTGGTTTTTTATTTTGGGTGCCGCCAAAAATAGATTCATCTAATGAAAGTGGCTTATCGCTAAACAATCATCAATAAAGCCGAGCTAAACATACTCATTTTTCAACATCCGGCAATCAGCATTGCACTTTTTACTTTTCTGCCGGTAAATCTCTTGCGCCCCACTCTCCTTTACGGCATTTTCTTTAACACGCACTAAGACCTTGCAAGAGACGAGGTCTGCATAACATCACTACAAGACAGGGTAACGGAGAAGGCTATGTGTTCTATTTTTGGCGTACTGGATATCAAAACTGACGCAGGCGAACTGCGTAAAAAGGCACTGGAACTTTCCCGCCTGATGCGCCACCGCGGACCGGACTGGTCCGGCGTTTATGCCAGCGATAAAGCGATTCTCGCCCACGAACGTCTGTCGATCGTCGACGTCAACGCCGGCGCCCAGCCGCTCTATAACCAACAAAAAACCCATGCGCTGGCGGTCAACGGTGAAATCTACAACCACCAGGCGCTGCGCGCCGAATATGGCGATCGCTATCAGTTCCAGACCGGTTCCGACTGTGAAGTGATCCTCGCGCTGTACCAGGAAAAAGGGCCTGAGTTCCTCGATGAACTGCAGGGGATGTTTGCCTTCGCACTGTATGACAGCGAAAAAGACGCTTATCTGATTGGCCGCGACCATATCGGTATTATCCCGCTGTATATGGGCCACGACGAGCACGGCAACTTCTACGTCGCCTCTGAAATGAAAGCGCTGGTGCCGGTCTGCCGCACGATTAAAGAGTTCCCTGCGGGTAGCTACCTGTGGAGCCAGGATGGCGAAATTCGCCAGTACTATCAGCGCGACTGGTTCGACTACGACGCGGTAAAAGACAACGTCACGGATAAAAACGAACTGCGTCAGGCGCTGGAAGAGTCGGTGAAGAGCCACCTGATGTCCGATGTTCCTTACGGCGTGCTGCTTTCTGGCGGCCTGGACTCTTCGGTGATTTCGGCCATTACCAAAAAATACGCCGCCCGCCGCGTTGAAGATCAGGAGCGTAGCGAAGCCTGGTGGCCGCAGTTGCATTCATTCGCGGTCGGCCTCGAAGGCTCCCCTGACCTGAAAGCGGCGCAGGAAGTCGCAAACCACCTCGGCACCGTGCATCACGAAATTCACTTTACGGTACAGGAAGGGTTGGATGCGATCCGCGACGTTATCTATCACATCGAAACGTATGACGTGACTACCATTCGCGCCTCGACGCCGATGTACCTGATGTCGCGTAAAATAAAAGCCATGGGCATTAAAATGGTGCTCTCTGGCGAAGGTTCCGATGAAGTATTCGGCGGGTATCTCTACTTCCACAAAGCGCCGAGCGCTAAAGAACTGCATGAAGAAACGGTGCGTAAACTGCAGGCGCTGCACATGTTTGACTGCGCCCGCGCTAACAAAGCGATGTCCGCCTGGGGGGTAGAGGCCCGCGTACCGTTCCTCGATAAGAAATTCCTCGATGTGGCGATGCGCATCAACCCGCAGGATAAAATGTGCGGCAACGGCAAAATGGAAAAACATATTTTGCGCGAATGCTTTGAGTCCTATCTGCCAGCCAGCGTCGCCTGGCGCCAGAAAGAGCAGTTCTCCGACGGCGTGGGCTATAGCTGGATTGATACGCTGAAAGAAGTGGCGGCAAAACAGATTAGCGACCAGCAGCTGGAGACGGCAAGCTTCCGCTTCCCGTACAACACGCCGACCTCTAAAGAAGGTTATCTGTACCGCGAAATCTTCGAAGAGCTGTTCCCGCTGCCCAGCGCGGCGGAATGCGTCCCCGGCGGCCCGTCCGTTGCCTGCTCTTCAGCGAAAGCCATCGAGTGGGATGAAGCGTTCAAAACCATGAACGATCCATCAGGACGCGCGGTCGGCGTCCACCAGTCAGCTTATAAATAAGTAATCAACACGCATAGCGGACCCTACGGGGTCCGTTTTTTTTATGCCAAAATTGGCAAATAAAAACGATAAATAATCAATTCTTGCCGATTATTGCAGCATGCTGTTCGCAACCTAACCAAACAGTCACATTACGACGATTTTCCTTGAAAAAGTGGTTGACGCTCGCAGGCCCAATACGCATAATGCGCCCCGCAACGCCGATAAGGTAACGCGAAAAAAAGATGGCTACGTAGCTCAGCTGGTTAGAGCACATCACTCATAATGATGGGGTCACAGGTTCGAATCCCGTCGTAGCCACCATCTTTTTTGCGGGAGTGGCGAAATTGGTAGACGCACCAGATTTAGGTTCTGGCGCCGCAAGGTGTGCGAGTTCAAGTCTCGCCTCCCGCACCATTCACCAAAAAGCGTTGCACGGATGGGGTATCGCCAAGCGGTAAGGCACCGGTTTTTGATACCGGCATTCCCTGGTTCGAATCCAGGTACCCCAGCCATATTTCTTCGATATTTGCGGTTAGCCGCGACGGTATTGGGGTATCGCCAAGCGGTAAGGCACCGGTTTTTGATACCGGCATTCCCTGGTTCGAATCCAGGTACCCCAGCCATCGAAGAAACAGCATGACAATTTGGCTACGTAGCTCAGCTGGTTAGAGCACATCACTCATAATGATGGGGTCACAGGTTCGAATCCCGTCGTAGCCACCATATTCAGGACTATCGGTTAATATCGGTAAATCCGTAAAAATTTGTTGGGGTATCGCCAAGCGGTAAGGCACCGGATTCTGATTCCGGCATTCCGAGGTTCGAATCCTCGTACCCCAGCCAAATTCAAAAGACGTTCCTCAGTGAACGCAGCCTGTTGGGGTATCGCCAAGCGGTAAGGCACCGGATTCTGATTCCGGCATTCCGAGGTTCGAATCCTCGTACCCCAGCCACTTATTAACAAAAAAGCTCACTCCGGTGAGCTTTTTTGCTTTCTGCGGATAGTCATCTTGCCGATGCAGGTACTGCAAAACTTTAGTCTGCAGCCCCCATCGGCAAATGCCCCTTTACAACCCTAATGCATATTTCAATGCCTGGCGCTTTAATACACCAGCACGTTCGGCAGCCATCAGGCCAATATTACGCAGCACGCGCACCGGCGCTAAATCGTTGCTGAAGCCGGCATAGAACAGATCCATGCCGGATTGCATAATAAAGTTATCCGCCCGGCGCCGCGCCTGATAGCGCTTCAGCACCGGCAAGCTGGACCAGGCTTCCCCGCGCCCGCGGGCTTCCGCCAAAATATCCAACAGCGCGTCAACGTCGCGATAGCCAAGGTTAACCCCCTGCCCCGCCAGCGGATGAATGGTATGCGCCGCATCCCCTACCAGCGCCAGCCCCGGTTGCACGTACTGCAGCGCATGTCGGCGGGTTAACGGGAAGGCGCCGGCGCTCATTGGCGTCACGCTGCCCAGACGTTTCGGGAAATGCGCGGTGATTTCCTGCAGCAGTTGGGCCATCGACATCGCCTGCAGTTGGCGGATGCGCGCCGGGGTGTCGTACCACACCAGCGACGCCCAGTTATCGAATAGCGGCAGGAAGGCGCGCGGCCCGCTGGGGGTGAACTGTTGCCAGGTGCTATCACCGGGATCGTCGGCGCATTGCACGCTAATTAGCATACATGATTGCTGATATTGCCACGCCTGTACGCCGATGCCGGCCAGTTCGCGCACCTGAGAATTCGCGCCGTCTGCGCCGATCGCCAGTTGCGCCGTGCAAACGCTCTCATCGCTCAGGCGCAGCGAAACGCCCTGCGGCTCACGATGAAGCTCGCTTAACGTCACGCCAACCCGCAAGCTCACCTGCGGATGGGCTTCAAGCGCCTGCCACAGCGCCAGCTGTAGCACGCTATTTTCCACCATATAGCCAAGCTCAGGCAGCTTCAGCTCGGCGGCATTAAAATCAACGTGCGCGCTTTCCCACTCCCAGGTTTCAAGACGACGATAAGCATGCGCGCGCATACCGCGCACCGCTTCCCAAACGTCGAGGCTTTTGAGCAAGCCGACCGACGACGCGCTGATCGCCGAAATACGCACATCTGGCGCCGCAGCGGCATCAAAGGCCGGAGGCGCGTGTTTTTCTATCACCGTCACCGAAAACCCGTGTTGCGCCAGCCCCAGCGCCAGCGCGCCGCCGACCATTCCGCCGCCGACGATGGCGATATCTGTTGCATGAATTGTCATGGCAATTATCCTTAAAGCTGATTTCCTTAAGTTTACCGGATTTTTTGCACCTTGCGGGGGATCGTGGTCGCACTGGTCAGGTGGCAACCAAAGCATTACAATGCGTACCCTGCAAACGAATTCTAATTCTTAACTTATACCCGTCTTTATAATTGAGCATGAGCAAGTCGATGACAAAAAAACTCCATATTAAAACCTGGGGCTGTCAGATGAACGAATACGATTCATCCAAGATGGCCGATCTGCTGGATGCCACCCATGGGTATCAACTCACAGAAGTGGCCGAAGAAGCGGACGTGCTGCTGCTCAACACCTGCTCAATTCGCGAGAAGGCGCAGGAAAAAGTGTTCCATCAGCTTGGCCGCTGGAAACTACTGAAAGAGAAAAAACCCGGCGTGATTATCGGCGTCGGCGGCTGTGTCGCCTCCCAGGAAGGCAAACTGATTCGCCAGCGCGCCCATTACGTTGACATTATTTTTGGCCCGCAGACGCTGCATCGCCTGCCGGAGATGATCGGCGCGGTGCGCAATAACCATAAACCGGTTATCGACGTGAGCTTCCCGGAAATCGAAAAATTCGATCGCCTGCCGGAACCGCGCGCCGAGGGGCCGACCGCCTTCGTTTCCATTATGGAAGGCTGCAACAAATACTGCACTTACTGCGTGGTGCCCTATACCCGCGGTGAAGAAGTGAGCCGTCCGTGCGACGATATTCTGTTTGAAATCGCTCAACTGGCGGCGCAAGGGGTGCGTGAAGTCAACCTGCTCGGGCAGAACGTTAACGCCTGGCGCGGCGAAAACTACGATGGCACGACCGGCAACTTTGCCGATCTGCTGCGTCTGGTCGCCGCCATCGACGGCATCGACCGTATTCGCTTCACCACCAGCCACCCGATTGAGTTTACTGACGATATCATCGACGTCTATCGCGATACCCCTGAGCTGGTGAGCTTCCTGCATTTACCGGTGCAGGCCGGTTCCGATCGCGTACTGAACCTGATGGGCCGTACCCACACCGTGCTGGAATATAAAGCGATTATCCGCAAGCTGCGCGAAGCGCGCCCGGATATTCAGATTAGCTCCGACTTTATCGTCGGTTTCCCTGGCGAAACGACGGAAGACTTCGAAAAAACCATGAAGCTGATTGCCGAGGTTAACTTTGATGTCAGCTACAGCTTTATCTTCTCTGCCCGCCCGGGCACCCCGGCGGCGGATATGGTCGACGATGTTCCTGAAGCCGATAAAAAACAGCGCCTGTATATTCTGCAGGAGCGTATTAATCAGCAGGCGATGGCATGGAGCCGACGCATGCTCGGCACAACACAGCGTATTCTGGTAGAAGGCACGTCGCGTAAGAGCCTGATGGAGCTCTCCGGGCGCACCGAGAACAACCGCGTGGTGAACTTCGAAGGCACGCCGGATATGGTCGGTAAATTCGTCGACGTAGAAATCGTCGATGTCTACACTAACTCATTACGCGGCAAAATTGTCCGCACAGAAGATGAGATGGGACTGCGCGTCGTGGAATCGCCGGAATCGGTCATTGCGCGTACGCGAAAAGAAAACGATCTGGGCGTCGGCATCTACCAGCCGTAATCCCGGCAGGCCTGTCGCTTCCGGCAGGCCTTGCATTTCCCCTCCTCGCCCCTATATCTACAGCAATGCTTGCGCCATATTCCCGTGACGTGAATAATTTCCTTATTGGCCGGATGACGATTGTCCTCCGGCAACACACGTAATAAGAGGAACAGTTTGAACATAGAAACCCGTGAAATTACCCTGGAGCCAGCGGACAATGCCCGCCTGTTAGCACTGTGCGGCCCGTTTGACGACAACATCAAACAGCTGGAGCGTCGGTTGGGTATTGAGATCAACCGCCGCGACAATCACTTTAAACTGACCGGCCGCGCCATCTGCGTGCACGCCGCGGCCGATATTCTGACAAGCCTGTATGTCGATACCGCGCCAATGCGCGGCCAGATTCAGGATATTGAACCGGAACAAATCCACCTGGCTATTAAAGAAGCCCGGGTGCTCGAGCAGAGCGCCGAGAGCGTGCCGGAATACGGCAAGGCCATCAATATCAAAACCAAACGCGGGGTGATCAAACCGCGTACGCCAAACCAGGCGCAATACATCGCCAATATCCTCGACCACGACATTACCTTTGGCGTCGGCCCGGCGGGTACCGGTAAAACCTATCTTGCTGTCGCCGCGGCGGTCGATGCCCTGGAGCGTCAGGAAATTCGCCGCATTCTGCTGACTCGTCCTGCGGTCGAAGCAGGCGAGAAGCTCGGCTTCCTGCCGGGCGACTTAAGCCAGAAGGTTGACCCGTATTTGCGCCCGCTGTACGACGCGCTGTTCGAGATGCTCGGCTTTGAGAAAGTCGAGAAGCTGATTGAGCGTAACGTCATTGAAGTCGCGCCGCTGGCCTACATGCGCGGGCGTACGCTGAATGACGCCTTTATCATTCTCGATGAAAGCCAGAACACCACCATCGAGCAGATGAAGATGTTCCTGACCCGTATCGGTTTTAATTCGAAAGCGGTTATCACCGGCGACGTTACCCAGATTGACCTGCCGCGCAATACCAAATCAGGTCTGCGTCACGCCGTCGAAGTGCTGGCGGAAGTCGATGAAATCAGCTTCAACTTCTTCCACAGCGAAGACGTGGTGCGCCATCCGGTGGTCGCCCGCATCGTCAATGCCTATGAGGCATGGGAAGAAGCCGAACAAAAACGTAAAGCAGAACTGGCCGCCGAGCGCAAACGCGAAGCCCAGGAACAGGAGCAAAAATGAGTCAGGTGATTCTCGATTTACAGCTGGCCTGCGAAGACACCAGCGGTCTACCGGACGAAGCCCTCTTTCAACGCTGGGTGGATGCCGTCATCCCGCAGTTCCAGGAAGAGTCAGAGTTAACGATTCGCCTGGTTGATGTCGCCGAAAGCCACGAGCTGAACCTGACCTATCGCGGCAAGGATAAGCCGACTAACGTCCTCTCCTTCCCCTTCGAAGCCCCGCCGGGCATTGAGATGCCGCTGCTCGGCGATCTGATTATCTGCCGCCAGGTGGTTGAACAGGAAGCCAAAGAGCAGGAAAAACCGCTGGAGGCCCACTGGGCGCACATGGTCGTGCACGGTAGCCTGCACCTGCTGGGCTACGATCATATCGAAGATGAAGAAGCGGAAGAAATGGAAGGACTCGAAACAGAGATAATGCTTGCTCTGGGCTATGAGGATCCGTACATTGCCGAGAAGATTGCTGAATAGTAACTTGCCGGATGACGGCGCAAGCGCCTTATCCGGCCTACATTCATGCGTATCCCAGGCCTGATAAGCGTAGCGCTATCAGGCAAAACATGCCGTACGACGCTGAGTTTACGCGCGACGAGCGACAATTAAATCAACACGAGAACCCATACGACGCCATGAGCGACGACAATTCACACAGTAGTGACACAGTAAACAGCAAAAAGGGATTTTTCTCCCTCTTACTCAGCCAACTTTTCCACGGTGAACCCAAAAACCGTGATGAATTATTGGCGCTGATCCGTGACTCCGGGCAGAACGAGCTTATCGATGAAGATACTCGCGACATGCTCGAAGGGGTAATGGATATCGCCGACCAGCGCGTCCGCGATATTATGATCCCGCGTTCGCAAATGATTACCCTGAAACGCAACCAGACGCTGGACGAGTGCCTCGATGTGATCATCGAATCCGCCCACTCGCGTTTCCCGGTCATTAGCGAAGATAAAGATCACATTGAAGGGATTCTGATGGCTAAGGATCTGCTGCCGTTTATGCGCAGCGACGCCGAAGCTTTCAGCATGGAAAAAGTGTTACGCCCGGCGGTTGTCGTGCCTGAAAGCAAGCGGGTTGACCGCATGCTGAAAGAGTTCCGCTCGCAACGTTATCATATGGCGATCGTCATCGACGAGTTCGGCGGCGTCTCTGGCCTGGTGACTATCGAAGATATTCTCGAACTTATCGTCGGCGAAATCGAAGACGAATACGATGAAGAGGAAGATATCGATTTCCGTCAGCTAAGCCGTCATACCTGGACGGTACGCGCGCTGGCATCGATTGAAGACTTCAATAAAGCCTACGGCACCCACTTCAGCGATGAAGAGGTCGATACCATCGGCGGACTGGTGATGCAGGCCTTTGGTCATCTCCCGGCCCGCGGCGAGTCGATTGACATTGATGGTTACCAATTCAAGGTCGCAATGGCTGACAGCAGACGTATTATTCAGGTCCATGTAAAGCTTCCTGATGATGCGCCGCAGCCGAAGCTGGAAGACTAATTTAACGGGACGATTAACCTAAATGGTATTTGCCTCTTTACTTGAACGCCAGCGCGTACGTCTGCTGCTGGCGCTGTTATTCGGAGCCAGCGGAACGCTGGCTTTTTCACCTTACGACTTCTGGCCAGCGGCGATTGTCTCGCTGTTTGGTCTGCAGGCGCTCACTCTCAACCGTCGCCCACTACAGAGCGCCTGGATTGGCTACTTCTGGGGGCTTGGGCTATTCGGCACCGGTATTAACTGGGTTTACGTTAGCATCGCGCAGTTCGGCGGCATGCCGGGCCCGGTTAACGTTTTCCTCGTTGCTTTGCTGGCGGCCTATTTATCGCTGTACACAGGTCTGTTCGCCGGGATCCTCGCGAGACTGTGGCCGAAAACCAACTGGATCCGTCTGGCCATTGCCGCGCCTGTCATCTGGCAAATTACCGAATTTCTCCGCGGCTGGGTGCTGACCGGTTTCCCGTGGCTGCAGTTCGGCTATAGCCAGATTGACGGTCCGCTAAAGGGCCTGGCGCCGGTGATGGGCGTTGAGGCGATAAACTTTCTGTTGATGGTGGTCAGCGGCCTGCTGGCGCTGGCTATCGCGCAGCGTCACTGGAAACCGCTGCTGGTGGCGATAGTGCTATTTGCTCTGCCCTTCCCGCTGCGTTATATCCAGTGGTATCAACTGCTGCCTGAGCGGGCGACGGAAGTCTCTTTGGTGCAGGGCGATATCCCGCAGGCGATGAAATGGGATGAAAACCAGCTGGTAAACACCCTGAAAACCTATCTCGATCTCACCCAGCCGCATATGGGTAAATCGCAGCTGATTATCTGGCCGGAGTCGGCGATTCCGGATCTGGAAATCAATCAGCAGCATTTCCTCAGCATGGTTGATGACCTGATGCGGGCAAAAAATAGCTCGTTGATTACCGGTATTGTCGATGCGCGCCTCAATAAACAAAACCGCTACGATACCTACAACACCATCATCACGCTGGGTAAAGATAACCCGTACAGCTACGACTCGACCAATCGCTATAACAAAAACCATCTGGTGCCGTTCGGCGAATTCGTACCGCTGGAATCGATTTTACGCCCTCTGGCGCCGTTCTTCGATTTGCCGATGTCCTCGTTCAGCCGCGGCCCTTACGTGCAGCCGCAGCTGGTAGCGCATAACCTGAAGCTTACGGCGGCAATTTGCTACGAAATCATTCTCGGCGAGCAGGTCCGCGATAATTTCCGCCCGGATACCGATTATCTGCTGACTATCTCCAACGATGCGTGGTTTGGTAAGTCAATTGGCCCATGGCAGCACTTCCAGATGGCGCGGATGCGCGCGCTGGAACTGGCGCGCCCGCTGCTACGCAGCACCAACAACGGTATCACCGCCGTTATTGGCCCGCGTGGTGAAATTCAGGACATGATCCCACAGTTTACCCGCGCGGTGTTGACCACTAAGGTCACGCCAACCACCGGCCTGACGCCGTATGCTCGTACCGGCAATTGGCCGCTGTGGGCGTTAACCGCCCTCTTTGGCTTTGCCGCGCTGGTGATGAGTCTGCGCCAGCGTCGACGCTAATCTTTTCCGCCGGGCAGCCGCCCGGCCTGCTCCCGGCGGTATTCGTCGCCGGCGGGCCTTCCCCGCTTTACGCTCCCCAGCGCCAATCTGGCACGTCCATTGCTTAATTTCATCCCTGTAGGCGATTTTGACCGCGGTTGTACCAGGGTTGCACCGAAAGCGTTCGCACTTCGCGCCACGTTGGTGCAACAACCCATTTTTGCCCACAAATGGTGCGGTGCGCTTCGCAAAAATAAACAATAACGCATCAAAATCTTTACATTAAGCCAAACTAAATGCTAACAAGCTCATACAAATACTGCACTTTAAGATTGCAGACGATTCCCGAAAGCGCCGCCTTACGGCAATGCTCACAGGAATAACAACACATACACACAATCACAATGGGTATCACTAGCGTCCCTGGCGTTAAGGATAAGGAGTTGGATATGCAATTACGTAAACTGGCCGCCGCAATGCTGGTCATGGGAGTGACCGCTGGTCTGGCGCACGCTGAAGATGCCGCCCCGGCCGCAGGTCAGAGCACGCTGGATAAAATCGCCAAAAACGGGGTGATCGTCGTCGGCCACCGCGAGTCGTCAGTACCATTCTCCTATTACGATAACCAACAAAAAGTGGTGGGTTACTCTCAGGATTACTCCAACGCTATCGTTGAAGCCATCAAGAAAAAGCTGAATAAACCCGATCTGCAGGTGAAACTGATTCCGGTCACCTCGCAGAACCGCATCCCGTTACTGCAGAACGGCACTTATGATTTCGAGTGCGGTTCCACCACCAACAACCTTGAGCGTCAGAAGCAGGCCGCCTTCTCCGATACCATTTTCGTCGTCGGCACTCGTCTGCTGGTGAAAAAAGGTGGGCCGATTAAGGACTTCCCGGATCTGAAAGACAAAGCGGTCGTCGTCACTTCCGGTACCACCTCGGAAGTGCTGCTGCATAAGCTGAACGACGAGAAGAAAATGAACATGCGCATCATCAGCGCGAAAGATCACGGCGACTCTTTCCGTACGCTGGAAAGTGGCCGCGCGGTGGCCTTTATGATGGATGATGCCCTGCTGGCCGGCGAGCGCGCAAAAGCGAAGAAACCGGATAACTGGGAAATCGTCGGTACGCCGCAGTCGAAAGAGGCCTATGGCTGCATGCTGCGTAAAGACGACGCATCGTTCAAAACGCTGGTAGATGACACCGTTGCCCAGGCGCAGACCTCTGGCGAAGCGGCGAAATGGTTCGATACCTGGTTTAAGAACCCGATTCCGCCGAAAAATCTGAACCTGAACTTCGAACTGTCCGACGACATGAAGGCGCTGTTCAAATCACCCAATGACAAGGCTCTTAACTAATTAAAAAAACAGGGGCTCGATAAAGTAGCCCTCCCGATTGTTGCCTTTGCACGGACAGACTATACGGTGGCTGGTCGTTCCCCAGCCGCCGCGAATACCGAAACAAGCAGGGCAACAATCTTCGAGGGTAGCGCTGCTACCCTTTTTTTTCTGGAGTTTATTTATGTCAATAGACTGGAACTGGGGAATATTCCTGCAACCCGCCCCGTTCGGCAACACCACTTATCTAGGCTGGTTATGGAGCGGCTTTCAGGTTACCGTCGCGCTGTCGATTAGCGCCTGGATTATCGCTTTCCTCATCGGCTCGCTGTTCGGTATTCTGCGTACCGTCCCTAACCGCTGGTTAGCCGGGATCGGCACCTGCTACGTCGAACTGTTTCGTAACGTTCCACTGATTGTCCAGTTCTTTACCTGGTACCTTGTTATTCCGGAGTTTCTGCCGGAAAACATCGGCATGTGGTTTAAGTCGGAACTGGATCCAAATATTCAGTTCTTTGTCTCCTCAATGCTGTGCCTTGGGCTGTTTACCGCTGCCCGCGTCTGCGAGCAGGTCCGCGCCGCGATACAGTCCCTTCCTCGCGGGCAGAAAAATGCCGGCCTGGCGATGGGGCTGACCCTGCCGCAAACCTATCGCTACGTGCTGCTGCCGAACGCTTATCGCGTTATCGTGCCGCCGATGACCTCGGAAATGATGAACCTGGTAAAAAACTCGGCTATCGCTTCCACTATCGGTCTGGCGGATATGGCGGCGCAGGCGGGCAAGCTGCTGGATTACTCAGCCCACGCCTGGGAATCGTTTACTGCGATCACCCTCGCCTATGTCTTCATCAACGCCGTAATCATGCTGGTGATGTATGTGGTTGAACGTAAAGTTCGCCTGCCGGGCAATATGGGAGGCAAATAATGTACGATTTTGACTGGAGTTCAATTGTTCCTTCCATGCCCTACCTGCTGGCAGGATTGGTCATTACGCTGAAAATCACCGTCACGGCGATTATTATCGGTATCGTCTGGGGCACCATTCTGGCGGTGATGCGCCTGTCAAGCTTCCTGCCGCTGGCGTGGTTTGCCAAAACCTACGTTAACGTTTTCCGCTCGATTCCGCTGGTGATGGTGCTGCTGTGGTTCTATCTGATCGTTCCCGGATTCCTGCAAAACGTGCTGGGGCTGTCGCCGAAAACCGATATTCGCCTGATTTCGGCGATGGTGGCATTTTCAATGTTTGAAGCGGCCTACTATTCGGAAATTATTCGCGCCGGGATCCAGAGTATTTCCCGTGGTCAGTCGAGCGCCGCGCTGGCGCTGGGGATGACCCACTGGCAATCGATGAAGTTGGTGATTCTGCCGCAGGCCTTCCGCGCGATGGTCCCGCTGCTGTTAACCCAGGGTATCGTCCTGTTCCAGGATACCTCGCTGGTGTACGTCCTGAGCCTGGCCGATTTCTTCCGTACCGCCTCCACCATTGGCGAACGTGACGGAACCCAGGTGGAAATGATCCTGTTCGCAGGCGCCGTTTATTTTGTATTTAGTCTCAGCGCATCGCTGTTGGTCAGCTGGTTGAAGAAAAGGACTGTGTAATGATTACCCTGAAAAATATTTCAAAATGGTATGGTCACTTTCAGGTGCTGACCGATTGCTCCACCGAAGTGAAAAAAGGCGAGGTTGTGGTGGTTTGCGGGCCGTCAGGCTCCGGTAAATCGACGCTGATTAAAACCGTTAATGGCCTTGAGCCGGTGCAGCAAGGCGAAATTATCGTTGATGGCACTCAGGTTAACGATAAGAAAACCAATCTTGCTAAACTGCGTTCCCGCGTCGGTATGGTATTCCAGCACTTTGAACTGTTCCCGCACCTGTCGATCATCGACAACCTGACGCTGGCGCAAATTAAGGTTCTCAATCGCGATAAAGAATCTTCGCGTAAAAAGGGGCTTAAGCTGCTGGAGCGCGTGGGTCTGGCGGCGCATGCGGAAAAATATCCGGCGCAGCTCTCCGGCGGCCAACAACAGCGTGTCGCGATCGCTCGCGCGCTGTGCATGGATCCGATTGCGATGCTGTTCGATGAGCCGACTTCAGCGCTTGACCCGGAGATGATTAACGAAGTGCTGGACGTGATGGTCGAGCTGGCGAACGAAGGTATGACCATGATGGTGGTGACGCACGAAATGGGCTTTGCCCGTAAAGTGGCTAACCGGGTCATCTTTATGGATGAAGGTAAAATTGTCGAAGATGTCGATAAAGAAGCCTTCTTTGCCAACCCGCAATCAGAACGCGCGAAAGATTTCCTCGCCAAAATCCTGCACTAAAATCCCAGCGCGCACGTCATGTGCGCGCCTTTTCTCCCCTAATAATGTGCGTCATATATTAGTAGTTTATTTTAAATGTTTTTTTATTAAATCAGTGAATATTTTAACGTTCGCCCCTGACAAATCACATTCTAAATTAATTTAATTCATACAAAATTCAGTTTTCTTCGCATGGCTAAGCGTTACCGCCACCGCTAACATACCCCCCTTAAGAACAAGCCCTGGGAATATTTCCCAACACAAACTTTCTGATAATAAAAAATAATATTTTTATGGATGACCCTATACCCTGAATAAGGCCGTGTTTTAAGCAAGCTTAGCAATACAGCATGCAAATTTAATGAAACAAATGGAACTTGCTTCATGTTTAATAAAAAAAATCTGATTCACACCCTGCTGATTGTGTTTTTGTGTCAGCAGCAGGTTTTCGCCAGTACGATAGTCTCCACCACGACTAACCAAAACGCGCAGGATAAAGCCCGTCAGGCGGCGCTGACACCACAGCAGCAGGCCGCCCAGGCTTCACTAATTAATACCGACCGACAAACGCTCACGTTTCCAAAGGAAGAAAACTGCAGGTTCATCAATAATATTCATATCGATTCTGCCGAGCCGAAGCTCACGCATCAGCTTCTGGACAACCTTACAGCTCAGGCTCTGCATCGTTGTCTGGGGATTAACGGTATTCAGCACCTCACCATGGCATTACAAAATGAGTTAATCGCCCGTGGTTACATAACTTCATTACTGACCATCCCGGAACAGTCATTGACGGCGGGCACATTAAGGCTCGAACTCGCTTATGGCAAAATCGGTGATATTTTCTGGTCAACGACAAGCGAGCAAACCACCAGCATCTGGAACAATATCCCCACCCGCACGGGAGATATCCTGCGTCTCACCGATCTCGAACAGGGAATGGAAAACCTGCGCCGCCTGCCAGGAAGTTCGGCGAATATGCAAATATTACCGGGACAACGGGAGGCAGAAAGCAATCTGCAGCTAACGCGTCGGCTGGATAAAAAATGGCAGGTGGGAGCCTGGATGGATGACGCTGGCAGCCGCGCCAGCGGTCGCTATCAGGCCGGAGGTGCGCTCTATCTTTATGATATCACCACACTCAACGACATTTTCTATGTCTCAGGAGGAGGAGATATCGAGTTTAATCAACATAATGATGGCAACCAGAATGGCAGCCTGTATTATTCGATTCCCTTCGGTTACTGGGCGTTAGGTCTTTACGGTTCACAGAGCCAATATCGCCAGTTGTTCAGGGGCAACTGGTCGCAAACGGATTATAAAAGTAAAAATCGCTACTATAGCGCGACGCTGTCACGACTGCTGTCTCACACCCGTCAGCAAAAAACGTCGCTGGATTTCCGTATCTCAAAAAGTACATCACACTACTATTTTGGCGGTGAAGAACTTAGGGTGATGCGCAAACAGAACCCGACATGGGAGCTGACGCTACGACAGCAACGCTATTTCGATAAAAAAGTCGTCGCCGCCAGCCTGGGGTTACAGCGCCGCCTCCCATGGCTAAACTCCGTCGCCACACCGGAAGAAAAAGCAGGCCAGTTCAGTAAGCGCTCACGCGTAGTACATGCCGATTTGCAGGCCTTAATGAAATTCGATTTAACCGGAGATAGATTTAGCTATGCACCGCATTTTAATGCGCAATATAGCCCGGACATTCTCTCTTCGGATAACCAATTTAATATTGGCAACCGCTGGACGGTTCGCGGATTTGATGGCGAATATACTCTCTCTGGCAATCAGGGATGGTACTGGAGCAATGATTTCATCTGGGATATTGCCGGCCCGGAACAGCAATTCTATTTAGGATTAGATATTGGTCGTATTATCGGCAGTGAACAATATCGGCAAGGAAAAGTTATTTCAGGTGCCGTTAGCGGATTGCGCGGTGATATATTCTCAACACAATATGATTTTTTCATCGGCACACCGCTAAGTAAACCAGATAACTTTAGTAGTGACTCATTCAATATGGGTTTCTCATTGAAGTGGAAGTATTAACACAACCTATTTTTCACTATATTTAAAGGAATAAATTCATGTTTAAGTTTAAATTAACCTATGTTGCTTTAGCAGCAGCGTTAAGCTCGACGGTGGTGTACGCCGATCCGTCGACTTACACCCATCTATCAGGCGCAACGGTGGTTGATATTGAAGCGCCGAATGCTGCAGGCGTTTCGCACAACCTGTATCGTGAATTTAACGTTGGCAGCAACGGTTTAATACTCAATAACAGCGACAGCGATATTAATCATGCGACTTTTGGCAATATTGCTAAAAACAACAATCTGACTAATGGCGGCGCATCGGTGATCCTGAATGAAGTCACCTCCAATAAAGCCAGTTCATTAAATGGCTTCATTGAAGTCGCCGGGCTGAAAGCCGACGTGGTAATCGCTAACCCTAACGGTATTACCTGCTCCGGCTGTAGTTTCGTTAATACCAACAAGGCAATATTAACGACAGGTCAGGTGAATTTGACCGATGAAGGCGCTATCGGCAGCTATACCATCACCAATGGCAAAATCACCATCGATGAAAATGGCATGAACGCCGCTAACAGCTATGCTGCTCTACTCGCCGACGCGATTAAAATTAATGGTAAAGTGCAGGCCAAGAACGCCCTTGTTAGTGCAGGTAATTTCACCATGGATAACAGTTCTGGCGCGGTGACCTCAGCGGGTAAAAAAGCGACCCTGATCGAAATGACGATTAACCCGCAATACAGCATCGACGTCAGTAGTCTTGGCGGCATTACTGCCAACAGCATTAGCATGATTGGCAATAACATTGGTTTTGGCGTACGTAATAATGGCTCTATTATCTCAAACAGCTCACTGCAGCTCACCAGCTACGGAAACCTGATAAATAAAGGGACGATAAAAGGCAACGGTCTGCTAAGCCAGGTTTCTACGGTCACAGGTATCACCAATGAAGGCAGTATCGGCGGAGCCAATTATTTAATGCTCTCCAGTGGGGATTATATCGTTAACGTCGGTTCTATCACTGGCGGTCAGCTAATTGCCACCGCTAACGGCAACATCACTAACGGCGACTCTGGAACGATGACCGGAACCAGTGGGTTAAGCCTGGCCAGCGGTGGAAAAATCCGTAATGAGGCTAAGGCCTCCCTGCTGTCGAATAACCAGATTTCCGCCACGGCAATGGGCGATTTTCTGAATGAAGGGAAAATCAGTGCTAAAAACACCGCCCTTACTTTTGTTGGCGAGAGTTTTAAAAATACCGGGAACATTAATTCAACCGGCAACACCACCATTCAGTCTCTTAAACAGGATGGCACCGTAAATGTCGGGGAAATCTACAATCTGGGTAATATCACTGGCGAAAACATCAATCTACAAACCAACGGCACACTGGCGCAAAGCACCAGTGGCAAAATGACCGCAACTAACGCGATTACCGCGCACAGCTATTGGTTGAATAATAATGGCTCGATGCAAGCGCAAAGTATTACCAGCGATCATGGCCCGGTCAATAATACCGGCAGCATCTCCGCACATAATATTTCTATCACCACTTATGCGGATATTGTTAATGAAGGAACCATTTACAGTAGCGGGGATTTAGTTCTGGATACGCAAAAAAGAGGCAATATCTATAACTACAGTCTGATCGATGCGGATGGCACCCTGACGATGACGGCGAAAAAGGTAGTCAACAGCGGTCGTGGTTGCGGTTGGTTTAAATTTAATACCTGTGATGTCGGCACCATCAGCGCCAACAAGATGGTCCTCAACTCCTCGCATAAATACGCCAGTGAGATGGGTGGTTATCAATACTTCAAGGTTGCAGAAATTAATACCGTACTGTAATGACTCAGCGATGCGCAGCGCAATGCGCATCGCTGCTTTTAGCGTTTACGGCTCAAATGGCCGCCGCTGAAACTGGTCATGCCCGCATTTCGGGCAGAGTGGCAGCACATCCGGGGTGTATACCGCCAGATGGTAGTGGCACTTCTCGCATACCAGGTTGCCAAGACCTACCACTTCCCCGCTGTGATAGACTCCGTGGTGGTTCAGATCCTGAAACACCTCACGCCACTCAAGCTGGGTTTTGTCGGTGATATCGGCAAGCTCCTGCCACAGGCTCTCTTTGATCACCCGCATAAAGACGCTGTCGCTATCGTCTTCATGGCTCTCTTCATAGCTGCGGGCAAATTCTTCCAGATCGCGCTTCACCGCCGCGATAAGTGACTCAACCTCGCTCTGCGTCAGATCGCCTGCCTGGGTGATTTTCTCCCTCGCCTGCTTCACCAGCGCGTCAATGTCACGCTCTCCATTGCGCAGCCGTTCACTGAGCGAGGAGACCAGTTCCCGGTAATATTGAGCAACCTTGTTCATCATTTCGCCTCCGGTGTGATTAACTGCTTCTAATAATAGACGTTATCGGCGGTTTGCTTTGCCATCCGCGCCACAGAGTCGCGAAAAATTCTGCGCCGCTTTTGCCGATGTTAATGTGCGAAAGGCTGTTTTGACGTGGACGTTTGGGCTATGCTATGCCGATCTGAAATAACACATCCATTGGCTACATTTTGTAGCTGTATTGAAAACAGGACCACTGGCTGCCATGCAAGAGCAATACCGCCCGGAAGAGATAGAATCGAAAGTCCAGCTTCACTGGGACGAAAATCGTACATTTGAAGTAACTGAAGACGAGAGCAAAGAGAAGTATTACTGCCTGTCGATGCTTCCTTATCCTTCTGGTCGACTACACATGGGTCACGTGCGTAACTACACCATCGGCGACGTCATCGCGCGCTATCAGCGCATGCTGGGCAAAAACGTCCTGCAGCCGATCGGTTGGGATGCGTTTGGTCTGCCTGCGGAAGGCGCGGCGGTGAAAAACAATACCGCCCCGGCCCCGTGGACCTATGACAACATCGCATACATGAAAAACCAGCTGAAAAAGCTGGGCTTCGGCTATGACTGGAGCCGTGAAATTGCGACCTGCACCCCGGAATACTACCGCTGGGAGCAAAAATTCTTCACCGAGCTGTATAAAAAAGGCCTGGTGTACAAAAAAACCTCAGCGGTGAACTGGTGTCCGAACGATCAGACCGTGCTGGCTAACGAACAGGTTATCGACGGCTGCTGCTGGCGCTGCGACACCAAAGTTGAGCGCAAAGAGATCCCGCAGTGGTTTATTAAAATCACCGCCTACGCTGACGAACTGCTCAACGATCTGGACAACCTGGATCACTGGCCTGACACCGTTAAGACCATGCAGCGCAACTGGATCGGCCGCTCTGAAGGGGTAGAAATCTCCTTTGACGTCAACGACTACGCCGATAAGCTGACCGTCTACACCACCCGCCCGGATACCTTCATGGGCTGCACCTACCTTGCCGTCGCAGCGGGTCACCCGCTGGCGCAACAGGCTGCGGCTAACAATCCGGCGCTGGCCGCCTTTATCGACGAATGCCGTAACACCAAAGTTGCCGAAGCCGATATGGCGACGATGGAGAAAAAAGGCGTCGACACCGGCTTTAAAGCTATTCACCCGCTGACCGGCGAAGCCATCCCGGTATGGGCGGCAAACTTCGTACTGATGGAGTACGGCACCGGCGCGGTGATGGCCGTTCCGGGTCACGACCAGCGCGACTACGAGTTTGCCAGCAAATACGGCCTGAACATCAAGCCGGTTATCCTCGCCGCCGACGGTTCCGAGCCGGATCTCTCCGAGCAGGCGCTGACCGAGAAAGGCGTGCTGTTCAACTCCGGCGAATTTAGCGGCCTGGATTACGAAGCGGGCTTCAACGCCATTGCCGACAAACTGGCCGCGATGGGCGTTGGCGAGCGCAAAGTTAACTACCGCCTGCGCGACTGGGGGGTTTCCCGCCAGCGTTACTGGGGCGCGCCAATTCCAATGGTGACCCTGGAAGACGGTACCGTGATGCCGACGCCGGAAGACCAACTGCCGGTTATCCTGCCGGAAGACGTCGTCATGGACGGCATCACCAGCCCGATCAAAGCCGATCCTGAGTGGGCGAAAACTACCGTTAACGGCATGCCGGCGCTGCGTGAAACCGACACCTTTGACACCTTTATGGAGTCCTCCTGGTACTACGCGCGCTACACCTGCCCGCAGTACGACAAAGGTATGCTGGACCCGAATGCCGCGAACTACTGGCTGCCGGTGGATATCTACATCGGCGGCATCGAACACGCCATCATGCACCTGCTCTATTTCCGCTTCTTCCACAAGCTGATGCGCGATGCCGGTATGGTGAACTCCGATGAGCCAGCTAAACAGCTGCTGTGCCAGGGTATGGTACTGGCCGATGCGTTCTACTACGTCGGCGAAAACGGCGAGCGTAACTGGGTATCACCGATTGACGCCACCGTTGAGCGTGATGAAAAAGGCCGTATCGTTAAAGCCTTCGACCCACAGGGCCGCGAGCTGGTGTATACCGGCATGAGCAAAATGTCCAAGTCGAAGAACAACGGTATCGACCCGCAGGTTATGGTTGAGCGCTACGGCGCGGATACCGTACGTCTGTTCATGATGTTCGCCTCCCCAGCAGAAATGACCCTTGAGTGGCAGGAATCTGGCGTAGAAGGGGCAAACCGCTTCCTGAAACGCGTCTGGAAACTGGTTTACGAGCATACCTCTCAGGGCCCGGCTGTCGCCCTGGATGTGGCAAGCCTCAGCGAAGATCAGCAAGCGCTGCGTCGCGACGTGCATAAAACGATTGCCAAAGTGACCGATGATATCGGCCGTCGTCAGACCTTCAATACCGCCATTGCCGCGGTAATGGAGCTGATGAACAAACTGGCGAAAGCGCCGCAGGAAGGCGAACAGGATCGCGCGCTGATGCGTGAAGCGCTGCTGGCAGTGGTGCGTATGCTCAACCCGTTCACCCCGCATGCCTGCTTCACCCTGTGGCAAGAACTGGGCGGCGAAGGCGATATCGACAACGCGCCGTGGCCGGTAGCAGACGAAAGTGCAATGGTTGAAAACACGACTCTGGTCGTCGTCCAGGTAAACGGTAAAGTTCGTGGTAAAATTACCGTTGCGGTAGACGCAACCGAAGAGCAGGTTCGTGAACGTGCAGGCCAGGAACATCTGGTCGCAAAATACCTTGAAGGCGTGACCGTACGTAAAGTGATTTACGTTCCGGGCAAACTGCTCAATCTGGTCGTTGGCTAAGCGCGGGAGGAAGCGTGCGATATCTGGCAACAATGCTGTTATCTCTGGCGGTGTTAATCACCGCCGGTTGCGGCTGGCATCTACGTAGTAATACGCAGGTTCCAACCACAATGAAAACTATGATTTTCCAGTCAGGCGATCCGAATGGTCCGTTAAGCCGTGCGGTACGTAACCAGCTACGTCTGAATGGCGTAGAGCTGATCGAAGCCGATACGCTGCGTAAGGATATTCCGTCCCTGCGTCTGGGTAACTCATCCATTCAGAAAGATACGGCATCCATTTTCCAGGATGGTCGTACTGCTGAATACCAAATGGTGCTGACCGTTAACGCCACCGTATTGATTCCGGGCCATGACATTTACCCAATCAATACCAAGGTTTATCGCTCGTTCTTCGATAACCCGCAGGCGGCGCTGGCGAAAGATGCCGAGCAGGACATGATTGTTCGTGAAATGTACGATAAGGCTGCGGAACAGTTGATCCGTAAATTGCCGAGCGTACATGTTGCGGATGTCGAAGCCACTAAAGAGGCTGAGCAGCCGGTGTCTGGTACCCCGGCCACCTCAACCTCTGGCAACCGCGTCTCCACTACGCTGGGTAACTGATGATTCGGTTGTACCCGGAACAACTCCGCGCGCAGCTCACTGAAGGGCTGCGCGCGGCGTATTTATTGCTTGGTAGCGACCCATTGCTGTTACAGGAAAGCCAGGATGCGATCCGCGAAGCCGCGGCCGCCCAGGGCTTTACCGAACATCACACCGCGACCATCGATGCCAGCACCGACTGGCCCGCCCTTTTTTCCTTAAGTCAGGCGCTGAGCCTCTTTTCCAGCCGCCAGACGCTTCTGCTTATCCTGCCGGAAAACGGCCCGAATGCGGCGATCAACGAACAGCTGTCCACGCTGGTCGGTATGCTGCATGAAGATCTGCTGCTGATTGTCCGCGGCAACAAGCTTACCAAGGCGCAGGAAAACGCGGCGTGGATAACAACGCTTGCCAGCCGCGCCGTGCAGGTGAGCTGCCAGACGCCGGAATACGCGCAGTTGCCTCGCTGGCTGGCCGCCCGCGCTAAACAGAATCAGTTGCAGTTAGATGAGGCCGCCAGCCAACTGCTGTGCTACTGCTATGAAGGCAACCTGCTGGCGCTGGCGCAGGCGCTGGAGCGCCTCTCTTTGCTGTGGCCTGACGGTAAACTGACGCTGCCGCGCGTTGAACAGGCAGTGAATGACGCCGCCCACTTTACGCCGTATCACTGGGTCGATGCCCTGCTGGCCGGCAAAAGCAAACGCGTACTGCACGTCCTGCAACAACTGCGCCTTGAAGGTTGCGAACCCGCTATTTTGCTGCGCACGCTACAGCGCGAACTGCTGCTGCTGGTCACTCTGAAGCGCCAGTCGGCACATACGCCGCTGCGCACGCTGTTTGATAAACACCGGGTCTGGCAGAACCGACGTCAGCTGGTCGGCGACGCGCTCACGCGCCTCAGCGCCGAACAGTTACGCCAGGCCGTTACGTTATTAACCCGCGCCGAGCTCACCTTCAAACAGGACTACGGCCAGTCAATATGGCCCGAGCTGGAAAGCCTTTCGTTACTGCTATGCCATAAAGCGCTGGCGGACGTTTTTATTGATGGTTGATATGACTCAGTTGCAGGCAATGTACGGCGGCACCTTCGATCCGGTGCATTATGGTCACCTTAAGCCGGTAGAGATTCTGGCAAACCAAATTGGTCTTAGCCGGGTCATTATCGTGCCCAATAACGTGCCGCCGCATCGCCCGCAGCCGGAAGCCACCAGCGCCCAGCGGGTGCATATGCTGGAGCTGGCAATTGCCGATAAACCCCTATTCGTTCTCGACGAACGAGAGCTACAGCGCGATACGCCGTCCTGGACTGCGCAAACGCTACAGGAGTGGCGGCAAGAACAAGGCCCGGAACAGCCCCTGGCATTTATCATCGGCCAGGACTCGCTGCTGACCTTCCCCACCTGGCATAACTACGCCACGATCCTCGATAACGCGCATCTGATCGTCTGTCGCCGTCCGGGATATCCGCTGGCGATGAAGCGCGAAGAAGATCAGCAATGGCTCGATAAACATCTCACCCACGACGTCGAGTTGTTACATACCCGTCCCGCCGGGGTTATCTATCTGGCGGAAACCCCGTGGTTCGATATTTCCGCCACGCTGATTCGTCAGCGTCTACAGCAAGGTGTCTCCTGCGCCGATATGCTGCCGGCCGCCGTACTGGACTATATTCACCAGCAGAAGCTCTATTGCTGAGAACCGGCTGCGAGGATATCGTTACGCTACGCGATTTCCACGGAGTGCATCATGAAATTATGGCTGGTTCGCCACGGCGAAACGCAGGCTAACGTCGACGGACTGTATAGCGGACATGCTCCCACCCCCCTTACCGAACGCGGTATCCAGCAGGCGCGCTCGCTGGGTGACTATCTGCAAGCGGCGCCTTTCGACCGGGTATTGTGCAGCGAGCTGGCGAGAACCCAGCACACCGCCGACCTGTTGCTCGCTGGCCGGCCTGTCCCCCGGCAAATTATTCCTTCATTGAATGAGATGTTCTTTGGCGATTGGGAAATGCGCCACCATCGCGATCTGCAAAAAGAAGACCCGCGGAACTACGCTGCCTGGTGCAAAGACTGGCAACACGCCGCGCCGACCAATGGCGAAAGCTTCCAGGCCTTTGCCCAACGTATCGCGGACTTTGCCGCCAGCCTCGGGCAATATCAACAGCGGGCTAACCTGCTGATCGTCGGCCATCAGGGCGCTTTAAGCCTGTTAATCGCACTATTATTGCAAATGCCTGCGGCAGCAATGTGGCATTTTCCCCTCGCCCACGGTAGCTGGAGCCTTATCGAACAACGCGACGATTTCACAACCTTGCGCGTATTAAATAGCCAGGCGCAGTGGCGCGCGGAATAAGAATTCATGGCCGCCCATTGACAGCCCCGAGCAGGCTGCTATTCTCCGCAGCCAGGCTACACCCGCTATACGCATCTTGCAGAAATTGTTTTACAAAAATGGCGATGCATTCGTCGGCAAGGGATGGGATGATAGCCCGCTTTCAAGGGCTGAAAGCTGACTTTTCTCCCGACATTGCCATGACTTCGGGTATACTGTCAGGCTCGTTATTGTTATCACTCTTCACGCACCCAGGGGGAACACTTGCAGGGTAAAGCACTCCAGGATTTTGTTATCGACAAAATTGATGACCTGAAAGGTCAGGACATCGTCGCCATTGATGTACATGGCAAATCCAGCATCACCGATTGCATGATTATTTGCACCGGCACGTCTACGCGCCACGTGATGTCCATCGCCGACCATGTGGTGCAGGAATCCCGCGCCGCCGGTATGCTGCCGCTGGGCGTTGAAGGTGAAGCCGCCGCCGACTGGATCGTGGTCGATCTGGGCGACGTGATGGTTCACGTCATGCAGGAAGAGAGCCGTCGTCTGTACGAGCTGGAAAAACTCTGGAGTTAATGCGTGAAGCTGCAATTGGTGGCCGTTGGCACCAAAATGCCGGACTGGGTTCAGACCGGCTTTAGCGAATATCTGCGCCGTTTTCCAAAAGATATGCCGTTCGAACTGGTAGAGATCCCTGCCGGTAAGCGCGGAAAAAATGCCGATATCAAACGTATCCTCGAAAAAGAGGGCGAAATGATGCTGGCAGCGGCAGGCAAGAACCGTATCGTGACCCTGGACATCCCCGGTAAACCCTGGGATACGCCACAGCTGGCGCGAGAACTGGAACGCTGGAAGCAGGATGGCCGGGACGTCAGTTTACTCATTGGCGGCCCGGAAGGACTCTCTCCGGCCTGCAAAGCGGCAGCGGAACAGAGTTGGTCGCTTTCCACGCTCACGTTGCCCCATCCGCTGGTACGCGTGCTGGTGGCTGAGAGCCTGTATCGTGCGTGGAGCATAACGACTAACCACCCTTACCACCGTGAGTAATGATGACCTGGGTAGACTAAGCAGCGAATGAAATTACAGAATTCTTTCCGCGACTATACGGCTGAATCCTCGCTGTTTGTACGCCGCGCGCTGGTCGCTTTTACGGGCATTTTGTTGCTTACCGGCGTGCTGATTGCCAACCTCTACAACGTACAGATTGTCCGTTTCAACGACTACCAAACGCGTTCCAACGAAAACCGCATTAAGCTGGTCCCTATTCCGCCCAGCCGCGGTATTATTTACGATCGTAACGGCACGCCGCTGGCGCTGAACCGCACCATCTATCAGCTGGAGATGATGCCGGAAAAAGTCGATAACGTGCAGCAGACGCTGGATGCACTGCGCGGCGTCGTCGACCTGACCGACGACGACATCGCCGGCTTTAAAAAAGAGCGCGCGCGCTCTCACCGTTTCACCTCGATTCCGGTGAAGGTCAATCTTAATGAAGTCCAGGTGGCGCGTTTCGCCGTTAACCAGTACCGCTTTCCCGGCGTTGAAGTCAAAGGCTACAAGCGCCGCTACTATCCGTATAACTCCGCCCTGACCCACGTTATCGGCTACGTCTCTAAAATTAACGATAAAGACGTCGATCGCCTGGATAAAGAGGGCAAACTGGCCAACTACGCGTCGACCCACGACATCGGTAAGCTGGGAATCGAGCGTTACTATGAAGACGTGCTGCACGGGCAAACCGGCTACGAAGAGGTTGAAGTCAACAACCGCGGCCGCGTTATTCGCCAGCTAAAAGAAGTGCCGCCGCAGGCCGGGCGCGATATCTACCTAACCCTTGATTTGAAGCTGCAGCAGTATATCGAAACGCTGCTGGCGGGCAGCCGCGCGGCGGTGGTGGTCACCGACCCGCGCAGCGGCGCGATTCTGGCGCTGGTTTCAACCCCGAGCTACGATCCCAACCTGTTTGTCGATGGTATCTCCAGTAAAGATTATTCCGGACTACTCAACGATCCAAATACCCCGCTGGTCAACCGCGCGACGCAGGGGGTCTATCCACCCGCCTCGACGGTAAAACCCTACGTCGCGGTCTCAGCCTTGAGCGCCGGCGTCATTACCCGCAACACCAGTCTGTTCGACCCCGGCTGGTGGCAGTTGCCTGGCTCGGAAAAACGCTATCGCGACTGGAAAAAGTGGGGTCATGGTCATCTGAACGTCACCAAGGCGCTGGAAGAGTCCGCGGATACCTATTTCTATCAGGTTGCCTATGATATGGGCATCGATCGCCTTTCCGAATGGATGAGTAAGTTTGGCTACGGCGATTACACTGGCGTTGACCTGGCGGAAGAACGCTCCGGCAACATGCCAACTCGCGAATGGAAGCTTAAGCGCTTTAAGAAACCCTGGTATCAGGGGGATACCATCCCGGTCGGTATCGGCCAGGGCTACTGGACCGCCACGCCGATTCAGATGAACAAAGCGCTGATGATCCTGATAAACGACGGCGTGGTTAAAGTGCCTCACCTTCTGCAAAGCACCCTCGAAGACGGGAAACAGGTACCGTGGGTTCAGCCGCATGAACCGCCGGTCGGCGATATTCATTCCGGCTATTGGGAAATCGCTAAAGATGGGATGTATGGCGTTGCCAACCGCGGCAATGGCACCGCGCACAAATACTTTGCCAGCGCGCCGTATAAGATTGCGGCGAAGTCCGGTACCGCGCAGGTATTCGGCCTGAAAGCCAACGAAACCTATAACGCGCACCGAATTTCCGAACGTCTGCGTGACCACAAACTTATGACGGCGTTTGCGCCTTACAACAACCCCCAGGTCGCGGTGGCGATGATCCTGGAGAATGGCGGCGCCGGCCCGGCGGTCGGTACCATTATGCGCCAGATCCTCGATCACATCATGCTGGGTGATAACAACACCAATCTGCCGAGTGAAAGCCCGGCGGTGACGGCGGGGGAGGATCAATAATGACCGATAATCCGAACAAAAAATCACTATGGGATAAAATCCATCTGGACCCCACGATGCTGCTCATCCTGCTGGCGCTGCTCACCTACAGCGCGCTGGTTATCTGGAGCGCCAGTGGCCAGGACGTGGGCATGATGGAGCGTAAAATCGGCCAAATCGCCATGGGCGTGGTGATAATGATCGTGATGGCGCAGATCCCGCCGCGGGTATATGAGGGCTGGGCGCCCTACCTCTATATTTTCTGTATTATTTTGCTGGTTGCCGTAGACGCCTTCGGCGCAATATCCAAAGGCGCACAGCGCTGGTTGGATCTCGGTATTGTACGCTTTCAGCCCTCGGAGATTGCCAAAATAGCGGTGCCGCTGATGGTGGCGCGGTTTATTAACCGCGATGTCTGTCCGCCGTCATTGAAGAATACCGCCATCGCACTGGTCCTGATCTTCCTGCCGACCCTGCTGGTTGCGGCGCAGCCAGACCTCGGCACCTCGATTTTGATCGCCCTCTCCGGCCTGTTTGTCCTGTTCCTCTCCGGCCTCAGTTGGCGTTTAATCGGTATCGCGGTAGTGCTGGTCGCCGCCTTTATTCCGATTTTATGGTTCTTCCTGATGCACGATTACCAGCGTCAACGCGTCATGATGCTCCTCGATCCAGAGACCGATCCGCTGGGCGCGGGCTATCATATTATTCAGTCGAAAATCGCTATTGGTTCCGGCGGCTTACGCGGTAAAGGCTGGTTGCATGGTACTCAGTCGCAGCTCGAATTCCTGCCTGAGCGCCATACTGACTTTATCTTCGCCGTGCTGGCGGAAGAGCTGGGTCTTATCGGGGTATTGATCCTGCTGGCATTGTACATTTTGCTTATCATGCGCGGACTGTGGATCGCCGCCCAGGCACAAACCACCTTTGGCCGCGTCATGGCAGGCGGTTTAATGTTGATTTTATTCGTTTATGTCTTCGTAAATATTGGTATGGTAAGTGGTATTTTGCCGGTGGTGGGGGTACCTTTGCCGCTGGTCAGCTACGGGGGCTCAGCCCTAATCGTATTGATGGCCGGGTTTGGTATCGTAATGTCGATCCATACCCACAGAAAAATGTTGTCGAAAAGCGTTTAAGGGGTTCGCAATGCGTAAGCAATGGCTGGGGATCTGCATAGCAGCAGGGCTGCTGGCGGCATGTTCGGGTGAAGACGTTCAGCAGAAGACGGTTAGCGTCCCGCAGCCGGCTGTCTGTAATGGTCCGACGGTAGAAATTAGCGGCGCCGATCCGCGTTTCGAAACGCTGAACGCCACGGCCAATCAGGATTATGAACGCGATGGCAAAAGCTACAAAATCGTCCAGGATCCGGCTAACTTCACCCAGACCGGTCTGGCGGCAATTTATGACGCCGAGCCGAACAGCAACCTGACCGCCTCTGGCGAAGCGTTCGATCCAACACAGCTTACCGCCGCGCATCCGACCTTGCCCATCCCAAGCTATGCGCGTATCACGAACCTGGCTAATGGCCGAATGATCGTGGTGCGCATTAACGATCGCGGCCCGTACGGCAATGACCGGGTCATTTCCCTGTCCCGCGCCTCCGCCGACCGCCTGAATACCTCGAACAATACTAAAGTTCGTATCGATCCTATCATCGTCTCTCAGGACGGCGCCTTGTCCGGCCCAGGTATGGCATGCACCACCGTCGCCAAACAGACCTATGCCCTGCCTTCACGTCCCAACCTTGATGGCGATGGTTCTGCCGCCATCGCCCCGGCCGATCAGTCAAACGTTCACGCCATCAGCAACTCAACGCTTAAGCCTGAAGATAATGTGGGCGCGCCGGTTAACGGCAGTGGATTCCTTGGCGCACCGACACCGCTGAATAATGGCGTGCTGGAAAGCAGCGAACCTGCTGCTGCGCCTGCCGCCGTCGCCGCGACGCCGGCGACACCCAGCGCTCCGGTCACCGCGCCGGGCTCGATTCAGGGAAGCGTTGCGCCTGCCGCGACCGCAGCAGCAGCCGCGACTGTTGCCGCACCAGCCGCCAGCACCAGCGGCGAGTTCGTCGTGCAGGTGGGCGCCGTTAGCGACCAGGCTCGTGCCCAGCAATATCAGCAGCGCCTGAGCCAGCAGTTCGCCGTTCCCGGACGTGTGATGCAAAACGGCGCCGTATGGCGGATCCAACTGGGGCCATTTGCCAGTAAGTCGCAAGCGTCGACGGTACAACAGCGCCTGCAAAACGAAGCGCAGTTGCAATCATTTATTACTCGCGCCAACTAAACGCAACGCCGCGGCATCCCGTGCTACTGCATATGTAAAAATCATTAACAAAGTCATATGTAATGTCGGGTGCCGCTGCGAAATGCATTTGTTATAGTAAGGCACTTTTTTTAATTTCATCACGGATGCCGTTGTTCTAACCATGAAGACCTCTTTCACCGCTCGTTTACTCGTTACGGCCCTCTCCGTTGCGGCACTGTCTACCGCTGCCCGCGCCGATGACCTGAATATGAAAACCATGATCCCAGGCGCTCCGCAGATCGATGCTGAATCCTGGGTTCTTATCGATTACAACTCAGGTAAAGTACTGGCGGAAAACAACGCCGACGCCCGTCGCGATCCGGCGAGCCTGACCAAAATGATGACCAGCTACGTCATTGGCCAGGCCATGAAGGCGGGGAAATTCAAAGAATCCGATCTGGTCACCGTGGGTAACGACGCGTGGGCAACCGGTAATCCGGTGTTTAAAGGTTCTTCCCTGATGTTCCTGAAACCGGGCATGCAGGTGCCGGTTTCTCAGCTGATCCGCGGCATCAACCTGCAATCCGGTAACGATGCCTGCGTGGCGATGGCCGACTACGTTGCCGGCAGCCAGGACGCATTTGTCAGCCTGATGAACAATTACGTTAACGCGTTGGGCCTGAAAAACACCCATTTCCAGACCGTTCACGGCCTGGATGCCGACGGTCAGTACAGCTCCGCGCGTGACATGGCGCTGATCGGCCAGGCGCTGATCCGCGACGTACCGAATGAGTACTCCATCTACCGTGAGAAAGAGTTCACCTTTAACGGTATTCGCCAGCTGAACCGTAACGGCCTGCTGTGGGATAACAGCCTCAACGTCGACGGTATTAAAACCGGCCATACCGATAAAGCAGGTTACAACCTGGTCGCTTCTGCTACCGAAGGCCAGATGCGCCTGATCTCCGCGGTTATGGGTGGACGTACCTATAAGGGTCGTGAATCCGAGAGCAAGAAACTGCTGACCTGGGGCTTCCGCTTCTTCGAAACCGTAAACCCCATTAAAGCAGGTAAAGAGTTCGCCTCTGAACCGGCCTGGTTCGGCGATAGCGATCGCGCCTCTCTGGGCGTAGATAAGGATGTTTATCTGACTATCCCACGCGGGCGCATGAAAGATCTGAAAGCCAGCTATGTGTTGAATAACACCGAGCTGCACGCGCCGCTGCAGAAAAACCAGGTAGTCGGTACCATCAACTTCCAGTTAGATGGCAAAACTATCGATCAGCGTCCGTTAGTGGTGCTGCAGGAAATTCCGGAAGGTAATTTCTTCGGCAAAATCATTGATTACATTAAGTTAATGTTCCATCACTGGTTTGGTTAAAAATTGAACACTTGAAAGTGTGATTTCTATCCCCATATACTATTCATCAAAGAAACCTGATAACTCCCACATCACGTGGGAGTTATTATTTTAGTCGTCACACCGGAGCTGACATGAAAACCAAACTTAACGAACTGCTTGAATTCCCTACTCCATTTACTTACAAAGTAATGGGGCAGGCGTTGCCTGAGCTGGTTGATCAGGTGGTGGAAGTGGTACAGCGCCATGCGCCTGGTGATTACTCTCCGTCAGTAAAACCGAGCAGCAAAGGTAACTACCACTCGGTCTCCATCACCATTAACGCTACCCACATTGAGCAGGTCGAAGCCCTGTACGAAGAGCTGGGCAATATCGAAATCGTGCGGATGGTGCTGTAATCCCTCGCCTTACCCGGCCTCAAGCGCCGGGTAATCCTCTTTCTTTCGCTGTGATATACTCTCCCCCACTTAAGTCATCCCTCTCGGCGGAGACGTTGTTTTGCAGCACAATACCATTCTTATTCGACAACTCGGCCTGCAACCTTACGAACCCATCTCGCAGGCAATGCACGAATTTACCGACAGTCGTGACGACACGACGCTGGATGAAATCTGGCTGGTAGAACATCACCCGGTCTTTACTCAGGGTCAGGCCGGTAAAGCCGAACACGTGCTGGTGCCAGGCGATATCCCGGTTATTCAGAGCGATCGCGGCGGTCAGGTGACCTATCACGGGCCAGGCCAACAGGTGATGTATGTATTGCTGAATCTTAAACGGCGTAAACTCGGCGTACGTGAATTAGTGACGCTACTGGAGCAGACCGTGGTCAATACTCTCGCAGAGTATCAGATTGAATCCCACCCACGCGCCAATGCGCCGGGGGTTTACGTTGGTGAACAGAAAATCTGTTCACTGGGGCTGCGTATTCGCAAGGGCTGCTCGTTCCACGGACTGGCGCTGAATGTGGCAATGGATTTGACGCCATTCCTGCGTATTAATCCGTGCGGCTATGCAGGCATGGAGATGACGCAAATGCGCCACTGGCAGCCGCAGGCCACTACGGAAAACGTCGCGCCGCGGCTGGTCGCCAACCTGCTGGCGCTGCTGAATAACCCGCCGCATGAATATGTCGCCGCTTGATGCGCACCGCGCTCTGAACCTTCAGAGCGCAACTCATTATTAATACTTCAAATTTGCAATCAATTGTCACTCTACGCCACATAATCGCCCGCTATAATGAGGCTATGACCCAACGACCGGATCCGCGAGTGGCCGACAATCATCCTCCATTGGAAAGCAACGAACAGCCAGAAGATCGGCAGATCTTTCGTATTCTGCGTAATATCGATCTTAACCTGTTAACTATCTTCGAAGCCGTGTACGTGCACAAAGGCATCGTCAATGCGGCGAAGGTATTAAATATCACGCCTTCGGCGATAAGCCAGTCCATCAATAAACTACGGGCTCTATTCCCCGACCCGCTCTTTATTCGTAAAGGTCAGGGAGTCACGCCCACGGCTTATGCGACCCACCTGCATCAATATATCAGCCAGGGGATGGAAGCCTTTCTCAATGCGCTGGATTTGGGCAGCGGCTCACATCAGCAGCGTGTGCTCACTATTGCCACCGCGCCGACCGTCGGCGCTCTGGTGATACCGAAAATAGCCAATGCGTTGAAATCGCGCTTTCCTCAGGTATTACTGCACAATATGGCGATTACCGATGCCGCCAGTCAGCTTAATCAGCGACAGGTTGACTTACTGATCGACAGCTATCCCCATAGCGGGCTGGCTATTGCACACCAGGTGCTGTTCTCCGAACCGGTTGTCATCTTTTGCCGCGAAAATCACCCCATTTTGCACCTTCCCCTGACGAAGGAAAATCTGCAGCAGTGTGAGTTCGCGCTATTGCTACCGGAAGGGCAGCGCTACCCTACCCTGCATCGCCAGCTAGAAGAGTACGTCGGCGAACGCCGCTGCGGCTTTAGCAGCTATAACCTGTTGACCCAGGCGGCAATGATGAATAATAGCGATTTGCTGGGGCTGACGCCGGAGAGTATGTTCGCGCTGGTGGCGAAAATCTGGCCTTTACAAGCGATTTCGTTTCCACCTCTGCAGGACCAGCGTATTGATATTTCGCTCCATTACAACCGGCAAAGCGCACAGGAGCCGTTACTGAAAGAGATTATCGACACCATTGTGCAAACTTATGCCTGCTAACCGCACGCGAGGGAAAAGGATAAAACAACAACTATTTTACAATTTGCCGGGTAACCAGGCTGCTTTCAACCCCGTATCAATGATATACTGCCTGTCCTTAGTTCAAAAATAGTTGATAAATACAACATTTGATTGAATTAATTCGCTTTCCTTCGTGACTCGCAACTGGAACACGCACGCTATGAGTAAACCCATTGTGATGGAACGCGGTGTTAAGTACCGCGACGCCGATAAAATGGCCCTTATCCCGGTGAAAAACGTGGCAACTGAGCGTGAAGCTCTGCTCAGAAAACCGGAATGGATGAAAATCAAACTTCCGGCTGACTCGTCCCGTATTCAGGGGATCAAGGCAGCGATGCGTAAGAATGGCCTGCACTCCGTGTGCGAAGAAGCCTCTTGCCCGAACCTTGCCGAGTGCTTCAACCACGGTACCGCGACCTTTATGATCCTCGGCGCTATCTGTACTCGCCGTTGTCCGTTCTGCGACGTTGCCCACGGTCGTCCGGTGACGCCTGATGCCAATGAGCCGCAAAAACTGGCACAAACCATCGCCGATATGGGTCTGCGCTACGTGGTAGTGACTTCCGTTGACCGCGACGATCTTCGTGACGGCGGCGCGCAACACTTCGCTGACTGTATCAGCGCTATCCGCGAGAAGAGCCCGAATATCAAGATTGAAACGCTGGTGCCGGATTTCCGTGGCCGTATGGATCGCGCGCTGGATATTCTGAAAGTGACGCCGCCGGATGTGTTTAACCACAACCTGGAAAACGTACCGCGTCTGTATCGCCAGGTGCGTCCGGGCGCAGATTACAACTGGTCGCTGAAACTGCTGGAGCGCTTTAAAGAAGCGCATCCGGAAATCCCGACCAAATCGGGTCTGATGGTCGGTCTTGGCGAAACCAATGAAGAGATCATCGAAGTGATGCGCGATCTGCGCCGTCATGGCGTCACCATGCTGACGCTGGGTCAGTATCTGCAGCCGAGCCGTCACCACCTTCCGGTACAGCGTTATGTTAGCCCGGAAGAGTTTGAAGAGATGAAAGCTGAAGCCATGGCGATGGGCTTTACCCATGCTGCCTGCGGCCCGTTCGTCCGCTCTTCCTATCATGCCGATCTGCAGGCAAAAGGTATGGAAGTAAAATAACTCCTGTCTTTCTCTGGCCGTCGTTCGCGGCGGCCTGATTTACCGGCTAATCCCCCTTTCCATTGTCATACCTGGTTGCATCTTTTTTCATATCCAAAACGCTAACCATAAAAAAGGCGACAACGAATACGCTGCCGCCTCTTTGCCGCCTGAGCTTCACACCCGGCCGCGACGCGCCCCCGTTCGTCGGGAGCCCGTGATTAATTACTCTTTATGAGAGAGCTTCTGTGCCGGCGCGTCTTCCTCAGCGCTGGTCTTTTTGGCACTATCATCGTCATCATTCATGGCTTTCTTGAAGCCTTTGATAGCCGAACCCAGGTCTCCACCCAGCGTGCGTAATTTTTTGGTACCAAACACTAAAATAATCAGCGCTGCGACTACCAGCAGTTTGGTAATACTAATCTCACCCATAGCTAACCTTCTTCTCTATACAAGCTCAAGCTGCGAATACGCCATCATACACATATACGCATACAATTAACGGCTATTTGACGCGCCGACACAATAGCAATCTGTAACAAGGTGAATCAAGCCTTGTTTAAAAAAACGTCACAATAATTGCGGTGGCGCAAATCTGCGATTACGCAGCACCGGCAAACTCTCACGCACCTGACGAATATAATCTGCGGATATCTCAGCAAAAATCAGCTGCGGCTGGGCAGCAGCGCCAGCAATGGTGGTACCGAGCGGATCGATAATCCGGCTCTGACCGATATTACGCGTTCCACATTCGCCTGCCGCAATAATGTAGCAGGTGGTATCCAGCGCTCTTGCCGCCAGCAGCGTCGCCCAGTGATGTTCTTTCAATGGCCCGCGAACCCACGCGGTAGGAAGCACCAACACATCGGCACCCTTTAACGCTAACGATAGCGCTAATTCGGGAAAGCGTAAATCGTAGCAGGTCATTAAGCCGATTCGCATCCCATTTACATCAATTAACGGCGGAATTTGTTCGCCGGCATCCACCAGCCGCGACTCCTGCATATTAAACGCATCGTACAAATGGAGTTTCTGGTATTGTGCGCTAATCATCCCCTGTCGTATTGCGACCAGGGTGTTGCTCGCGCGCCCTTCGCCAGAGGGCACGTGCAGCGTTAATATCGTGGTTAAGTCATTACTCCGGCTTTCGGCCAGCAGTTGCTGCATGAAGCCGCCGTCCAGCGCCTGCGCTGATTTTACCGACATATCAGGATCGTTATCGGCCCGCGCCAGCAACGCCTCGGGTAAGACCAGTAACGATACCCCGCATTCTGCCGCCTGACGCATCAGTTCAACGCAGATCTGCGCATTAGTTTGCCACTGCGCCGTGACGGCAAATTGCCCTGCTGCTACCCGCATCTCTTTCTCCCACTTCGAATCCATAGCCAAAAACGCCTTTGGCGCGCTACACTCGGCCTTATACCTAACCAAATAGCAGGAAATGACCGTGTTACAACTCCTTTTAGCCGTTTTTGTTGGCGGCGGAACCGGCAGCGTGTTGCGCTGGTGGCTGGGCATGAAATTTAACCCCATGCATCATGCGATTCCCATTGGCACGCTAATCGCTAACCTGCTGGGCGCATTTATTATCGGCGCCGGGCTGGCGTGGTTCAATCGCCTGACGAATGTCGATCCGATGTGGAAACTGCTTATCACTACCGGTTTCTGCGGCGGCCTGACGACTTTCTCCACCTTTTCAGCAGAAGTGGTCTTCCTGCTCCAGCAGGGGCGTTTCAGTTGGGCATTGTTAAACGTGCTGGTCAATCTACTGGGTTCTTTCGCCATGACCGCGACGGCATTCTGGCTGTTCTCACAGTCAGCCGCCCGCTAACGACAGGCAAAAAAAAACCCGCTATAAGCGGGTTTTTATATTCTACTGACGCGTTGGTTAGATAGCCATTACGTTTGCAGCAGAAGGGCCTTTGGCACCGTTAGTGATTTCGAACTCTACGCGCTGACCTTCAGCCAGAGTTTTGAAACCGTTGGACTGGATTGCAGAGAAGTGTACGAATACATCTTTGCTGCCATCTTCCGGAGTAATGAAACCGAATCCTTTGGACTCATTAAACCACTTAACGTTACCTTTAATCTTAGACATCAAAATTACCTTTAAATTAAAAACGACACTAATGCTGTGTCGGATACCAGTACATCAATTGTGATGCCTTTTGTCCAGCGTAACTTTCTTAAAAAGTGATAAAAGTCTCTATCTTTATAGCCGACAGTTACGTTAGTCATTGTTTTTCAACAAGACAAAGAACTTATCACTTTTGTCACTACGTTATAACGATTAAAACTGAATGCGTGCCCAGGCAAAATAAACGTTGCCGTTGTTATAAGTGCCGGGGATGTAGGTCATCTGGAACGTCGCCGGGCCGTAGCCAATCGATGCCAGCGGCAGCACCACTGGGATCGGGATATAGTTCCAGTTGTCGCGCGCCGTTACGCCAAGGGTGTAACCAAGGCCAAGATGGAAGTTGTCGTCGGCCAGCGGGCGCCAGGTTTTTTCCCAGCCATAGCCGCCAATCGGCTCCCACTTATTAAAGGAATCTTTAAACGCCATCAGATAAAGGCCGTGCCAGTTACCTTTATCGTCCCAACGCGACATGCCAAATCCCGCGCCCCATGGGCGTTCGTTATACTTATCGGTTTTCTCTTTGTCATAGGCAAAGCGCGCGTGCCAGGTGATCGCCGGGATGTAGAGATCGTAGTGCTCAGGCTCGTTCCAGGTTTGCGCGACATTGTCCGTCAGCGTATTGTAGCCATCGCGGAGCGTTGACGAGAACGAGGCGTTAGCATAGCCGGACGACAGCAGCAGGCCGGACAGCGCAAGCATAAATAATGTAAATTGACGTAGTTTAAACACTTCTCTATTACCGATTGCAATTTTAAAAACGAAGTAAAGTAACAAATGTAATCTTAATAGACTGTTAACGGAATAAGGCAAAATCCTGAATTGCGCCATAGCAAAAAGCTCATGCTGGTAGACAACTTTTGTGATGTTAGCCGTGCCACGGGTTCTGATTAGTCAATTCTCAGTAGTTTATTGATTTGGGTCAGCAAGTTCTGTCCGTTTTTTGGGCACATTCCATCACTTAATTTTTGTAGTGCTTTAGATATCAGCAGATTCTTTGGGTTAATGGTTTAGGGGTAAAGTATGCTTACGCTTGTTGAGATCCTTATCGGGGTCGTGGTTATTGTGGGCGTCGCCCGCTACATTATAAAAGGTTATTCCGCGACAGGAGTGCTGTTTGTCGGCGGTTTAATCTTGCTTATCGCCAGCGCCATTATGGGGCATAAAGTTCTCCCTGCCAGCGCCGCCAGTACGGGTTACACCGCAACCGACATCTTTGAATATATTAAAATACTGCTCATGAGCCGCGGCGGCGACCTCGGCATGATGATTATGATGCTCTGCGGTTTCGCCACCTATATGACCCATATCGGCGCCAACGATATGGTGGTTAAACTGGCCTCTAAGCCGCTGCAATATATTAACTCGCCTTATCTGTTGATGATTGCCGCCTACTTCCTCGCCTGCCTGATGTCGCTGGCGGTCTCCTCGGCAACTGGCCTTGGGGTGCTGCTGATGGCGACGCTATTTCCGGTAATGGTCAATGTCGGCATCAGCCGCGGCGCCGCGGCGGCGATTTGCGCCTCCCCTGCCGCGTTGATCCTGTCACCAACCTCCGGTGACGTAGTGCTGGCGGCCAAAGCTGCCGAAATGCCGCTGATTGATTTCGCTTTCAAAACCACTTTACCTATCTCGATTGCCGCTATCGTCTGTATGGCCATCGCTCACTTCTTCTGGCAGCGCTACCTCGATAAAAAAGAGAACGCCTCGCACGAGATGCTCGACGTCAATGAGATAACCACCACCGCCCCGGCGCTGTACGCCATTCTGCCTTTCACACCGATTATCGGCGTGCTGATTTTTGACGGCAAATGGGGGCCGGAGTTACACATCATCACGATTCTGGTGATCTGTATGGTGCTGGCTTCAGTACTGGAATTCCTGCGCAGTTTTGACACTAAAAAGGTCTTCACCGGGCTGGAAGCCGCCTATCGCGGCATGGCGGACGCCTTCGCCAGCGTCGTCATGCTGTTGGTCGCGGCGGGCGTATTTGCCCAGGGTCTGAGCACTATCGGTTTTATCGACGGTCTTATCTCTATTGCGACCTCGTTCGGATCCGCCAGCATCATCCTGATGTTGGTATTAGTCGTCCTGACCATGCTGGCGGCGATGACCACCGGTTCCGGCAACGCGCCGTTTTACGCCTTCGTTGAGATGATCCCGAAGCTTGCCCACTCTTCCGGCATCAACCCGGCCTATCTGTCGATCCCTATGTTGCAGGCATCGAATCTGGGACGCACCATTTCACCGGTTTCCGGCGTGGTGGTGGCGGTGGCGGGAATGGCGAAGATTTCTCCGTTCGAAGTTGTTAAACGCACCTCGGTTCCCGTTATCGTCGGCCTGTTAGTGGTGATCATCGCCACCGAGATTCTGGTCCCCGGCGCCGCGATTCAATAAACCACAAACCGCAGTGAAAAGGCGCCAGCAGGCGCCTTTTTTATGCTTTAATAAATCCCAGCAATTAATCATCTCCCACTATCAGGAATAAAAATGTTCAGGAAGGATGTCGTCGCCATTGCCCTTTTACTCGGCGCAACACAGGTTGGCGCAGAACCGCTTACCGCGACGAAATACGGTGATTTCGATCGTTACGTGCTGGCATTGTCCTGGCAAACCGGTTTTTGTCAGAGCATGCTGGATAGAAATCGTAATGAACCAGAGGAGTGCCGGCTACAGCAGGAAGAACGCAACAAAGCCGATTTTCTGACGGTACACGGCCTGTGGCCGGGCCTGCCGAAGTCGATCGCCTCGCGCGGCGTCGATGAGCGCCGCTGGATGCGCTACGGCTGCGCGACGCGCCCTATCCCCAATATGCCGGAAGTCAGAGCCGGGCGTAAATGCCAGGCCGCGGAAACCGGGCTATCGCTGGAAATGGCCAATAAGCTGAATAGCGTGATGCCGGGGTCCGGCGGCAACTCCTGCCTGGAACGCTATGAGTATGCCAAACATGGCGTCTGTTTCGGCTTCGATCCGGATAGCTACTTCGGCACGATGGTGCGCCTGAATGGCGAAGTGAAGCAAAGCGCAATCGGCGATTTTCTGGCGAAACATTACGGACAAACCGTTAGCCGTAGCGATTTTGATGCCGCCGTCGCCAAAGCCTATGGCGCGCAAAACGTGAAAGCCTTTAAATTAACCTGTGACGGCAATCCCGCTTATTTAACGGAAATGCAAATCTCCATCAAAGCTAGCGCGATCAATGCTCCGCTGGGCGCAGATTCGTTCCTGCCGCAGCCGCATCCGGGCAACTGCGCTAAGCAGTTTGTGCTGGACAAAGTCGGTTCTTGATAACAGAGCGATGCGCCCATTTCATCTGCTTTTGCTAACGATGCGCTGAATGTGCGCTTAATCACTTCAAACATCAGGCAAGTCTCAGTATGATGAAGGGACATTAACCCTTGCCCCTTTCGGCGAGGGTTTTCTTTTACGGAAAAGGTTCCTGGATAACATGGAGTATGCAATGACCAGACCCGCAATCATTATTAATGAATTCGATGCTGAACGTATCGATAGACTGCTTGAACAGCCGGCATACGCGAATTCGCCGGTCGCCGATGCCCTGAACGACGAACTGGACCGCGCGCAAATGCTGGCGCCGGAAGCAATGCCGCACGACGTCGTCAGCATGAACAGCAAAGTCCGCTTCCGCGACTTAACCAGCGGTGAAGAACGCGTGCGGACTCTGGTTTTCCCGGCGCAGGCGACCGATAGCGCCACTCAGCTTTCGGTTCTGGCGCCGGTTGGCGCAGCGCTGCTCGGGCTGAAAGTCGGGACCTCCATTCATTGGGAGTTACCCGGCGGCGCATCGGCGCATCTGGAAGTGCTGGAACTGCTGTACCAGCCGGAAGCCGCAGGCGAATTCCACCGCTAAGTACCCCGCTGCCTGAGGCGTTTCACGCTTTATTCAGAGGATGCGTCGTCATCCTCTTTCTGTTTCCCCACCCTCTGTGACAAATTTTTACCTCATCCCGTGACGGCGTATACAGTTTTGCGACCTGAATGCCACAATATCCTTGTATAATATGTTGATATAGAAACAGACAAACAAGGAGAAATGCATATGTATAAAACTATCATTATGCCGGTTGATGTCTTTGAAATGGAGCTGAGCGACAAGGCTGTCCGCCATGCAGAGTTTCTCGCCCAACAGGACGGTATTATTCATTTACTTCACGTCTTACCCGGTTCATCCAGCTTCACCATGAGCCGTTTTACCGCCGATCTGCGCCGCTTTGAAGAGCATTTGCAGCATGAAGCGGAAACCCGCTTGCAGACCATGGTCGGCCACTTCAGCATCGACCCTTCACGCATCAAGAGCCATGTGCGTTTCGGCAACGTCCGCGATATGGTTAATGAACTGGCCAATGAAATCAAAGCTGACGTGGTAGTCATTGGTTCACGTAATCCGTCGATCAGCACCCATTTGCTGGGTTCAAACGCCTCAAGCGTGATTCGTCATGCCCATATTCCGGTAATGGTCGTGAGATAACGGAACGGTGCAATAAGCAAAAAAAGAGGCGACCCCAGGGTCGCCTCTTTGCTGTGTGCAGGTATTGTCTTACGACTTTTTATGCGGTTTTGGTGCGAATCAGATAATCAAATGAGCTCAAAGAAGCCTTCGCACCTTCGCCAGTGGCGATAATAATTTGTTTGTACGGCACGGTAGTGCAGTCGCCGGCGGCAAACACGCCCTTCACGTTGGTTTCACATTTGGCATCAATGATGATTTCACCCATGCGGTTACGCTCAACCGTACCTTCCAGCCAGTTGGTATTCGGCAACAGGCCGATCTGGACAAAAATACCGGCTAACGCGACATGATGCTCATCGCCGCTGACGCGGTCGCGGTACTGTAGCCCCGTCACCTTACTACCGTCGCCAACCACTTCAGTGGTCTGGGCGTTGAGAATAATATCGACATTTTTCAGGCTGCGTACTTTATCCTGCAGCACCTGGTCGGCTTTCATTCCTGGCGCGAACTCCAGCAACGTCACGTGTTCAACGACGCCCGCCAAATCAATTGCCGCTTCAACGCCAGAGTTACCGCCGCCAATCACCGCCACGCGTTTACCTTTGAACAGCGGGCCGTCGCAGTGCGGGCAGTAGGTTACGCCCTTAGTGCGGTATTGGTCTTCACCAGGTACGTTCATGTTACGCCATTTGGCGCCGGTTGCGATGATCACGCTGCGCGCTTTCAGCACCGCGCCGGAGGCGGTTTCGATCTGATGCAGGCCGCCTTCGACGGCTGCCGGGATCAGTTTTGCCGCGCTTTGTGAATCAATCACATCAACATCATATTCACTGACGTGCGCTTTCAGGGCGCCAGCCAGTTTTTGGCCTTCGGTTTTCGGTACGGAAATATAGTTTTCGATATCTACGGTATCCAGCACCTGGCCGCCGAAACGTTCGCCCATCAGGCCGGTACGAATGCCTTTACGCGCGGAGTATACCGCCGCCGCGGCACCAGACGGGCCGGAACCGACGATCAGAGCATCATAAGCATCGCGTTTGTTCAGCTCTTCCGCCGCGCGTTTTTCCGCGCCGGTATCCACTTTGGCGACGATTTCAGTCAGCGTCATACGACCTTGACCAAACTCCTGACCATTCACAAACACCGCCGGTACGCCCATCACGTTGCGATCGGTGATTTCATTCTGGAAGGTTCCACCATCAATCGCCGTGTGTTTGATGCGCGGGTTCAGCACCGCCATCAGGTTCAGCGCCTGCACCACGTCCGGGCAGTTGTGGCAAGAGAGCGAGTAGTAAGTCTCGAATTCAAAATCACCGTCAAGGTTGCGGATCTGCTCCAGCAGCGACTGCGCTTCTTTCGACGGATGACCGCCGGTCCACAGTAGCGCCAGCACTAATGAGGTGAACTCATGTCCCAGGGGAGAACCAGCAAAACGCGGCCCCTGGTTGGAACCTGGGTTAGTAATCAGGAACGATGGCTTACGTACCGCCAGCGTGTTGTCTTCTTTAAAGGTAACTTTGTCTGACAGTTCAGCGATTTCAGCCAACAGTTCCTTGATCTCTGCCGATTTAGCGCTGTCATCCAGCGTGGCAATCAGCTCAACAGGTTTGGTCAGCTTCTCAAGATAGGCCTTGAGCTGGGTTTTCATGTTGGTGTCGAGCATTTTTATCTCCTGGGCTTAAAACATCATCATGCAAGCGGCCTTAGTCAGGCAGCCTGAATGCGCTTGCATCATGGTGTTGGAATAAAACGGGCGCTGGTGCGCCCGTTAATTAGCGGGAATAAAACGAATTAGATCTTACCAACCAGATCTAAAGAAGGAGCCAGCGTCGCTTCGCCTTCTTTCCACTTAGCCGGGCACACTTCACCTGGGTGGGAAGCAACGTACTGAGCGGCTTTGATTTTACGCAGCAGGTCAGACGCATCACGGCCGATACCTTCAGCGGTAACTTCGATTGCCTGGATGATACCCTGCGGGTCAACGACGAAGGTCGCGCGGTCAGCCAGACCTTCATCTTCACGCATATTGTCGAAGTTACGGGTCAGGGCGCCAGTCGGGTCGCCGATCATCGCGTATTTGATTTTAGCGATGGTGTCAGAGCTGCTGTGCCACGCTTTGTGGGTAAAGTGGGTGTCGGTAGAAACAGAGTAAACGTCTACGCCCAGTTTCTGCAGCTCTTCGTAATGGTCAGCCACGTCGCCCAGTTCGGTCGGGCAAACGAAAGTGAAGTCGGCCGGGTAGAAGAAGAAGACGCTCCAGCGGCCTTCAGTGTCTTTTTCGGTAACTTCGATGAATTCACCGTTTTTGAATGCCTGGTTTTTGAAAGGTTTGATTTTGGTATTAATTAAAGACATCGATACTTCCTCCGTGTTTTTGTTGAGGTCTAAGTTAACGAATTTTTCCTGACTCGACCAATGCGTTTGCATTATCAAATCAATAAGCGTTATCTAACAACCGTAACAAGACAACTTTGTGAACCTGCCGTCGCGATCGCGGTTTTTCCCCGTGTTTCGCCTCATTTCGCTGAAAGTAAAAAGGCCGCCCTCTCAGGCGGCCCCGTTACCTGAAATACCCGCAGGTAGCTTCAGCGCCAGAATGGCTGGCAATATGTTGCGCTCTACACCTTAATGTAACAGCATGAAGGATTACATCATTCGCCGAACTAAAGGGCAACCAAACGCCCGGCAGGTGTTATCTATGGCTGCGATAGGTTTCACCACCACTTCACATTAGCTTCTGATTTAAAAGGAATACTCATGTTAAAACGACTGCTTTTTCTGAGCCTGCTGCCGTTGTGTAGCTATGCCGAAGACCTCCCCGCCCCCGTAAAAGCAATAGAAAAACAGGGTATTACTATCATTAAGCCCTTTGAAGCCCCCGGCGGCGTCAAAGGCTGGCTCGGAAAGTATCAGGATATGGGCGTTGCTATTTATCTCACCCCCGACGGTAAGCACGCCATTTCCGGCTACATGTACGACGAAAAAGGCAACAATCTGAGCGAACAGCTTTTCCAGAAAGAACTCTATACCCCGGCCGGACAGGCGATGTGGAAAAAACTCGAGTCCGCTGACTGGCTACGGGAAGGTAAAAAAGAGGCGCCCATCGTCCTTTATGTGTTTGCCGACCCTTTCTGCCCCTACTGTAAACAGTTCTGGCAACAGGCGAGGCCGTGGGTTGAATCCGGTAAGGTGCAACTACGCACCTTATTGGTCGGCGTGATTAAACCAGAGAGCCCGGCCACCGCGGCAGCGATTCTGGCCAGCAAAGACCCGGCGCAAACCTGGCATGATTACGAACAGTCCAACGGCAAACTGAAGCTGAACGTACCGACAGATATCCCTGCGGCCTTGATGAGGACCCTGAATATCAACCAGCAGCTGATGGATGACCTTGGCGCTAACGCCACGCCGGCTATTTACTATATGAATAAAGATAACATGTTGCAGCAGGTAGTGGGACTACCCGATAAAGAGAAACTGCAGGTGATGATGGGTGAAAAGCAGCAGTAAAAAATAACGCATTTCCGCCAGGTACTTAAGGACAAAAAAGGATCTGGCGGAAAGCGATTGGTTGGTATACATTTAGTAGGGATTAATTGTATATTTAGCTATAATAATGATATTTGATAGCATCGCCACAAATGTATAACGGTAAGAAATAATAATCCGTTCGCCTCGCTGCAACATAAACAGGACGTTAAGCATGGCCAACCTTTATGATTTAAAAAAATTCGATCTAAACCTGTTGGTTATCTTCGAGTGCATTTATCAACATCTTAGTATCAGTAAAGCGGCGGAAACGCTGTTTATTACTCCTTCCGCGGTAAGCCAGTCACTGCAGCGGTTACGTAATCAATTAAACGATCCGCTATTTGTGCGTTCCGGTAAAGGAATTACCCCGACGACCGTGGGCATGAACTTACATCATCACCTGGAAAAAAACCTCAACCAATTAGAAAAAACAATTAATATCGCCAATCATTCTGAATTAAGTAAACGATTTGTAATTTACAGCCCGCAACTTCTTATATCACCAGCAACCATGGATTTAATTAATAAATTGCACATGGACCCGAATCTGCAAATCGATCACCGCGATCTACTCCTGTCGCCAGAAAGCGTTGAAGATCTGATGGCCTACCGTAAAGCGGATCTGATCTATAGCATTACGCCACTCTCAAACCACAGCACGATTTGTCAGCCTTTTCAGGAACTAGAAATTGCGCTGGTTTGTCGGGAGAACCATCCGCGGGCGGAATTGCTTAATTCATACGAAAATATTTCCCGCGAGGGATTTACGCTTTATGTCTCAACCGATCCGAATGTAAAAGCATTCCAGCAGCACAAAAGTGAACTCATGCCAGAACGGAGAGTCGCGTTTCGCAGCAACTCTCTGATCGCTATTTTAACGACAATTAATCAAAGCGATCTTATTGGCTTTATCCCGAAGCATGCTTTGAATTATTTTGGCGCATCATTTAAATTTCGTGAAATCACATTACCCGACCCCGTCCCTCCGGTAATGGCCTATATGATTTATAATCGTTCATCCTTGAATAACCCCAAATTCGCTGACTTTATATCTCAGAACGCGGCTATTAATTGATTTGTCATCATAAACATATTCTCTCTGTGAATATGTTTATGTGAATTACATTTCTCCCACTTAAAACATTACCATTTCATATTAACCTTACCCTTAATGTGTTCTACACTACCGTGAAAGCGCATCCATCACATTAAAGGATTAATGGTAATGTCTTTGGTAAAAATTCCATTACCCGAGTCCGTTCTTCAGGCTAGCCAGCAGCGGATACAGTGGGTATTAGAAAATTTTTCACGCATTTGCATCTCTTTCTCCGGCGGAAAAGACTCCACCACCATGCTGCACCTGGCGGCGCTTTGCGCCCGGCAAATGGGAAAAAAATTCAACGTGTTGTTTATTGATTGGGAGGCGCAATTTTCCTGCACCATTCAGCATTGCGAAAATATCCGTACCGAATACCAGGATGTTATTGAGAAATTTTATTGGGTCGCCCTACCACTCACCACGCAAAATTCACTGACTCAGTTTTCGCCGGAGTGGCAATGCTGGGAGCCGGGTGTCAACTGGGTACGCCAGCCGCCCGCTGACGCCATTACCGATCCCGGCTATTTCCCGTTTTATAGCAGCGGAATGAGCTTCGAAGAGTTCGTCCGTGATTTCGCCGACTGGTTTTCACAAAACCGTCCGGCGGCGATGATGGTGGGTATCCGGGCAGATGAATCGCTTAATCGGTTTATGACCATCTCATCTCAGCGCAAACTGCGCTTTGCCGATGATAAGCCATGGACGACATCGGCGCCGGGCGGCCATACCTGGTACATCTACCCGATTTATGACTGGAAAACCGCCGATATCTGGACGTGGTTTAGCAAAAGCGGTCATACCTATAACCCCCTTTACGATCTGATGTATCAGGCCGGGGTGCCGCTGCGCTATATGCGCATCTGCGAACCCTTTGGCCCGGAGCAGCGCCAGGGTCTCTGGCTGTATCATGTGCTGGAGCCAGAACGTTGGGCAGCCATTTGCCAGCGCGTAAACGGCGTGCACAGCGGTGGTATTTACGCAGGGTACGACAACAAATTTTATGGCCACCGCAAACTCGATAAACCCGGGCACCACAGCTGGAAGAGTTACGCCCTGTTCCTGCTGGATAGCATGCCGCGGCCAACCGCCGAGCATTATCGTAATAAAATCGCGGTCTATCTGCATTGGTATCAAAAACAGGGAATGGAGGATATCCCCGATAGCCAGGAGAGCGACATCGGCACCCGGGATATCCCTTCATGGCGGCGCGTCTGCAAAGTGTTATTAAACAATGATTACTGGTGTCGCCAGCTCTCATTTAGCCCAACTAAAGCCACCCGCTATAAAAGCTACTGCAAGCGCATAAGTAAAAAACGCCAACAATGGGGACTGCTATGCAACAACGACTAATTACCCAAATAGAAGAGTATCTGGCAGCGCTGCCGGAAGAGGAAAAAATCGACGCGCTGAATCACTTTCGCCAGGCTCTGCACCGCCATAGCCCCTTTCACAACCAGCCGGTTGACTGCGTGCTATGGGTTAAAGAGGAAGAGGTGGTTCCCAACGATTACAACCCTAATAACCTTGCGCCGCCGGAAAAGCGGCTGTTATTAACTTCGCTGGAGGCCAATGGTTTCACGCAACCGATCGTGGTGCAGAATCAACAGTCAAAACGCTATACCATCGTTGACGGTTTTCACCGCTACGAACTGGCGGGCAGCAAGCTGTCGCTGAAAAAACAGCTCAAGGGATATTTGCCGGTAACCTGTCTGTCGGCGAACAGCCCCCCGCGCGATGCCCTGATGGCCGCTACTATCCGCCACAACCGGGCGCGCGGGCGCCATCAGATCCACGCGATGTCGGAAATTGTCCGCGAGCTGGCCAATCTCGGCTGGAGCAATAGCAAAATCAGCAAAGAGCTGGGGATGGATGCCGATGAAGTGCTGCGCCTGAAGCAAATTAACGGCCTGGCCGAGATGTTCGCCGACCGTCAATTTTCTCAGGCATGGACGGTGAAATAGCTACAGGCGACGCAGCCGCTCTGCTGCCGCCTGCAGGGTCTCCGGCTGCTTGGCGAAGCACAGGCGAATCAGCTTATGCGGGAACGGATCGGCACAGAATACCGACAGCGGGATCGCCGCCACGCCGACTTCAGTGGTCAGCCAGCGACAGAAGCTGACGTCATCAAGGTCAGAGATCGCGCTATAGTCGGCCAGCAAGAAGTAGGTCCCTTCACAAGGCAAAATCTCCAGCCGGCTATCACGCAGCGCATCGATAAACAGATCCCGACGCTGCCGATAAAACGCAGGCAGCTCGCGGTAGTGCTCCGGCTGCGCGCGCAGCATATCCGCCAGCGCCAATTGAGCGGGCGTATTGACGGCAAACGTCAAATACTGGTGCACCTTACGCAGCTCGGCGCTGATGGCGGCAGGCGCCACGCAATACCCCACTTTCCAGCCGGTCATGTGAAAGGTTTTACCGAAAGAAGAGACCGCTACCGCCCGCTCGCGCAGCTGCGGATGGGCCAGCACGCTGGTATGGCCCTGCTCTGCAAAACAGATATGTTCATACACTTCGTCGCTAATAACGTAGATTTCCCGTTCAGAGATCGCCTGCCACAGCGCGGCAAAATCTTCCCGCTGCCAGACCGTGGCTGATGGATTATGCGGCGTATTAAGAATGACCAAACGGGTGCGGTCGCTTAACGTGGCGGCAAACTGCTGCCAGTCAACGCGGAAATGCGGCGGCTGCAGAGCAATACGTTTCAGCACCCCGCCGGAAAGTTCTACCGCCGGCGCGTAGCTGTCATAGCTCGGGTCAAAGCAGATCACCTCATCGCCGGCTCTGACCAGCGCGGTGATCGCCGCATACAGCGCTTCGGTCGCCCCCGCGGTGACGGTGACATCGCTATTCGCATCCGGGCGATAGCCATACAGCTCAGCGGTTTTATCGGCAATGGCTTCGCGCAGCGCCGGTACGCCGGTCATCGGAGCGTACTGGTTAGACCCCTGGGCGACGTGCCAGGCCAACCGTTCCTGTAGGTACCGCGGGCCGTCAAAATCCGGGAAACCTTGTGATAGATTGATGGCCTGATGCTGCTGCGCCAGCGCGCTCATCTGGGTAAAAATGGTGGTGCCTAATGCAGGGAGTTTACTCTCAGGAATCAGTGGCTTATTGCTCATTCTCTTTGTTCCGATTGTAATGCTGTTGTTGAAGCCACTATAACACGATGTTAATATTTGGCAATCAAGACGCTTAGACGTCTAAATGCTAACGTTATTTCGCTTGCCGCAGGCAGGCGGCAAACCGACGCCACCGGCAGCACGGCGCACTATCCACTCTGGAGATACCATGATCCGCGCTATCGTGACCGATATTGAAGGCACCACCAGCGACATTCGCTTCGTCCATAACGTCTTATTCCCCTACGCCCGCGAGCGGCTGGCCGCTTTTGTCAGCGCGCAGCAGTATGTCGAGCCGGTCAGTACCATTCTCGACAATCTGCGTACAGAAATCGCCGCTCCCGAAGCCAGTACCGCAGCGCTTATCGAGACGCTATTCCGCTTCATGGACGAAGATCGTAAATCCACGGCGCTGAAAGCGCTGCAGGGCATTATCTGGCGCGAGGGCTATCTGAACGGCGACTTTACCGGCCATCTTTATCCCGATGTACTCCCGGCGCTGGAGAAGTGGAAGGCGATGGGCATTGATTTATATGTATATTCCTCAGGCTCGGTCGCCGCGCAGAAATTGTTATTTGGCTACAGCGACGAAGGTGATATTACTCATCTCTTCAGCGGCTATTTCGATACCCTGGTCGGCGCCAAACGCGAAGTTCAATCCTATCGCACTATCGCCGAACAACTGGGGCATAGCCCGGCGAGCATTCTGTTCCTCTCTGATATCCATCAGGAACTGGACGCCGCCGAAGCGGCAGGTTTACGCACCCTGCAGCTGGTACGCGGCGACCGCGACCCGGCCAGCCATCATCCACAGGTTCAGCGTTTTGACGACATCGACCCGGAGCAACTTCCCGCATGAGCGAATTAACTATTTTTTCCGTTAACGACGCCAGCCATCCACGCTGGCACAGCAGCAACGCCGATGAGATCCAGCAGCAATTGCGCGCAAAAGGGGTGCGCTTCGAGCGCTGGCAGGCCGATCGCTACCTGGGCCCGGCGCCAACCGCTGAAACCGTTATTGCGGCCTATCAGCACGCGATTGATAAACTGGTGGCTGAAAAGGGCTACCAGAGCTGGGATGTCATTAGCCTGCGGGCGGATAATCCGCAGAAAGAGGCGCTGCGGGCTAAATTCCTCAATGAGCATACCCATGGCGAAGATGAAGTACGCTTCTTTGTCGAAGGCGCCGGGCTGTTTTGCCTGCATATCGGCGATGAAGTCTTTCAGGTGCTGTGCGAAAAGAACGATCTGATCTCCGTCCCGGCGCATACGCCGCACTGGTTCGATATGGGTTCGGAGCCGAATTTCACCGCCATTCGTATTTTTGACAATCCGGAAGGCTGGATAGCGCAATTCACCGGCGATGCTATCGCCGATGCCTATCCGCGCTTACCCTAACCTTTATGCATAGCGGCGGCGCAGCAGCTCGCATTCGAAGAGAAACTCGAGCCCTTCCAGCTGACGCCGCGCCTCGCTAACATCCCTGCCCCAGCAGGTTAAGCCGTGGCCGCGGATCAAAAATCCATAACGCAAAGGATGGCTACGGGCATACGCTTCAACCCGCTCCGCCAGCGCCTCAATATCCTGATCGTTATCAAAAATCGCCACCGGTACGCTATCGAGATGGCTATGCTGCCCGCTCAGCGTTTTTTGCATTTCATAGCCCTGCAGCTGCAGGGTATCGCTGGTTTCAAGACGTGAGAGCACCGTAGCGTGCACGGTATGCACGTGCAGCACGACGTTCGCTTCAGGAAACAGGCGATAAACCAGCGTATGCAAGCCGGTCTCCGCCGACGGTTTACGGCCCGACGGCGCGCGATTGCTGGCGATGTCCACCTGTAAAAAATCGTCGCTGGTCAGGCTGCCCTTATCGCGCCCCGATTCACTTAACCAACACCAGCGCGCATCCTCGCGTACTGACATATTGCCGCCGGTCGCCGGCGCCCACCCTTTTGCGCCAATCCAGTGACAGGTGGTCACCAGTTGTGCGAGTCGCTCTTGCCACATAATCGTTCCTTATCACTGTTAACCGTTACGCCAGCGGCGCAAAAATACCGTCCGCCACCTGCTGTGGCGTGACCACGCCGCTATCCAGCACCCAACCGCTGATTAACGCAGCTGGCGTCACGTCAAAGGCCGGGTTATAAACCGGCGCGTTTTCTGGCGCCCACTGCACGGCGCCAAAGCTGCCTTTTACGCCGGTCACCTCTTGCGCCGCACGCTGTTCAATCGGGATCGCCGCGCCGTTCGGGCAGTAGCGATCGAGAGTGGTTTGCGGCGCCGCCACGTAGAAAGGAATACGATGATAGTGAGCCAGCACCGCCAGCGAATAGGTCCCAATTTTATTCGCCACGTCGCCATTGGCGGCGATACGATCCGCGCCGACCCATACCGCATCAACCTGCCCCTGCGCCATCAGGCTGGCGGCCATCGAGTCGGTAATAAGCTGATACGGCACACCCAGCTCCCCCAATTCCCAGGCGGTCAGGCGCCCGCCCTGCAGCAGCGGCCGCGTCTCATCGACCCAGACGTTAACCACCTTGCCCTGTTCATAGGCCAAAGCGATAACCCCCAGCGCGGTGCCAACCCCCGCCGTCGCCAGGCCACCGGTATTACAGTGGGTCAACAAACGGCTACCCGGCGTTACCAGCGCATCGCCAGCTTCGGCAATGCTGGCGCACAGCTGTTTATCTTCCGCAATCAGGCGCAGCGCTTCGCTCTCCAGCGCCTGCGGATAGTCTTCCTGCGCCAGCGCCTGCTTCATACGATCGAGATTATTCATTAGATTGACCGCCGTCGGCCGCGCCGCGCGCAGGGTTTCCAGCGCCTGAGTGAGCTCGTCGCGGGATAAGCCGCGCTGCGCCAACAGCGCCAGCAGCAGACTGGCGGAGAGACCAATCAACGGCGCGCCGCGCACCCGCAAAGCATGAATATGGTCCACCAGCAGCGCAACGTTATCCGCCGCCAGCCAGCGTTTTTCCTGCGGCAATGCCTGTTGATCGAGAATAAAAAGCTGATTTTCGCTTACCCGCAGGCTGGTGGTCTGTAGTGTCTGCATATCGTTAAATCCCTGTTGCGTTGTTGTATCACATTGTGTCAGGATGAAATCCAGATGTATAGACGTCTGAACGGCTTAATTCAGCACTTTTGAGGATCGAGGCAATGTCGCAATACCATACCTTCACGGCCAGCGATGCGGTGGCTTACGCACAACAATTTGGCGGGCTCGACGATCCGTCTGAGCTGGTGTCGGCGCAGGAGGTAGGCGACGGCAATCTCAATCTGGTGTTCAAAATTTTCGATGCTCAGGGCGTGAGCCGGATTATTGTTAAGCAGGCGCTGCCCTACGTGCGCTGCGTCGGCGAATCCTGGCCACTGACCCTCGACCGCGCGCGCCTCGAAGCACAGACCCTGGTCGCCCACTATCAGCACAGCCCGCAGCATACGGTACACATTCTTCATTTCGATCCCGCTCTGGCGGTGATGATAATGGAGGACCTTTCCGATCACCGTATCTGGCGCGGCGAGCTTATCGGCAACGTCTACTATCCGCAGGCGGCAGGCCAGTTGGGCGAATATCTGGCGCAGACGCTGTTCCACACCAGCGATTTCTATCTCCATCCGCATGAGAAAAAAGCGCAGGTGGCGCAATTTATCAATCCGGAAATGTGCGAGATCACCGAGGATCTGTTTTTTAACGATCCGTATCAGATCCACGAGCGCAATAACTATCCGGCGGAGCTGGAAGAAGAGGTTGCCGCCCTGCGTGAGGACGCTCAGCTTAAACTGGCGGTCGCGGCGCTGAAGCACCGCTTTTTCTCACAGGCCGAAGCCCTGCTGCACGGCGATATTCATAGCGGCTCCATCTTCGTCGCTGAAAATAGCCTTAAAGCCATCGATGCCGAATTTGGCTATTTCGGCCCTATCGGTTTTGACGTCGGCACCGCCATTGGCAATTTGTTGCTTAACTATTGCGGTCTACCTGGCCATCTCGGCATTCGCGATGCCGCCGCCGCGCGCGAACAGCGGCTCAACGATATACAGACCTTGTGGCACACTTTCAGCGAGCGTTTCCAGGCGTTAGCAACGGAGAAAACACGCGATGCGGCGCTGGCCTGCCCCGGTTACGCCTCAGTATTCCTCAAAAAAGTATGGTGCGATGCCATTGGATTCTGCGGAACTGAACTGATACGCCGCAGCGTCGGGCTTTCACACGTCGCCGATATCGATTCGATTCCGGACACGGCCATGCGCCACGAATGCCTGCGCCATGCAATTACGCTCGGCAAAGCGCTGATCGTCATCGCCGAGCGTATCGATAGCGTGGACGAACTTATCGCCCGCGTACGTCAGTACAGCTAACCGCGTGATTATTTATGTTGGGCTTCCAGCGTGGCAAACCACGGGGCAATAAAATCTTCGGTCTGCCCCCAGCCTGGGATGATTTTCCCCAGCGACGCCACGTTGACCGCCCCCGGCTGTGCCGCCAGCAGCGCCTGCGGAATGGCCGCCGCTTTGAAATCGTAGGTAGCCGGGGTGCTTTCCCCGGCAATCTTATTGGCAATCAAGCGTACGTTGGTGGCGCCAATGAGTTTCGGGTCGACCGCCACGCTAACCTTCCACGGACTATCTGCCTCCCGCATCAGCTGTAAATCCTGATTGGAAATATCGATGCTGTAGAGTTTGATTTCGCTGCGCCCATTTTCTTTCAGCGCCTTATAGGCTCCCTGGCTAAAGGCATCCCATGTCCCCCAGATGGCGTCAATTTTACCTTTAGGATACTTAGCCAGAATCGCGCCAACTTTGTTGGCCGTGTCGCCCTGCACGTCGGATGATACGGCGCCGATAGACTCCAGCTCTTTAATCCCCGGATTTTGTTTAAGCAGCGTCTGGTAGGCTGCCTGGCGGCGCTCCATTGGCGGGAAGCCTGCCACCCATAGCTTGATAATGTTGGCCTTGCCGTTGAAGTCTTTTACCAGTTGGCCAAAAGAGAGCTCGGTCAACGAGGCGTCATCCTGCTGGCTAACCGTCACGCCGGGGACGGATCCCTGCACCGCGGTATCGAACACCGCCACTTTGATCCCGGCATCGACCGCTTTTTTCACCAGCGCGGTCGAGTAGGGATCGCGCCCCTGGGAAAGAATAATACCGTCATATTTTTGGCTAATGGCCTGATTGACGAAGTCCTGGAATTTGGCGTCATCACCGTTGCTCAGGAAGGCGCTGACTTTAAAACCGAGCTTTTTACCTTCCTGAATCGCCCCGGCGACAAACTGGGTAGTGTTATCGTCAGAACCGAGATTGCGAATCACCGCGATGCGGATCGGGCCGTTATGCTCAGCAATCGCCGCCGGAACCGGCGTCGGGGTCTGCGCCAACGCTGCCATCGACTGCAGCAGGCCCAGCGCCATAAGAGAAAGTGCTATCTTTTTCATTTTGTTTACCCTGTAAAGTGTTAGGTACGGCGCTGAAAATAGGTCAGTGCCAGCGCGCCAGCCAGCACCAGCCCTTTAATAATGTCCATCGCGTAATAGGGCACCGACAGCATCACCAGGCCATTGGAAAGCACGCCAAGGATAACCGCTCCCACCAGCGTTCCCAGCGCATTCGGCTTGCCGGAGCCCGCCAGCGAAAAGCCGATCCACGCCGCCGCGACCGCGTCCATCAGGTAACCGCCGCCGGCGTTCACCTGGGAAGAACCAATCCTTGATGCCAGCAGAATGCCGCCCAGCCCGGCCAGCAGCGAGGCAATCACGTAGGCCGCCACTTTATAGCGCGTGATCCGCAGGCCGGAGAGTCTCGCCGCCTCCGGGTTGCCGCCGATGGCGTACATCCGCCGCCCGTGGGTGGTGAACGACAGCGCCAGCTGCGCGATTAGCGTTACCACCAGCATGATAATGACGATGGTCGGTACCTGCCCCAGCGCGCCAAACGCCGCCGGAATCGTGCCTTCAGCCATATCGCCGCTCGGCAACACCATATTTTCGGTGATCGAGCCGCCGTAGCTGTAGGTCATCGCCACCCCCTGAATCACAAACAGGCTGGCAAGCGTGGCGAGCATGTCAGGAATGCGCAGCACCACGATCAGAAACGCGTTGAATAACCCCACCAGCGTACAGAGCGCGAGGGTAATCAGAATGGCTTCAGTGGTGTTCAGGCCGTGCCAGACAAACAACGAAATCACTAACGCATTCGCCAGCGACGCCGTCGACCCCACCGACAGATCGAAACCGCCGATAGTGAGCGAAATCGACACCCCAATGGCAATCACCGTCACGATAGCGATGGAGCGCAGAATGTTGATGATGTTAAAGGGGTCAAGAAAGTTATCTGAGGCTAAACCAAAGACGCCAACCAGCAGCACCACGGTCAGCAACATGCCCCATTTATAGAGAAAATCGAAAAACCGCTGACGGCCCGATACCGTCGCGTTGACTGCCAGGGCCTTGCTCACGCTGCCGCTCCTCCGGTGGAGTAATAAAGAATCGTCTCTTCCCGCGCTTCGGTGCCGGGAATTTCCGCCACAATGCGCCCATCCCATAACACGCAGATGCGATCGCACAGGCCCACCAGCTCGGAAAATTCGCCGGAGGCGTAAATCACGCCCCGCCCCTCCCGCGCCAGGCCATCAATTAACTGAAACAGATCGGTTTTCGCTTTCACGTCCACCCCTTTCGTCGGCTCGTCGAAAATCAGCACGTTTGCGCTGCCGCGCAGCCATTTACCGATGGCTACTTTTTGCTGATTACCGCCGGAAAGCCGACGTAGCGTCTGCCCCGGCCCGGTGGCGCGCACGCCGATACGGGCAATAACCTCCTGCGCCCACCGCCACGCCTGCCGATGGCCGAACAGGTTCCAGCGCGAAAAGCTGTTATCGGCGCTGACCGCCAGATTCATGGCGATCGCCTCATCGATGAATATCCCCTCTTTGCGCCGCTCTTCCGGCACCAGCGCCAGCCCCTGGAGGACGGAATCGGCCGGATCGCGCGGCCGCCACGGCTGGCCGTTAAGTTCGCCGTAGCGCAGTCGGCTTTTGCTGGCGCCGAATAAGGCTTTGCAGAGTTCAGTTTTCCCCGCGCCCGCCAAGCCGGCGATACCGAGAATTTCCCCCTTATGCAGGCGTAGCGAGATATCCTGCAACAGCGCTTCGTCATGCAAACCGTCAACCTTTAACAGCACCTCTTCGCCATGCGGCGGACGCGCAGGCGGGAAAATATCGCTCAACTCGTGGCCGAGCATTTTTTCGACGATCTGTTCGCCGCTGAGTTCGGCCATCGGCCCGCTTTCGATTAAACGGCCATCGCGCAGCACCGTCAGGGTGTCGCAAATCGCTTTCAGTTCATGAATACGATGCGAAATAAAGACCACGCCGATCCCCTGCTGCTGCAGACGACGAACCACCGCAAATAAGCGTTCGCTTTCGTGCTGATCCAAGGGCGCGGTGGGTTCATCAAGAATCAAAAAACGGCAGTGGTGCGACAGTGCGCGAGCCAGCAGAATTTGCTGCTTTTCGGCAAGGGTACAGCTATCGATTGAACGTCGAACGTCCAGCGCAATATCAAGCTGCGCCAGCGCTTCGCGCGCCTGCTGACGCACCCGCGACCAGCGAAAAACCGCACCCGGTTCAGCCAGCCTGTCCAGCATGATGTTTTCCGCAATGCTCAGCCCCGGAACCAGCGCAACATCCACCTCCTGCTGCACCAGATGAATCCCCAGTTGCTTTGCATCGCGCGGCGAACGAATGCTAACCGGCTGGTTATTGATCACCACTTCACCTTCGTAATCGGCATGCGTCCCGCACAACACCGCCATCAGCGTCGATTTGCCTGCGCCGTTGGCGCCGGTCAGCGCATGCACCGTTCCGCCCTTAAGGGTAAACGCCACCTTGCTCAGCGCCTGAAAGCCGGAAAAGGCCAGGCTAATGTTATGCATCTCAAGGCGATTCACGCTCATCACCCTCCCCAGGCAATTAATATTCTGATTTAACGAATTTTTCACAGCCGCCGATGCCTGACAACTGCGTAAAAAGCATAAGCTAAAACCAAATAATATTAGCCATCTGGATGTCCAGACATAACATCAGGTTAGCCCAACACCCATAAGGAGCGCTTCCCGCCCTGGCAGCGCTTTAGCCTACCGGCGACGTTAACCCCTGACGCTTTGCGCGCGACGTTTGAGAAGGTGGAATACTTCAGCCGTTAATCACCCAGACCATCTATACCTAATGATGATTCTCACCACTCTCGTAACGAGGTCATCATGCAGATCGATTTAACAGGTAAGAAGGCGCTGGTTACCGGCGCCAGCCGTGGGTTGGGTCGCGCTATTGCGCTGTCGCTGGCGCGCGCCGGCGCCGATGTGGTTATTACGTATGAAAAATCGGCCGATAAAGCCCAGGCGGTCGCCGATGAAATTAAGGCGCTGGGTCGGTACGGCGAAGCGGTGCAGGCCGACAGCGCCAGCGCGCAGGCCATTCAGGATGCCGTCACCCATGCGGCCCGGGCCCTCGGCGGGCTGGACATTCTGGTCAACAACGCTGGCATCGCCCGCGGCGGTCCACTGGAATCCATGACGCTGGCGGACATTGACGACCTTATCAACGTCAATATTCGTGGGGTGGTCATCGCTATCCAGGAAGCGCTGGTGCATATGTCCGATGGCGGACGGATCATCAACATCGGCAGCTGTCTGGCCAACCGCGTAGCCATGCCGGGCATCGCGGTTTACGCCATGACCAAGTCCGCCCTCAACTCCCTGACCCGTGGGCTGGCGCGTGATTTAGGCCCTCGCGGGATCACCGTTAACCTTGTCCATCCAGGGCCGACCAACAGCGATATGAACCCGGAGGATGGGGAACAGGCGGAAGCCCAGCGCCAGATGATTGCGGTCGGTCACTACGGCCAGCCGCAAGACATCGCCGCGGCGGTCACCTTCCTGGCCAGCCCGGCCGCCGGGCAGATCTCCGGTACGGGGCTCGACGTGGATGGCGGCCTGAACGCCTGATCGCATATTTTCTGCAAGCCTCTGTCGCCCGGCAGAGGCCTTCCCGCGCCGCCTCGACGGGTTACGCTTTGCCTCTTACCTGCGTTTTTTCTCCGCTCTACTGTACTCCATAAGAAATTCGGAATTTATCTAATAGTCTTATTATTTCCTTATCTTTTGTGTGGGCGTACAGTGGAGGTACGGATGAAGATTGTCTGGTCAAAAACGGCAAATAAGCAATTTTCTAAAATCGATAATCGGTATAAGAACCGCATTAAATCCAGGCTGGAGAAGATGAATGATAAAGCTTCACCTATCTCGGATATCAAAAAATTGTCCTTTCCCGAAAACCACTACAGGCTGCGATTAGGTGATTACAGAGTCATCTACACCTTTGGGGATCCGCCGGACGATACCTGCTACGTAGTGGCGGTTAAACGCCGAACCACCACCACCTACCTTCATGAGGAACATACCGAATATGACTATTCAGTACATCAAGGATGAAGAAGGAAAAGACCAGTATGTCGTCATTCCTTACAGTGATTACTTTCGTATGCGCCTGGCTCTGCTGGAGTACGACGACGAGGATGAAAACAATTGGGAAGATATTTCTTATGAATCAGATATCTATGATAACGTAATGCTGCCAGGGGATGTCTGCGACGTGATGCATAAAGAAAACGTCAGCCTGCAGGCCGCGTGGCGTATCCTGCGCGGACTCTCACAGCGGGAGGTCGCGGCTAAACTCGGCATCAGCCAGTCCGCGGTGTCACAGCTGGAAGCGCTGGACTCCCGTCCGCAGAAGCGGACCCGCGAAAAACTGGCGGCGATTTACGGCTGTACCCAGGAGCAAATCAGCCTCTACTTACCGAAAGAAGGCTAGCAGCACTTCGCCCCGCCCTTACCGCCATAGCGCGCGTCCTGGCGTTCGCGAAAGAACTCTTCATAGGTCATCGGCGTCTGGTCCGGATGCGTGATCCGCATGTGTTCGACGTAGTTATCGTAATCCGGCACGCCGATCATCATCTTCGCCGCCTGGCCTAAATATTTTCCTGCTTTTGAAAGGGTGTCGAACATAATGAGTTTCTCGCTTATTTCCCTCACCCCATCCCTCTCCCACAGGGAGAGAGAGGAGAAGAAAGGTAGGCCAATCAGGTTAATGCGCGCGTTTTGCCTGCGCCGTTAAGCCCTGCGCATCCGCGGGCATCGCTTCATACGGCGTCTCTTTCGCCGTCGGTTTATCCTCTTTCAGCGCCGCCAGCGCGGTTTTAATCGAGAACAGCGCCAGAACCACCACCACAATCATAAAGAAGATAGTCAGCCCGGCATCAAGACGGTTATTAAACACCAGCTGCGCCAGCTGCGATTCCGTATACTGCGGCGGAATGGCGCCGCTGTCGATCATCGCCTGGAATTTATTGGCGATGGCCAGGAAACCGACTTTGGTATCCGGGCTAAACGACTTCTGCCAGCCAGCGGTCAACGTACAAATCAGCAGCCAGCTTGTCGGCAGCAGCGCCACCCACGCATAGCGCTGGCGTTTCATCTTGAACAGTACCACCGCGCACAGCATCAGCGCCATCCCCGCCAGCATCTGGTTGGCGATACCGAACAGCGGCCACAGGGTATTGATGCCGCCCAACGGATCGACCACCCCCTGATGCAGGAAGTAGCCCCACGCCAGGACGCACAGCGCGGTCGCCAGCAGGTTAGCTGGCAGCGAGCTGGTTTTTTTCAACCCCGGACTCACCACGCCCAGCAGATCCTGCAGCATGAATCGCGCCGCGCGGGTGCCGGCATCAACCGCCGTCAGGATAAACAGCGCCTCAAACAGAATGGCGAAGTGGTACCAGAAAGAGACATCCATCAGCCCGCCCAGCGAGCCGTGCAGAATGTAAGCCATCCCCACCGCCAGCGTCGGCGCGCCGCCGGCGCGTGAAATAATCGACTGTTCGCCGACCTCGCTGGCAATCTGGCGCAGCGTATCCGGGGTTATGCTAAAGCCCCAGCCGCTCACCACCTGCGCCGCCGAGGCCACAACATCGGTGGTTCCCGCCGGCGCCAGCACCGCCATCGGGCTGTTCATCGCGAAGTAGACGCCCGGATCGATAATACAAGCCGCCACCAGCGCCATAATGGCGACGAAGGATTCCATCAACATGCCGCCGTAGCCGATAAAGCAGGCTTGCCCTTCGTTGGCCAACATTTTCGGCGTGGTGCCGGAGGAGATCAGCGCGTGGAAGCCGGAAACCGCGCCGCAGGCGATGGTGATAAACAGGAACGGGAACAGGTTGCCGGTCCATACCGGGCCGGTGCCGTCAACGAACTTCGTCAGCGCCGGCATGGTCAACGTCGGGCGCATAATCAGGATGCCAATCGCCAGCCCAACGATGGTGCCGATTTTCAGGAACGTGGAGAGATAGTCGCGCGGCGCCAGCAGCAGCCAGACTGGCAGTACCGCAGCCACAAAGCCGTAACCCACCAGAATCCAGGTCAGCTGTACGCCGGTGTAATCAAACCACGGCGCCCAGGTCGGGCTTTCCGCCACCCAGCCGCCGGAAATGATCGCGAACACCAGCATCACCAGGCCTATCACCGACACCTCGCCGATGCGCCCCGGGCGCAGATAGCGAATATAGATGCCCATAAAAATCGCCAGCGGGATGGTAAAGGCGACGGTGTATGTCCCCCACGGACTGTGGGTCAATGCTTTCACCACGATCATCGCCAGTACCGCGAGGATGATCACCATGATCATAAAACAGGCCACCAGCGCCAGTACGCCAGCGGTTGGCCCCATCTCCTCTTTAACCAGTTCGCCAAGCGAACGGCCATCGCGACGGGTCGAAACAAACAGCACCATAAAGTCCTGCACGGCGCCGGCCAGCACCACGCCGGCGAGGATCCAGATCATCCCCGGCAGGTAGCCCATCTGCGCGGCAAGCACCGGGCCAACCAGCGGCCCTGCGCCGGCAATCGCCGCAAAATGGTGACCGAACAGCACTTTTTTGTCAGTCGGAACATAATCGAGGCCGTCGTTATGTCGTACCGCCGGCGTCATCCGCGTTGGGTCAACGCCGAGGACGGTTTTGGCGATATACAGGCCGTAGAAACGATACGCGATCAGATAAACGCAGACCGCCGCGACGACAATCCACAGCGCATTTATCTGCTCACCCCGGTTTAAGGCGATATAGCCGAGGGCAAAGGCTCCGATCACGGAGAGCAGTGTCCAGATAAGGTATTTCCCTGAATTATTCATTGTTGTGGTCCACCGGTAGGGTAATCAGGATGTTACAGTTTGTTTCTAGAACACAACGCAGAGTTTAACAACTTCGAAACAGCGCAGATGCCATGCCGCGGCGGAGATTTGTCTCACATTGCTAGCGAGATCACTTAAGGCAGGAAAATAAATGAAAGGATTACCGTGAACGGTGCCGTTTTTTTGTCGGGTGGCGGCTAACGCCTTACCCGACCTACAGATCCGTAGCCCGGCTCAGCGCAGCGCAAGCCGGGGAAATAGCAGCGTCTTAGCCAAGCACCGCGGTTCCCAGACGACAGGTGCAGCAGCGCCGCCCTTTTTCGTCATACACCACAATTTCCCAGCTCTGACTCTGGCGGCCAAGATGCAGCGGTCGGCATTCGCCGCGCACTTTACCGCTGGAGACCGGACGATGGTGGGTAGCGTTAAGCTCGGTGCCCACCACACATTGCCCTTCTTCGGTCATCAGCCAACCGGCCATCGAGCCCAGCGTCTCCGCCAGCGCCGCGGAAGCGCCGCCGTGCAGCAGACCAAACGGCTGATGCGTGCGCGCATCCACCGGCATCTCCGCCTCCAGCAGCGCCTCCTCCAGCCGGGTGTAGACAATACCCAGATGCGCCACCATGGTGTTTTCGCTACTGGCGTTCAGCGCCGCAAGCGTGAGCTCTCGTTTCCAGGCCATCTACGCCCCCAGCGTCGAGCCGCCATCGACCACAATATCCTGCAGCGTAATATGGCTGGCGTGAGAAGAGGCGAGGAACAAAATGGTATTGGCGATCTCCTGCGGTCGGGCGATTTTGCCCAGCGGGATGCCAAGCTTAAACTGCTCGCCAAATCCGCGGATCCGCTGCTGTTCAGCATCTTCATTGACCCACAGGGTACGTTGCATATCGGTGTCGGTGGAGCCCGGCGATACCAGGTTGCAGCGCACGCCGCTGCCTGCCAGCTCAAGCCCGACGGTCAACGCCAGGCTTTTCAGCGCCGCTTTCGAGGCGCCATAGGCGCTCATGCCGATACGCGGCGTATGCGCGGCATCGGAGGCGACGGTGACGATCGCCCCGCCCCGCTGACGGCGGAACTGCGCCATCGTCTGCTGAAACAGATTAAACGCGCCGCCGACGTTCACCGCGAAAGTCTGCTGCCAGTCCTCCGCGCTCAATTGATCGGTCGCCCCCATGCGCAGGATCCCGGCGGCATTCACCAGCACGTCCAGTCGTTCGATATCGTTGAGCAGACGCGCGCAAACGTCGCGTACCTGGTCGGCATCGGCGACGTCCAGCATTTCGGTGGCAAACGGATAACCTTCGCCGTCAAAGGCAAGGTCGAAACCGGTGACGTTGGCCCCGGCCTCGACGAAAGCCAACGCGGTGGCATAGCCAATGCCTTTACCTGCGCCAGTCACCCACACGGTCTGGCCGTGAAAATCCAGCGCCGCCATTATTTCACCTCGCGGGAGAGCAGCGCCCACCAGGCGTCGATGGTCGGGTTTTTCGCCAGCATCACGAAGTCGATATCGCCGTGTACTTTGCGCCAACGGGCGGCCAGCGCCATCATACGCACCGAATCCAGACCGTAGTCGATCAGGTTTTCATCATCCAGCGGTTCGTCGGATTCGTCGAGCAGCGGCAGAATTAGCGCGCGCAGCGCCGCTTTGGAGGCCGGCAGCGGCAACAATTCTTCGGTCATCACCACGCGTCCAGAACGGCCGGCGACGTATTTAAGCGCCATCAAATGCTCTTCGCGGCTGAAATCTGCCAGCGCGTCGGCGACAAAGAACGGTTTGATATCGCGCATAAAAGCGTCGGTGGCGGTGGTCATGCAGCCGATATGGGCGTAAACGCCGGTGATGATCAGCTGGTCGCGGCCGGTCTCTTTCAGCATCTCTTCAAGCGGTGAGCGATGAAACGCGCTGTAGCGCCATTTCACCAGCACCGTATCCTGTTCATCCGGCGCCAGCGCGGCAATCACCTGCTGCTGCTCCGGCGATCGGGTCAACCCCGGTCCCCACATATCATTCAGCAGGGCGCGGTCTTCATCGCTCTGCTCTTTCGGCTGGGCGGTGTAGTACACCGGAATGCCGTTTTGTTTGCAGAAGTCGCGCAGGGCGGCGATATTGGCCACCACTTTTTCCATCATCGCGCTGTTTTCGCCCCAGAAGTTGAGGAAATACTCCTGCATATCGTGGATCAGCAGCGCGGCGCGCGACGGCTCAAAGGCCCAGTTAACTTTGTTGGCCGGAATATCGCTGGCTTCCGGCAGCGCGTAAGCCTGTAATTTAGGGATTGCCATTTTCTGTTCTCCTTCAGCCCAGCTTGCCTTCGGCCAGCCACTGACGTAATTGTTTTTTATCGACTTTGCCCACCGGCGTCAGCGGCAGCGCGGCAACGCACTCCACGCGATCCGGCAATTTAAATTCCGCCACGCCCTGCTCGCGCAGGAAACGGCGCACCGCGACGGCGCGCAGCGGCGATGTCACCACCAGATAAGCGCAGCTCTTCTCGCCCAGCAGATTGTCTTCAATGCTAACCAGCGCGGCGTGGATCACCGCCTCATGGCGCAGCAGCAGGTTTTCTATCTCTTCAGCGGCGATCTTCTCGCCGCCGCGGTTGATCTGATCTTTTTCCCGGCCCTGGACGGTGATATAGCCATCTTCATCGATCGAAATCAGATCGCCGGAGCAGTAAAATCCATCGGCATCAAAGGCTTCAGCGTTATGTTGCGGACTGTTGTAATAGCCGCGGAAGGTATAAGGGCCGCGGGTCATCAGACGGCCCACTTCGCCGCGCGGCAGCGGGTTACCGTCGGCATCCGCCACCCACACTTCGTCGTCAGGACACATCGGGCAACCCTGGGTGTTGATAATTCGCTGCGGGCTATCGTTGAGGCGGGTGTAGTTAACCAGCCCTTCCGCCATGCCGAACACCTGCTGCAGCTGGCAGCCGATTTCCGCCGGGATACGCGCGGCGAGCGTCGCGGACAGGCGCGCTCCGCCAACCTGCAGCAGCTGCAGCGATTGCAGTTGCGCGTTGCTGCCCCATTCATGAATAGCCTGCAGCCACAGGCTGACCGCCGGCGGCACCAGCGACGCGACGTTAATCTGATGTTTTTCGATCAGCGGGAAACACAACGTGGCGCTCGGGTCAGCGGCGAGGATCACCCGGCCGCCGGCGAGAAAGACGCCCAGCGATCCCGGCGAGCTCATCGCATAGTTGTGCGCCGCCGGCAGCGCGTTGAGATAGCGCGTGTCGGCGTTAATACCGCAGATCTCGTTGCTGCGGCGGATACTGTAGTCGTAATCGTTATGGGTTCGCGGAATAAGCTTCGGCGTCCCGGTGCTGCCGCCGGAGAGCTGGAAAAAAGCCACTTCGTCAGCCGGCGTCGGATTGGCGACAAAGTTATCCGCCGTGCGGTTAATTTCCGTTGCCAGGTCGCGCTCGCCGCCATCGTTACGCAGCAGCGCGACACGCAGCGAAGGATGCTCAGCGATAAAACCATTAAGGAAACTATCGTCAGCAAACAGCGCGTGCTCGCGATCGGCAATCAGCAGCACCGGTTTAATCTGCGCGGCATAGGCGTTGAGTTCGCTGCGCTGATGGCTAAACAAAGCGTTAACCGGTGCGACGCCGATGCGCAGCAGCGCAAAGAAAGTAATGTAGAACTCGGCGACGTTGCCAAGCTGCACCAGCGCGGTTTCTCCGCGCTTGAGTCCCTGATGCTGCAGGGAGGACGCGAGGTTATCCACCAGTTGGTTAAACTGGCGGTAGCTAATCTGCCGCTCGCCGTCGATAATCGCCACGGCGTCATTGTCCGCATGACGAGTAATCAGATTGGTTAACGGCAGATCCTGCCAGTAGCCTTTTTGACGATAGCGGGCCGCAAACTCTTCCGGCCAACGGGTAAATGCAATCATCCTTGCCTCTTAATTCAAGCCAAATACGTTGAGCATGGTGGTGAGTTTGACGCCGGTTTCACGCCATTCGCCCAGCGGCGAAGAGGCCGGGACGATACCCGCGCCGGCAAACAGGCGCAGCGAGCGTTGATGTAAGCGCGCGCAGCGGATGGTCACCACCCATTCGCCGTTGCCTTCGTCATCGCACCAGCCGACAATGCCGCCAAACAGCTGGCGATCGAACGGTTCGAGCTCGGCAATCAGCCGCTTCGCCACCTGGTGCGGGAAGCCGCTCAGCGCCGGAGTCGGATGCAGCAGACAGGCCAGCGACATGGCGTTTTCTTCCGCCAGCGCCGTACCTTCGATTGGCGTCGCCAGATGCCAGAGCGTCGGGGTGGTAATCAGCTGCGGCGACTCTGGTAGCGACAGATGACTGCTGCGCGGGCCAAGCACGCTCTTCATCGCCTGCGTCACCAGCTCGTGCTCATGGCGATCTTTGCTCGACGCCAGTAGCTTGTTACCCGCTTCCCGGTCCAGCACATCGTCAGGCTGGCGGCGGGCGGAGCCGGCCAGCGGCAGCGAACTGAAGTGCAGTCCTTCTTTACGCAGTAGCAGTTCCGGGCTGGCGCCCAGCAGCACATCACCATTGGACAGTGGAACATGGAAGTTAAAGCTCGCCGGGTTCTGGGCGATCAGCCGCTCCAGCAGCGCGCCGCTATCGACCCGGTCGCGGGTCGTGATATCAATCAGCCTTGAGAGCACCACTTTGTCGACTTCCGGAGTCGCCGTCAGCGCGGCGGCGCGTTCCACCATCGCCAAAAACTCGTCCTGTTCCGGGATCTCCTGACGATCGACAACATCCATCGCCTTGAGCGGCGCCGCGTAACGCGCGGACTGCTGTTTGTCGGTACGGGAGAAGGTTTCCCAGCGTTCGGGAATATAGAGCTCGGAAGGCTGATTGGTGTCGAACGGAATCGCCCCGACCATGACCGGCTTGCGGATCCCCGCCGCGCGGGCTTCGGCAAAAGCGGCTGCCATTTTCTGCTGGAACTCGCCGTTCAGCGAATCACCGCCGACGGCAGGCTGGGAAAAACGGCTAAAACAGCCGGTGGTACTGAAGCTGCGGTACGGCGACATAAAGAAGAAGCTTTGCGGCGACAGGGTCTGCGTTTTTTCCTGTACATCCTCAGCCAGTGACGTTTCCATATCATCCTCCAAAAACGATAAAGATATTAAGAATAATTATCATTTATATTTTTGTTGGCTAACCTAAAAGGTATTGCTCTCCTTGTCAACCGCACAAACAGCAGGTTATGCGACTTACACTTGCATCCGTACAGTACAATGTTGAAAATGAGACGTATTTACTACAACTGACTCAGGATGCGAATTCGTGAATTTTGCCACTTTTTGCCGTCGTACTTTACTCGCCAGCGGGCTGTGCCTTTTAGGAATTAACTCAGCGCTGGCGGCAGACTGGCCGCGTCAGATCGTCGATAGCCGCGGCACTCATACGCTGGAGAGCAAACCGCAGCGCATCGTCTCGACCAGCGTCACCCTCACCGGATCGTTGCTGGCTATTGATGCGCCGGTGGTCGCCAGCGGCGCGACCACGCCGAATAACCGCGTGGCAGACGCGCAGGGCTTTCTGCGCCAGTGGGGCGATGTCGCTAAAAAGCGCAACCTGGCGCGACTCTATATTGGCGAACCCAGCGCCGAAGCGGTGGCGGCGCAGATGCCGGATCTGATTCTGATAAGCGCCACCGGCGGCGATTCCGCGCTGGCGCTGTACGACCAGCTGTCGACTATCGCGCCGACCCTTATCATCAACTACGACGATAAAAGCTGGCAGACGCTTCTTACCCAATTAGGGCATATTACCGGTCACGAAAAGCAGGCGGACGCACGCATTGCCGAGTTCAATAAACAGCTCGTTTCGTTAAAAGAGAAACTAAAGTTGCCGCCGCAGCCGGTCACCGCGCTGGTTTATACCGCCGCGGCGCACAGCGCCAATATCTGGACGCCGGAATCAGCGCAGGGTCAGATGCTGGAACAGTTAGGCTTTAAGCTGGCGACGCTGCCGGGTAACCTGCACGCCAGCCAGAGCCAGGGTAAGCGTCACGACATCGTACAGTTAGGCGGCGAGAATCTGGCGGCGGGTATCAACGGCGAAAGCCTGTTCCTGTTCGCCGGCGACCAGAAAGACGCCGAGGCCATTTACGCCAACCCGCTACTGGCGCACCTACCGTCGGTTGCCGCTAAACGCGTTTATCCGCTGGGGACCGAAACCTTCCGTCTGGACTACTACAGCGCCATGCTGGTGCTGCAGCGTTTATCAGCGCTCTTTGCCTGATTCTCTCCCCGGCGCCCTGCGCCGGGATCTCATTTCACATCATAACTCACACCATCCTGTTGTTATAAAAGAATTTTTTATTTCTTTCCTCTCTTGATACCTCATCGGCGCCTCACGCGAATCATCATCGTTTCAGGTGTTGTTTTGTGATTAGCCATCGTCGCCGCCTTCCCTGAATATCTGCCCCACACCACTTGAGGTGGACATTCAACTCAGAAGGAACTTACCGTGACCACTAGCAAATTGATCAAGGGCGATACCCTGACCGAAACCAGCAATGCGGCAGATGGTTTTAACCCGGCAACTGAAGTCAGCAACTACAGCTATACGTCAGACCGCGTCGCTAAACCGGTCTATAACAAATACAAAAGCGCGACCAACAAACCAAAGGTCTTCGGTTACTACACCGACTGGTCTCAGTACGATGGCCGCCTGCAGGGCAGCGATGCGAAAGATAACCGCGGACGCGGCTACGACCTGACCAACGTCTCCCCTACCGCTTACGATAAAATCATCGTTGGCTTCGTCGGCGTAACCGGCTTCCATAAAGTGGATGGTCTGTATCGCGATGTGGTAGCCGAAGGGGCTGAGCAGTGCGGCAAAGTCAAATATGAACCGACCTTCCTCGACCCGTGGGGCGACTTCCAGTCTTACGTTAACGTTGGCCACAGCGTCAGCGGCTGGGATGTCGATCCGAAAACCGTAACCCAGACAAACACCAAAGGCCTGCTCGGCGGTCTGCGCGACCTGCAAGCGAAAGCCAAACAACAGGGCCACAACCTGGTGCTGTCCATGAGCATCGGCGGCTGGAGCATGAGCAACGGTTTTCATGAAACCGCGGCATCTGATTCCTCGCGTAAAATCTTCGCTAAAGGCGTGGTGAAGCTGTTCAAACAGTTCCCGATGTTCAGCGAAGTGGATATCGACTGGGAATACCCGAACGCCGAAGGCGCCGGCAACCCCTACGGCCCGGAAGATGGTGAAAACTATGCGTTACTTATTGCCGAACTGCGTAAGCAGCTGGATTCTGCCGGCCTGAGCGATGTCAAAATCTCTATCGCCAGCTCCGCCGTGGTGAAGACCTTTGATTATTCCAACGTCAAAGCGCTGATGAATGCCGGTCTGTACGGCATCAACGTCATGACCTATGACTTCTTCGGCACCCCGTGGGCGGAAAGCATCACCCACCACACCAATCTGAAAGCCATTGAGCAAGGCGGCTGGGCGATTAACACCATCGTTGAACATCTGCTGGCGGAAGGTTTCCCGGCTGAGCGCATCAACATCGGTTACGCCGGCTATACCCGTAACGGCCGCAACGCCGAGCTGGAATCGCTGTCTCCGCTGAAAGGCACCTATAACCCGGGTAACGGCACCACCGTCGGTACCTTTGAATCCGGTACCAACGAATGGTATGACGTCATTTATAACTACCTGGATCTGGAAAACCAGAAAGGGCGTAACGGCTTTAACGTTTATACCGACCAGGTGGCTGACGCTGATTTCCTCTACAATCCTGAATCCAAACTGTTTATGTCGCTGGATACCCCGCGCACCGTCAAAGCCAAAGGGGAATACGCTGCCAGCCTGGGGCTGGGCGGTCTGTTTACCTGGACTATCGACCATGATAACGGCGTGCTGGTTAACGCCGCCCGTGAAGGTCTGGGCTACGAAATCGCCTCTGAAGTTATCGATATGGACCCGTTCTATTTCGAAGGCATTAACGTTGTGCCTGCTGATGAACAAGAAGACGATAAGTCAGAAGATGAGCCAACTGAACCGACGGTAAACCATGCGCCGGAAGCGGCAATTGAAATGATGGTCGTAGGCGGCTCCCGCGTACGCCTGTCCGGGGAAAAATCGTCTGATGAAGATAGCGACGAGCTGAGCTACAGCTGGGGCGTGCCGGCAGCCATTGATGTTGCGGATAAAACCGCCGCGGTTATTGAGTTCGATGTACCGGAAGTCACCGCGGATACCGAGTTCACTTTCACGCTGTTCGTTCGCGATACCTGGGGCGAACCGTCAACCCAGCAGCGCTTTATCCTCTCCGTTGTCGTGGCTTCCGGGGACGGTCAGAGTGATGACAAGCCAGCCGATGAGCCGGCAGATGAACCTGCTGACGAAGAAAAAGAGACTGATGACACCACGCCTGCGCAGGATGATGACGTGGTACCATCTGACGACGCCACGCCTTACCCGCTGTGGGATGCCAAAACCGTTTATGGCGGCAACTGGGGTACCTTTGAAACCGTGAGTTGGAAAGGCCACAACTATCAGGTGAAATGGTGGTCTCAGGGCAAACAGCCTGACCTGTACTGCGGCCAGTTCGACGTCTGGAAAGATCTCGGCGCGTACTAAGGGTTATAAATGAAGCCAGGCCCCGGAGCAATCCGGGGCCTTTTTGCTGTTGTCGCGCTTAACTTTCGCAGGCCTGCTCCGGACGCTGAAAACGGCGTAGCTCGCGCAATAAGCCAATCAGTAATACGCCAACAATCACCAGCGCCCAGCCGCTGGCGCTGGCTGAAGCCACCGGGGTCATTACCGCCCCTAATCCACCCAACAGCGCCGCGCCAATAGCATCGCCGGTCACGTTCTGCGCGGTCCACAGGCCATTAATGCGCCCCAGCATATTTTCCGGCGTTTGCGTTTGGATCAACGTGTACTGTAGCAGCGAGCTTATCGCGCTCAGCCAACCAAACAGCGCCAGACAGAGCGCGCCCAGCGCCCAGAACGGCATCACGCTGAACAGCGCAATCGCCACAAACGACCCTACCGTCGTTATCAGCATCAGCGCCCCCGGCTTCGCGGTATGCGCCAGTTGTCCGCTGGTTAACGCCCCCAGCGCCGCGCCAAGCGGAATGGCGGCATACAACAGGCCAATCTGCGAATTTGACATCTGCCAGCCTTCCGCCAGCGCCGGATAAAGCACCCGCACCGCGCTGGCCATCGTCAACAGGCCGCCGAGCAGCGCAATGCCGCCAATAAGCGGGCTATTAAAGAGAAATTTCAGCCCCGCCAGCAACGATTTCAGCGGATGCTCGCGCGGCTGCGGCGGTGGCGGCAGCCGCGGCAGGCGTAGCAGCGTCAGGGTGGTAATGAACGTCCCCGCCGCCGCCAGGCCATAGTTCCAGGCCACGCCGCCGGTCGCCAGCAATAGCCCGCCGATCATCGGCGATATCACCGAACCGAGACGCACGGTCAGCATGGTGATCGCTCCGGCCTGCATCAGGTTTTCGCGGCCGACTAAAGCCGGCGTTGCCGCCAGAAGCGCGGTCACGCCCAAAGAGGCGAAGAAGCCATCCCAGATCCCCAGCAGGTAAATTGCCGCCAGCGAGGGTTCCGGTAGCATAGCGTTCAGGCACAGGCCGACGAAGCCCACGCCGCAGGTGCCACGCGCCAGCAGGATCAGGCGTTTGCGTTCATAACGGTCGGCCAGCACGCCGCCGACCATCAGCCCAATGAACATCGAACAGCCGGTCAGCATCACCGAGAGCCCCACCTGCCAGGTCGAATGGGTCATCATCTGGATTTGTACCGGGATCGCCACGCCTAGCAGGCCAAGCGACAGGATAGAAATAAAGCGAGCGATAAAGACGGCGCGGAACGCCGGATGGGTGCGCAGGAGGCTGACATCAAGCAGCCGGGAAGGTCGGTTCATGCAAGGGCCTTGTCGTTATTTTTCATACCATTTTTATGGTTTCTCATGGTAACATACCTGAATAAAATCGATAACGATAATTAATATCATTATCATATCAGGGATTTGAACTATGTCGTTTTCTACGACCACGGTGCGCGCCGTCGCCGTGCCTGGTCTCTTGTTACTTTTAGCTCTCGCGATTGCGCTCAGCCTGCTTATCGGCGCCAAACCTCTGCCGCCTTCGGTGATTGTCGATGCCTTCTCCGGCAGCTGTCAGAGCGCCGACTGCACTATCGTACTGGATGCCCGCCTGCCGCGTACGCTGGCCGGATTGCTGGCCGGCTGCGCGCTTGGCCTCGCCGGCGCGCTAATGCAAACCCTCACCCGTAACCCGTTGGCCGACCCGGGCCTGCTCGGCGTCAACTCCGGCGCCAGCTTCGCCATCGTGCTCGGTGCGGCGCTGTTGGGCATCACTTCGCCGCAGGAGCAGTTGCTGATGGCCTTTTGCGGCGCCTTCGCCGCGTCGCTACTGGTCGCGTTTACCGGCAGCCAGGGCGGCGGCCAGCTTAGCCCGGTGCGCCTGACCCTCGCGGGCGTGGCGCTGGCGGCGGTCCTGGAAGGCTTATCTAACGGCATCGCCCTGCTCAACCCGGACGTGTATGACCAACTGCGCTTCTGGCAAGCCGGCTCGCTGGATATTCGCACCCTGCAAACGCTGAAAATCGTCCTGCTACCGGTGCTGATTGCCGCCGTGGTAACCCTTTTTCTCAGCCGGGCGCTGAACAGCCTGAGTCTCGGCGCCGACACCGCCACCGCGCTCGGCAGCCGGGTCGCGCGCACCCAGTTAATCGGCCTGCTGGCGATAACCGTCCTGTGCGGCAGCGCGACGGCGCTGGTCGGCCCTATCGCCTTTATCGGCCTGATGATGCCGCATATGGCGCGCTGGCTGGTGGGGGCGGATCACCGCTGGTCATTGCCGGTTACGCTGCTCGCCACCCCCGCCCTGTTGCTGTTTGCCGACGTGCTTGGCCGCCTGTTGGTGCCTGGTGAATTGCGCGTTTCGGTGGTCAGCGCCTTTATCGGCGCGCCGGTGTTGATCTGGCTGGTTCGCCGTCAGCCGCGAGGAGGTGCGCTGTGATGGCTCCCTCCCGCCGCCTGATGTTCTGCTGCCTGCTGCTGATCGCCGCCAGTCTGCTGGTGTCCCTGCTCGGTCTGGGTAATGGCCTGGTGCCGCTCAGCATTGAACAGGTGGTTTCCGCGCTGCTCGGCGACGCGCCGCGCAACGTCAGCATGGTGGTCACCGAATGGCGCTTGCCGCGCGTGCTGATGGCGCTGCTGATCGGCGCCGGGCTTGGCGTCAGCGGCGCCATTTTTCAGTCATTGATGCGTAACCCGCTGGGTAGCCCGGACGTGATGGGCTTCAACACCGGCGCCTGGAGCGGCGTGCTGGTGGCGATGGTGATGTTCGGCCAGAACCTGACCGCCATCGCGCTGGCGGCGATGCTTGGCGGCGTGCTGACCTCGCTGGTGGTGTGGCTGCTGGCGTGGCGCAACGGCATTGAAACCTTCCGCCTGATCATTATCGGCATCGGCGTGCGCGCCATGCTGGTGGCATTCAATACCTGGCTGCTGCTGCGCGCGTCGCTTGAGACTGCCCTTTCCGCCGGGTTGTGGAATGCCGGTTCGCTCAACGGCCTGACGTGGGGCAAAACCTGGCCATCGGCGCCGCTGATCCTGCTGATGTTAGCGTGCGGCGCGCTGCTGGCGCGGCGGATGCGGCTGCTGGAGATGGGCGACGATACCGCCTGCGCGCTGGGGGTTCGAGTCGAACGTTCACGCCTGCTGCTGATGCTGGTGGCGGTGCTGCTGACCGCTTCCGCCACCGCGCTGGCCGGGCCTATTTCTTTCGTCGCGCTGGTAGCCCCGCATATCGCCCGACGGATAAGCGGCACCGCACGCTGGGGGTTAACCCAGTCGGCGCTGTGCGGCGCGCTGCTGCTGGCGCTGGCCGATTACTGCGCCCAGCGCCTGTTCATGCCTTATCAGTTACCGGTAGGGGTGGTCACCGTCAGTCTTGGCGGTATCTACCTCATCGCGTTATTAATTCAGGAGTCCCGCAAAAAATGACCGCTGTAACTTCCCGTTTGCGCGGCGACCAGTTGACCCTGGCCTACGGCAAAAAGACCATCGCCGAATCGCTGAACGTCACGATTCCTGACGGCCATTTCACGGCGATTATCGGCCCCAACGGCTGTGGTAAATCAACCCTGCTTCGCACCCTCAGCCGCCTGATGACCCCGTCCAGCGGCCACGTTTATCTCGATGGCGAGCAGATCCAGCACTACGCCAGCAAAGAGGTGGCAAAGCGGATTGGCCTGCTGGCGCAGAATGCCACCACGCCCGGCGATATCACCGTACAGGAACTGGTGGCGCGCGGGCGCTATCCGCACCAGCCGATGTTTACCCGTTGGCGTAAAGAAGACGAAGCAGCGGTAAATAACGCGATGCGGGCGACGGGGATTGTCGACCTCGCGCTGCAGAGCGTGGATACCCTCTCCGGCGGCCAGCGCCAGCGGGCGTGGATTGCGATGGTACTGGCGCAGGAGACGGCGATTATGCTGCTTGATGAGCCGACGACCTGGCTGGATATCAGCCATCAGATCGACCTGCTGGAACTGTTAAGCGAGCTGAATCGCGAGAAGGGATATACGCTGGCGGCGGTACTGCACGATCTCAATCAGGCCTGTCGTTACGCCACCCATCTGATCGCCCTGCGCGACGGTAAGATCGTTGCCGAAGGCGCGCCGAAAGAGATCGTCACGGCGGATCTAATTGAGCGTATCTACGGTCTGCGCTGCACGATCATCGACGATCCGGTGGCGCATACGCCGCTGGTAGTGCCGCTGGGTCGCCGATAATCTTTTCTATACCATCTCAACCATCGCATTCCCGGCTTGCGCTGCGCTGAGCCGGGCTACCCAAAACGGGTAGCCCGGGCTCTACCGTTACCCCAGAATCTCCCGCACTACCGGGCCTATCGCTTCAAAGGCCTGCGGTGAGATAATCTCGACGTGGGCGCAGTTCTGGCTGAACACCTCCAGCTCGCCAACCCATGGCCCCCATGCGACCTGCGGATCCATCCCTTTCTGACGCGTTTTCTCCGCCACAAATAGCGTTGCCTTGCCGTCAAACTTCGCGCTGTGCGCGGTCGTCAACAGGCGCACCGCATCGGCGTAGTTACCTTCGATCGCGCTGAACAGCTCGCCGGAAGCCTGCCCCTGCTGAGCAGCGAGAAACGCTTCGCGCTCGCGGGCGATTTCCGCCAGCACTTCGGGATCCAGGCCGTTCGCCTCTTTCTCCGCCCAGTTTTGCGTCTCCGGCGGCCAGGTATCGAGCAGGCCGAGGAATGCCACCTCTTCGCCGCGCTGGCGTAAACGGGCGGCAATCCCCTGCGCCAGCGTTCCACCGAGCGAATAACCAAACAGATAGTAAGGCCCATGCGGCTGCTGCGCTAAAAGCGTGCGCAGATGGTGCTCGCAGACTTCGTCGAGGTTGGCGGCGGAGGCCATTGGCCCCGTCGGACGCGGCGACTGAATACCGGTAATTGACCAGCGCGGGTTAAGATAACGCGCCAGCACGCTGAACTGCCAGGCAAAACCGGAGGCCGGATGGAAGCAGAACAGCGTCGGACCGTCGCTCTCGCGCAGCGGCAACAGCGCATCGAAGCCCAGGCGCTGCGCCTGCTCGTCGCTCAGGTCGGAAGCCAGCAGCGCGCTCAGCTTGCCGACCGTCGAAGCGACCATCACCTGCCCCGGCGTCACCTGCCGCGCCAGCTCGCGGCTAAGCTGCGCCGCCAGCCGCATCGCCAGCAGCGAATGGCCGCCGAGGGCGAAGAAATCGGCGTCGATGTCATTTACCTCGCAGCCCAGCAGCTGGCTGAACGCCGCGGCAACGGTCATTTCGGTAGCCGATTGCGGCGGGCGACCGCTGCGCTCGCTGCTTAAGGAGGGGAGCGGTAGCGCTTTACGATCCAGCTTACCGTTGGCGCTGAGCGGGAAGGATTCCAGCTGGATTAACACCACCGGCACCATGTGCGGCGGCAGCTGTTCGCTAAGACGGGCTTTCAGCGCCGCCACGTCCAGCGGCTGGCCGGACTCGCTCACCAGATAACCGACGAGCTGGCGGGCATCGCCGCCGGTGGCCGCCGCCTGATTGAAGACGCAGGCGTGGCACACCGCCTGCGCGACGTCCGGCAACGCCGCCATCACCCGGTCGATCTCGCCAAGCTCAATGCGCTGGCCGCGAATTTTCAACTGATCGTCGCTGCGGCCAAGATACTCTACCGCCCCGTTATCCAGCCAGCGCGCCACATCGCCGGTGCGGTACATGCGCTCGCCGGGGGCAAACGGGTCGGCAATAAAGCGGCTGGCGGTGAGATCAGGTCGCCCCATATAACCCTGTGCCAGCTGAATGCCCGTTAAGTACAAATCACCCGCCACGCCCGGCGGCACCGGGCGCATGGCGGCATCAAGAATACGTAATCCGGTGTTCCATACCGGCCAGCCGATAGGCACGCTATTGCCGGTTACCGCCGCCAGCTCTGGCCCGCAGGCGGGATACCAGCTGACATCCACCGCCGCTTCCGTCGGCCCGTACAGGTTATGCAATGGCGCGCCGGTTAAGCGCTCCCATTCGCGACACAGTTCCGTCGGCAGCGCTTCGCCGCTACAGAAAACGCGTTTTAGCGTCCGGCAGGACGACACATTATCGCTATCCAGCGAGGCGACAAACGCCGCCAGCATCGACGGAACAAAGTGGGTGGTGGTCACGCCATAATCCGTGAAGAACCGCTGCATCGCCTGTGGATCGCGATGCGCCTCCGGCGCCGCCATCACCAGCTGGGCGCCGGTCATAAACGGCCACCAGAACTCCCATACCGAGACATCAAAGCTGCACGGCGTCTTCTGCGCCACCACATCGGCGGCGGTTAACGGATAGTGATTTTGCATCCACAGCAGGCGGTTCACGATGGCGGTCTGCCCGACCATCACCCCTTTCGGCCGTCCGGTGGAACCGGAGGTGAAGATGATATATGCGGTATGTTCCGGTTTTGACAGCGCCAGCGGCGTATCATCTTCAGCAGCCAGCGGCTGCTGATAACACAAGCTGCTCAGCCCAGGAATATCGCTAAAACGGGCCAGTTGATCGTCAGAGGTAATCAGCAGCGAAGGCCGCGCATCTTCCAGCATCATCCGCAGACGATCATCCGGGTAGCCGGTGTCCAGCGGCAGCCAGGCGGCGCCGGCTTCGACAATGCCGTGCAGCGCCAGCGTCAGGAACACCGAACGCGGTAAGGCAACCGCCACGCTATCCCCCGGCTTCACGCCGCGTTGCCGCAGCAGGTTGGCCAGCGCCACCACCTGTTGGCGCATTTCGCGGTAGCTAAAGCGCCAGTTGGCATCCGCCAGCGCCGGGGCATCCGGCGTTTTCCGCGCCTGTTCCGCTACCAGCGCGCTGAGGGTAGTGGTCGGCAGTGGCATCGCGGTATTGTTGATCAATGCCAGCTGCGCGCCTTCTTCCGCCGACAGCATCTCCGCCTCGCCGCAGCGTAGCGCCGGGTTGGCGGCGAACTGCGCCAGCAGCGCGGTCAGCCGCGACACGTGGCGGTTCAGCGTCGCCTCATCATAACGCGCTTTATTGGCGAGGATCTCCAGCGACAGACCGCCGCGTTCGTCCGGGAACAGTGCCAGCTCGAGGTCATTCACCGGGCCGGTGGCGAGAGTATGCGTCTGCGCCTGCACGTCGTCGATATCCAACTGGTAATCAAAGACTTTGATGTTCAGCACCGGGCCAAACAGCGGTTCGTCGCCCGCCGCTTTACCGCTATCGCGGACAATTTGCTCGGCATCGTAGCGCTGATGGCGGCGCATTTTTTTCAGTTGTCCGGAGAGACGCGTCGCCAGTTGCGCCAGCGTCTCCTGCGCGTCGATATTCACCGCCAGCGGCAGTACGTTGAGTACCGGGCCGGTGGCGGTCAGCGCCGCCGATCCCATGCGGCGCATAAAGATAAAGCCAGCCGCGTAATCCATTCGGCCGCACAACCGCCCCAGCCACAACGTCGTCAGCGCCAACGCCAGATCGGCGCGCTGGCACTGCGGCGCGCTGGCCGCGAGCTGGCTGAAGACAGCCGGATCGGCCTCCAGTTTCAGGCGCCAGATATCGCTGCTGGTCGCCCGCCCGGCCAGCGGCGCGTCTGATAGCGAGGCCGGAGACGGCAACGCCTGACGCTGCGCCTGCCAGAAGGCTTTATCGCGCTGCCACGCCTCGCTGCCGTAGTAGCGCTGATACTCTTCCACCACTTCGGCGAACGGCGTAAACGGTGAATCCGGCGTCTCTTCGCCGCGTTGCCAGGCACGATAAATAGCGGCGATCTGGCGGGTAATGGCCGGGAAACTAAAACCATCGACCAGTAAATGGTGATAGCGCTGATACCAGTACCAGCAGTCGTCGCCAACGCGCATGAGCTGATGGCAGACCAGCGGATTACCGCTGTCGACGCGCAGATTCTGCCCGAGATCGCTTTGCATCAGCGTCAGCGCGGACATATGCGGATCGGCCTGCTGGCGCAGGTCAACGCTTTGCGGCTCGGCAAACTCGCGCGCGTCATCAACCCACTGCCACGCTTCGCCATTATCTTCGCAAAAGCGCATGCTCAGGGTATCGGCCTGCTTAAGCCCGGCGACGATCGCCTTACTCAGCAGCGCCGGATCAAGATTGCCGCGCAGTTCAACATAGTGGGCAACGCTCCAGGCGCCGGGTAGCGTGGAGAGGCGTTCAGCCATCCAAATTCCCGGCTGCGCCGCAACCAGCGGTAAACGTGTACTCATCGAAAGCTCCTCAGGAGGCGTAGTGCGCTGGGATAAGGGTTGACCAGTTGGCGGCAAGCCAGGCGTTACAGGCCTCTAATGACTGCGGCGGACACTCCACCGTCCAGCCTGTCGGCAGCGCGCAGTGATGCGGCCACAAACTATATTGCCCCTGTGCGTTGCGCAGAATGTAAAACTGCCCTTGCGGATTGTCGAAGGGGTTGCTGAATTGCATCTCTCACTCCTCATTAAGCGCGTGTTGTTGCCCGCGGCGCAAAGGCTGCCACAGCTGGATAAGCCCGGACGTCAGCCCGCCGCGCCAGCATAGCGCGTCATGACCGCCGTCAACCTGGCGCCAGAAAACGGACGGCGTGGTCTGCCGTAGTTGCGCGAAAAGCGCCTGGTTGGCGCGAAAAATAATCGGCTCGCGCACGCCGGCTTCCAGCCAGATACGCAGCCCCTGCGGTCGAAGCTCGCCGCGCTGCAGTTGTTCAAGTATCACTCCCGGCTGGCTACTGCCGCGCTGCGGCCACCAGTACGACCCCGACTGGCTCAGAACGCAGCCAAAACGCTGCGGCCAGTGGAGCGCGGCATACATCGCCGCCAGACCGCCGAAGCTCTGCCCCGCAACTACCGTCCTGTCGGCGCGATCGCTGAATGGCGCCACGGCCTGCACCAGCGGCAGCAGTTCTTCCTGTACCGCCAGCCAGAAATCACGATTGCAGGGCAGCTCCACGCCGCGGTGTTGATTGTCGATAACGTCGATCAGCACATAGACCGCCGGCGGCAGGCGGCCTTCCCGCGTCAGCCCCGCCAGCGGCGCAAAGACAGGCATGCTTTCGGCCCAGAACTGGCCGTCAAGCAGGACCGCCAGCGGGCGATCCGCCCCACTGCCGGTGGTGTAAATCCACACTCGTCGCTGGTTTCCTAATCGCTGGCTGCGCCATTCAATACAGCGCGGCGCTGGCGAAACCGGCTCGCGATAATGCCAACCCGGCTGTTCCGGCGCCTGCGGCAGTTCCAGCGCTGAGACCGCGTGGCCGCGCCCCCCCTTCCAGCTTTGCGGATTGCGGGGATCGGCAACCGCCCGCGGCAGCAGTTTGCGCCAGCCTTCGCGCAGCAGCGCGCGGTCCGGCGCTTCACCGTTAAAGAGCTGCGGGGAAAAATCGTCGTCGCGTTCGGAGGGAATAAAACAGTAGCTGCCGCGCCAGCTGGCGGGGAGCGTGGTTTGCCAGCACCAGGCATCGGTACCTGGGATGCGGTGCAGGGTTTGCGGCGCCGCGTTGTGGTGATGATCGGTGACGCCGGTAATGTAAATCCACACCCGCCGAATCGGCGACGTGGTTTCGCTGCCTGCCGGATCGCGCCACCAGAAGGTCACCCGATATGCGTCGCCCAGCGCCTCTGTCTGCGGGCCGGCGATCCCCCGCCACCAGTCGTCACTTCCCGTTATTTGCATTCCGTCAGTAACCCTATGTTTACCGTGATTTTTATCAACAAAGGTAATATTTATTGATAATATTATTGATAACTATTTGCATTTGCAATAGCGTATTAACGCGCCTATGGGTAGCGCGTCTTCTCATTACATTAAATCAAGGTCAGAGAGGGTCTTTTCAGAGCGTTTGGCTCGGTCGGCTACGGAAAGCGTTCACCTTCTACTGGCTACATTTATGCCGCCTCCTCTCCCGGTGGGAAGGGGCTTCTGGGGAAAGCGGCAAAGAAAAGCGGAACTGACTTACAATGAATAACAGGATTAAGTCCCTGGCCTTAATGGTCAATCTGGGTATCTACGGGGTGGCATTCCCGCTGTGCGCGGCGGAAGAAACCACCGACAGTAAACAAGCCGCCGGTGAAGAAACGATGGTGGTCACCGCCGAGGTGCAAAACCTACAGGCGCCGGGCGTTTCCACCATTACCGCCGATGAAATTCGCAAACGTCCGCCGGCGCGCGACGTCTCTGAAATCATCCGTACCATGCCGGGCGTCAACCTGACCGGCAACTCCACCAGCGGCCAGCGCGGCAACAATCGCCAGATTGATATTCGCGGTATGGGCCCGGAAAACACTTTAATCCTGATTGATGGTAAGCCCGTGACCAGCCGTAACTCTGTTCGTCTCGGCTGGCGCGGCGAACGCGACACCCGCGGCGATACCAGCTGGGTACCGCCGGAAATGATCGAACGTATAGACGTTATCCGCGGCCCGGCGGCGGCGCGTTACGGTAACGGCGCGGCGGGCGGCGTGGTCAACATCATTACGAAAAAATTCGACAACCAGTGGCATGGTTCGTGGAACGCCTACATGAACATGCCGGAGCATAAAGACGAAGGCGCGACCAAGCGTACCGACTTTAGCCTCAGCGGCCCGCTGGGCGGCGATTTCAGCTTCCGCATGTACGGTAATCTCGATAAAACCCAGGCTGACGCCTGGGATATCAACCAGGGCCACCAGTCTGAACGTACCGGCATTTACGCCGATACCCTGCCCGCCGGGCGTGAAGGGGTAGAAAACAAAAACATCAACGGCGTGGTGCGCTGGGATTTCGCGCCGATGCAGTCGCTGGAGTTTGAAGCTGGCTATAGCCGCCAGGGCAACCTGTATGCCGGTGATACGCAAAACACCAACAGCAACGATCTGGTGAAAGAGAACTACGGTAAAGAGACCAACCGTCTCTATCGCAATACTTACTCCGTGACCTGGAACGGCGGCTGGGATAACGGCGTGACCACCAGCAACTGGGCGCAGTACGAACACACCCGCAACTCGCGTAAAGGCGAAGGCCTGGCGGGCGGCACCGAGGGGATCTTCAGCAGCAACCAGTTCTCGGATATCGATCTCTCCGACGTGATGCTGCACAGCGAAGTCAATATTCCGTTCGATCTGTGGGTTAACCAGAATCTGACGCTGGGTACCGAATGGAACCAGCAGCGCATGAAGGACAACGCCTCTAATACCCAGGAACTCTCCGGCGGTGAAATCCCGGGCTACGACAGCACCGGCCGCAGCCCCTATTCAAAAGCGGAAATCTTCTCGCTGTTCGCCGAGAACAACATGGAAGTGACCGATACCACCATGCTGACGCCGGCGCTGCGTTTCGATCACCACAGCATCGTCGGTAATAACTGGAGCCCGTCGCTGAACCTGTCGCAGGGTCTGGGCGACGACTTTACCCTGAAAATGGGTATCGCTCGCGCCTATAAAGCGCCGAGCCTGTATCAAACCAACCCCAACTATATTCTCTACAGTAAAGGCCAGGGCTGCTATGCGAGTAAATCCGGCTGCTATCTGCAAGGGAATGATGACTTAAAAGCAGAGACCAGCATCAACAAAGAGATCGGCCTGGAATTCAAACGCGACGGCTGGCTGGCGGGCGTCACCTGGTTCCGTAACGATTACCGCAACAAGATTGAAGCAGGCTATGCTCCGGTTTATACCAACGGCAAAGGCACCGATCTGTACAAATGGGAAAACGTGCCGAAAGCGGTAGTTGAAGGGCTGGAAGGCACGTTGAACGTGCCGGTCAGCGAGACGGTGAACTGGACCAACAACATCACCTACATGCTGCAGAGTAAGAACAAAGAGACCGGCGATCGCCTGTCGATTATTCCGGAATACACGCTGAACTCAACGCTGAGCTGGCAGGTTTATCAGGACGTTTCTGTGCAATCGACCTTCACCTGGTACGGCAAGCAGGAACCGAAGAAGTACAACTACAAAGGCCAGCCGGTCTCCGGCAGCGAGAAGAACGAGGTCAGCCCGTATAGCATCCTCGGCCTGAGCGCGACCTGGGACGTGACCAAAAACGTCAGCCTGACCGGCGGCGTGGATAACGTCTTCGACAAGCGCCACTGGCGCGCGGGTAACGCCCAAACCACCGGCGGCGACAAGGGTTATATGTACGGCGCTGGCGCGGAGACCTATAACGAATCCGGCCGTACCTGGTATATGAGCGTCAACACCCACTTCTGATAATATTAGTGTCTGACGCCCTCCCCCCCGGGAGGGCGTTTTTTCAACCCTGCGCTATTTTCTGTACCCGCGCGACAATCGACGCTGCGTCAAAACCGTGATGTTGACGCAGCCATCCGCGATCGGCGGCCGCCGCATACTCGCCATCCGGGATCCCCAGACGCTGCAAGGCAATCCCCGCGCCCGCTTCCGCCAGCACTTCGGCGACCAGGCTCCCCAGACCGCCGTTGACGTTATGCTCTTCGACGGTAATAACTGAACGGCATGACCGCAGCGCCGCCAGCAGCGCCGCGGTATCACAGGGACGAATCGACGGCACGCTGACCACTTTCGCCTCAATACCAAGGTCGGCAAGCTGCTGCGCCGCCTCCACCACTTCGTGCACGGTTGAACCGGTCGCCACCAGCGCCACCGCAGCGCCTTCGCGCAGGGTCAGCACCGCGCCGGGCACAAAACGGTACGCTTCGTCATGCAACTCCGGCAGCGCCTTGCCGTCAAGGCGGATATAAACCGGCCCCTGATACGCCAGGGCGTAGTCGATAATCTGCCGACATTCGCGCGGCGTGGAGGGGGCGAAAATCTGGATATTGCCGAAACCGCGCATTACCGCCAGGTCGTCAATAGCATGGTGGGTACTGGCCAATGGGCCATAGCTGGCCCCGGCGTTAAGGCCAAAGAGCTTGACGTTGGTGTTGTTGTAGCAGACATCGACTTTAATCTGCTCGTTAGCGCGGGAGACAAGGAACGGCGCGGCGTTACAGGTCACCGCCACTTTACCGCCGAGCGCCAGCCCCGCGGCGGTGCCGACCATGCTCTGCTCGGCGATACCGACGTTAACCAGCCGTCCGGGGAACTGCTTAATAAAGGGAGCGATCTTGGCCGTTGAGGTGGAGTCCGCGACCACCGGCACCAGATCGACGCCCTTTTCCACCGCGGCGATAAACGCCTCGACCATCACGTTCGCCAGGTGTTCTGCATTACTCATCTTTCAGTTCCTCCAGCGCCAGTGCGATTTCCTCGCCTTTCGGCACCCGGTGGTGCCACTCCGGGCGCCCCTGGATAAAGGAGATGCCCGCGCCCTTCGTGGTGTTGGCAATAATGACGTTAGGTTTACCGTTCTGCTGCAGCCCTTCGATAGCCGCGACCACCGAAGCCATATCGTTGCCGTCGCATTCGCTGACCTCCATGCCGAAGGCGCGCCATTTATCGGCCAGCGGATCGGTATTCATAATTTCACGGGTTGGCCCGGCCAGCTGAAGATTGTTCTTATCATTAATAATGACCAGGTTATCGAGGCCATAATGGGCCGCCGCCAGCGCCGCCTCCCAGTTACTGCCTTCTGCCAGTTCGCCGTCGCCGGTGATTAAAAAGATGCGGCGGGGGCTGTTGCTTTTCTTTGCGGCCAGCGCCAGCCCCACCGCAACAGGCAAACCGTGGCCCAGCGCGCCGGTGTTAAGCTCAATGCCCGGCGTTTTCTGCCGCACCGGATGACCGGGAAGGTGCGAGTTCGCGTGCTGGTAGGTCTCCAGCCAATCGTTCGGGAAGAAACCGGCTTCCGCCAGTACGCAGTAGTAGCAGCCCACCGCATGGCCTTTCGACTGGATATAGATATCGCGCTGCGGGTCGTCAAGACGATCGGGCGCCGCATTGAGTACGCGGAAATAGAGCGCGGTTAACAATTCGACCTGCGACAGGTCAGCCCCGGTGTGACCGCCAGCCGGACTATTGGCGTTTAAGCGGACAATGTGGCGGCGCACGGCGCGCGCTTTGCGCTCAAGCGTCTGGATATCAAATCTGTAGGGATTCATTTAATACCTCTGAATTTATTTTCAATATGGAATATTTATTCCAACAGGAACTAAAAAAACCAGATATCCCCATGTCGGTGGTTAGCCTTACACCACTGCGCCGTACTCAGGAACATTCTGCCTCCCGCTCCAGGCAAGCCCGGATAAACTCGTTGACTCAAAGCCATCTTGAATATATATTCAATGATGATTCTTTATTCGATTATGGCCTGGCTGTTTTGTTTTTGTCCATAGTCGATTTTGATGAGTGGTAAAAATTTGACCACCATCACACTTAAGTGTGATTTTTTTTCGCGTATGATAGAAGTCACTACGATAATGGCTGCAGCTAAACGCCTGAAGAAAGGCGATAAATGATTTTCGAGGATAAATATGGCTAAGCAGGATGAACAACGGCTATTGGTGAAGATTGCCACGCTTTACTATCTGGAAGGACGAAAGCAGTCTGATATCGCCCAACTTCTCTCGCTGTCTCAGTCATTTGTCTCTCGTGCGATTACCCGCTGCCAAAAAGAGGGCGTCGTCAAAATCAGCGTCGTGCAGCCATCGAATATCTTTCTCAATCTCGAAAAGGGGCTTGAGGATCGCTACGGGCTTAAACAGGCGGTGGTGGTCGATACCGAAGAAGAGGCCAGCGACCATACCATCAAGCGGGCGATTGGCTCCGCCGCCGCGCACTACCTGGAAACCCGCCTGCGGCCAAAAGATCTGATTGGCGTCTCTTCATGGAGTTCGACCATCCGCGCGATGGTTGATGAGGTCCACGCGCAAAACCTGAAGGCCAGCGGCGTCATCCAACTGCTTGGCGGTGTCGGGCCCAACGGCAACGTGCAGGCGACGATCCTCACCCAGACGCTGGCCCAGCGTCTTAACTGCGATGCCTGGCTGCTGCCGTCGCAGAGCATCGAAGGCTCCATGGAAGAGCGCAATCGCCTGCTGGCCAGCAAAGATGTCGCCGACGTGGTTTCACGCTTTGACGAGGTCGATATCGCCATTGTCGGCATTGGAATTCTCGAACCTTCCCAGTTGCTGAAAACGTCGGGTAACTATTATCACGAAGATATGCTGCAGGTGCTGGCGGCGCGCGGCGCGGTTGGCGATATCTGCCTGCACTACTACGACAAATATGGCCAGCCGGTGTTACGCGAAGATGAAGATCCGGTGATCGGCATGGCGCTGGAGAAAGTCAAAAAATGCCCGAACGTGGTCGCGCTGGCCGGCGGCACCGACAAAGTCGCGGCAATTAAAGGCGCGCTTACCGGCGGCTATATCGATGTTTTAATCACCGATTACCCTACCGCCAGATTACTGGTTAGCGACTAATCCTCCGCAGTTTTATGCCTCGTCAATCCCTGAGGCTGTTTTTCAGCAACAGGGATTTCAAAATAACTCATTATAATTCAATACATTAAACAACCATCCTCCCCGCCTTCGTGTCATATTCCCAATCTGTGAAATGTGATTGCCAGCACAATTGATGATTTTTCAGGTAGCCCATCACTGGGTTTGTGGCTTAAGGTATCAAATAAATAATCACTATCGAATATATATTCAGTGATTAAAAAGCGATAACGATATGTCACATCATGGCCTGCATAGACGCATGCAATGGCCGGAGACCATGTCTGTTTCCGCCGTTCCAGGACAATGGGTGACCGAGGAGAGCATCATATGCAGGCGACAGCCAAAGAGTTCATCATTGCGCTGGATGAAGGCACCACCAACGCGAAAGCCGTGGTGCTGGACAGCAAAGGCAAGGTTAGCGTCAAGTTCTCGCAGCCTCTGGCGATCCAAACCCCGCGCGAAGGTTGGGTGGAACAATCCGGCGAGGCGCTGATGGCGGCCTCGCTGGCGGTGATCGCCAAAGCGGTGGCTCACGTCGGCGCGGAAAACGTTGCGGCGCTGGCTATCAGCAATCAACGCGAAACCGCCATCGGCTGGTATCGCGCCAGCGGCGAACCCATTAACGCCGCCATCACCTGGCAGTGCACCCGCAGCGCCGCGTTCTGCGACACGCTGCGTCGCGATCGTCAGGAGCAGCGCATTAAACACGCCACGGGCCTGCCGATTGCGCCGCTGTTTTCCGCCTCCAAAATGCGCTGGCTGCTGGACGCCACTCCCGATGGCTATCAGCTTGCCGCACGCGGCGAGATTTGCCTCGGCACTATCGACAGCTGGCTGCTGTGGAATTTAACCGGCGGACAATCCTTCTTCTGCGATTATTCCAACGCCGCCCGCACCCAATTGCTGAATCTGCACCGCGGCGAGTGGGATGACGAGATGCTGACGCTGTTTGGTATTCCGCGCGCGGCGCTGCCGGAGATTAAACCGTCGAGTGGTCTGTTCGGCTACACCAAAGGGCTGGCGGCGATCCCCGACGGTATTCCGGTGATGGCGATGATTGGCGACTCCCACGCCGCGCTCTTCGGCCACGCGCTTGGCGAAGCTGGCTGTGTGAAAGCCACTTACGGCACAGGCTCCTCGGTGATGGCGCCGGTAAAATCGGCCCAGTGCGATATTGCCGCCCTGGCGACCACCGTCGCCTGGCACGATGGCGACCAGCTGGTGTGGGGACTGGAAGGCAACATTCCTCATACCGGCGATGCGGTAGCATGGATGGCTGACAGCACCGGGCTGAGCGAACTCTCAGCAGCCGATTTGGCCCACGAGCTGAATACCCTGCCCGCCTCCGTCGATTCGACCTTAGGGGTCTACTTCGTGCCGGCGCTGACCGGGCTCGGCGCCCCCTGGTGGGATGACAGCGCCCGCGGGGTGATCTGCGGCCTCAGCCGCGGCGTCAAGCGCGCACACCTGATCCGCGCGGCGCTGGAATCCATTACCTATCAAATTGCCGACGTGGTGGCGGCGATGCGCCAGCACGCTGAATTCACCCTGACGGCGTTAATGGTCGACGGCGGCCCAACCAACAACGACTGGCTGATGCAATATCAGGCCGACCTGCTCGGCTGCCCGGTGATGCGCAGCGATATCCCGGAGTTGTCCGCCATCGGCGCGGCGCTACTCGCCCGCAAAGCCCTCACTCCGGGTGAAACCGCCGACCTGCAAGCCTTTTTAACCGAACACAGCGCTTTTCAACCCGACATGGCCCGCCACCAGCGACTACAGCAGCGCTGGCGGGAGTGGCGCCATGCGGTAAACAGAACATTATGGAAACCGGATTCGCCAGCCTGATGCCCATCGGCGTCAGATTGAGCGACGAACCTTATTAACCCACTACAGGAGAACCCCGGCCCATAACGATGTATCGCACCCCCGAATTTATTCTGGGGAAATTTCAGACCGTAAAATCCTGCCCGCTCAGGGGCTCATTTGTTCGAATATAAAAATATAGGAACAGAGTCATGAAATTACGTTTAACTCTTTTAACCGCTGCGACCCTGACTGCCTTTTCCTTTGCCGCGCATAGCGCCGAAAAAGGCACCATTATGATAATGGTTAACTCGCTGGATAATCCTTATTACGCCTCGGAAGCCAAAGGCGCCAGCGAAAAAGCGCAAGCCCTCGGCTATAAAACGACCGTGCTCTCGCATGGCGAAGATGTCAAAAAGCAAAATGAGCTGATTGATACCGCCATTGGTAAAAAGGTGCAGGGGATTATTCTCGATAACGCCGACTCCACCGCCAGCGTCGCCGCCATTGAAAAAGCCAAAAAAGCGGGCATTCCGGTGGTATTAATTAACCGTGAAATTCCGGTTGATGATGTTGCGCTGGAACAAATTACCCATAATAACTTCCAGGCAGGTTCAGAAGTCGCCAACGTATTTGTTGAGAAAATGGCGGAAAAAGGCAAATACGCCGAACTGACCTGCAACCTCGCCGATAATAACTGCGTCACCCGTTCTAAATCCTTCCACCAGGTGATTGACCAGTACCCGGATATGGTCAGCGTGGCAAAACAGGATGCCAAAGGCACCCTGATCGACGGCAAACGCATAATGGATAGCATTCTCCAGGCTCACCCGGATGTCAAAGGGGTGATCTGCGGTAACGGCCCGGTGGCCCTTGGCGCCATCGCGGCGCTAAAAGCGGCCAATCGTAACGATGTGATCGTCGTCGGTATCGACGGTAGCAACGACGAACGCGATGCGGTGAAGGCCGGTACGCTACAGGCGACCGTGATGCTCCAGGCGCAGGCCATCGCCGCCCAGGGCGTTACCGATCTGGATAACTACCTGCAAAAAGGCGAGAAGCCGGCGAAGCAGCGCGTGATGTTCCGCGGCATTCTGATTACCCAGGATAACGCAGATAAAGTTCAGGACTTCAACATCAAGTCCTGAGTTCGGGTGGTTGCGCCCCTGCGGGGGCGCAGAGGAGAGCATTATGTACAAGAAAACCTGTCTCGCGCTGGCCGTTCTGGCGCTTGGCGGCTGCCGCATCGTCTCGCAGCAGGAGCTGGCAGACCTGAAATCCCCGCCCAATCCGCATATGGCGAACATCGATAAAACCTGGCAGCAGAGCATCGTGCCGCAGGTGGTCGCTAACGCCCGCCCGGCGGCGGAGTTAATGAGCGCGCTGAAGGCGCAAAAAGATATCGATAGCGCCTGCAAAGCGCTGGGCTACCGCGCCCAGGACGAAAACCCGTGCATCTTTTACGTTAAGGTGGTGGGCGCCGTCAGCAAGCTGGATAGCGCCTCGCGCAGCGGCAAAATGACCCTTGCCGATGGCAGCATCGGTAATGTGGTGGTGCAGATTGGCCCTACCCTGCGCGGCACCCTGCTGCGCGACGGTTACCGCGACGCCAGCTACCAGGACTTTAACGACCAGGTGCTGTTTGGCGAATACAGCAAAAATATTAACAGTCAGGCGGTCAAGATGATTCAGGCGGCCAACCTGAAAACCGGCGACAACGTAGAAGTGTATGGCGTTTTCTCGGCCTGGGATATTCCACAAACTATTCCGGAAATCACCCCGGCGAAAATCGTTCATCCGGGAGGTCAATAATATGACGCCGCAAGATATCGTCGCTCCCCAACCAGTCGAATCTGAAGTGATTATCGAAACCCGCGGCCTTTCGCGCATTTATCCCGGCGTGACCGCGCTGGATAACGTGAATTACCGGGTCTATCGAAATAAGGTTAACGTTCTGATCGGAGAAAATGGTGCGGGTAAATCCACCATGATGAAAATGCTTGCCGGCGTTGAAACGCCCTCCTCCGGTCAAATTATTCTCGGTGGCGAGGCGGTGACTTTAAACTCTACCCATCAGGCAGAGAAACTCGGCATCAGCATTATTTTCCAGGAACTGAATTTATTCCCCAATATGAATGTGATGGACAACATATTCATGGCTAATGAATTCTTTCAGAAAGGACGCATCAACGAGAAATATCAATATGCGTTAGCTAAATCGCTACTGGAGCGGCTGGAGCTCGACGTCGATCCCTACACGCAGCTGGGCGAACTGGGGATTGGCCATCAGCAGTTGGTTGAAATCGCCCGTGCGCTATCAAAAGACACCCGCGTGCTGATTATGGATGAACCCACCTCGGCGCTGAGCCAGTCCGAGGTCAAAGTGCTGTTTAAGGTCATCGAGCAGCTTAAGCGCCGCGGCGTCACCATTATCTATATTTCGCATCGCCTCGAAGAGCTGATGGAGATTGGCGACAATATCACCATTTTCCGCGACGGTCGCTTTATCAGCGAACGCAACGTCAGCGACGCCAGCGTGCCGTGGATCATTGAGCAGATGGTCGGCGATAAGAAAAAGCACTTTGATTATCAGCCCGCGCCAAAAGGCAACGCGGTGCTTGACGTTAAGGGGCTGACCGCGCTGCATCCGAGCGGCGGCTACAAACTCAATGATGTCACCTTTACCCTCAGCAAAGGCGAAGTGATCGGCATTTACGGCCTGCTGGGCGCCGGGCGCACCGAGCTGTTTAAAGGGCTGGTTGGCTTGATGCCCTGCCAGAACGGCGAGGTACATCTTAACGGCGAAAGCATCGGCAAATCTCGCTTTCAACACCGCCTGAAAAAGGGCCTGGCGCTGGTGCCGGAAGACCGTCAGGGCGAAGGCGTGGTGCAGATGATGTCAATTCAATCCAACATGACGCTCTCTGATTTTAGCCTGCAGGGTTTTCGCCGCGCCTGGCGGTGGCTGAATCCGCAGAAAGAAGAGTCCTGCGTAAAAGAGATGATTCAGCAATTGGCTATCAAGGTGAGCGACGCCAATTTGCCCATCACCTCGCTGAGCGGCGGCAATCAACAAAAAGTGGTGCTGGGTAAGGCGCTGATGACCCAGCCGCAGGTGGTCTTCCTTGACGAACCGACGCGCGGTATCGACGTCGGCGCAAAAACCGATGTCTATCACCTGATCGGCAAAATGGCCCAGCAGGGGCTGGCGGTTATGTTCTCCTCTTCGGAGCTGGATGAAGTGATGGCGCTGGCCGACCGCATCCTGGTGATGGCCGATGGCCGCATTACCGCCGATTTACCGCGCCATGCGGTGACCCGCGAAAAGTTAATCGCGGCTTCAACACCTCAAGATTAATCAGGCTGGAATCCATCATGAACCAGAAATATATGATTTATATGTACCTGCTGAAGGCCAGAACCTTCATCGCCCTGCTGCTGGTGATCGCATTCTTCAGCGTGATGGTACCGAACTTCCTGACCGCCTCTAACCTGCTGATCATGACCCAGCACGTGGCGATTACCGGCCTGTTGGCCATCGGTATGACGCTGGTGATCCTCACCGGCGGCATTGACCTGTCCGTCGGCGCGGTGGCGGGTATCTGCGGGATGGTCGCGGGCGCGTTGCTGACCAACGGGCTACCGCTATGGAACGGCGACATCATCTTCTTTAACGTCCCGGAAGTGATCCTTTGCGTCGCGGTCTTCGGCGTGCTGGTGGGGCTGGTTAACGGCGCGGTGATTACCCGCTTCGGCGTCGCGCCGTTTATCTGCACCTTAGGGATGATGTACGTCGCCCGCGGCTCCGCGCTGCTGTTTAACAACGGCAGCACCTACCCGAACCTCAACGGCATGGAAGCTCTGGGCAATACCGGTTTCGCCACGCTGGGCTCCGGTACGCTGCTTGGCGTTTATCTGCCGATCTGGTTGATGATCGGCTTCCTGGTATTGGGCTACTGGCTGACGACCAAAACGCCGCTTGGTCGCTACATCTACGCTATTGGCGGCAACGAATCCGCCGCTCGCCTCGCCGGCGTACCGATCGTCAAAGCCAAAATTTTCGTCTACGCCTTCTCCGGCCTGTGCGCCGCCTTCGTCGGCTTGATCGTCGCCTCTCAGCTACAAACCGCCCACCCGATGACCGGCAACATGTTTGAGATGGACGCCATCGGCGCCACCGTGCTCGGCGGAACCGCGCTGGCAGGAGGCCGCGGCCGGGTGACCGGCTCGATTATCGGCGCCTTCGTGATCGTCTTCCTTGCCGACGGCATGGTGATGATGGGCGTTAGCGACTTCTGGCAGATGGTCATTAAGGGCCTGGTGATCGTCACCGCCGTTGTCGTCGACCAGTTCCAGCAGAAGCTGCAGAACAAAGTCATCCTGATGCGCCGCCATGAAGAGAAGCTGGCCGCCATCCCGCCGAACGGCGCCACCTCCAGCTAATCGGCAACCGTATACACGTATTCCGCCGGGCCTGGCGCCCGGCTTATCGAAAGGGAAAAAATATGCAACGAGATTTCCATAATAAAACGGTGGTTATCACCGGCGCCTGCCGCGGTATCGGCGCAGGTATTGCGGAGCGCTTTGCCCGCGACGGCGCTAATCTGGTGATGGTCTCCAACGCCGAGCGCGTTCACGAGACCGCCGAAACCCTGCGTCAGCGCTATCAGGCGGATATTTTATCGCTGCAGGCCGATGTGACCGACGAAGCCCAGGTACAGTCGCTGTATGAGCAGGCCGCCGCGCGCTTCGGCACCATTGACGTCTCCATTCAGAACGCCGGGGTGATCACCATCGATTACTACGATCGGATGCCAAAAGCCGATTTTGAAAAAGTGCTCGCGGTTAACACCACCGGCGTGTGGCTGTGCTGCCGCGAGGCCGCTAAATATATGGTGAAACAGAACCACGGCAGCCTGATTAACACCTCTTCAGGCCAGGGGCGTCAGGGCTTTATCTACACGCCGCACTACGCCGCCAGCAAAATGGGCGTGATCGGTATAACCCAAAGCCTGGCCCACGAACTGGCGCCGTGGAACATCACCGTCAACGCCTTCTGCCCCGGCATTATTGAGAGCGAAATGTGGGATTACAACGATCGCGTGTGGGGAGAAATTCTCAGCACCGAGCAAAAGCGTTACGGCAAGGGCGAACTGATGGCGGAATGGGTCGAAGGGATCCCGATGAAGCGCGCCGGTAAGCCGGAAGACGTAGCCGGGCTGGTGGCCTTCCTCGCCTCCGATGATGCACGTTACCTCACCGGGCAGACCATCAATATCGATGGCGGTTTGATTATGTCCTGAACATTGTAGCCCGGATAAGGCGCTACGCGCCGCCATCCGGGAAACCGCACTCCCGACGTTCGACACTATATTGAAGAGAGTAATGACTATGATCGGCAAAGACTTTGCACAGCAGCTGTTTAACCTGCAGGAGCGCGTCGCTTTCGTGACCGGCGCCGGCAGCGGTATCGGCCAAACCATCGCCTGCGCACTCGCCAGCGCCGGCGCGAGGGTGGTCTGTTTTGATCTTCGCGACGACGGCGGGCTGGCGGAAACGGTCAGCCATATTGAATCCATCGGCGGCCAGGCCTGTTCTTATACCGGCGATGTCCGCCAGCTTGCCGACCTGCGCGCCGCCGTTGCGCTGGCCAAAAGCCGTTATGGCCGCCTCGATATCGCCGTTAACGCCGCCGGTATCGCCAACGCCAATCCGGCCCTGGAGATGGAAAGCGAGCAGTGGCAGCGGGTTATCGACATCAACCTCACCGGCGTATGGAACTCCTGCAAAGCAGAAGCGGAATTGATGCAGGAGTCCGGCGGCGGGTCGATTATCAATATAGCGTCGATGTCGGGGATTATCGTGAACCGCGGCCTCGATCAGGCGCATTACAACTGTTCGAAAGCCGGCGTTATTCATCTGTCGAAAAGCCTGGCCATGGAGTGGGTTGATAAAGGGATCCGCGTCAACGCCATCAGCCCTGGCTATACCGCCACGCCGATGAATACCCGCCCGGAGATGGTGCATCAAACCCGCGAGTTTGAAAGCCAGACCCCGATGCAGCGCATGGCGAAGGTAGAAGAGATGGCCGGCCCGGCGCTGTTCCTCGCCAGCGACGCCGCCTCATTCTGCACCGGCGTGGATCTGGTGGTCGACGGTGGGTTTGTCTGCTGGTAAAACCGGTCTTGCCCCGGCTAACGATGCACAAGCCGGGGCGTTTTCTTTCCGCACGCACTTCTCCCGGCGCAATTTTCTTAAGCCGTCTTGCACATCTATGCAGAGCACATGATGGATCATGAAGATGGCTCATGCAGTATTGAAATTAACTCTCTTTCACTCACTCAATGACTCTGGCAAAAATAGTCTTCAGCAACTGCAGACAATATGAATGCTACTGAATAATAAATCCAGATAAATCGCAAGGTCATTCTGGGAATGTGAAATACCTGCATTTTTATATCAGAACCCAGGGTGGAGAGAGACGATGACAGACTTTACCTTTACGATTAAACGTAGTCGTTTTGATGAACACTATAACCCGGCGGAAAATACGCGTATTACCACCAATTTTGCCAACCTGGCGCGGGGCGAAAACCGTCAGCAGAACCTGCGCAATGCGCTGGCAATGATTGATAATCGCTTTAATAACCTGGTGCAGTGGGACAACCCGAACGGCGACCGCTACTCCGTTGAGCTCGATATCATCTCGGTCGAAATGAATATTACCGCTAACGGCCAGAATGCGGCATTCCCGGTGATTGAGATTCTGCAAACCAATATTATTGATAAAGCCACCAACGCGCGAATCGAAGGTATTGTTGGGAATAACTTCTCCTCTTATGTGCGCGATTATGATTTTAGCGTATTACTGCCGGAATATAATAAAGATAAAGCAACATTCAGCGTGCCGGAAAATTATGGCGTTCTGCATGGCAATATTTTCAAACATTTCATACGCTCTGCCGAATACCATGAATGTTTTAAAAAGTCGCCGGTCATCTGCCTGAGCGTTTCCAATAAGCATACCTACCGCCGGACCGGCAATCAGCACCCTATTCTCGGCGTCGAGTACCAGCAGGATGGCGTGGCGCTGACCGAGGCCTATTTCAATAAAATGGGCCTGCAGGTGCGTTACTTTATGCCGGCCAATAGCGTAGCGCCGCTGGCCTTCTTCTGCGCGGGCGATCTGCTCAGCGATTACAGCAACCTTGAGCTTGCCAGCACTATTAGCACGATGGAGACGTTCCAGAAGATTTATCGCCCGGAAATTTATAACGCTAACTCCGCGGCCGGGCAGTGCTACCAGCCGAACCTGAATAATCAGGATCATTCGTTGACCCGGATTGTTTATGACCGCGAAGAGCGTAGCCGCCTGGCGATTGAACAGGGCAAATTTACCGAACAACAGTTTATTAAGCCGTACCATCATATTCTTGAGCAATGGTCAGCTCATTACGCTCTCTAAATCATAAAAAAATAAAGGTCACCTGTATGAAAACATTGCTCCCGACATCCACCGCAGGCAGTTTACCGAAACCGACCTGGCTGGCGCAGCCCGAGACGCTGTGGTCACCGTGGAAATTACAGAATGAAGAGTTAGTATTAGGAAAGCGCGATGCGCTGCGTTTATCGCTCGACGATCAGCTGCGCGCAGGCATTGATATCGTCAGCGATGGCGAGCAGACGCGTCAGCACTTTGTCACCACCTTTATTGAACATCTCAGCGGCGTCGATTTTGAGAAACGGCAAACGGTGAGAATTCGCAACCGCTATGACGCCAGCGTGCCGACCGTTGTCAGCGCCGTCGAGCGCCAGCAGCCGGTGTTTGTGGAAGATGCAAAATACCTGCGTCAACTCACCAACAAACCGATTAAATGGGCCCTGCCTGGGCCAATGACGATGATCGATACGCTGTATGACAATCACTATAAAAGCCGTGAAAAGCTGGCGTGGGAATTTGCCAAAATTCTCAACCAGGAAGCCCGGGAATTAGAAGCCGCCGGGGTAGATATTATTCAGTTTGATGAACCCGCGTTTAACGTCTTCTTTGATGAAGTCAATGACTGGGGGATCGCCGCGCTGGAAAGAGCCGTTGAAGGGCTGAAATGCGAAACCGCCGTGCATATCTGCTATGGCTACGGTATTAAGGCCAATACCGACTGGAAAAAAACGCTCGGCTCCGAGTGGCGCCAGTATGAAGAGGCATTCCCGAAACTGCAAACCTCCTCTATCGATATTATTTCGCTGGAGTGTCACAACTCGCGCGTACCGATGGACCTGCTGGAGCTCATCCGCGGCAAGAAAGTGATGGTCGGAGCAATCGATGTGGCGACCAACGCCGTTGAGACGCCAGAAGAGGTGGCCAGCACGCTACGCAAAGCCCTGCAGTTCGTTGACGCCGACAAGCTCTATCCGTCAACCAACTGCGGCATGGCGCCGTTATCGCGTCAGGTCGCCGGCGGTAAGCTACATGCGCTAAGCGCCGGGGCGGAAATTATTCGCCGGGAGCTGGCGGCGAAATAGTTATCGGCTATTTATTGTCTCTGATACTACAACAGGAGCCGGGCCTACCTGGCTGCTGTTATTCCCTTCACAAAGGTTATCATCTCTGTCTTAACTCCTGATGATAATAATCTAACTGACTGAACTTCGGATTAGCCCGATAGTAGATCACAGGTACCTCTTTTCCCACGTAAACCTTAGCGCGATCCACCGTATTAATAGTCATAAACTGATTGGCCTTGCTATAAATTTCACCTTCGGCACTAAAGTTATACGTTAATACAATACTCACCTCACCACGATCGTTTGGCGTTTTAGGGTAGTAAGTCACGATACTGGCGCGGGTCGCTACAGGATCCCTTTTGATCATCCAGTAGAGGAAAAAACCTCTGGAAAAGCAGAAGACAACCGCGGCCATCATCGCATAGAAGGGCCCACGAATAATGATCCCTGAATATTTTTCCATTATATTTCTCATGTACTGATTGTTATTGTTAATAGTGCGATTTATACGAATTTAAAACGTGATATCGTTGTCGTCCCTGGAAGCAATCCTGCAGGACTCATTATTTCATTTCATTATTTGCAAATAACGATATTTAAGCGTAGATACTCCCCCATGACTATATGACAACCAGTAATAACACAAATAAAACAATTTAATTAAGCACAAATAGTACATTAAATGGCTATTTAATAATTAAAGCTGTAAATTGACAATGTATTAGATTGCAAAAAAAGGGCGTCATTTATTACATGACGCCCTGGTAAAAGCGGGTTTACATTCCAGGGAAAGTGACGCTATTCCCCGGCGCTTCCCTGTGTAGATGAATAAAGTTCAGGTGTCGCTCGTACTGGTCGAGAATATCGGTGATCACCTGCTCTTTGCTGTAATCCATCAGGTCATTGCCCTGGCTCCCCTCCAGCAGGAAAGTCTCAAGACGGTAGTAGGTCGACTTGCCGCTGCGCGCCCGGTAGGTAAAACCAGGAATCGAGTACTGCTGCGGCCAAATCTGGTAGACGAAGTTTTGTTCGTCGCCCATATGCACCAGCAGATCGAGGTGACCAAGGTTATCGCCCTCTTCCGGCGGCAGGCTTTTCAGCTCAACGTAAGCGCCGCGCAGCTTCAGCTCCTGCGCCACCTCTTCCATCGCCGGGAAGCACACCGTCTCCATCATCTGGCGGGTATAGCGCGTGCCGGGATAGTTCATTAAGCGTGACAAGCGCTTTTTCCAGCTCAGACGATCCTGCACGCCCAGCGGGCGCGGCGCAGTGTCGCGATTGGCGCTTTCGCGGCGATAATCTTCCACCTTCAATGACTTATATAACCCCGCCATCACGAAGAAAATCACAAAGCTGAACGGTAGCCCCATGATCACCGTCGCGTTCTGTAGCGCGGAGATGCCGTTAGTCATCAGCATACCGAGGGTCAACAGGCCAATCACCACCGACCAGAAGATGCGCAGCCAGTTCGGCGCATCGCTATTAATATCCTTCAGCTTCGAAGTGAAGTTGCCGAGCACCAGCGCGCCGGAGTCCGCTGAGGTGACGTAAAACAGCAGGCCGGTAATGGTGGCGACCGAGGCGCTAAAGGTAAACGCCGGATACTGCGCCAGCAGGTTATAGAAACCGCGCTCCGGGTGAGCGATGGCCTCGGCGGCAAAATCTGCATTGCCATGAATAATTTCATATAACGCGCTATTGCCGAATACCGACAGCCACAGCAGGGTGAAGGTGAACGGAATAATCAGCGTACCGACCACAAACTGACGAATGGTACGCCCACGCGAAATACGCGCCAGGAACAGGCCGACGAACGGTGACCACGCCACCCACCAGGCCCAGAAGAATAACGTCCAGTTATTCATCCATTCAACCGGGCGGTCGAAGGCGAAGCTGTTTAGCGTCATTCCCATAAAGCGATTGACGTAATCCCCGACGTTCAATACCAGCGCATTGAGCAGGAACTCGGTATCGCCCATAAACAGAATGAATAAGATCAGCCCCAGCGCCAGCACCACGTTGAGCTCGGAAAGAATACGAATGCCCTTATCCACGCCGGAGGTCACCGAAATGGTGGCGATAATCACCGACAATACAATCAGCGCCGCCTTTGCTCCCAGGGAATCAGGAATATGGAACAGCACGCTCAGACCGTAATTGAGCTGCACCACGCCGATACCGAGGGTAGTGGCGATGCCGAAAATCGTACCGATCACCGCGGCGATATCGACGCTGTGGCCGATGGGGCCATTAATCTTTTTCCCGAAGATAGGATAGAGCGCGGAGCGGATGGTGAGCGGCAAATTATAACGATAGCTAAAGTATCCCAGCGCCATTCCCATCAGGGCGTACATCGACCAGCCGGTGAGGCCGTAGTGGAATAGCGTCCACACCATCGCCTGGCGCGCCGCTTCCATGGTCTGCCCCGCCCCTTCCGGCGGCTGCATATACTGCGTGACCGGTTCGGCGACCGAGAAGAACATCAGGTCGATGCCGATACCGGCGGCAAACAGCATCGCCGCCCAGCTCAGCACGCTGAACTCCGGCTTCGAGTGTTCCGGCCCCAGCTTCACCGAGCCAAAGCGCGAACAGGCAATACAGACGACGAACACGATATACAGCGTGGCGGCGAGTAAATAATACCAGCCAAATGTCTTAGAAACCCAGTTCAGGGTACGGCCAATCCAGGCCGCGGAAAAATCGCTGAAGAAGATAGTCATCAGGGAAAACAACAAAATCAGTCCTGCGGAAGTGTAAAAAACCACCGGATTGATTTTGTCCTTTTCTCTGCTCGGCGAAAGGTCTGTCATCCATTCTCCTTACATTTATTGCAACTATTAAAAAGCAAATCGGCAACAATTAAGACACATTTTATATTGAACGTCCAATCAAAAACCGCTTTAATAGATAAACAAATCTGATGAATGGAGTCCGGGAAATGCCAAAACTGGGGATGCAATCGATACGTCAGCGGCAGCTGATCGACGCCACGCTGGCGGCGATTAATGAGGTCGGCATGCATGACGCCACCATCGCGCAGATCGCCCGCCGGGCGGGCGTATCGACGGGCATCATCAGCCACTATTTCAAGGATAAAAACGGACTGCTGGAAGCGACGATGCGCGACATCACCGGCCAGCTACGCCATGCGGTGTTACAGCGGCTGCGGGCGCTACCCGGCGCCAGCGCTGAACGGCGTCTGCGGGCCATCGTCGCCGGCAATTTCGATGACAGCCAGATAAGCGGCGCGGCGATGAAGGCCTGGCTCGCCTTCTGGGCCAGCAGTATGCATCAGCCGATGCTCTATCGCCTGCAGCAGGTCAGTAGTAAGCGTTTGTTGTCGAACATCGTGTATGAGTTTCAGCGTCAGCTACCCCGCGAGCAGGCGCAGGAAGCAGGTTACGGTCTGGCGGCGCTGATCGACGGCCTGTGGCTGCGGGCGGCGTTAAGCGGTAAACCGCTCGACAAAACGCGTGCCGAAACCCTCGCCGACCATTTCATCAGTCAGTATCTGCCACCGACTTCGCAATAATGGAGGAAACCATGTCCCGAATGGCCGAACAGCAGCTTTATATTCACGGCAAGTTTGTCGCCGCCACCAGCGGTAAAACTTTCGAGACCATCAACCCTGCCACTGGGGAAGTGCTGGCAACCGTCCAGGCCGCCGGGCGTGAAGACGTCGACCGCGCGGTAAAAAGCGCCCAACAGGGGCAAAAAGTGTGGGCGGTGATGAGCGCGATGGCGCGCTCGCGGATCCTGCGTAAAGCGGTTGATATTCTGCGCGAACGTAACGATGAGCTGGCGCGTCTGGAGACGCTTGATACCGGCAAACCGCTGAGCGAAACCGCCGCCGTCGATATCGTGACCGGCGCCGATGTACTGGAGTACTACGCCGGATTGATCCCGGCGCTGGAAGGCAGCCAGATCCCGCTGCGCGACAGTTCTTTTGTCTACACCCGCCGTGAACCGCTTGGCGTGGTCGCCGGCATCGGCGCCTGGAACTACCCGATCCAGATAGCGCTGTGGAAATCGGCCCCGGCGCTGGCCGCCGGTAACGCGATGATCTTTAAACCAAGCGAAGTCACTCCGCTCACCGCGCTGAAGCTGGCGGAAATCTACCGCGAAGCGGGTCTGCCGGATGGGGTCTTCAACGTCCTGCCGGGGATCGGCGCCGAAACCGGCCAGTACCTGACCGAGCATCCGGACATCGCCAAAATCTCCTTCACCGGCGGTGTCGCCAGCGGCAAAAAAGTCATGGCCAACTCCGCCGCCTCTTCTTTAAAAGAGGTGACCATGGAGCTGGGCGGTAAATCACCGCTGATTATCGCGGAAGATGCCAACCTCGACCTCGCCGCCGATATCGCCATGATGGCCAATTTCTACAGCTCCGGTCAGGTCTGCACCAACGGCACCCGCGTGTTTGTGCCCGCGAAATTTAAAGCCGAATTTGAGCACAAGATCCTGGAGCGCGTGGGCCGTATCCGCGCCGGAGACCTGTTTGCCGACGATACCAACTTCGGCCCGCTGGTCAGCTTCCCGCATCGCCAGAATGTCCTGCGCTATATCGAGAGCGGCAAAAGCGAAGGCGCTCGCCTGCTGTGCGGCGGCGATGTGCTCAAAGGCGAAGGCTTCGATAATGGCGCATGGGTCGCTCCGACGGTCTTCACCGACTGCACCGACGACATGACTATCGTGCGCGAAGAGATCTTCGGGCCGGTGATGTCGATTCTCAGCTATGACGACGAAGCGGAAGTGATTCGCCGCGCCAACGCCACCGAGTACGGCCTTGCCGCTGGCGTCGTCACGCCGGATCTGAACCGCGCTCACCGCATCATCCACCAGCTGGAAGCAGGCATTTGCTGGATCAACAGCTGGGGCGAATCGCCGGCGGAAATGCCGGTCGGCGGCTATAAGCACTCCGGCATTGGCCGAGAAAATGGCGTGATGACGCTACAGAGCTATACCCAAGTGAAATCCATCCAGGTTGAGATGGGTCAGTTTCAATCCATATTTTAACCAGGAGGTCATTTTTGCAGTTTGACTACATCATTATTGGCGCCGGCTCCGCCGGCAACGTCCTCGCGACGCGTTTAACGGAAGATCCCAACACCACCGTCCTGCTGCTGGAAGCGGGCGGCCCGGATTATCGCTTTGATTTCCGCACCCAGATGCCCGCCGCGCTGGCTTTCCCGCTGCAGGGCAAACGCTACAACTGGGCCTATGAGACCGAACCGGAACCGTATATGAACAACCGCCGCATGGAGTGCGGACGCGGTAAAGGGCTCGGCGGCTCCTCGCTGATTAACGGCATGTGCTACATCCGCGGCAACGCCATGGACCTTGATAACTGGGCAGCCGCGCCGGGGCTGGAACACTGGAGCTACCTCGACTGCCTGCCCTATTACCGGAAAGCGGAAACCCGCGATATCGGCCCCAACGACTATCACGGCGGCGACGGCCCGGTGAGCGTCGCTACGCCGAAACAGAATAATAATCCGCTGTTCCATGCGATGGTGGAAGCCGGCGTGCAGGCGGGCTATCCGCGTACTGACGATCTCAACGGTTATCAGCAGGAAGGGTTTGGCCCGATGGATCGCACCGTGACGCCGCAGGGACGTCGTGCCAGCACCGCCCGCGGCTATCTCGATCAGGCCCGCAACCGCGCGAACCTGACCATCCGCACCCATGCCATGACCGATCACATTATTTTTGACGGCAAACGCGCCGTTGGCGTCGAGTGGCTGGAAGGCGACAGCAGCGCGCCGTCGAAAGCAATGGCCAATAAAGAAGTGCTGCTCTGCGCCGGCGCCATCGCCTCGCCGCAAATTCTGCAGCGTTCCGGGGTCGGCAATCCGGAACTCCTGCGCCAGTTTGATATTCCGCTGGTCCACGCCCTGCCCGGCGTCGGTGAAAATCTGCAGGACCATCTTGAGATGTACCTGCAGTACGAGTGCAAAGAGCCGGTGTCGCTGTATCCGGCGCTACAGTGGTGGAACCAGCCGAAAATCGGCGCGGAATGGCTGTTCGGCGGCACCGGGATCGGCGCCAGCAATCAATTCGAAGCGGGCGGATTTATCCGCAGCCGCGAGGAGTTCGCCTGGCCGAATATTCAGTACCACTTCCTGCCGGTGGCGATTAATTACAATGGCTCCAATGCCGTTAAAGAGCATGGTTTCCAGTGCCACGTTGGCTCGATGCGTTCACCAAGCCGCGGTCACGTGCGCCTGAAATCGCGCGACCCACATGCCCATCCGGCAATCCTGTTCAACTATATGTCGAGCGAACAGGACTGGCAGGAGTTCCGCGACGCCATCCGTATTACCCGCGAAATCATGAACCAGCCGGCGCTGGATAAGTATCGCGGGCGCGAAATCAGTCCTGGCGTTGAGTGCCAGAGCGATGCGGAGTTAGATGAGTTTGTGCGTAATCACGCCGAAACCGCGTTCCACCCGTGCGGCACCTGTAAGATGGGGTACGACGACATGGCGGTGGTCGACGGAGAAGGCCGCGTCCACGGTCTGGAAGGGTTACGGGTGGTCGATGCGTCGATTATGCCGCAGATTATTACCGGCAACCTGAACGCCACCACGATCATGATTGGCGAGAAGATGGCCGATGCCATTCGCGGGCGTCAGCCGTTACCGCGCAGCACCGCGGCCTACTATGTCGCCGGCGACGCGCCGGTTCGCCGCTAAACGAGCAGGTCCCCGGATTGCGCTACGCTCATCCGGGCTACCAAATCGCACAACGTTGTAGCCCCGGTAAGCGACAGCGCCACCGGGGATTTTGAAGCCGCCAGCACCGGTGTCAGCGATACGCCACCCGCCTTCCCGGATTGCGCTGCGCTCATCCGGGCTACCAAATCGCACAGCGCTGTAGCCCCGGTAAGCGACAGCGCCACCGGGGATTTTGAAGCCACCAGCACCGGTGTCAGCGATACACCACCCGGCCTCCCGGATTGCGCTGCGCTCATCCGGGCTACCAAATCGCACAACTCTGTAGCCCCGGTAAGCGGCAGCGCCACCGGGGTTTTCTCATCCCGTCCGCACTCACTGCGCTTCTCCTATACTTGCAGTTTAAGCGGGGACAGGAGAAAGACGATGACGCTACCCGATTTTCACGTTTCAGCGCCTTTTACGCTTGGTATTGAGCTGGAGTTACAGGTCGTCAACCCGCCGGGATACGACCTCAGCCAGGATGCCTCCACGCTGATTGCCGATATCCAACGCGAACTGACGGCGGGAGAGGCCAAACACGACATCACCGAAAGCATGCTGGAGATAGCGACCGGCATCTGTCGCGATATCAGCCACGCCACCACACAGCTAGGCGCCATCCATCAGGCGGTACAGCGCGCCGCTCTCCATCACCACCTGCAAATCTGCGGCGGCGGTTCGCATCCTTTCCACGCCTGGCAGCGTCAACAAATCAGCGATAACCCGCGCTATGTGAAAACCGTCGAGCACTTCGGCTATCTGGCAAAGCAGGCGACGGTGTTTGGCCAACATGTCCACGTCGGCTGTCAGAACGGCGATGACGCCATCTATTTGCTTCACGGGCTGTCACGCTTTGTACCGCACTTTATTGCCCTCAACGCCGCCTCGCCGTGGTTCGACAGCACCGACAGCCGCTTTGCCTGTTCGCGTCTGAATCGTTTCTCTTCCTATCCCGATAACGGGCCGATGCCGTGGGTAGAGAACTGGCAGGCCTTTCAGCGTTTATTCCGCCGCCTGAGCTACACCAGCATGATCGACAGCATGAAGGATCTGCACTGGGATATTCGCCCGAGCCCGGTTTTCGGTACCGTCGAGGTGCGGGTGATGGATACGCCGCTGACGATAGGCCAGGCGGTAAATATCGCCGGATTTATCCAGACGCTAGCCTGTTGGCTGTTAAGCGAACGGCCGTTTAAACATCAGCCGGAGGATTACCTCCTCTACCCTTTCAACCGCTATCAGGCCTGTCGTTACGGCCTCGACGGGGTGATAACCGATGTCTGGTCCGGAGAACAACAAAGCATCCGCGCGAACATTCTACAGTTAGCCGACAGACTGGCGCCCTTTGCCCATAAGGTGCACGCCAGCGCGGCGCTGGAATCGGTTGTGCGCCAGGCCAGGTCCACCATCAGCGAAGCGCAGCAGATGCGCGAATTCATCGCCAACGGCGGTTCGCTGATCGGCCTGGTACAAAAGCATTGCGAGATTTGGGCGGTATAAGGAAGCGAAACGGGTATACTCGGTACAGGATATTCAAAAGGATTGTTCATGTTATTACGCCGCCTGATCCCGCTTGCGCTTCTCCCCTTCACCGCCTTTACCCATGCTGCCTGTACGCTCACCGACCCAACGCTGACCTTGCAAAGCTATACGGTTAATCCGCAGCAAGAGCGCATCGTGATGTACTGGCAAAAGCAAAATGGCAAAGCCTGGGGCTCGCTACGCTCGCTGCTTGCGGATATCAATAAAGACGACCGCGTCCAGATGGCGATGAACGGCGGGATATACGATAAGGCCTACGAACCGCTGGGCTTGTATATCGAAAATGGCGAGCAGATAAAGCCCCTCAACCGCGCCTCCGGCGGCGGCAACTTTTTCATTCGCCCCGGCGGCGTATTCTGGCTGAAGGGCCAGCGGGCGGGAATAACGCCTATCAATAAATTTAAGCCTTCGCCTGAGATAACCTACGCCGTGCAGTCCGGGCCAATGCTGATTGAAAACGGCGCCATCAACTGGCGGCTGAAGCCCTCCGCCAGCTCACGCAAACTGCGCAACGGCGTCGGCATTGATAAGCAGGGACGGGTGGTATTTATGCTTAGCGAGCGCGAAACCAATTTCTACGATTTCGCCTGTTACGCACAGTCCAAACTCCACGTGCGCCAGATGCTCTACCTCGACGGTACGATTTCAAAAATGTATCAAAAGGGCGGCAGCATACCGTGGCAATACCATCCGTTCGTCACCATGATCGCGGTGGAAACCCAAAAACCTGGCTAAACGAAAATGGCGCCCGCTCTATCCTGAAGGGGCGCCATTAGGTATCAGGTAGGTTTACGCAAACGGCGGGTTAGCCGCTTCTCGACTTCGACCACCAGGAACATGGCCACGCCAATCGCCAGGGTCACGAACCAGTAGCGCAGCGGTAGTGCTTCGGTGCCGAACATGTTCTGCATCAGCGGTACATAGATGATGACCAGTTGCATCAGCAACAGGACGCCGGTCACCAGCCAGATACCTTTGTTGCGCAGCAACCCTTTGTTCAGGGAGAAGCTGTCGCTGCTGCGGCAGTTGATCATATAGACCCACTGGGCGGTCACCAGCATCTGCAGTAGTACGGTGCGGATGAACTCAGCACTGTGGCCGCGCGGCGCCAGCCAGGCTTCGAGAACAAAAGCGGCGACGGCAATCATCGAACCGACAAAAGCGACGCGCCAGACGGCGAACCCATCCATCACGTGCTGGCCGCTCTTACGCGGCGGACGGTTCATCACGTTGCGCTCGGCGGCTTCAAAGGCCAGGCCGAAGGAGAGCGTGGCCGAGGTCGCCATGTTCATCCACAAAATCAGCACCGGCGTCAGCGGAATAATATTGCCCGCCAGCAGCGCAATGATGATCAACAGTCCCTGCGCGAGGTTGGTCGGCATGATGAACAGGATAGTCTTTTTCAGATTGTCGTAGACGCGGCGTCCCTCCTTCACCGAGCTGGCGATGGTGGCGAAGTTGTCGTCGGTAAGCACCATATCGGCGGCCTCTTTGGTCACCTCGGTTCCTTTAATGCCCATGGCGATGCCCACGTCGGCCTGACGCAGCGCCGGGGCGTCGTTAACGCCGTCACCGGTCATCCCGACCACTTCGCCGCTATCCTGCAGCGCCTTGACAAGACGCAGTTTATGCTCCGGACTGGTACGGGCGAAAATATCAAACTCCACTGCCGCCTTCGCCAGCTCGGCATCATCCATATGCTCAAGTTGATAGCCGGTCATCGCCTGGCGGCTGTTGGCGATCCCCAGCATCTGACCGATGCTCATCGCCGTCTGCGGGTGGTCGCCGGTGATCATCTTCACGCGGATCCCGGCGGTCTGGCAGGCGTGGATCGCGTCAATCGCCTCCGGACGCGGCGGATCCATCATTCCGGCGATGCCGAGGAACACCAGACCTTCCTTCAGATCATCGTGGGTCAATGTGGCGCTGCCGACGGTTGCCGGTTTACAGGCGGCGGCAACCATCCGTAACCCCTGACGGGCGAAACGCGCCATTTCGTCTTCCCAGTATTGACGGTCAAACGGCCTTGGCCCCTGCTTGCTCATCTGCTGGCCGCACAGGGCAAAGATGACATCCGGCGCGCCGGTAATCAGCACCCGCTCCTCATCGCCGATCTGCTGATGGGTGGCCATATATTTGTACTGCGAGTCGAAGGGTATTTTCGCCACCAACCGGGTGGCGACCGGCGCTAACTGGGCTTTCGCCGCCAGCACCTTCAGCGCCCCTTCGGTCGGGCCGCCGGTGATCCCCCACAGGCCACGCTCGTCCTGAACGATCTGGCTGTCGTTGCACAGATCGATGGTGCGCAGGTAGGTTTCCAAAACGCTGCCCGGCTGTACCACCACCGGCTCGTCACTGCCCTCCTGGAAAATGCGCCCCTGCGGCTCATAGCTGTCGCCTTCAACGCGGTAGCAGCAGTCGGCGGTGATGATTGCTTTCACCGTCATTTCGTTCATGGTCAGGGTGCCGGTCTTGTCCGAACACACCACGGTCATCGCGCCAAGCGTTTCAACCGTCGGCAGCTTGCGGATAATTGCCCGCTTGCGCGCCATCGCCTGTACGCCGAGCGACAGGATAATCGAGATAATCGCCGGCAGGCCTTCCGGCACCGCCGCCACCGCGAGGCTAATCAGCGACAGCAGCAGCTCGCCCAGCGGGATATCGCGCAACGCGAGGCTGAAGAAGAACAGCGCCACCATCATTGCGAGGATGATGACAAAAATCGCTTTCCCCAGTTTATCCATCTGCACCAGCAGCGGAGTACGGTGCTTTTCAATAGCCGCCATCATCTGATTGATGTGGCCTAACTCGGTCTCTTGACCGGTAGCGGTGACCACACCGACGCCGCTGCCGGCGCTGATAGTGGTGCCGGAGAAGACCATATTGGTGCGGTCACCCAGCGGTAGCTCGCCCTGCAACGCCACAGTGGTTTTATCCACCACCGTTGATTCGCCAGTGAGAATCGCCTCTTCGACTCGTAGATTGTGGCTTTCAATCAGGCGCATATCCGCCGGGACGCGATCGCCAGCGCGCAAAATAACAATATCGCCCGGCACCAGGTCACGGGTGGGGATGGTTTCATGCTTGCCGTTGCGCTGGACGCGGGCGTCGCAGGAGAGCATGTTGCGGATCCCCTGCAGCGATTTTTCGGCATTGCTCTCCTGAATATGACCGATCAACGCATTAATGACGGTAACGCCGAGAATAACCAGGGTATCGACCCAGTGGCCCATCACCGCGGTGAGCGCGGCAGCGGCCAGCAGGACGTAAATCAGGACATCGTTGAAGTGGGCGAGAAAACGCAGCCAGGCCGGTTTGCCTTTCTTTTCCGGCAGCGCGTTAGGGCCGTATGATTTCAGGCGCCCGACGGCTTCGGCAGTGCTGAGACCGTCGGCATGGCTCTTTTTTTGCGCCAGTACCGCTTCGACTGTTTGCTGATAAGCCTGCTGCGGCGCGCTGTCGCCAGAAGGCGTGATGTTTTGGGGGTTAATCATCCGGGTCAAAATTAAGTTTCCTTTTAAATTCCGTCATTCGGAAAGCCTGAAATCATTTCTGGCCAATGAATTAATGCGTTTTGCGAGCAAGATCAAATTATCCATCCAGAATATTTATTTACTCGCAAATTAAAAAATACATGGTAAGTTGGTTCTGAAAAACAAATATTACAGGGTATTTCTAAACCATTTATAAACGAGGTGAAACATGTTTGGAATCTACCGTGGACGCCGTCTAGTGCTGTATGTCGCACTGGCAATTATTATCGCCACAATAGTGGGATATAGTACCTATACTTTTGTAAAAATGCTGGGATAATAAATGACGTTAATTTACATCGCGGTGCAATTAACTTAATCACAAATATTACTCAATAAATTAACAGAGGGGGTTTAATTAATAGTATTAGAAATAATATGAATAACGTAAATTAATAAGCGGATAAAGCATATTGCGTTAACGGCCTTTTTACCGGACAATATGTTTTTTAACTGACGATTAACATCATAATGAAACACCCGCTGGAAACGCTGTTATCCGCCGCCGGCATTTTGCTGTTAGCCCTGATTTCGTGTCTGTTGCTGCCGGCGCCCTCGCTCGGCCTGACGCTGGCGCAAAAATTGGTCACATCCTTCCACCTGATGGATCTCAACCAGCTCTATACCCTGATCTTCTGCCTGTGGTTCTTAGCGCTGGGAGTCGTTGAGTATCTGGTATTGCGCTGGGTATGGCGCCGCTGGTTCTCGCTGGCAGATTAAGCCGCAAGAGAGCAAAAAAAGCCCGCCGATAGAGGCGGACTGGTATGCGGCCGGCGCTCAGTGCGCGCGGCTGTGGTTCTCTTTGCGATACGCGCCCGGCGGCTGATTGAAGGTACGGGTAAAGATACGGGTAAAGGTCTGCTGCGAATCAAAGCCGTATTTCAGGCAGATATCATAAACCCGCTGGTCGGTATCTCGCAGGTCGCGCGCCGCCAGCAGCAGTTTACGCTCGCGAATGTAGCGCCCGAGACTTTCCCCTTTGTACTGTAAAAACAGCCGTTGCAGATGCCATTTCGAATACCCGGCATGGCGCGCAATATCATCAATACGCAGCGGTTGATGCAGATTGTCATCAATCCATTCCACGATAGTGTCAATCACCTGAGCGGATATATTCATATCTCTTCTCTCCTTCTGAACCACTCTGGCGGTTAGCGCCACCAGGCGTTAAATGATTGTGTCTTATCAGCGACCCACACCGGTTCGCCCAGCATTGGCGTGACTAAACGCCACTCACGTCCTTCGCTAGCTGCCGCCAGCCGCTGGTACGGATCGTCCCAGCTGTGTTTTGCCAGCACAAAGCGTCCGGCATGCCCCGGTAATACCGACCGGGCGCGTAAATCATCGGCGGCCTGCGCCGTTTCTTCCGGCATCATGTGGATGTACTTCCAGTCCTGGTCATATTGACCGTTTTCCATGATTGCCAGATCGATAGGGCCAAACTGTTCGCCAATGGCCTTAAAATGCGGGCCATAGCCGCTATCGCCGCTGTAATAAATCTTTTCCTGCGGGGTGACGAACAGGAAGCTGGCCCATAAGGTCTGGTTGCGTTTCAGCCCACGGCCGGAGAAATGGCGAGCCGGCAGCGCATGTACGGTGAGTTCATCGCTGATTTTTATCGTCTGGTTCCAGTCCACTTCATCAATAATCGCCGCATCCATTCCCCAGTAGCGCAGATGCGAGCCGACGCCGAGCGGCGTCACCACGCGTTTAACTTTCGGCATCAGCGCCTTAATGGTGGCGTAGTCGAGATGGTCGTAGTGATCGTGGGAGATAATCAGCAGATCGATCTCCGGCATCCGCTGCGCGTTCCACGGGTAATCACCGGGGAAAGCCTTATTGATGAAAGAGAACGGCGCGGCGTAATCGCTAAATACCGGGTCGATCAGGATACGTTTACCCGCCAGCTGCAGATACCACGATGAGTGACCGAGCCAGACCATGACGTCTTCACCAGACGGCAAACCGGCAAGATCGGTATTCACCAGCGGCAACGGCTGCTGCGGGCGCGCGTTTTCTCGTTTCGTGACCAGAAAATCCCACCACGCGGCCAGCATGTTTTTCTGGCCGGTGAATCCCGGCGTCGGCAGTTGGTTATGGAACTGGCCGTCACGGTAGTTCGGCGACTGTTCGACAAGACTGAGCTGCGCACCCTGCGGCGCTTTGCCAAAACCGGCATTAAGAACAAACGGCAATGTCGTTGCTGCTGCTAATAACATAATGGCGACCACGCTAAAGGTGACACGGTTCATATCCTGACCAGACGAAAGCCCCATCCAGGAGACTTTATGATATAACTTGATTATGAGTGAGTAAGCACTCATTATTAGGAAGGAGTAGAAAATCGTCAAGACTATTTTCAATTTTTGACATCTGCCGTTGCAGTTGTGCGGTCCGCCGTGATTAGATCGAGGTTTAACTTTCAGCGAGGTAAAATGTAGTGGCTCGTCCTAAGAGTGAAGATAAAAAACAAGCGTTACTGGAAGCCGCCACGGCCGCTTTCGCCCAGTCCGGCATTGCCGCTTCAACATCGGCGATAGCCCGCAGCGCGGGGGTTGCCGAGGGAACGCTGTTTCGCTATTTCGCCACCAAAGATGAGTTGCTCAACGAGTTATACCTCGCCATTAAGATGCGCTTAGTACAGACAATGATCGCCGGGCTCAATCCTGACGAAAAACGCCCGAAAGAGAACGCGCGGAACATCTGGAACAGCTATATCGACTGGGGAATGCGTAACCCTATGGAATACCGCGCCATTCGCCGTATGGCGCTGAGCGAACGCATCACCGATGAAACGCGCATCCAGGTCAAAGAGAGTTTTCCCGAGCTTAACGAAATGTGCCAGCTGTCGGTGAAAGCGGTTTTCCTTAGCGACGCCTATCGCGCTTTCGGCGATGCCCTGTTCCTGTCGCTGGCCGAAACCACTATCGAGTTCGCCAGCCACGATCCGCAGCGCGCTCGCGAGATCATTGCCCTCGGTTTTGAGGCCATGTGGAATGCGCTGCATGAGAATGAGTCGTAATGGATAACGAAGCGCTACACCATCACGCGCAGCGTATCGCGCTAACCTACCCTTTCACCGAACACTGCTGGCCGTTTGGCCCGGAGTATGACGTGTTTAAAGTCGGCGGGCGTATTTTCATGTTGACCATGACCCTTCGCGGGCGAGCCATAGTCAACCTGAAGGCCGATCCGCAAAAATCGCTGCTCAATCAGCAAATTTACCGCAGCATCGAACCGGGCTATCACATGAACAAAAAGCACTGGATCACCGTGGTGCCGGGCGAGGATATCAGCGAGGATTTACTTGCCGAGCTTATTGACGACTCGTGGAATCTGGTGGTGGATAAGCTGGCAAAAAAAGACCAGCGCCGGCTGCGTCCCGGCTGATTTTCAAATAAATGCGATAAGTGTTATCGCATTTTTCACTCTTATCATTTCCCGCGCATCGCTGTACTCTTCATCCCACGAAATGTGCCCGTAAGGGGCTGAAAATTGTGAGGAAGAGTCATGGATATTATCTCAGTTGCCTTAAAACGTTACTCCACTAAGGCTTTTGATCCGGCGAAAAAACTGACGGCTGAACAGGCGGAAAACCTGAAAACGCTGCTGCAATATAGCCCGTCGAGCACCAACTCTCAGCCATGGCACTTTATCGTCGCCAGCAGCGATGAAGGTAAAGCTCGCGTCGCGAAAGCAGCCAGCGGCACCTATGTGTTTAACGAACGTAAAATCCTCGACGCTTCCCACGTTGTCGTGTTCTGTGCGAAAACCGCAATGGACGATGCGTGGCTGGAAAAAGTCGTTGATCAGGAAGATGCCGATGGCCGTTTTGCCACTCCGGAAGCCAAAGCCGGTAACCACAAAGGCCGCACCTTCTTTGCCGATATGCACCGCAAAGAGCTGAAGGATGACGATCAGTGGATGGCGAAACAGGTTTATCTTAACGTGGGCAACTTCCTGCTCGGCGTGGCGGCAATGGGTCTGGATGCGGTGCCGATCGAAGGCGTCGATTTCGCCATCCTCGACGAAGAGTTTGGCCTGAAAGCGCAAGGTTATACCAGCGTGGTCGTGGTGCCGGTCGGTCATCACAGCGTGGAAGACTTCAACGCCGCGCTGCCGAAATCCCGCCTGCCGCAGTCCACCACCATCACCGAGATCTAATCTCCGCGCGCATCCCTCCCCGGTGGCGCTAACGCTTACCGGGGCTACCAACCGAGTGCCGGATCGTAGCCCGGATAAGGCGCAACGCGCCGCCATCCGGGGAGGGCTGCGGCGATCGCTTACGCTTAGCAGGGAAAAACCGTTACTTTTTCTCCCCCTCGCCGGCGTGCCAGATCCGCTCGGCGTAGCGACCAATCATCGCCAGCGATACCGCCAGGATAAGGAAGAACACCACCTTGTGCAGGCTATACCAGAAGAATTCGAAGAAGCGGGTGTAGAGGTTGATGGCAAGAAACGTCAGGCCAAATCCACGCAGCATGCCATCGTCGGTTTTCAGGCTGATATAAATACAGATCGCCGCCGCCAGCGCAAACAGCAGCCCCCACGGCAGCAGTTGCGCCTGGCTCACCCCATACCAGCTATCGGAATCGTAGTTGCCGAAAATCGACAGGATCCACAGCGCGACAAACAGCCAGGTCAGCCCCATCGCCTTACTAACGGTAAACAACTGCCGCTGGTGTAATACATTTTGCATCAAGTAGCACAGCGCCAGCAGCACGCCGCCGAACAGCACGAAACGAATCGGGAAGCTCATCCCCAGCCAGTAGGCGCCCCAACCTGATACATAGCCGGTTTCCGCGCCAAACCAGTTACCTAACGCCAGCAGGAAGAACAGCCACACCAGCCCGGAGCGGGCGAAAAACCCTATCAGGCCGTAAATGGCGCAGCCGAGCAGTATTAGCGGCGCCACATGGCCGCTGCCGTCGTCCAGCCGATCGCCTAGCTGCCACAAGGCAATGGCGGTACAGACGACGCCGAGGAACAAAATCGCCTCGGTGCTGTAGTGCCACTGGGATTCGCGCCGCTGGCGGCGGAACCCCCAATAGTAAAATGCGATGGCCAGCAGCGTCGGCAGAATAATCCGCGCGACAGCGGAATCGCTGAACAGATTGATAATCGCCGCAATCAATTCAGCGTCGGCGAACAGACTCCCCAGCGCAATCAAGACGCAGGCTATCGCGGTCCAGAAGGCATAGCGGCTCAGGCGCTGCCAGTCGAAAGTACGGACAGATAGCGACGCTGACAGCCGTTGGCCATCACTGCTGTTCAGAACCCCCTCCTGCTGCCATTGCTCAATAGCGCGTTGAAGAATCCGCTGCTGCTTGCGGGTGACGTTCATAAGCGTTCCTTGTCCATTGCGGGCTTAGCCCTGTTGATCCAACCAGGCCAGCGCCTGTTCTCCGGTTTCATCCAGCGGTAAATAGACCAGCAGACGCGAACCGTTGCGCGGCGCGGAATACCAGTACATTTGCTGCAGGCTAAAGCGCCCGAGCTGCGGATGGTTAAAATTTTTCACCTGGTTTTCGACGCCGCGCACCTCATAGCGCTGGTGCCATAGCGCTTCGAACTCCGCTGAAGCGGCGAAAAAGCGCGCCAGCTTATCTTCCCACTCTGGCGAACCGCGATGCTCAGCCATCGCCGCGCGAAAATAGGAAACAAAAGTCGGCAACACATCGCGATTTTCAATGCGGCTACGCCAGGCTTCGCAGGTGAGATAGAGATAGATGCAATTGCGGTCTTCTTCGGCAATCGTCGCGAAATCAACGCCCATCAGGCGGCAAAAACTGTCATTCCAGGCGACGATATCAAAGTTCGGTTTCTGAATGCTGGCGGGCTGCGGCATCAGGCTATCAAGCATGCGTCGGGTTCCGGGACTGATCCCCTCGCAAACCGTGGCCTGCGTATTCTCCGGCGGCGTTAAGCCGGCCAGTACGAACAGATGGCGGGTTTCCAGCGGGCTGCACTGCAGCGCGCTGGCCACGCCGCTTAATACCGCCGCCGACGGATTCACTTCCCGCCCCTGCTCAAGCCAGGTGTACCAGGTCACGCCGACGTCCGCCAGCATCGCCACCTCTTCCCGGCGCAGCCCCGGCGTCCGCCGCCGCCCGACGCGCGGCAGGCCGAGACGCTGCGGGTCAAGGCTTTCGCGGCGGGCGCGCAGAAATGCTCCCAGCTGTTTACGGCTATCATCGGGCGCGAGATTCAGCGCCTCACGTTGCAGCATTAGCGTCATTGTTCCTCCAGCATGGTAGTACCAATACCAGTATAGACAGGAACTGGTACCCGTTTAATTAATCGGAGATGCTACGGCCATCCGCTGAATGACGCAATGGAGAGATCCGATGAATTCGTCTGCTGTTTCACCCGGCCGCGCCGGATTACTGCTGTTACTGACCGGCCAGATGCTGCCGTTAATTGATACCTCGATAACCAACGTGGCGCTGGACTCGATCACCCACTCCCTCGACGCCAGCGCCACCCAACTGGAGCTTATCGTCGCGCTGTACGGCGTGGCCTTTGCCGTCTGCCTGGCGATGGGCAGCAAACTGGGCGATAACTATGGACGCCGCCGCCTGTTTCTGTGGGGGGTGGCGGTATTCGGCATCGCCTCGCTGCTATGCGGAATGGCTAACTCCATTAACGCCCTACTCGCCGCACGAACGCTGCAAGGTGCCGGCGCGGCGCTGATCGTGCCGCAAATCCTCGCCACCCTGCACGTCACCCTGAAAGGCACCGCTCACGCCCGGGCGATCAGCCTGTACGGCGGTATCGGCGGCATCGCGTTTATCGTCGGCCAGATGGGCGGCGGCTGGCTGGTCTCCGCCGATATCGCCGGGCTCGGCTGGCGTAACGCCTTCTTTATCAACGTGCCTATCTGCCTGCTGGTGTTGGCCTTTAGCCGCCGCTATGTGCCGGAAACCCGCCGCGAAATCCATTCCAGTATCGACTGGGAGGGAACTTTCAGCCTGGCGTTAATCCTCTGCTGCCTGCTGTTCCCTATGGCGCTGGGGCCGGAGCTACACTGGCCATGGGAGCTACAGCTGCTTTTGCTGGCCGTACTCCCCCTGCTCGGCTGGATGCGCCTGAGCGCGCTGCGTAAGCAGCAGCGCGGCGAGCAATCGCTGTTACCGCCACGGCTGTTGAAACTCACCAGCATCCGTTTTGGTATGGCTATCGCACTGCTGTTTTTCAGCGCCTGGTCCGGCTTTATGTTTTGTATGGCGCTGACCATGCAGGCCGGGCTGGGGATGGCGCCGTGGCAGTCCGGCAACAGTTTTATCGCTCTCGGGGTGGCCTATTTTATCTCCGCGCTGTACGCGCCAAAGCTTATCGCTCGCTACAGCATGGGACGGATTTTGCTGATTGGCCTGGTGGTGCAGATTAGCGGCCTGCTGCTGCTGAGCGTCACCTTTTATCAACTTGGCCTGCGGACCACGACGCTGGCGCTGGTGCCCTCCACCGCGCTGATCGGCTATGGTCAGGCGTTAATCGTCAACAGTTTCTATCGTATCGGGATGCGGGACATTCGCGCTTGCGATGCCGGAGCCGGTAGCGCCATCCTCAGCACCTTGCAGCAGGCGACGCTGGGGCTGGGGCCGGCCATTCTCGGCTCACTGTTCTTAACCCTGGCCAAGCGCGGCGGCGGTGACTATACGCAGGCGCTGATCGTCTTCCTGCTGGTCGAGGTGGCGATGATGCTGCTGCTGGGCGCTATTGCCCTTTGGCTGCGCCATCACCTGAACCTGCAGCCGGCGGCGACGGCGTCCTGATTCACAACTGTGTAACCTCTGATTTGCATAATAGTCATCCAGCGGTCATCATAACCGCTGGATGTACAGGAGACGTTATGCAGGAATTAATATCGCAAATCGCCGCATTAGGCATCAAAATCACCCCTACCACCTCGCTCATCATTACTTTTGGCATTATTTTTCTGACGGCGATTGTCGTTCATCTCATTCTGCACAAAGTGGTTCTACGCACCTTTGAAAAGCGGGCGCAGGCCAGCAGCCATTTATGGCTGCAGATCATTACGCAAAATAAACTCTTCCACCGCCTGGCGTTCACCCTGCAGGGGATTATCGTCAACGTTCAGGCCGTGCTCTGGCTGCAGAAAGGCAGCGAAGCGGCGGAAATCTTATCTACCTGCGCGCAATTGTGGGTCATGGTTTACGCCATGCTCTCTTTCTTCTCGCTGCTGGACGTGATTTTCAACCTGGCGCAAAAATTCCCCACCGCCTCGCAGCTGCCGCTTAAAGGTATCTTCCAGGGGATTAAGCTGGTCACGGCGATTATTATCGGCATCCTGATCATATCGCTGCTGATTGGCCAGTCGCCGGCGATTCTGATTAGCGGTCTTGGCGCGATGGCCGCCGTGCTGATGTTAGTATTTAAAGACCCGATTCTTGGCCTGGTGGCCGGGATCCAGCTTTCCGCCAACGACATGCTCAAACTCGGCGACTGGCTGGAGATGCCAAAATACGGCGCCGATGGCGCGGTTATTGATATCGGCCTGACGACGGTAAAAGTGCGCAACTGGGATAACACTATCACCACGATCCCCACCTGGTCGCTGGTCTCGGATTCGTTTAAAAACTGGAGCGGGATGTCGGCCTCCGGCGGTCGTCGTATTAAGCGCAGCCTGAACATCGATACCACCAGCATCCATTTTCTTGACGAGCAGGAGCAGCAGCGCCTGATTCAGGCCAAATTGCTGAAGCCCTATATGGACTCGCGCCATCAGGAAATTAATGAGTGGAACCAACAGCACGCTAATGAACCGTCGGTGCTTAACCTGCGCAAAATGACCAATATCGGCACCTTCCGCGCCTATCTGCAGGAGTATCTGCGTAACCATCCGCGGCTACGTAAGGATATGACCATGATGGTGCGCCAGCTGGCGCCGGACGCTAACGGCCTGCCGATTGAGATCTACTGCTTCACCAATACCGTGGTGTGGGCGGAGTATGAAGGCATTCAGGCGGACATCTTCGACCATATCTTTGCGGTGGTTGATGAGTTCGGCCTGCGTATTCACCAGACGCCAACCGGCAACGACATTCGTTCACTGTCGGGCGCGCTGTCGTCATAGCATTTGTAATGTCGCCCCGCCATTCCGCGGGGCGATAAGCCTTACGCCGGGCGGCGCAGCAGTTTGAAAGCGGCAAACAGGAAGATAATCCACACCGGCAGCAGTATTGCCGACAGACGCATCCCGTCAATGGTGCACATCAGCACCAGAATCAAACCGAGAAAGGCGATACAGAAGTAGTTGCTGGCTGGCGCCAGTAACGCTTTGAACTTCGATTCACGCCCCTTACGACGCTGCGCGGCGCGAAACTTCAGATGCGCCATGCAGATCATGATCCAGTTCAGCAGCAGCGTCGCCACCACCAGCGCCATCAGCAGCCCCAGCGCTTCATGCGGCAGCAGATAGTTGAGCACCACCACCAGCGAGGTAATAACGCCTGACAGCAATAGCGAATTCACCGGCACGCCGCGTTTGCTGACGCGGGCGAGAAACTTCGGCGCATTGCCCTGTACCGAGAGGCCGAACAGCATCCGGCTGTTGGAATAGACGCCGCTGTTATAGACCGACAGCGATGCCACCAGAATGACGAAGTTCAGCGCGGAAGCCACCACGTTGCTGTCAAGATTATGGAAAATCATCACAAACGGGCTGCTATCGGATTTAATCTCTACCCACGGATAGAGCGCCAGCAGCACCACCAGTGAACCGATGTAAAACAGCAGGATACGGTAAACCACCTGGTTAACCGCTTTCGGAATGCTCTTTTCCGGATTTTGCGCTTCCGCAGCGGTGATGCCGATAAGCTCCAGGCCGCCGAAAGAAAACATAATCACCGCCAGCGACAGCACCAGGCCATGCCAGCCAGTGGCGAGGAAACCGCCATGCTTCCACAGGTTATCAAAACCGGCTTTGCTGCCGCCGTGGCCGCCGAACAGCATCCACAGGCCAAAGGCGATCATGCCGATAATCGCCAGCACTTTAATCAGCGCGAACCAGAACTCCGCCTCGCCGTACAGGCGTACGTTGACCAGGTTGACGGCGTTAATAATGATGAAGAAAGCCGCCGCCCAAACCCAGGTGGGGACATCGGGGAGCCAGTACTGCATATAAATCCCGGCGGCAGTCAGTTCCGCCATTCCTACCAGCACGAACATCACCCAGTAGTTCCAGCCGGACAGGAAACCGGCGAACGGGCCCCAGTATTTATAGGCAAAGTGGGCAAAAGAACCGGATACCGGCTCTTCCACCACCATCTCGCCAAGCTGGCGCATAATCAGAAAAGCGACAATACCGGCCACGGCGTAACCCAGCAACACCGCCGGGCCAGCCATTTGAATCGCGGGACCAATGCCAAGAAACAGGCCGGTGCCAATCGCGCCGCCAAGGGCGATAAGTTGAATATGTCGGTTCTGTAAACCGCGATGAAGCGTCGGGCCGCTCTCTTCTACGGCATCCGACGACGTTGACGCGTCTTTCACGTCGTTCCCCTGTGTGTTTTTGTGAAGGGGCACCTTTTATCACTTAGGGGGGATTGTCGCAAGTTGCGCGGGGCAAGCATCAGCCGCCCGCCCCGCTTTTTTAGCGTTAGAAGTCGTAGCTCATTGAGACGCGAACGGTACGCGGATCGCCTTCGAACAGATAGGTTCCGGTATCGTCAATGCCGGACCAGTACTTCTCGTTGGTCACGTTGGTCACCCCGATGCGCCAGGTCATTTCGTTCTGGTCGGCGTTCAGGCGCATACGATAGCGCAGGCCTAAATCCAGGGTGGTGTAGCTATCCAGCTTCTTGGTGTTGGCCGCATCGGCATACTGCGAGCCGCTATGATTGACACGCGCTGTCGCGGTCAGGCCTTCCACCGGCTTAATATCATACTCGGCGCCGAGCACCGCGTAGAAATTAGCCACCCCGATGGCATCTTTACCATCGGTTGCGCCTTTAGCGGTTTTAGTCTGTTTGGCATCCAGCCACACCGTACTGGCGTTAAGACGCAGCCCCAGCATCGGCTCGCCGAAGACGTTCATCTCTACGCCGCGGTTACGCTGCTCGCCGTCGAGGCCGTAATTGCCAGCGGTATCGGAAATGGCGTTCGGTTTTTTGATTTCAAACAGCGCCAGCGATCCGCCGATCGTTCCGTAGTCGATCTTGACGCCCACTTCGTCCTGCTTCGAGTGCGCGATCCCGGTACTCTGCCCGGCATTGGCCGCCGTAGTCGGCGCCACAGAGCCCGGCTGCAGCGCTTCGGTATGGTTAGCATACAGCGACAGCTGCTCCCACGGCTTGTACACCAGGCCAAACGTCGGCATCCAGCGGCTTTGGGTATAACGCGAAGAGGTATCTTCCAGTCCGGTGGCGTTGCTGTAGTTGCGCACGACCACTTTCTGATGACGAGCAGCCGCGGTAAACAGCACCTTATCGTTAAAGAAGCCGAGAGTGTCGCTCAGCAGCCAGCCCTGCGTACGGCTGCGCGAGGTGACCAGCGGATCGTGGTAGTTGCCGCCAAAATAGGCGTTATCCGGCATTGCCACATCGCGGTTGTCATAGATATTGGTGGTCGGATTCTTCGCCGACATCCGCCAGGCGGTCGCATCGGTATGCACCTGCGCCGCATAGCCGAGATTCACCTTATGCGAAATCGCACCGGTATTGAAATCGCCGCGTACCCCGCCCATGCCGCTGATCGCGTCGATGATGCGGTTAGTATCAAGGCGGCCAACCGTTGCATCGCCGTTTTTATTGAGCAGCTTCGGCGCGCTGTAGGTGCCGATTTCATGCGAATGCTGACCGCCGAGGGCGCTGTATACCGTCCAGCTATCGCTCAGGTCATATTCCGCCTTCGCCATGCCGAACTCGCTTTCAATATCGCTATAGCCCCACTTCTGGCTGTAGTTTTTGCTGTTGTCCGGCAGCGCCGGGATGAAATCTACGCTGCTGATATTGACGCCCATCGTACCGCCGTGGAACGTTTTCTTCTGATAGCCGAAATCGAGCGAGGAGCGGAAACGATCGCCACGGTAATCAAGCCCCAGCGAAGCCAGCGTGGTACGGCGTTTATCGTTATCGATAGCGCCTTCGCCCTCGCGATGCACCAGGTTGACCCGGGCGCCGAACTGGTTGTTATCGCCGAAACGGCGTCCCAGGTCGAGGGTACCGCCAACCTGCGAATCAGAGGTATAGTCGACGCCAACACGTGCGGTCGGCAGATCTTCCGCCCGTTTCGGCTCGAGGTTAATCATCCCGCCGACGCCGCTGCTGGCCGCGCCGTTAAGCAGGCTGTTAGCCCCTTTGAAAATTTCAACGCGCTCCAGCATCTGAGTGTCCATCACCTGACGCGGCACCACGCCCGCCAGACCGCCCATGGTCATGTCATCGCCATCGAGCTTAAACCCGCGGATTCGATAGGTCTCGGCGAAGTTGCCGTAGCCCTGTACGGCCTGCACGCCAGCGTCGTTACTGACGACATCGGCGATGGTTTTCGCCTGCTGATCCTGAATCAGCTTCGAGGTATAGCCGATGACGTTAAACGGGACGTCCATCGCCTTTTGTTCGCCAAGCATCCCCAGACGGCCGCCGTGGGCGATCTGCCCGTCGAGGAATGCCGGAACCACCAGGTCGCCGCCGGATTTAAAATCGCTGGTTTCGTTAGCCTCGACGATGAGGGTCTCTTCGCCAGGTTGCTTCGCGGCGGTAGCGTCCGCGGCCATCGCCGTTTGACTGGCGGCGCCGATGGCTAAGGCCAACAGCGTTTTACGCAGCGGGAAGGATGAATAGTGCGTGGTGTGCATAATTTGCCCCATGGATGAGGATAAATGGATCAAAGGGCCCGTCGCCGGGCCAGTTATTTTTATTGCTCGTTCAGGTCGATGCGTACGACGCTGTCCGGGCCTTTAGTGGAGTGGTCTTTATTGAAGGGCTGTTTGACGGTGACAAACAGCGTCTGACCATCGGCGGAAAGCAGCAGGCTGTTGGGATTGGCCGGCAGCGCCCAGCTTTTCTTCAGCGTGTAGCGGCTGTCGTCAAGGCTGATAACCTTGCCGGATTCACGCTGTGAAATATAAATTTCGTGGCGTTTCCCATTGAACTGCACCGCCAGCGAATCGCCGACCTCGAGCTGTTTAAGCAGTTTGCCACTGTGGATATCCAGCACCAGGGTGGTTTTCGCTTTCGAGTTATCGGTCACGAACAGACGACCGGTGTCGCTATCTTCGGCCATATTAAGCAGCAGCGCCGGCTTGTCGCCCAGCGGCTTCCAGCGCTGTTCAATGCGTTGGTTACGCGGGTTAATCACCAGAATTTCACCGCTGCCGTTGGCGGCGTATACGCGCCCGGTTTGTGCGGAATAGTGCAGGCCGGTCATCCATTTACCGGTGTTTTTAATCCGCGTTTTCAGCTTCATGGTAGCGGCGTCAACCACCCAGATTTGCGCCGGGTCGGCGACCGCGCCAACGTAGAGGGTATTATTTAACAGCAGCAGCTGACGCGCCCCATAGGGGAACCCTTTTTCATTGCGCTCGCTGAACAGCAGGCGGTTTTTTACCTTGCCGGTGGCGGTGTCGATAGCGCTGATGCCGCCGTCAAGCGAATTGCTGACGTATAGCGTTTTACCATCCGCAGAGAGCTGCAAAGCGAAGTTTTTCAGATCGGTATGCGTCAGGCCGATGGTATTAAGGGTTTGCGGATCCAGCTTGTAAACCGCCCCGCCCTGCACATCTTTAAAGCCTTCGGCGCTGGCGACGTACAGCGCATCACCCTGCGGGCTTAGCGCCATCTCGTACAACCCTTCCGCTAGCTGGCGCTGCAGCGGTTGCGCCACGTTAGCCGCAGGAGAGTTAACAACCGGTTGCGCGACGGCAGCGGAATGGTGAGTCGCGCAGCCGCCTAACGTCGCGCTGATGGCCAGCGCCAACGCCGGAAGAGTGTATTTCATTGGAACAACCCTATAAAAAATCAATGACCCGGTGGTCGCGCAGTGGCCGATATTGTGTGTTTCCGGCCTGCTGTCTTTGCGTCACCCTACGCCTTTGCTGTTCCTTGTGAACGACTCACTGGCGCAGATCGATCCCTGCTTAGCCTGCGAACAAAAAAGAGAATGAGAACTATACGCATTATCAGGTGTCAGGCAACCCCCGGCGGGCAAAAAAGATAATCTGCTGATTATTTAACGTGGAATAGCGGATTGATAGGGGAAGAAAGAAACTTCGGGATCGATACATACCCGGATAGCGGGGCACTACGCCTTATCCGGGCGACAGGAGGCTATGCCGCACGCTTCTTGCGAAGGGCGGCTTAGCACGCTTAATGCAATTTCAGGCGCGGGCGAATAATCCGGTTAATCCCGCCGGACAACATCATCAGGCCGGTTTTTAAATAACCGTGCAGCGTCACCTGGTGCATCCGATACAGCGAATCGTAAACCATCCGCGCAATACGGCCTTCGACCATCATCGGGCCGATCGGTAGATGCCCCATGATGCTGCCAAAGGTCGTGTAGCCGGAGAGCGAAACCAGCGAACCGCGATCGCGATAGGAGAACGATTTCAACTTATGCCCCTTCATCCGGGCGATAATATTGTCGGCAGTGAAGAGCGCCATTTGATGCGCCGCCTGGCCGCGCGGTGGAATAAATCCACCTTCCGGACGCGGGCACGCCGCGCAGTCGCCGAAAGCAAAAATATCAGCGTCGCGCGTGGTTTGCAGCGTCGGGGTCACCACCAGTTGATTAATACGGTTGGTCTCCAGCCCGGCAATATCCTTCATGAAGTCCGGCGCTTTTATCCCCGCCGCACAGACGATTAAACTCGCCTCGATAAACTGGCCATCTTTGGTATGCAGGCCGCCTTCTTCAACGCCGGTGATCATGGTATTGGTCATCACATTCACGCCAAGTTGGGTCAGCTTTTCGTGCACAGCGCTGGAAATCCGTTTTGGCAGCGCAGGTAAAATACCGTCGCCGGCTTCTATCAGGCTGACATTTAACGCTTCGTTGGTCAGATCTTTATAACCGTAGCTACGCAGTTCTTTTACCGCATTATGTAATTCGGCAGATAATTCAACCCCGGTAGCGCCCCCGCCAACAATGGCAATATTGACCTTACCTGACGTCTGAGGGTCGGCAGAATAGCGCAGAAATTGGTTCAGCATTTGCTGATGAAATACTTTTGCCTGCTCAGAACTGTCGAGAAAAATACAGTGCTCTTTAACACCCGGCGTATTGAAATCATTGGAAGTACTGCCCAGCGCCATTACCAGAGTGTCCCAACATAATTTACGCTCCGGCACCAACACCTCGCCTTGTTCATCCCGCAGCGCGGCGATAGTAATCGTTTTATTCTGCCGATCGATATCCATTACCGAACCGTGCTGGAAGGAAAAGTGGTGTTTGCTGGCATGGGCAAGAAAGCTTAACGCATCCACGCCTTCATCCAGCGAACCAGTGGCGACTTCGTGCAGCAGCGGCTTCCACAGATGGCTCTGGCTGCGGTCTACGAGAGTGATATTCGCTTTCCCTCGGCGCCCTAATTTACGTCCCAGTTGGGTCGCTAGCTCCAGCCCACCGGCGCCGCCGCCGACAATAACGATCTCTTTTAATGGCGTAGTCAATGTGACCTCCAAAATAATTAATTAAATGTTAATTAAAAACACTCTAAATAATTTTTAGTTAACAATAATCCAAACAATAAAATGCCAGACATCCATTAGATGATGACGCGGTGCATATTGGTAATCGCAAATTTAATTGGCGGCAATTTTTAATCGGGATATTATTGTACAAGTTTCCGGGTAATTTTCCTGCACGTATATTCGAGGTAAACAAAAAGGCCACCAAATTATTATTTGGCGGCCTGGTGGTGGATTAGATAATAATAACCAGCAAGTCTTATATTTCACTAATTAATGGTGATTAGCGGCATCCCGGTATTCCTGTGGTTTAATAACGCATCATCACCGATTTAAGTTCAGTATAATCATCAATAAACGCGCTACCAAACTCACGGCCAATACCCGATCCTTTCATGCCGCCGAACGGCACCGCCGGGTCGAGGAAGGTATGCATGTTGACCCAGACGATCCCGGCGTCAATGGCCTGCGAATAGCGCAGCGCCTGGCGGATATTATCCGACCAGACGCTGGCCGCCAGTCCATACGGCGAAGCATTAATTCGGGCCAGCGCCTCTTCTTCACTGCGATAACCAATAAAGCTGCATACCGGGCCGAAGGTCTCCTCGCGCATCAGGGTGCTCTCTTCGCTGCGCACCTTAACCGCCGTCGGCTGCAGGAAATAGCCCTCGCCGGGCAGCGCTTCGCCGCCGCAGACGATGGTATCCCCCTCTTCGCGTGCGGTCTGAATGAGCCGCAAGACCTTGTCATACTGCTGGCGGTTGGCCAGCGGCCCCATCAGCGTTTGTTCATCCAGCGGCGACCCCGGCGCGAAAGCGCTGAGCCTGTCTTTCAGCAGCGCCAGCACCGCATCCAGTTTGCCCTGCGGCAGATAAAAGCGCTCAGCGGCGGCGCAAATCTGCCCCTGGTTGAGGTAACCGGCTTCGATAATGCCGTTCACCATGGCCTCCGGCGTCAGGTCATCGAGAAACAGCGCGGCGTTTTTACCGCCCAGCTCCAGCGTAACCCGTTTACCTGACGCACTGGCCGAGTGCTGGACTTTTTCCCCGGTCGCCACCGAGCCGGTGAAGCTCACCTTGGCGCAGGCCGGATGCGTGATAAGGCGTTGGGCAATCTCGCCGCCGGCGCCGTTGACCACGTTAATGACGCCATCCGGGATACCTACCGCTTTCGCTAGTTCCGCCACCCGCAGCAGCGTCAGCGGCGTATACTCGCTCGGCTTGAGGACGATAGTGCAGCCGCAGACCAGCGCCGCCGCCATCTTCCAGATGGCAATCATAATCGAGAAGTTCCACGGTACGATGCCGACCACCACGCCCAACGGCTGGCGGCGGGTAAAGGCGGTATATTTCTCCCCGGCCATCGACGGCAGCGAGACATCCAGGGTTTCGCCGGTGATTTTCCCCGCCCAGCCGGCGAAGTAGCGCAAAAACGCCACCGACTGATCCAGCTCGAGCATTCGCGCCAGCATGATGGTTTTACCGGAGCAGAGACTTTCCAACTGCGCCAGCTCTTCGCGATGCTCTGCCAGCGTGTCCGCTAGTTTCAGCAGCAACGCGCCGCGCGCCAGCGTCGGCATCTCGCGCCACTGATTAAACGCCTGGCGGGCGCTTTCCATGGCTCGGTCCGCCTGGCCGACATCCGCCGCCGTGATTTCGGCAATCGCCTCTCCGGTCGCCGGGTTTATCACCGCGAACGGCGCGCCGTGGCCCGCCTCCCGATGACCGGCAATAAACTGCCCGTGCGGCTGGCGTAAAAAGGCGGTCACTTCCGCCAGTAAGGTTATTTCGCTCATCGTCAGCACTCGTTTTTCAGCAAAGTTAGCCCATCACAGCACGGTTGCGCCGCGCCGCCCATCGTTCTAAAGAACGTCATTCTTCCGGACGATATTCAACGCCCGCGCGGCGTGCTGTGATGAGGACATTGAGCCAGGCAAGACGACAGGGTAACGCGATGAATATTAAAATCGATGCGCTGAACTACTACGGCGCGACGAAGAAATACCAGCTCCATTTTCCGGCGCTGCGGGAAGATATCGAAGCCGATGTGGTGATTATCGGCGGCGGCTTCTCCGGCATTAACACCGCGCTGGAACTGGCGGAACAGGGGATCACCAACGTGGTGGTGCTGGAAGCGCGCCATCTTGGCTATGGCGGCACCGGGCGCAACGGCGGCCAGGTGATGGCCGGGATCGGCCACGATATCGAAGCGGTAAAAAAACACGTCGGCAAAGAGGGGCTGGAAACGCTGTTTAAAATCGCCAATCTCGGCGCGGGTATCATTCGCGAACGCATCCGCAAATACAACATCGACGCCGATTTCGTACCCGGCTACGGCTACCTGGCCTATAACCAGCGGCAGCTTAAAACGCTGCGCCAGTGGGAAAAGGAGTTTAAAGCCGCTACCCCGGATGAAGAGATTGAACTGTATACCGGGAAAGAGGTACAGCAGGTGGTCGGCTCCGAGGTCTACTGCGGCGCGCTGAAACATATGGGCGGCGGGCAGATCCATTCACTCAATATGCTGCTTGGTTCGGCACAGGCCGCGCATTCTCTGGGGGTGAAGATTTTCGAATCCTCACCGGTAGTAGAGGTGAATTACGGCAAACAGGTGCAGGTGCGCACCGCGATGGGCAGCGTTAAAGCCGCAAAACTGCTGTGGGCCTGCGACAGCTTCCTCAACAATATGGAGCCGGAGATCTACAACAAAACGCTGGTCACCTACTCCTATCAGGTGTCTACCGAGCCGCTCTCCGATGAACTGATCGAGCGCATCAGCCCGCTGCGCGGCGCCTTCAGCGATATTCGCCCGGTGATTAACTACTACCGCGTCACTCGTGAAAACCGCCTGCTGTTTGGTAGCGCCACCCGCTTCCTGGAGTATACGCCGAACGATTTCGCCGCCTGGAATCGTACGCTGCTGGCGGAGGTCTTCCCGTACCTGAAAGATGTGAAGATCGATTTCGCCTGGGGCGGGCCGATGGCCTGCAGCGCCAACCTGTTCCCGCAGATTGGCACCTTACGCGACCATAACAACGTCTTTTACGTCCAGGGGTACTCCGGCTTCGGCGTCACCCCCTCGCACATCGTGTGCAAAATCCTCGCCGAAGGGATGAATGGCGGTTCCGACCGCTATCGTCTGCTAAGCAGCATTCCCCACGCGACCATCCACGGCCGTGACAGCCTGCGCTTGCTATTAGTCACCGCCGGAAAACTGATGCATCAAACCGCCGGTTTCTGGAAAGGCCGGAGTTAATCAGGAGAACGCTATGCACGCTTTTAAACTCAAACACCCGGTACCTGAACTACAGCCGATCGGCAGCGTCAGCCTGCTCGGCGCGACGCCGACCGTCGGCGACCCGCAGGTAGCGGGCGCGATGATCTACGGCGAGCCGCAGGACGCCTTTACCTGCGGACTGTTTTCGTCCACCGAAGGGAGCTTTACCATGACCTATCCGTTTACCGAACACGCCACCGTGCTGGAGGGCGAAGTTGAACTGACCGTCGCCGGCGGCGAGCCGCAGCGCTTCGCGCCGGGGGACAGCTGGTTTGTCAAACAGGGCACCGAAGTGGAGTGGAAAATCCTCACCCCGCGTTTCGTCAAACACTATCTGGCGAACGTCGAGACGCGCTAACACGCTGATAATGCCCGGCGGCGCATTACGCCTTCTCCGGGCGACCAAATCGCACAGCGCTGTAGCCCCGGTAAGCGGCAGCGCCACCGGGGATTTTGAGGCCAAATTAAAGGCAGGCCGCACGGACCGTAGGCCGGGTAAGGCGCTAGCCGCCGCCCGGCAGAAATACGCGCAACGTGGCAAGACAGATGGCCCCGCTTTCCGGGGCTATTTTATTTATCAACCGCCACATTCATGGACTACGTCACAGATTCACCCGTTGCTCTCCACCTTCCGGACGATATTCGTTGAGCAGGATGCCCGCCTAAATTATGACTATCCGGGAGTGGCGCTGGCTATTCCCTGCCCTCCCCTACATTGTGCAGAGGTTGACTATGTTTAGTAACAGACTCGCCAGCCATCTTGAACGCGGCGTCGTCGGCTTTCCGACGACCCTCGCCAGCTCGGTTGGGCTGATTATGGCAAGCCCGGTGATCCTGACGGTCACCAGCGGATTCGGCATGGGCGGCGACACCTTCGCGCTGGCGGTACTGCTGGCTTTTATTATGATGCAGGCGCAGGTCACTACCTTCGCTGAAGCCGCGACGTTAATCCCCACCACCGGTTCGGTGTACGACTATATCTCCTGCGGTATGGGCCGCTTCTTCGCCATTACCGGCGCGCTGTGCGCCTATCTTATCGTCCATATCTTCGCCGGCACCGCGGAGACCATTCTCGCCGGCATTATGGCGCTGGTGAACTTCGAATCGGTCAACGCGCAGATGGCCGCCCATCAAAACACCTGGATGGTCGGCGTCGGTATGGTGGTCATTTTCGGCCTGCTGAACGCCATTGGCGTGGAAATTTTCGGCAAGGTCGAAGTGGTGCTCACCTTTGGCATGTGGACGACGCTGACCATTTTCGGCCTGTGCGGCATTTTTATGGCGCCGGTGACTCACCTTTCCGGCTGGTTCGGCACGCCGCTGAACGTTAGCGATATCTCCGGCCTGTTCGGCTATATCGGCATGGCGATGTTTATGTTCGTCGGCTGCGAACTGGTGACGCCGATGGCGCCGGAAATCAAAAAAGCCCACCGCACCATTCCGCGGGCGATGGCGCTGGGTCTGCTGGGCGTCGCCAGCTGCATGTTTATCTACGGCGCGGCGATTAACCGCCAGGTGGAAAACGTGGTGATCGATGCGGCGAATAACGTCCATCTGCTGGACACGCCGATGGCGATCCCGGCCTTCGCCGAGCGGGTGATGGGCCACGCCGGCCAGTACTGGCTCGGGGTCGGCCTGCTGCTGGCGGGCTGCGCGACGATTAATACTTTGATGGCCGCGGTGCCGCGTATTATTTACGGTATGGCGCTGGACGGCGCGCTGCCGCGTTTTCTTACCTGGCTGCATCCGCGCTTCAAAACACCGGTGATCGCGATAGCCATCGGCGTGGCCATTCCCTGCCTGCACGCCTGGTACCTGAACGGCGATCTGGACCGCATCGTGCCGCTGATCCTCGCCGCGGTCTGCGCCTGGGGCGTAGCCTATCTGCTGGTCACCCTGTCGGTGGTGATGCTGCGCATTCGCCGCCCGGACCTGCCGCGCGCCTACCGCTCGCCGTGGTTCCCGCTACCGCAGATTATCTCCAGCGTCGGAATTATCATCGCGATCGTGAATATTACCCCACCGGGGATGGACAGCCGCGAGGTGCTGGTGCCGTTCGGGATTATGCTCGGCCTGACCGCCGCCTATGCCCTGTTCTGGACGCTGTGCGTACAGCGCGTTAATCCGTTCAAGCCGCTGGAGGTGGAAGAGGTGGTCGAGCGCGCTATCGGCAATTACGAGAAACAGACCCGCGGGGAGATGACGCCTGATGTCCTCCGTCCCCTGGTTTGAAACGCCATTAATGAACGCGGTGCAGCGCGACTTAGCGGGCTGGCCGAGCGAAAAACTGAGCGAAAGCAGCGCGATGTTGCGGCTAAACGACGTCACCGCCGTCACCTTCAGCGTGCGCCAGAAGCGGCTATTTATGGCCAGCATTCACAGCTGCGAGTTTGTCGTCGAGGGGCCGGTTACCCGGCCCGCTCGCGGCAAGATCCGCGCCCACCAATCCGGCTGGCTAAAACGCCTGCCAATCCATTTTATCGGCAGTAAAGAGAGCGCGGAACTCGCCGGCTATCTCAATGGTTTTCCTAATCTCCAACAGACCTTAAGCGAGCTGGACTACCGCCGCTTTTCGTTGACCTTTGACGATAGCGGCTGGCGCTGCTGCATTGAACCCTGGGCCGCCAGCGAAGTGGTCTGTAAAATGCCGCCGCTGCGCCGTTATCTGAAGCTCGAAGCGCAGCAGCGGATGCTGCTGCTCAGCGTACTGGCGATGATTAATCAGGCGATAAGTCAGTGGATGGTTGAGAAGATCAATAATTAAGACCTTATTGCCATGACATCACGCGCCGATCAGACTCTCCAGAGGAATGCCGAACTGTGCATGAAGCCGGCGAATCATCGGGAGCGTCAGGTTCCGCGTGCCATTGAGTATTTCATAGACGCGATTAGATTTACCAATTGCTGGTTCCAGATCTTTTACGGTAAGCCCCTGCTGCTCCATGCGAAATTTTATGGCTTCAACGGGGGTGGGCGGCTCGATGGGATAGTGCCTTTTCTCATACTCTTCAATGAGCAAGCACATCACCTCAAAAAAATCGCCCTCTGGCGTATCAGGTGCTGGTTCATTATCAAAAAAAGGTTCAACCGCGCTTAACGCGGCTTCGTAATCTTGTTCAGTGCGGATAGGCTTAATATTCATTATTTACTTCCTCTCTATCGTCTCAGCGTTTATCACGTCATATTCCTTATGCGTTCCGATAAACTTAACGAACATCCATCCCCGCAGATAAGCAACAGCTACAATTAACCGATAATCATTTCCCTTTATGTTGAATACCACCCGCTTATTTTTCAATATGCTTGCGCTGCGGTATTGGTCCTTAATCTCCGCCGGGGTTTTCCAGTCAGCCTTTATTGACTCGTCCACCCAAGCCTTTAGCGGTTGTTCCGCGTCGGGATTCTCCGCCCAGAAATCCCTGAGTACTTTCACTGAGATTATCTTCATGGACGGATATTAGTCCCAATTCGGGACCAGGTAAAGAAAAAAGTCCCGAAACGGGACTTTTGAGCCACATTGCGTCTTGCCCTTCCCCGCCATCACCGCGGGGAAGCTGAGGTGGTTTATAGCAGACCAAACTGCTGCGCCAGCCGATCGATGGCCTGGCGCTGGAACTGCGCGAATGCGGCGCGCGGCTGCTGCTGCTGAATAAATTCCAGCAGCGGATCCTGAACCTCGGTGCGCACCCCGCTCAGCGTTTCCATCACCGCCAGGCCGCAAAACGGCACGTAGGACTCGGCGTAGCCGCCTTCATGCACCATCACCAGTTTCCCGCCGCATAGTCGATCCGCCGCCTGCTGGACCTGTTCGGTCATCGCGCGGAAGCTGTCGCTATGTAGCTGCATCCGCGCTAATGGATCCATCGCGTTGGCGTCATAGCCGCAGGCGACAATGATCAACTCCGGTTCAAAACGCGCCAGCGCGGGAATGACGATAGTTTCCAGCGCATAGCGCCAGCTGTCGTCGCCCGCCCCGGCCAGCAGCGGAATATTGATGTTGTAACCTTCGCCCGCGCCAACGCCGCGATCGTCCTCCCCGGAGTAGCCAGGCGGGAAGCAGCCATCCTGATGCAATGAGATAGTCAGCACATCATCGCGCTGCAGATAGATATGCTGTGTACCGTTACCGTGGTGAACGTCCCAGTCAATAATCGCTACCTTGCCGAGCCCCAGCAACGCTTTCGCCCGTTCAACGGCAATGGGAATATTGGCGAGGAAACAAAACCCCATCGACTGGTCCGGCAGGCAGTGGTGTCCTGGCGGCCGCGACAGTGAATAGGCGTTATCCAGCTCCCCTTTCAACACCGCTTCCACGGCGGCACAGGCCAGTCCGGCGGAAAGGCAGGCGATTTCATAACTCCCCGGCCCCAGCGGCGCTTCTTTGCCGAGCATGCCGCCGCCGTTATCGCTGATTGCCTTAAAACGTTTAAGATAGCTATCAGGATGGATCCGCCGCAGGTCCTCAAGGCTCGCCGCCGCCGCGCTGCGTAGTTCCAGCTGCGGCGTCAGCCCGGAGACGTCCATCAGGTTTTTCATCCGCCGTTTGGTCTCCGGCGACTCGGCATGGCCGCCGCCAGCCGGCGGCTGCACCCAACCACCGACCGGCAGCGTTACCGCGTGCAGGCCGGTACTGTGCCAGAAACAACGTTCATCAAAGAAGAAACCGGTTTTTCTTTTCACTCTATCCTCCCGTTGGCTAAACCTTTTCCGGCGGACGACGCCGCCGCAATCAAAATCAGCGACAGCAGCGCGCAGGCGCCTGCCGCCGCCAGCAGCGGATTGGCGCTGGCGAAGTGTTGCAGTAAGGCCCCCGCGAGCGCCGGACCGGCGGCCATTCCGCCGCCGATCACCAGATTGATGCCGTTCATCAACCGGCCGTTATTATCGAGCGCGGCCACGCGAGCGAGGATAAAGGGCAGCACGAATGTCCAGGTGAACTTAAACAGCAGCGCCGCAATGGCGTAACGCACCAGCAGCGGATGGCCCGTCAGTAACAGCACGCTGGCGATCAGCAGCGCGTATCCCAGCCACACCGCCAGCCGGTCCGGACGTTGGGTACCGCGCAGCGCCGCGCCGCCTGCGCCGATAATGCCGAACACCGTCGCCGCCGCCAGCACCAGACCGATCTGTGTCGGACTCAACCCCGCCCCGCTGCCGATGGTGCCGATAAAGGTCCATACCGCGCTGAGGCTGATATAGAAGGTGAGAACTGCGAGCACCGCCAGCGCCTTTCGCCACGACGCCGCAGGCGGCTGGCGATGGGAAGCCGATCGCGCTTGAAAACACGACGGGAAGGCGGAAACCAGCGGCAAACAGCAGAGCATGATGGCGGCGAGAATCAGATAAACAACCTTCAGGCCAAAGGTCACGAACAGGCCGGGCAACACCAGCAGGCCAAGCATGCCTAACAGCAGCTGCCCCAGTACCCAGAATGCGTACACCCGCGATGGATTCGGCGTTCCCGCCGCGCAGCTGATGCACAAAATCATTAGCGTGCCGCCCGCCAGGGAAGCAATAAAGCGTACCGCCAGCAGCGACGCATACTGAGTTACCACCGCCGAAGCAAGGTTAGCGAGCAGAAATACCGCGCAGGCGACGAGTGCCACCCGCCGCCAGTCGAGGCGGTTCATCCACCACCACGCCGGGAGCGTCGCCAGGCTCATCGCGCCGAGCTCCGCCGAAAATAGCCAGCCGATCTGTCCTGGTTTAAGGTGCCATTCGCTGGCCAGCTGCGCCGCCACCGCCGGCGCGGTCATTAAAATCCCCGGCGCAATGGCGGCGAAAATAACAATCGCCGCCAGCAAACGCAGCGACACCACCAGCCCGTCAGGCCGGGAAAGGGTATTTTCAGAAAGAGGTGTACTCGACATCGTAGGGCGTGCTCCAGTCAAAAAAGCCTCCCCCCGGACGGTTATCCAGGGAGTGATACCCACAGGCATCAGGAAAACGCCGTGCTGCCACGGCGCGCGCGGGATGCGATAGTCAGATTACAGATGCAGCGTACGCTGAGCGGCAGGCATCCAGGTTCGGGAAACGAGTTCAGTCCGGTTGACGACTTCGGTTTTGGCGAAAATATTGCGCAGATGGGTTTTCACCGTCGAGAGCGAGATATCCAGCTGGCGGGCAATCAGCTTATTGCTGGCGCCTTCACGCACCATGCCGACGATTTCGCGCTCTTTGGCCGTCAGGATGGCAGGGAGTTCATCCTCTTCCTGCAGGAAATCGCGAATAGCCAATTCCACCAACGGCAGTACCGCCTGGGCCCGCAGCCGTTCCTCGCTGGAAAAAGGCACGTCGCGCATCAGCGAGATACCGGCAACGATCCGCCGTTCGCGGCGAATAAAGATTTCGGTCATGTCGCGTACGTTATTCGGCAACATAAATTCATGATAGTAATGGCGGTTGCGGTCGCAGAGCCGCGGCGTCATCGCTGCCATGGTCGTACTCTGGTGACTAAAGTGCGCCGGCAGGTGTGGATCCAACGGCTGGAAGCTCTCCAGATATTGTTGGTGTGTATTATCCGAAATATTATGCAATATATAGTTTTCAGGTTTTAAACGATTATTTACTCGATAAAAAACCGCTGAAGACAGTGGAATTAACTGTGAAATAGTCTGTAAACAACGGGCTATTATCGCATCATTACGACTGGCTTTTAATAAAGCAGACATGATATTTCCCCCCGTCAAGGTGGTGGTGCGTAACACGCAGATTACCAGAGTAAGATGAAGCATACATTTCACATTTAAGTAACACAATCATTAACATGTTAACAATGTGATATCCATTACAAATTTTTCATCAATACATTGTTATTTAAAGCATTTAAAAATCCACCTGCTATCTGTTAACGTAGCGGCGTTAAAACATAAACAAAAGTTATTAACATTACGCGTTATTTTCCGGCAAGGATTAAAAACCCTTATATTGGCAGGTCCGATCTCATCCTTAAGAACGATAGTTTTTTGCATTTTTTCATTTATACCCTAAAAAGGATGTCGATAATTTAACGCCGCGGCTTAATCAACGGATTACGCCTGACTTGCTATTGCCCAAATATGCCGCCCAGGCCAGCAATTAATAGAGGATAAGCCGATGCTGAATATCGCCGCCTTACGCCAGCAGCAAATTCCGCTGGCCGTTGAACCGCGCTCATCGCTGCCGTTTCATATTCTGATGAAACCGATTGGTCCCGCCTGCAACCTCGCCTGCCGCTACTGCTACTACCCGCAGGATGAAACGCCGGTCAGGAAGATGGACGAGGCGCGGCTGGAGCAGTTTATCCGCCGCTATATTGCCGCCCAGCCCGCCAGCGCGCGGGAAATCAACTTTGTCTGGCAGGGCGGCGAGCCGCTACTGGCCGGGTTAAGTTTTTATAAAAAAGCGCTCGCCCTGCAGCAGCGCTACGCCCCTGATGGCGTAACCATCAGCAATAGCCTGCAGACCAACGGGACGCTGATCAACGACGCCTGGTGTCGACTGTTTCGCGAACATGGCTTTATTATCGGCGTCAGCCTCGAAGGTAGCGAAGCGCTGCAAAACCACCATCGTCCTGATAAACGCGGGCAGGCTTCCTGGCCGGCTGCGCTGCGCGGTATCGCCCTGCTCCACCAGCATCAGGTGGAGTTTAATCTGCTGGTAGTGGTGCATAACGAAATCGCCGCCCACGCGGCGGCGATTTATGACCGGGTGGTCACGCTTGGCGCGCGCTATCTGCAGTTCCAGCCGCTAATGAGCGAAGGCGCGGCGCTGCGCGAGGGTTATCAGCTTAGCGCCGATAACTGGGGTCGTTTTATGGTCGGTATCTGGCGACAGTGGCAAAAGCGCTGCGATATGGGGCGGGTGTTCGTCATCAATATCGAACAGGCGTGGGCGCAGTACTTTACCCATACCAGCGGCAGCTGCGTGCATAGCGCCCGCTGCGGCAGCAATCTGGTGATGGAGTCGGATGGACAGCTTTACGCCTGCGATCATCTGATCAACGCCGAACACCGTCTGGGTCGCCTTGACGAGCAGACGCTCGCCGCCGCAGTTGACGCTTCAGTTCAGCTCCCTTTCGGCCAGCAAAAAAGCCTGCGTCGCGAATGTCAGACTTGCTCCGTAAAAATGGTCTGCCAGGGCGGCTGCCCCGCGCATCTCAACGCCGCTGGCAACAATCGGCTATGCGGCGGTTATTACCGTTTCTTTAGCGAAATCCTCGCGCCAGTACGCCCCTTTTCCCGCGACCTTAATGGCCTGAAAGCCTGGCGGGACGCGTTTGTTGGGGCCGCGCATCCCGCGTAGCCCTTTGCCCTGATGGTTGTCCCACTATGAACAGGAGAGTCAGTCGTGAACAAAAAAGCCATGGCCGCGGCGGTCAGCATGATCCTCGCCGGCGGCGCGCACGGCGCGCAGAATGAGCATCCAAACGTCATCGTGATTATCGCCGATGATATGGGTTATTCCGATATCAGCCCCTTCGGCGGTGAGATCCCCACCCCTAACCTGCAGGCCATGGCGGAGCAAAGTATCCGCATGAGCCAGTATTACACCTCGCCGATGTCGGCCCCGGCGCGTTCGATGCTGTTGACCGGCAACAGTAACCAGCAGGCCGGGATGGGCGGCATGTGGTGGTACGACAGCACCATTGGCAAGGAGGGTTACGAGCTGCGGCTGACCGACCGCGTCACCACCATGGCCGAGCGCTTTAAAGATGCCGGCTATAACACGCTGATGGCCGGCAAATGGCATCTCGGTTTTGTTCCCGGCGCCACGCCGAAAGATCGTGGCTTTAACCACTCCTTCGCCTTTATGGGCGGCGGCACCAGCCATTTTAACGATGCGATACCGCTCGGAACCGTCGAGGCGTTCCACACTTACTATACCCGCGATGGCGAGCGCGTCTCCCTGCCAGATGATTTTTACTCCAGCGAAGCTTACGCCCGCCAGATGAATAGCTGGATTAAAGCGACGCCGAAGGAGCAGCCGGTCTTCGCCTGGCTGGCTTTCACCGCCCCTCATGACCCCCTGCAGGCGCCGGACGAGTGGATTAAGCGCTTTAAAGGCCAGTATGAGCAGGGTTACGCCGAGGTCTATCGCCAGCGCATCGCCCGCCTGAAAGCGTTGGGAATTATTCATGACGACACCCCGCTGCCGCATCTGGAGCTGGATAAAGAGTGGGAAGCGCTAACGCCAGAGCAGCAGAAATATACGGCGAAAGTGATGCAGGTATATGCGGCGATGATCGCCAATATGGACGCGCAAATCGGCACGCTGATGGAGACGCTGAAACAAACCGGGCGCGATAAAAATACCCTGCTGGTGTTTTTAACCGATAACGGCGCCAACCCGGCACAGGGTTTTTATTACGAATCTACTCCCGAATTCTGGAAGCAGTTCGATAACAGCTATGACAACGTGGGCCGCAAAGGATCCTTTGTCTCCTACGGCCCCCACTGGGCCAACGTCAGCAACGCCCCTTACGCCAATTATCACAAAACCACCAGCGCCCAGGGCGGCATCAATACCGACTTTATGATCTCCGGCCCCGGCATTACCCGGCGCGGTAAAATCGACGCCTCAACGATGGCGGTGTACGACGTGGCGCCGACGCTATACGAATTCGCCGGCATCGATCCCAACAAATCGCTGGCTAAGAAACCCGTATTGCCGATGATTGGCGTCAGCTTTAAGCGCTATCTGACCGGTGAAACGCAGACGCCACCGCGCTCGAAGTACGGCGTCGAATTGCATAATCAGGCGGCCTGGGTCGATGGCGACTGGAAGCTGCGGCGCTTAGTCAAGCTCGGCCTCAGCGCCGGCGACGCGCCGTGGCAGCTGTTTAACCTGCATGACGATCCGCTGGAAACGCACGATATCGCGGCCCAACATGCCGACCGGGTCAAAGCCATGATCGACGCCTACGAGGCATTTGCTAAGCGCACCATGGTTACCAAAGCGCAGGGCAAGATGATCGATTATGTCGGCATCGATAGCAAAACCGGACGCTACCTGGCGGTCGATCCGGCGACCATGAAGCCGGTGCCCGCGCCGCAAGCCATTCCTGTGAGCGAGGGCAAATAAACGAACCCGGCTATCGTTCTTCCGGGCGATAGCCGGAAGTAGACTCGCTTTCTAAGGTAATCCTGAACCCCATTACAGGAGAGAGCGGATGGCGAGAGTCGTGGTGATTACCGGCGGCGGAAGCGGGATTGGTGCCGCCTGCGCGCGGTTGATGAGCGCGGCGGGCGATCGGGTGTTTATTACCGGCAGACGTGAAGCGCCGCTACACAAGATCGCCGTTGAAACCGGTGCGACGGCGCTGGTGGGCGATGCCGCCGACGGCGACGTCTGGCGGGAACGGCTGCTACCGCCGATTCTCGACCAGACTCACGGTATTGATGTACTCATCTGCAGCGCCGGCGGCATGGGCAATAGCGCCGCCGCCGATACCAGCGATCGCCAATGGCGCGAGGCGCTGGACGCGAACCTGAACAGCGCTTTCGTCAGCGTGCGCGCCTGCCTGCCTTCACTGATTGCCTGCCGCGGCAATGTGCTGTTTGTCGCCTCCATCGCCTCGCTCGCCGCCGGGCCGCAGGCCTGTGGCTATGTCACCGCCAAACACGCGTTAATTGGCCTGATGCGCTCCATCGCCCGCGATTACGGCCCGCAGGGCGTCCGCGCCAATGCGATTTGTCCCGGCTGGGTCACCACTCCGATGGCGGATGAAGAGATGATTCCACTGATGCTGGAACACGGGCTGTCGCTTGCCGAGGCCTATCAACGGGTATGCCGCGACGTTCCGCTACGCCGCCCCGCCAGCCCCGAGGAGATAGCCCGGGCCTGTCAGTTTCTCTGCTCTCCGCAGGCCGCCATCATCAGCGGCGCGACGCTGGTCGCCGATGGCGGTTCCAGCATCGTCGATGTTCCAACGCTGGCGTTTACTTAACGCCCTACTCTACTCAGGAGCTCACATGACTTCAGAAGCCGTATTTATCCAGGTCGGCGCGCTGGCCGATGGTTTCGCCCCGCACGGCAACCTGCTGGCCACCGCCAGTCTGCCCGCAGGCGAACGCTTTACCTTTTATGCCGACGGGAGCGAGCCGCAGCAGTTGGTTATCGAAAATGACCAGACACTGCTTTGGAACGGCAACCGCGCGCCCTGGCGGGCAACCGCCCTGCGCCCCGATATTCTGTTTATCGATTTTCTTGACCCGGAGCGCGATAACGCCAGTATCAGCGCGGTATGCAACCTGACGCAGCGCAACGCCACGCTGGTATACGGCCAGCTACCGGACGAAGCCGCCGCGCGGCTGGACGCCTTCAGCCGGGTAGAGCAAGGGTTGCCGCTGACTGCCGTCGAGGCGCGATTTGTCTTCGCCCGCCTGGATACCCAGCCGGGACCGCTGCCGGACTTTACCACCGCGCTGGTCGGCATGCGCAATCAGTACACCTATAGCCCGACCGAGCGTTATGAACACATCTATCTCAATGATAATTTTTACGCCTGGCAGTGTCTGGATGGCGTGGAAAAGGGGCTGGCGGATGTCGATCGCTGCCATTACGTGCAGGTGGCTGAGGATCTCTATTTGTTCGTCTGGCGGGAGAAAATCATTCCCACGTTGGGGGCTATCTTGATCGATCTTCAGCAGATGCGTACCGATGGTAAGATCATGGGTTATCAGGGCAGTGATTTTGGCGCCTTGAGTAATTTCCCGGTCGGCGCGAGCGCGAAGATCCTCAACGTCACCCGCCATCAGGAATAATATTGCGTGGCCGCAAAATCCCCGGTGGCGCTACCGCTTACCGGGGCTACGGCACTGTGCGATTTAGTAGCCCGGACAAGGCGCAACGCGCCGCCTCCGGGGAGAGGGGCTGACTCAGGCGCTGGCGCTGTCGAGCCGCGCCAACTGCTCGCTGCTAAGGCTCAGCGCCGCCGCGCGGGCGAAGCTTTCCACCTGCGCCAGGCTGGTGGCGCTGGCAATCGGCGCGGTAACGCCTTCCCGGCTCATCAGCCACGCTAACGCCACTTCTGCGGGCTTCGCCTGCTGTTCTTCCGCCACCGCGACCAGCGTGTCAATAATCCGCATTCCGCGTGGATTGAGATATTTAGCGATGCCGCTACCGCGCTGGCTTTGCGCTAAATCGGACGGCTGGCGATACTTACCGCTCAGGAAGCCGGAAGCCAGGCTGTAGTAGGTCACCACGCCTATATCGCGGCTGACGCAGAGATCGCGTAGCGCCCCTTCAAAGGCGGAGCGGTGATAGAGGTTATATTCCGGCTGCAGCACCTGCCAGGCGGGAAGGCCGCCTTTACGCGCCACTTCCAGCGCCGATGACAGCTGTCCGGCGTCGAGGTTTGAAGCGCCAATCGCCCGCACCTTGCCGGCCTGCTGCAGCGCCTGGAATGCTTCTAACGTTTCATCGATTGGCGTTTCAGGATCCGGCCAGTGGGCGAAATAGAGGTCGACGTAATCCGTATTCAGGCGGCGCAACGAGTCGTCAATCGCCTGCTGGATCCAGGCTTTTTTCAATCCTTTATGGCCGGGTAGCCCCATATCAGAGCCAACTTTAGTGAAGATTTTGACTTTATCGCGTATGCCAGGGCGCGCCTGCAGCCAGCGGCCAATAATGGTTTCGGATTCGCCGCCCTGATTGCCCTCCGCCCAGCGGGAATACACATCCGCCGTATCGATAGCATCAAAACCGTGGTCAACAAAAGCATCAAGAATGGCAAAACTGGTTTTCTCATCGATGGTCCAGCCAAAGACGTTGCCGCCAAATACTAATGGGGCGATGGAAAATCCGCTTTTGCCCAATGGACGTGTCATCATGCCGATTACTCCTTAGCTTATATTCTGTTTCCCTCAGATAACCGCAGGGGGTCTGAAGAGGATGTCGAGTGGATAATCAGAAAAGGAATCTTGCGGCGGGCAGTCCATGCCCGCAGGGTACACTCTGACATTATGTCCCGGAATAAACGTCAAAGCTAAAATATTTCCCGGCCAGTTTTTTGTAGGTGCCGTCGGCAAGCATTTTCGCAATCGCGCCATTTATCTCTTCGCGCAGCGCATCGTCGCCTTGACGCAGGCCAATCGCCGCCCCGGCGCCGAACAGTTTATTATCCTGCAGTTGTCCGCCAACAAAGGCGAAATCCTTGCCCTGCGGCTGCTGCAGGAAGCTGTAATCGGCCATCATGCCGGAGAGTACCGCGCCATCGAGACGACCTGACTCAAGGTCGCGAACGACGCTATCGGCGCCCTGATAGGCGACAATGTTAATACCCTGCGACCGCCAGTACTGGTTCACATAAGTTTCCTGTGCCGACCCCTGCTCGACGCCGATGGTTTTCCCCTTCAGTTGCTCTGGCGTATTGCCTTTGAGGGTATTTTTGCGCGCCACCAGAAACACCGGCCCGTTGTACAGCTTATCGCTAAAAGCAATCTGCTCTTTACGCTTCTCGGTCATATACATCCCTGAGAGTATCGCGTCGAATTTACGCGCCTTCAGCGCCGGAATAATGCCGTCGAAGTTGCTTTCCACCCACACGCACTTCGCCTGCAGTTGCTGACATATCGCGTTGCCCAAATCGATATCAAATCCCGCCAGCTTGCCCTGCGGATCTTTCCATTCAAACGGCGCGAAGGTCGGGTCAACGCCAAAACGGATCTCTTTCGCCCCGGCGGCCAGCGCCGACGTCGACGCCATTAATGCCAAACACAACAACAGTGATTTTTTCATTCGAAGTCTTCTCCAGGGATTAACGGCAATGCGCTTGCACTAAACGCGCGAACAGCGTCGCGCCGGTGCAGATAATGTCATCGTTAAAGTCATAACCGGGGTTATGCACCATGCAGCCGCCCTTCTCGCCTTTTTCACCGTTGCCGAGCAGGAAGTAACAGCCCGGACGCTCGCGCAGCATAAAAGCGAAATCTTCGCTGGCGTTCATTGGCGATACCGACTCCAGCACCCCTTCGCGGCCAAAGACTTCCAGCGCCAGCGCCTGGGCGAAATCGGTCTCTTCGTTACTGTTGGTTAATACCGGGTAAGAGTCGTAAATCTCGACTTCGCTGCTGGCGCCATAGCTTTTGGCAGTAAACTCGGTCAGCTCTTGAATACGCTTAATCAGCAGATCGCGAATTTCCGGTTTCATCGCCCGCACGCTGAGCTCCATCACCACGCTCTCAGGAATCACGTTCGAGGCGATGCCGGCCTGGAAAGTCCCCACGCTGACGACCGCCGTTTCACCCGGCGGCACGTTGCGCGCGACGATGCTCTGCAACGCCATCACCAGCGCCGCGCCGGCCACGATAGGGTCGACGGTGCGTTCCGGATGCGCGCCGTGGCCGCCGTAGCCGGTAATCGTGATTTTGACCGTGTCCGCCGAGGCCATAAAGTTGCCGGCATAGAAGCCCAGCTTGCCAACCGGTAGCCCCGGCATATTGTGCAGGCCGAAGATGCGTTCGCAGGGGAACTGCTCAAACAGGCCATCTTTAATCATCAGATCCGCGCCGCCGATGGCTTCTTCCGCGGGCTGGAAAATCAGATGCACCGTGCCGTTGAACTGGCAGGCCGGCGAGGCGATATATTTCGCCGCCGCGAGCAAAATCGTGGTGTGGCCATCATGGCCGCAGGCATGCATTTTTCCGGGTACGGTACTGGCCCAGGGTAAATCGGTGGTTTCATAAATCGGTAATGCGTCCATATCGGCGCGCAGGCCAATAGTGCGCGGCGAGTCGCCTTTGCTCAGGCTGCCGACGACGCCGGTTTTACCGAGGCCGCGGGTCACCTGATAGCCCCATTCTGTCAGCTTACCGGCAACCAGCTCGCTGGTATTAAACTCTTCCAGACTTAATTCCGGATTGGCATGTAAATAATGACGGATAGAAATCATTTCATCTTCCGTGGCTTTAATTTCTGGAATTACACAATCAGACATGCCGTTCTCCGGGAATAGATTAAGAACTTAACAAGTTATCCTGGCGCAAAGTTTATGCAAGTAGCATTTCTAATTGCTGGAACACCATCCATCATATTTTTAATACAGACAAATCGCAGAACAATAACCATTAAAACTGGCAAAATTTAAATATAAACGTTTATTTTATGGGTTACACACCAACACTTACTCTACTATCCCCGCTTTAATTCAGTTTTAAATAAAAATAAACAGCCATGAAATATCATTTACTTTTACTTGCCTGCGCGCTGACGCTAACAGGCTGCAGCGCTGAGGGCGACACCGCCAGCCAGCAACGCGCCAGCATCCAAAAGATGCGTACCAACACGCTCAGTAAACTCTATAGCCTGTACCCGGAAGCGCGTAGCGATATCCAGCATTCAAAGGGCTACGCGGTCTTCGCCAGTAACAGCAGCAAGATATTAGTCTTTGGCTTCGGTAGCGGTTACGGCGTGGTGAAAAATAGCGCCACCGGCAAAGATACCTATATGAAAATGGCCCAGGGCGGCGCCGGTGTGGGTATGGGCGTGAAACAGTTGCGTACCGTACTGGTATTCCACGATAAAGACGCATTGAATACTTTCATTACTAAAGGCTATATGGTCGGCGCGGATGCCAACGCGGCAGCGAAATATGACGACAACGGCATCGCCCCGATAGGCGCGTCAGCCAACGGCGTGGCGAAAGATACCTCTTCGCTGCCGTCAAAAGTCAACGTTTATGAAATCACCGAGAAAGGTTTGGCGGCTCAGGCAATGGTCAACGGTTATAAATACTGGCCGGATGACGAGCTGAATAAAAGGTGATCCACTGCGGTCCGTACAAGTTAGCATCAATAAGCCGGGTCAGACGTTAGCCTGACCCGGCGCGAATGCCATGCCGCAAGTATCATTATTTAATGACCGAGGGCGCCGCTTACCAGAATTGAAGTAATAATTCCGGTCGCTGCGGCGATCAGCACGTAATTGCCATCGATATAAGACCAGTGATGCCCCTCCGGCGGGCGCGGCAGACCACGTTCGTTCCAGTTACTGACGCGATATTCATCACCGCGATAATGCTCCGGCGCCGGATGGCCTTTACGGAAATCGTTACCCCTCCAGGCGAAATGGTCCTGTTCATGGCGTTCCTGGCGACGATCGTCATGACCTCTTCGGTCCGGGCCGCGGCTATCATTGTTGCCCTGATGGTTATCGCCAGGACCGCCCGGCTGGTGGTGTCCATTCTGGTCACCCTGCTTCGGGCCATTCTGCCATACCTGCTGTTGCCCCGGACGATGACCGTCATTTGGACCATCGGCAAAAGCCTGAGCGCTCAGCACGCAAGATAAAATAACCGCCAGAGAAATCATCTTTTTCATAGTACACCTCCTGATATATCTCTTTTTTACCCTGCAAATGTGGAGAAATAGTGATTAGCAACCTATCCAGGACTATTCCTGGCTAATTCAGGAGGACAGCAAACAATAATTTCAGCGAGCGCCAGACGTAAAAAAGGCCGCTAACGCGACCTTTTTTGTTCTCAGCGAGTCAGTATTACTCAGAGACTTTATTCTTTAACTCTTCAGCGCCTTGCTTGGTTTTATCCCAGCCTTTCTCGCTGACTTCTTTGGTTTTATCCCAACCTTTGCTGGCGCCTTCTTTAGTGGCGTTCCAGCCTTTCTCAGTACCTTCTTTGGTCTTATCCCAGCCCTTCTCGGCGCCTTCTTTGGTTTTATTCCAGGTTTTCTGCGTGCCTTCGCTTATCTGGCTGCCGACGCTATCGCTTTTCCCTTCAGCAGCATGTTTGGACTTGAGCTTCATCTCTTCGCCCTGATTCTGCGCCTGGTGCAGTTTTTCTTTTGCCGTGTTGGCATTTTCGTGGGCTGCGGCCACGGTATCATCGGTTGCATGTGTAGTGGTTGCCGCGAATACCGGAGAAGCGACCAGAATAGCGGATAGTGCAATCATTGCTTTTTTCATATTTTTCCTCTCTTAACGCGTGCTTTATGTTACGAGTCACATTCAGCATGGCATAAGCTTCTGCGCTTGGCATTAGGAAAAGTTCTTAAAACTGCCTGACCGCTATTCCGTCGTTTTAGTGATCGAGATAGAGATAGCTTTCCCAGCTTTTCATACGGATGAGGATCTTTCTTATCAGCGACAGGTGCTCAAAATGTTCCGAATAGACGGCGGCTTCGACATCCGCGCCCTGCGGCAGCTGATAATTTGCCAGACGATCGTCGGTCACTTTTAATACCACCAGCGCTCGGCCGCGCGCCGCCAGATCGTTGGCCGTCAGCAACGTCCCCTGACCCTGAAACTGGCTTTCGCCAATCGCCGGCAGCACTTCCGCGACCTGCGCTTTAAATACGGTTCCCGGAATAGAGGGGAACAGTAATTCAGCCTGTTCACCTTTTTGCAAACGCTGCAGCGCGTTCTGACGGAATGCGGCGACGTATTCACGTGAATTCGCATTATCCGTTGGCACAAACGTCATTACCGGCTTCAGCCCCAACGCGGTGGACATGGTCCCCGGGCGCAAGCCGACGGTACTGACATAGCCGTCAGACGGCGCGCGCACCACCGTGTTATCGAGCTTAAATTGCGCCTCGCGCAGCTGCGCCAGCAGCGAAGCGACTTTGGTGTTCTCGCCGTGCACCACCGAATTGAGATCGTTACGCGCCTGTGCGACCTTTGCCCGGGCGGCGTCAACCGCCGCCTGCGAGGCTTTCCAGTTCTGGCGACGGGTATCGACCATCTGATCGGAAAAGGCCCCTTTATCATGACCTGCCTGGAAGCGGGCGTATTCACGCTGGGCCCGGTCGCGCTCGGCGACCGCTTTGCTTAAATCAGCCTGCGCGCTGGTTAACCCCGCATCCAGCGACAACGCATCCTGGCTGGCCGCTTTCACTTGTGCGGTCAGGTCGTCCACCTTCGCCTGGAACGGGGTTGGGTCGATGGTGAACAAGATGTCGCCTTCATGCAGCATCTGATTTGGTTTCACCGGCACGCTGGTGACTCGACCGCGGGTTTGCGAAACAATGGGCACGGTGCGATAAACCTGCTTCCCGACTTCGCTATAGGGGAAGTTATAATTCATACCGAGGATTAACATGCCAATCAGTATCACGCCACCTAATACCGCAGTGGGAACCGTCCATTTATTTAATGGAATACGGAATACTTTAAATATCACGATACACAAGGCGGCATAACACAGCAGTAATAACGTTTCCATTATTTACCCTCCTGATTGACGGCGCTATTTTTCAGACGGTTTAATTCCGCCTGCATCGCATCCAGACGCTGATGTAAATCGTGCTGGTCGGTCTTTAACTGCTGCATTCCCCAGCCGCGGTCTTCTCGCCACAGCGTGGCCCAGATCCACAGCAGCGGCCACAGCACGTGCAGGGTGAACAAGCTCACCCAGCCAGCGTAATGAATCGCATCCTGGTGCGGATGATTTCTTTTTTTGGCTATTTCATAAGGAATATCGTGGATCATGATAATTCCATAAAATAAAATCAGCACCACCGCAATCAGGATGGCTAAAGCAATATAATCCAGGGTCATAAAATAACTCCAGAATGTGTGACGTATTTCACATTCACTTTATACAGGCGTCAGCAAGCCGGGCATAATCGCCCTGACAACTGACCATATTAATCAGAATTTATCCGGTATTTTTCGGTCGATAGAAATGAGTTGACCTTTTTTCACCGTGATATAACCGCCTTCTTTTAACGCCGCTAAAACCTGATATACATAGCTGCGCGAAAGATTGGTCCGTTTAATAATAAAAGCGGACAGGCTTTCACGTTTTCCACAATCGATCTCGTTACGGTACAGATAACGCGATAGCATCGATTTTATGGTCTGAAAACCGGACAGGTTGCCGCGCTCGTTGTGCGCATCGAGAGCAAAAATGCCCATGTAGGCCAGAATAGTCGTCAGCTCTTTCATATACTCCGGCGAAGAGTAAAAGAAGAGACGCTCGAAATCCTCCACGCTGATTCTGGCAAAACGGCAGCGATCGAGACATTGATATAGTAGCTCTACCGCCGGGCAGTAGTGCTCAAGCAGGCCCAGCGGCATATGCTCGATCACAATCCCCAACAGGTTATCAGGGTCGTTGACTGCGAGGGTGATTTGCCCGGACAGCAGAAAGTAAATGAACCCATCCTGCGGCTGAAAACGCTCGCCGGTGGCGCACTCGACGTTTTCGCTACAGGCGATGACGTGTGGGAGATGCGCATTTAACTGCAGCTTCTGGTAGCACGCATGAATACGACCAAAACTGCTATTCAACTTCCCCGTATCCATTGCCGTACTTTCCCGTATCACCGACGTCATCAAATATATATAAGGCAAAGCGAGGGGAAAAGTCCACAGCTGGAGTTTTGGCGTAAAGATATGTGTGGCAAGACTATTTCGCTTCTCCACGATGCAATAAATCATCATAGATCGCCGTTAAAATCCCGCCGGGGCGGAATTGCTTCTTAATCCACTGCGTCACCTGGCCGGTAGCCGCGTGCTGAGTGGCCAGCAACATGCCGGAATCCTGGCGCGGGTTGTGGATCTGGCGGATCACCAACAGATTCTCCGCAATGGCTTCATCAGCCATATAGTCGGGTAAGAAGCCGATCCCTTCGCCGAGGATCTGACACTGACATTTGGTATTGAAGTCGGGAACCAGGATCGCCTCCTGGCCATGCAGAAGCCAACCGACCTTTTTATTAATCGTACTGGCGGTGTCCTCAACCATGATATTGGGATAGAGGCGTAACTGGCTTTCTGAAATAGGTTCGGGCATAAACGCCAGCGGATGATCCGGGGCAATAGCAAACACCCAGCGGATCGCGCCGATCTCGGTATAATCGATACCGCCGCCGTCAAGTAGCGTATCCGGCGCGCCGATAGCAATATTCGCCTGGTTATTGATGATCGAATCCCAGACGCCGTTGTATACCTCGGTGGTAACGGTTATCTGGCAGGTGGGAAACTGTTTTTTCAACACCTGCAGCAGGCGGGCGGTATGGCGCGGCGTATATAACAGTTGATTGATGCAGATGCGCACCCTCGCTTCAATGCCCTGCGAGATAGTATCAATGCTGCGCTTTATCGCATGGAAATCATTAAGCAGATCGGTGGCCTTGCGAAACAGATAGTAGCCAGATTCCGTCAGTTCAATGCTGCGGGTGTTGCGGGTAAACAGCACCACGTCCAGCCCGGCTTCCATCCGTTTGATGGTATAGCTGATGGCTGAGGTGGTTAACCCCAGCTCATCGGCCGCCTTGCTGAAGCTGCCAAAACGCGCCGCGGTGGTGAATGCCAGCAGATTTTCTTCAGTAAAAATCGAGTTCATGCGCCCTTCCCGCCTTCGCTAAACCATACATGAGCTGAATGTATTGGTTACTGTGGCGAGGGGCAATCATTTTTGAACAATGCTTAATACCCGTCGCGGCTTCAGGCTCGCTCTTTACTGGTCGCCTCGCTGAGTTTGCGCCCGCTATATTCTGAAATAAAGCCAACGCAGTTGCCCGCCAGAAATCCCAGCAATGTCACCGTCCAGTTCAAACCGGTGGCGAAAAAGAGCGTCATGCCGAGGAAGCCGCCGGGAATAAACGAGGTTAGCGTAAAGCGCCCCTGCCAGACGATGACTGCCGAAAACGGCACCGTGGTAATAACGCTTGCCCAGAACCCCGACATACCGCTGGCTGAGGCGAGAGCGCCGGCGGCCAGCGCCGCCAGCCACGCCCACACTGCCCCGGAATAGTTAACGCACAGGCTTTTGACAAAGCCGGATTGGCCACCCCCTGCCGCATAGAAACTACAGAACGCGACGAAGCCGATGGTTCCCAATAATTCCCAACCGTGCTGCAGCCCGACGTGCGAGGAAATGAGCTGCCAAACGCCTGCGCAAATACCGACGGTGATCCCCGTAGCGGTGAGTCCGTTCATCTCTTTCCCCTCTGAAAAATAGATTGATGACGTTGCTTTCTGACGGCAACTATATCGAAAGAAAACCCGATTGCGTTAAGGGGTATAAGCGTAAAGAAGTAAACATTGCTCTGCCGCACAGTCTGCATCGATTGTTGAAAGTTATTCAATAATCTACCGGATTATGGCGAATAAAATTTAAGCGGGTTCTTTTATCTATTTCTGGTTGCTATGCTCAAGCCATCGAGAAAGTCTCAGCCGCAACAACAGGAGCAAGATGATGGCCACGGAAAATATTATTGCTGACTATCTTTTGGCTGCAGAGCAGGGAAATATTGCGAAATTAACAGCCTGCCTGGCAAGTGGCGTCGATATTAATGCCAGTAATCGTCAGGGGCGAACCGCCATTACCCTCGCCAGCCTGAATAAACATTATGCTTGTGTCTCGGTTCTTATTGCCGCTGGCGCGGATATTAATAAGCAGGACCAGACCTATTTTAACCCGTTTTTAATTAGCTGCCTGAATAACGACGTCGAACTACTGCGCTTAATTTTGCCGGCAAATCCCGACCTCGAACGATTAACGCGTTTCGGTGGCGTAGGCCTGACCCCGGCCTGTGAAAAAGGCCATCTTGAGATCGTGAAAATATTGTTGGCGGAAACGGATATTAACGTTAACCACACCAATTTTGTCGGCTGGACGCCGCTGCTGGAAGCGATTGTCTTAAACGACGGCGGCGCGACGCAGCAGGAGATCGTCAAACTGCTGCTGGACCACGGCGCCAACCCGCATATGACCGATAAGTATGGTAAATCGCCGCTGGAGCTGGCATGGGATAAGGGATTCAGTGAAATAGCCCACCTGCTGGTCGCCGCCGGAGCCTGAGGAAGGAGAATCGCCATCGACACCTCCTCATGGCGGTGTGTGCAAGCGCTAACTGCGGATGAGGGCTTTCTCTCGCAGCGCGGCGGCGGACAGGTCGAGCAGGTTTTCACTCATGCGGTGAACCTGCTCATCCCCGGCAAACCAGGGCTTCTGACGCTGCTGTGTGAAACTTCTGATAATGCGCCCAATAGCTGTAGGTTAGCACTCACCCACTTTGACAACCTGTTCCGGCCAGGGGAAAGCGTCCGGTTTACCGATTCAGGGATTTACATTGGCGATAATACATGGATAGACATCCACCGTTGTGAGCGCTGGCAAACGCCGCAGGCGGTATTAAACGCGGCAACATTTAACCAGATAGCCTGGCGACGATGGCGCGATATTATCGTTACGCAGTTACATGAGGATGACACGTTATTTCTCTATCGCGGCGACAATCCCTTTTATCACGCGATGCGTCATGAACTCCAGCAGCGACGGGAAACCTTATTTAAAGCGCTTGGCGAAAATAAAAATATCAGCGCCGCCGTGGCGAACATGATCGGATTAGGCATTGGCCTGACGCCATCGGCGGATGATTATTTGCTAGGTCTAAGCGTTATTTTATTCATAAAGGGACATCCGGCTAATCAATACCGGGAAGCATTTATAACCGCGCTGCAGAGCGCCCGACAAAATACTACGCCGCTCAGCGCGATAACGCTGGAGGCAGCGATAAACCAACGTTATCGCGAAAGTATCGCCGTGTTGATTAATCTGCTGGTTAATCAACCGACAACCTTTTCTATTGAGGCTATTGCCGATATTAAAAATATTGGCTCAAGTTCCGGCAGCGACATGCTATTGGGCATGGCGGATGCCTGCGCGCTGAGCCAAACGTATGGAGGGAATAATGTCAGTTAAAATAGTGGTGAAGAAGAATACCTATTTTGATTCCGTCTCATTAATGTCGATTTCCACCCGCGCTAATAAGCTCGACGGCGTAGAGCAGGCATTTGTGGCGATGGCGACGGAAATGAATAAAGGGGTGCTGAATAACCTTGGGCTGCTGACGCCGGAGCTGGAAGCGGCGAAAAACGGCGACCTGATGATCGTCATCAAGGGCAAAGATGGCGCCGATAGCGAACAGATACTCAGTGAAATAGAAGCGCTGTTCAGCAAAAAGGCCGAAAGCGGCCAGCACGAAGCGCGCTACGCTACCCTCGCCAGCGCCAAAAAACATCTTCCGCAAAGTAACCTCGCGATTATTTCGGTCAACGGTCTGTTTGCCGCTCGCGAAGCGCGTCAGGCGTTGCAAAACGATCTTAACGTGATGCTGTTTTCCGATAACGTCTCTATTGACGACGAACTGGCGCTGAAACAACTGGCCCACGAAAAGGGGTTGTTGATGATGGGGCCAGACTGCGGCACCGCCATTATTAACGGTGCGGCGCTGTGCTTCGGTAACGCGGTTCGCCGTGGCAACATCGGCATTATCGGCGCCTCCGGCACCGGTAGCCAGGAGCTGAGCGTCCGTATCCACGATTTCGGCGGTGGCATCTCGCAGCTGATTGGTACCGGAGGCCGCGATCTGAGTGAGAAAATCGGCGGCCTGATGATGCTCGACGCCATTCAGATGCTGGAAGCCGATCCGCAAACAGAAATTATCGTCCTTGTTTCTAAACCACCGGCTCCAGCGGTGGCGAAAAAAGTGCTCGAACGCGCTCGCGCCTGCCGTAAACCGGTGGTGGCGTGCTTCCTCGGCCGCGCCGAGCCTCCCGCCGATGAGCCAGGCCTGCAGTTTGCCCGCGGCACTAAAGACGCGGCGCTGAAGGCCGTCCTGCTGAGCGGTATTAAGCAGGAAAATCTCGATGTACATCCGCTGAACCAGGCGCTGATTGCTGACGTTCGCGCGCAGCTCACGCCACAGCAAAAGTACATTCGCGGCCTGTTCTGCGGCGGTACCCTGTGCGATGAAACCATGTTCGCGGTACTGGAAAAACACGCGGATGTTTATAGCAACATTCAGCCGGATCCGGCTTATCGCCTGAGCGATATCAATCGCAGCATCAAACACACCTTCCTCGATTTCGGCGATGACGACTTCACCAACGGTAAGCCGCACCCGATGATCGACCCAACCAACCGTATCAGTCGCCTGCTGCAAGAAGCGCGCGATCCCGAAGTGGCGGTCATCGTCATGGACTTCGTGCTGGGCTTCGGAGCGCATGAAGATCCGGTGGGTTCGACGATCGCGGCGATCAAAGAGGCCAAAGCCATTGCCGCCGCCGATGGCCGCCCATTAGCGATTCTCGCTTACGTGTTAGGCACCGACATCGATACGCCGTCGCTGGAGCAACAGCGCCAGATGCTGCTTGACGCTGGCGTCATTCTGGCCAGCAGCAGTACCAATACCGGTTTGCTGGCGCGTGAATTTATCTGCAAAGGGGAGCAAGCCTGATGAGCCAGTCGCTATTTAACCAGCCGTTGAACGTGATTAACGTCGGTATCGCCATGTTCAGCGACGATTTGAAAAAGCAGCACACCGCCGTCACCCAGCTCGACTGGACGCCGCCGGGCCAGGGCAATATGCAGGTGGTCGAGGCGCTGGATCGCATCGCCGACTCGCCGCTGGCGGATAAAATCGCCGCCGCCAACCAGCAGGCGCTGGAGCGCATTATTCAGTCGCACCCGGTACTCATCGGCTTTGATCAGGCCATTAACGTCGTGCCGGGCATGACGCCAAAAACCATTCTGCATGCCGGCCCGCCGGTGGAATGGCAAAACATGTGCGGCGCCATGAAAGGCGCGGTCACCGGCGCGCTGGTCTTTGAAGGGCTGGCGAAAGATCTGGATGAAGCCGCCGAGCTTGCCGCCTCCGGTGAAATTACCTTCTCACCCTGTCACGAACACGACTGCGTGGGTTCGATGGCGGGCGTGACGTCGGCGTCGATGTTCATGCACATCGTCGAGAACAAAACCTACGGCAATATCGCTTATACCAACATGAGCGAGCAGATGGCGAAGATTTTACGCATGGGCGCCAACGATCAAAGCGTTATCGATCGTCTGAACTGGATGCGCGACGTGCAGGGCCCCATGCTGCGAGACGCCATGAAGATCATCGGCGAAATCGATCTGCGCTTAATGCTGGCGCAGGCGCTACACATGGGCGATGAGTGCCATAACCGCAACAACGCCGGCACCACCCTGCTGATTCAGGCGCTCACGCCGGGGATTATTCAGGCCGGTTATCCGGTAGAGCAGCAGCGCGAAGTGTTCGAATTTGTCGCCAGCAGCGATTACTTCTCCGGGCCGACGTGGATGGCGATGTGCAAAGCGGCGATGGACGCGGCCCACGGTATTGAATACAGCACCGTGGTGACCACCATGGCGCGTAACGGCGTCGAGTTCGGACTGCGGGTCAGCGGCCTGCCGGGACAATGGTTTACCGGCCCGGCGCAGCAGGTGATAGGCCCGATGTTTGCCGGTTTTAAACCGGAGGACTCCGGCCTTGATATCGGCGACAGCGCGATTACCGAAACCTATGGCATCGGCGGTTTCGCCATGGCGACGGCGCCGGCTATCGTCGCGCTGGTCGGCGGAACGGTAGAAGAAGCGGTCGATTTCTCGCGCCAGATGCGTGAAATCACCCTTGGCGAAAACCCGAACGTCACCATTCCGCTGCTCGGCTTTATGGGGATCCCGACCGCGATCGACATCACCCGCGTCGGCAGCAGCGGTATTTTACCGGTGATCAACACCGCTATCGCCCATAAAGACGCCGGGATCGGCATGATCGGCGCCGGGATCGTCCACCCGCCGTTCGCCTGTTTCGAAAAAGCGATCCTCAGCTGGTGCGATCGTTACGACGTTTAACGTTGTAGCCCGGGCGAGGCGTTTGCGCCGACCCCGGGAAATCCCCGGCAGTCCTACGCCTGGCCGGGCGACTACCACGACCACACAATAACAATAACTACATCACCTTCTGTAGCGGAAGTCAGATATGAAAGAACTCATCGTCGTTGCCATTGGCGGCAACAGCATTATCAAAGATAACGCCAGCCAGTCGATCGGGCATCAGGCCGAGGCGGTCAAAGCGGTGGCCAGCACGGTGCTGGAGATGCTGGCTTCGGACTATAACGTGGTGCTAACCCACGGTAACGGCCCGCAGGTTGGGCTGGATTTACGCCGCTCGGAGATAGCCCATGAACGAGAAGGTCTGCCGCTGACGCCGCTGGCTAACTGCGTCGCCGATACCCAGGGCGGCATCGGCTACCTGATCCAGCAGGCGTTGAATAACCGCCTTGCCCAGCGCGGCGAGCAAAAGGCGGTTACCGTCGTCACCCAGGTTGAAGTGGATAAAAACGATCCCGGCTTTGCCTATCCGACCAAGCCTATCGGCGCGTTCTTTAGCGAAAGCCAGCGCGATGAACTACAACAGGCGCATCCTGAGTGGCGCTTTGTGGAAGATTCGGGCCGCGGCTATCGCCGGGTGGTCGCCTCGCCGGAGCCGAAACGCATTGTCGAAGCGGAAGCTATTAAAGCGCTGACCCGGCAAGGCTTTGTGGTGATCGGCGCCGGCGGCGGCGGGATCCCGGTGGTGCGTAGTCCACAGGGCGACTACCAGAGCGTGGATGCGGTGATCGACAAAGATCTCTCAACCGCCCTGCTGGCCCGCGAAATTGATGCTGATATTCTGGTGATCACCACCGGGGTGGAGAAAGTGTGCGTGAATTTCGGCAAGCCTAATCAGCAGGCATTGGGTCGCGTCGGTATCGACGAGATGAGCCGCTATATGCAGGAAGGGCATTTCCCGGCAGGCAGTATGCTGCCAAAAATCGTCGCCAGCCTCGCGTTCCTGCAACACGGCGGCAAACGGGTGATCATCACTACGCCGGAATGTCTGCCAGCCGCGCTACGTGGCGAAACGGGAACCCATATTGTGCATGACTGACACAAAAGGAAGAAAGAATGAATAAAGACAACAGCCGTCGCGAATTTCTTACCCAAAGCGGAAAAATGGTCACCGCCGCCGCCCTGCTGGCGGCAGGCGCGCCGGCGGCGTATGCCGCAAGCAACCCGCCATCCGCGGCCACCTGCGATAATAAAGGCGCGGTCAACGTCGCCGATAAACATTACTACCTTGATAACGTGCTGCTGGAAAGCGGCTTCGAATATGAAAACGGCGTGGTGGTTCACACCCGGACCGAGCGGCAAACGCTGGAAATAAAAGACGGCAAAATCGTCGCCCTGCGCAGCAATCTGAGCCACCCGGACGCTACGCTGCCGCGCTATGACGCGGGCGGTAAACTGATGCTGCCTGCCATGCGCGACATGCATATCCATCTGGACAAAACGTTTTACGGCGGCCCGTGGCGCTCGCTGAACCGCCCGGCGGGCACCACCATTCAGGATATGATCAAGCTTGAGCAGAAACTGCTGCCGGAACTCCAGCCTTATACGCAGGCGCACGCCGAGAAGCTTATCGACCTGATTCAATCCAAAGGCTCGACCATCGCCCGCAGCCACTGCAATATTGAGCCGGTGTCCGGGCTGAAGAACCTTGAGAATCTGCAGGAAGTACTGGCGCGGCGTAAGCCAGGCTTTGACTGCGAAATCGTCGCTTTTCCGCAGCACGGGCTGCTGCTGTCGAAATCGGAATCACTGGTTCGCGAAGCGATGCAGGCCGGCGCCCATTATGTCGGCGGCCTCGACCCGACTAACGTCGATGGCGCGATGGAGAAATCGCTCGATACCATGTTCCAGATTGCGCTCGATTACGACAAAGGGGTGGATATTCACCTGCATGAAACCAGCCCGGCGGGCGTGGCGGCGGTGAACTATATGGTGGAAACCGTGGAGAAGACCCCGGCGCTGAAAGGCAAGCTGACCATCAGCCACGCTTTTGCGCTGGCGACGCTCAACGAGCAGCAGGTCGATGCCATCGCGACCCGCATGGCGGCGCAGCAGATCACCATCGCCTCCACCGTGCCGATCGGCACTCTGCACATGCCGCTCAAACAACTGCGCGAAAAAGGCGTCTTCGTGATGACCGGTACCGATAGCGTGATTGACCACTGGTCGCCGTATGGACTGGGCGACATGCTGGAGAAAGCTAATCTCTACGCCCAGCTGTATATCCGCCCCAATGAGCAGACTCTGTCGCGCGCGCTGGCGATCGCCACCGGCGAGGTGCTGCCGCTGAATGACAAGGGCGAGCGCGTATGGCCAAAAGCGCAGGACGACGCCAGCTTTGTGCTGGTCGATGCCTCCTGCTCCGCCGAAGCCGTGGCGCGAATTTCGCCGCGCACCGCCACCTTCCATAACGGTAAGATGGTCTGGGGCAGCGTCGGCGCCTGATGCCACCGTCATGTAAAAAACCCCGGCAAGCCGGGGTTTTGTCATTTATCAGACGCGATTACTTCTGCGGACGCATGGCCGGGAACAGAATAACGTCGCGGATGGTGTGGCTGTTGGTGAACAGCATCACCATGCGGTCGATACCGATACCCAGACCGGCGGTCGGCGGCAGGCCGTACTCCAGCGCGGTAACGTAGTCTTCGTCATAGAACATCGCTTCGTCGTCGCCCGCCGCTTTGGCGTTGACCTGATCCTGGAAACGCTGCGCCTGATCTTCCGCATCGTTCAGCTCGCTGAAACCGTTACCGATTTCGCGGCCGCCGATGAAGAACTCGAAGCGGTCGGTGATTTCCGGATTCACGTCGTTGCGGCGCGCCAGCGGGGAAACTTCCGCCGGGTATTCGGTGATGAAGGTCGGCTGGATCAGATGCGCTTCCGCCACTTCATCGAAGATCTCCGTGACGATACGTCCCAGACCCCAGCTTTTCTCTACCTGAATACCGATAGATTCCGCCAGCGCTTTCGCCGCGTCGAAGTTATCCAGATCCGCCATGTTGGTTTCCGGACGGTGTTTCTTGATAGCTTCGCGCATGGTCAGTTTTTCAAATGGCTTGCCGAAGTCAAACACCTGGTCACCATACGGCACTTCGGTTTTGCCCAGCACCGTCTGCGCCAGAGTGCGGAACAGCGACTCGGTCAGTTCGATCAGATCTTTGTAATCCGCATACGCCATGTACAGTTCCATCATGGTGAACTCTGGGTTATGGCGTACGGAGATCCCTTCGTTACGGAAGTTACGGTTGATTTCGAAGACGCGTTCGAAGCCGCCAACCACCAGACGTTTCAGATACAGTTCCGGCGCGATACGCAGGTACATATCCAGATCCAGCGCGTTGTGATGGGTGATGAACGGACGGGCGGAAGCGCCGCCTGGGATCACCTGCATCATCGGGGTTTCGACTTCCATAAAGCCGCGAGCAACCATGAACTGACGCATGGTGGCGAGGATCTGCGAACGGATACGGAAAGTATGACGCGACTCTTCGTTGGCGATCAGATCCAGATAACGCTGGCGATAGCGGACTTCCTGATCCTGCAGGCCGTGGAATTTATCCGGCAGCGGGCGCAGGGCTTTGGTCAGCAGACGCAGCTCGGTGCAGTGAATGGAGAGTTCGCCGGTTTGCGTTTTGAACAGCTTGCCGCGGGCGGCGATAATGTCGCCGAGATCCCATTTTTTAAACTGTTCGTTGTAGACGCCTTCCGGCAGGTCATCGCGCGCGACGTACAGCTGAATGCGGCCGCCGACGTCCTGAAGGGTGACGAAAGAGGCTTTACCCATGATGCGGCGGGTCATCATACGACCAGCAACAGAGACTTCAACGTTCAGGGAAGCGAGTTCATCGTTATCCTTCGCATCGAATTCAGCGTGCAATTGGTCAGAGGTATGATCGCGACGGAAATCGTTCGGAAAAGCGACGCCCTGCTCACGCAGCGCAGCCAATTTTTCGCGACGAGTTTTCAGTTCATTATTAAGGTCAATTGCCTCATCGGCACCTTGTGCTTGTTGTTCAGACATGTTGGTTCCTCATAACCCTGCTTTCAAACTAGCTTCGATAAATTGAACCAGGTCACCATTCAGCGCGGCCTGTCTCTGGTAACACACCAGAGAACAATCTTAACGACTCTGGATTCACTACAAGCTGATCTCACTCAGCTATGGCTTCACTAACGGTATTTTTTATCGTTGGCTTCCGCGCCTGCCAGAATATCCACCTCCTGATCACTTGGCTGTTGAGTTAATGTCCCCGGTCGCGCTGCGCTGGCCGGTGCTGCAAATCGCGGCAAAGGCGACAATGACAATTACCGCCACGCAGCCGATAGTCCACTCGCCCATCTGCGAGAAGAAATGCTGATAGGCGGCAATCGCCGTGTCGCTGATTTGCGATTCAGTGGTTTGCTGCGCCACCACCCCGGCCAGCCAGTTGGCGACCGCGCCGGTGGCCAACATATAAATGCCGGTTAATACGCCGGTGACGCCGGGCATGTTCAGACGGGTTATCTGCGCCATCGCCACCGGGTCAATAAACAGTTCGGCAAAGCCCATCATTGCCAGCCCGGCGACCATCATGCCCATCGAGGCCTGACCGTCAGCCGCGCCGTGGCGGGCATTCAGCGCCAGCAGCATAAATCCACCGCCCATCAGCAGCAGGCCGAAAGCAAATTTCAGCCATACTTTTAACACCGAGCGGGTACGCCCTTCCGGGCGGATAAGCCACGCCAGGATCACGCCAGCCGCCATCACCGCTACCGCGTTAACCGACTGGAACAGCGCGGTCGGTACTTCAATATTGAACAGCCGGCGATCAACAAAGTGGTCGATAAACAGACTAATCGAGCTGCCGCCTTGCTGCGCCAGTACCCAGAACAGCGTTCCGGTCAACATCAGCAGAACGATTTGCCACAGCGCGCGGCGATGCTGCGGCGATTTGATCATGATCCGCGCCACCATCTGCGCGGCGAACAGGCAGACAATCGCCAGCAGATAACCGGACCAGTTGTTTTCTAACAGCAAGGTGAAGAACACCGGCGCCAGGCACAGCATCACCACCAGCCAGCCCCAGGTCGGCAGCACGAATTTCACCGCGCGCAGCGCCTGTTTATCGACGCCGCGGGTGTCGCGGAAGTAGCGGCTGCCGCTTAAGAAAATCATCAGGCCGATGAACATGCCGATCCCCGCCAGCGCAAAGCCGATATGCCAGCCGTACCACTGCGCCGCCAGCCCGCAGGCAATGGGCGCGGCGATCGAACCGACGTTACCGGCGGCATACAGCAGCGAGAAACCGCCATCGCGACGATGGTCGTCAGCGGCGTACAGTTCGCCAAGCAGGCAGCTGATATTGGATTTGAACAGGCCATAGCCGCAGATAATGATCGCCAGCGCCAGATAGAGGCTCCAGGTGGAATCAGATTCGACGCCCAGCACCACGTGGCCGAGGGTCATCAACAACGCCCCGGCAATCACCGCCGTGCGGTTACCGAGCAGGCGGTCGGCAAGCCAGCCGCCGAGAATGGGGGTTACGTAAACTAAAGATGCGTAGGCGCTGAACAGACTGATGGCGTGGCTATCGTCAAAGCCAAGTTGGTGGGTGAGATAAAGGATGAGTAAGGCGCGCATGCCGTAAAAGCTGAAGTACTCCCAGATCTGGATCGCTACGATGTAGTAAATCGCGCGCGGCTGTGAGGGTGTTTTCATAGGTTCTCCTTGCAGCGTGAAAAAAGGGAAGTGGCAAGCCACTTCCCTTGTGTGCGTCTATTACTTGTTGTTTTCTTCTTTCAGCACTTTAACGGTGTAACGACCATCCGCCTGACGATATGCGCCGTGGATATCGGTTTCGAAGCCCGGGTAGTGAGCGCCGATTTCGCACAGCATCTGCAGGAACTCCAGCACCGGGCGGCTTTCTTCGGTGATCATCTCACCAGGCATGACCAGCGGTACTCCCGGAGGATACGGCAGGATCATGTTGGCGTTGACGCGGCCTACCATCTCTTCGAGGTACACTTCTTCAGTCTGACCGTGCAGCTCTTTCTGGAACGCGGCATACGGGGTCATCACCATGGATGGCAGCACTTCGAATGCGCGGAACATCAGGTCCGGCAGGTTGTGATGCTCAACCAGTTTATGGATGTTCTGCGCCAGGTCCTGAATACGCATGTTTTCATAGAATTCAGGATCTTCACGGTACAGAGACGGCAGCATGTTTTTCACCCGCAGGTTCAGGTCGAACGCGCGTTTGAAGTCGGTCAGCGCACGCAGCAGGCTCAGCGCTTTTGTCTTATCGATACCGATGCTGAACAGGAACAGCAGGTTGTACGGACCGGTTTTCTCAACCACGATGCCGTGTTCGTCGAGATATTTCGCCACGATGCTTGCCGGAATACCGAAATCATCCATGGTGCCGTCTTTCTTCATTCCCGGAGTCAGCAGCGTGACTTTGATCGGGTCGAGGTACATGTGCTCGTTATCGATGTTTTTGAAACCGTGCCATGCGCTATCGGAGCGCAGCGGCCAGCATTCAGCACCATCGATATGTTCCGGCTGCCATACATCGAAGAACCAGCCTTCAGACTCGCCTTTCAGACGTTTGATCTCTTTACGGAACTTGATAGAACGTTCGATAGAACCGTCGATCAGGCGTTTACCGGCGTTACCGCGCATCATCGCCGCCGCGGTTTCGGTGGAAGCCACGATACCGTAGTGCGGAGAAGTGGTGGTGTGCATCATGTAGGCTTCGTTGAAGGTTTCTTCGTTAACGTCGCCTTTCACGTGGATCATCGAAGCCTGAGAGAATGCCGCCAGCAGTTTATGCGTGGACTGGGTTTCGTAGATCACTTTCCCTTCAACGCGACCGCCGCTCATCCCGCATTTGCCTTCATAGATCGGCGAGAAGTTGGTGTAAGGAACCCATGCGGAGTCAAAGTGGATGGATTTCACATCCAGGGTTTTCTTGATGAAGTCGGTGTTATACAGCAGACCATCATAGGTTGAGTTGGTGATAACCGCGTGTACCGGCCAGGTCGCATTCGGCGTCTCTTTCACACGCTTGGCGATAGTCGCGTGCTGGAACTCGCTCTGCGGGATCCCGCCGAGGATACCGTAGGCGTTACGGGTCGGACGGAAGTAGATCGGCGTAATGTCGCTCATCATCATCAGGTGAGTCAGCGATTTGTGGCAGTTACGGTCAATCAGCACGGTGCTGCCGGCAGGCGCGGAGTACATACCGACGATTTTGTTAGCGGTAGATGTACCGTTGGTCACCATGTAGCTGCGTTCAGCGTTAAACACACGAGCGATATACTCTTCCGCTTCTTTGTGCGGGCCGCTGTGGTCGAGCAGTGAACCCAGTTCAGAAACCGAAATGGAGATATCGGATTTCATGGTGTTGGAACCAAAGAAATCATAGAAGATGCTGCCTACCGGGCTTTTCTGGAACGCGGTACCGCCCATGTGGCCTGGGGTACAGAAGGTATATTTGCCTTCACGTACATATTTGAACAGCGCTTTGGTCAGCGGCGGCAGAATGGTGTCGATGTATTCATCAGTGTTCTGTTTGATTTTGTTCGCGATATCTTCAGCGGCGCCCAGCGCATATTCGAAGAAGCGAACCTGCATGCGCAGATCGTTCAGGCTAACGTCCAGGGTGGAGTAGGTGTTAGCGAAAGCGTACAGCGGCATGTACTCGTTCATTTTGCTGATTTCTTCGCACAGTTCGAGATTGTATTTATCCCAGTCGAAGATCACGCCGCACAGACGAGAGTTGTTTTCGATAAGTTTTAATAAGTCGTCACGGTCGTTCGGGTAGACAATACGGAAGTCCAGGCGTTCGAGAGCACGATGCAGTTCACGGATGGGTTCTTCTTTGAAGTAAACACCCATGTGATTCATGATTGCAATAACGTTCATAGTCAAATCTCCAGATGTAGAAAGCCCCTCCCGTCTCGATGTGACAGGTGATGGAAGGAGCCTCAGGAAAAAGGGTTACTGATTAGTGCGCGTTAGCGGGGCTGTTGTTATCCGTTGCGTTGTTCTGCTGGCGCTGGTGCATTTTGCGACCGTAGAACATCAGGATAATCAGGCTAACGATGAAGGTGCCGGCCAGTTCGAAGGAGCTTGCGCCCATCAGCGCGATGAAGCAGAACACGCAACCCAGTACCGAACAAATCAGGCTAACGAAGTTACGAATGTTGATGCCTTCGAAACGAATCAGGTCAACACAGGAGTAGAAGTAAGGCAGCATGGTCAGCAGTACCGCGATACCGGTCAGTTCGCCGAACAGGTCAGAAGCTTTACCACCGGCGGAATTCATCAGGGTAATCAGCACCATCAGCGCGGTCATTTTCACCGCCGCCAGCAGCAGGCCTTTTTTCGGGATACCGTTGCTATCGACTTCGCCATACACTTTCGGGAAGTTACCGTCGTTGGCGGCACGTACGCCGGCCTGGCCAACCAGCATCATCCACGAGCCCAGAGAAGTCAGGCAAGCAAAGGCGGTGAAAGCGGAAACCATCGGAGCAGCCCAGCCGCCGAGAATGGTAGAAGCGCTAATCGCGAACGGCGCGCCGGATGCGGCCATCTGAGAAGCAGGATACATACCGGCGATAACCTGAGTCGCGGCGATATAGACGATACCAGCCATCGCAGTACCCAGCATGGTTGCCAGCGGTACGGTACGTTTCGGGTTTTTCACCATCCCGGTACTCACTGCGGCGGATTCTACGCCAACGAAGGCCCACAGGCAGAGCAGGATACTTTTAATGACCGCGTGGCTATCAGTGGTGCTGGAGGTGTTCCAGTTCGCTTGATAAGTTGCCGCGTCAAACCAATGCCAGCCGACGACCGCTGTCATCACCACCGGAATAAGCACCAGTACCAGACCAATAGTGGTCAGACGGCTTACCCAGGTCCCGCCGAGCATATTAACGAAAGTAAAGATCCACACGATGGCAATACAGGCAATACCTGCTGGCACCGGGTTATTTAAAATTGGGAAGAACGTAGAGAGATAAGAGACGGCGGTAATACCGATTGCCAGGTTACCAATCCAGTTTGCATGATAATAAAGGACGCCGGTCTGGAAACCGAAGGCCGGAGAAATTTCCCCTGCGTACGCAATTGGACCACCCTGCTGCGGGTTCTTGGTCGCCAGTCGGGCATAAACATAAGCCAAAGACATCGCGCCAATAATAGAAATCACCCAACCCCAAATGGCAATACCACCGATGCTGGCGAGGTTCGCAGGTAATAGTGCAATACCGCTCCCCATCATATTACCGGCGACTACGCCGGTACAGGCAAATAGCCCGATCTTTTTGGCAGAACTCATGGTTGTTTTTCTCCTAAGTTTATTTGGGAGGTACAGATCATGATAGAGAACCATTTATTGACCCGACCAACTGCCAACAAGATTACTGATTCGTACGAGATAAATCCTAAAGATAAAGTGAAATAACTACAAACATCAGACAAATGATATTTTGACCTTTTTCGATTAACATATAAACATGACATGTTGATATCAAAAAAAGATAAACATCGCCTACTTACAAAGAGTTAGAGAGACATTCCGGTGTTGAAATTGTGTTACCAGGCAGGAAAATAACGCTTATTTCAGGTAACAATCAGAGTGCTCATGAGATACATAAATTTAACCTCATCATACTCAAAACCATGAGCATGATGAGGGTTTACTTATTCTGAAGCGAGGAAATTGTCTAGATACGGTACTACGCGGGTGACGGAGGTCTGGAATACTCCGTTTTCAATCCAGTACAAGGTGTTTTCGCCAGGGCGTAAATTAAACGCCGTCAGGTAGGCATCGGCAGCTTCGCGGTTCTGTCCTTTCATCTCATAGACTTTTCCGAGTAGCACGTAATTCATCCACGACATTTCTAAATCAATGCCCGTGTTGATCGCGCTGTACGCTTCATCTATTTTCCCTTTGCCTAACATATCTACCGTTTTTATCTGGTAGAAAATCGCCATATCTTTAATGCCGGGCATTTCACCTACTTTTTCAACCTCGGCATACAGCGTCGCTAATTGTTTTTCATCCAACGGCTGCTGCGAATGACGTAATACATCCACCAGCGCTTTTTCGGCGTATGCATAAATAAAGTCCGGCGATTGTTTAATGACGTCATCAAGTATATCGCTGGCTTTACCTAATGAATCAACATCACCTTTCATTAACAGCTGATGGGCCTGATAAAGACGGGTTAATGAAGGGCTTTGCGCGGGTTGATACTGTTTCAGCATCGCTTTCATGCGATCCGGCCACGGCTGCATTAGCGCGGTTGACAGACTATCCAGCAGGTCATTCTGAATGGTGAGCTGGTTATCCATGGTAATAAAGTAGCGTTTATCGAGCATCGTCGAGCCGTCGGCGTTATCGACCAGTTGCACCGACATAAAGCACTGCTGGGCGCGATAGTGGCGCTGATTAACGAATTCGATGGTCAACGTTTTACCCGAACTGCTGGGCTCGTTGATGTTGTAGTTGGTTTTATCGTGGACCATAAAGGTCGAGAAAGTGTTGAGCGAGGTGGTTACCAGGCTGCCCAACCCTACCGCATAGGCATGCTGCGATGCCCAGTTGTTGCATGAACTGCCGTTTACCAGGTGTATGTCGATATCGCGCGGGTTGAGCAGCAGGCGAGTTTTGGTTTCCGGCGGCCGCGATTCTATCGACGACAAAGCGACTAACGCGACGCAACTGCCCAACGCCAGCAGGAATAGCGTCCATACCCAAAAGGTGGTGATCCGTTTACGTTTTTCCGGCACTGCCGCCGCCGCTGGCGCAGCAGATGAAGGAGAAATAGTCGGTGGCGACGTTTCAGGAACGGTGACAGGGGCCACTGGCGGGACAACCGGCGCCAACTCTTCGCCCTCTTCCGTACACCAAATTACCGGGACCGTCAGCTTGTAGCCGCGTTTGGGCACCGTCGCAATATATTCCATGCTGCCGTCATCGCCGTCTTTCAGTGACTTACGCAACTCGGAAATACTTTGGGTGACGACATGGCTGGTCACCACGTTGCGCGTCCAGACGTGATCGATAAGCTCGTCCCGGCTAAGTACCTCGCCAGGATGTTGAGCAAAGTAGACCAGAAGATCGATTAAACGCGGTTCGAGAGTAAGCTGACGTCCGTTCCGGCTAATTTGGTTTACAGAAGGAGTAACGAGCCATTCCCCAACGCGAACAACAGGTTGTTGCATAAAAAAACCCCAGGACGAAAAGGGAAAGGCGCGATAATACCACATTTCGCCTACCTAATTATGCGGGTGGTCAATACCCCACACGTTTGGCATAAGCTACTCCCTTTATATACAAATCAGTTAACAGTCTATGAACATCGTTGTCATTTAATCCAAAATAGCCAGGGTCTATGCTGCGTCCATCAAGTCGTTAAGGAGACGCATTATGTTATTCGACCACTATTCCTTGCAGGACCTATCGTTAAACAACCGTATCGTGATGCCGCCGATGACGCGTTCCCGCGCCGGAGCCGGTGATGTTGCTACCGATCAGATGGCGGAGTATTACGCCCAACGCGCCAGCGCCGGTTTAATTATCAGCGAAGGCACGCAGATTAGCCAACAGGGACAGGGTTATGCCTGGACGCCGGGCATCTATAATGAAGCGCAGATCGCCGGCTGGAAAAAAGTCACCTCTGCGGTACACCAGGCGGGAGGCAAAATTTTTGCCCAGCTCTGGCACGTAGGGCGTGTCTCCCATACCGTACTGCAGCCGGGCAATGCCGCGCCGGTTTCCTCGTCTGCTATTCAGGCTGAAGGGGTGAAGGTCTTTGTCGATGTCGAAGGCCGCGGCCCGGAAAACGGCGTCGGTGAAATGGTGCAGCACTCGATGCCGCGCGCTCTGACTCGCGAAGAGATCCCGGCTATCATCGAACAATATGCGCAGGCCGCGCGTAACGCTATGGCCGCCGGTTTTGATGGCGTAGAACTACACGGTGCGAATGGCTATCTGATTAATCAGTTTATTGATTCTCGAGAAAACCAGCGCACCGATGAGTACGGTGGTTCATTAACCAATCGCCTGCGTTTCCTCAAAGAAGTCGCGCAGGCCGTTGCCGATGCGATTGGGAAAGAGAAACTGGGTATCCGCCTGGCGCCGCTGACCACCTTAATGGGGTCGAAAGACGATACGCCGGAAGCCACTTATCTGGCGGCGGCCAGCGTCCTTAATGATATCGGCATCGCCTATATTCATATCGCCGAAGCCGACTGGGATGATGCGCCGGTGATGCCCGCCGCCTTTAAAGAAGCGCTGCGCCAGGTGTTCCGCGGCACGATGATTTATTCAGGGAAATACACCGTAGAACGTGCCGAAGAGGCGCTGGCTAAGGGCTGGGCCGACCTGATTGGTTTCGGCCGTCCGTTTATCGCCAACCCGGATCTGCCCTATCGCCTGCAACACAACCTGCCGCTGAACCAGCCAATCAGAGAGCAGTTTTTCGGCGGTGGTAAAGAGGGCTACCTCGACTACCCTACCGTCGATGGGAAGTAAACGCAGCAAATCGCTTCATAGCACTTAAATAAAAAACCCGGCAGCGCTGTGGCATGCCGGGTTAAAAATAAGACTTTCGACGTTTATGTATAATTAATCAATGTGATTAATTATTTATACACTTCCGCCGTTGCTTCAAAGTTCGGCCCATGTTCACGCGCCGCGGTAATAATATAATATTTACCGCCCTTCTCATCTGCCAACTTAGAAAGTTGGTCGTGCAGGTCAGAAGGTGAAGAGAATTGCCCGCCAGACGGCCCCACAGAAATACTGCCCACGTGAGTCAGTTTGAAATGCGAAGCTTCTTCTTTAGTAATTAATTGCGCTGCCGAGGCGCCAAAGGCAACAGCAGAAAGAGCTAAAGCGACTAATACCTTTTTCATCCTACATTCTCCTTGGATTAGAGCCTAATTGAGGCTCTTTCAGTATAGACACTAGATTAATAAGCGCGCTATTTATCGGATTATTTTTCACCGTTCACCGCGCTTAGTAGCGCGACGGTACCCCTTCCGGACGGGTCTTAAAACGACGATGCAGCCACATGTACTGTTCCGGCGCCATCAGGATACATTGCTCAATAATTTTGTTCATCCAGCTGGCGGTAGTTTCCGGGGAATCCAGCGGCGGCGTCGCCTCTGGCTGCAGCGCAATCAGCTCATACCCGGCACCATTGGGCTTTCTTCGCGGAACAAAAGGAACGATGGTGGCTTTTGACATTCTCGCCAGCATCCAGGTACCGGTGGTGGTCGCAGCATTATCCACATTGAAAAAGGGAACAAATACGCTACTGGCGCGACCATAATCATGATCCGGAGCGTACCAGAGGATCTCGCCCTCTTTCAGCGACTTAACCATACCTTTCAAGTTTTTACGATCCAGCATCGTCTTGTTAGAACGCAGCCGTCCCCAGGTTTGCAGCCAGTCGATCAGCGGATTATCATTTGGCCGGTAAACGCCAATCCCCGGCGTGAACATGCCAAACATCCGCGCGCCGAGTTCCAGGGTCAGAAAGTGAATGCCAATTAGCAAAATACCCTGCTTCTGTTCCTGCAGTTCAACGACTTCATTGACGCCACTGGTCTCGGTCCAGCGCTCGACGCGATGGGTTGGCCAGAACCATGCCATGCCGGTTTCCATCAACCCCATGCCCAAAGATTCAAAATTCTTAACCAACATTTCATGACGCTGCGCCGGGCTGAGGTGAGGAAAGCAGAGCTCAAGATTGCGCTGCGCAATACGTACCCTTCCGCGCAAAAAATGCATAGATAAACGCCCCAGACCATGGCCCAGACGATAGATCAGCGGATAAGGAAGTTGTACCACCAGCCACAATAAGCCAATGCCCAGCCATGCCGGCCAGTAACGCGGGTGTAATAATGAAAGAGAGAATTTGGGTAAATGCGACATCTGACTATTGCTCTTCAGGATCCTTGATTTACATGCCAGTGGGAGGCCTCAGTCCGAATTTGCGGATAAGGTACCCGATCCACAACATTTAGTTTTTTCCTATTCGTGCGGTAATACGCATACAAGTGTAGACTATAACCTGTACGCTGCCCTGGTATTAAACGAACTGTGTAACAAATTTATTATTAATTAACCTGATGGTGATATGGAAGATTATATGAGATTTTTTCTCATTTGAAAATAAATGCTAACTAACACTGGTTCGTAGACTTCCACTTCATCAGTAGCGCTGGCTCCAAATTTGAACCATTACGATCGTGCATACCGGCAGTGAAAGGTTAAACAAACCTACCCTATCTCTCTGGCTGACAACTGCGTTCTAAAATCATTCTCTCATTTAACTGTTTTTTTAACTTCATGCATGAACTATCTCTCTCCGTCACAACCGAAAGAAGATTTCGATGTAGAAAACGCTATGCTAGCGAATCCTATCATTTTATATACTCTATTTAAAATTATTAAATAAGCTAACAACACCATATTTAACAACAACTTTTTAAAATATTACAAAATAACAATTAAATTTTTTATGTTGCCATAACCGAACATTACATAGTAAATATAAAGATATAGTTACTATCATAGATAGATCATTTACAAGTTGCTGTAACGAAAATTTACACCAGAAGAATGTAAATCATTGGGGAATTAATAATGGGATACCGAGCAACCGTGTGGGTCATGGCATTTTCATTATGCGGAATCATTTGGTGTGGATTAGTAATCATCATAGCTGGTCTATTTTTTTAGAACTTCCGGAGACCTCATTTTACATCGAGGGCCAGGAGAATAAGAAAAGGGAGAATACACTTCATATCTCCGGCATTTCGATTAACGCGCGCTATGATAAGGAAGGCTAGTCACGGGATAACTGACCCGCTCAATGATTTCACATCTATCAGCCGGAGGTTTTCCCCCATAGAAAAACTGATATTGTTTTTTATCCACCAGATAAACCAAATCATCACCATTGCGAAATGCAGTCACTTCAAATCTAAGTCCGCTATTGGTCCGTCCTTTGAGGCTACCTGAAGCCACTTCGAAGTTATCCCCCCATAACATAGTACTAAGATGATAACTAAAGCGTGATATTAAAACATTTTCCCTGAAATGACACGATAAGCGAACCCCGGAATTTCCCATTGCTGCTACTGAGTTAAGCATGACTAAAGAAACCATAAGATTTTTTATTATCATAAATCCCGTTTGTAATTTTAAGAATTATTGCTGTCAATGATAAAAAAAAGCCACTCATATCAAGTGGCCTAATAAGTGATGTTAGAACAGCATTAGTTTTTATTGATTTAACAATTATTGTATCTTGATAATACAAACATGCAACATAAATAATTTAAAAAGAAAATTTAAAGAACTCACATTATTAAATAACCATTTAAATGAATTAGTATTGTCTATCAGGACTGAAAATAATAATATAATTGAGTTCATAGAAATTTTTATTAGATTAACTTATGCAAAACACGGCGGGCACATCAAATTCCTCCGTTGTAGTTTTCGTCGCTGATGTGTCCGCCACCTATATATGTCTTCCAATTTAATTGAATGCTTCCTGTTTAACAATCGACGCTAAACAATACACATCATTTACAATAAAAATGGAGTAAATATGCGCCTCGCTATTTTTCTTAAAAAGCTATTTGGTTATGAACAGTCTGAATCGCATCTTGAGCATGTGGCTTTATGGGTAAATAGTTTGGGTGGAATACAACATCTCTTACAAAAAATGAATGAACATAACCTTACCCACGTTGTTTCTTCATGGCAAAGCAATAACAAGGCACTCAGCATTGATGCGGCTCAGGTCCTTGAGTTTATAGATTTTTCTGAGCTCCAGCCTCTTGCAGAGAAATGTGGCACCGATATTTTAGGCGCCGCAAACCTGGTAGCGCAGTTTTTACCTATGATTACGCCGAAAGCAGTAATGGATACCGCCACTTCTGGCACAGCGCCCCATAACGCTTAGCAACAATGGGGCATCACAAAAAAACGCTAACAACAATACTACTGCTTGCTATTCTGGTTATCTCACTTTATAGCGGTGGCGCTGCAGTATTGCTTTGGTGCGGACTTTCTTTTCATTATCTTCACTGGAGTACATTTATTATTGTCTGGCTTGAATTTTATGATGTTCGATACTTCAATGTGTTAATTTTTGTTTCTGGATTAGGTTTCGCACTCCCATCCCTAATCGCATGGATTATTTTCTTGATTTTTAAAGCATTCGGGGAATGGTTTTAATCAACCATTCCCCTTTTCTATTTTTCAGTGTGTGAGCGTTTTTTTCAGTACATTTTCGAGTGTGGAATTTACACCAACTCTTGTTGCTCTCGGCAGATGCCCCAGAAAAATCTCTTCTTGTCTTCGTAAAATGGTATCAGCCTTATTTAGCAGTGCAATACCGCTCTCAGTAACGTCTGCCAGAGATACCCTCTTGCCACAGCGTCGTTTATGCTCCCTATTAATAAGCAACTTGCTCTCAAGCGAATCCAGGGTTTTTCTTATCGGTTCATGAAAATGACCAACATATAAATCTAATTCCTTTTGCTTAATAAAAGCGTCATCCGCAATAAGTCGTAAAACCATAAGCTCGCGAAGGGTAACCCCATAAGTGGCCAATCTACTTTCAAGACGCTCCTCCAGTAATCTGGACACAAAAAGTAAATTCAACCCACAATAATCCCAATATCCTCTGAGAGACTCATCCATTTTATTAGCTCCTGTGTAGTTTAAAAATCATACTGTTATTTTTATAATAAGAAGCCAGGCCACCAGGGCCTGGCTTTGCAACTATTTATCACTTCCCTGTGGTGTTGGCTTTTCTACTTTCTTATTCGCCCCTGCATCTTTACTCTCTTCTTGCTTTATTGTTATCACAGGTAAAGAACCATAATCAACGTGAACTTTTTTAAGCTCATCAATAATATCTTTCGTGATATTACTTCTCGAATCTATTGCAATCACTTGATTCTGGCTCAGTACCACATCTATTTTATGATTGACCCGGTACGCCTCAACGGCGGCAGCGATCGTCTTCATGCTGATTTCCCTGGCATGACGCTGTTCTGCCTGCCACTGGTTATTAAGTATCGTTTGATCTGCCAGCGCGCTTTTTTGTTTCTGCTCCGGTGTCATCTCCGCATAACGCGCTTCAGCATCCTTACCGGCCTGCAACAAAATATCATGCACTTTTTGCTGTCGGGCCTGCTCCTGCTTGCCAATAACCGACTGTGTTAATACCTTCCCTGGTTCAAGGTAAGCAATTTTTAGCTGCATTTTATCTCCCTGGTCACAACCTGATAATGTTGACAGTATCAGGCCAGAAATAAATATATTGCGTACAACATTAAAATACTTTAAACGCATAATAAACCTTCGACAGCCCCCCGAAGGGGGCGTGATTTTAGAAATTAACTTTAAACCCGACCATCGCCTGGGTATCACTGTAACCTTTGTCCCCAATTTGCTGGGCGATATTGCCCCACAGGTTCACGTTTTTATTCAGCTTCGCTTCAACACCGGTTTTCAGCTCACCAATATTGCGTGTTCCCGCGACTTTAACCGGCACGCCATCCAGGCCTGCGGTGAAGTCCTTGGTATTGTGGATCCAGTTCGCTTCGATAAACGGCTCAAACGTCCGGTCCTTACCATTATCCAGCTTGGCATTGTGTCCTTTGATAAAGAACCGGGCGCCCAGACGGGTCTGAACGTTATCATCGCCACCGAATTGCACGACCGTACCGTTCTGCTCTTTATGATCGTCTGCTTTGACACCCATCCAGGTCACCTGGGCCTGCGGCTGTACGTAATAGCTTTCATGATCGTTACGTTCGCCCACTTTCCAGGTATAACCCGTCTCCACCGATGCAGTCAGACCTTTCGATTTATAGCTTTCTGAAGAAGCGCCTTTCGATGACACGCTGTTATCAAACCAGTTGTACAGCATCCAGGTATCGACATAGGCGCCGGTTTTCTCTTCGTTATCCTGGAACCAGGTACCGTAAAGACCGGTGCTGTAGCCGTTGACGCTGCCGTCCGCAGAGTAACCATTACGGTGGTTGCGCGTGTTGCTGTGCTGATTCGCATACCCCGCCATGATACCAAGATGGAATCGATCGGCCCCGTCGCTGCTCCACTGGGCTATATCACCGCCCAGTTGCGCAACATAGCGATTCGCCTGGGTTTTGTTCTGGCCGCTGCCATCATTAGAACGAGTGTGGCCGCCGACCTGGCGCAGCCACAGGCTGGTGGTCTGCTCCTGGCCCAGGGCATCGACATAGTGGGTCTCACCGAGGCGATCGTGCAGCGTCATGTTGAACAGGGTGTTCGCCGCCTGCATGTTGCTGGCGTACGCCTTACCTTCCGGACGAATATCCGGGGTATGCGGTTTATCGCCACCGCCATTATCAGGTGTGTCTCCGCCATTATCCGGATTGACCGGATCTACCGGCGTTTCCCCGTTGTTGGTCAGGTACCAGTTACCGGCATTACCGCCCTGCCCACGCGCCAGGGTGTAGTCGTAGGCGCCGGCAACAATACGTCCTTTCTGGGTGAACTCACCGGCAGAGTTTCCACCGACGGAAACCACCTCAATCCCATTGAGGGTTTTCGCACCGCTGCCGCCGGCATTGGTCACCGCCACCTGGGTGGTGCCGCTGGTATTGCCGTCCACCACCAGTTTGTCGGTGAGCGAGTTATCGCCGCCGAGTTGGGTGTTGAGGTTCAGCGTACCGCCGTTACCGGCATAATCCCCGGCAACATGCAACGTGTTACCTGCCGTCGTTGCGCCCGGCGCGCTGACGTTGATCACCCCGCTGTTACTCAGGTTTTGACCGATGGTAAAGGTATGTCCTGCGCTCGCGCTGGTATCAAGCGCGCCAATGGTCAGCGTACCGCGGTTGTTCACATCGCCGGCCGTGCCGCCAAAGCCGCCAAACTGCGTACCTTCCGCCACATTCACGGTGGAGGAGGCCAGCATGACGTCATTACCGTCGCTGCCCAGTTGCAGGCCGCCGGCATTCAGGTTGGTGGTACCGGTGTACTGCGCGGCGTCGGCGGTCATCGTGACCAGACCGGAACCGTTTTTGTCCACATCGCCGCTGCCGGTAAGGCTATTGCTCAGCAGGCCCTGTACGCCTTCGTTCAGCGCCAGCAGACCGTTATCCACGATTGCCGCGGAGCCCAGACCGGCAATGTCGTTCAGTTCCACCGTGGCGCCGCTGGCGATGGTGTTTGCCGCGTTCATCTGCACATTCGCGCCATTGACCGTCAGGATACCGCCGTTAACCGCCAGCGCTCCGTTCCCGGTCAGCCCGCCGTTCACGGTACCGCCATTGGCAGTGGCCAGGCTGCCGCCATTAAAGTCGGTGGTCGCCCCAGCATCGGTATTCAGCAGGCCAACGCTCTGGCTGTGGCCATTCAGGTCGACGGTGGTATCCGCCGCCTGATGCAGTTCCGATGTCTGCCCCAGCACGTTATCGTTGTTCGCCAGCAGCGTACCGCTGCGAACGTCGGTTTTCCCGGTATAGTCGTTCGCCAGATTCGACAGCGAGACGGTATTGCCCGCGCCGCCATCAATCGCCAGGTCGCCCGCGCCGGTGACCTGGGCGCTGAGATCTGCCGCCGCGCCGGTGGCGCCCTGCGCATTCAGCGTCAGCGCATTATCACCGCTGGTCAGCAGCTCGACTTTCGTCAGACCATAGTTGATGTACAGACCATCGCTGTTGTCGCCGGAGGTCAGACGGTAATCGTAGGTGGCGTTGGCCACCGTTTCCCCGTTCTGCATCACGGCGCTGCTCACCGCATCCGTGACCGCCTTGCCGTTGCGGTCCAGCAGAGTCAGGTTGCCGCCGTATGCCGATACGCTGCCGGTGGAGCCGGCCAGCTTCAGAGAGATATCGCCGTCATCCTGCGCCAGCAAATTGACCGCGTTATCAGGCATCGTCGGGCCGTTAAATACCGGGCTGTCGGTGTTCACCTGCACGTTGCCGGTACCGCTGATATCCAGGTTGCCGGTGGTGGTGATATAGGCATCCGATACCGACTTACCGACCGTGTCAGTATCAAATACCGCCGTACCGCCGTTGAACGCCAGGCCGCCAATCTGTTGGGTACCTTTTGCTACGTCAGTGATACTGCCTTCTCCCAGCTTCAGGGTGGCGTCTGACAGTGCCTGGTTAGTGGCAGTCGTTGCGCCATCCAGTACGAAGTGGCTGTTGGTCAGCTCCACCGTCCCGGCGAAGCCGTCGGCCTTGTTGTTATCGGTAAAGGCAAAGGTATGGTCCTGCCCCCCGAGATCGACGGTCACCAGGCCATCGCCCTGCAGGTGGCTGGCGAAATCGAGGTCCGTGCTGTCCTGCATCGCCAGCGTACTGGTGCTGTCGATGTTCCAGCGGGCATCCGCAGCCGTTAAATCAAGCTGGGTATGATCGAGCGTGAAGGTGGAGTTATTCTTCAGCTCCACATCGGACATGTGCTGGATTTTGTCGGCATCCTTCAGGGTATAAACCGAATTGTTGAGAGCCAGCGTGTTGTGGCCCGCGCCGCCATCCAGGGTGGTGAACAACACCGGGTTTTCCTCTGCGGTGATATTCGTCAGTTCGAACAGGTCATCGCCCGCGCCGGTGGTGAACGCGGTTTTAGCCTGGCTGCCGTGCTCCAGGGTTACCGTGTTATTGCCGCTCAGCAGATTGACGGCGCCGGTCAGGTTACCGTTAGCCTGGTTGGTAAAGTGCACCGCCTGCTTATCCACATTCATCACCAGCGCATCAGCGGCCATAGAGGCAATGGTGCCGCTGTTCATAAAGTCCGTGGTGTGGCCATTGTTGATATCCACCACCTGCGTGGCGGATGCCGATGCCAGCAGACCCGACTGTTCAACGTGCGCCGTTTGCCCGCCGATGACCAGCGCAGAGCCGCCGCTGGCATCATTAACATTGACGCTGACGCCGGTTTTAATATCCCCGGAGGTATTGGTGGTCATCCCGCGCCCTTCGGCGCTGTTGACGTTCACAACCAGGGCCTGGGACTGAGACATATCGTAGGCGTTGTCGGTCATCGAGCCGTCGGCATTCTGGAACAACAGACCGGTACCGCTGCCGATGACGTTTATCACGCCGCTGTTGCTCTGCGCCAGCGAAGCCGAAGTACGGACACCCGCGCCGTTATGGGCGTTGATTGTCGTGTTATCCAGATGGATACCGGCAATTTCAGCCTTGTTTTCAATGCCGTTGCCGGTACTAATCGGATCCATGTTGATGGTGGCATCTTTGACCGTAAGTCCCGTAGCGCCGTCATCCAGCAGGATACCGTGCGCCGACCCGGTAGCATGGGTAACGCCGCTACCGGTCAGATTGAGCGACGCGCCATCAGACAGCCTGAATGCGGCCCGACCATCGGTTGCGGTAATCACCCCGGTGTTGTTGACCGTCGAATCCGCGCCGAGAATATCGACGGCGGTACCATTCACGCTAATAGAAGAGGTATTATTCAGCGTCCCGCCGTTGATCAGTACACCCGTGCTGTCCGCCGCCGCCAGATCGATAGTCCCGCTGTGGTTCAGCGTACCGCCGGTCAGTACCTTGTAGCCCAGGGCCCCGACGGCGACGTTATCCCCGTTCAGTACCGCGGCGCTGTTCAGAACGGATGCGCCGGTAGCGCCTTCTTCGCCGGTGATCGTCGTCGAGCCGCCACGGACGATCCCTGCCGTCGCGCCGTTCTGCGCAAGGCTAATATTGGTACTGGCGTCAATTGTCGCTTCCGCGCCGCCTTCCACGCGTAGCGCCGTCGCATCCTGGCCATTCACACGCAGCGTCATACCGGCCGTATTGATGTTGCTGGCCACCGTATTCTCGTCATTGCTGCCGGTCGCCAGCAGAATGGTGCTGCCGGCGCCGGACGCCGTCAGATCGCCGCCAGCCGCGGCATAGGCGGCCCCGCCGGAAATGCGATAGAGCGTGGAGCCATCCGTGCTGACGCTCTGCACGCTGTGGCTGTTAGTAATAGACGAATCGGCGCCATGGATGACATAACCCGTCTGGTTAACCCCGCTGACGAAATTAACGTTACCGCCATCAACGGCAGCCACACCGCCCTCTTTCACATACACGCCAATCGCGCCGTCTCCGGTCAGATCAACGTTCCCGGTGAGCGTGGCTTTCGCCCCCTTCCCTTGTGACACAATACCGTAGTTGGGCGTCTTGCTCTGACCGTCGATCCCTTGAGCGACCACGATGGTACCGGAGTTGGTCGCTTCGGCCCTCTCACGCACGTTCATCCCCACGCCGTTAACGCCGTTCAGCGTAATGGTCCCGCTGTTTTCCGCCTGAGAGAATACCCAGACATCCATGGCAATGGACTGCGCAGGCACCTTGCCTTCAGGAGAATAAGCGCTGTTAATAGTGATCGTCCCTGCCTGGTTGACGGTGCCGCCTACGGATTTGATGGCGGTAACGCCGTGCGTCAGCGCGCCGGTGGTAATATCGCCGTTGTTAGTAAAGTTAGCGTTCGTGACCGCCACGCCCGTCACCCCGACCCAGTCCACCGCCACATCTTCACTGACATCCGTCAGGTTGCGCTGCGCTGATCGACCAATAGAAATGGTGCCGTTATTCACCATCGAGACGCTGCGGTCATCAGACCCCCGCCCAGCCAGACTGACCCCGATATTAGCAACGCCATTTCCCAGCACGCTGGAGGTCTGCGTGTTCGATGCGACGTTGATTGCGCCATTGTTAGTAACGTTGCTATCGCCCAGAGCTTGAATGCCAAGTTGTTGAGCATAACTCTGTGGGGAGGTGACGTTGATCACCCCGTCGTTAATGATGTCACTATCCCTTGCTGTAATGGCGGTAATCCGGCCAACTTGTACTAAATTAGCCATATTCTGGCCATTGTAATTAAAGGCGCCCACTTCCTGGTTAGTGCCCGCATCAATCACGCCGGTGGCCATGTTATGGACGGAACTGTTGTCCGCCGAAATAACATACCCGCCGCTGGTGATATTGCTGTAGAAAGCCCCAATGTCCCCAGAGTTGGTCAGCTGTGCCCCATTCTCAACCCGGACCAAACTAGCATCAGAGCGGAACGTCTGAATATTGGCGCCATCGGCGATATTGACCTTAGCACCCGGGCCAGTGGCATAAATATAGGCAACCCGATTTTTATTAATTGTCTGAACAACCGGGTCACCTGCACTCACGCTGTCAATCGCTTCAATAGACCCTGGAGTTAGCGCCTTGTAAAACTCGGATTCATAATCCGCTGGTGAGAGACGATTTTCCTGCAGCGCTTTAATCAGCGCAGTGTTATAGGCCTTAATGTCATCCAGATTATTAATGGTGAATGAGCCAATTTTAGAGTCAATGGTTCCCCCTACAGGGACCTGAAAACCGGCCACAGAACGTGGAGTGGTACTACCTATGCTGGCGATATTTCCCAGCGAGACAATCGTTTTCCCGTTGTAATTTAACGTCCCGCCATCTTCAACTTTATAAACCGCCGAGGTAAATTTTGACTCGGTACCGCTGCTCTTCATGATGATATTGACAAAGTTAGCCGGATTATTGACCCACTCTGAAGATTTGTCTCCGACATCGACATTTAGCGTCGAATCAGAGGAAATATCGTAAATAAATTTATCGACATACTGACCCTCTGGACCAACATCATAGTGGTTAGCAAAAGTAAAATCGGCAAGAGAAGTTGTAAACATGTCATCATTATCGAACACGTTAATCGTTCGTTTATTACCCGTAACAGGGTCGATAACTGTTGTAGTATCGCTTAGCCCACCCTGCTGGACATTAAACGCATTCACAAATTCAGTACCTTTGGTCAAAATTCCTTGTTCAAAGGCGTCTTTAACGGAGATATTTCGAAATCCGATATCATTCCCCAGCAGCTCAGCAAACCCTTTTCCGCTTCCCTGGATCAGATTATCGTTGCCGGAAATAACAATGGTGTCAGAGGTGGGGGTAAAAGGCGTAACCTCCCTATCTGCAGCAAAGGCTGAGGAAGATATCAGCGAAGCACTACCAAGCAGGCCTGCCGCCCAGGCGCGAATCAGGCGGGACGTTTTGGTTTTCTTCTTTCCAGCGGCAAATTCTCCTGCAACGACCCAGTCCTGCAATGATTCGTTCCAAATAATTTTATACGATTTATTCATCTGTTATTTATCCTGTTTTCACGCGGTATTTATGAAATAAAGAGTTGTAGCCCTCTTCTAATAAACAGTTAAAAATAAACTAACCTTCAATGCCTTAGCGTCATAAGGATCTGTTACCATTACTTTAGTGGTGAAACTTTATTGTTCAATCCACCCCACATCCACTAAAAACACCTTTTAAAAAAGCTGAATAACTTTCAATTAGGCTGAAAAGAAATAGATTTCCAAAAAATCAGTAACCATACAAAAACAATGGGATACATGACCATTTGGCATCATTCCTATTGCCTTCAGACCACAAAACACACATGGTTTTTAATGTTCTTAAAAAGCACTTTTAATTGCTTTGTCGTTGATGTTGATTACTATTTCTCCATCCATCAGTGGGAAATAAAAAAACGATATGTTTATTAAATAATTAGACTAAAAGGAAAATATCGTGAACGAATCACTGGATTTGAAAGTATTGCGAGTTATTCATTTTCTGGTGACTAACGGGAGTGTGACCAGAACAGCTGAGTTGTTAAATGTCTCCCCTGGAGCCGTGAGCTATATGCTCAATAAAGCGCGACATTTTACCGGTTCAGCACTGTTTTCCAGATCGGGCAATGGGATGGTGCCTGACAATGTTGCCAGGGAACTTAGCCTTCGCTATCAAAACATCAAACGAGAACTCTCCGAGATCTCTGGTACGAAAAAGCTTGAAAACCGAATGGTCACCATTAGTACCTATTCGTTATTCGAATTTATGATTTCCATGAGAATCTCCGATAAGCAAAACTTCCCGGGGATGTTTCATTTCTCTCCCCCAGAAATGGATTGCGAAACACGCCTTCGCCGCTTAAGAAGTAAAGAGGTAGATATTGATATCGGCACTGGCTTACAGCAAGACCGAAGCATAGTGCAAGTTTCATTATTTAAATGTAAGTTGAACATTCTTATGAGGAGGGATAATAAAAAAGCCAATAGCAACTTCACCCTAAAAGACTGGCAGGAAAGCCATCACGTAAGATGGTCAAGGAGAATGAATTTTACCTGCAATGACTATAAACATGCTAACAGGTTCCATGAGTTGATGGAGGAGCGGAATATCTCCATGATTTCAAGCGACTCATTAAATATGGTAATGCTGTGTGCCTTTACAGATCACATTATGTTAATGCCTGAAGTGCTGTCGAGAAACCTGGAGAATTATCTACCGCTGAAGTCCATTATCCCACCTCCAGAGTTGCAAATGAATTTTGAGTGTTTTCTTCATTATCATCGCTCGTTATCAGGTGATAATGCACTTCAGATGATTTTGGATAAACTGCATCAAATTACAACGGTGGAAAACGTCACTCCATAACATTCTTATCAAACTTATTATATAGAAGGGATATCATTATGGTAAAAAATCGTACAGCTGAAAACCTTGAGAAAAAAGGGTTATGGCGTAGAGCCGCTACTTGCTGGCTATCGATTATGGACCATTGTCACACCGCAGAAGAACAGGATTGGGTAAGAAGACGGAGAAACTACTGCCTGGCACATATTAAACGTACCAAACATTCATCCGGTCTTGACCCCGCCAAAGTACACCGTTCAGTATCAACTATGATAAACAATATCCCTTAGCAGCCAAATCCATGAACGCAACTAAATCTATATAAAACATAAAATTACAATAGAAAATTTATTTTTAGTGTAGTTAAACCACACTATTATACTATTTTTGATAAAATGCGAGATTATTTTAAATCGATAATCTCCATGCATAATTTAGATATTAAATCATTGAGAGTGATACATACACTGGTTAATTGCGGTAGCGTCACGCGTTCTGCAGAGTTACTTAATGTCACCCCCGGTGCAATTAGCTATTACATAAACAAAGCCAGAAAATCGACCAACACTGCACTGTTCTTTAAAACAAAGAATGGGATGATGCCAGATAATATAGCCAGGGAACTTTCAAAACGATATTTAAGTATCGTTAATAATAGCTCTTTTAGCAGTAAAGCGATTAATCTCTCCAGTAGAGACATCACACTCAGCTCTTACGCAATCCTTGAATTGTTAATAGGTATCTCCTTTAATCATCGCTCTGAATCCAGAAAAATTAATTTTACCCCTTTGCCTACCGATGACTCCGAGCGCCTGCAAAGGCTGAGAAATAAAGAGGTCGACATTGATATTGGCACCCGACTTACGCCTGATAATAATATCATTCAATCAAGACTATTTTCTTGCGGGGTTAAAATAGTTGCAAACAAGCAATATCCTCTGTCAAATGACCAATTTAGTCTTAGCGATTGGGAAAAAGCAACCCATATCATATGGGGTCGAGGCATGCATCTTTTTCATGATGATTTTGAACACGTGAATCTGTTCCATAAACACATGAATTTAAGAAACATTGTCTGCAAAGCCAGTAACTCGATCAATATGATACTGATGGCAGCATATAGCCAACATGTTGTACTAATGCCTGAAGTGATCGCTAACCAACTGCTTGGCAAAATTCCAATTAAACTTTTCACCCCACCGCCGGAGTTACAAATGATTTATGAGTGTTTCATCCATTATCACAAATCATATGCGGAAGAAAAAATCATTTCAGATATGTTGCAATCACTTTGCGCTATTTTTTAAAAGAAAAAACCACCAGTAACCTGGTGGTTAAAAAGGAAAAAAGATATGGCACCATGATATCATAAGACATATCGAAACAAGGGAAGAATGCCAATCAGTTTGCTGAAAAACATATATTGGCCTACAAAGTTAATTGTACTTAAAACCGTTAAGACTGCAATAAAAAATACAAAATCAGGTTTTCAAAAAAACAAATGCTATTGCAACACCATCAACGTAAAAAAAGCACTACCGTCCTGGCCGTGCTTTTAACTACTTTTCTTTTAAGCAACTAAAAGATAAGCAACAACGCTTATCTTTTATAATTCTATTATATTTTAAGAATGATTCAACATTGTTTTTTTAAAGAGTACTTTTAAATTAAAAACACATTTTCTTCATACTTTATCGTCGCCAAAAAATGTTATTGAAAACACGCTTTAGAAAAGCAATCGCCCCCTGTGAATGTTCTCAGGGGGCAATGAAGTTATGAACGAATGAAAGCCAGCAGATCGGCGTTAATCACATCCGCATGTGACGTGTGCATACCATGCGGTAAGCCCGGATAAATTTTCAGCTCGCTATTCGCTAAGAGTTTATCCTGCAAAATGGCGGCATTCTTATAAGGAACAACCTGGTCGTCGTCGCCCTGCATCACCAGCACCGGCACCGTAATCGCTTTCAGATCGTCGGTCTGATCGGTTTCAGAGAAGGCCTTAATCCCTTCATAATGGGCTTTCGCGCTACCGGTCATCCCCTGACGCCACCAGTTTTGAATGGTACCTTGCGAAACCTCTGCGCCATCTCGGTTAAAACCATAGAACGGGCCACTGGCAACATCGAGATAGAACTGTGAGCGATTAGCAGCAAGCGCCTTGCGGAAACCGTCAAATACTTCGATGGGCGTACCGCCGGGGTTATTGTCGGTTTTCACCATTAACGGCGGTACGGAACTGATTAATACTGCTTTGGCTACACGACCCTGCGGTTGACCATATTTAGCCACATAGCGCGCGACCTGGCCGCCGCCGGTTGAATGACCAACATGAACAGCGTTATGTAAATCCAGACTTTCCACTACCGCGGAAGCATCGGCCGCATAGTGGTCCATATCGTGACCTTCACTTACCTGATCGGAGCGCCCATGCCCGCGGCGATCGATGGCGATGACGCGAAAACCCTGTGCGAGGAAAAACAGCATCTGGTTATCCCAGTCATCAGCGCTTAACGGCCAGCCATGGTGGAACACGATTGGCTGAGCTTCTTTCGGCCCCCAGTCTTTAAAATAAATATTAACGCTATCTTTAGTTGTTACGAATGCCATATCACGAACTCCTCTATTGAAAATATGACAACTTCTCATTAACATTCAATTGGTTACATTCAGCGCTGATATGATGTTTTTCCCTTACTTGCGAAAAACCTCAATGGCAACGGCGCCACAAAGTGTAGAAGATGATGGCTCATTTAGCTCATCCCTCAGCAATTTAATATCATCGCAGAAACTAAAATACGCTTTGTACCGTTTAGCGTTAGTGCATATTACCTATTGATAAAATACAACTTTTCGATACCTTTTATTTTATAGATAAATATCAAACAGTTATGACCAGAAGGAATAATTAAAATATTTATTCCTTATACTCAGGCTTTACTATAAATTCCTCTCAAATACATTTCTTCAGATTATTCCCTGAGAAAAAAGAATAAACCAAATGCCCCGCGCGCTCATTTTTAAACCACTGCGTTTACGCCTTACTTACCTTATCCACGTAGAATGTTTGCTGTTAATTGTGAGCCAGGCAACGTCCTGAGCGATGCCCTTCCTCCAATGCTGTACAAACCGCAGAAAACCGCCATACTCAGGCACAAAACCTGTGATTTTCAAGGGGTAAAATTTGCCTATAGCAATCCCGGATAGCAAAACGAATAAGAAAGGAATGACTGCGATGCACTACAAATTGGTTAAGCAACTCAAAGATGATAATACATTAAGAAAAAGCTTTATTGATTTAGCCATCAAAACGTTCGATCTATCCTTTGACGCCTGGTATCAGCAAGGGTACTGGAGCGAATCCTATATCCCTTACGCTTTCGTTGATAAGAATAAAGTTATCGCCAACGCCTCCGCGAATATTATTGATCTGGTCTGGCAAGGCCAACCCCGACGCTATATTCAAATAGGTACGGTAATGACCAACATTGATTACCGTAATAAAGGGCTTGCCGGACAGTTGATACAACATATTCTTGATGACTGGCGTGACAAAGCGGATGCTTTTTTCCTGTTTGCCAACTCCACCACCGTCGACTTCTACCCCAAATTTGGCTTTACGCGGACCGACGAATATCAATATGTTGCGCCCGTTTCGCCGACTCCCGGCGACTTCCGTAAACTGGATATGGATAGTGCGCAGGATATTGCCCTGCTTAAGCACTACTACCAGAAATCCAACCCCTTTTCACAGCTACGAGTGGAGAATAACTTCGGTCTGCTGATGTTTTACTGTTCGGCGTTTATGAAGCATTTCGTGTACTACTCGGAGAAAAACCAGGTCGTCGCCATTGCGATGCAAAGCGCCCATGAGCTGATCTGCTTTGATATTTTTTGCGATGCCGGACAATCCATGGCGACCATTATCAATGAACTCGCCCAGCCGCAATCGCAGCAGGCGGTGCTTGGTTTCACGCCGAAGGAAGCGCGCCTTGGCGAGTACGAAAAAATAGACGGCGACGATATGTTGTTTATCTATTCCAACAAAGAGAACATTTTCCACGACAACAAATTGATGTTCCCGCTGCTGGCGCACGCCTGATGCCAGGCCGCAGGCTATCTCTTTAGCCTGCGGCTGGTCGGCGTTGTTTCTTCCTGGAAAACCAAATAAACAGTACAATTGATTGTTGTTTTTTTGTTAAATCCAGGAGAAGCGCCACTTGCCCCTTTTTGACCTGCAGGATCTCTACGCCTTTTTAGCCCTCAGCGAGCACGGCAGCTTTCGCTATGCCGCCGAGGCGATTTGCATTTCGCAATCGGCGTTAAGCAGGCGAATTGAAAAGCTGGAAACCGCTTTAGGGGTGAGATTGTTTGAAAGAACCACTCGCCGGGTGACCCTCACGCAAACCGGCAGAGCTTTCGCCCCAAAGGCGCAGCATCTGCTTTCCGAATTCGAAGATGCCCTGGACGGTATTAGCGACCGCGCCGCCTTCGGCAACGGGCTGGTGACGGTTGCCTGTGTCCCCTCAGCCGCCAACTATTTTATGCCGCAGGTTATCAGCCAATTCCGTCTGCGTTTTCCCAAAGCGCGGATCAAGGTCATTGATACCAGCGCCGGAAATGTTTATAGCGCCGTGCAGAATCACCAGGCGGATTTCGGCCTGAGTTTTCTCTCCGAAATCGCGTCCGAGGTGGTATTTACGCCGCTGGTCCATGAACGCTACCTGGCGGTCTGCCGACGAGACGATCCGCTGGCGCAGCGTAACAGCCTCAGCTGGCAAGAATTTTTTAACCACGATTACATCTGGCTTGATAAGATCTCCGGCAATCGCCACCTACTGGACGGCGCCCTGAGCGACGTAGGGCCACGACGCACTGCAGTTTGTGAAACCCGCCACGTGACGACCATGCTGGGTATGGTTGATGCCGGCCTCGGTATTGCGGCCATCCCGGCGATGGCGCTGCCGGCTTATGCACACCACGCGTTAGCCAGTATTCCGCTAGTGGAACCAGAGGTGAAAAGGCAGGTGGGGCTGATAAAAAAAGCGGGCAGAGCATTACCTCCTCTGGCCGCCGAACTCGAAAAAGCCATTACTGATTTTTACCATCCCACCGCATAATTAGCCCTCTTCAGGTAATTCACAGGCGTTGGAGGGTAAAGGATCCATGCCTGTGCGACGGATTTCCGCCTGCGCCGGGACTGAAGCCAGATAGCACAGCAACTGCTTCGCCTGCGACTGCGCGGATGAATCGGCAACTATGGCGCCCGCGAAGCGGGTAACGTATTGCACTTCATCCGGCAGACGGCCAACGAACGTCACGCCGCTGACCGGCAACAGTTCGCTAACCTGCTGAAACCCTATCGCGTAGTCCCCTTTTGCCACCAGCGAAGCAACGGGGATTTTTTCGATCATTTTTGCTTTGGGGCTCGCCTGCGCGGCAATATCCAGTTTGCTGAACAGCTCCTTTTCAACATAGCGCCCACTGGCGCTATCCGAATAGGCGATGGATTTCGCCTGCAGCAATGTTTGTTTCAACGCGGCGACGCTGCTGATATCCGGTACCGGGGCCCCCTTTGGCACGACGGCGCCAATACGTGAGTCCGCCAGTTCAATACGCGACCCCGGCATCACTTTGCCCTGCTTCTGCAAATCATCCAGGGCGTATCCCACCATAATCACCACATCCGCCTTTTGCCCTGCCGCCAGGCGGTTCGGTATCGCCTCCGTGGATTTCCCCATCGAGGGACCATGAATGATATGTAAGGTATTGCCGCTTTTTTGCTGATAGTCGGGCGCCAGTTTATCCAACGCCGCGGAGAAGCCGCCGGAAATCATCACCGTGATCTCCTGCGCGACGGCAACATGCGCATAGCCGCAGGTGAATACCACTAACGAGAAAACCCATGATTTACGTTGCATATTCACCTCTTAACCCAAAGAATTTTGCGTTTTCAATGCCTGCCGGGAAACGCGTTGATAGAGATACAGCGTCGCTAATAGCGCGCAGATTGCCGCAAAACTCATCCAGTAGCCGGGCGCCGCCTTATCCCCGGTAACTTTAATTAACGCGGTGGACATCGCCGGCGTGAAACCGCCAAACAGCGCGGTAGCCAGGCTGTAAGCCAGAGAAAAACCAGCAACCCTGACCGACTTAGGCATAATTTCCGTCAGCGCCGGGATCATCGCGCCGTTATAGATGCCGTAAATGAAGGAGAGCCACAGCAGCACGGACAACATCATGGCGAAGTCCGGCATGCGGGCCAGCAGCGATAACGCAGGCCAACTGGTGAAAATGGCCAGCAGCGTCATGCTGACCAATACCGGTTTACGACCAAACCTATCGGAAAGCATACCGCCGATAGGCAGCCAGATGAAATTAGAGATCGCCACCAACAGCGTGACCAGCAGGCTATCCGAGGCGCTTAATAACAGCACGTTTTTGCCAAAGGTTGGCGCGTAGACCGTGATCAAATAGAACGCGGTAGTGGTCATCGCCACCATTAACATCCCCGCAATCACCACCCGCCAGTTTGCCAGCAGAATAGTCAGCGATTGTCCCAGGGTCGGATGTTCCTTACGCTCCGTATACTCCGCGGTTTCATTCAGGTTGCGGCGTAAAAAGAAGATAAAAGGCACGATCAGGCAGCCAATCGCGAACGGAATACGCCATCCCCACTGATGAAGACTCGACTCACTGAGCAGCATATTGAGCAGATAGCCCAGTGAAGCGGCCACCATAATGGACACCTGCTGACTGGCGGATTGCCAGCTGGTATAAAACCCTTTACGCCCCGGCGTCGCCATTTCAGCGAGGTAAACCGAGACGCCGCCCAGTTCCGCACCGGCAGAAAAGCCCTGCAACAGTCGGCCGCACAGCACCAGCGCCGGCGCCCACAAACCGATAGTCTGATAACCTGGCACCAGCACGATCAGGATGGTCCCCATCGCCATAATCGACAGCGTGCCGATTAAACCTTTACGTCTGCCAACCTTGTCAATCCAGGCGCCTAACACCACCGCGCCAACGGGCCGCATCAAGAACCCGGCGCCGAAAACGGCGAAGGTCATCATTAATGAGGCGAATTCATTTTCGGAAGGAAAAAAGTATGGGCGATATAGGTGGCGTAAAAACCAAATAAAAAGAAGTCAAACTGCTCAAGAAAATTCCCTGAGGTCACCTGCAGGATCACTTTGGCCCTGGCGCGAAACACTGAAGTAGCGGCAGTTGCGGACATCACACTCTCCCTGATTAACTGAATGGTTAACTCTCATTAACATTTAGGTAACCGTAAGAGTGCGGTAAGTTGTAGCCAGGAATAAGCGCATTTTGCGCATCTATTGATGCGTCTGACACATTAATAAAGCCTGCAAGTGAAGCGACGTCAACAATGACGGGGCGATGGGTTCCCCCTTCCGCCCCGCCTCTAAACACTGATAGTGTGAACTCCGCTGCATTTCCATCCCCGGCAATCCGGGCTTGAGCGGGCGTTTAACGTATATCGCGCACGGCAACGTGATCCATGTCGTCAAAGACCTGGTTCTCGCCAACCATCCCCCAGATGAAGGTATAAGCGCGGGTACCCACCCCTGAGTGAATCGACCAGCTTGGCGAAATCACCGCCTGCTCGTTATGCATCACAATATGACGGGTCTCCTGCGGCTGCCCCATCATGTGGAACACGCAGGCGTCCTCATCCATGTTGAAATAGAAATAGACCTCCATCCGCCGCTCATGGGTATGGCAAGGCATGGTGTTCCACAGGTTACCCGGCGCCAGTTCGGTCAGGCCCATGCTGAGCTGACAGGTTTCCAGTACATCCGGCACGAAATATTTATTGATGGTGCGGCGGTTGCTGGTCAGGTTGTCACCCAGCGTCACCGGCGCTACATCGGCAGGGGTGACTTTCTTCGTTGGATAAGTGGTATGCGCCGGGGCGCAGTTGTAGTAAAACTTCGCCGGTTTTGCATGGTCGACGCTGGTAAACACCACCTCTTTCGCCCCCTTACCGACGTACAGCGCCTCACGGTGGCCGATTTCATAGCATTGGCCATCAACGGTAATACAACCCGGGCCGCCGATATTAATCACCCCTAACTCACGGCGTTCGAGGAAATAGCTTACCCCAAGCTGTTTACCGACTTCGCCACCCACCGACACCCCGCGCTGCACCGGCATAACGCCGCCAACAATAATGCGGTCAATATGGCTGTACACCATGGTGTATTCATCAGCCACAAACACTCGTTCAACTAAAAACTCATTACGCAGCCCCTGGGTATCCAGAGTTTTCGCATGCGCGCTGTGGATACTTTGTCTTACGTCCACGTTAGCCTCCAGGCAGATTCTTGAATGACAAAGCCCTCCTGCGGAGGGCGAGAATAGATTAGTGATTCGCCGATGGTGCCACGCTGGCGCCAGGCGCTTTCACCACCTGCGCATTGCCAAAACGTTTGGCGTACAGGGCGGTAATAATCGGCACTAAAATCGCGGTGACGATGACGCTTGCCGCGACCAGTGCCGTCGCCGAAGCGGCCACCGGTTCAAAGGCCGGATTAATCTGCGCGATGATCACCGGGTTCGCGACCGCCGCGCCCGCTGCGGAAGAGGCCGCGACGCCAGCTGTCCCGTTACCGCCGCCGATAACCCTGTCAGCAATAATCAACGGAATGCCGGTAATGATGATGACCGCCACGCCAAGCACAATCCCCAGCAGTCCGGTATCCAGAATCACGCTCAGGTTGATGGTGTTGCCTAGCGCAAAGCCAAAGAACGGAATCAGCACCGGGGTGGCTTTGCTAAAGAAGGCGCGGAAGTCGTGGTCGAGGTTACCTAAGGCAAAGCCCACCAGGAATGGCAGCACCGCGCCGATAAAATGGTGAGGCTCGAAGGAAGCCAGACCGGCGGAGCCAAGGATAACCATCGTCATCAGCGGCCCGGACTCCAGCGACATCAATACAAACGCGCCGGACTCTTCTTTACTGCCGTACTGATTCATCAGGCTGGCGTACAGGCCACCGTTGGTCATATCCATTGCCGAGACAATTGCCAACACCGACAGTCCGGCAAAGAAACCGGTCTGGACGCCGTTTTCCGGAATGACCATCGCGGCAATAAAAGCGACGATCCAGGCGACGGCAATTTTGGTGATCACTAACGTGCCGGATTTACGTAATACGGTACCGGTGGCGCGCAAATCGATCGATGCGCCGATACAGAAAAACCACACCGCCAGGATCGGTACCGTGCCGCCAATCATGCCTTTGGTGAATGAACCAAAGTAATTACCGGTATCCGGCGCCAGGGTATTAAGCACCGCGCCAAGCAGCAATGGAACCAGCATCATGCCGCCAGGGATACGTTCAATGGTTGCTTTGATCTTCATTTTTTATCCTCATCTCCACCCCACCTGAACGGCAAGGATGTGACTTATTCTTTCAATATTGTTTGAAAAAATTCTTACTGTTCATTGGATTACGAACAGATGAGAAAAGTCAGGAGTCTCAGGGTTGTGCGCACCACACTGATACCATGCCGTTATCATTGATCATGTGAAATGATGATTCAATGAAAACAAAACGGTGTTTTAGTTACCTTCATCACATATCAAAAAGAAATCAAAGGATCGGTTTTGATTACATAGAATGGCTCTTGAAGGAGGGCGTAAGAAAGAGCGAAAATTTTGATGTTTTTTAGAAAAATGTAAATAAAATGTTCACATTTAAAATATTAGTGAAAAATAACGTTATAATACTCTAAATAAAAACAATAAAGTTTAGTCTGTAGGCGAAGGTCCATCCCTACTTGCTGGATGATTTACTGATACTGCAATCTGTATGTTGTAAAAATTTGAAGATGTAGCCATATGTCCCAGATGGCCTCTTCGCTCACATAACAGAAAGTTTTAGGGCGCGCTTCACAGCATGCATAAGACTATCGACGAACATATTGAATTATTGGTGGCAGATGGCGAAGTTGTGCCTTATCATGGGAACCAACAATAGTATTGAATTGAAACATTAAGGTATGAATTAGTGAAAGAAAGAATAATTTATATGGATGTAGCTAGAGCATTTGCAATATTGATAGCTTATTTAGGCCACATATTAGCCTATCAAATTCCAGGTACCGTACCCACCAACATAATACTTTCATATTCACCCACGGCGTCGATGTCGTTGTTAGCTTTTATTAGTGCCATACTGGTTACGCCTAAAAACCACATCATTACTAATACAATGATGACCAAAAGAATATTGAGAATATATCTGCCAATGTTGTTATGCCTTGTGATCACATTTACATTTAGCAGAGTAAACTCGCCTTGGGGGTATGACCCTGTACATGTTTTATTTCATGCTCTCGGATTAAGCCTTTTCTTTGATTTATTTTCCGTCCCCAATAATGCTGGCATAGGGTACGGTTTATGGTTTGTAACTACAATAGTGATAATGTATTTAACACTCCCGATACAAATAAAGCTATTTCATCATAGAAACGGATTATTACACCTGGTGATTATCTTTATATTTTGCTTTTTAATGAAAGTGTATTTAAAGAATGATTCATCACCATGGTCTGTTATTACAGGGTTCTCTTTTGGAGTTTATTTATCAGTGAAGAACAGAATTGACTCAGCAACACAAATTAGTTTACCAATTACAGTAACATTACTACTAATGATAACAATCGCAAGTTATATATCCATTGTAAAAAATATTACATGGATTATTCCTTTGCTTACACCTGTATACCCACTTGTAATGCTCTCGTTCTTTCGCAGAATATGTAAATTTACACCGTCATTTATTTTAAAAGCAATGTGTTTTTTTAGTCTAATCAGTTATGAATTTTACATACTACAATTCAGCTTTATAAACACGCAACTAACAAAACTAATTAAAACTGATGGGTTAATATCTCATGTAACCATTTCATTTAGCATTTTGATTTTTTTATCATACGTAACAAATAAAGTCGCAGAAGTTATGATAAAGAAATCCAATGCCTATATTGGAAGTTAACCTTAGGACCATGCGCGATTAATTTACCCTTTCAATACATCAGATATTAATAATTTAATGGTGGGAAGGCGAGGTAATTCACCATCCTACCATCGCTATTTATTACTCTAACCTATCATACGTATGACTCTCGGGGAAAAAGATGTATCCACCTACAGGACAACTTTAAGTTAACGATTCATTCTTTCAGCCTGTCTTTCTCTTGCTCGCTGATGATACCTAACTTCAACTCCGTAAAAAAACAACACATTTTGATACTCATCACGCCCAATAAGATTTATTTTTAAATATATTTAATTTTACTTAAAATGACGAAACTGGATAAATAATGGGGGGGTGGATATGCAAATATCCATTTAAGATGATGATTTTTGAAAGGGTATCAAAATATGATAATTATACGAACAATGTTTCTTTTACTCTTAGACTCCCTGATGTCGCTGACACCTATAATATTAAAGGCATATTCGTACCCTTTGAGTTTTATATATAAAATGTAATTAATGAACTTCGCAGACTAAAATCAGATGATGGTAATAATATTATTTTTATTTGTTAATTGGTACTTTCATCATACCTCATCTTACTGCCGATTAGTTTTAGCCAAATTACAACTGAGATCATTACCGTCATTAAACGTGTTGTAGATACAGTTAGCTTCCCTGTCCATTCAACAAGGAGTTTATATAATACAGAAAGCAACAAAACCACTGTTTTTCATTGCCCTGACAACTCTGGGTTTTCAGAGTGCTTATGCATCCAATGGAGGATGCCCAGCGGATGAGAGCGGCCGACCATGAATAAAGCGCCTCCAAAGCAGAAAGGCAGTGTAAAGGTTTATACCGAATCCGAATTGCCTCTGGATAACGAAACTATCAGAGCCTAGGCTTGGCGTTTCCGAGCCCGTTCAATTGCTATTACACCTGCTACAATTATCCCTCTCCATTCACATAATGACAGGCCCGAAACCGTCATGATGAAATATGGAGAGCTAACTATTTATGAAACAGACTATAAGGTCGGATATAAAATGAAGGAGGGTGAAATTTATCAGTCCGGACATGGTAAAACTCACTGGGCTATAAACGAATAAAATCATTACTCCATTATGTATGTCGTCGACTTGGTTAAAAAGGACTCATTCCCTGTCAAAAGTACTAACTAGAAATCACTACCTCAGCACTGAGCAAACATTATGAGGAATAAAGCATGAACAAAATTTCGCTCTTGCTCGTTCTTATGTCGCTTATTTTGGTTATTTTTCAGCAACTATAAACTATGATTCTGATGGAGCACATGAAAAACAGATTAGTCACATCTGTTAAAGTAGAAATGAATATATACTAAAGCAATTAAATGACACAATAGCTACAGAAAAACATGTTCAGATGGTTAAAACTTGCCACGTTACTCTGGTACATTTGATAAAAATAAGAAAGGTAGTAACGCTGTTTACTGGGCTGATGGAAAATTATATATCAGTAACAATGAGATTGCCTTTGAAGGTACTGTTACTCCGGGCCCTGATTATAAATTTTATCTAACAAAAAACAGGCCAACAACCAAGCATCATTTTTAAAAATAAAAAATGAGTCATTATATATTGGCGACCTTAAAAACTTCGGCAACTTTAAGAAGGCTATACCAACTGAATTAACATTAATGAATATCCCCCTGTACTAATATGGTGTGAGCGCTATGGGCAATTCATTAGTTCAGCAGCCTATAAATAATTAACGGCCGAAAACCAAATATACGAAAAACACAACGCCCGTGCATATAACGCACAGATTTTAAGTTTATGTTGGTAACCGGTTGGGCGGAACATCATCAAAGTTGAATGGCAGCAAATCGGCATATAGCGTCGTATTACGTGGGTCATCTCCCCCTGAAGACAACAAATCAAATGGCGCTTAGGCGTAGCAGTTAATGCTACTGTATGTAAGGCTCTGCACAATCAGATAGCTCATTAACTCCTGCAGTAAGAAAATGCGATGTGATGACAACCCGACATGGTACTCAGCATGTAAACGAGCCAGTATTGAAGTCTTTTGCTTTCGTGCCCTGAGGCAGACGTAGGTGATCTGGTTAATTCAGTCTGGCGTTCCGCTTTCTATGCTTCAGGTAATGGGTGGATGGGAAAGTATCGAAATGGTCCGCCGATATGCGCACCGACGCCTTACCATTCAGCGGAACCAGCACGGCAAATTGACTCGATTTTTGAGGAAGCTGTCCCAAATATGACCCACAAAGAAAAATCAGCGATTGGGAGGGAATTGATAAGTGGTTGATTTTAAATGGCACGCCCTACAGGATTCGAACCTGTGACCTACGGCTTAGAAGGCCGTTGCTCTATCCAGCTGAGCTAAGGGCGCACTGAGAAGCAGGAGCTTCGGGAGGTGCAATCGCGTGAAATTATACGGTCAACCTCCGGTGAGTCAATGCATTTTGCCCGGAAAAGACAGCAGCATAGCGAGCTTGTCGATTATTAACGCGATGTCTGGTTAAGGATTGTTCGCCCTTTCCGTTCGCGACTGGCCCTCTACGCCGCCACGGCGCAGATAAATAGCCTGTTTCGCCCTTCTCGCGGCGGAAAACCGATAAAAACGCAAACGATAACTGACAGCGAGGCTGGCTTCTGACAAAATATCCACATCCCCCTTTCGTAAAGTGACAGATGGAATCCTCTCTCTGATGGCAGCAAAAATTATTGACGGTAAAACGATTGCGCAGCAGGTGCGCTCTGAGGTCGCGGAAAAAGTGAAGGCGCGCGTAGCGGCCGGAAAACGCGCCCCCGGGCTCGCCGTTGTGCTGGTCGGCAGCAACCCTGCGTCGCAGATTTATGTCGGCAGCAAACGCAAGGCATGTGAAGAGGTGGGTTTCGTCTCCCGCTCTTACGATCTCCCGGAAACCACCAGCGAAGCCGAGCTGCTGGAACTTATCGACACGCTGAATGCCGATAATACTATCGACGGCATCCTGGTACAGCTGCCGCTGCCTGCCGGTATCGACAACGTTAAAGTCCTCGAGCGCATTGCGCCGGACAAAGACGTCGACGGCTTCCATCCGTATAACGTTGGTCGTCTGTGTCAACGCGCGCCGCGTCTGCGTCCATGTACGCCGCGCGGTATCGTTACCCTGCTTGAGCGCTACAATATCGATACCTATGGCCTCAACGCGGTGGTGATTGGCGCTTCTAACATCGTCGGTCGTCCGATGAGCATGGAGCTGCTGCTGGCGGGCTGTACCACCACCGTCACCCACCGTTTCACCAAAAACCTGCGCCACCACGTTGAAAATGCCGATCTGCTGATTGTCGCAGTCGGTAAACCGGGCTTTATCCCGGGCGAGTGGATTAAAGAAGGCGCCATCGTGGTGGACGTCGGCATTAACCGTCTGGAAAGCGGCAAAGTGGTTGGCGACGTGGTGTTTGAAGACGCGGCGGAACGCGCGTCCTACATTACGCCAGTCCCAGGCGGCGTCGGCCCAATGACCGTAGCCACGCTAATTCAGAATACGCTGCAGGCGTGCGAAGAGTATCACGACATTCAGGAGGCCTAAGATGGCGAATTTTTCTCTGGGCAACAAACACCCGCATGTTGAACTATGTGACCTGCTGAAGCTGGAAGGCTGGAGCGAGAGCGGCGCGCAGGCCAAAATCTTCATCGCCGAAGGGCTGGTGAAAGTCGACGGCGCGGTGGAAACCCGCAAACGCTGTAAAATCGTCGCCGGGCAAACGGTGACCTTTGACGGTCAAAGCATTACTGTGATCGCATGAACAAAAACGCCCGGCTAACCGGGCGTTTTTTTATGGTTTACTTACGGCGCCAGGTGGTACCCTGCGGGCCGTCTTCTAACACAATACCCATCTCGTTAAGACGATCGCGCGCCGCATCCGCCGCCGCCCAGTCTTTCGCTTTACGCGCATCCAGACGCTGTTGAATAAGCCTTTCGATTTCCGCCACTTCGCCATCATCGGCCTGCGCGCCGCTCTGCAGGAAAGCGTCCGGCTCCTGCTCAAGCAGCCCCAGCACCGAAGAGAGCTTACGCATATGGGCCGCCAGCGCGTTCGCGGCCGCCGCGTCTTCCGTTTTCAGGCGGTTCACTTCACGCGCCATATCGAACAGCACCGAGTAGGCTTCCGGGGTATTGAAGTCGTCATCCATCGCTTCAATAAAGCGCGCTTCGAAGGCTTCGCCGCCGGCAGGCTGCGCGGATTTGTCGGTCCCGCGCAGCGCGGTGTACAGACGCTCCAGCGCCGAACGCGCCTGCTTGAGGTTCTCTTCGCTGTAGTTCAGCTGGCTGCGATAGTGGCCGGACATCAGGAAGTAGCGGATGGTTTCGGCATCGTAGTACTTCAGCACGTCGCGGACGGTAAAGAAGTTACCCAGCGATTTCGACATTTTCTCGCGATCGACCATCACCATTCCGGAGTGCATCCAGTAGTTGACGTATTCGCCGTCGTGGGCGCAGGTCGATTGCGCGATTTCGTTTTCGTGATGCGGGAACATCAGATCCGAACCGCCGCCGTGAATATCAAAGTGATTACCCAGCTGTTTGCAGTTCATCGCCGAGCATTCAATGTGCCAGCCTGGACGCCCTTCACCCCACGGTGACGGCCAGCTCGGCTCGCCCTCTTTTGACATCTTCCACAGGACGAAGTCCATTGGGTTACGCTTGACGTCAACCACGTCGACACGAGCGCCCGCCTGCAGCTGGTCGAGATCCTGGCGCGATAGCAGACCGTAGTTAGGGTCGGTCGGCACGTCGAACATCACGTCGCCGTTATCCGCCACATAAGCGTGACCGCGGGCGATCAGCTGCTCGGTGATTTCGATAATTTCAGCGATATGGTGGGTGGCGCGCGGCTCGTTGTCCGGGCGCAGAATGTTCAGAGCGTCAAAATCTGTATGCATTTCGGCGATCATGCGATCGACCAGCGCGACAAAGCTTTCGCCATTTTCATTAGCGCGCTTAATGATTTTATCGTCGATATCGGTAATGTTGCGCACGTACTTCAGCTTGTAACCAAGGAAGCGCAGATAGCGAGCGACAACGTCGAAGGAGACGAAGGTGCGGCCATGGCCGATATGACAGAGATCGTAAACGGTAATTCCACACACGTACATGCCAACTTCCCCGGCATGAATAGGTTTAAATTCTTCTTTTTGGCGCGTCAGTGTATTAAAAATTTTTAACATCGAAGATTCCGTGTAGACGTGTGTGGATATAAGTCGCTTATTCTAACCCTAATTCAAACCGGAAGCAGCACACATTGCAAGGTGCATCGACCCCCGCGGTTATGCTATAACAGCCACCTATGTCATACCCAACCTTGGGTTCAGCACTACAATCATCGGAACAGGATGCAAAAATGGTTACTTTCCACACCAATCATGGCGATATCGTAATCAAAACGTTTGACGACAAAGCGCCGGAAACAGTTAAAAACTTCCTGGACTACTGCCGCGAAGGTTTCTACGACAACACCATTTTCCACCGTGTTATCAACGGCTTCATGATTCAGGGCGGCGGCTTTGAGCCGGGCATGAATCAGAAAGCGACCAAATCTCCGATTCAGAACGAAGCTAACAACGGTCTGAAAAATACCCGTGGTACCCTGGCGATGGCCCGTACTCAGGCCCCGCACTCCGCCACCGCGCAGTTCTTCATCAACGTGGTCGACAACGACTTCCTGAACTTCTCTGGCGAAAGCCTGCAGGGTTGGGGCTACTGCGTCTTTGCCGAAGTGGTTGAAGGTATGGACGTGGTCGACAAAATCAAAGCGGTTGCCACCGGCCGCAGCGGCATGCACCAGGATGTGCCGAAAGAAGACGTTGTCATCAAAAGCGTCACCGTCAGCGAATAATTCGTGGCGACACTTTTTATTGCAGACCTGCATCTGCAAACAGAAGAACCGGCGATCACCGCCGGTTTTCTGCGTTTTTTACAGGGGGAAGCCCGTCAGGCTGACGCCCTGTATATCCTTGGCGATCTGTTCGAGGCGTGGATCGGCGATGACGATCCGAACCCGCTGCATCAGCAAATCGCTTCGGCCATCAAAGCCGTCGTTGACGCCGGCGTTCCCTGCTACTTCATCCACGGCAACCGCGATTTTCTCGTCGGTCAGCGCTTCGCCCGCCAGAGCGGCATGATCCTGCTCGCTGAAGAAGAGCGGCTGGATCTCTATGGCCGTGAAGTGTTGATTATGCATGGCGACACTTTATGTACCGACGACCCCGGTTACCTGGTGTTTCGCGCTAAAGTCCATACCCCGTGGATCCAACGTCTGTTTCTCGCCCTGCCGCTGTTTATCCGCCGCCGCATCGCCGCCAAAATGCGCGCCGATAGCAAAGCCGCCAACAGCAGCAAATCGATGGAAATTATGGATGTGAATCCGCAGGCGGTCGTTGACGCGATGGAGCGGCATCAGGTGCAGTGGCTGATTCACGGCCATACCCATCGCCCGGCCGTCCATGAACTGCTGGCCAACGGTCAGCCCGCGTGGCGCGTGGTCCTCGGCGCGTGGCACAGCGAAGGGTCAATGGTGAAAGTCAGCGCCGACGGCGTCGAACTCATCTATTTCCCGTTTTAATTTCGCCAACGATTTCCCTGTATTTCCGCCGACGCAACCGTTTTCCTTGCCGGGATATCGTGCTATTCTCTGTGGCCTCTAAAGCAGTGTGAAGCACACCCACAGGAGTTTTCAGACGCATGTCTTCCCGCAATAATCCGGCGCGTATCGCCATCGTGATGGGGTCCAAAAGCGACTGGGCTACCATGCAGTTCGCCGCAGAAATCCTTGATACCCTGAACGTTCCGCACCATGTTGAAGTGGTTTCCGCCCACCGTACGCCCGATAAATTGTTTAGCTTCGCCGAAAGCGCCGAAAGCAACGGTTATCAGGTGATCATCGCCGGTGCGGGCGGCGCGGCGCATTTGCCGGGCATGATTGCAGCGAAAACTCTGGTGCCGGTGCTTGGCGTGCCGGTTCAGAGCGCGGCATTAAGCGGCGTTGACAGCCTCTACTCTATCGTTCAAATGCCCCGCGGCATCCCGGTCGGCACGCTGGCCATCGGCAAAGCCGGCGCCGCTAACGCCGCCCTGCTCGCCGCGCAAATTCTCGCCCAGCATGATGCCGAACTGCACCAGCGTCTGAGCGCCTGGCGTCAGGCGCAAACCGATGAGGTGCTGGATAACCCGGACCCGCGAGGTGCGGCATGAAACAGGTTTGCGTCCTCGGTAACGGACAGTTAGGCCGCATGCTGCGTCAGGCCGGTGAACCGCTGGGCATCGCCGTCTGGCCGGTTGGCCTGGAAGCCGACCCGGAAGCGGTGCCATTCCAGCAAAGCGTCATCACCGCTGAAATCGAACGCTGGCCGGAAACAGCCCTGACCCGCGAACTGGCGCGCCATCCGGCTTTCGTCAACCGCGACGTTTTTCCGATCATCGCCGACCGCCTGACCCAGAAACAGTTGTTCGACAAACTTGGCCTCGCCACCGCGCCGTGGCAACTACTGGCGGATAAAAGCGAGTGGCCCGCCGTGTTTGCCCGTCTGGGCGAACTGGCTATCGTCAAGCGCCGCGTCGGCGGCTACGATGGCCGCGGGCAGTGGCGTCTACGCGAGAACGAAACCGCACAACTGCCGGATGATAATTACGGCGAGTGTATCGTCGAGCAGGGGATTAATTTCTCCGGCGAAGTGTCGCTGGTTGGTGCCCGCGGCCGCGACGGCAGCACGGTGTTTTATCCGCTGACCCGCAACCTGCACCAGGACGGCATTCTGCGCGCCAGCGTCGCCTTCCCGCAGGCCAATGCGCGCCAGCAGGCGCAGGCCGAAAGCATGCTGACGGCGATCATGAACGAGCTCGACTACGTGGGCGTGATGGCCATGGAGTGCTTCGTCACCGCCGAGGGACTGCTGATCAACGAACTGGCGCCGCGCGTGCACAACAGCGGCCACTGGACACAGAACGGGGCTTCCATTAGCCAGTTTGAACTGCACCTGCGCGCCATTACCGATTTGCCGCTGCCGCCGCCGGTGGTCAACAGCCCATCGGTGATGATCAACCTGATCGGCAGCGATCTGAACTACGACTGGCTGAAACTGCCGCTGGTACATCTGCACTGGTACGACAAAGAAGTTCGTCCGGGGCGTAAAGTCGGGCACCTGAATCTGACCGACAGCGATACCGATCGCCTGAGCGCCACGCTGGAAGCGCTGAAACCGCTCCTGCCAGCCGAATACGCCAGCGGCGTTTTCTGGGCGCAGTCGCAGCTTAATTAAGCCATTCGTGCCGGGGATTTGATCTATCCCCTTCCCCGGCATGCCCTTCGGCGCGTAGAATCCCCACCTCGCAGTAAGCACATCCCGGTTTTAACTCAAAAGGACGACCCATGGAAAATGGGACACACTATCGCGCCATCCTCAGCGCGGATACGCCGCTTATCGACGTCCGCGCGCCGGTGGAATTTCAGCAAAGCGCGATGCCCGCGGCGATTAACCTGCCGCTGATGAACGATGATGAACGCGCCGCCGTCGGCACCTGTTACAAGCGCCAGGGGCCGGAAGCGGCATTAGCCCTCGGACATAAACTGGTCGATGGCGACCTGCGCGCCAGCCGCCTCAAGGCGTGGCTGTCGGCCTGCGCCCGCTATCCACAGGGCTATCTGTGCTGCGCCCGCGGCGGCCAGCGCTCGCATATCGTGCAGCAGTGGATGCGTGAAGCAGGCGTCGATTATCCGCTGATTGTCGGCGGCTACAAAGCGCTACGCCAGGCGGCAATACAGGCTACCGAGGAGCTGGTACAGCGCCCTATCGTGCTGATTGGCGGCTGCACCGGCAATGGCAAAACCCAGTTGGTTTGCTCGCGCCCGGACGGTATCGATCTTGAAGGTCACGCCCACCACCGCGGTTCGTCATTTGGCCGTACGTTGCAGCAGCAACACCCGCAGGCGACGTTCGAAAACCATCTGGCGGTCTCCCTGCTTAAAAAGGCTGAACAACAAACACGTTGGGTGCTGGAAGATGAAGGCCATATGATTGGCGCGAACCACCTGCCGGAGTGTCTGCGTATCCGCATGGCGCAATCGCCGCTGGCGGTGGTGGAAGATCCGTTTGACGTTCGTCTGGAGCGGTTGCGTGAAGAGTACTTCGATCGTATGCACCGCGACTTTATTGCCGCCTATGGCGAAGAGAAAGGCTGGCAGGAATATAGCGAGTATCTGCATCACGGGCTGTTTGCCATCCGGCGTCGGCTGGGGCTACAGCGCTTTGCTCAGTTAACCGAACTACTCGACGCGGCATTGTTGCAGCAACAGCGTACCGCCAGTACCGAAGCTCACTTCGCCTGGCTGGTCCCGCTGTTAAATGAATACTACGACCCAATGTATCGCTATCAGTTGGGGAAAAAAGCCGGGAAAATTATTTTTCGCGGCAACTGGCAGGAGGTCGCCGCCTGGCTGGCGAAGTAGCTCCCCCAACCAGACGGTTTCCCGGGTAGCGGCTGGCGCCTTACCCGGGCTACTCCCACTGGTGATCTCAAAATCCCCGGTGGCGCTGCCGCTTACCGGGGCTACAGCGCTGTGCGATTTGGTAGCCCGGCTTAGCGCAGCGCAAGCCGGGGAAATTCCCGGCTTGCGGCGACTCATCGTCAGAAGTCGTAGCGCAGACGCACCAGGTTCATATCGCCCAGATCATCGGTGCTGGAGGTAAACACGTGCTCGTAATCAACACGGAAACCGTAATCCAGCTGGAAGCTAACACCCAAACCGTTATCAATACGCTGGTAGTTGCGGCCATTCACGTACTCCAGACGGTCGCCCATAAAGTACGGCTGAATAGATTTAACAGCGTATTGATTGATCGGGAATTTATAGCCGGCAAAGTATTCAATACCCCAGGCATCGCCGGCGAAGTAATCATGCACATTGGTTTTCTTGGTAGTCAGGAAGTTCTGATACCAGCCGCCGCCGAAGGAGAAGGTCCAGTTATCCGGAGTCCAGCTCAGCGCGGTACCGACAATATTCTGGTCGTAGGTTTTGCTATCGGAGCTTGACGGGTCGCGCATTTCGGCGCGGGTGTAGTTCCACGCGGTACCCCAGGTCAGGTCCTTCATGATGTGGTAATCCACGCCGATAGACCCGCCGCCTTTACGTTTGTAGCGCAGACCATCGCCCGGCAAATACTCGCTATCTTCAAACAGATAGGATCCGTACAGATCGACATCACCGACGGTTTTCTTATATTTCAACATATTGCGTGAACGATAAGAACCATCGTAGTCGCCGTTAATACCGTTACCCGGAGCCTGACCGATCATATCGTAGTCCCAGATATCGGTTTTCACGCCGACGACATCATAGTAAATACTGTTCTGCTGACCGTAGGTTAATGTCCCCCAGGTATCGCTCTTCAGACCGGTATAAAGCATACGGCGGGTGGTATTGTTCGCCCCTTCCGCGTAGTGATTGTCCCAATCGAACAGCGCCGGAATATTCACGCCCAATTCGTAGTAGCTGATCCAGCTAATATCATCAAACAGATAGTAATCAGCCGCAAAGCGGAAACGGGTGCCGCCGTCGAAACCGTTACGCTTGTAGGAACCTTTATCGCCATCGCCGGTCATCATGTTGAACTGCGGACGAATACTGCCGCCGACGGTAAAGTTAAGGCGGCTTAACGGATCGCCCGCCTGCGGATCTTGTTTCAGCAGCGTAATCTCAGCCTGGGATGCAAAAGAGGTTAACGCTAATGCTGCGCTGATCGAGATCGCCAGCGCTTTTATTTTATGTGCCATGCTTTTTCCTTGAGTAATAAGCAACCTTATATTTGCCAGTTGAATATTAACTGCGAATTAGCACGACGTGTTGTTGGGTTTTTAATGTTTTGTGCGCTTAAAAATCAAGGAATTATCATTTTGTGCCGTTAAAATAAAAGCGCCGCGAAATTGCGCGGCGCTTCATAAAAATGAAATCTATTTACTGGTTAAATTGTCGGAATAACGCTTTTCCTTTTAATAAGCGTAATCCCAACCATCCGCCGCACAACGATAATAATATAGCGCCGGATAATGGCAGCATAACCCACAGCCGCCAGTCCGGCGTCCATGGAAAATCAAACACTTTGGTTTGCAGCATCGCCAGCGCCACCTCGGCGCCAATGGCCGCCACCAGCCCCGACACCACGCCAAGCAGAGCGAACTCCGCCCACAGCGTGGTACGTAGCAAGTTTTTACCGGCCCCCAGCGTCCGCCAGACGACCAGCTCCTGATGCCGCTGACGCATCCCGACCTGCACCTGAGCCAGCAGCAATAGCACGCCGCAGGCGGTGACCAGCACCACCATGACCTCCAGCGCGCGACTTACCTGCGTCAACACCTGGCCTACCTGGCGCAGGATGGCGCCGATATCCAGCAGGCTAACGGTGGGGAATTCGCGATTAAGCTGGGTCAGCATCGCGTTGCCATTATCCCAGCGGAAGCTGGTGAGCCAGCTTTGCGGCTGCCCATCCAGCGCCCCTGGCGGGAAAATAAAGAAGAAGTTTGGCCGCAGGCTCTCCCAGTCAACTTTGCGCACGCTGGTCACCTTAGCGTTAAATTGCTGAGTGTCGCCGGTAAAGGTGACGCTATCACCGATCCTGACGCCCAACCGCTGCGCCAGCCCCTCTTCAATCGACACCTCGCCCGCCTTCGGCGGCCAACTGCCGGCCACCAGCGGATTATGATCCGGGCGCTGCTCGCTCCAGGTGAGATTAAGCTCGCGGTTTAGCGCTTCGTCTTTATTGCCCTCGGTGGTTTGACCGTTAATCTGCGTCAGCCGCGCGCGCACGATGGGGTAAAACTCCGCCGCCCGGGTCTGGTGTTCGGCAAGGAATGTCTTCACCGGCACTACCTGTTCGGGTGCGATATTAATCAGGAAGTAGTTCGGGCTTTCCGGCGGCAGCTGCTGCTGCCAGCGTTCGAGCAAATCGCCGCGTAACACCAACAGCAGAGCCAGCAGCATAAACGACAGTGAAAACGCCGCCAGTTGGCTCAGCGTTGACCACGGCTGGCGCAACAGGCGATTCACCGCCAGGCGCAACGGTAACGCTTTCAGCGTTAAGCGCTTGAGCAACCACAGCAAGGCCCAGCCTACCAGCCCGCACAACAGCGCCAGTACCAGCGCCCCGACCAACACCGACCACAGCAGCGGGCTACCGCCCATCAGCCATGCCAGTCCGCCGACAACCACCGCGCAAACCACCGGAATATAGTGTTTTAGCGGCCAGACGTTAGCCACCACATCTTGCCGCAATACCCGCAGTGGCAGAGTCGCCAGCAGCAGCCGGTACGGCCGCCAGCCGACCAGTAGCGAAATCACCACCATCGCGCCGATAGCCCACAACCACGGCCAGCCGCTGGCGGGCGGCAGCGCGGCAGGCAGCACCGGTTTAAGCATCAGCAGCAGGGCTTTTTCCAGCAGCAGCCCCATCGCGCCCCCCGCCACCACGGCCAGCACCAGCAACATTAGCCACTGACCGACGATAAGTTTACGCAGTTGCGCCCGCCCGGCGCCCAGCGTCTTAAGGATGGCGACCAAATCGTAGCGGCTGCGGCAGTAATGGCCCATCGCTACCGCTACCGCGGCGACCGCCAGCAGCAACGTTAGTAACGCGGACAGCAGTAAAAATTGCTGCGAGCGCTCCAGCGATTTACCCAACGCGCTATCATCCTGCTCCAGGCCAATCCAGCGATGTTCCGCGCCAAGCTTCGGCAGCAGCCACCGCTCGTAAGCCGCCAGCTGCTGTGCGCTACCCGCGAATTTATAGCGCCAGGAGACGCGGCTGCCGGGCTGTACCGCGCCGGTTTTCGCCACGTCGGCGATATTCATCATTAGCCGCGGCGCCATCTGGAAGGGGTTGAATCCGGCGTCCGGCTCCTGAATGACCTCGCCAGCGATGCGCAAGGTGGCGTCGCCAACGTCAATGTTATCGCCGGTTTTCAGGTTCAGTAATGCCATCAGCCTTGGCGCCAGCAGGACGCTGCCGCGCTGCGGTTTTAATCTCGCCGGTGCGGTCTCCAGCGTGCCGTACAGCGGATAAGTATCATCAACCGCCTTCACGTCCGCCAGCTGCGGGGTATCTACAGCGAAAGTCATGGTGGCGAAGTTCAGCTGTTCGCCGACGGTTAACCCTAGCGTACGCGCCTGGGCGAGCCACTCGGCAGGCACTTCGCGTGAACTGCGCAGGGTGCGATCCCCGGCCATGAATTCGCGGCTTTGCTGGCTAAGCCCTTTTTCCATACGGTCGCTGATTGAGCCCAGCGCCAGCACGCAGGCCACCGCCATGCTTAATGCCAACCAGACGATGAGCAGCGAAGGCGAGCGCCATTCGCGCCAGAACCAGCGGGCTATCATGCTTCCTCCTGCAGCTTGCCATCCACCAGGCGTAAGCGACGATCGCAGCGCGCCGCCAGTAGCGGATCGTGGGTCACCAGAATCAGCGTGGTACCGTGTTCGCGGTTGAGCGAGAACAGCAGATCGGCGATTTTATCGCCGGTGTGACGGTCGAGATTGCCGGTCGGCTCATCGGCAAACAGCAGCGCCGGACGGCCGTTAAAGGCGCGGGCCAGCGCCACTCGCTGCTGCTCGCCGCCGGAAAGCTGCGCCGGCAAATGGTGCAGCCGTTTGCCAAGCCCCAGTTGTTCAAGCAGCGCGCGCGCATCGCCACGGCTCTGGCTATCGCTGGCGCCGCGCAGCAATGCCGGCAGCTCGACGTTCTCAAGGGCGTTTAGCGTCGGAATCAACATAAACGATTGAAAGACAAAGCCTACGTGCTTTGCGCGTAGCCTCGCGCGCGCCTCTTCATCCATTTGATGCAGCGGCTGCCCCAGAAGAGACACTTCGCCGCTGCTGCCGTCGTCAAGCCCGGCGAGAATCGCCAGCAGCGTGGATTTCCCGGAACCGGACTCGCCAATCAGGGCGATGGTTTGCGCCGGTTTGACAACCAGCTCAACTCCGGTAAGGATGGACAGCTGATGCTCTCCCTGACCGACGGATTTCTTAAGATGATGAACTTCAAGTATGTTTTCCGCTGGCATTTGCCTTTCCTGTTTATGGTTCTGTTTACCTGCCGCGCAATGGCGGCGGATACGCTGTTAGTGCTTGGCGATAGCCTGAGCGCCGGCTATCGGATGGCGGCGAATACTGCCTGGCCTGCTCTGCTCAATGATAAGTGGCAGGCCAAAACGACGGTGGTCAATGCCAGTATCAGCGGCGATACATCGCAGCAGGGCCTGGCGCGCCTGCCGGCGCTACTGAAGCAGCACCAACCGCGCTGGGTGCTGGTGGAACTGGGCGGCAACGACGGGCTGCGCGGTTTCCCGCCGCAGCAAACGGAGCAGACGCTACGCACCGTTATTCAGGATATCAAAGCGGCGAAGGCCCAACCGCTACTGATGCAAATACGCCTGCCCGCCAACTATGGGCGCCGTTATAATGAAGCCTTTAGCGCGATTTATCCGCAGCTGGCCAAAGAGTTCGATATTCCTCTGCTGCCCTTTTTTATGGAGGAGGTTTATCTCAAGCCACAATGGATGCAGGACGACGGCATTCATCCTAATCGCGATGCGCAACCGTTTATTGCCGACTGGATGGCAACCCGGTTGGCTCCCTTAGTTAATCATGACTCCTGAACGCCGGGAGTCATTCACAGGTAAAGTTATGCAAAAATCGGTTTTAGTTACAGGATGTTCCAGCGGAATTGGCCTCGAAAGCGCGCTTGATTTAAAGCGCCAGGGCTTCCGGGTACTGGCCGCCTGCCGTAAGGGGGAGGATGTCGCCCGTATGCAGGAGCTGGGTCTGACCGGTATTTTGCTGGATCTCGATGATCCGCAAAGCGTCGAAAATGCCGCCGCCGAGGTCATCGCGCTGACCGAGAACCGCCTGTATGGCCTGTTCAATAATGCTGGCTACGGCGTCTACGGCCCGCTCACCACCATCAGCCGTCAGCAGATGGAACAGCAGTTTTCTGCTAACTTTTTCGGCGCCCACCAGCTCACCATGCTGCTGCTGCCCGCTATGCAGCCTCACGGCGAGGGCCGCATCGTCATGACCTCTTCGGTGATGGGGCTGATTTCCAGCCCCGGCCGCGGCGCCTATGCCGCCAGTAAATACGCGCTGGAGGCGTGGTCCGATGCGCTGCGCATGGAACTCCGCCACAGTGGCATAAAAGTCAGCCTGATTGAGCCTGGACCAATCCGCACCCGCTTTACCAACAATGTTAACCAGACCGGCGACAAGACGGTAGAAAACCCCGGTATTGCCGCGCGCTTTACGCTCGGCCCGGAGGCGGTGGTGGAAAAAGTGCGTCACGCCTTCGTCAGCGACAAGCCGAAACTGCGCTATCCGGTGACGCTGGTCACCCACGCGGTAGGCTGGTTAAAACGCCTGCTACCGGCCCGTGCGATGGACAAAATTATCCAGGGCTGAGTTGAAGCGCTGAATGTCGCCCCCATCTAAAACAGAAATCGACCAACGAGATACGCTCATGTCCGAACAGAATATTGTCAATATTACCGAAGCCAACCTGCAGCAGACGCTGCAGCAATCCATGAACGCGCCGGTGCTGTTTTATTTCTGGTCCGCCCGTAGCCAGCACTGCGAACAACTGACGCCGGTGCTTGAGCGCCTGGCCGCCCAATACCACGGTCAGTTTACGCTGGCGAAGGTAGATTGCGACGCGGAGCAAATGCTGGCTTCGCAGTTTGGTCTGCGCGCGATCCCAACGGTGTATCTTTTCCAGAACGGCCAGCCGGTAGATGGTTTTGAAGGCCCGCAGCCGGAAGAGGCCATCCGCGCCCTGCTGGATAAAGTGCTGCCGCGCGAAGAAGAATTGAAAGCGCAGGAAGCGCTGGCGCTGATGCAGGAAGAAAAATACGCCGACGCGCTGCCGCTGCTGAAAGACGCCTGGCAGTTGTCTAACCAGGATAGCCAGATTGGCCTGCTGCTGGCGGAAACGCTAATTGCCCTGCAGCGTTCCGATGAAGCTGAAAGCGTGCTGAAAACTGTGCCGCTGCAGGATCAGGACACCCGTTATCAGGGGCTGGTGGCGCAGATTGAACTGCTTAAACAAGCGGCTGATACCCCGGAAATCCAGCAACTTCAGCAGCAGGTCGAGCAGAACCCGGACGACGCGGCGCTGGCGTCTCAGCTGGCGTTGCAGCTGCACCAGGTCGGGCGCAACGAAGAAGCGCTGGCGCTGCTGTTCACGCATCTGCAAAAAGATTTAGGCGCCGGGGATGGCCAGGTGCGCAAAATGCTGCAGGAGATCCTCGCGGCGCTCGGCACCGGCGACGCCCTGGCGGCGAAATACCGCCGCCAGCTGTATTCATTGCTGTATTAATCAGAGGCGCTGACCCGGATAGCGCTACGCTTCTCCGGGCTACAGATTACGCCGTGGTAGCCCGGAGAAGGCGCAACGCGCCGCCTCCGGGAATACTTACGGGCGCTTTTTCAACTGCGTCACAACCAATTGATGGCGGGCATTGAAGAACTTCCGGTAGGTCAGATAGCCGGCAATAATCGTCGACAAGCTGGCGGTCGATAGCAACATAAACGTGACCATAATCTGATACTTAATCGCCTTCACCGGGTCTATCCCGGCGAAAATCAACCCCGACATCATGCCCGGCAAACTCACCAGCCCGACCGTTTTCGCCGAATCTACCGTGGGAATCAACGATGCGCGTATGCTATCGCGGATCAGCCGCGCGGAGGCCATCTTCGGCGTCGCGCCAAGACTTAGCTTCTCCTGAATCTGCTGCTGCTCGCTGTTAAAACGCTGGCCCATATTGTTGTAGCACAGCCCTACCGCCACCATGGCGTTACCGGCCACCATGCCGGCAATCGGAATAACCTGCATCGGCACAAAGGCGATCGACCCCGAGAAGACCAGCACCGCCAGGGTTAGTCCGGCGCCGGTGGTAATAGCGATAAACGATGAAACAAAAGCTTTATCGATATATTTACTGCGCTTCTTCGCATTCCACGCCGCGTTAAAGCAGATAAACAGCACCATCAATAGCGTCAACACCGCATGATTGACGTTAAAGATATATTTCAGCACGTAGCCGACGATAATCAATTGCACTATCGCCCGGCAAATACTCCAGATGATATCTTTTTCCAGCGCCAATTTTTCCCGATAGCTGACGACGATTGCCACCAGCACCAGCACCATCGAGAGCGCCAGCGATTCGTTAGTAATATTATGCCCGTTCATTTTTTACCTCCTGCATTTTCCCACCGGCAGGCTGTAGCGTGATCACTTCATCAGCATGGGCAATTTCGTTCTGGTCGTGAGTGACCCACAGAATGGCCATCCCTTTTTCCGTCGCGTAGCGATGAATAATCTCGTTAACGTTGCGCTTATTACTTTCATCCAGCGCGCTGGTAATTTCATCAAGCAGCAGAACCTGCGGTAGAAACTGCAAATTACGAATGAGCGAGACCCGCTGTTTTTCACCGCCAGAAAGCTCATTAATGGATTTCTCCAGCGTATTATCCGCCAGCCCGAAGCGTTCGAGATCGGCAACCAGCGCTTTAGGATCCGGCTGTTTGTTGCGGATCTGCCATGGGAAGACCAGGTTGTCATAAACCGAATCGCCGAACAGCGCCGGGGTTTGCGCGCAATAAGAAACCTGCTGGCGATAGTTTTCCGGCGTTAGCGTAGTGATATCTTTGTCATTGAAAAAAATCTCTCCGCTGGTCGGGCTCAGCAGCGAGGCGATAATTTTCAGCAGCGTACTTTTGCCGCATCCGGATGGCCCGGTAATTAACTTAAATTCCCCTGCCGCAATCCGGAGATCGATATTATTCAGGATGACCGCGTCGTCGGTTTTAAAACCGACGCCCTCGAGGCGCAAAATCGCGTTATTTTCCTTCATTATATGTCCAGTTTATTTCCTAAAACGCAGACAGTTTACTCCAGTTTTCTTTCACCGGAACAAGGAGAAAGTTATACTCTGTTTAAACATGCGCCATTTCGCTGCGGCGCCCATCAGGCAACAAGACAGGAGGTTTTTGATGCTGATTTTTATCCCCGTTCTTATTTTTGTCGCACTGGTCATTGTGGGGGCGGCAGTAAAAATCGTGCCGCAGGGATATCAATGGACCGTCGAACGCTTTGGCCGCTACACGCAGACGCTGCAGCCGGGTTTAAGTTTAGTGGTGCCGTTTATGGACCGCATCGGCCGTAAAGTGAACATGATGGAGCAGGTGCTGGATATCCCTTCGCAGGAAGTCATCTCTCGCGATAACGCCAACGTCACTATTGACGCCGTCTGCTTCATTCAGGTGATCGATGCGCCAAAAGCCGCCTATGAAGTCAGCAATCTTGAGCTGGCGATCGTCAATCTGACGATGACCAATATTCGTACCGTACTCGGCTCAATGGAGCTGGATGAAATGCTCTCCCAGCGCGATAGCATTAACACCCGCCTGCTGCATATCGTCGACGACGCCACCAATCCGTGGGGGGTGAAAATCACCCGCGTCGAAATCCGTGACGTTCGCCCGCCGGCGGAGCTTATCTCCTCGATGAACGCCCAGATGAAAGCCGAGCGAACCAAACGCGCCTATATCCTTGAGGCTGAAGGGGTGCGCCAGGCGGAAATTCTCAAGGCCGAAGGCGAAAAACAGTCGCAGATCCTCAAAGCCGAAGGCGAACGTCAGTCTGCCTTCCTGCAGGCGGAAGCCCGCGAACGTTCCGCCGAAGCGGAAGCCCGCGCCACCCAGATGGTGTCATCGGCGATTGCCTCAGGCGATATTCAGGCGATTAACTACTTCGTGGCGCAGAAATATACCGACGCGCTGCAGCAGATTGGCGCCGCCAACAACAGCAAAGTGGTGTTGATGCCGCTGGATGCCAGCAGCCTGATGGGCTCGATAGCCGGGATCGGCGAACTGCTGAAAGAGAGTAGCGTCGAGCGGAAAAAATCATGATCGCCCTGATCCTCGCCCATCCGCATATTTTCTGGCTGACCCTTGGCGGGCTGTTGCTGGCGGCGGAGATGCTCGGCAGCAACGGCTACCTGCTGTGGAGCGGCGTAGCTGGCGTCGTCACCGGCCTGCTAATATGGGCTATTCCGCTCAGTTGGGAATGGCAAGGGACGCTGTTTGCCGTCCTTACCCTGCTGGCGGCGTGGCTGTGGTCAAAATGGCTGCGTAAACGCATGAGGCAGCAGCGCCCCGCCGACGCGCAGCTTAACCAGCGCGGCCAGCAGCTGGTTGGCCGCCGTTTTACTCTCGACAGCGCGCTTGAAAACGGCCGCGGCCACGTCCGCGTCGGCGATAGCTCCTGGCCGGTGCTTGCCGATGAAGACCTCGCGGCGGGCTGCAAGGTGGAGGTGGTCGCCGTAGAAGGGATTACCTTGCGGGTAAGAGCCGCCGTCCGCTAAGCCTGCGCTTTGCGGTGACAACAGCCGGAGAGGTTATCAATTATCGGGCAATCCGCGCTCTCATCGCCGGGGCAGGCGTCCGCCAGCGCCAGCAAATGCGCACGCATGTTTTGCAACTCGCGGATATGGTTCTCAATATCCGCGACTTTCTCCAGCGTTCGTTTTTTCACATCGGCGCTGTGCCGCGACGGATCGTTGAATAACGTCACCAGCTCGCGGCACTCTTCCAGGTTAAATCCCACCTGCCGCGCCTGACGCAGCAGCGTCAGTTCATCAAGGTGCTTCTGAGTGTAGGTACGGTAGCCGTTATCGCTGCGCAGCGGCGCCGTCACCAGCCCTTTCTCTTCGTAAAAACGAATCGCTTTGCTGGTTAAACCGGTTTTTTTCGCCACATCGCTAATATTCATTTTTCCCCCTTGACCTTCCCCTTGCTGGAAGGTTTAACCTTCTTAATACTCGATGAAAGAGTGTGTTCGGTCAATCATTAACCGGAAATTATTCAGGAGTTTTTTATGTCTAACACTATCGACCTGACGCTTGATGGCCTCTCCTGCGGCCACTGCGTTAAACGCGTGAAAGAGAGCCTCGAACAACGTCCCGACGTTGAACAGGCTGATGTAACCGTTACCGAAGCCCACGTCACGGGTAGCGCCAGCGCTGAAGCCCTGATTGAGACCATCAAACAAGCCGGATACGGCGCGGAGCTCAGCCACCCAAAGGCTAAACCGCTGGCAGAATCATCAATCCCGTCGGAAGCACTGACAGCGGCCACTCCTGAGCTTCCGGCAGCCCATGACGAGGATGACAGTCAACAGCTGCTGATCAACGGCATGAGCTGCGCCAGCTGCGTTTCCCGGGTACAAAACGCGCTTGCCGCGGTGCCGGGAGTCTCACAGGCGCGGGTAAACCTGGCGGAACGCACGGCGCTGGTGATGGGCAGTGCGTCCGCCGCAGAATTAGTGCAGGCGGTGGAAAAAGCCGGCTACGGCGCGGAGGCGATCGAAGACGATCTGGAACGCCGCGAACGGCAGCAGGAAACTGCCATCGCCACCATGAAACGTTTTCGCTGGCAGGCGATTGTCGCCCTGCTGGTCGGCGTACCGGTTATGGTCTGGGGCATGATCGGCGATAACATGATGGTCAGCGACGACAATCGATCGCTGTGGCTGGTCATCGGTCTCGTCACCCTCGCGGTGATGGTCTTCGCCGGCGGTCACTTCTATCGCAGCGCCTGGAAAAGCCTGAAAAACGGTACCGCCACCATGGATACGCTGGTCGCCCTGGGAACGGGCGTCGCCTGGCTATATTCAATGAGCGTCAACCTGTGGCCGCAGTGGTTTCCGATGGAAGCGCGCCACCTGTATTACGAAGCCAGCGCGATGATTATCGGTCTGATTAACCTCGGCCATATGCTGGAGGCCCGCGCGCGCCAGCGTTCCTCGAAGGCGCTGGAAAAACTGCTCGACCTGACGCCGCCTTCGGCACGCGTTGTGACGCCTGAAGGGGAAGAAGATCTGCCGCTCACCGAAGTCCAGGCCGGCATGACCCTGCGCCTGACCACTGGCGATCGCGTTCCGGTTGACGGCGTGATAAGCCAGGGCGAAGCCTGGTTTGATGAAGCGATGCTCACCGGCGAGCCGGTGCCGCAGCAAAAAGGCGATGGCGACGCTATTCATGCCGGTACCGTGGTGCAGGATGGCAGCGTACTGTTTACCGCCAGCGCCGTCGGCAGCCAAACCACGCTGGCACGGATTATTCGCATGGTGCGCCAGGCGCAAAGTAGCAAACCGGAAATTGGCCAACTGGCAGATAAAATCTCTGCGGTATTTGTTCCGGCAGTGGTAGCCATTGCGCTGATTAGCGCCGCTATCTGGTACTTCTTCGGCCCGGCGCCGCAAATCGTCTATACCCTGGTCATTGCCACCACGGTACTGATTATCGCCTGTCCATGCGCATTGGGCCTGGCGACGCCGATGTCGATCATCTCCGGTGTCGGACGGGCGGCGGAATACGGCGTGCTGGTGCGTGACGCCGATGCTCTGCAGCGCGCCAGTGAACTCGATACGCTGGTGTTCGATAAAACCGGTACCCTGACCGAAGGCAAGCCGCAGGTGGTGGCCGTGAAAACCTTCGCCAGCTTTGATGAATCCACTGTCGTGCGGCTTGCCGCCGCGCTCGAGCAGGGTTCAAGCCATCCGCTGGCGCGGGCGATCCTCGATAAAGCCGCTGACAGCACTTTACCGGAGGTAAGCGGCTTCCGTACCCTGCGCGGGCTCGGCGTCAGCGGTGAAGCGGAAGGCCATCAACTGCTGCTCGGCAACCAGGCGCTGCTTAACGAGCAGCATATCGCTACCGCTGAACTGGAAAGCGAGATGACGGCACAGGCCTCGCGCGGCGCCACGCCGGTGCTGCTGGCGATCGATGGTCAGGCCGCTGCGCTGTTCGCCATCCGCGACCCGTTACGGGAAGATAGCATCGACGCGCTGGCGCGCCTGCATCGTCAGGGCTACCGGCTGGTGATGCTGACCGGGGATAACCCTACTACCGCCAATGCCATCGCCAAAGAAGCGGGCATTGATGAAGTGATAGCCGGCGTGCTGCCGGACGGCAAAGCCGATGCCATTAAACGTCTGCAGAGCCAGGGGCACAAAGTGGCGATGGTCGGCGACGGTATTAACGACGCCCCGGCGCTGGCGCAGGCGGATGTCGGTATCGCCATGGGCGGCGGCAGTGATGTCGCTATTGAAACTGCGGCGATCACCCTGATGCGCCATAGCCTTAACGGCGTAGCCGATGCTTTAGCGATTTCGAAAGCGACGTTACGCAACATGAAACAGAACCTGCTGGGCGCGTTTGTTTATAACTCGCTGGGTATCCCGATTGCCGCCGGGATCCTCTGGCCGCTGACCGGTACCCTGCTGAACCCGGTGGTCGCCGGCGCTGCAATGGCGCTGTCGTCAATCACCGTGGTGAGTAACGCTAACCGCCTGCTGCGCTTTAAACCGAAAGATTAGCGCAATCACAGGAAAACGGGCGCTGAGGTTACTCAGCGCCCGTTTATTTCCTGGCGACAATAAAAACCCGCGGGAAAGATGACTGCCACCACCAGATGCGCTAGCATGAATGCCTCACACTTCGGAGCGCGTATGGGCCTGTTAAACCGAATAAAAATGCTGTGGCGAGCCGCCGTCGGCTCGTCTTATTCCTGGCCTGCAATGGATATCGTCCTGCCCGGCGAACGTTATTTACATCTCGTCGGCAGCATTCATATGGGCACCCGCGACATGGCGCCGCCGCCGGCCAAGCTACTGAAAAAAATACGTCAGGCCGACGCCTTAATCGTCGAAGCGGACATCACCGGTAATGAAACGCCTTTCAGTAATCTCCCCTCTTATCCCCCGCTGGCTGAACGTCTGAGCGAAACGCAATTAGCAGAATTACGCTCGCGCGCCGGCGAGCTGGGTTTGTCGGTCGATCTTTTCGATAGCCAGCCGCTGTGGCAGGTGGCGATGGTGCTACAAGCCACTCAGGCGCAAAAACTGGGATTACGGCCCGATTACGGCATTGATTATCAGTTGCTGATGGCTGCCCGCGAGAGCAACATAAGGGTGATGGAGCTGGAAGGCGCCGATAGCCAAATCGCGCTCCTGCGCAATCTACCAGACGCTGGTAAGGCGCTGCTGGAAGATACGTTGACCCACTGGCGCACCAACGCCCGTTTACTGCAGGTGATGATTGGCTGGTGGCTGGAGCAACCGCCGTCGCGCGGCGCGGAAACGCTGCCAACGACCTTCAGCCAGTCTTTATATGATGTACTGATGCATCAGCGCAACATAGCCTGGCGCGACACGCTGCTTGCTCTGCCGCCGGGGCGCTATGTGGTCGCCGTCGGCGCGCTGCATCTGTATGGCGAAGGGAACCTGCCGGATATGTTGACGTAAAAAAATGGCCAATATTGCTATTGGCCCGTCAAAGAGGAATTTCATCATTATTATTATCCCGGGATATACATCCCGGATCGTCTGATTGTCGCTCAAAGTGACCATCACTGCCAATACTATTGCGCAAGATGGTACTATTTTTTATACAACCCTCACGCGTATGCTGGTCATACGTTAGGTCGGTTGGTAAGAAGGATTACTATGACTCCCGCCGTTAAATTACTCGAAAAAAACAAAATTACCTTTCAGATCCACAGCTACGAACACGATCCTCAAGAGACCAATTTTGGCGATGAAGTGGTTCGCAAGCTGGGGCTCAATGCGGATCAGGTTTACAAGACGCTATTAGTGGCCGTTAACGGCGATATGAAACATCTGGCGGTCGCCGTCACCCCGGTTGCCGGACAGTTGGATTTGAAGAAAGTGGCCAAAGCGCTGGGCGCCAAGAAGGTAGATATGGCCGACCCAATGGTCGCACAGCGGATCACCGGATACCTGGTCGGCGGCATCAGCCCGCTGGGGCAGAAAAAGCGCCTGCCGACGGTGATTGATGCTCCGGCGCAGGCGTTTGCCACCATCTATATTTCCGGCGGCAAACGCGGGCTCGACATCGAACTGGCGGCAAGCGATCTGGCGAAGCTTCTGGACGCGAAGTTCGCCGATATCGCCCGCCGCGATTGAGAGACCGGATCCCGGATAGCGGCACACGCGCCTTATCCGGGATCCGTTAAGCGATAGCTTACTGCCAGCTGACTTCGCCCTTCGGCTCGTAAGCCGCCGCATCCAGCGGCGAGTTCTTCTCGATGTACTCTTTCAGCACCTCGGCATCGATAAAGCCGGTATTGACGTATCCCGGTTTATTATCGATGTGCGGGTAGCCGTCACCGCCGGTGGCGTTAAAGCTCAGCGTCGCCATACGGTAAGTTTTCGCCGGATCCACCGGTTCGCCTTTGATTTTCAGATCGTTAAGCTTGCCATCTTTGGCAACGAAACTGACGTTGGCGAACTGCGGATAAGCGCCGGAATCCGGCTTCATCTGCGCGACGGCGGTCAGGTACTCAGTCACCTCTTTACCGCTCATATCGACGTAAGTCAGCACATTGCCGAACGGCTGCACTTTCATCACGTCTTTATAGGTAATATCACCCGCTTCGATAGAGTCGCGAATACCGCCGCCGCTCATCACCGCGAAATCAGCATTGCTGCGCGCCATCTGCGCCGCCAGCAGCAGACGCCCCATATTGGTTTGAACGAAGCGAACTTTGCTGCGATCGCCTTCAAGATGGCCGTTGACGCTGCCTATTTTCACCTGTAACTGCGCCTTACCTTTATTCTGGAACGGCGTTAACAGCGAGAGCATCTGCGGGTTTTCAGCAATTTGCGGCGTATACAATACGCGCTCGCTCTGACCGTTATCCCAGGTGACTTTCTTCTTCAGGTTGACCGGGATCAGCTGATAGTGCACCAGCTTCATCTCCCCGTTGCGGAATTCAAAATCGGCGCGTCCGACATATTTACCCCACTCGTGAGCCTGCACGATCCAGATGCCATTCTGGCGATCCGGCGCGCACGGGGTGCCGGGGATATAATCGACCTGCTTTTTATTTTCCGAGGCCATGCAGACCGGATCCTGCGAATGGCCGCCGACGATCATCGCCAGCGATCCCGCAGGTAAACTCCGCGCCATTTCAACGTCGCCAGGCGCGTTAGAGCCGTGATTACCGTTGTCATAGTGGCCCATATGGGTGGTCGCCAGAATCACGTCCGGCTTTTCATTTTGCTGCAGTTCCTGAATCACCAGCTTGGCTTCTGCCGCCGGATTACGGAATTCGATATCGGTGAAATATTCCGGGTTGCCGATTTTCGCCGTATCGTCGGTCGTTAAGCCAATCACCGCAATTTTAAGCCCGCCGCGCTTAAACAGCGCCCAGGGTTTAAACAGGCGTTCGCCGGTGCTTTTCTGATAGATATTGGCCGACAGGAAAGGGAACTTCGACCACTTCTCCTGCTGGCGCAGCACGCTGAGCGGGTTATCAAACTCATGGTTGCCAACCGCCATGGCATCGTAGCCAATCAGGTTCATGCCGCGAAAATCAGGTTCTGCATCCTGTAAATCAGATTCCGGCACCCCGGTATTGATATCGCCGCCGGACAGCAGCAGGATGCTACCGCCTTCGGCCGCCACCTCTTTGCGGATACCGTCCACCAGCGTCTTCTGTGCCGCAAGGCCATATTCGCCATAGTCGTTGCGCCAGAAATGACCGTGGTGGTCGTTAGTGTGCAGGATGGTGATTTTATAGGTTTTGTCCTGCTCATAGGCCTGCGCTGACAGGCTGCCCAGCGATAAGGCGGCGAATAACGCCAGCGCTACGCCGCGTTTTAAATAATGCATGTTTCACTCCCTGACTTAATAACAAGTGCCGAAAGTATAGCGAGTCAGCCGCTTTGACAAATATGTTTTCAGAATTGCGACTTCCTTCAAACCTTGGGGACAGGTATGTTAGTCGGATAATAATTCAACCTGCATTCTCTACAACAAATAGAACTCGCTGAAGTGAACCTATGACAACCAACCAATCCGCTCAGTCCTTACCCGGTACCGGCGCGCCGCCGCAAAAAGCGCGCACCTCATTTGGCATTCTGGGAGCAATTAGCCTCTCCCATCTGCTAAACGATATGATCCAGTCGCTCATCCTGGCGATTTATCCGCTGCTGCAGGCGGAATTCTCGTTAACTTTCGTGCAGATCGGCATGATCACCCTCACCTTCCAACTGACGTCATCGCTATTCCAGCCGGTGATTGGTTACATCACCGATAAACGCTCGATGCCGTGGTCATTACCGGTGGGGATGTGTTTCACCCTCTGCGGCTTAATTCTGTTAGCGCTGGCCGGCAGCTTCGGCATGGTGCTGCTGGCCGCCGCGCTGGTCGGTACTGGCTCTTCGGTCTTCCATCCGGAGTCCTCACGCGTGGCGCGGATGGCTTCCGGCGGCCGTCACGGCCTGGCGCAATCACTGTTCCAGGTTGGCGGCAACTTCGGCAGCTCGCTGGGGCCGCTGCTGGCGGCGGTAATCATCGCCCCCTACGGCAAAGGCAACGTCGCCTGGTTCGTGCTGGCCGCGCTGCTGGCGATCGTCGTGCTGTCGCAAATCAGCCGCTGGTATGCCGCGCAACACAGAATGAATAAAGGCAAACCGAAGCCGGTTATCGTTAATCCGCTGCCGCGTAACAAGGTCATCCTGGCCGTCAGCATTCTGTTAATGCTGATTTTCTCCAAATACTTCTACATGGCGAGCATTAGCAGCTATTACACCTTTTATCTGATACACAAATTCGGATTATCGGTGCAAAACGCCCAACTTCACTTGTTCGCCTTCCTGTTTGCAGTGGCTGCAGGAACGGTGATTGGCGGGCCTGTTGGCGATAAGATAGGTCGTAAATATGTAATTTGGGGCTCTATCCTCGGCGTGGCGCCATTTACCCTTATTTTACCGTACGCATCGCTGGAATGGACCGGGATCCTGACGGTGATAATTGGTTTTATCCTCGCATCAGCCTTTTCCGCTATCCTGGTCTATGCCCAGGAGCTGTTGCCGGGGAGAATCGGTATGGTTTCCGGCCTGTTCTTCGGCTTCGCGTTTGGCATGGGCGGCCTTGGCGCCGCGGTGTTGGGGTTGTTAGCCGACCATACCAGCATCGATCTGGTTTATAAAATCTGTGCTTTCCTGCCGCTTCTCGGCATTCTGACGATATTCCTGCCTAATAACCATCAAAAAGCCTGAGTATCTGGCGGCCAAAGTGAAAGTTTGGCCGCCACAACCCCTTATCCCATCAGCATTACGCCGCCATGACCTGTCGCCATTTTCCTGTCTGTGCTTTTTGCTGCCGTAATTCCAATTTTTCGCAAATTTCAATAATTATTCATAAACAAAACGAGCAAAAGTGTCATAAACTATTAATCGGTTTTTTGCTTTAAGTAGCGAAAATGGATCGGCTCACCACACGCAAGGAGACGGAATGCATCACGCAACACCGCTAATCACCACCATTGTCGGCGGCCTTGTGCTCGCCTTTATCCTCGGCATGATTGCCAATAAGCTACGTATTTCACCACTGGTAGGATATTTATTAGCGGGCGTGCTGGCCGGTCCATTTACTCCTGGTTTTGTTGCGGATACCAAGCTTGCGCCTGAACTGGCCGAACTTGGCGTCATCTTGCTGATGTTTGGCGTCGGGCTGCACTTTTCGCTGAAAGATCTCATGGCGGTAAAGTCGATAGCCATTCCCGGAGCCATCGCCCAGATAGCCGTGGCGACGCTGCTCGGGATGGCGCTCTCTTCCCTGCTCGGCTGGTCGCTGATGACCGGCATCGTTTTTGGCCTGTGTCTTTCCACCGCCAGTACCGTGGTGCTGCTGCGCGCGCTGGAGGAACGGCAGCTTATTGATAGCCAGCGTGGGCAAATCGCCATCGGCTGGCTGATCGTTGAAGATTTAGTGATGGTACTAACGCTGGTGCTGCTGCCCGCTATCGCCGGAATGGTCGAAAAAGGCGATGTTGGGCTGGCGTCGCTGGCGCTCGACATGGGCATTACCATCGGTAAAGTCGTCGCCTTTATCGCCATTATGATGCTGGTGGGCCGCCGTCTGGTGCCGTGGATCATGTCGCGCAGCGCGGCAACCGGCTCACGCGAACTATTTACCCTGTCGGTACTGGCGCTGGCGCTCGGCATCGCCTTCGGCGCCGTTGAGCTGTTCGACGTCTCCTTCGCCCTCGGCGCATTCTTCGCCGGGATGGTGCTTAACGAATCCGAACTCAGCCACCGCGCCGCTCACGATACGCTGCCGCTGCGCGACGCCTTCGCGGTGCTGTTCTTTGTCTCCGTCGGGATGCTATTTGACCCGATGATCCTGGTCGAACAGCCGCTGGCGGTGCTGGCGACGCTGGCGATTATCATCTTTGGTAAATCCGCCGCCGCTTTCTTCCTGGTACGTATGTTCGGTCACTCGCCGCGTACCGCCCTGACCATCGCCGCCAGCCTGGCGCAAATCGGGGAGTTCGCTTTTATTCTTGCCGGTCTCGGCATGGCGCTGGATCTGCTGCCGCAGGCCGGGCAGAACCTGGTGCTGGCTGGGGCGATAATTTCGATTATGCTTAACCCGGTGCTGTTTACCCTGCTGGAAAAATATCTCGATAAAACCGAAACCCTTGACGAGCAGACGCTGGAAGAGGTGCTGGAAGACGAAAAACAGGTGCCGGTGGATATCTGCAACCATGCGCTGCTGGTCGGCTTTGGCCGCGTCGGCAGCCTGCTTGGCGAGAAACTGATGGCCCAGGGGATCCCGCTGGTGGTGATTGAAACCTCCCGCACCCGCGTGGATGAGCTGCGTGAGCGCGGCATCAGCGCCGTGTTGGGCAATGCCGCCAACGAAGAGATCATGAATCTGGCGCATCTCGACTGCGCCCGCTGGCTGCTGCTGACCATCCCTAACGGCTATGAAGCCGGTGAAATTGTCGCCTCAGCGCGGGAAAAATGCCCGAACATTGAGATTATCGCCCGCGCCCATTACGACGATGAGGTCGATTATATTACCGAACGCGGAGCCAATCAGGTGGTGATGGGGGAACGCGAAATCGCGCGGGCGATGTTACGTCTGCTGGAAACGCCGCCGGCTGGCGAGATTGTTACCGGTTGATCCGACGCCCCGCTCGCGGGGCGTACGCTTATCCACGGGATTAACGGTCCCAGTAGGCCTCTTCCAGACTATCTTCCCGCTCCGGCAGGCCGCGGGTTAAACGCGGCGAATGCTGATTCAGCACCTGATAGCTGACGCGGTTGGCGTATTTGCACACCTGCGCCAGCGATGAGTAGGTCAGCCATTTGCATTTATGTTTGCTGGAATTCGGCACGTTATTACGATGGTAGTTATTGGCGGTGATATCATGCAACAACGCCGCCAGCGCGCCGTCGCCTGCGCCGTTGGTGTTCATGATCTTCTCCGGGCCGCCCATATAAGGCGCGATGTGCGAATAGATACGCAGCGGATTAACGCAATCCTGATGGCGCATCGCGCGGCTGAATTCATACTGGTTGAACTCGGCAATCGCCCCCGGCAGGAGCGGATGCTGCGTTTTACGCTTCGCTTCCTCTTCGGTGAAGCTCGCCATATAGAGACCCGCCGGTCCTGCGGTACATAGCACCAGGTCGACCCAGTCCAGCGCTTTATCCGCCGCGGTGAGCGGATCGGCGATACCGGTCAGCGCTTCCGCTTCTTCTTCATTCATCGCCAGAATCGAAACGTGTTCCTTGAGGAACTGCTGCCACCATTGCGGGTTGTCAGCAATCACGTATTTCGTTCCCAACGTCAGCACCACCGGCACATCATGCTTTTTGGCATACTCAATGGCTTTCATCGTCGCGTCCGGCATCGGCTCGCCCGGCTTACAGCGCACGAGGTAGGAGGTCAGCACCAGCGCGGAAGCGCCGGCAATCACCTCTTCCGGAATGCTTTCCGGACGCAGCTTGTTCATGTGACCAGGACTGATGGCAAAGGTACGTTCGCCGCTATCGCTAATCAGCGTAAAACAGCGGCCAATGGCGCCATCAACGCCCTGCAGGTAGTTCAGATCAGTACGGCTGGAGGTATTGCACAAGTAGCGATAAGCGTAGCCGCCGATCTCGATGTTGCTGCACATCACGCCGAGCAGCACCGAGCGGTCGTCCGCCAGCACCGAATAATTGTGCATGGTATTGCCAATGGTGCCGCCGGCAAATTGATGGGTGATCAGGCCGTCGCGTACCAGTTCCTGATACAGCGCTTCGGCGACATCATCTTCAATCACCAGCGAATGACCGGCGCTCAGGCCGTAGCGTACGATAAACGCCTCATCCACTTTCGCTTCGATATCCACCAGCGTCTGGTCGATGCCAACCACCCAGGAGACGTTGGACTCATTTTCTGGCTGAATTTGTTGCAGCAGCGGATCGCGAGCGCTAACGGGGAAATAGTGTTTAGATTTGCGTTTACCGGGAAATTTCATAGTGGCGATTTAATGACAGGGAACAAGCGGGGAATAGTAGCATATTCCCCGCCACGCGCGCGATCAGCGATACGACGCGGTCAGGTTCACCATCATCTCAATATGTGCAGGATCGGCATTAAGCGCCGGAATATACTCATATTGCTTACCGCCGGCCTCAAGGAAAATCTCCCGGTTCTGCACCGCGATTTCTTCCAGCGTTTCCAGACAGTCGGCGGAGAAGCCCGGACAGATAACCTGTACGTGCTGTGTGCCCTTCTCGCCAAGCATTTTTAGCGTTTCGTCGGTATATGGCGTCAACCAGGGTTCGCGACCAAAGCGCGACTGGAAGGTCATCATCACCCGCTCCGGCGGCAGCCCGAGCACTGAAACCAGCTCGCGAGTCGTTACCCGGCAGCGCTGCGGGTAATCATCGCCCTCATGGGCGTAGCGTTGCGGAATACCGTGATAGGAGAGCAGCAGCACATCCGGTTCGCCGTGAACGGCGAACGAAGCGCGTACGCTGGCCGCCAGCGCGTGGATATAGTCAGCGTCGTCGGCATAGTCGCGGATAAACGAAACGCCCGGAATGGCGCGCTTTTTCGCGAGGATCCGCGCCAGTTCATCCCATACCGCCGCCACGGTAGAACACGAATATTGCGGATACAGCGGCAATACCACGATATGGTCAACGTCCTGGGCCAATAGCTCATCGACCGCGCTTGCCAGCGACGGCGAGCCATAGCTCATCCCCAGCGCTACTGGAACATCGGGTAGCCTGGCTGCCAGCGCCTGTTGCTGTTGCCGGCTATACACCATCAACGGCGAGCCTTCCGCCATCCACACAGACTGATAGAGCTTCGCCACGCGGGGAGCGCGAATCGGCAGTATGATGCCGCGCAGTAGCGGCCACCACAGCAGACGAGGCGTATCCACTACCCGTTTGTCGCTAAGAAATTGTCGCAGATAGCGCTTTACCGCATCGGGCGTGGGCGCATCGGGAGTACCTAAATTGGCTAGCAAAATACCTGTTTTCGTCTGATGCATTACCGCCTCTTAACCATTTGAATCGCTGACAATTGTAGCGTAAATGGCGTTAAACGGAACCAATCATAGCAAAAGGTAGAAATGAGAGGTGTTCTCATCCTGCCGCAGCAGGATGAGAAAGGGCTTAATTAGCCGAGGATTTTTTCCAGATCGGCGCGCACGTCAGCCACCGCTTTGGTGCCGTCGACTTTCGCGTACTGGGTGTTACCCGCCTGCGCTTCTTTCTGATAGTAGCCGATCAGCGGCGCAGTCATCTGATGGTATTCCACCAGGCGCTTACGCACGGTTTCTTCCTGATCGTCTTTACGGGTGGTCAGCTCTTCGCCGGTCACGTCGTCTTTACCTTCAACCTTAGGCGGGTTGAATTTGATGTGATAGACGCGGCCGGAAGCGGCGTGTACGCGGCGGCCCACGATACGATCGACGATCAGCTCGTCCGGTACCGCGAACTCCAGAACGTAGTCAACGGCGATGCCGGCTTCTTTCATGGCGTCAGCCTGCGGGATAGTGCGCGGGAAGCCGTCCAGCAGGAAACCGTTACGGCAATCTTCCTGGGCGATACGCTCTTTCACCAGCGCGATGACCAGCTCATCGGTCACCAGTTTGCCGGCGTCCATAATGTCTTTCGCTTGTTTACCGAGCTCGGAGCCGGATTTTACCGCGGCGCGCAGCATATCGCCGGTGGAGATTTGCGGAATACCGTATTTCTCCATGATGAACTGAGCCTGAGTTCCTTTACCCGCGCCCGGAGCGCCAAGCAGAATAATACGCATTACGAAAATCCCCTCAAATGTCGTTTCAATTTTTCAAAAAACGCTAAACCATACCACCAGAACGGCCATGGCTCAAGGAAGGCGGTGCGGCTGAAACGGTTAATGGTCAGATATTTTATGCAATCTAATGTGAAATGCCCCGTATGAGCAAATCACTCAGACGGGGCATTTATTCCGTTCCCGGCGTCGCGTCGCTCGGCCGGGCTACTCATTCAGGTTCGCGTCAGGATGCCAGCAGCTGATTCATACGGCGGATGAACTGGTTAGGATCCTCCAGCGTACCGCGTTCCGCCAGCAGCGCCTGATCCAGCAGCAGTTCGACCCACTCGCCAAACTGCGCGTCGTTCTGGGTATCGGCGGCGCGTTTCACCAGCGGATGCGCCGGGTTCAGCTCGAAGATGTATTTCACTTCCGGCGCCGCCTGACCGGCAGCGGCGAACAGCTTCGCCATCTGGGTGCTCATTTCGTCGGCATCAGTGGTGACAATCGCCGGAGTGTCGGTCAGACGATGCGTCAGACGCACCTCTTTCACGCGCTCACCCAGCAGGCCCTTAACACGCTCAACGAACGGCTCCAGCGCTTTTTCGGCTTCTTTGGTGGATTCGTCAACTTCGTCCGCCAGCTTCTCCAGCGACTCGTCGGCTTTGGCAACCGACTGGAACGCCTTGCCGTCGAACTCGGTCAGGTAGCTCATCATCCACTCGTCAATGCGATCGGACAGCAGCAGAACTTCGATACCTTTTTTACGCAGCAGCTCGAGGTGCGGGCTGCTCTTCGCCGCCGCATAGCTGTCGGCGGTGATGTAATAAATCTTCTCCTGCCCTTCTTTCATGCGCGAAACGTACTCTTCCAGCGACACGGTCTGCGCGGAAGAATCGGTATGCGTCGTGGCGAAGCGCAGCAGTTTAGCAATCGCTTGCTGGTTGGAAGCATCTTCCGCCGGGCCTTCTTTCAGCACCAGGCCAAACTGTTTCCAGAAGGTCTGATATTTTTCGGCGTCGTCTTTCGCCAGCTTTTCCAGCATCTGCAGCACGCGTTTGGTCAGCGCGGTGCGCAGATTACGGGTGACGTTGCTATCCTGCAGGATTTCACGCGACACGTTCAGCGGCAGATCGTTGGAATCTATCAGGCCGCGCACGAAACGCAGGTAGTTCGGCATAAACTGCTCGGCGTCATCCATGATGAAGACGCGCTGCACATACAGCTTCAGGCCGTGTTTATGATCGCGGTTCCACATATCCCACGGCGCCTGCGACGGAATATACAGCAGGCTGGTATACTCCTGCTTACCTTCGACGCGGTTGTGGCTCCAGGTCAGCGGATCGCTGAAATCATGGGCAATATGCTTATAGAACTCTTTGTATTCGTCGTCGCTGACTTCAGATTTGCTGCGGGTCCACAGCGCCTGCGCCTTGTTGATTTTTTCCCACGAAATAACGGTTTCGCCGTCCACTTCTTCGCGTTTTTCAATCTCAACCGGCAGCGCGATATGGTCAGAATATTTACTGATGATCGAACGCACGCGCCAGTCGTTGAGGAAGTCGTCTTCGCCTTCACGCAGATGCAACGTGATTTCGGTTCCGCGATCGGCCTTAGTGATATCGGCGACAGTATATTCGCCTTCGCCAGCGGACTCCCAAAACACGCCGTTTTCCGGCTTGTCGCCCGCGGCGCGGGTGCGCACGGTGACTTTGTCGGCAACGATAAAGGCTGAATAGAAGCCGACGCCGAACTGGCCGATCAGCTGGCTATCTTTCGCCTGATCGGAACCCATAGATTCGAGGAACGCTTTGGTGCCGGATTTGGCGATGGTGCCGAGATGGTCAATGACCTCGTCGCGGTTCATCCCGATGCCATTATCAGCGATGGTCAGCGTGCGGTTGTCTTTATCAAACGATACGCGTACGCGCAGCTCGCCGTCGCCTTCATACAGATCCGGCTGGGACAACGCGCGGAAACGCAGCTTATCCGCCGCATCCGAGGCGTTGGAGATGAGCTCGCGCAGGAAGATTTCTTTGTTGGAATAAAGAGAATGGATCATCAGGTGCAGAAGCTGTTTCACTTCTGACTGGAAACCACGGGTTTCTTGTCCTTTCATGTAAGTCGACCTCAACAATGCCATTTATTATTAATGGAAATAACGTGTTGGGGAGGAGATGGGGATAGGTGCGGGAAATTTCAAGCGGAGGCAGCGAACGCCGCCTCCATTTGTTCAGAAAATAATCTTGTGGCGCCCGGCCAGTGAGTGCGACAACGTGGTGCCGTCGACCATTTCCAGCTCGCCGCCAACCGGTACGCCGTGGGCGATGCGGCTGGCGTCAACGCCATACTGCGCGCAGAGCTCAGCGATGTAGTTGGCCGTCGCCTCGCCTTCAACCGTTGGGTTGGTTGCGAGGATCAACTCGCTGATTGACTCGGCTTCGAGGCGCTGCTCGAGGCGGTCAAGCCCGATGTCATCCGGCCCGATACCGTCAAGCGGCGACAGGTGGCCCATCAGCACGAAGTAGCGGCCGGAATACTGCCCGGTCTGCTCAATGGCGTAAATGTCCGCTGGACTCTCCACCACGCAGATCTGACCGTTTTCCTGGCGACGCGGGTTGCTGCAAATATTGCACACCTCCTGCTCGGTGAAGGTGCGGCAATCGGCGCAGTGGCCGATTTCCGACATCGCGCGCGTTAGCGCCTGCGCCAGACGCATACCGCCGCTGCGATCGCGCTGCAGCAGCGTAAACGCCATGCGCTGCGCCGACTTCGGGCCAACGCCCGGCAGACAGCGCAGCGCTTCCATAAGCTGAGTTAACAGCGGGCTGGTTTGCATCAGAACGGCATCTTGAAGCCTGGCGGCAGCTGCATGCCGGCAGAAACGGAGGCCATTTTCTCTTTCTGGGTCTCTTCAATACGGCGCGCTGCGTCATTGAATGCGGCAGCCACCAGATCTTCCAGCATCTCTTTGTCGTCTTCCAGCAGGCTTGGGTCGATTTCCACGCGGCGGCAGTTATGCGCGCCGTTGATGGTTACTTTTACCAGACCCGCGCCGGACTCACCGGTCACTTCCAGCTGCGCGATCTCTTCCTGCATTTTCTGCATTTTGTCTTGCATCTGCTGGGCCTGTTTCATCAGGTTACCCAGGCCGCCTTTTCCACCAAACATAGGCTTCTCTCTCAGTAAGTCATCGTTAAGGTACTGAACGCCAGTCAGACTGCCGCTCAAATGGGGCGGATACTCTCTTCATCCAGATCGGCGTCGAAGAATCGTCGCAGGGTCTGGATGTTGTTATCCGCAATAATCGCGTCGCGCGCCTGCGCGAGCTTCTCTTCATAAATTGCCTGTCGCCACTCCAGCGGCGTGCGCATCGCCGAATTATCATCTTCAACGATGGTCAATTCAACCGGCGCACCGTACAACACGCCCAGTGCTTCAGCAAGTTTCTGCTGTGCGCCGGCGGAGTTGAGATGCCGCTGACTCGGGCGTAAATGCAGACATATGCGATTGCCGTCCTGCTCTTTCCACGCGTTCAGCGCCACCTGTTCAACCAGTTTCGGTACCGCCAACTGGCTCACTTCCGCCGCCCAGCTATCGCGCTCAACCGCTTCCACGGCTAGTTTCGCCGCCAGCTCCGGCGTTTTTTCATGCTCCAGCGCTTTTTTCAGCGCTTTCGGCGTGGCGACCTCGACCTGGGTCTCTTCAATCGGGGCCGTCGATTTCCAGCGATAGGCTTCTTTCTTCGCCGGGGCCTGCTCAAGCGCGGCCGCAGCCGGACGAGCCTGTACGCGCTCGGTAATCGAACTCAGTCGTTCCAGCGCAGCGTTATTCACCGGCCGCGCGCGGGATGCGGCTGCCGGTTCACTCTTTTTTGGGGTGGTTGCTCCCGGGGTTCGCTGCAGCCGACTGCGCGCCGCCAGCACCTGGCTGGTGCTTTGCGGCAGATTCTGCGGCGGCGGAGCCGATGCGACCGGCGGCGCTGTTTGCTGCTGCGGCGCAGGCGCAGCGGTCTGCATGGGCTTCGCTTCCGGCTCCGGCAGCGGCTGACGCGGATGGAAAGCCAGCGCGCGCAGCAGCGTCATTTCAACCCCCATACGCCGGTCTGGCGCATAAGGCAGTTCTTTGCGGCCAATCAGCAGCGTCTGATAGTAAAGCTGCACGTCGGCCGGCGACACGGTACGCGCCAGCTCGCGCATACGTAGCTCGACGGCGGCCATATCCGCCCCCAGCGCCGATGGCGAGAGCTGAACCATCGCGATACGGTGCAGCAGACTTTGCATTTCCACCAGCAGCGCTTCCCATTCAACGCCGCGCGAGGCGGCGTCGCTGACGCCCGCCATCACGCGCTCGCCGTCGGCGGCCACCAGCGCTTCTATCAAGGATAGCGCCTGATCGTCGTCGAGGGTGCCGAGCATTTCGCTGACGGACTGCGCGGTTAAGCGGCCATCGCCGCTGGCGATTGCCTGATCGGTCAGGCTTAACGCATCGCGCAAGCTGCCATCCGCGGCGCGCGACAGCAGTTGCAGCGCGCGCGGCTCAAACGCGATCTGCTCTTCGCCAAGGATGTGTTCAAGCTGATGGCGGATCTGTTCGACATCCAGCGCCTTGAGGTGGAACTGCAGGCAGCGGGACAAAATCGTCACCGGCAGCTTTTGCGGATCGGTGGTCGCCAGCAGGAATTTGACGTGCGCGGGCGGCTCCTCCAGCGTTTTCAATAACGCGTTGAAGCTGTGACGCGACAGCATATGCACTTCATCGATCAGGTAGACCTTGAAGCGGCCGCGGGCCGGCGCGTACTGGACGTTGTCCAGCAGATCGCGGGTATCTTCCACTTTGGTGCGTGAGGCGGCATCGATCTCAATCAGATCGACAAAGCGGCCTTGTTCTATTTCGCGACAGTTATCGCAGACGCCGCACGGCGTCGCGGTAATACCGCTTTCGCAGTTTAACCCCTTAGCCAACAGACGGGCGATGGAGGTTTTCCCTACTCCGCGGGTGCCGGAAAAGAGATATGCGTGATGGATGCGCCCTAACGATAAGCCGTTCGCCAGTGCGGTCAGCACATGTTCCTGGCCGACGACGTCAGCAAAGGTTTGTGGGCGCCATTTACGGGCTAAGACCTGATAACTCATGGGCTGGCTCTGAAACGCTGGAAGGTGAATTCACGAGGGGGTAATGCTATCACAGCCCCGCCGGATCGGCGAGGCTATGTGTCGGGATTTGCTTAGTGGCCCGGGAAAGGCACCAGGCTAAAGCAATTGATGCCCAGTTTTTCCAGGCGCTGTTCACCGCCCAGATCGAACAGATTGATAATAAAAGCGGCATCGTGAACTTCGCCGCCCAGGCGACGAATCAGCTTCACGGTGGCGTCAATGGTGCCGCCGGTCGCCAGCAGGTCGTCAACGACCAGCACTTTATCGCCTTCTTTAATGGCATCAACGTGGATTTCCAGCTGATCGGTGCCATATTCAAGCTCATAGCTTTCGGCGATGGTTTCGCGCGGCAACTTGCGCGGCTTACGAACCGGAACAAAGCCAACGCCCAGCGCCAACGCAACCGGGGCGCCGAACAGAAAACCACGCGCTTCGGTCCCCACCACTTTGGTGATGCCGGCGTCTTTATAACGCTCGGTCAGCAGTTCAATGCTAAGCGCATAGGCTTTAGGGTCTTCCAGCAAGCTGGTGACATCGCGGAAAAGGATGCCCGGTTTCGGATAATCCTGGACGCTTTGGATGCTGTTCTTCAGATATTCAAGCTGCTGTGCAGTTGCGGTCATAAGTTTATGCCTGATTGAAACGGTGTTACCCACGGGCGTGCAAAATGGGCCAAAGAAACATTTGTTTAACCTTTGACCAGGCTTACCCGCGCTCGAAAACGCCAGAATTTACTGGCTGTCGCCAACAATTGCAACAGGCATTATTGCGCATCAGTGCTTTTGTTGCTTTGCGTCAACCACCGGAATGCGCCACATAAATATCAGCAGGCAGGCGAGGATCGCCAGCAGCAGGATGCGCACCCACATAAGCTTAACCAGCCACAGAGAAATGGCAAAGGTCAGTAAAATCATGATAATGGCTCGCGGCTTGGCCCCCGGCGGCATCGCCCGGTACTGCTGCCAGTGGCGAAGATAGCCGCCAAACCACGAGCGATACAGCAGCCAGTGGTGAAAGCGCGGCGACGAGCGGGCAAAACACCATGCGGCGAGCAGGATAAATGGCGTTGTCGGTAACAGCGGTAAGAAGACGCCCAGCGTCCCCAGCACTACCGCCAGCCAGCCAATGATGATTAAAATAATACGTGGCATAATGCGAATCGTTATCAAGCAGATGTCGCTACTGTAGCACAGTTGCTGAGTAGGGAATGGAGGAGTTATTTGAAAACAACCCGGCTTTTACAAACGCTGAAAAATCAGTTGGCTGAACTGGCGCTTCAGGTGGCGCCACTGTCCAGCCACGCTACGTTGAGCCCGCGTTTCGACCGCCAGCTGTTCCGTACCCGCGACACCCAGATGCAGGCGTATCTCGACGAAGCACAGCATAATCTCGCCGAGCTCCAGCATGCCGTTGAGCATCAGCATCTGCCCCAGGTCGCCTGGCTCGCCGAGCGGCTGGTGGCGCAGATTGCCGCCATTAGCCGTGAGACGGCGACCTGGTCGTTACGCCGCTGGGATAGCGCCTCGCCGACGCTAAACCGCTGGCAACGCCGCCGCCTGCAGCACCAGGAGTATGAGCGCCGCCTGCTGGCAATGCGCAACGATCGCCAACGTCAGCTGGCGTCGGCAACTACCCTTGCCGAACAGCAACGGCTAACGAAAGAGGTCGAGGCCTATGCCGGGCGCCTGGCCCGCTGTCGCGATGCGCTGGAAAATATTGAAAACGTACTGGCGCGTTTAACGCGCTAACAGGAGAGGACTATGTCGCTGGAAAATGCACCGGACGAGGTCAAACTGGCCGTCGATTTAATCATGTTGTTGGAGGAAAACCGGGTCAGCGCAAAAACGGTGCTGGGAGCGTTGGATATTATTAAGCGTGACTATGAAAACAAACTGAAAAACGCCCAACCTGACGCGCCCCTGTCAGAAGAATAAAACGATTCGGGGCGGCATATGCCGCCCCGATTAGCGATTATGCGACGCCTGGCGCCGTATCATCCCCTTTATTATCGCGCTTCACTTCCGTCACTTCATCTCCCTTCTCGTTACGCAGATGAACTTCCAGCTGGTTGAAGGCAATATCGATATTGTTTTCGCGGCACAGGCGATCGATCGAGCGGTTAAGTTCGTCCACCGCGTAGCTGCGATCGCGCAGTTCACGCACATAGAGGCGCAGTTCATGATCCAGCGTGCTGGCGCCGAAGGTGGTAAAGAAGACCGACGGCGCTGGTTCCTGCATCACTTTCGGATGTTCATGCGCCGCCTGCAGCAGCACCTCTTTCACTTTATCGAGATCGGATCCGTAGGCTACGCCCAGGCGGATCACCACGCGGGTGATGGTATCGGAGAGCGACCAGTTGATCAGCCGTTCAGTCACGAAGGCCTTGTTTGGAATAATCACCTCCTTGCGATCGAAATCGGTAATGGTCGTCGCGCGGATACGGATCTTACTGACGGTGCCTGAGAAGGTACCGATAGTGACCGTATCGCCGATCCGCACCGGGCGTTCGAAGAGAATGATCAGGCCGGAGACGAAGTTACCGAAAATCTCCTGTAAGCCGAAACCTAAACCAACCGACAGCGCCGCGGCCAGCCACTGCAGTTTATCCCACGACACGCCTAAGGAGCCGAAGACCGTCATCGCGCCGATGGCGATAATCGCGTAGTTGAGGATCGTCGTGATGGCATAGGAAGCGCCCTGACGCATATTAAGACGCGACAACACCAGCACTTCCAGCAGGCCCGGCAAGTTGCGGATCAGCGCCCAGGCGACCATCGAGGCGACAATCGCAAACAGCAGGCTGCCCATCGTCACGCTTTTCACCACGCTGGCGCCGGCTTCGGTGCCGTTGTAGTGCCAGAGCGTAATGCTGTCGAGATAGGCGAACACGGTTATCAGATCGGACCAAATCGCCCAGAACAGCACCGCGAACAACGCCACCATCACCAGCATGGTGATGCGCAGCGTTTGTTGGTTAACCTGTTCAAGCGCGATCGTCGGCTCTTCCTGCGGTTCGGCGCCTTCCGCCCCTTCTTTCACCAGATGCTGGCGACGCGCCAGCGCCCGGCGCCAGGCAATACGTCGCGCCGCCACACTCAGGCCGCGGAGAACGGTCTGGTATAGCAGATTCCACATCATCACCAGATAGACGGTCTCAATCCAGCGGCCAGCCAGACGCAGCGTGGTATAGAAGTAACCGGTCGCCGTGAGGACCATCAGCGCGACGGGCACAATCGACAGCACGGTCACCGTCAGCAGGCGCAGGCTGTGCGACTCTTTGTCACGCCAGCTTTCGCGGCACATCGGCCACACCAGCACCGCAATGAGCAGCAGGTTGACGAAGATAACAAACTGCCCCAGCACGTCGTCCATCAAATTAAGCGGAGAGAGCTCAGAAACAACCGACCAGAAATTCAGCGGCAGCAGCGCCAGGCTGACGCGGACGATCTGCCGCCGCCAGTGGCTGGTGAGCTGTGCGGGCATATTGAAATGCTTCACCGCCACGCCGTCTTTTTCCAGCACCTTCCAGCACAGGCCGAACACCAGCCAGAACATCGCTAGTTTTTTACTGTAGGCCCATAGCAGGTTGCTGACATTCAGCTGCATCGTCAGCAGGATAAGCCCGGCGGCGAGGATGAGCAGCACCACCGGCAGCGCTCTGATTAAATCTATCAGGATCGCTTTTGGCGTGTTTAGCTGAGTATCATTGCGTAACTGGCCTACCTGGGAGGCCAGCTTAGCCTGGTAATCACGCAGCCACTGCAAGCGCCAGCGGATCAGCCCGGCAATCAACAGCAGCGGCAGCCCGGCGAGGAACGCGATAAATACCGCCGGCCAGGCTTTCTCCCAGTTGACGGTGATTTTCATCGATTTGAACTGGGCTTTCAGCGCTTCCGGGAAGGATTTGATCCACTCCCAATCCATCGGCTTATTGCTGTTCACCCAGAAAATCTGCTGGGTCAGGATCGATTTCAGATTGCTGGAGACGCTCATCAACTGCTGCTGGTTAATCTGCAGGTTGATGGCCATCATCAGCTGGTTCCCCAGCTGTTTGTTAAACTGGTCGAGCAATTCTCGGCGCATGTCCACGACTTCCAACAGGGCGTCGTGAACTTCCGGCGTGACTTCGCTGCTATGGCCCTCTTCCAGCTTTGCCACAAAGGCATCGCTCTGGAATAACGCATCGCGCTGCTGGTTAACTTCAAACTGCTCCAGGCGCAGATCGGCAATGCGGTTAGTCATATCCTGCAGCTCATCCGCTGATGGCAATGTTTGCTGCTGCTGATAGAGGATACGCGACAGCAGCAGGCTGCCTTTCAATACCGAAATCTGCTCTTTGATATCGCGTTCGGATTGCAGCGCGCGGTCGAGCCAGTTTTTCACTCTGATATTGCGCTGCACCAGCTGGTTGCCGTTTTCCGTCGCCTGAATCAGCTTTTCGCTAAGCTGATGGTTAACTTCAAGCTCCTGCTTGACCAACGGGTTATTTTGGATCCGCGAGGTCTCCTCCGGCGAGACCGCTTCCTGAGCGGTTTTCTCGGTGAGGGTCAGCCGCTTGCTGTTCACCGCTTCCTGTAACAGTTGCAGCTGATGTTCCAGCCGGTTGCTGTGGGCGGTCACGTAATCGCGCTGTTTCTGCAGCGTATCCTGCAGCACAGTATTGCCTTCCAGGCTCTTACGCTGCTGTTCGATCTCCGCATTCAGCAAGGCCTGCTGCGCCAGCAGCAACCCCTGCTGAGTCGGGCGCAGCGTCTCTTCGCCCGGCGCGGTGCCGTTGAGACGGTTACGAATTTGCTGTAGCTGCTGGGAGGCGGAGTACATCGCGTTCTGCACGCGCTCCGGCTGCGTCTGCAGCGAGACCAATTGGCTGTTGTAGGTCGCCAGATCGTTCTGCGCGCTTTGCAGATCGTCGAGCGCCTGAGACACCCTGGATTCAAGCTGTCGCAACGATAACGTGCTCAGGGTTTTACGGGTGACCTCATCATCAGGAACATCGCTCAGCGCATTCAGGCTGTCTACCGCCTGACGCATTTTCGCCGGCGCCTGTTCAACCTGCTGACGCAGTTGCACAGTTTCAGACTTTATACGCTCAATCTTATCGAGCGTTTCTAAAGTCTGCGTCAGGTCCTGCTGAACTAATTTTTCCTGCGGCGTGAGTTCTTTTTGCTTATTTAGCGTAGTGAGCTGGCTTTGAATGTCAGAACGGTCAGGTAAATCTGCAGCCTGAACCTGGCTGAAGCTCAGAGTGCCAACTATAAGGACCAGTGCAAAGACAATGGTGGAAATAGCATGAGGCCAACGATTTGTATGCTGCATAGTATTAACATGAATGGTTGCAAATGCCGGAGAATACCGGGGGTCGTCGCAGCGCGCAGAATAGCACTTCTCCCTGCGCGCGAATAGCGGCAGAGATAAGTAAAATTTACCTTTATTTACGCCTGCGGATTCAGGCCATGACCTCAGACGAACTTCGTAGCGACGGGCAGGTCTGATACATCTCAATCAGCGCATCGACATAAGCACGGGCTTCCGCATGAAGGTTAAAACTCTCTGGTGCAAAGAGCCAGTTTTCCATTAATCCGGAAAGATAACTGCGCATCAGAATTGCCGCACGGCGAGTGAGTAAATTCGCAGGTAATTGTTGAGCAGTGATACAATCTTTTAATGTTTGCTCAATACGATCGTAGCTTTCAAGCCATAAACTGCGCTGTGCTTGTTGGACAACGGCCATTTCTCCGACAAATTCGCATTTATGGAAGATGATTTCCATCATCAGGCGTCTACGCTCCTCTACTACCGTCGCTTCGAGGATATAGACGAGTATTTCGCGAACAACTGACAGTGGATCGTTAGGGAATTTTGCCCGATACTCAACTTCGAGATCGCTAATGCTGGCGTCAGAGAGACTCCATATTTCATTAAACAGATCGGATTTGTTTTTGAAATGCCAGTATATAGCGCCCCTGGTCACTCCAGCAGCTTTTGCAATCGCGGCCAACGAGGTAGATGATACCCCTTGCTGCGAAAACAATCGCAGGGCGACGTCAAGAATCAGTTGCCGGGTTTCAAGTGCCTGTTGTTTGGTTTTTCGTGCCATAGGTTGATGACTTTACAGAGGTTGCGTTTACATACATTTGTGAATGTATGTACCATAGCATGACCATAATAGAAAGACTGTAGTGGGTTTGTGGACGTTTGAGCCACTAAAAAATTTGAAATTGGACACTCGAGGTTTACATATGAACAAAAACAGAGGGTTAACGCCTCTGGCGGTCGTTCTGATGCTCTCAGGCAGCTTAGCGCTAACAGGATGTGACGATAAACCGGCTCAACAAGGAGCCCAGCAAATGCCGGAAGTCGGTATTGTCACGCTCAAATCCGCACCTCTACAAATCACCACTGAACTTCCTGGTCGTACCAATGCTTATCGTGTCGCAGAAGTCCGTCCTCAGGTAAGTGGCATTATTCTGAAACGTAACTTCACTGAAGGCAGCGATATTCAGGCGGGGGTGTCTCTTTATCAGATCGATCCGGCAACCTATCAGGCAAGCTATGAAAGCGCTAAAGGCGACTTAGCGAAAGCCCAGGCCGCCGCAAACATCGCTCAGTTGACGGTCAAACGTTATCAGAAACTGGTTGGCACCAAATACATCAGCCAACAAGAATATGACTCAGCCGTTGCCGACGCTCAGCAAAGCAACGCCGCCGTCGTCGCGGCGAAAGCCGCAGTTGAAACCGCGCGTATCAACCTGGCTTATACCAAAGTGACGTCGCCAATCAGTGGACGCATCGGTAAATCCGCGGTCACCGAAGGCGCGCTGGTGCAAAACGGGCAATCTACCGCGCTGGCTACCGTTCAGCAGCTAGACCCTATCTATGTTGACGTTACCCAATCGAGCAACGATTTCCTGCGTCTGAAACAGGAACTGGCGAACGGTAAACTGAAGCAAGAAAACGGTAAGGCGAAAGTCGAACTGGTCACCAATGACGGTCTGAAATATCCGCAAGAGGGTACGCTGGAATTCTCCGACGTCACCGTTGACCAGACCACCGGTTCTATCACGCTGCGCGCTATCTTCCCGAACCCGGACCACACTCTGCTGCCAGGGATGTTTGTTCGCGCACGTCTGGAAGAAGGTATTAACCCGGATGCGCTGCTGGTTCCGCAACAGGGCGTTACCCGTACCCCGCGCGGCGATGCCAGCGTGATGGTGGTCGGCGAAGGCGACAAAGTTGAAGTGCGTCAGGTCACCGCGACTCAGGCTATCGGCGACAAGTGGTTAGTGACCGAAGGTCTGAAATCAGGCGATCGCGTGATCGTCGCTGGCCTGCAAAAAGTCAAACCAGGCGTACAGGTAAAAGCGCAGGAAGTAGCTTCAGACAACCAACAGCAAACCGCCGGCAACGCGAACGCTCAGTCTGAACAAACCAAGTCTTAACTTAAACAGGAGCCGTTAAGACATGCCTAATTTCTTTATCGATCGCCCCATATTTGCATGGGTGATCGCCATAATCATCATGTTGGCAGGGGGGCTTTCGATTATGAAACTCCCCGTGGCGCAATATCCAACGATTGCGCCGCCAGCAGTGACGATCTCGGCCACCTATCCGGGGGCTGATGCGAAAACGGTGCAGGACACCGTGACACAGGTTATCGAACAGAACATGAACGGTATCGATAACCTGATGTACATGTCCTCGAACAGTGACTCCACCGGTACGGTGCAGATCACCCTGACCTTCCAGTCCGGTACCGACGCAGATATCGCCCAGGTACAGGTGCAGAATAAGCTGCAGCTGGCGATGCCGCTGCTGCCGCAGGAAGTACAACAACAGGGCGTGAGCGTGGAGAAATCCTCCAGTAGCTTCCTGATGGTTGTCGGGGTTATCAACACTAACGGCACCATGACGCAGGAGGATATTTCCGACTACGTGGGCGCCAATATGAAGGATGCCATCAGCCGTACCTCCGGCGTCGGCGACGTTCAGCTGTTCGGTTCCCAGTACGCGATGCGTATCTGGATGGACCCGACGAAGCTAAACAACTTCCAGTTAACTCCGGTAGATGTCATCAACGCCATTAAAGCGCAGAACGCCCAGGTCGCGGCAGGTCAGTTAGGCGGTACGCCGCCGGTGAAAGGCCAGCAGTTGAACGCCTCGATCATCGCCCAAACGCGTCTGACTTCCGCTGATGAATTCAGCAAGATTCTGCTGAAAGTCAATCAGGATGGTTCACAGGTTCGTCTGCGCGACGTGGCGAAAGTTGAACTCGGCGGCGAAAACTACGACATCATCGCAAAGTTCAACGGCCAACCGGCTTCTGGTCTGGGGATTAAACTGGCCACCGGCGCTAACGCCCTGGATACCGCCAACGCCATCCGCGCAGAGCTGGCGAAGATGGAACCGTACTTCCCGTCAGGCCTGAAAATCGTCTACCCGTACGATACTACCCCGTTCGTGAAAATCTCTATTCATGAAGTGGTAAAAACGCTGGTGGAAGCGATCATCCTGGTGTTCCTGGTCATGTATCTGTTCCTGCAGAACTTCCGCGCCACGCTGATCCCGACCATTGCGGTACCGGTGGTATTGCTTGGGACATTCGCCATCCTGGCGGTGTTTGGCTTCTCGATAAACACCCTGACGATGTTCGGGATGGTGCTGGCCATCGGCTTGCTGGTGGATGACGCCATCGTGGTAGTAGAAAACGTCGAGCGCGTAATGGCGGAGGAAGGATTGCCGCCGAAAGAAGCGACCCGTAAGTCGATGGGTCAGATTCAGGGCGCGTTGGTCGGTATTGCGATGGTACTGTCGGCGGTATTTATCCCGATGGCCTTCTTCGGCGGTTCAACCGGCGCGATTTATCGCCAGTTCTCGATCACTATCGTTTCCGCGATGGCGCTGTCGGTACTGGTAGCGCTGATTCTGACGCCAGCGCTGTGCGCCACCATGCTGAAACCGATTCAGAAAGGCGGCCATGGCGAGCACAAAGGCTTCTTCGGCTGGTTTAACCGCATGTTCGATAAGAGCACGCACCATTACACCGACAGCGTAGGCAACATTCTGCGTAGTACCGGTCGTTACCTGGTGCTGTATCTGATTATCGTCGTCGGTATGGCTTACCTGTTCGTTCGTCTGCCAAGCTCCTTCTTGCCGGACGAAGACCAGGGCGTGTTCCTGAGTATGGCGCAGCTTCCGGCGGGCGCGAGTCAGGAACGTACGCAGAAAGTCCTCGACGAGATGACTGACTACTACCTGACCAAAGAGAAGAACAACGTTGAATCGGTGTTCGCGGTTAACGGTTTTGGTTTTGCAGGCCGCGGTCAGAACACCGGTATCGCCTTCGTGTCGTTAAAAGACTGGAGCGAACGCCCAGGTTCAGAAAACAAAGTTGAAGCGATTACCGGCCGCGCGATGGCCCGTTTCTCGCAGATTAAAGATGCGATGGTCTTCGCGTTTAACCTGCCGGCGATCGTCGAACTGGGTACCGCTACCGGCTTTGACTTCCAGCTCATCGATCAGGGTGGTTTAGGGCATGAGAAATTAACTCAGGCGCGTAACCAGCTGTTTGGTATGGTTGCTCAGCATCCCGATCTGCTGGTTGGCGTGCGTCCTAACGGCCTGGAAGATACGCCGCAGTTCAAGATCGATATCGATCAGGAAAAAGCGCAGGCGCTGGGCGTTTCAATTAGCGACATCAACACCACCCTCGGCGCGGCATGGGGCGGCAGCTACGTCAACGACTTCATCGACCGCGGTCGCGTGAAGAAAGTGTACGTCATGTCTGAAGCGAAATACCGTATGCTGCCAGAGGATATCGGCAACTGGTATGTACGCGGCAGCGATGGCCAAATGGTGCCGTTCTCCGCCTTCTCCACTTCCCATTGGGAATATGGTTCACCGCGTCTGGAACGTTACAACGGTCTGCCGTCGATGGAAATCCTCGGTCAGGCAGCGCCGGGCCGCAGTACGGGTGAAGCGATGGCGATGATGGAACAGCTGGCAAGCAAACTGCCTTCAGGCGTCGGTTACGACTGGACCGGTATGTCCTATCAGGAACGCCTGTCAGGCAACCAGGCCCCGGCGCTGTATGCTATCTCGCTTATCGTCGTCTTCCTGTGTCTGGCAGCATTGTACGAGAGCTGGTCGATTCCGTTCTCCGTCATGCTGGTGGTACCGTTGGGTGTTGTTGGCGCGCTGTTAGCGGCAACCTTCCGCGGGCTGACTAACGACGTTTACTTCCAGGTCGGCCTGCTGACGACCATCGGCCTGTCGGCGAAGAACGCGATACTTATCGTTGAATTCGCCAAAGACCTGATGGAAAAAGAAGGCAAAGGCCTGATTGAAGCGACGCTGGAAGCAGTACGTATGCGTCTGCGTCCAATCCTGATGACCTCTCTGGCGTTTATCCTCGGGGTCATGCCGCTGGTTATCAGCTCTGGCGCAGGTTCCGGCGCACAGAACGCCGTCGGTACCGGCGTAATGGGCGGGATGGTGACCGCGACGGTTCTGGCTATCTTCTTCGTGCCGGTGTTCTTCGTGGTGGTTCGTCGCCGCTTCAGTAAGAAAACTGAAGATATTGAGCATAACCATCCGGTTGAGCATCATTAATCTTGCTTAAGCTAAGGGCCGCATTTGCGGCCCTTTTTCTTTAGGGGTATTTAAACGCACACATTGTTATTGTTTATTTTACGTTCTGACATTAATATACATTGATGAACGTTGTTCTATTTTTATTAAGATTTCGATTACCGGTTTTGTCATCAGGTCTCATTCAGAATATTCTTAATTACCAACAATCTCCCGACAACCTTCTCGCTGCAGGCAGGCGTCAATCAGATAAACTTATGATATATAAGGCTGACCTTCCAGTTTCGCCAAACATAAAAGGAATCAGTATAATAGGTCCTGTTTTTTTAAGATAAATTAACCGTATTTATTGTAATTTTTCGTAATAGCACGGTGAAATGTTTTTGAGACTGGATTATAGTTAAATCACAGGATTACAATGTTTGAGCCTGGTCTTCATCCCACAACGGTGTTTGTTAGTCGTCGTTTAAACCACTTACAAGGGGATGTGTTATGGACGAGTACTCGCCAAAAAGACATGATATCGCGCAGCTAAGATTTCTCTGCGAAACGTTGTATCATGACTGCCTTGCAAACCTGGAAGAAAGCAACCGCGGCTGGGTTAACGATCCCACCTCGGCGGTGAATCTTCAATTAAATGAATTGATCGAGCACATAGCAACTTACGCGCTTAATTATAAAATTAAGTACGCTGAGGATAATAAGCTGATTTCTCAGCTTGACGAATACCTGGATGACACTTTTATGCTGTTCAGTAGCTATGGCATAAACACAAGCGATCTCCAAAAATGGCGCAAATCCGGCAATCGGTTATTCCGATGCTTTGTGAACGCCAGCCGGGAGAACCCGGCAAGTCTTTCTTGTTAGAATTATTACATTCAAAAGGTGAAATGATGTCTGGTAAACCATTAACTAAAACAGACTATTTGATGCGTTTACGCCGCTGTCAGACAATTGATACGCTGGAGCGCGTAATTGAAAAGAATAAATATGAACTTTCCGACAATGAATTGGCGGTATTTTACTCAGCAGCCGACCATCGTCTTGCTGAATTGACCATGAATAAGCTATACGACAAAATCCCAACTTCAGTATGGAAATTTATCCGCTAGTTCATTTTCTGTCATTAATACAACAGCACCTCAACAGGGATTACTCGGGATATTAAACGCCTGAGTCCCGTATTGCTGCATATGAAACCGGTTTCGCTTTATACTGTTTTTTCTTTAAACAGGAGAAGACCATGAGCGAAGAAAAAAGGAAAATGATCGCCGGCGAACCTTACCTTGCTGGAGACGCCACGCTAAAAGCAGACCGCCTGCATGCCCGGCAGGTGCTGCACCGCTACAACCACTCAGCACCGGATGAGCGCGAATCGCGCGCCGCTCTGCTGGCTGAACTATTTGGTAAGCCCACTGACGCGTATATCGAACCCACTTTCCGCTGCGATTACGGCTATAACATCAGCCTCGGCGCCAATTTTTACGCGAACTTTGACTGCGTGATGCTCGATGTTTGCCCGATCCGAATTGGCGATAACTGTATGCTGGCGCCGGGCGTTCATATCTATACCGCGACCCATCCGCTGGACCCAACGGAACGCAACAGCGGTATCGAGTATGGTAAACCGGTAACGATCGGCCACAACGTATGGATTGGCGGCCGGGCGGTCATCAACCCTGGAGTGACCATTGGCGACAATGCGGTTATTGCCTCCGGCGCAGTGGTGGTGAAAGACGTGCCGGCCAATGCGGTAGTTGGCGGTAATCCTGCCCAAATCATCAAGCTGCTATTAACCGAAAAATAGTAACTGTTATGCTTTTCTGTAACTGATCTGTTACTTTAACGCCGGTCTTCAGCAACATAAAATAGCCCTCAGACTGAGCCGTAGAGCCTGAAAAACCGGGCTCTACGAAGAATTCGGGGACTAAAATGACAGAAATACAGCGCCTGCTAACCAATACCATCGAGGAACTGAACGAAAAAGAAAAGCGCGATAATCGCCCGCGTTTTAGTATCAGTTTTATTCGCAACCATCCATGGCTATTTGTCGCTATGTACGCCGCCTTTTTGGCCACTCTCATCGTCATGCTGCGCTCTGAGACGCTGGTGGATTCCGTGTGGCTGCTGATCGTTCTGTTTGTTCTGCTGAACGGCTTTTTCTTCTTTGACGTCTACCCGCGCTACCGTTATGAAGATATCGATGTGCTCGATTTTCGCGTCTGTTATAACGGTGAATGGTATAATACCCGTTTCGTCCCTGAACAGCTGATTGACGGCATTCTGCAATCGCCACAGGTCGCCCATGAGCAGAAAGCTCAACTGCAGAAAATGATCGCGACCAAAGGTGAACTCTCCTTCTACGATGTTTTCACCCTGACCCGCGTTGCTGCCTGATTAGCCTGTTCAACGTCCGCAGCGCCGGTACGAAATGCGCCGCGGACGTATTGCCATACCCCAGAACCAAACCGCTACGCGCCTTATGCGGGTTAAGATAAAAGCGGCTAAGCGCCGCTGGCGCCATTTGATACTGACGCGCCTGCTCGACAATTTGCACATCGTCAATGTCATCGACAGCAACCGTTAAATGCAGCCCGCCCTCTCCACCCCAAATCTCATTCGCCAGCGTGAATTCGCTTACCACAGCCTCGCGTAATTGCTGCTGACGCCGACGATATAATCGGCGCATTGAGGCCAGATGGCGCGCATAATGGCCCTCTTCGATAAACAGCGCCAGCGCACGCTGTTCCAGACGATGGCCGCCGCGCAGCAGCGCGCCGATCGCTCCCTGCGCCGCCTCGGCCAGCGCCGACGGCATCACCGCGAAGCCTATTCTTAATGAAGGAAATAGCGTTTTGCTGAAGGTACCAAGGTAAACCACCGGCGCCTGCGCCACCATGCCGAGCATCGCCTGAATCGGCTCGCCGCTGTAGCGAAACTCGCTATCATAGTCATCTTCCACAATCCACGCGTCATGCTGGCGGGCATATTCCAGCAATGCCAGACGACGTCCGGCGCTCATCACCGCCCCGCTCGGATATTGGTGCGAAGGCGAGGTAAAGATAAGCCGCGGCGCTACCTCGTTAACGGTATCAGGACACATGCCATCACCGTCAACAGGTATCCCCTTCAGCTGTAGCCCGGCTTTAATAAACACGCTTTTCGCGCCGAAATAACCGGGCTCTTCAACCCAGGCAGTATCCCCCGCGACGCTCAGCAGATGCGTGCAAAGGTTAACGCCCTCCAGCGCGCCTTCAGTGATCACAATTTGCCGCGCCGTGCAGCGTATGCCCCGGGATAAAGTCAGATGACGGGCTATCGCCTCGCGCAGCGCCGGTTCACCGGCCGCCTCCCCGTATCCAAGGATCGTGCTGCCATCCTCGCGCAGTACCCGATCGAGCAAACGACGCCAGATAGCCAGCGGGAAGTAGTTCACCGCGGGCATTCCGGTAGTCAACAACAGTGCCGGGGAGTCCCGTCGACCCGGCAGCGGTAGCGTGCGCAAGCGCTCAGGCAAAACAAACGTTGGTGGCGCCGGCTCGCTTTCCGCCAGCGTATTGAGCGCTGCCACATACGTCCCCTGACGACTGCGGATCATATATCCCTCTATCGCCAGCTGTTCCAGCGCGCTATTTACGGTATTGCGCGATACGCCAGCACGCTGCGCAATAACGCGCGCGCCCGGCAACCGGCTATGGCTGAGTAACTCGCCCTGTAAAATGGCCTCGCGCAGCGCCTGATAGAGTGCGCGCTGTAGCGTCGCGTCTCCCCGTTGCTGTATCCCGCGCGTCAGTAGGGCAAAAAAAGCATCGTCCGGAATATTCATCATGGCTCCTCGTGGCACCCTAAAAAGATACCTTTATGGCCCTTTTTATGGAACCAGCAGACGTTTAATCTCAGGACTCTTCCCGCAAACAGGACTTGACCGATGACGCAATACAACCAATTCAACCAACTCGTTGGCGACGCTTTACCTGACTGGCAGCCACGCCCCTGGCCGCAGCGCCAGACCTTGCAAGGACAGTTATGCCGCCTGGAACCGCTTGACGTCAAACACGCGCAAGCGCTGTTCAACGCCTATCGACAGGCACCTGATACCCGCGCCTGGACCTGGCTTTTGCGTGAACCGGAAAACAGCGTTACCGAGTTCAGCGCCTGGATTGCCAGCATCAGCGAGCTAAACGATCCGCTTCACTTCGCGGTAATTGATGAACGCAGTGGGCAGCCGGTCGGATCGTTAGCGCTGATGCGTATTGACGGCAAAAACGGCGTCGTAGAAGTCGGCCATGTTCACTTTTCGCCGCTACTGAGCCGCAAAGCAATGGCCACCGAGGCACAGTGGCTGCTGATGCGTTATGTCTTTGAGTCGCTCGGCTACCGCCGCTATGAGTGGAAATGCAATAGTCTGAATGAACCGTCGCGGCGCGCGGCGCTGCGCTTAGGTTTCCAGTTCGAGGGGCGCTTTCGACAAGCACTGGTGATAAAAGGCCACAATCGCGATACCGACTGGTTTTCCATTATCGATAGCGAGTGGCCACAGATAGATAGCGCAATGCGCCAGTGGCTGGCCGCCGGTAATTTTGATGCCAACGGCCAGCAATACCGCACGCTGGAAAGCTTTCGCAAACCAACGAATTAACGCCGTTTTTTACGTCCCTGCACCGCCTTAAAGCGCGGGTTACTTTTGCAGATAACATACAGCCGCCCTTTGCGTTTCACTATCTGGCAATCCGGGTGGCGCTGTTTAGCGCTACGCAATGAGTTCAGTACCTGCATGTTTAGCTCCTTTTCGCATCAATAAAACCACCGAAGCGCTGGCGGAAACGAGCGGCGCTGCCTTCGGTAGCATGTGTTTTCTGCTTACCGGTGTAATACGGATGGGATTTAGACGAAACATCTAAGGTGACATACGGATAGGTTACGCCATCCAGTTCAATCTCACGCTCGGTTTTAATAGTGGATCCCACTTTGAAGTACTCGTTTACGCTCGTATCGTGAAAAACGACGGTACGGTAGTGCGGATGAATATTAGCTTTCATGGCAAACCTCAATTTTTATGTTATAACATAACAATTAAAGTACACCGTTGACCGCCAAAGATCAACCACAGGAAATTTACGGTTTCAGCGGCAACCACGCGGTGGCTCAGAGGGCGATCATTTGCCCCCTTCTCCCGAATCGCAATATTCGCGACCCGGGTCTTTTCTTCGCTTTCGCGTATACTCAGAGCAATTCCCCGTAAAATAAGGACATACCCATGACGACTCGCCATTTAATGAGTCTGGTTACAGGGGTGCTTATTCTCGCCATCGTGCTACCCATCGCCTTAAGTATCTGGCTGGCAATGCGCCAGGCGCAGGCGCAGTTTTATAGCGAGCTCGACCACTACTCAAAACGCATTGTCATGCGCGTAGAACAAGTCGCCGCTCAGGCCAAAGAAGCATTACAAGAAGCCGATGCGCACAGCGCCAGTGCCTGTTCACCAGAACATTTGCTGAATATGCGCCGTATTGCCTACACCCATCGCTATGTGCAGGAAGTACTCTGGTTGCGTAATTCGGTGCCGATGTGCTCATCGCTTGAGGATCACCAGGTCTCGGTGACGTTTCCGCAGCCCGACCACGTCACCGCCGACGGTTACAGCACCTGGCTTACCTCAATCAACGACCTCGGCCTGCAACATCGCATGACCGCCTTTGGCAACAAAAATCATATTGTGATGATAGACCCGGTGTCGTTTATTGATGTCATCGCCACCGGTCAGGAAAAGATCCACACGATATTATTTGGCACCGAGCACGATCAGGTGGTGATCAGTAGCCAACCGATCGATCCCGCAGTTTGGACGCGAATTAAAAACCTCCATAGCGAGACGCTAACGCTGAATGACACCGTCTATCGCGTGCATATCATCCCTGAACTGGGTCTTGGCGTCGCCAGTTGGTCGTCCACGCAGCCACTGGATGCGCGCCTTCGCCAGCAGCTGCTGCTATGGCTGCCGATAGGGCTCTTTACCAGCCTGTTGACCTCTTTTTTACTTCTACGCCTGCTGCGCAGACTACGCTCGCCGCGTTATGGCATGCTGGATGCGCTGCAATCCGATGCCATCCAGGTTTACTATCAGCCGATCGTCTCGCTGGAGGATGGCAAAATCGCCGGCGCCGAAGCGCTGGCCCGCTGGCAGCAGCCGGATGGCACTTTTTTATCGCCGGATATTTTTATCCCGCTGGCCGAGCAAACCGGGCTGATCACCCGGTTGACCGAGGATATCGTGCGTAAAATCTTTGCCGACCTCGGCCCCTGGCTGCGCCATCATCCGCAGATGCACATCTCTATTAATCTGTCGGTGGATGACCTGCGCTCACCTACGTTGCCAACGCTACTCAAGGAACAACTGGCGCGCTGGGGAATCAATGCGGAACAGATCTCCCTTGAGCTTACCGAACGCGGCTTTGTCGATCCGCAAACCACTCTGCCGGTGATTATTGGCTATCGCCAGGCGGGACACCGGATCTCGATCGATGATTTCGGCACCGGCTATTCCAGCCTCAGCTACCTGCAAACGCTGGATGTCGATACGCTGAAGATCGACAAGTCATTTGTCGATACCCTGGAATATAAGCCGCTGACGCCGCATATCATTGAGATGGCGAAGGCGCTGAATCTGGCGATTGTCGCCGAAGGAGTGGAAACGCCCGCTCAGCGCGACTGGCTGCGCGCGCATGGCGTCAATTACGCGCAAGGCTGGCTGTACTGTAAGGCGCTACCGAAAGAGGAATTTATTCAGTGGGCGGAACATAATATTAAAATGCATTAATACCATGTGCGGCGCGCTGGCAACCAGTCGCGCCGCCGGATTTACTCGTCAAGAATCGGCGCAAACCCGCCGAAGATCATGCGCTTGCCGTCAAAGGGCAAGCTATCGCTAAGCGCTTTGATCCGCGGGTCGCTCATCATTTTCGCATTGGCCGCATCCCTGATCTCCTTAGACGGGTACTCGATCCAACTGAAAACCACTTCCTCATCCGCCTGCGCTTTAACCGACATGCGGAAATCCGTCAGCTTTCCTTCCGGGACATCATCCGACCAACACTCCACGACGCGCGTGGCGCCAAACTCTTTAAACAGCGGCGCCGATTTTGCTGCCAGTTCGCGGTATGCCTCCTTATTTTCCGCAGGGACGGCAACGACAAAACCATCAACATACTTCATGAGTGAGTCTCCGAAGTGAACAGCGCCGGCGGCATATCCGTCGGCGTCTGAGTGATAAGTTTAGTCGCTGCTATCGCGAACGGCGATTTCAGGACGCCAGCCCCCGGCTTTTCGCCGCCGTACTGACTGCTCGCGGTTGACGGAACCAGGGTAAAAACAGCTGGATCAGCGGGCCGATAGCAAAGGCGTAAACCACGGTGCCAACCCCGACTTTGCCGCCCAGCAGCCAGCCAATCAGCAGTACCGAGACTTCGATAGCGGTACGGATACCACGCAAAGACCAGCCGGTTCGCGCATGCAATCCGGTCATCAAGCCATCACGCGGCCCGGGACCAAAACCGGCGCCGATATACATCCCGGTTGCTATCGCATTCATCACCACCGCGCCGGCGAGTAGCAGACTACGCGCGGGCAGCGATTCCAGCGGCGGAAGTACCGCGAGCGTGGCATCGGCCGCAAGGCCAAGCACGATGACATTGCTAATGGTGCCGAGACCCGGCATCTGACGCAGCGGGATCCACAGCAGCAGCACCGCGGCGCCGGTCGCAATAATCACCGTACCGAAACTGATATTAAGTTGTTTCGCCACCCCCAGATGAAACACATCCCACGGATCGGCCCCGAGGTTGGCATGGACGAATAACGCCGTCGACACGCCATAGAGCACCAGACCAATATAAAGTTGTAGCAAGCGACGGACCATAAACACCTCAGTATGTATTGCGAATACCCCCATCATCAGCAAAAATGGATTGGTAATTAATGGCCAGTTTTTTAAAAGTGGATCGCTATGTCAGTACGTCGTTTTGGAACACAATCGCTGGTACGCCTGCTCGGCAACTGGCAATCCCCTTCCTCGCGCGCGCCGCTGTGGCGGCAGCTGGCAGAAGCGCTGCGTCTGTTGATCCTTGATGGACGGCTGGCGCTGGAGACCCGTCTGCCCGGCGAGCGAGAACTGGCGACGGCGCTAAATGTTAGCCGCACCACTATCGCCAGCGCGCTGGGGTTATTGCGAGAAGAAGGCTATCTGCAAAGTCGCCAGGGAAGTGGTTCACGCATTGCGCTACCTGCCGGCCCTCTGCTCCCCGGAGAGCAGACGCTTTCGGCGCCATCGGTCAATCTCGCCACCGCCGCCCTCAGCGCCGGACCGGAGATTCATCAAGCCTACAGCCACGCGCTGACGCTGATGCCGCAGTATTTGTCCTATACCGGGTACGATCAGCAGGGGTTAGTCGATTTGCGCGCAATCATTGCCCGCCGCTATAGCGAACGCGGCCTGCCGACGCAGGCGGATGAAGTGATGATTGTGAATGGCGCGCTGAGCGGATTTGCCCTGGTACTGCGTCTGTTAACCGGGCCAGGCGATCGGGTGGTAGTTGACGCGCCCTCTTACCCGATGGCGATTAACGCTATTCGCGGCGCCTCCTGCCGACCGATAGGCGTCTCTTTACCGGAAAAGGGCTGGGACTGCGACGGCCTGGCGGCGACCATTGCGCAAACTTCGCCGCGGCTGGCCTTTATGATGCCGGATTTTCATAATCCCACCGGTCGCTGCATGGATAGCGAAACCCGGCAGCGCGTCGCCGATCTGGCCGCCAGCACGCGAACGACGCTGGTCGCTGACGAAACAATGGTCGATTTATGGTACAACGCCCCACCGCCGCCGCCGCTGGCGGCTTTCAACCCTGAAGCGCCGATAATCACTATTGGTTCCGCGGGTAAAACGTTCTGGGGTGGACTGAGGGTTGGCTGGATCCGCGCGCCAGCGTCGACTATCGCCTCGCTCATCCAGGCACGGGATACGCTCGATCTCGGCTCGCCGCTGCTGGAACAGCTGGCTTGTTGTTGGCTACTGGAGAACGAACAAACACTGTTGCCGCTGCGGCGGGCAATGCTGGCCGCGCGTCGTGATATGTGCGCTGCGTTGATGGCGGAATATTTTCCCCGCTGGCGCTTTTGCGTCCCCGAGGGCGGGCTATCGTTTTGGGTGGAGCTGCCGAAGATGTTGGCAACGCAGTTTTCGGTGCGCGCTGAGAATGCCGGCATTCATATCGGTACCGGTACGCGTTTCGGCCTGGAGGGGGCCTTCGATCGTTATTTACGTTTGCCTTTCACCCTGCCGGATACGGAATTGCGCAACGCCTTCAGCATTTTACAACCGCTGTGGCAGACCCTTACGCAACAGAAAGAAATGACGCGAATGCGTAAAATAATATAATAAAATATCGACGGGCTGGTATCAGCCCGTCAAAAACCACCATCCATGATGAATATGAGATGTTTTATAAAATTGCAGTGCCATCTTGCCCACGCCGCATGTCATTACGATGACAACAGCGTAGTCATTTCATTAATGCTGGCGCGGAATAGGAAAACCTTTTAGCGAAATAATAAAGCCATCGTCATCTTTTTTAATTTTTGCGCCGGTTTCACACCAGTCGGAAGCAATGCGAAAAAACTCATCACTACCGATATTCCAGTTCAGGCGCACGTGCTTAACGTACCCGGAACGAAGCAGATCACAGGCTTCACTGTAACTGCTGGCTGTAGAGAATTGTTGTTTCATCTTTTCTTCTTCAGAAGTTTACGTAATGCTTTGATTTCTTTAGGGGTTAACGGCGACGCTTCCTCTTCGGTATGCTGGTTATCAATATCCTCATGCGAAACCCCCGCCTCGTCTGCTGAATCAATGGCCGCCAGCGCCAATTGCAGCAGCTTCTCCGTTGCCGTGCCTAAATTCTCGTTATTCACTTCCGCATAATGACGCAGTTTATCTTTTAACTCTGCGTCAATTTTCACATTCAGAACTACTGTGGTCATGATCACGCTTCCCGTGCAATAAAATCATCATAATTAATACACGAAGTTAACATCTTGATCCAGAGATATTATTTATCCTTAATAATATCTGGTAATTCCAGGGAATAATTTGCCCATTATATATGACATGAAAATGACATTAGTATGTCATTATTATTTCATATTTATGACAATACAAAATTAAGGTATAAAAAAGAGTCGTTTTAGTAACGTAAAACAATAAATAAAGTGAAGCTGCCTATAATAGTAGCAGAGAATAAAAGCACAACAAATGAAGGGATTTTAAATCAGGACCGCCAGAAATGGGTGGGGGCCCTGCCAGCTACATCCCGGCACACACGTCGTCTGCTCTGGCTGCTTCCTTCCGGACCTGACCTGGTAAACAGAGTAGCGTTGCGGGAGAACCAACAGAGCCCCCATTGAGAGCGTTGATAACCAACGCGCTGGCGCATTATCCCTATAGCACTCCTGAATTGCAAGCCACTCGCGTCCAGCTGCTGGTTTATTATGCAAAACGTAGGTTTTCCCGGCAAATAGTGCCTTTGTCCGGCCGAACGTCCCAGCAATGAGAGAGATTGCGAGCCCCATCGCGGCACAGTTTACCGCAACCCGCCATACTTATTCGTCCTGTGTCTTTTCAACGTGTTGTCGCTACGGTAATCGCATGACTCAATCACCACGCTCCACCACTACCTTGCCCATGCCCGCCATTGATGGCGTAACCGTACCCTTTCACGGCATGAATTTTCTACGCCCCGAGCTGCTGCTGGATTTCGTCAGCGTCAGTCCCGCGCCGTTGTTATCGGTGACCCCCGTTGCCCTGCTCTTTTCCACGGTGGGCGTATTGCAACACGTCGAGCTGCGTAAGCTGCCCGTTGAGGTTAAAGGCCGGGTGGTTTATCCCATTTCATCGCTCAAATACCCGACGCTGCGCGGCAAACTGATTATCAATGCGCAATCGCAGCGGCTGAAGTTTCTTGAAAGCCTGATTGCCAACAGCCCGCATGACAATATTCATGGTATGCAGATCCTCGGGCTGGCGCTGGAATTCACCGTCCTTTGACGGCTGTACAGTATGGGGGCAAGCGCTTATTCTGAGCTTTTCTCGCGTGAAGGAGTGATGATGGAGGACGTCCACGACAGCTTTCCCCAGCGGGTCTGGCAGATAGTCGCCTCAATTCCGGAAGGGTATGTCACCACCTACGGCGATGTCGCTCTGTTGGCGGGCTCGCCGCGCGCGGCGCGTCAGGTGGGCGGCGTGTTAAAGCGCCTACCGGAAGGCTCAACGCTGCCATGGCACCGGGTGGTGAATCGCCACGGCGATATTTCGCTGACCGGCCCTGACCTACAGCGCCAGCGTCAGGCGCTGCTAGCGGAAGGCGTCCAGGTCTCCGGCAGCGGTCATATCGACCTGCAACACTATCGCTGGGTTTATTAAGGGCAAAAAAATGCCCCTGAACAGGGGCATGGAGACGTTTATTGCGCCATCGGCGCCATATCATTAGCCACCGGCACTGGCGCATGCTGCACCGGCACCAGCACCAGATCGGCGCGATTACCGCCCTGGGTTACCACGGTCTGCACGGTATCGGTGATAAACATCAACTGGCCATTTACGGTAATCGCCGAACTCAGCAAGATCCGCGCGTTCGGTTTGATATCCGCCTGGTTGTAAGGCAGCACAAAGTTGAACGGCGCCTGCTTACCTTCAGTACGGACCGCTTTTTGCGACAATACACGCGCTGGCGCATCGGCAAGCGACGCATCGGACAACGTCACGGTCAGTACCGCATCCGGCGGTAACGCTACGCGTTGGCGAATATTGATAGTCCCGGAAACATTAGGCTGTTGCTGCGAGGAGCTCAGTGAGGCAATGCCGTAAGGATCGGGTGCCGTCGTCTGATGAGCGGCGTTGCTGTTCGGGTTATTCGCACAGGCGGATAAGGCCGCAGCAACGGCGATAGCACTTAACATATAGGCAAATTTCATTATGTTCTCCTTTTCATCCCTTTAGTCACAGGAGTACGTCCTGCCATCACGATGGCTAAGACATTAGTATCGTGAATAAGTGTGGCACAGATCTCAGAATAATTCCCGGAAAGGGGCATTTATTCAGATTATTACACCCATCGGACCACTTGAGATTCCAGGTTATACTTGCCCACAATACGCGCTGCGTCAGCGCCGCTATCATTAATTGAGGGTAACTATGAGTCAGGCTCTAACCAATCTGCTGGCATTATTAAATCTGGAAAAAATTGAAGAAGGGCTGTTTCGCGGGCAGAGCGAAGACCTCGGCTTACGTCAGGTCTTCGGCGGCCAGGTGGTTGGTCAGGCGCTGTATGCCGCCAAAGAAACCGTGCCTGAGGAACGCCTGATTCACTCCTTTCATAGTTACTTCCTGCGTCCCGGCGATAGCCAAAAACCCATCGTTTACGATGTTGAAGTGCTGCGCGACGGCAATAGCTTCAGCGCTCGCCGGGTGGCGGCTATCCAGCACGGTAAACCCATCTTTTACATGACCGCCTCGTTCCAGGCCCCGGAACCGGGCTACGAACATCAAAAAGCAATGCCGGCAGCCCCGTCACCGGAAGGCCTGCCCTCTGAAACCGATATCGCCCGTAAACTGGCGCATCTGCTGCCGCCGCAGGCAAAAGAGAAGTTCCTCAGCGATAAACCGCTGGAAATTCGCCCGGTGGAGTTCCATAACCCGCTGAAAGGCCACGTTGCCGAACCCACCCGCCAGGTGTGGATCCGCGCCAACGGCGTAGTGCCGGATGATATTCGCGTCCACCAGTCGCTGCTGGGCTACGCGTCTGATTTTAATTTCCTGCCGGTAGCGCTACAGCCGCACGGCGTCGGCTTCCTTGAGCCGGGTATGCAGGTTGCCACCATCGACCACTCAATGTGGTTCCACCGCCCGTTTAACATCAACGAATGGCTGCTATACAGCGTCGAAAGCACTTCCGCCTCCAGCGCCCGTGGTTTTGTTCGCGGCGAATTCTATACCCAGGACGGTATTCTGGTCGCCTCGACGGTGCAGGAAGGCGTCATGCGTAACCGCAATAACTAATTCGCGACGGGCCCGCATGGGCCCGCTTGCCTTTAACGGCCAAGCAGTTCGCGCGCACCGGCAATAAAATCACCCAATAGCCCGTTGCGACTCTCCCGCCGCCAGCACAGCGTAAGCGTCGTCACGGCAAAGGTCTCTTCCAGCAGGCAATAGCTGACCTCCGACACCAGCATGGCGCTTTGCGTCTCGGGCACCAACGTCACGCCCATTCCCATCGATACCTGGCCTATCGCCGTGGAGACATCACGCGAGTACTGAATCTTACGGGGCGTAAAACCCGCCTGCCGACAGGCGCTGATGGCTGACCAACCCAGTCCGACGCCGCACGGATCTTGCTGAATAAAAAACGTCTCTTCCGCCAGCGCCGCGAGTGGAATAGCGCGCCGGCTGGCGAGCGGATGATGGCGAGGTACCACCGCCACCAGCGGCCGGGTCGCAATATCCAGCGACTCCAGTTCATCATATTGCGCCCCTGGCGAGCGAATAAACGCCAGGTCGACCGTTTCGCTTAATAGCCCGGTTATCAGGTCGTTAACGTTATGCTCTTCAATCAGCAGATCGGCTTCGGGTTTACGTTGACGATAATTTCCTATTAACACGCTCAACGCCGGGTCGAAAATAGCCGAGCCAACGTAGCCAATTTTCAACTGCCCTTTGCGCCCCTGCCGCAAACTGCGCGCATTCTCGCGAAATTTATCGCAGTGGCCGAGGATCATCCGCGCCTCGGCCAGCAAAAATTGCCCTTCGGCGGTCAGCGCGACGTTGCGTCGATCGCGGGTAAATAGCCGCAATTCCAGCGCGTTCTCAAAACTTTTAATCTGCTGCGTCAGCGCCGGTTGCGTGATATGCAGACGCTGCGCCGCCCGACCAAAGTGCAATTCTTCCGCCAGAACCGTAAATGCCTGTAGCTGTCGATAATCCATCACGCCCTCCCGAAAACACTGATAATAATCTCTTATTAAAATGAGGGGAAATGTGATTGGACTCTTATCGGTATCTGGTGAGAATGAATAGCCATTGCCAGAAACCTGAAGGAAGTACGATGTCTGAACAACAAATGAAAGTAACCGATCTGCGTTCTGCTTTGGCGGTATTAAGCCAGTACGATGATGAACTTATCTACACCGACGAACCCGTTGACCCCATCGCCGAGCTCTCCGGCGTGTACCGCTATGTCGGCGCCCACGGCACCGTTCAGCGCCCGACCCGCGTTGGCCCGGCGATGATCTTTAATAAGGTCAAAGGCTACGATGATGTCAGAGTGCTTATTGGCCTGCTGTGTTCACGCCAGCGCGTCGCCCGCCTGTTTGGCACCACGCCGGAAAACCTGGCGTTTATGCTCAAAGACTCCGTGGCGAATCCTATCGCGCCAATCACCATCCCGCGCGACCAGGCGGCCTGCCAGGAGGTGGTACATCTGGCAAGCGATCCTGATTTCGATATTCTCAAAATTTTGCCTGCGCCGACTAACACCCCGGAAGACGCGGGTCCCTACTTTACCCTCGGCATGTGCTATGCCGCGGATCCGGAAACCGGCGATCATGATGTCACCATCCACCGCCTGTGCGTACAGAGCAAAGACGAAATCTCAATGTATTTCGTACCGGGACGTCATCTCGATACTTTCCGGCAAAAAGCCGAGGCGGCCGGGAAAGCGTTGCCTATCTCGATTAGCATCGGTGTGGATCCAGCGATTGAAATTGGCGCCTGCTTTGAGCCGCCGACCACCCCTCTCGGGTTTGATGAACTCTCCATCGCCGGCGCTCTACGTAATCAGGCCGTCGAGCTCAGCGAATGCGTGAGCGTCAACGCCCGCGCCATCGCCAACGCCGAAATCGTTATTGAAGGTGAACTGCTACCGGGCGTGCGGGTCCGCGAAGATCAGAATACCAACAGCGGGAAAGCGATGCCGGAGTTCCCCGGCTATACCGGTAGCGCTCAGGCGGAAGTGCCGGTGATCAAAGTCAAAGCAATTACCCACCGCCGTCACCCGATTCTGCAAACCTGTATCGGGCCGAGCGATGAACATACCAATCTTGCCGGGATCCCGACCGAAGCCAGCATTCTGCAAATGGTAGAGCGCGCGCTTCCAGGCTTTGTGCAAAACGTCCACTGTCCTTCGCCAGGCACCGGTAAATATCTCGCCGTGCTGCAGGTGAAGAAACGCACCCCCAGCGATGAGGGCCGTCAGCGTCAGGCCGCGCTACTGGCGTTTTCCGCCTTCTCGGAGCTAAAGCACGTAATGCTGGTCGATGAAGACGTCGACGTTTTCGACATCAACGACGTCATGTGGGCGATGACCACCCGCTATCAGGGCGATGTCAGCACCGTGTTTATTCCCGGCGTACGTTGCCATCCGCTGGATCCATCATCCGACCCGGCCTTCAGCCCATCGATTCGCGATAGCGGTATTGCCTGCAAAACCATTTTCGACTGCACCGTCCCGTGGAATATGAAAGCCCACTTCCAGCGCAGCCAGTTTATGGAAGTGGATGTTGACCGCTTTATCCCTGGCTTCAGTAAGAAATAAATTCCACGCAAAGAAAAAGCCTCCCATGCGGGAGGCTTTGACGCTTATGGAGATTGCACAATATATCAGGCGTTGTAGGCGTTTTCGCCGTGGCTGTTGACGTCCAGCCCTTCGCGCTCCTGCTCTTCCGGCACGCGCAGGCCGACGGTCATCGCCGCCACTTTGAAGCCGATCCAGGCGACGACGGCGGACCAGACCACGGTAATGCCGATACTTTCCAGCTGTACCAGCAACTGATGCCCCATCGTGACGCCTTCCGCATAGCCGACGCCGCCAAGGGTAGTGGAAGCGAAGATGCCAGTCAGGATACAACCGATGATGCCGCACACGCCGTGAACGCCAAACACATCGCATGGGTCATCGACGCGCAGCCAGCGCTTCAGCACCGTGACGCCCCACAGCCCGGCCAGGCCGGCGATGATACCGATAATCAGCGAACCGCCAACGCCAACATAACCGCACGCCGGAGTAATGCCGACCAGACCGGCAATCGCGCCGGAGCAGGCGCCCAGCAGCGACGGTTTGCCGCGGGTGGCCCATTCGCCGAAGGTCCAGGCCAGAATCGCGCCAGCGGTCGCCACGACGGTATTTACGAAGGCCAGGGCGGCAATTTCGTTGGCCGCGCTTGCGGAACCAGCATTAAAGCCGAACCAGCCGACATACAGAATCGCCGTACCGGTGAAGACCATCGGCAGGTTATGCGGTTTAAACGCTTCTTTGCCAAAGCCCACACGTTTGCCCATCATATAGGCGCCCACCAGCCCCGCTACCGCAGCGTTAATGTGTACGACGGTACCGCCGGCGAAGTCCAGCGCACCATGGGTCGCCAGCAGGCCGCCGCCCCACACCATATGCGCAATCGGCACGTAGGAGAGCGTGAGCCAAACCACCACAAAAATCAGTACCGCGGAGAAACGAATACGTTCCGCCAGCGCACCGACGATCAGGCCCACGGTGATACAGGCGAAAGAGCCCTGGAAAGCGACGTGGATATATTGATAGAACGAGCCCATCAACGCTTTCAGTTCAATATTCTTCAGCATCACCCAGTCGAAGCTGCCGAAGAAGCTACCGCCGCTACCGAAGGCAAGCGTATAGCCATAGATAACCCACAGCACGCAAACCAGGCCAAAAGTCACAATGACCTGAGTCAGCATTGAGAGCACGTTTTTACCGCGAATCAGGCCGCCGTAGAACAACGCAATGCCGGGGATTGTCATAAACAGCACCAGCGCGGTGCAAATCATCATAAAGGCGTTGTCGGCTTTATCCGCCACCGCCGGTTCGGCCGCCAGCGCCAGTCCCGGAAGCAGCGCCAGCGCTCCCAGAGCCGTTTTCATCGTCGTTCTCATCATCTCTTCATCCCCATCGCTGTGTGGTCAGGCAATTACAGTGCCGCTTCGTCGGATTCGCCGGTACGAATACGAATCACGCGCTGCAGTTCGGCGACAAAAATTTTGCCGTCGCCAATTTTTCCGGTCCAGGCGGCCTTGCCTATCACCTCGACAACCTCATCCAGCTGATCGTCGGCAATCGCAATATCAATTTTTACTTTTGGCAGGAAATTGACGCTGTATTCGGCGCCGCGATAGAGCTCGGCATGGCCTTTCTGGCGGCCGAAGCCTTTCACTTCCGTGACCGTCAGGCCCTGAATGCCGATGGAGGACAACGCTTCGCGAACGTCTTCCAGTTTGAATGGTTTGATTACCACGGTAACCAGCTTCATAAATCCCCTCCAGTCAGTATTTGATAGTGGCCGCAGCTAACACAGGAGATAAAGCAAGGGATATGCCAAAAATGAAAACGGGCCGTGAATCGGCCCGTTTATGGAGAAAAAAACGCGAGGATGTTACTGGCGAGACGGCAAATGACCGCTAATGCGCAAAAATGCACCAATACGGTGCGCCCTTAGTGAGCAAGTTGCACCACTTCACGTCACCCCTGCACCAATGCCTGCTGATGGTGCATCAGGCGCTCAGCGACTCCTCCTCAACGCTGGCGGCTAGCTCTTCGCCAGCCAGCTGTAGCTGGTACATCTGCCAGTAACGGCCCTTCGCCGCCAGCAATTGCTGATGGTTCCCGCGCTCGACGGCTTGGCCACGGTGCAGCACCAGGATCGTATCCGCTTCGACGATGGTCGACAGACGGTGGGCGATAACTACCAGCGTGGTGTGCTCGCGCACTTTCGCCAGCGCCTGCTGGATAGCCTGCTCGGTACCGGAATCGATGTTAGCTGTCGCTTCATCGAGGATCAGCACCTGCGGCGTCTCGACCAGCACACGGGCCAGCGCCAACAGCTGTTTCTGCCCCACCGACAGGTTGTTGCCCTGCTCACCCAGTTGGGTATAAATCCCGTCGCTCATTTCATGGGCAAGGTCAGCGAGCTGCACCGCCTCCAGCGCTTCCCAGACCTGCTGCTCGCTGATATCGCGGCCCAGCGTCACGTTGGCATAGAAGGTATCGGCTAATACCACCGGATCCTGTTGCACCATCGCGACGCCCCGACGTAAAGCGCTGTGGCTTAACGACGACAGCGGGCGGCCATCAAGACGAATTTCGCCTTTAGTCAACGGATAGTAGCCCATCATCAGGCTGGCCAGCGTGCTCTTGCCGCTACCGGTATGGCCAACCAGCGCCACAAAACCGCGCGAAGGAATATCCAGATTGATATCCTGCAGCACCAGCCGATCGTCGCGATAGGCGAAAGAGACGTTATCAATCGCCACCGCGCCGCTGCGTAACGGCGCGTTATCGTTACCCCAGCTCTGGCGTGGGCGATCCATTAGCTCAAACACGCGCTCGCCCGCCACCACCGCTTGCTGCAGCATCGACTGCTGGGTGGTAAGTTCGATCAGCGGTTCATTAAGCCGCCCGAGATAGCTAATAAAGGCATATAACACGCCGACTTCGATACTTCCGGAAGCGCTAAAACCAAACAGCATCAGCAGGCCGCAGAGGATCAGCGATGAAAACAGGCTTAACAGCGGTCGCAGCAGGAAACCATCCAGACGCAGCGTCTGCATGCGCGCCAGATAGTGTCCGTAACTGGCTTCACGCATTCGCTCGCCGAATCGCGCCTGCTGGCGGAATTGCTGAATAACGCCCATGCCGTTGATCACTTCGTTGAAGCCATCATTGATATCGGCAAGCCAGGCGCGCATGCGACGCACGATCGGCGTGCTGTAACGCTGATAGATAGCCATCACGATCAGCACCGCCGGGAAGATAGCCACCGCCACCAGCGCCATTCGCCAGTCGAGACTAAACATCGCCACCAGCATCGCACCAATCAGCGCCGCGCTACGCAGCACCGTCGCCACGACTGTCACGTACAGGTCACGGATCACTTCGGTATCGTTGGTAACGCGTGATATCAACTGGCCGACCGGTTGCGTATCAAACTCGCTTAACGGCTGACGCAGCGCGGCGTCCATCACATCGCTGCGCAACTGCTGCACCACGCCGACCGCCGCCCGGTTAAACAGCAGCGCCTGGTTATAGTGCAGCGTAGCGGCAAGGATCTGCAGGAAGATATAGGCCGCCGCCAGGCCGCAGACCAGCTTCACCGGTAGCGACTGTTTCGCCACCATGTTATCAATGAAATAGCTTATCAGCAGCGGGCCGCTGACTTCCGCCGCCGCTGCTATCCACATCATGATAACGGCAATGATGAGCGGCTTACGCCACGGCGAACCGTAGGCCAGCAGACGTTTCAGGGTCGGCCAGAGATCGGCGAAATTACGCATCTGTCGCCTCCTCATCCTGCGGCGCATCATCGAGCGCCGCTTCCAGTTGCTGATAGCGGTACATATCGCGATACCATCCCGACTGGGCGGCAAGCTGCTCATGGCGTCCGCGCTGAGCAATATGGCCGTGTTGCAGAACCAAAATTTCACTGGCTTCGGTTAATGCTGAAAGGCGGTGGGCGCTGATAATCACCGTCCGCCCTTCCCCCCACTGCCGCAGGTTATGCAAAATATCATGCTCCGTCCGCCCATCAACCGCCGACAGCGCGTCATCAAGGATCAGGATTTCCGCCTCCAGCAGCAGCGCTCGGGCAATAGAAATACGTTGTTTCTGACCGCCTGAGAGCATGACGCCGCGCTCGCCGACTTCCGTTTCATAGCCCTGCGGCAAGCGCAGAATATCATCATGAACGCTGGCCAGCCGCGCGACATGTTCGATTTGTTCCCGGGTCGCGTCCGGTTTACCCAACGCAATGTTATTGGCCACGGTATCGGAGAACAGGAATGGGGTTTGATTGACCACCGCCAGCCGCCCGCGCCAGCTATCAAGCTGCAGGCGAGACAGCGGAATATCATGGAAACGGATATCCCCCTCGGTAACATCAAAATGGCGCTGAATAAGGGAAAGTATGGTGCTTTTCCCGGCTCCCGTCGGGCCGCAGATACCGAGCATTTGCCCCGGCTGCAGGGTGAAGTTAACCTTCTCCAGCGACGGTTTCGTCGCCTGCGGATAGATAAATTCGCGCACCGCCACGTTAAGTGCCCCGCGCCCCTCCGGCACCGTTTCGCTACCATCGTTGACCACCGGCGCTTCTTCCAGCATCGAACGAATACGTCCATAGGCGGCGCTACCGCGCTCAACGATGTTAAACATCCACGCCAGCGCCAGCATTGGCCAAATCATCAGGCCGAGATACATGACAAAACTGGTTAACTGACCAAGGGTCAGCTCGCCCTGCAACACCAGCCAGCTGCCGCCGCCGATTGCCAGCAGGTTGGCCGCGCCAATGGCAATATAGATTGTCGGGTCGAAGCGGGCATCGATACGCGCAACCCGCATGTTCTTCGCCCCGGTATCCGCCGCATCGTCGGCAAACTGCGCCGACTGGCGATCCTCAAGGCCGAACGCTTTAATCATCCGTATGCTGGTCAGGCTTTCCTGTGTGCGATCGTTGAGGCTGGAAAAAGCCGCCTGCGCCACGCGGAAACGCTCATGCAGGGCATCGCCATTACGCTTGATCGCCAGCGCCATAAACGGCATCGGCACCAGCGCCAGCAGCGTTAACTGCCAGCTGATTTGCGTCGACATCACAATCAGTACCGCACAACCCATCACCAATGAATCCACCAGCGTCAGGACACCCTCGCCGGCGGCGAAGACGACGCGGTCAACATCGTTGGTCGCGCGGGCAATAAGATCGCCGGTACGGTGACGCAGATAGAAGGCCGGATGCTGGCGGCTGAGCTGACGGTAGAAGTCTTCACGCAGTTCAACGGCCAGTTGATAAGAGGCGCCGAAGAGCAGCACGCGCCAGACATAGCGCAGCAGATAAATCATCACCGCGATAACCACCAGCGCGCCGATCCACATCCACACCTGCTCTACGGTGTAATGTTCTTTAGTCACGCCATCGACCACAATCCCCACTACTTTCGGCGGGATTAGCTGGAGTACGGCAATAACGGCAAGCAGAGCGACGGCGCCGAGATAGCGGCGCCACTCCCGGCGAAAGTACCAGCTAAGTTGAGCAAATAATCGCAAACGGTAAAATCCTGAATGTATAATTCGTGGCGGCAAAAAGCCGTTAATCAATAGGCAAGGCCGTGGTGTATTTTATCTGTTCCATGGCAAAACTCGAAGTGACATCCGACAGCCCCGGCACGCTGTTCACCAGACGTTTATAAAAGTCGTCATAGCGCTTCATATCCGCGACCTGTACCCGTAGCAGGTAGTCGTACTCGCCGGCCATACGCCAGAAACCCAGCACTTCCGCCATTTGCGACACTTCGCTGACAAAACGGCAGTACCAGTCACTGCTGTGGTGCTGGGTTTTTATCAACACAAAGGCGGTTAATCCGAGCCCCAGCTTTTCCGCATCCAGGATGGCCACGCGCTCGCGCAGGATGCCTTCGTCCTCAAGACGCTTGAGCCGTTTCCAGCAGGGCGTGGTGGTCAGATTAACGGCATCCGCCAGCGCCTGCAAAGAGAGGGTGCAGTCAGTTTGCAGCAATGAGAGCAGCTTACGGTCAATTTTATCTAACATAAGGCCACCAGAGAGAATAATTTACTCCCGTAATTGTAATTGAAAGGCCAAATAGCAACAATTTTTCCCGCACAATCCGCTAAGCTGGGCACAAAATGACAAACAGGAATCCGAGATGAACAGCGCCTGGGTAAAACATGCCATTAGTGAAATTAACGCCGACTATCAGCGTTCCGCCGATACGCACCTGATCCGCCTGGCGTTGCCTGGTTTTCCGGGGATCCCTATTTATCTGAAAGATGAGAGTACGCATCCAACCGGTAGCCTTAAGCACCGACTGGCGCGCTCGCTGTTTCTCTATGGCCTGTGCAACGGATGGATCAAAGAAGGCACCACGATTATCGAATCGTCTTCGGGTTCGACGGCGGTCTCAGAAGCCTATTTTGCTCGCCTGCTGGGCCTGCCGTTTATTGCCGTGATGCCCTCCTGCACGGCGAAACGTAAAATCGAACAGATTGAATTTTATGGCGGACGCTGTCATTTCGTCGACAACGCCTGCGAAATCTATGCTGCTTCCGAAATGCTGGCGCGCGAGTTGAATGGCCACTATATGGATCAGTTCACCTTCGCCGAGCGCGCCACCGACTGGCGCGGCAATAACAATATCGCCGACAGCATTTTCCGCCAGATGACCCACGAGCCGTATCCACAGCCGTCGTGGATCGTCATGAGCGCGGGTACCGGCGGTACTTCTGCAACCATCGGCCGCTATATTCGCTGCCAGGGTTACGAGACGCAACTGATGGTCGTCGACCCGCAGAATTCGGTGTTCCTCGATTACTGGCAAAGCCGCGACGCCAGCCTGCGCAGCCCGGTCGGCAGCAAGATCGAAGGGATTGGCCGTCCGCGCGTCGAGCCATCGTTTATTCCTGACGTCGTCGATGAGATGCTGCGCGTTCCGGATGCCGCCAGCATCGCTACCGCCCTGTGGCTGGAAACGCAGCTTGGAAGAAAAGTCGGCGCCTCCACCGGTACCAATATGTGGGGCGTGCTGCAACTGGCCACGCGCATGCGCGATGAAGGACGCCAGGGTTCCATCGTCACCCTGTTGTGCGACAGCGGCGAACGTTATCTCGAAAGCTATTACAACCCGCAGTGGGTCGCGGCAAATATCGGCGATATTACCCCGTGGCAGGAGCAGATTATGCAACTAAGCGGCGCACAATAAAAAAAGCCGGATAGAACGCTATCCGGCTTGCTGGTAGGGTCTCTCTATTCGGGGGAATAAGGAAGATCAGGATTATCCAGCCAATGTGTTAAGAAATGGGAAACAGCCTGATGACGGCAGTCTCCGATGATCGGTAGATGCGGCAGTTCAGCTTTGAGCTGCGGCATCGCGTTGCCCATAATGAAGCCTCGCCCTACGCTACCAAGCATCTCGCGATCGTTCATTGCATCACCAAATGCCATACAGTCCTGCAAAGTGAAACCTAAGTGCTGGCTCAGCACCGCCAGCGCGGCTCCTTTATTACAGCCGACCGGCAGTACCTCCAGACAATCCATCGCCGAGAAACAAAGAAACGCGCGATCGCCTAGCACGTCATTTAGCTGGATCCGCAGGCGGCGCAGATCGTCATGATCGCCGCAGAAACAGATCTTGGTGACGTGATGCGCCGGCATCCGTTTCGGATCGCGCAGTTGATAATGAAAGCCGCTGAAGGCGTGAGCCCGGAGCAGTTCCGGCCTTGCCTGGCCGGTAAACCAGCCGCCATCATTGAAAACGTGCATACTCGCCTGAGTATCCCACACGCTGTGCAGCACCTCTTCCGCCACTTCCGGATTCAGATCCTGGCGATACAGCTCTTCACCTTCCAGTGAATGGATGCGCGTGCCGTTACCGGTAATCAGAAAAGCATCAAGGGAAAACTCGCCGATCACATGGTGCATTTCCAGAGCATGGCGACCGGTGGCAAAGGTCAGGGCGATATCGCGTTCACGCAGCCGTCTCAGCGCCGTCAGAGTCTGTTCTCCGAGACGATGGTCCGGCATCAGCAGGGTGCCGTCCATATCAAATGCCGCCAGTTTTGCCATGGTATTTTCCCCGATGTGTGATGGGTTTCGCTTGTGTTGCAGTATCGCCTGAGATATACGGAAGTAATAGTGAATAGATATTTTTTATTGTTCCGGGTTTTCGGCAAATGAGATTATTAAATCGTTTAAATCAGTACCAGCGCCTTTGGCAGCCGTCGTCCGGCGCTCCGCAGCAGGTGACCGTTGGCGAGCTGGCTGAACGCTGCTTTTGTAGCGAGCGTCATATCCGTACGCTGTTGCGCCAGGCTCAGGAGGCCGGCTGGTTAAGCTGGCAGGCCAGCTCCGGGCGCGGCAAGCGCGGAATGCTCTGTTTTTACAAAACCCCGGAAAGTTTGCGTAACGAGATGATGGAACAGGCGCTGAATAAGGGTCAGCAACAAAACGCGCTGGAGCTGGCGCAGCTGGCGCCGGTTGAGCTGAAAGCGTTGTTGCACCCCTTCCTCGGCGGCCAGTGGCAAAACAATACCCCGACGCTGCGTATACCTTACTACCGTCCACTGGAACCGCTGCGCCCCGGCTTTCTGCCCGGTCGTGCGGAACAACATTTGGCCGGGCAGATCTATTCCGGCCTGACGCGTTTCGACGATAGCGACAATACGCCGGTGGGCGATCTGGCACACCACTGGCAGGTATCACCCGATGGGCTGCGCTGGCACTTTTATATCCGCTCTACCCTGTGTTGGCATAACGGCGATACCGTGAAAACCTCACAGCTGCAGCAAAGACTACTGTTGCTCCTGGAACTCCCGGCTCTCCGCACCCTCTTTGCCAGCATCAGCCGTATCGATGTCACCCACGCCCAATGTTTGACGATTACGCTGCATCGCCCGGACTACTGGCTACCGTTCCGTTTAGCCAGCTATTGCAGCGTGCTGGCGCATCCTGATGATCCGGCGCTCGGTAGCGGTCCGTTCCGAATAAAGCTTTTTGGCCCGGATCTGGTCCGGCTGGAGAACCATCCCCGCTACCATTTACAGCATCCGCTGATCCAGGCGGTAGAATATTGGATCACGCCGCAGCTATTCGAAAGCGATCTCGGCACCAGCTGTCGCCATCCAGTACAGATCACCATCGGCGATCCCGAAGAGCTCAATAATTTGCGCCAGGTGAGCAATAGCATCAGCCTCGGCTTCTGCTATTTGACCCTGCGTCAGAGTCCACGTCTCAGTAAAGCGCAGGCCCAGCGGCTGATTTCGATTATCCACCGCTCGTCGTTGCTGGAAACGCTACCGCTGGATGAAGATCTGATTACGCCGAGCCATGAAGTGCTACCGGGCTGGTCCATTCCCCAGGGCCCGGAAAACCATGAGGTGCCGTTGCCGCCCCAACTCACCCTGCTCTATCATTTGCCGGTCGAATTACACACAATGGCTGAGCAACTGAAACTGCGCCTCGCCACTCTCGGCTGCGAACTGACGCTCATTTTTCACGACGCCAAAAATTGGGACGGCTGCCGGTATCTGGCGCAGGCCGATATGATGATGGGCGACCGACTGATTGGCGAAGCGCCGGAATATACCCTTGAGCAGTGGCTGCGCTGCGATACGCTATGGCCCCATTTGCTGACCGGGGCGCAATATGCGCACCTCCAGGCAACGTTAGATGCCGTGCAGGCGCAGCCCGAAGCGCGTAGCCGCAACGATGCCCTGCGCAACGTCTTCAATACGCTGATGGATGACGCCATCATGACGCCGTTATTCAAATACAATTACCGCATCAGCGCGCCGCCGGGGGTTAATGGCCTGCGCCTTAATGCCAGAGGGTGGTTCGACTTTGCCAGCGCCTGGCTACCGGCATCATCGGCGTGAGAGAGCTGGTCGCCGCGAGCGTCTGACGGTACCATAACGCTTTCACTTATTTAGTCAGGAATTGCTATGAAACGCGCCGTAGTTGTCTTCAGCGGAGGACAAGACTCAACAACCTGCCTGGTGCAGGCACTGGAACAGTATGATGAAGTGCATTGCGTCACTTTTGATTATGGCCAACGCCACCGCGCCGAGATTGACGTGGCTCGCGAGCTGGCGCTAAAACTGGGCGCGGTGGCGCACAAAGTGCTGGACGTTACGCTGCTTAACGAACTGGCGGTGAGCAGCCTGACCCGCGATAGCATTCCGGTACCGGATTACGAGCCGGATGCCGATGGTATTCCGAATACCTTCGTTCCAGGTCGCAATATTCTGTTTTTAACCCTGACGGCGATCTACGCCTATCAGGTTAAGGCCGAAGCGATTATTACCGGCGTTTGCGAGACCGACTTCTCCGGTTACCCGGACTGCCGCGACGAATTTGTTAAAGCGCTGCACCACGCGGTTAGCCTTGGTATGGCGAAAGACATTCGCTTTGAAACGCCGCTGATGTGGCTCAACAAAGCCGAGACCTGGGCGCTGGCCGATTATTGGGGCCAGTTGGATCTGGTTCGCCGCGAAACGCTCACCTGCTATAACGGCATCAAGGGCGACGGCTGCGGCCAGTGTGCGGCCTGCAACCTGCGCGCCAACGGCTTGAATCAGTATCTGGGCGATAAGGCCGGCGTGATGGCGCAAATGAAGCAAAAAACCGGGCTGGGCCAGGGGCACGAAGCTTAAGTTGACCTCCCCGGTGGCGCTTCGCTTACCGGGGCTACGGATTCACAGCGTCCCACCAGCCGGTAGCCCGGAAAAGGCGCGTCAGGCGCCGCCTCCGGGAAACGACTGGCACGAAGCTTAAGTTCAGTCCGGTGGCGCTTCGCTTACCGGGCTACGGGTTCGCAACTCTCCGCGGTCCGACTGTTATTAGCGTAAATTCATCTGGTCGAGCTTTTCGCACAACTCCCCTTCCAGCGGCTGCGCCTTCTGCGTTTTCAAATCAATGCAGACAAAGGTAATCAGCGCATCGGCCACCACTTCACCGTTAGGGTTAAGGGTCACAACCTGACTAAGGGTGCCGCTTTTGCCGTTCAACTGCTCAAGCTTACTGGTCACGGTGAGCACGTCGCCAAGTACCGCCGGGCGACGATAATTAATATTGATATTGACCACCACAAAAGCGATGTTATGGCTGGTCATCCAGTGAAACGCCGGACTACTCTCCAGCCCATCCCAGCGCGCCTCTTCGAGAAACTCCAGATAACGAGCATTGTTAACGTGCTGGTAAACATCCAGGTGATAACCGCGAACTTTAATTTGAGTCTGCATAGCGCACATGCCTTACTATTATTGTTGTTAATCAGGTAAGAGGTCACACCAGATGATGTAACCTCTTTAGCATGGCAAAGATTTGCCACTGTGCAAACCAACAGGCGAAAATTACAGCGTCAGATGTGACAGATTTCTCTCTACCAGTGAACTGCCCATCCCAGGGACCTGTTTAAGATCGTCGAGAGTCTTAAACGGCCCATATTCTTCGCGGTAGCTGACGATTGCCTGCGCTTTCTTGAGCCCAACGCCGTTCATAGCCTGTGCTAACTCCTCCGCGCTGGCATTATTGATGCTAACCTGCGTGCCGTGGGTATCCGCCGTTTTGACCTCCTCCGGCATTTTCGTCTGCGGCGCCTGAATAGTTTCTTTTGCCGATGCCGCCTTGCCGCTCGCCGATGCCGCCAGCGCCCCCTGAGAACCCGCCGCACAAGCCAGCAACACGGCGACAATAACCATTTTCATTCCTCTGTTCATGCTGTTATCTCCTTGTTTGTAGACAGCAAGGTCACGATAGCGGCTACAAAAAAGGAGTACAAAAGGCAGATTGCGGAAATGGAAAAGGCCGCGAAAGCGGCCTTTAAGTATTGCATCGCGTTACCTTGTTTTGCGAGGCGGCGCGAAATTATTGCTGCTGGTCGATGATATCGCCGAGCTTGATTTTGGCTTCTTTACGCAGATTGCTCATCAACGCTTCGAATGCGATTTGCGCATTATTCTGGGTAATACCCTGCACCATCGCTTTCTTCTGCTCTTCTGGCATAGCGCCCGCTTTTACTTCATCCAGCGCCAGCAATACTACGTTGCCTTTAGCATCGCTGCCTACGCCGTAGCTGGCTTTATCTTTCTGCGGCAGCGGCAAAGAGAATGCAGCCTGACTCAGTGGATCCTGGCCGGTACGGGACAGCGTCTGCGCTGCACCGAAGCTCAGCCCTGCGGCTTTCATCGCTTCATCACCTTTGCCCGCTTTCAGGGCGGCTAACAGTTTGTCAGCATCCAGTTTCGCCTGCTGTTCCGCTTTATTGCGCTTCACGATATCAGTCACCTGCGCTTTCACTTCCGCCAGCGGCTTAACGCTTTCCGCTTTGTGCTCGCTAATGCGCAGAACAAAGGCGCGATCGCCGTCAACGGTAATGATATCGGAGTTACTACCCGGCGCGCCGTTTTCACCCACCAGACCGCCATTAAAGATAGCATCGGCAACCGGCTTGAAGTTCAGCTCCTCCGGCAGGTTGTCACGGCCGAACCAGCCGGTCTCAACCACTTTCAGGCCGGCAACCTGCGCCGCGCCCGCCAGGGATTCGTTATCATTGCTGGCTGCATCGCTAACCTTCTGCTGTAGCGCGTAGTACGCGTCCAGCGCTTTTTCCTGTTTCACTTTAGCCGCGATGTCGTTACGCACATCGGCCAGCGGTTTTACCTGCGCCGGCTGAACATCGTCAAGGCGCGCCACCAGGAAGCCTACGGAAGATTTGATCACTCCGGAAAGCTGACCTTTGTCTTTCAGGCCGGCATCTTTGAGCTCAGGCACGGTAGAGGCCTCTTCCATCCAGCCCATATCGCCGCCGTTACGCGCAGAGATGATGTCGGTAGATTTCTCTTTTGCCAGCGTGGCGAAATCGGCGCCTTTTTGCAGTTCGGCGAGCACCGCTTTCGCATCAGCTTCAGTTTTAGTCTGAATCACGCTGTAGCGATTACGCTGCGGCTGAGTGAACTGATCTTTATGCTGGTCATACCATGACTGGATTTCTTCGTCAGAGGCGTTTTCCTGCATGCTGGCGGCATCCATCTTGATGTAGCTCACGCGGAACTGCTCTGGCGCCATAAAACGGGCCTGGTTCTGCTGCCAGAAGGCGTTAATCTCTTCATCACTAACGGTCTGTTTCGCCGCCAGCGCGTTAACGTCGATAGTCGCTTCACGAACCACGCGCTGTTGGGATACCAGCGCCGCCAGTTGGTCGGACTCGCCCGGCAGCATGAAATCGGTACCGGCTACCGCATTGATCAGCTGTTGCGTCGTCAGTTGGTTACGCAGCGCTTGCGCGTATTGATCGGTGGTCATGCCCATTTGATTCACGATGCCGCTGAAGCGCTCGTTATCAAACTTGCCGTTCGACTGGAAGGCCTGGGTCTGGAAGATGGCCTGTTTCACCTGGTCGTCGCTGATGCTCAGGCCCAGTTCACGGGCATACTGATCCAGCAGCGATTCATCGATCAGACGGTTCAGCACCTGCTGACGCATGGTCTTCATGTAGTTTTCGTTGGCCGCCAGCTCGGAGAACTGATCGCCTAGCTGCTGCTGCATGCGGTTACGCTCGCTGGCAACGGCATTTTCAAACTGCGCGCGGCCAATCTCCTGACCATTCACTTTTGCGGCATAGTTGTTGCCGCCGCCAATCAGGTAACCACTCACCCCGGTCAAAATGAACGAGACGATAATGATACCGAAAATAATCTTGAGCACGACGCTGTTGGCGGCCGTGCGTAGGTTGTCCATCATGGTGTAACAACGCTCCGCTGTAGATGACTTTAGCTCGCGCAGCATAGCACGTGATGGCTGCCGCGCGTGAGGACGTATTTTGACAAGAAAACGGGGCAATTGTCAGCCCACAAGTGCGCATAAACACACATAAAGTCGCGTTCTGGACAAATAAAAAAGGCACATCTCGCGATGCGCCCTTGTACTTCGTCACATTCCCTGACGGGAGTGCCGATTAGTTTACCGCGTCTTTCAGCGCTTTACCTGCACGGAAGCCCGGTACTTTAGCGGCAGCAATGGTAATTTCTTTACCTGTTTGTGGGTTGCGACCAGTACGGGCAGCACGCTCTTTAACAGCAAAAGTACCGAACCCTACCAGCGCAACATCATCCCCAGCTTGCAGAGATTCAGTAACAGAAGCGATCAAAGCATCTAACGCACGTCCAGCTGCAGCTTTAGAAATGTCCGCACCCGCAGCAATTTTGTCAATCAGTTGAGATTTATTCACTGTTCTCTTCCTCTCTTTATAATTTATATCGCACCAGAATCCTTCATGGCGCGACCGCGCAGCAGTTATATCAGGACTGTCATGCCCTTACAACAGAGTTGTCGATGACCCCTGCCAGCGATCTAAGTTAGCTACACAAAAAAAGGCTGGCAAGTACGAATTTACTTACCAGCCCCACTTTTCTTAACGCTATTTGCGCGATATCACTATTTTGCGCTTACAACCTGCATGCCAAACGGTTCATTTTGCAGGGCAAGTGTCAGAACTTCCTCGATTCGCTGTACCGGATGAATATCCAAATCGGCGATAACGTTTTCCGGAATTTCTTCAAGGTCACGCTTGTTTTCGTAAGGAATCAGAACAGTCTTAATCCCCCCACGATGCGCCGCCAGCAGTTTTTCCTTCAGACCGCCGATTGGCAGCACCTGGCCGCGCAGGGTGATTTCCCCTGTCATCGCCACATCGGCGCGTACCGGGTTACCGGTCAGGCAGGAAACCAACGCGGTGCACATCGCCGTACCGGCGCTCGGACCATCTTTTGGCGTTGCCCCTTCCGGTACGTGCACGTGAATATCGCGTTTTTCGTAGAAGTCCGGATTGATACCAAGCTTCTCAGCACGCGCGCGTACCACGGTCAGCGCTGCCTGAATCGACTCCTGCATGACTTCGCCAAGTGAACCGGTGTAGGTTAACTTGCCTTTGCCCGGAACGCAGGCGGTTTCGATGGTCAGCAGATCGCCGCCCACTTCCGTCCACGCCAGACCGGTCACCTGACCTACGCGGTTTTCGCTATCCGCGCGGCCGTAGTCAAAGCGCTGCACGCCAAGATAATCGTGCAGGTTTTCACCGTTAATCTCGATGTGTTTCAGCGACTTATCCAGAAGCAGCTGTTTAACGGCTTTACGGCACAGCTTGGAGATTTCACGCTCCAGGCTACGTACGCCTGCTTCACGGGTGTAGTAACGAATAATGCCGATAATGGCGCTATCGTCGACCGTCAGCTCGCCCTTTTTCAGCGCGTTGCGTTCGATCTGCTTCGGCAGCAGGTGGCGCTTAGCAATGTTCAGTTTTTCATCTTCGGTATAACCGGAGAGACGAATCACTTCCATACGGTCCAGAAGCGGAGCCGGAATATTCATGGAGTTGGAGGTCGCCACGAACATCACGTCGCTGAGATCGTAGTCCACTTCCAGATAGTGGTCGTTAAAGGCCACGTTCTGTTCCGGATCCAATACCTCCAGCAATGCTGAAGCCGGGTCGCCGCGCATGTCGGAGGACATTTTGTCGATCTCATCCAGCAGGAACAGCGGGTTTTTCACCCCCACTTTCGCCATTTTCTGGATCAGTTTCCCCGGCATCGAGCCAATATAGGTACGGCGGTGACCACGGATTTCCGCTTCATCACGCACGCCGCCCAACGCCATGCGCACGTACTTACGCCCGGTGGCTTTGGCAATAGATTGACCCAGCGAGGTTTTACCCACCCCCGGCGGCCCTACCAGGCACAGGATCGGCCCTTTCAGCTTGTTAACGCGACTCTGCACCGCAAGATACTCAAGGATGCGGTCCTTGACTCGCTCCAGACCATAATGATCGGTATCGAGGATCTCTTGCGCCTGACGCAGATCTTTTTTGACCTTGCTGCGGGCATTCCACGGCACCTGCACCATCCAGTCGATGTAGCCGCGCACGACGGTGGCTTCCGCCGACATCGGGGACATCATCTTCAGCTTTTGCAGTTCCGCTTCGGTTTTTTCTTTCGCCTCTTTCGGCATCTTCGCCGCGTCGATCTTACGCTTCAGCGCTTCGTTTTCGTCCGGGGCGTCATCCATCTCGCCGAGCTCTTTCTGGATGGCTTTCATTTGCTCATTCAGATAGTACTCACGCTGAGATTTTTCCATCTGCTTTTTCACGCGGTTGCGAATGCGTTTCTCAACCTGCAGCAGATCGATTTCAGATTCCATCATCGCCATCAGATATTCCAGACGCTCGTTCACGTCGGACATCTCCAGCACGGACTGTTTGTCCGCCAGCTTAAGCGGCATATGCGCAGCGATGGTATCCGCCAGACGCGCGGGATCGTCGATGCTATTCAGCGACGTCAGCACTTCCGGTGGGATTTTTTTGTTCAGCTTGATGTAGCCTTCAAACTGGCTGATAGCCGTACGCACCAGCACTTCCTGCTCCCGCTCTTCAATGACCGGAGAAGCAAGGTACTCTGCTTTGGCGGAGAAGTGCTCGCCGTTATCAGACAGCGCAGTAATACGCGCACGCTGTAAGCCTTCCACCAGCACTTTCACAGTGCCGTCCGGCAGCTTCAGCATTTGCAAAATTGACGCCACGGTCCCGACGGTGAAAAGATCGTTTACACCCGGCTCATCCGTCGACGCTTCTTTCTGCGCGACCAGCATGATTTTTTTATCATGGTCCATGGCCGCTTCCAGACAACGGATAGATTTTTCCCGCCCTACAAACAGGGGTATGACCATGTGCGGATAAACCACCACATCGCGCAACGGCAATACGGGGATTTCAATGCGTTCAGAACGCTCAGGATTCATAGAGCTCTCTCTTAGTTTAAAGTCCGCCAGGTAGCCGACGACACCTTCATTAACGCGTCGCCGTTAATATGTAATCCAGTATATGGGGATGTATTCCATACATTCAACGGCGGGAACACAGGAAAAATAAAAGGGGGGATAAAATCCCCCCTTTTTGCTTAACTGCTTGTGTCGATTGGCGAATTATTCGCCAGATGCCTGCTGCGCTTCCGGCTTGCCGTAGATCAGCAGCGGCTTGCTCTGACCTTCGATCACCGACTCGTCAATCACCACTTTTTCGACATCTTCCATGGACGGCAGATCGTACATGGTGTCGAGCAGCGCGGCTTCAACGATCGAGCGCAGACCACGGGCGCCGGTTTTACGCGCCATCGCTTTCTTGGCGATCGCATCCAGCGCTTCATCACGGAATTCCAGCTCAGCGCCTTCGAGGCCAAACAGCGCCTGATACTGCTTAGTCAGGGCGTTTTTCGGCTCTTTCAGGATCTGAATCAGCGCTTCTTCACTCAGTTCATTCAGCGTCGCGACAACCGGCAGACGGCCGATAAATTCCGGGATCAGACCAAACTTGATCAGATCTTCCGGCTCGACCTGCGCCAGCAGTTCGCCTTCGCTGGCTTTGTCGGATTTCGCTTTAACCGTCGCGCCAAAACCAATGCCGGAGCCGGTTTCAACACGGTGGGAAATCACTTTGTCCAGGCCTGCGAACGCGCCGCCGCAGATAAACAGAATCTTGGAGGTATCAACCTGCAAGAACTCCTGTTGCGGATGTTTACGCCCGCCCTGTGGCGGAACAGCGGCTACGGTACCTTCGATAAGCTTCAACAGCGCCTGCTGAACGCCTTCGCCGGACACGTCGCGGGTAATCGACGGGTTATCTGATTTACGGGAAATTTTGTCGATCTCATCGATGTACACGATGCCGCGCTGCGCTTTCTGCACATCGTAATCGCATTTCTGCAGCAGCTTCTGGATGATGTTTTCCACGTCTTCGCCCACGTAACCCGCTTCGGTCAGGGTGGTGGCATCGGCCATGGTAAACGGAACATCCAACAGACGCGCCAGCGTTTCAGCCAACAGCGTTTTACCGGAACCGGTCGGCCCGATCAGCAGAATGTTGCTTTTACCCAGTTCCACGCCATTGCTGGTGTCGCCGTTGCGCAGACGTTTGTAGTGATTGTATACCGCCACTGCCAGCACTTTTTTCGCCTGTTCCTGACCGATAACATAATCGTCCAGATGGTGGCGAATTTCGTGCGGCGTCGGCAGCGCGCTGCGCTCGCGGTGCGGAGCGACTTCTTTAATCTCTTCGCGAATGATGTCGTTACATAAATCAACGCATTCGTCGCAGATATACACGGATGGCCCGGCGATCAGCTTACGCACTTCATGCTGGCTTTTGCCGCAAAAAGAGCAGTACAACAGTTTGCCCGAACCATCTTTGCGTTTATCTGTCATGAGTCCAAACCTCTTCTTAAGTTCTTTGTGCCGCAGATGACGACGCAAATGCCATTCTCAGGCGCAAGTCGCGATCACGCGTTGTGCCGCCCAGTTGTTAAAACAAGTATAGCGGCACCCTTACGCCACGGGCATCAATTACGATGGGTCAAGATGGAATCGACCAGGCCGTATTCCACCGCTTCCGACGCCGACAGGAAGCGGTCACGCTCGGTATCGCGCTCGATCTGCTCAAGGGATTGACCCGTATGATGCGCCATCAGTTCATTCATACGCCCTTTCACTTTCAGAATTTCACGGGCGTGGATTTCAATATCCGTCGCCTGACCCTGATAGCCGCCCAGCGGCTGGTGAATCATCACGCGGGAGTTCGGCAGACAGAAACGCTTGCCTTTCGCCCCGGCGGTCAGCAGGAAGGCGCCCATTGAAGCCGCCTGCCCCATACAGATAGTGCTGACATCCGGCTTGATGAACTGCATGGTGTCGTAAATTGACATCCCGGCGGTGATCACGCCGCCCGGAGAGTTAATGTACAGGTAAATATCTTTTTCTGGATTTTCCGCTTCCAGAAACAGCATCTGCGCCACGATCAGATTAGCCATGTGGTCTTCCACCTGGCCGGTCAGGAAAATAACGCGTTCCTTGAGCAGACGGGAATAGATATCAAAAGAACGTTCACCGCGTGAGGTCTGTTCAATGACCATCGGCACCAGGGCCATATGGGGTGCAAAGTTATCTCGTTCGCCACTGTATGACATTTCCGTCTCCTGGATTAATTTTGAAAAAACCTGCTGCACTGATTGTAACCTTATGGACGGATTATCAGCCAGAGTTTCTATCCGCAGGGCACTGATACGTTGACCTGGTCATTATTCCTGACGCTGCGGATGCAGATACGTCACCCGGTTATGGGGATGGCGCAGCCATAATTCAAGCATAACAACCTTTTGGAGTAACGCTATCACTGAAAATGTGTTTTAGCACTCATCCTAAGCCTATCATTGCAATAAAAAAAACCCGCCGCCTTTCGGCAACGGGCTTTTGCGCGAACTTTAAACAGCCGGGCTAAATTACGCCTGCTGGTTCATCAGTTCGTTGAAGGAAGTGGCTTTTTCAGACACTTTAGCTTTCGCCAGCACGGCTTCAACAGCCTGCTCTTCCAGCGCCACGTTGCGCATGTTGTCCATCAGTTCTTTGTTCTTGCTGTAGAACTCAACCACTTCTGACGGATCTTCGTACGCGGAAGCCATCTCTTCGATCAGGCCTTTCACGCGCTCTTCGTCAGCTTTCAGCTCGTTGGTGCGAATCACTTCGCCCAGCAGCAGGCCAACAACTACGCGACGTTTAGCCTGCTCTTCGAACAGTTCGCGAGGCAGTTCCAGAGCCTGCTTCTCGTTACCGCCGAAACGCTGAGCAGCCTGACGACGCAGTACGTCGATTTCACTGTCGATCAGAGCAGCCGGAACGTCGATGTCGTTCGCTTTCACCAGGCCTTCGATAGCCTGAGATTTAACGCGGTTACGCACGGCGCCTTTCAGCTCGCGTTCCATGTTTTTACGCACTTCCGCACGCAGACCTTCAACGGAACCATCTTCAACGCCGAAACGCTTGATGAATTCAGCAGTCAGTTCCGGCAGCTCGCGTTCTTCAACTTTTTTCAGGTTGATAACGAACTTAGCGGCTTTACCTTTCAGGTTTTCAGCGTGGTACTCTTCCGGGAAGGTCACGTCGATGGTGAACTCTTCGCCAGCTTTGTGGCCTTTGATACCGTCTTCGAAGCCCGGGATCATACGACCCTGACCCATCGCCAGTACGAAGTCAGACGCTTTACCGCCTTCGAACTCTTCGCCGTCTACAGAACCGGTGAAGTCGATGGTAACGCGATCTTCAGCGTCAACAGCGCCTTCTTTTTCTTTCCAGTTCGCCTGCTGCTTACGCAGGGTGTCCAGCATGCCGTCAACGTCAGCGTCGGTGACTTCAACAACCGGTTTTTCAACTTCGATTGCGTCCAGACCTTTCAGCTCAACTTCCGGATACACTTCGAACTCTACCGCGTAGGTGAAGTCTTCGCCCAGCTTGTATTCGCCCGGAACGTAGTTCGGCGCGCCGGCCGGATTAATTTTCTCTTTGATGATCGCGTCAACGAAATGACGGCTCATCAGGTCGCCCAGCACGTCCTGGCGAACGGAAGCGCCATAACGCTGAGCAACAACATTCATCGGCACTTTGCCTTTACGGAAGCCGTCAATGCGAACTTTTTTCGCTACGTTGACCAGCTCGCTTTTGACAGCATTCTCGATGCTGTCAGCGGCGATAGTAATCGTTACACGGCGCCCAAGGCCCTGAGTGGTTTCAACTGAAACTTGCATCTTGTTACCTCAAAAAAATCACAGTGCTCGGTCAACTCTGGAAGCGCGTGTAGGTGGCTTCGCAGAACCGGGATGCCCTCTTCAAATCAGAAACACATTCCCTGTCGTCAGAATCATCCCGAAGACATTCATATATAAGACGCGGCATTATAGCGGCATCACTTTTGTGAGTCGAGAACGGTTGTCACCCACTGCTGCGGCGTTTTTCACATTTCCCGCTCAAATTTGTCTGCAAAAGCGCGAACTTTGCGCATTTTCCAGGCAAAAGAAAACGGCCCGCAGGCCGTTTTTGCTAAATCTTCACGCAACATACTGGAAAAGCGCCAGCGGTTGCAAATGTGATTTTTACGCGATGCTACCCGCTCCGCGGCATGGCGGAGAGGCAAAGACGGTATCCTGTAGCCCTTCCCACTCTTTAATCGTGTAAGTATGCAGCGCCAGCGCGTGCACGGTGCTTGACAGCTCCTCGGTCAACGTACCGTAAATCATACGATGACGATTAAGGAAACGTTCGCCGGTGAAGCGGTCGCTCACCAACACCACTTTAAAATGACTTTCAGAGCCCGCAGGGACGTTGTGCCGATAGCTTTCATCCACGACTTCCAGATACATCGGGTCGAACGCTGCTCTAAGTTTTGCTTCGATCTGCTCACGTATCATCATGAATTTTCTCCTCCGACAACGCTGAGATGCCGCCTTTCCCTTTAAATGTTAGCCGCTTTTACCGCTTCCATTGGCAGAAAACAACAAAAAATTAGCATTCCTCTGATATTTTCACGCAAAAGTATCAGGTTTACTGATGATGAACGCTAAATCTCCCTGCTAAATCGCCACCGGAAATGGGACGAGGTCATAAAACGCACAACACGATGATTTTCCACTCGTAGCCACTTCCCCTCACCGTTGGCGATGTTATGATGGCGGGAATTTTCCTTAAACACCCTAACTACTTCGAGTTGCAGAAAAAAGCGCCCGCGATTCCCCGCGGCGTCTGAAACCTGAATTATGACGGGTATAACAACACCGTGCGTTGAGACCCTGAACATGCTGAAGAAAATTCTATTCCCGTTGGTCGCGATGTTTGTACTCGCAGGATGCGCCACCCCGCCGACGACCATTGAAGTATCGCCGAAAATCACCCTGCCGCAGCAGGATCCGAGCCTGATGGGCGTTACCGTCAGCATCAACGGCGCAGACCAGCGTACCGATCAGGCGCTGGCGAAGGTCACCCGTAACAACCAGCTGGTTACGCTGACCGCCTCTCGCGATCTGCGCTTCCTGTTGCAGGAAGTGCTTGAGAAGCAAATGACGTCGCGCGGCTACATGATTGGCCCGAACGGCGCCGTCGACCTGCAGATCATTGTTAACAAACTGTATGCTGACGTCTCGCAGGGCAACGTGCGTTACAACATCGCCACTAAAGCGGATATCGCCATCATCGCGACCGCCGCTAACGGCACCAAGATGACCAAAAACTATCGCGCCAGCTACTCCGTTGAGGGCGCTTTCCAGGCTTCCAACGAGAACATTGCGAACGCGGTTAATAGCGTGCTGACCGATACCATCGCCGACATGGCGCAGGACACCAGCATTCACGACTTCATCAAACAAAACGCTCGTTAATAAAATAGCAGACCCGGTATCATACCGGGTCTGCTCTATATGCCATGTCCAATCACTACTTGCGTATTTTTCAGCAGCCCAAATCAGCTATTTTGCTGATCCTTGGCTTTGCTTCTGGTTTACCTCTCGCGCTGACCTCCGGCACGCTGCAAGCGTGGATGACCGTTGAAAATATCGATTTAAAAACTATCGGCTTCTTTTCTCTCGTCGGTCAGGCCTACGTATTTAAGTTTTTGTGGTCGCCATTAATGGACCGCTACACGCCGCCGTTTTTAGGCCGCCGCCGCGGCTGGCTGCTGACGACTCAGCTTGCGCTGCTTATCGCCATCGCCGCGATGGGCTTTCTTGAACCCGCAACGCAGTTGCGCTGGATGGCGGCGTTGGCTGTGGTTATTGCTTTTTGCTCCGCATCGCAGGATATCGTCTTTGACGCCTGGAAAACCGACGTCCTCCCGGCGGAAGAGCGCGGCGCCGGTGCGGCGATAAGCGTGCTCGGTTATCGTTTGGGAATGCTGGTTTCCGGAGGGTTAGCGCTCTGGTTGGCCGACCGTTGGCTGGGCTGGCAAGGTATGTACTGGCTGATGGCCGCGCTGCTTATTCCTTGTATTATCGCCACGCTGCTGGCGCCGGAGCCCAGCGACGTCATTCCGGTGCCTAAATCGCTTGAGCAGGCCGTCGCCGCGCCGTTGCGCGATTTCTTCGGTCGCAACAACGCCTGGCTTATTCTGCTGTTAATTGTCCTTTATAAGCTCGGCGATGCCTTCGCCATGAGCCTGACCACCACTTTCCTTATTCGCGGCGTCGGTTTTGATGCCGGCGAAGTCGGAATGGTGAATAAAACGTTGGGCCTGTTCGCCACCATTGTCGGCGCACTCTACGGCGGCGTGCTGATGCAGCGCCTGACGCTGTTCCGCGCCCTGCTGATCTTTGGCTTGCTGCAGGGGGCCTCCAACGCCGGATACTGGATCCTCTCGGTCACCGATAAACACCTTTATTCGATGGCGGCGGCGGTATTTTTTGAGAACCTGTGCGGCGGGATGGGCACCGCGGCGTTTGTTGCGCTGTTAATGACGCTGTGTAACAAGTCGTTTTCCGCCACTCAGTTTGCGCTACTGTCGGCGCTGTCGGCGGTGGGTCGCGTTTACGTTGGGCCGATTGCCGGCTGGTTTGTCGAAGCGAACGGCTGGCCGACGTTTTATCTTTTCTCCGTCGTTGCCGCCGTGCCGGGGATTTTGCTCCTGCTTCTGTGTCGCCGTACGCTGGAATATACCCAACGCACGGAAAGCTTCTTGCCGCGCACGCAATACCCTCAGACTTACGCCCTGGCGCTGCTTATCCTGGCGGTAGGTTGCTTGATGCTGGCGATATGGCTGCTGCTGTTGGCGATGAACGCGCTGGATTACACCTCTTTCTCCTTCCTGCCTGGCCTGCTGGAAGTCGCCGCGCTGACCGCTATCGGTGGTATTTTGCTCGGCGCGATTCTGGACTATATGGCGCTACGCAAAACGCAGCTGATTTAATTTTCGCCAAACCGTTAATAGCCGTTTTAATTACCCGAGGTAATTATAACGGCTTATTAGCGATTTTATTTTCCTTGGGAGCTGATTTGTTGTTTTGTGCGTTTTAGATTTCTGGAAATTATTGACAATTTTTACGCGTTTCTTTAATTAATTTAACCGATTCAGCAGCGTTACTTTATTTTAACGTTTTCTTTATGTCTTTTATTTGATAATTAATTGTTAATTATTTGTGTTATTTTAACCATGTTTATACCCGTACACCCATAAGCATTCCCTTTCTTATCCCTTTCGTTATAGATCCAGCGTAAATCAGGCTTTGCAAGCAATTACGTCACATTCCGTAACATATGTGACAATCCAAGCAGAACCCGCTAACACAGAACTGACACAGATCCAATCGTGTTTACAGTAATGCAACCTTACCGTAAAATGCCCGTACACTTTAAACGCCACCAGATCCCGTGGAATTGAGGTCGTTAAATGAGACTCAGGAAATACAATAAAAGTTTGGGATGGATGTCATTAATCGCAGGTACTGTATTACTCAGTGGTTGTGATTCTGCGCTCCTTGACCCAAAAGGACAGATTGGACTGGAGCAACGCTCTTTGATTCTGACGGCATTCGGCCTGATGATGATTGTCGTTATTCCCGCCGTCTTAATGGCAGTAGGATTTGCCTGGAAGTATCGCGCGAGCAATAAAGATGCGAAGTATAGCCCGAACTGGTCACACTCCAACAAAGTTGAAGCTGTGGTCTGGACGGTTCCTATTCTGATCATCTTGTTCCTGGCCGTTCTGACCTGGAAAACCACTCACGCTCTGGAGCCAAGCAAACCGCTTGTCCACGACGAGAAAGCAATCACCATCGAAGTTGTATCGATGGACTGGAAATGGTTCTTTATTTACCCGGAACAGGGTATCGCTACCGTCAACGAAATCGCCTTCCCGGCGAACGTACCGGTACACTTTAAAGTCACTTCCAACTCCGTGATGAACTCGTTCTTTATTCCGCGCTTAGGTAGCCAGATTTATGCGATGGCCGGGATGCAGACTCAGCTGCACCTCATCGCTGATGAAGCAGGCACTTATGACGGTATCTCCGCAAGCTATAGTGGCCCGGGCTTCTCTGGTATGAAGTTCAAGGCTATCGCCACCCCGGATCGTGCAACCTTCGATCAGTGGGTAGCAAAAGCGAAACAGTCCCCGAACTCCATGGACTCCATGGCTGCATTCGACAAAGTGGCTGTGCCTAGCGAAAACAACAAAGTGGAATACTTCTCTAACGTGAAACCGGATTTGTTCAAAGATGTTGTTAACAAATTCATGTCTCACGAGAGCATGAACATGTCTAAACCTGAAGGCGAGCACGCTGCGCACGAAGGGATGGAAGGCATGGACATGAGCCACGCGGAAACCGCTCACTAAGGGGCCGAGGAAGAAAACGATGTTCGGAAAACTTACACTGGATGCAGTGCCCTACCACGAACCTATTATCGTGGTAACGGTTGCTGCAATCATCGTCGGGGGACTGGCGATACTGGCAGCGATCACTTACTTCGGTAAGTGGTCCTACCTATGGAACGAGTGGCTGACGTCCGTCGACCACAAACGTCTCGGTATCATGTACGTTATCGTGGCAATCGTCATGCTGCTGCGTGGCTTTGCTGACGCCGTTATGATGCGTAGCCAGCAGGTGCTGGCCTCAGCCGGGGAAGCAGGATTCCTGCCACCTCATCACTACGATCAGATCTTTACCGCCCACGGCGTTATCATGATCTTCTTCGTGGCAATGCCATTCGTTATCGGCCTGATGAACCTGGTGGTTCCGCTTCAGCTCGGCGCGCGTGACGTTGCGTTCCCGTTCCTCAACAACCTGAGCTTCTGGTTCACGGTTGTGGGCGTGATTCTGGTTAACCTGTCTCTGGGCGTCGGTGAGTTCGCACAGACCGGTTGGCTGGCGTATCCGCCGCTTTCGGGAATTGAGTACAGTCCTGGCGTAGGGGTCGATTACTGGATTTGGGCGCTGCAGCTCTCCGGTATCGGTACTACCCTGACCGGTATCAACTTCTTTGTGACCATTATCAAGATGCGTGCCCCTGGCATGACCATGTTCAAGATGCCGGTATTCTCATGGGCATCTTTGTGCGCCAACATCCTGATTATCGCCTCCTTCCCAATTCTGACCGTCACCGTCGCGCTGCTGACCCTGGACCGCTACCTGGGCACCCATTTCTTTACCAACGATATGGGTGGCAACATGATGATGTACATCAACCTGATTTGGGCCTGGGGTCACCCGGAAGTGTACATTCTGGTTCTGCCGGTATTCGGGGTCTTCTCCGAAGTCGCAGCGACCTTCTCGCGTAAACGTCTGTTTGGTTACACCTCGCTGGTGTGGGCAACCGTCTGTATTACCGTTCTGTCGTTCATCGTTTGGCTGCACCACTTCTTCACCATGGGTGCCGGCGCGAACGTAAACGCCTTCTTCGGTATTACCACTATGATTATCGCAATCCCGACCGGGGTTAAGATCTTCAACTGGCTGTTCACCATGTACCAGGGCCGCATCGTCTTCAACTCGGCGATGATGTGGACTATCGGCTTCATCGTTACCTTCTCCGTTGGTGGGATGACCGGTGTTCTGCTGGCGGTACCGGGTGCGGACTTCGTACTGCACAACAGTCTGTTCCTGATTGCGCACTTCCATAACGTCATCATCGGCGGCGTGGTATTCGGTTGCTTCGCAGGCCTGACCTACTGGTGGCCGAAAGCCTTTGGTTTCACCCTGAACGAAACCTGGGGTAAACGCGCATTCTGGTTCTGGATCATCGGCTTCTTCGTCGCATTTATGCCGCTGTACGTGCTGGGCTTCATGGGCATGACCCGTCGTCTGAGCCAGGACATCGATCCGCAGTTCCACTCCATGCTGGTGGTTGCAGCATGCGGCGCGGCGCTGATTGCTTGCGGTATCCTGTGCCAGCTGATCCAGTTCTACGTTTCTATCCGCGATCGCGATCAGAACCGTGACCTGACTGGTGATCCATGGGGCGGTCGTACTCTGGAGTGGGCAACCTCTTCTCCACCGCCGTTCTATAACTTCGCTGTCGTTCCTAACGTTCACGAGCGTGATGCGTTCTGGGAAATGAAAGAAAAAGGCGAAGCGTACAAGCAACCTGCGCATTATGAAGAAATTCATATGCCGAAAAACAGCGGCGCGGGCATCATCATTGCTGCATTCGCAACGGTGTTTGGCTTCGCGATGATCTGGCATATCTGGTGGATGGCGATTGTTGGTTTCGCCGGCATCGTAGTGACCTGGATTATCAAGAGCTTTGACGAGGACGTGGATTACTACGTACCGGTTGCAGAAGTCGAAAAACTGGAAAATCAGCATTTCGATGAGATTAACAAAGCAGGGCTGAAAAATGGCAACTGATACTCTTGCGCACAATGCCCACGCGCATGAACACGGGCACCATGATACAGGACCGATGAAAGTCTTCGGTTTCTGGATCTACCTGATGAGCGACTGCATTATCTTCGCTACGCTGTTCGCAACCTATGCCGTTCTGGTGAACGGCACGGCTGGCGGCCCGGCGGGTAAAGATATCTTTGAACTGCCGTTCGTTCTGGTTGAAACCGCACTGCTGTTATTCAGCTCCATCACCTATGGCATGGCGGCTATCGCCATGTACAAGAACAACAAGAGCCAGGTCGTTTCCTGGCTCGCCCTGACCTTCCTCTTCGGTGCAGGGTTCGTTGGGATGGAAATCTATGAATTCCATCACCTGATTGTTGAAGGGATGGGTCCGGACCGTAGCGGCTTCCTGTCAGCGTTCTTCGCGCTGGTTGGTACCCACGGTCTGCACGTCACCTCTGGTCTGCTGTGGATGGCGGTATTGATGGTTCAGGTATCCCGTCGCGGCCTGACCAGCACTAACCGTACCCGTATTATGTGCCTGAGCCTGTTCTGGCACTTCCTGGACGTGGTGTGGATCTGCGTGTTCTCTGTTGTTTATCTGATGGGGGCGATGTAATGAGTCATTCTACCGATCATAGCGGCGCTTCTCACGGCAGCGTGAAGAGCTACATGACAGGGTTCATCCTGTCGATCATTCTGACGGCAATCCCGTTTGCAATGGTTATGAGTGGCTCTGCCTCGCATGCAGCGATTCTGGGAACCATCCTGGTCACGGCTGTAGTGCAGATTCTGGTGCACCTGGTGTACTTCCTGCACATGAACAGTAAATCTGACGAAGGTTGGAACCTGACCGCGTTTATCTTCACCGTAATCATCATTGCTATCGTTGTTGTCGGCTCCATCTGGATTATGTGGAACCTCAACTACAACATGATGATGCACTAAGAGCGGCGAGTATGTTTAAGCAATACCTGCAAGTAACGAAACCAGGCATCATTTTTGGCAACCTGATCTCCGTGATCGGCGGTTTCCTGCTGGCCTCCAAAGGCCACATCGACTATCCGCTGTTCGTCTGGACGCTCCTCGGAGTATCCCTGGTGGTCGCCTCGGGTTGTGTTTTCAACAACTACATCGACCGTGATATCGATCGTAAGATGGAACGGACGAAAAACCGGGTGCTGGTCAAAGGGCTGATCTCGCCAGAATCATCGCTGGTATACGCCACCTTGCTGGGTATTGCTGGCTTCATGCTGCTGTGGTTCGGCGCTAACCCGCTGGCCTGCTGGCTTGGCGTGATGGGGTTTGTGGTTTATGTCGGCATCTATAGCCTGTATATGAAACGCCACTCTGTCTACGGCACGCTGATTGGCTCACTCTCCGGCGCTGCGCCGCCGGTGATTGGCTACTGCGCAGTTACCGGTGATTTTGACAGCGGCGCGGCGATTCTGCTGGCGATCTTTAGCCTGTGGCAGATGCCTCACTCTTACGCCATCGCGATCTTCCGTTTCAAGGATTATCAGGCGGCGAATATTCCGGTTCTGCCGGTAGTGAAAGGCATCTCAGTCGCGAAAAACCATATCACGCTGTACATCGTGGCCTTTGCCGTGGCAACGCTGATGCTTTCTCTGGGGGGGTACGCCGGATATAAATATCTGGTCGTAGCGGCCGCAGTCAGCGTCTGGTGGCTTGGCATGGCGCTGCGCGGATATAAAGTGGCGGATGATAAAGTCTGGGCGCGTAAGCTGTTCGTCTTTTCCATCGTCGCTATCACCGCGCTGTCAGTCATGATGTCTGTCGACTTCATGGTGCCGGATTCACATAATCTGCTGGCTTACGTCAGATAAGATTACGCTAAATGTGAAATGAAAAGAGCCTCCGCTAGCCGGGGGCTTTTTTTTATACGCCAACATAGGATTACTTCATTCATACCGCCCTCCCCTCACTCTTGCACTTCATTTTCTTCATTCATTAAATAGTTAAAAATTGAGAAAAAATTGAGCATCGCTAACAGTCAGCCATCTCGCGCCATTAGCGGAGATAGTGCTAGCCTTGTGCAGTAGGCAAACGCCTACGGAAAACATGGATTTAACAGCAAGGAATAACAATGAAAGAACTAACATTCAACGAAATGGAATCTGTCTCAGGTGGTTTTAACCTGGTGAGCGCTGCAACTGGCTTCGCTAGCTTTGTCGCTAATTCTGCGGCTGGGTTTACCTCATTTGCGCTGACTTCCGGTCTGGCTTTTGCCTCTTTCGTTGGCGATAGCGCGATTGAGTTTGGCAAGTTCCTCCTTGGTCAGGCAAACTGGGAAAGCGTCGTTAGCACAGGTCAAGAGAACTGGGCAAACTTCGTTTCTACCGCTGGTAACAGCTGGAACACATTCGTGAACAACGCCGCTACCGACTGGAATAGCTTCCTGGAGCAGGCCGCTTCCTAATCGGAGCTATATTAAGGGCAGATTTTTCACGCTGCCCTTTCTGTTGTTTTACATTATTTATTCAGCTCTTCACCATTTTATCGTCTGGTTCTCATCCCTTCTTCTATTACGCAACACAGTCGTAATATCTGCTAAACAAACATTTATTTACGCGTCCTTATCCCACCACTACACTAGTCGCAGTTTTTATATTGAGGTGGTAATGAACGATAACAAAATGACGCCAGGAGAACTGCGCGCAACCTGGGGTTTAGGGACCGTATTTTCACTGCGCATGCTCGGCATGTTTATGGTCCTGCCCGTTTTGACCACATATGGCATGGCGCTGCAGGGGGCCAGTGAAGCGCTGATTGGTTTGGCCATTGGCATTTACGGGCTTGCTCAGGCTATCTTCCAGATCCCGTTTGGTCTACTGTCTGACCGAATTGGCCGCAAACCGCTAATTGTCGGAGGACTGCTAATCTTCGTCATTGGCAGCATCATCGCTGCCCTGACCGACTCCATTTGGGGCATTATTCTTGGCCGCGCATTGCAGGGCTCTGGTGCTATTGCCGCTGCGGTCATGGCCCTCCTTTCCGATTTAACCCGTGAGCAGAACCGCACCAAGGCTATGGCCTTCATTGGCGTCAGTTTTGGCGTGACCTTTGCCATCGCTATGGTGCTCGGCCCTATTGTCACTCACCAGTTAGGGTTGCATGCGCTATTCTGGATGATCGCTATTCTGGCCAGCCTCGGTATTTTGCTGACTTTGTGGGTAGTACCAAATAGCCACAATCATGTACTGAACCGTGAATCTGGCATGGTAAAGGGCTGTTTCAGCAAAGTGCTTGCTGAACCTAAACTCCTCAAGCTGAACTTCGGCATTATGTGCCTGCACATCATGTTGATGTCGACTTTTGTTGCGCTACCTGGACAACTGGAGGCCGCAGGTTTCCCGGCAGCCGAACACTGGAAAATTTACCTGGTGACCATGGTCATTTCCTTTATCGCCGTGGTGCCGTTCATCATCTATGCGGAAGTGAAGCGCAAGATGAAACGTGTGTTCCTGTTCTGCGTCGCTCTGCTACTGATAGCGGAAATTGTACTCTGGGGAGCAGGTGGCTATTTCTGGGAGTTGGTCGCTGGTGTTCAACTATTCTTCCTCGCCTTCAATCTGCTGGAAGCGTTATTGCCTTCGTTAATCAGTAAGGAGTCTCCAGCAGGCTACAAAGGCACAGCAATGGGGATTTATTCTACCAGCCAGTTTATCGGTGTGGCCATCGGTGGCGCCCTGGGCGGCTGGGTAGATGGATTCTTTGACTCGCAGACCGTGTTTTTACTGGGTGCGCTACTGGCGATGCTGTGGCTACTGGTGGCCAGCACCATGAGTGAACCGCCTTATGTCAGTAGTCTTCGTGTTGAGATCCCGGATGATGTCATCATTAATGATGAACTACAGCGCCGTCTGCAGTCGAAACCAGGCATAGAGCAGGTTATGATTGTCGCTGAAGAACGTTCGGCCTACATAAAAATTGACAGCAAAGTGACCAACCGCTCCGAGGTTGAACAGACCATCATTGCAACTTCATAATAGACCTGAATTTCTGACCTCTAAACAATAAGTCGAACAATTGCTCATACAGAAGATACTCTCGAGTATCTTCTGTTTTCAAATATGAAGTTGCGAAATAATACCCATCGCTTATCTAAGCGTCGTTTGTGAAGTTTAATTCACATTAAAATTAATAGATCATTTAAATATTCACTATTATATAAAAAACCCTCTGATTAGTATATTGCCCGGTGTGCAAAGGTACATCATTAACAATTCATTAATCTAGGATGGAATTTAAAATGAAAGAATTAACCGCAAACGAAATGGAATATATCTCTGGTGCAGGTATTATCGACCTGCCTTGTGCTTTGGTTGATTTCACGATTCAATCTGCACTGGGTCTGGTTGCTGCGGGTATTAATGCTGGTATGATTCTGGCCTCCTCCGCTCTGGAAACCACGATTGACCTGGTTTCCAATATTCTTGGTGGTTCGCCATCCAGCCTGGGAAGCATTCTGACCGACCATATCAACTCCCTGCTGTATGCCGAATCTGGGGTTTGGTCTAATTTTGTTTATAATGCTGCGACTGATTGGGGCGGCGTTGTTGATGCCCTGCAAAGCTAAATAGAATAAGGCCAGTCAGCATTCTGACTGGCCTTATTTTCCTTTCAATTTCTAATTTTTATTATTTTCACCACATCTGAGATACATATCACAGGCAGTCATGTAATCTTCATGCCACTTCCAATAGACATGCAAGTAAAAGTATCCTATCGCAGGTATCATACATAAAATAAAATATGCATAAAAATATATTTCCCACCCTAAAAGTTTCAACAACAGACTAACAGTCACAATCCAGAAAACCTGAAGGGTGAAGAAAATAACCAATCTAAGCCACAAAGGTTTGCTATTTATCCCAGGAAGTATCATCGTATTGACAAGGTTTACATCAAACTCTTTTTGCAAAAGTCTACCTAAAAAGGTATAACGCCTGGAAGGGTGAGCGAAAGACAGATTAACCAGCAGGATTAATGAACATAGGATCAGCATAGCCACCATCAAGCGAGGTGAAAAAAAACCATCGGCTAAGGAAAAATCATCATCTGCAATCAGCGGACTGATAACCGCAAAACTGGTCAAGACAGTCACGGTAACGTTCAAGCAGGTATAGTGATGGAGATTACGATATTTAAGCGTATAGATAGTTGCCTGCTGCAACTGCTTGACGTAACAATTTCTCGCCATCCAACACATTATATAGATTATCATTGGCACAAAAATAGCAATACAGAACATGGCTACAATGGTTGAAAAAAAGAGTAGAAATCCTGTAACAACCAGATAGCAACTCAGTAAACAGCACGTTGTAGCGACAAGCGGCTGCCACAGTATTATCTCAAATCGCGAATAGCTTTTCCCCTGCAACCAAGAAAAATTGATATTCCTTATCGCATATTTATATGCCCAATATCCCTTTAACTCATAAACAAAGCTGAACATAGTTAACGAAAAGATGGCACTTACTGGAAAGGCATCCTCTACGGTTAACAGATACCCTCTGTTTTTGACGTAAAATGCAATTAGTAATGTAGTAAGAAAGTACAAATACGGTAAAAGCGACCGATCCTGACGACGAATAAACGTTAAATAATCCGGAATCATGATACCCTCGTTACGCCGCCAACATTTTTCGACAATGTGTAAAATATTCTACAGAGAAACCGTCGAAATCATTTAGCAGATGCCCAAGATACACCTTGTTACTGATTTCAACAAACCTGACGGAGGGGATATGTTGTAAAAAGGCGGCTATCGATGCGCTCCACCGTACTCTATGGGTCAAATGCAAAGATAAGTTCTCTTTAATTTTCTCCGGATTATATTCTTCCCGTCCAGTGACATTCATCAGTACAGGATAATTTGGCCGTACAATCTCCACCGTCTTGAGCACATCCCGCATGGGCTGAATCCCCTCAGACATAAGAGGCGTATGCCAGGCTCCGCTAACACCTAGCTTGACAGCATCCAGACCAGCCCCCATCAGAACCCCAGAGAATTCACTTAAATCTGGTAGCGTACCGCCAATCACCTGCTGAGAGGGACTATTATCACAACTCACCACGACCGGGCTTCCGGAGTCGATAATCAACTGACTTACCGTTTGAAAATCGGCACCTCTCACGGCTAGCATCGCGCCTTTATGAATATTGCTTAAATCGCCCATGATAGTAGAGCGCGCCAATATTAGCTTGAACACATTTTCCAGCGTTAAGGCGCCGGCCGCATAAAGTGCGCTATATTCACCAACGCTATGGCCGCACGAACCAACAACGTTAGCGTCAGCGAATCGCTCGGCATACAAACTATAGAGAGTGATATTGATAGCTGTCACCGCCGACTGCTGCGTCGTCGTTTTCACCAGACGATTCATCGGTCCCTTCTGACACAACCGACGAAGATCTAACCCTGTCACATCGCTGGCGCAGTCCCAGATTTGTCTCGTCGTTGTATTCAAATCCCATAAATCAGCTCCCATTCCGACGGCAGGATTTCCCTGACCGGCAAAAATAAGCACCGTTGGCTGGTCTGATAGCTTTATCATAGAAAAAATATCCTTATAAATAATATTTAAATCCAACGTAAACTCCGAGAGTCTCGCCAAAAAGTGCGAACTCAGAATCACGACTACCTAATGCGCTATACAACCCCGTATAAGTCTCAGCCTGTTCGCTCACCCCTTTTAATGGCTGGACAAAATGGGCCCCGATTAAGGAGCTACCATCGACTAAGTTCACCACTAAATAAGGCTGAAAAGTTGAATGATCTATACTCTGTAAACTTAACCATGAAGTAATGTAATGCCGCCCCTGCAGCATACCTTTATTTCCTGTATTACTTATTTCTGAACCCATCAGATACTTATAATCATCTAATACTTGGTCTAAGCTGGAATAACCGGTTTTTTTACTTAATAGCCTAATAAAATCAGCCTGCTCTCGCCATGCCGATTTTGAGTAGCCTTCGCTTTGATAGTAGTACTCAATGCCAAACACACTAAAAAAGTCAGTGGTGTATTGCCCACCAACGGCTAATTCATAACCTTTTTTGTCATTCTGCGCATATAGCGATGAAGGATATAGCCCAGAAAGCACCTCGTTCCGTTTTTCAACAGAAAAGTGACGCCACTGTTGCGTTTTGTGCAAAGCCGCTTCTACGTTGACAACAAACTGAGGAGTTAAATTATAGCCATCAGATAGTGCCAATGAAGGAGAGTCGCCAAGCATTATATTCGCTGCTAGCCGATGGTTAACAAGCCGATAATCGGTATAACTTAATAAATAGTATTCACTGCTGTTAGCCCTTTGATTGGCTGTCCAGTTACTGGATGATTCATAATATTTATCGATACTTGCTAATTTGGGTATAACAGTAAGCGAGAATGCATAATCACGAAATTCTTTGGCTAACCGCCCCCCCCAATACGACTCGCTATAGGCGGACTCCAGCTTCGGATCGTATATTCGTGTCGGTTTAAATCCGGCATAATAGGAAGTCAACAGTGATGCTGGTGATTTTAAATGAAAGGCACCTGGAAATGAATTTATTTTTCCACCTTCAAAACTTATGCTATCAGACAACGACCAGTTAATCTTGAGCCGATCAATTAATATTTTTGCGCGATGATCATCCTGTTCGAATAATCCTACTTCTTTTATCGCATAATATCCTAAACTATATAATGAAAAATCTAATCCCAGCACATCCTCAATGAAGGAACAAGCGCTTGAAAGATTAATAGAAATATCATTATACGCGTTATCGGCCGTGTATGGATTAGCGCCATTGATGCGCCAAATGGAGTCACTTTTGTGCGCAAAAGATGCCTGCGCGTTCAAAATAATCTGGCCATTCGAGCGTATTTGGTCACCTGACAGACAATTAGCCATTCCCCATAATGGTGTTAGTGACAAAGCAAATAGCAATGTACCCAGATGGCCCTTCACTTCGCGCCTCGCTGAATAAACTCTTTAGTGAAGTGGAATTCAGGCAACGATTCAAGGCGAACATCACTATACTTCATGACAGAATAACCTTTTTCATAGCGAGCATTCTGCACAATAATCTCTGTTGGACGATTCTTCCCTAATACTATCTGATAGTTTTTATACAAGACACTTTTGAGAAGTTGATTATCAAGAGAATAATATGATGCTTTAAATGGCCGATATTCCGCATTTTTTTCCACCAGGTAAATCACTTTAGGATAAGTAACGGCCTCAGATTTCCGAGTGAGAGACAGTCGATAGCAAATTTTATCTCCACAAGGCTCTTCCCCTTCCAGGGTCGAATCATAAGCATACTCGAAGTTCGTCACTATAACATCGCCATTAGAGATCTGACCGATTAATCGTTGTGAGCGCGAAATAGGAATAGGCCTGCGTAATTCTGGCGTATAAAACCATAAGTCATACCAATCAGATAACATGATCTTGCCTTTATCTCGCGGAGGATAGGTAAAACGGATAAGTGAACGAGCATCAGCTTTCAAACCGTTTTCTGGTTTAATAAAGCGCATCGATATATCTAGCGACTGCATGTTTTCAGGCACTTTGCCACCCTCTTTATACTCAAGTACAGTCACGTTATAGCGAAAAGGCTCATTTGGTGAGCGAACATCATCAGCTCTCCGAATTATATTCAGAGCTTGCAGGCTATTACTCGTAGCCTGCACCGGGACAGAATGCAAATATATAGCTATGATAAATAAATACAATACACTGGTTTTCATACTTTCCTCTATGAAAATTTGAATGCATCAGTGATGTTAAGGCGCGATGCACGGTATGCGGGAATAATGGAAGCCACGACTGATGTTAAAATTGGTAATATCATGGTTACCCAGATCAATTCAACATCATTTGTTTTAATAAATGCGGTGTAGCCTACTGATTGGCCCGGCGAAGGTGGCATCGCAATACCAGAAATATTAATTATGGCAGCAATAGTGAAACCAAAGAAAAGACTCCCCAATGCGCCAAAGATACCAATATATATGCCTTCCATCCAGAATAAACGCGTAACACGACTTGATTGTAAACCAATTGCGCGAAGTGTAGTAATTTCCCGGGTTCGTTCAACAATATTCATCGTCATTGAATTACCGATCATGAAAACCACGATTAGCGCCACAATAAGTTTAATAAAAAAATAGATCCCCGACAGCATGCCCTCCACCTGCTGGTAAAAAATAGAGTTCTCCTTCCAGTCCTTAACGATCAGAGGCAAATGCTGGTCTGCTATATACTCTCTCATTTTCTTAACAAAAGATGTTACATCATCGTTGTTTAGCAAGATGACTATCTTACTAACACCATCAGTCCCCATAATTCGCTGCGCAGTCTCAAGAGGCATTTTTATAACAACATCGTCATAATCCTTTATTCCTGATTCAAAGACGCCGCGTAGTTTGACAGAGATAGCCCCCTGCCCTCCGGCTATATTAACCGCCATGACATCAAGCCAGTCACCATAGTGGCTATCTAGTGTTTTTGCCAGACCACTGCCAATAGTAACTTCATTGTGTTTTACGCGAGATAAATCGCTACCAAAAACTATCTTATCAAATGCCCCTAACTTCAGGGCTGGTAAAGGTTCTACGCCTTGTGCTGAAAAATAATTTGACGTTTCACTTTCGTAGTGTGAAATTATTCCGGTAAATTCAAGCTGGCCAGCTATTGTTGAAATCTCATTAGAAAAATCGGCGTTATGTAAAATTTTATTTTTTAACGTAGCATAATCAGAGATCAGGCTCTTATTTTTGTTAGCGGTTTCAAAATAGGTCCTGTTATAAATTTGCACATGACCAATGTTGGTACGTATCGTTTGTTCTTTGAGTATCCAAAAAGAGTAGTTGATAAAACCACCATACAAAAATATTGCGCAACCACCTAAAATGATGGCAGAAAGAGTAGATATTGTTCTCCGCCGATGTCGTAGCAAGTTCAAAAATGAGAATTTTGCATCGCCAAAATTAAAGATGACATTATAAATAACAAACATCAATATTAAAACCAGAATAGAATTAAAAAATATCATATCCTTTGACATTTAATCACCCTTAATAACAGGAACGATAACCTGCATGACTTCAGCCATTTCCCAAACCGGCGACTGGTTACTTTCAAAATCAATTTCACGCTGCTGATTGATTCTGCGAAGATGCTCAGTGAGTTGCTTTTCTTGCTGTTTGCGATGGCAATTATGCAGTGCTCGCAAACGCATTGTAATTATATTATTAATAACCTCACCGCTAAATTTTTCTTTATTTTCAAGAAGTAAATCAGTATCTTCGATTGTAATCACGCAGCGACCTAATTCCACGGGAAGCCAGGCATCCACTCTTGCACGCAAATATCGAATTAGCATGTTATCTTCATTAGCATCTACTGATTCATCCAGATAAAAGAATCCAGTCTTCGCGTATTCAGAAGCGTTAATTAGATCATTAACGCTCTGATAATAGTTAGCCTGTCGCAACATTCCCCATGAGTAAAAGATCAGCGCGCCGACGTTGTTAGTATGTTCATATTCTTTAAATAAATCAGCAGTGATAGATGCTAAAGCTTCTGGCTCACCAGGAAATCCGTTCTGTAAGACACGGGAGGTCGCAGGAGTTGATCCCATCTCAGCAAATACTGCAAATGTAAACATGGTCAGACACAGGAGGAGAATTTTAAAAAGATTACTTCGCTGAATCATAAATTATTGCTCCATCCTTAATTTCCACGCTCCGTCTTGCGCGATCTTTAAGTTGAGTCGAATGGGTTGAGATAATAAAAGTTGTTTTCGTTCGCTGATTAATCTCAACCAGGAGGTCCAAAATCGATTCACCGGTAGCCAGATCCAAGTTACCGGTAGGTTCGTCAGCAACAATAACTTCAGGGCTATGCGCTAGTGCCCTTGCAATAGCGACCCTTTGCTGTTGACCACCTGACAACTGGCCAGGTTTTCTAGCCAATAAGTGGGATAAACCAACACTATCGAGGAAATGCAGCGTTCGCTCTCGGGCCTCTTTCGCATTAAAATGACCATTCAGCGTCAGGGGATAATAAACATTATCAAAAACACTAAGCACCGGTATTAAATTAAAAAATTGAAAAATGAAACCTAGATGTCGACTGCGAAGGTGTGCAAGATTTTTTTCAGACAACACATTGAGATTTTTATGCAGAAAGAAGACATGGCCTGAAGTTGGCATATCAATACCAGAAAGTATATTTAGCAAAGTACTCTTTCCGCTACCGGAAGGCCCACACAATACAAGAAACTCGCCTTTCACAACGTCCAGATTAATATTGTTTAAAGCATAAGTTATATTGTCCAGACAACCATAGGTCTTATATATTCCAGATAACGAAATATCCGGTAGTTCTGTTATATTGCTGCGCATATTCCCTCCTATTGGTACCAGGTATCAAAGTAGGCATAGCCGCTAGCTACTCCCGGAATAACGGTTCTGATACAACCATTATGTAATGCGTACTGGTTAATATATTGCCAAGTTAACGCCGGTGTCACACATCCGCTGCAACCGTAGCGAGCGATAAGATCTATCACGTTCTCAGAGGCTGTTATGGATTTATTTATACCTCCGGCATAGGCAATGCAGTCAATATCATTGATATTTTTATGACCCGGCAGACTAATTTCATTTACATCAGCATATGTGTATGGGCTGCAGTGTACTTTGAAACCACCTTCTCTTTTACTAAAAACAAAGCAACCTACCCGTTCGATAGATAAATTCACACCAGGAATATGATGATATTTCTTTTTTTCTTTACGTTGTTTCATACTTTCTGCAGTGAAAGCTAACAATGGTACAGCTCGGTATCCACCACAGATAACGACAAAATCAAAAACATCCCAGCCGAGATAATCTTGAGCCATTGCCATAGCCTGAAAGAGTGAACTATTTTCACCGCGAATTTTGCAGGTTACATCATTGATGGAAAATTTTTTGATCAGACTCTTTGGTAAAGTATCAATAGTGGATAAATTAAGGCTACTGATATTGTATTCAAACACGCCTGACTCTCCCCATGAATCGATATAGATAAATGCGGTTCGCGATTTAAGTAATAACATCCGTTCTTTTGCTGACAAGCTGTGTAAAGCGGCATCTGATACCTTATCAAGAGCATTTATATAAGGTATATGATCTGGTCGTCTTGTAATCTCGCGCGTGTATACATCATTTCTTGTTCCAAAGCGTTTGAACCTCCAACCATTAGCTCCAGTTGCCTTCAATGCTGTATTGTAGGAGTGTGATTCCCAAACATTTAGCCAGCTTGGATAATATAAATAAAATGGTTCTTCCGGTTCAAGGAAAGAATATGATGACAGATACATATCACTCTCCCTCGTAGCCAGTGTTGGTATTTAAATTAGTCATTAAGAGTGCAATGACGGAACCATCTACACCCAACCCAGTCTTTAATAAATGTTTCTTGTCATGTCTGCTTACCCTGCCCTCTGTCGGTATATGGCGCGAGACATCATTTATGATGTCATCATTAACAACAGGGAAAATTAACTCACCGTTTTTCAAAGAGTGATAACCAATTACTATATCTATCAATCCTGAACCGGTTGCGGTATAACCGATTTGTCCCTTATAGGCCAGTACTGGAAGAGTCATTTCACTTGTAAATATAGCGATAGCTTTTGCTTCAACATTATCACTTGATGAGGTGCCATTACCGTGAGGTATAAATGCACAAAGTTCTTCTTTTTGCACACCCGAATCATTCAGCAGTGAATTTATTAATTTTAGAATGCTGGCACTTTGCCAGTAGGCATCATTACTACGACCAGCATTAATTTGTTTATAAGCCGAGTAAATGCTTATTCCTGGACTTTTCCCTCGCCCTAATCGATGTCGTTGGTTTTCCAGCAGCATAACACCATAACCCTCAGCAAAAAGCACACCATTGCTATTCACACCAAAGGGTTGAACAATCTCACTATCCAGCATTCCCTGGCTCGCAAGAAACCCCAGATCTTGATATTTAATTTTTGAGATATTGATAATCAGTGCAAGATCAATACCATTTTTTTCAATTGCTCTGGTGGCCAGATGGATAGCTGTTAGCGACGAGTTACTTGTGCAGTTCATATTCGGCGGAAGGTAACTTAATTCATATTTCTTCGCCAGATTGTAAGAAAAGCTATCCTGAGACATATTTTTCACAGCCAGATTTTTAATTGAGGATGTTACCGACACATCCTCCATATCATTATAATTATAGAAATTTCTATAATCCATGACATCGACACGAGGACCGATCCCAGTAATGTACACTCTGACCCTGTCGCCTTTCAGGCAGTCATCATTGAGACCAGCCTGAAGTAAGGCTTCATCGATAAGTCTATACAAATGGTCAAGAGCGCTATCATTATTCTGCTTTAGTTTTGCAATATTTATATTGCCAGAGAACCCACATTCTATAGCTTGGTTATCTGATGCAAACCATGGAGATAAGTTCACGCATTTTCCCTGCTTTAAACTTTCAATTAGCAGCGAACTATTCTCTGCATAAGGCAAACAAACACTGAAACCAGAAATAATTGCTCTTTCGTTCACCGGGCTATCCTTTTATTACAATTGCGTAATAATTACCACCTTCGGTAGCACCAATTAAAAGAGCATACTTGATATTTAGATTTAATGGCTTATGCACAAAATTAATCCTTTTATCAGCGAATGCTTGTGTATAGGGAATGGCAGGAACTGATTGTTTTTTTAATACAATCAAGAATCACTGACAGGTTTAAAAGACCCGCAACCGAAGCGACAAAACCAAAGAAAGCATTATAATTCACTACTGGGACACGTGGATTATGGCAATTAAACGACATATAAATTGCATTCATTTCTATCAAAGAATTCACTTCGCTGCCATTGCTGGTACCACATACCAAATCAATATCTTTCGATGTAATACCTGCATCAACAAGCGCACGAGTAATGGCCAGAGACATTGCTGCGGATTTTTCTTCAACCTGAGTGATATCAAAGTAGGAATTACTACATGACTTACCATATCCGGCGATTTCGGCCAATACCTCGGCTCCGCGAGAAACCGCAGCCTGTGGGTCTTCTAATAACAGCATACAGGCACCTTCGCCAGGAACATATCCATTCGCCTCTTTAGCATATATCTGATAATCCGAAGCATCTGAGGTCATATGAATTTTATTTGTCACAGCATCCATATACAGAGACATGGAAGGGAAATATTCATCGGCTCCGCCCACAATCACCTGCGGCTGGAGCTGCTGGCGAACAATTTCATAACCATAAGTCAATGCGCCAAGCGCAGCGTTTTCACCTGTCGCCAGCGTTGTCGTATATCCTTTTATCCCCTCGGAAATCCCGCAGAATGTTGTAATTGAGTTCATCAGGGAACCGGGAAATTCAGAAGTACGTACTTTTCTCGGGTCAGGTTTCAAACTCTGCAAATACTTATAGGTTGTCTCTTGTGGACCTCGCGCCATTCCCAGCACCATGCCCAGGTCATTGCCATCGCGTTTAATCTTACGTTTAGCCATATTCAACGTTTCAGTGAGTGCGATGAGAGCAAAAGTCCCGCCGCGCGTTGCTTTACGCGGATCGTATCGGCGTAGATGTTTACGAGGTTCCAGATCTTTTACCTGGTAAGTTTTAAAATTCTTCTCATCCTCCGGCTGTTGATAGGTCTCTTTCTGATATTCAGGACCGAAAATTTCTGTAAGCTGATTGGTTGTTGCCAGTACATCCAACAGTGCATTCGCCTCCTCGAGTGTATCATCAGGGAATACGACACCGCTGAGTTCTACAGGGCTATCTGCTTCATGGATATAGTGAAGGATTTCATTTATCGAGTGGCCTATCGCCGATACTGCGCCAATCCCTGTAATGGCAACACGTTTTGCGTCATAGGAGGTGAGAGGAACAGAGCCAGGTTTTGTACTCACAATCATGCAGCAATTATTGCCGCCGAATGCGTAGTTGTTCTTCATAAAGATATTGATATCTTTTTCCCGGAATGCGTTCGCAACGTAGTCAAGATCGCAATTTGGGCGCGCCAGTGAAAAATTCAACGTTGGTAGAACATTTTGCTCAGGCAGAGTAACCAAACATGCAATCAGCTCAACAATTCCGGCAGCGCCAATATTGTGACCAAAATAGGACTTGGTGGAGCTGATCAATAAATTTTCTGCCCCTGAGAAAACTTTCTTCATCGCCAGAGTCTCTATTTGATCATTGGCTTCAGTGCCTGTGCCATGCGCATTGACGTAATCAATATGCTCAGGTTGCACCCCTGCATTCGCCATTGCTTTCTGCATAACCTGCACTGCGCCATTGGCTCTTGGGTCAGGCCCGGTTTCATGATAGGCATCGCAAGATGTTGCATAAGAGAGAATTTCGCCAAAAATGGTCGCGCCACGAGCAACCGCATGCTCGTACTCTTCCAGTACAACGGCGCCGGCCCCTTCGCCAATCGACATCCCAGATTGCCCTGAAAATGGCGAGCATGATTGCGGATGCATAACATTCAGGGCATAGAATCCAGCGAAGGTAGGCAGATAGATAGGCTCCGTTCCTATCGCTAACATCGCCTTGCTTTTGCCATTCTGGATATAATCAAAAGCCATGCCGACAGCATTCGGACTCGCCGTACAAGCCGTTGCGACGAGTTCCACTCCACCCTTTAGACCCAGAAGCGTAGAAGCGCTGGAACAACATGAAGAAAAGCCGCCTGAGAAAAGAGCTTTACGTAACGAGAAATCGTCAACACGCTGTTCAAAGAGTGGTAGAAATGCTTCAGTCCCCGCCGAAGACACGCCAACAATCAGACCCATCTGTTCCAGACACTGTTGATTGCTGAAAAGGTCCGCCTGATTTAGTGCCTCCTTGCCGACTTTATACGCCCAAAGCGCGGCATTATCGAGTGATGAGACAATCTCTTCGGATAATTCAGGACAATGAATTTCGTGCAACATTTCCGCCGCACGGGCATTCTCAAACCATTTAGAAAAACGAGCACTGTCAGTTATACCATTTTTTTTCTCCAACAGCGCTTGTCTGAAGTCTGTAATATTATCAGCCAGCGACGACAGTATTCCCATACCGGTAATAACTACTCTTTTTCTGCTCGTTTTCATAATATCCTGACATATCCTTAATTTTTATCATTATCCCGTTACTGACGGAAAAACAGTATGAATGAGGCTAACAATTAATACGTTTCAAGCGCGCTCTTAGCCTTCGAAGCATCAACATAGCTATGAGTTGTTGGGTTAATTAATAAACTACGATTATAAATAAATGGAACACTTTGCGTTTTAGCAGCAAATTCTCCGTTTGTAGTTACAATACTAAATCCAGTAATATCCGCTAACGCATAGCATTCATCAATAAGTGCCAACGCAATCCAGTTTTGCTTCGCTGGAGAATATACGGCGTTAACAATGACACCAACCTGATGCCCATTTACCATCACAAGGTCATCAGAATCGATATGGCCACACCCTTCATCCGGTATAATTCCAACAAGTTTACGTTCAGCACTCTTAAGGGATAACTCTTCGACTGCGCTCTTACCGATAAAATCCTCTTTATCGTATTGAATCGCCCACTGCATTTGCAATTCCACTGGATTACGTGAGTAACTAGAATAAAGGCTTTCATCCCATCCTGGATTCTCAATCCTCACCAGCCCTTGATAATCTAAACCACCCGTTTTTAGTAAATATTTTGATCCTATTTCTTGTAGCCTCATCCACATTGTAACCAGGACTGCTTGAGAACCGATTAATTGATATGCAAACTCACCATGTTTACCGCAGCGAAATACCATTAAACCATCATCGGTATTCATATATTCGTAATAAGGCAGACCGATGATATCAAAACCATAAGCTTCCGCCATTATTTCCCAGGCATAGGGGCCTTCCAGCATAACAATCCCCCAATCTTCTCCGTCCATCGATTTGATTTCTGGAATATCCTGTATATCTAGCTCTTCGGCCTTAAGGAGAACTTCATTTAGAATGTTTATAATTTCCTTAGAAGTCATATCCTCTGACAAAATATAATAGCCTTCTTCAGCACAAAGAATATAAACTTCACCGCGGATGGTTCCATCAACGTTAAGTACTAGAGAATAAATACCCTGCTCATCACGGATAATTGATACATCTGCTGAAGCCATGTAGTTCACTAGCGCCCATGCATCATCACCCATCACGCTGGTAATTGACATATGGGAATAATCAACAAGCAAAACATTTTCGCGTACGGCCTTATACTCTTCAAAAATATCATGATATGAAGAAGGCACGCATTTATCATTATAAATGCCCATTAGCGCATTATTTTGCAGGTGAAGTTCAGAAAGTAATTTCATAAAACGTCCTTTTATACATTATAATCAGCTTAGAAAGACTTCTTCTTTAAAATAAAAGATGCCAGATTATTTACACTTCGCATATAAGATGGATCATCACCCTCAGAAACCTGAATATCGAAGATTTTATCAAGCATAACGATAATCTCTGTTGCATCAACAGAATCCAGTTTCAAACCGTTTCCAAACAATGGCGTATCATCATCAATTTGATGAGGTTCACGCTGAACATTCAGACGCTGGATAATCTCGGCTTTAATTTTAACAATTATATTTTTTCTTTTTTCGATTTCGTCATTGATATTGGTCATGCCTGCTCTCCTTGTAATTTAGTAACTTCTCTAAAATTAATAATTACACCCTGGCTAATAATCTTTTTCCCTACGTTAGCTGTAACTGAATAATGCTTAAAACCACTATCATCAGAAAACGAAAGTTTGCTTACTACTTCAATCGTATCTCCGGGGTAAGCTGTCCCTTTAAATTTTAAATTCTGTGAAGCTAATACGCCTCGGACCTGGGCTCGCCGAGTACGTATCGTACTCAGCATATCTGGATGTCTGATAAGAGCGTAGAGGTCACGTAATGAACTAAGATTTTCACCATAGCGTTGTTGATAAATATCACAAATGTCAGTCAGAAATGAATAATATTCACTTGCCTGACCAAATATCTCAGAGATAATGGCTCCAGGCATAATCGGGTCTTCTGGAAAATGCCCAAGTAGATAGGGGTCATTGTAAGTTACATGCTTAATAACTTTAATGAAGCCACTCTCTCCATATTTGTAATCAACTATTTTATCGACCATGATAAGCGGTTGACGCCACCCTCCCATGGCAAGAAAAATTTTAGCTGGTATTGAATACTTAGACATAAATCACCGCATTACCATGCCACCATCGACCACGATGGTTTGCCCAATGATATAGCTTGATGCGGCAGAGCTTAAATAAACGATGACATCAGCTACTTCGTCGCACCTTCCTAGTCTTTTTAATGGAATAGAGTTAGTCACTTCGCGAACGACAGTGCGTGGAACCTTCTTCGCCATTTTAGACTCAATCATCCCTGGCGCCACCGCATTGACACGTACCCCCCGTGGCGCCAGTTCCGCCGCAAGCGTACGGGTAAAGCTTAGTATGGCCCCTTTTGATGCACTATAGTTGGCCTGTCCGATGCTTGGAACAATAGCAGCCACAGACGCAACATTAATTACAGCGGGTGTTTCCGCTGAACGTAATAACATTAGTGCTTCTTTCGTCAATCGGAACAAACTAAGGAGATTAGTATTGATAACCGAATAAAAATCATCAAAGGTCATTGATGCAAAGAGGCTATCTTTAACAATCCCTGTATTATTTACCAGTACATCCAGTCTCCCGGCTTCTCTGGTCAAGTGCTCGCACAGCGCTATAACTTCGTCTTGCTTCGAAAGATCGCAAGGTAAGATGTGAAGCAGTTCACCAGCGATGTGATTTTCTTTCAGACTAAGCAATGGCCCGGCATTCGTCTTATACAGTGCATAAACCGTACATTTTTGCTCGAGAAACTTTCCACAAATTGCAAGCCCTATGTCGCCGCTGGCGCCAGTAACCAGCACTTTCTTACCTATTAGATCGTTATAGTTATACATTTATAGTGAGTGCCTTAATTTAATAAAGAATGGTTGCGGCTATCGCATAAGTTCGACAATGCGAAATGCTTAGTGAAATATTCATAATATATTGTTCATTAAGTATATCTTTGATCTTGCCTGACACTATAAAGTCTGGTTTTCCATTTTCGTCATGCGTGACTTCAATATCATGAAAACAAATGCCATGACTAAATCCATAACCAACAGCTTTTACCAAAGACTCCTTCGCCGCCCAAAAACCTGCCGCACGTTCATAATTAGAATCAATAATTCCAATATCTCTGATTTCATTAGCTGTAAAAACTCTCGAGAGAAAACCTGATTTTTCATTGGTTATAGCTTTTTCGATCCGGGCTACTTCGACTATATCAGTACCAATACGCATAATATCCTTCCATGGAGATTAAATTTGGTAAGCAAGATTAAAGTTAATCTTATAGCTGTCTACATCCAGATCATCCGGATATAGAAAGGGTGAAGATAATGAAGCATCATATTCCAGCGCTTTAACAGCCCCTTTTATACCGAAAACTCCCCCTATTATTTTCTTACCGTTAAGATCCTGCGAAGGTAGCTTACCAATTATTTGACCATAATCCGTGCCAATATAGGGGACGAAACCATTATATCCAGCAACCACATTTAGCGTGTTTTGTAAGAAGAACCCTTTATTACCATAAATACCATCACTATTTTGAAAACCACGCACACTCCAGCGATCGCCTATTGTGAATTGATCCTGCAACGTCAAATTATCTGGTGAATACTGAGCCCCAATATTCAGTTCGTAATAGGCGTTAACGGGTAACATAGTTAACCATTTCACATAGTTCACATTCAGATTCAAAATCTGACTTCGCTTACTAACGGTCCCTGTACGCATGTCTGGTGTATCAGTACCGCCAAAAGCCTTAGTAAACCGCTGCCAGGTTAACGTTGAATCCAGCGCAGCTCCGGTAAAGTTTCTTTTATAATTTAAGCCTAACCGTATGTTGCCCATATCACGCTTTTGCAAAACTAGCTCTGTGCCTCCCAATGTATAGTCATACTTCCGTCTGATCAGTTCGGCACTCGCAGACAATTTAGAGTTCACATTGCGGTAAAGCATACGATTACTTTTGAGACTGAAATATTCCGTCTCACCTACATAGTCAAAAGTATATGCACCAAGATCAATACCCTGAGTTGATTTACTTTTACTATAAAAAAGACTGAGATCGGTGTAACCAAAAGGCACACTATAATAGGCACTAGCATTTTTATAACCCCCGGTTTGGCTACCTGTTCCCGCAAGATAAAAAACATCGCTCAAGCTAGTGATATTATATAAATACCCCACTCCACCAATAAGTTGGTTTCCTGTGCTGTCATCACCATAGTTATTATACGAAGTTCTGGCACTCCATATTTTTTTTCGTTGTGTATTAATTACCAGATTGCTCGTGCCATTTTCAGGGCCTGGCACTATGTTAATTTTAACATCAACCTCAGGTGTTCTCTGTATATTTTCCAAACTCTGCTCAACATCCCTAATATTGAGAATATCACCTTGTGAAAATGGCAAAACCCACTTACTTATATCGTTATCAACAATGATAATCTCAGAAATCCTTCCAGGTATCACTGCTAACTTTAATTTTTTAGTCAAGAGATCTTGAGATGGAATTTCCACCCTCGTTGTTATATAGCCTGCATTTATATAGTAATCTTGAAAAAGCACAGCCGCTTTTTTCAACCCATTCATTCCTAAGCATTTTCCAGCAACCAGTTTTTTTATTTTATTTAATCCGCGGTCGTCTAAAAAATCATTACTAAGTACTAATTCATCAATTTGAAAACACGGATTTTCCAACGGGAATGTGCTATCGGTTTCTTTTTTTGCGATAGCATCGGAGAACACATCCTTTTGTTCTATTTTTCGGTCTTTGAAAGCAGCGTTATCATTGTTTTGCTGCTCTTTTACAAGCCGCCCTAACTGAGCATCAGCCGCTACTGCAGGGCCAGCAATCAACAATACCAGGCTAATAATTACTATATTGCGAATATCCATTTCATACCCTAATCAGGTAAAAGCAGTAATCCCTTACCGCTTTTACCTTCAACCTAAGTTATTTACCTACAACGGTACCAAATACATTTACAACATTGGCAGTAGTCTCAAGTCCTTGAGCGCCACCTAATACAGCCCAGAAACCAGTATTGACTATTTTCTTGGCATTGATAACAGCCTTACCGCTGGTATACAAATTACCGTAGTTGTAAATATTATTACTTGCAGTGACATTTAACTGACTATCAGCAACCAGGTTAAACCAGTTCGAGATATTTTTAGCGGTGACATTAGTAGTCTTAGCTGTAATATTCGCGCCGAGATTATTAGTTAAATCATTAGCAGTGGTGATATTAAGTGTATTACCAGCTGCAATATCGCTGTTATTAGTAATAGTTTTGCCAGTCAGATTTAAATCACCACCTGCATTAAAGGCGTGATTATTTGTCACGTAACCGGAAGTATTTACTGTCAGATTGCCTGCTGCATTCACCCATCCAGTGTTATTGTAGTCACCAGTAATATTAATTAAAATATCACTATCTGAAGAGATGATACCGGTAGCGGTATTTTTGGCAACAGAGCCACTTGCTTTTGATGATATCGTAGTTGCATCAATCTGCATATTGCCTGAACTATAAATTGTTGCGTAATCAGCAGCAACTTTTTTCGCAGCAATCGTCATTTTTCCGGAATTAGCAATAATTTGCCCTTTGTTACTTGCGAGATCGCCAGTCAGATTAATATTTACATCACCGGTTTGCGCAATAATACGGCCAGATTCGTTATTCAGACTCTTAGCCGTAATATCAACCCCTTCACCGCCAATTAGACCGCCTTGCTGATTCCCGTAGCCGAAGTATTGCCCCACGTAGAAACCAAATTTGTCACTGTCAGTACTGGTGATTTTACCAACCGCATTAAGCGCTAGTTTTTGATCAGCAACCATCATAGTATATTTAGCATCGATATCAGCTCCGGACTCGATACTGATATTTTTAGCTTTAATGACTGAACTGTCTGTGCTAACGGTGTTGGCTTTGATAGTAACATCACCGTTTACTGAAGTTATCACTCCCAATCGACTGTAGTAATTATCGAGATCGATATTTACACCTTCTCCGCCGTTAATACCGGATTGGCTGGTATTCATGTCGCGACCAGTAATTGAAACAGTCTTACTGCTTTCAATTTTACCCATATAGTTATCAATATCACTGGTGGTTTGGATACTCACATCACCATCTGAGGCAATTTCGCCAGCCCAGTTGAATAAGTAGTCAGCAGCAATCTCGATGCCATTACCTGAGACGATACCCAAGGATTCACCGCCCGTGGTATCGGCCGATTTGTTGTCATTATTTTTTACTGCTTTAGTTGTCGTTAATTTTACAGCACCAGAACTGGAGCGAATCAAGCCACTTACGTTTTCAATGTTTCCAGTACTTTCAACTTCGACATTGCCTGTTGAATCAATAGTACCGCCATTATTGGTTAATGATGTATTTTTTAGGCCAACATAGCCAGCATGAATCTGACCGTTGTTATTATCAAAACTACCTGATTCGATAGCAACGATACCCGCCTCAATACCCGCGGTTTTAGCTTTACCAGTATTGGTAAAAGTATTGCCACTGGTATTGACAGCCAGCGTTTGGCCAGCAGCCAGTTTCCCATTGCTATTATCGAACTTACCGCTATTAATGTAGTTGTTAGTGGTTGCTAATATGTTACCACCATTGATATTACTTACTTTATTGCCCGCAGTATCAATAGCAATCATTTTATCGCTGTTGATTTTTCCTGCACTATTTTCCAGAACACCATTGGTGTTTAAGGTGATATCGCCACTGGATTGTATAACCGCGTTGTTGTTAAGCAGTTTACCGTTACTGGTAATCTTAATACCGCTATCCCCGGCAGAAATCGTCCCCAGGTTACGTACACCTACGCCACTTTCGGTGCTGACCAGGCTAATTTTATTCGCATACATACCACCGAGCTTAGAAACATCCACGCCATAGGTACTTGCGTTACCGGTTGGCGTAACGGAGTCGGTGACCACACCGTCGGCGTTGATCGCATTACTCCCCGCGACGATCTTAAGCTCACTTGCAGAAAGCGCTCCCTTCACAACGATACTACGCGCCAGAATTTCGGTCGGCGATTCGCTCTGAAATCCATTTACAGTAATCGTTCCACCATTTACGGAATAGCCATTTAATAGCCCATCGTCACCTATCTTTGGCGTACCAGTCGTCAATGTCCCTTTTTCAGCATTGATGAACCCACCACCCTGAGTCGTGATGCCATTAGGGTTGGCAATGATTAAGTGAGCGGAATCACCTGCAACTTCCATCATGCCATTAATGGTACTGGCATTCGTTGAAGTCACTTCGTTAAGAATAACCATGGCGCTGCGGTCGGTAAGATTTGGGTTAGCCGCAATCTGCCCTGCCAGCACGGACTGTGCTGCGCTGGTCGCGTTATTAAAAATAACGCCTTCGGTGCCAACATTCAGCGTGTCATATACGTTATGTGAAAGGCCATTACTGTTCGCTTTCGCGATATTAACAACCGGCACCCCATTGGAGGCTTCAGTAACGCTGCCATTTTTAATCGAAATTTCCGCTTGCGCCATTACAGGCATCAACAGTAATAATGATGCCGCAATCGGGTTTAATTTAACGGACTTTTTTTTATTTTCGTGATATTTCATATGAACCTTTCTAAGATAGTATTGATTGAGTGCAGCCAAAAGGAATGCCCTGCACATGTACAGGTGCATTCTCTTCTGACTATTTTAAGCACGCGTTATGCGTACAAATCCCTGTGAAAAGCACGTAAACCCATCAAACGTTATATTCGGCTCTACTCAGCAAAATTATATAAATACATTGCGACCGCTTATACACATCTGGAACAAAGAAAGCTGATTAAATTCATACAAAATATGAGACATCCTTTGCCCATGCATGAAGACTAATTACTTTTTTAAGCGCCGGTAATCCATATATTGACCACACGCGAAGTCCAGTATTTGAGCGCTGTGTGATAAATAATGACATACTTCACGCCATATCCTTATTCAGTTACAGTTTCCCCGATTAACACAATGAATAAAAAGTGAATTATTTACCTGCATAATCAACTTCCTTCACTTCATGATTAAGATCAACAATGTACGCCTCTCCGCCCTTATCGATTATTGATCGCGTAATTTCCTCACGTTTATATGAATTCATATTTATGAATTACAATTTGATTAAAAATAGTAATGCCAGCCAACTGTAGGTAGTGAAAAAGCAATGTGAAACGCATCGTAAAGGGTGACGCAGGTCAGAGAAGAGAGGGTGGAGAGCGCTGAATTTGCCGGAGAGCGGCTTAAGCCTTCTCCGGCATCGACATTATGCCCGAATGGCGTTGCGCCATCGGGCTTTGCTTATTAATCGCGGAAATTCTTGAACTGGAATGGCTGGCCAAGATCGCCGCTACGCACCAACGCCATTACCGACTGCAAATCGTCACGGGATTTACCTGTGACACGAATTTCTTCGCCCTGAATCTGCGTTTGTACTTTTAGCTTGCTGTCTTTAATCAATTTAACGATTTTCTTCTGTATTGCGCTCTCAATGCCCTGTTTCAGCTTAGCTTCGACAAACCAGGTTTTTCCGCTATGTACAAAGGATTCTGGTACGTCGAGCGAACTTCCCTCAATGCCGCGCTTGAGCAGCTTCGCGCGTAAAATATCTAATAACTGATTGACCTGGAAATCAGACTCACTCAGCACCTTGATGGTTTTACTGGTTTCATTCAGCTCAAAGGTGGCTTCAACATTACGAAAATCAAATCGTGACTCGACTTCGCGGCTTGCGTTTTCGACCGCATTACGCGCTTCCTGAAGATCGACTTCAGAGACAATATCGAAAGATGGCATCTTTTCCTCTCCTTCCGTTTCTTTTGCGTTGCATAATACCCACAACGCGGCATAACTCAACTTGTTATCCCGGAAGCTTAGCTGATAACGCTATACTTTAGCTACAAGCGCCTGGGAAGTCGCAGGTGAGGAGGAATAATGAAAGTAACCGTACTGGGATGCGGTGCATTGGGGCAACTATGGTTAACCGCGCTGTATAAAAACGGACATGAGGTTCAGGGCTGGTTACGCGTCCCGCAACCATTTTGTAGCGTTAATCTCATTGAGACTGACGGTAGTAATTTCAACGAATCAATGACCGCTAACGATCCTGATTTTCTCGCCACCAGCGATTTACTACTGGTGACGCTAAAGGCATGGCAGGTTTCCCAGGCAGTGAGAAATCTGGCTGCTATCTTACCGGCTTCTGCGCCTATCTTGCTCATTCATAACGGCATGGGCACTCTTGATGAATTAAAAAGCGTTAAACACCCACTGCTGCTGGCGTCCACCACTCATGCCGCCCGCCGCGATGGCAACGTCATCATTCACGTCGCGCAGGGAACAACTCATATTGGACCAGCCAAAAGCTATAGCGAAGATTACAGCGGCCTCGCCGACATTCTGCAAAACGTCCTGCCGGATGTCGCCTGGCACGACAATATTCACCCTGCTCTTTGGAGTAAGCTGGCCGTCAACTGTGTGATTAATCCCCTGACTGCGCTGAAAGATTGTAGAAACGGCGATCTGCGAGATTTTCCGCAAGAGATCGGCGCAATCTGTCATGAAGTCGCAGCGGTAATGCAACGTGAAGGCATTCATACATCTGCGGAAAACCTGTTATTGTATGTAAATCAGGTAATTGAAAGTACAGCAGACAATATCTCATCGATGTTGCAGGATATTCGCGCGCAGCGGCATACGGAAATCGACTACATCACCGGTTTTCTGCTGAATCGCGCCCGGGCCCACGGTCTGTCAGTACCAGAAAATGCCCGTTTATTTGAACAGGTAAAGCGGAAGGAGAATACTTATGAGCGCGTCGGCACTGATTTGCCTCGCCCCTGGTAGTGAAGAGACCGAAGCGGTCACCACTATCGATTTATTAGCGCGCGGCGGCGTGAAAGTGACTACCGCCAGCGTCGCCAGTGATGGCAATCTGACCATCGTTTGCTCGCGCGGCGTGAAGCTACTTGCGGATGCGCCGCTGGTCGAAGTCGCTGATGGCGATTTTGATATCATTGTTTTACCTGGCGGTATTAAAGGCGCCGAGTGCTTTCGCGACAGCCCTTTGCTGGTAGAAACCGTGAGACAATTTCATTTATCCGGGCGCATCGTGGCGGCTATCTGCGCCGCGCCAGCGACCGTTCTGGTGCCGCATAATCTGTTTCCTATCGGCAACATTACCGGTTTCCCGGCGCTAAAAGAGCAAATCCCCGCCGAACAGTGGCAGGATAAGCGCGTCGTCTGGGACCCAAGGGTTAATCTGTTAACCAGTCAGGGTCCGGGAACCTCTATTGATTTCGCGCTAAAAATGATTGACCTGCTGGTCGGTCGCGAAAAAGCATACGAAGTGGCTTCGCAGTTGGTCATGGCTGCTGGCATCTATAATTACTACGAATCCTGATAGCCGGTCCGCGCAGCGGGCTGGTTCCCCCCTTCTTGAGGAGCCGTAGCATGTCCCGTAGCGCAACCGATTCTCGTGACCTCGTCATCAGCCGCCTACTCAGCGCCCCCACGACAGCCCTCTGGCGCGCGTGGGCCGACCCGGCTTTACTCAAAACCTGGTGGTGTCCTAAGCCATGGTATACCGACGTTCTGGCCTTTGATTTGCGTCCCGGAGGGGCTTTTCACACCGTGATGCACGGCCCTGACGGTGAACGTAGCGATAATCCCGGCTGCTTTCTTGAAGTCATTCCGCAGCAAAAATTAGTCATGACCTCAATGCTGACCGCAGACTTTCGCCCTGCCGTTTCCCCATTTGCCATGACGGCTATTATCACCTTTGCGGATGAAAACGACGGCTGTCGCTATACGGCAACGGTACTGCATGCAGATGATGAAACCCGTGAGCAACACGAAAAGATGGGATTTTTTGAAGGCTGGAATATCGTTATCGATCAGTTGAATGCCCTGGCGATGACGCTACGCTAAACCCAGATGTAAAAAGCCTTCCCTAAGGGAGCTTTTTTATCAGTACAGGTGAATTACGGGCGATACACTTTCACGTTAGTAAAGCCCTGCTCACGCAGGTACAGCGCCTGCAGACGGCTCATTACGCCGCGCTCACACCACAACAGCCAGGTTTTGCTCTGATCGAGGTTGCCGAATTGGGTGCTCAGTTTATAGAACGGCAGCGAAACAACATCGACGCCTTCCACTTTCAATGGCTTATCATCCTGCTCATCGACAGAACGAATATCGAGAATCACGTCGTTCGCGCTGAAGCCGCTGACGGTTTCGACTTCCACCACGTCCTGCTGCGTTTGCTGAGCGATGTCGCGAATGTCGATGTTATTCGCTTCCTCAACCACTTTATCCAGAATGCTAAAATCGAAGTTTTCTTCTTCCGCTTCGATCTTCGCTTTTACCGCTTTTATGGTTGGGCTCTTCGAGATAACGCCGCAGTATTCCGGCATGGTGCGGGCAAAATCTTCAGTGCCGATTTCGCGCGCAAGATTGATAATGTGTTCTTTATCGTGAGAAATCAGCGGGCGCAGGATCAGCGTGTCTGAGACATTATCGATAAGACGCAGGTTAGTCAGAGTCTGGCTGGATACCTGGCCCAAGGCTTCGCCGGTCACCAGTGCCTGCACGCCATAACGCTCAGCGACTTTCGATGCTGCACGCACCATCATACGTTTGAGCACCACGCCCATCTGGCCATCCTCGACTTTCTCAAGGATTTCGCCAACCACCGGCTCGAAATTGATTGCCACGAAGCGAACGCGATGGGAGCTGCCGAAGCGGTTCCACAAATAGTGCGCCACCTGACGAACGCCAATTTCATGCGCGGCGCCGCCGAGGTTGAAGAAGCAGTAGTGTACGCGGCAGCCGCGACGCATCAGCATATAGCTGGAGACGCCGGAGTCGAAGCCGCCGGAAATAAGCGACAGCACATCTTCCTGAGTACCAATGGGGAAGCCGCCAATACCTTCATAGCGCCCTTTCACCAGCAACAGACGATCGTTTTCGATTTCCAGGTTAACCGTCACGTCCGGATCGGTGAGCTTCACGCGCGCCGATTCGATATGCTGGTTCAGGCCGCCGCCAACGTAGCGCTCAACCTCAATTGAGGTGAATTCATGTTTACCACGGCGCTTCACACGCACGCAGAAGCTTTTGCCTTCGAGCTGTTCACGCCACAGCGGTAGCGTCTGTTCAAAAATGTTATGCAGAGAAGTGAAAGGTACGTCCTCCACTTCCAGAATATGATGAATGCCAGGGATACGGGTCAGCGCATCGCGAATAACCGGCCGCTGGTTTTCGTCTTTCGCGCGAACTTCGATATGATCCCAATGACGAACGACGGCGAGCGTCTCATCATAGTTTTTGAGAACGTTACGAATGTTCCCGGTTAAGATTTTAATAAAGCGCAACCGCACAGATTGGCTTTTGATGGTGATTTCCGGGAACAATTTAATGATAAACTTCATGGCGACAATAGTTCGTTGGCAAGCCCGACGGGGCTTTAAGCAAAAAAGTTGTACAGGCGCGATACAGCGTCTGCATCCAGGGCGCGGAGTATACCATCATTGTTCGCTTTTCGCCTGGCATTGCGCATTTTCGCAAAAATGTATCCGTAGGGTGAATGCCGCGAGTTTGCTTAACCGCCCGACTCCGTTACCATACTGATAGCCATCGAGACATAACAAGAGTCTATATTCACTATGCCAAAGAAAAATGAGGCCCCGGCCAGCTTTGAGAGCGCTTTAGGCGAACTCGAGCAGATCGTTAATCGTCTGGAAAGCGGCTCACTACCGCTGGAAGAAGCGCTCAGCGAATTTGAACGCGGCGTGCAGCTCGCGCGCCAGGGCCAGACGAAACTGCAACAGGCCGAGCAGCGTGTCCAAATCCTGCTGGCCGATAGCGAAGATGCGCCGTTGACTCCCTTTACGCCGGACGCTGAATAAATGGACTTCCCGCAACAATTACAGACCTGTGTCACCCAGGCCAATGACGCGCTGCGCCGTTTTATCTCTCCGCTGCCATTTCAGAACACTCCGCTGGTTGAAGCCATGCACTATGGCGCATTATTAGGCGGCAAACGCCTGCGTCCTTTCCTGGTTTACGCCACCGGCGAGATGTTCGGCGTTAGCCGTTCCACACTGGATGCCCCAGCCGCTGCCGTCGAATGCATTCATGCCTACTCGCTGATGCATGACGATCTGCCGGCGATGGACGACGACGATCTGCGCCGCGGTCAACCCACGTGCCACATCAAGTTTGGCGAAGCGAACGCTATTCTTGCCGGTGACGCCCTGCAAACGCTGGCATTTTCTATACTGAGTGATACGCCGATGCCGGAAGTACCGGATCGCGACCGTCTGGCGATGGTTTCCGAACTGGCCCAGGCCAGCGGCGTCGCCGGAATGTGCGGCGGTCAGGCGTTGGATCTCGAGGCGGAAGGCAAGCAGGTCGATCTACAGGCGCTGGAGCGAATTCACCGCCATAAGACCGGAGCGCTTATTCGCGCGGCGGTTCGCCTTGGCGCGCTGAGCGCCGGCGAGCGTGGCCGTCAGGCGCTACCAGCACTCGATCGCTTTGCGGAGAATATCGGTCTCGCCTTCCAGGTGCAGGATGACATTCTGGATGTGGTAGGTGATACTGCGACTCTTGGCAAACGTCAGGGTGCCGACCAACAGTTAGGCAAAAGTACCTATCCGGCGCTTTTGGGTCTTGAGCAAGCCCAGCAGAAAGCGCGCGATCTGATTGCCGATGCCCGCCAGGCTTTAGATGAACTGGCTGCGCAATCGCTGGATACCACGGCACTGGAAGCGCTCGCGAATTACATTATTCAGCGCGATAAATAAACAATAAATGAGTCTCTGATGAGTTTTGATATTGCCAAATACCCAACCCTGGCGCTGGTAGATTCCACCCAGGAGTTGCGCCTGCTGCCAAAAGATAGCCTGCCCAAGCTTTGCGATGAGCTGCGCCGCTATCTTCTGGACAGCGTGAGCCGCTCAAGCGGCCATTTTGCCTCTGGCCTTGGCACGGTTGAACTGACCGTGGCGCTGCACTATGTCTACAACACGCCGTTCGACCGCTTAATTTGGGATGTCGGCCACCAGGCTTACCCGCACAAAATTCTCACCGGCCGCCGCGACAAAATCGGCACTATCCGCCAGAAAGGCGGCCTGCATCCGTTCCCGTGGCGCGGCGAAAGCGAATATGACGTACTGAGCGTTGGCCACTCTTCTACCTCTATCTCCGCGGGTATTGGTGTGGCTATTGCCGCCGAAAAAGAAGGCAAACAGCGGCGCACCGTTTGCGTCATCGGCGATGGGGCTATCACCGCCGGGATGGCGTTTGAGGCGATGAACCACGCGGGCGATATCAAACCAGACATGCTGGTGGTGCTGAACGACAATGAAATGTCGATTTCAGAAAACGTCGGGGCGCTGAATAATCACCTGGCGCAGCTGCTGTCCGGCAAGCTGTATTCCTCGCTGCGTGAAGGCGGCAAAAAAGTCTTCTCCGGCGTACCGCCGATTAAAGAACTGCTTAAACGTACCGAAGAGCATATTAAAGGTATGGTGGTGCCCGGCACGCTGTTTGAAGAGATGGGCTTTAACTACATCGGCCCGGTAGATGGCCACGATGTGCTGGGTCTGGTCAATACGCTGAAAAATATGCGCGACCTGAAAGGGCCGCAGTTCCTGCATATCATGACCAAAAAAGGCCGTGGATATGAACCGGCGGAAAAAGATCCCATCACCTTCCACGCGGTACCGAAATTCGATCACACCAGCGGCGTGCTGCCGAAAAGCAGCGGCGGCCTGCCTTCCTATTCGAAAATCTTTGGAGACTGGCTGTGCGAAACCGCGGCCAAAGACGACAAACTGATGGCAGTCACCCCGGCGATGCGTGAAGGGTCCGGGATGGTCGAGTTCTCGAAAAAATTCCCCGATCGCTATTTCGATGTCGCGATTGCCGAACAGCACGCGGTGACCTTTGCCGCCGGGATGGCGATTGGCGGCTATAAGCCGATCGTGGCGATCTATTCCACCTTCCTGCAGCGCGCTTACGATCAGGTGATCCATGACGTCGCCATTCAAAAGCTGCCGGTGCTGTTTGCAATCGATCGTGCGGGCATCGTCGGCGCCGACGGTCAGACCCACCAGGGAGCGTTCGATCTCTCCTTCCTGCGCTGCATTCCGGAAATGGTGATCATGACCCCGAGCGACGAAAATGAATGTCGCCAGATGCTCTACACCGGATACCACTATAACGATGGCCCTAGCGCGGTACGCTATCCGCGCGGCACAGGTACCGGCGCGGAACTAGAACCACTGGCGCCGCTGCCGCTCGGGAAAGGCGTGGTGAAAAGAAACGGCGAGAAGCTGGCGATCCTTAACTTCGGGACTTTACTGCCGGAAGCCGCTCAGGTTGCGGAAAAACTCAATGCGACGCTGGTCGATATGCGTTTTGTGAAACCGCTTGATGAGGCGCTGATCCTGCAGCTTGCCGCCGATCACGAAGTGCTGGTCACCCTTGAAGAGAACGCTATCATGGGCGGCGCTGGCAGCGGCGTAAACGAGCTGTTGATGGCCCACCGTCGCGCGGTGCCGGTGCTGAATATCGGTCTGCCGGACTTCTTTATCCCGCAGGGGACTCAGGAAGAAGTTCGCGCCGACCTCGGCCTGGATGCCGCCGGTATCGAAGCCAAAATCCGCGACTGGTTGGCATAATTGCCCATACCGCTCCTGCTATGCTTAAAGGATACCTTTTAAAGTAGCAGGAGCGTCTTATGCACTACATTCCTCTTGGCGATACCCATCTTCGCGTTTCCCGACTCTGTCTCGGCTGCATGACCTTCGGCGAACCTGACCGCGGCAATCATGCCTGGACGCTGCCAGAAGAGAGTAGCCGTCCGCTGATTAAACGTGCGCTGGAAGGCGGAATTAACTTCTTCGATACCTCGAACAACTACTCCGACGGCAGCAGCGAAGAGATCCTCGGCCGCGCGCTGCGGGAGTATGCTCGCCGCGATTCGGTGATCGTCGCCACCAAAGTTTATCATCAGGTCGGCGATCTGCCGCAGGGGCTGTCTCGCGCGCAAATCATGCGATCCATTGACGATAGCCTGCGTCGCCTGGGAATGGACTATGTCGACCTGTTGCAGATCCACCGCTGGGATTACTCCACGCCCATCGAAGAGACGCTGGAGGCGCTCAGCGACATCGTACGCGCCGGGAAAGCGCGCTATATCGGCGCATCATCAATGCATGCCCGCCAGTTCGCCCAGGCGCTCGCCCTGCAGGAACAGAACAATTGGGCACGCTTCGTCACCATGCAGGATCACTACAACCTGATTTATCGCGAAGAAGAAAACGAGATGCTGCCGCTCTGCCAGCGCAAAGGGATTGCGGTCATGCCGTGGAGCCCGCTGGCGCGCGGTCGACTAACACGACCATGGGGAGAAACGACCGCGCGTCTCGTCTCCGATGAATTCGGCAAATCGCTGTATAGCGCCACCGACGCCAATGATGAGCAGATTGCGCAGAAGCTGGAGGAAGTGGCTGAGGAGTTAGACGCCAACCGCGCGCAGGTGGCGCTGGCCTGGCTATTAAGCAAGCCCGGCGTGGCTGCGCCGATTATTGGCGCCTCGCGGCAGGAACAGCTGGATGAGCTCCTGCATGCCGTCGATTTAACCCTGACGCCAGAACAGATCGACAAGCTGGAGGCGCCCTATCGGCCCCACCCAATCGTCGGCTTCAAGTAACGCCGCAATTTAAACCCCGGCCGCGCCGGGGTGCAGATTTAGAGCAGACCTATCGGCCAGTGGTGGCCAATCAGATACAGTACGCCGGCGGAGATCACCCCGGCGACGATATCGTCGACCATGATCCCCATTCCACCATGGATGTTGCGGTCGAACCAACGAATTGGCCACGGCTTCCACATATCAAAAATGCGGAAAATAACGAAACCGGCGGCCACCCACTGCCAGTCCATCGTCGGTAACGCCATCAAAGTGATCCACATCCCGACAAACTCATCCCAAACGATGCTGCCGTGGTCATGAGTGCCCATATCTTTAGCCGTACGGTGACAAAGATAGACGCCGATACAGATGCTCATCATCACCACCAGCGAATAGAGCTGCCAGGGGAGAGAAGTCATCAGATACCAGAACGGAATCGCCGCCAGAGACCCCATCGTTCCCGGCACCACCGGGCTCAGCCCACTGCCGAACCCGGTCGCCAGCAGATGCCAGGGATTGCGCATATTGAGGCGGCTTTTCGCCTCGTCTCTACTGCGTGCCAAAATGATCGTACCCCTTTAAATCCAATTTAATCGGCTTACCCTCACGGGTAAACTGCAGTCCATCCGCTTCCGCCACGATCTGGCCGATACAGGTAAAGCGTGCGCCAAGCTGACCAATCGCGACATCCAACGCTCCGCGGTTCAGCTCGGGAACGGTAAAGCACAGTTCATAATCTTCGCCGCCGGCGAGCGCCCAGCGTAGCGCCTGTTCAGGATCAACCTGGCGCAGCATGGCATCGGAATACGGCATCGCATCGAGATCGATACGCGCGCCGCAGGCGCTGGCCTTGAGAATATGACCAAGGTCAGAGATAAGACCGTCAGAGAGATCGATCGCTGAATTAGCCAGATCGCGCAGCGCCTGCCCCTGCAGCACGCGGGGCATTGGACGCAAATGGCGCGCCAGCAGATAATCGGCATCCGCTGGCGAATCTACCGTTAGCCGGTCCTGTAAAAGCGCCAGCCCGGCGGCGCTATCACCGGGCGTGCCGGTGACATAAATCCAGTCGCCAGGCCTGGCCCCGGAACGCTTCATCGCGCGGCCCGGCGGCACAAAGCCGTGGATACCCAGCGTCATCGACAGCGGCCCACGGGTGGTGTCGCCGCCGATCAGCTGCATATCGTAATAGTTAAGCTGGACAAACAGACTGTCGCTAAAGGCTTCAAGCCACGCTTCGTCTGCTTCCGGCAAAGTGAGGGCCAGCGTCAACCATGCTGGTTCCGCCCCCATCGCCGCCAAATCGCTCAGGTTCACCGCCAGCGCTTTATACGCCAGGTCGGCAGGGTCGATGTCGGCTAAAAAGTGGTTGCCCGCCACCAGGGTGTCGGTGCTGATTGCCAGCGTTTTTTTCTCGGGGATATTCAGGAGCGCGCAGTCATCGCCGATGCCGGTTTCAACATCAAGGCGGGCGCTTTTAACGCGATCAAAATAACGGGCAATCAGGGAAAATTCGCCGCATGCCATACGTTATGCCTCAGCAAAGAAAAGAATAAGGCCGGGTTCGCAGGATCAGATCCTGCAAAGCCCGGCCTGCAGTTTACTTTTTGCGGGGACGGATTACCGGGGCCGCTTTATCCAGCACGCCGTTGACGAACTTGTGGCTATCTTCAGCGCCGAAGGTTTTCGCCAGCTCGATAGCTTCGTTGATAGCCACTTTGTACGGCACGTCGTCACGCTTCGACAGCTCAAACAGCGCAATACGCAGTACCGCTTTTTCTACCTGACCCAGCTCTTCCAACTGACGTGACAGGTATGGCTTCATCAGACCGTCGAGATACGCGCTGTTAGTCGCCACTCCGGACAGCAGTTCACGGAAATACAGAACGTCTACATCTTTTACATCCTGTTCCGCCAGGAACTGGTATTCAACATCAGCGATGTCGTTCTGGGACAACTGCCAGGAGTAGAGCGCCTGGACGGCACACTCACGGGCGCGGCGACGAGCAGCAGGTTTCACGGAATTCCCCTTACAAAAAATCAGGCCTTGATGGCTTTCAATACGTTAATCATTTCCAGCGCGGTCAGCGCGGCTTCTGCGCCTTTGTTACCGGCTTTGGTGCCAGCGCGTTCGATGGCTTGTTCAATACTTTCAGTCGTCAGAACACCGAAGGCTACCGGGATTTCACTGTCCTGAGCGACGTGCGCCAGGCCATTGCTTGCACCGCCAGCCACATATTCAAAGTGGGCGGTACCGCCGCGAATCACCGTACCCAGCGCGATTACCGCGTCATATTTACCGGTTTTTGCCAGTGCGCCAGCCGCCAGCGGCAGCTCATACGCGCCTGGAACCCAAACAACGGTGATGTTTTCATCTTTTACCTGACCAATGCGCTTGAGGGCGTCAATCGCGCCTTCCAGCAGGCTGTCATTGATAAAGTTGTTGAAACGCGCAATGGTGATGGCGACGCGAGCGTCCGGGGTAGCAACGTTAGCTTCAATAATGTTCATACTCTTCCTTCGGGTTCATGTGCCCCGCAAGGGGGGCGGATTTTATCATAATATTCTGGGCGCTGCTTCCTAATATTAGGAATACATCACGCAGTCGTTAAATGCAGGCAGACATCGGGCCCGACCTGACGTATCTCGTTGAATTTGAAATGGGGGGCCTGGCTCAGTTTCTCAAGCCCCGGCAGCGCGCATAAACCGCGCGCGTCACTGCCTAACAGTTTAGGCGCAATATAGACGATAAGCTCATCCACCAGCCCGGCCTGTAGCAAAGCGCCGGCCAGCGTCGGCCCCGCTTCCACCCAAATGCTGTTCACCTGCTGTTTACCGAGCTGCATCATTAGCAACACGAGGTCGAGATGGCCGTTATGCTCCGGCACCAGTAGGGTACGCACGTTGTCAGGCCAGGCACGTTCATCGGCATGGGTGCGAGCGAACAGGGTTTCACCTTGCTGCTGGATAATTCGATGCTCCGGCGTGACGCGGTTTTGGCTATCGATGACGATACGCAGCGGCTGACGCAGGTTCTCCTGCGGATAGAGCGCCTGCGTATCGGCGCTCAGCTCCTGCCAGCGCACGGTCAGCGCCGGATCGTCCGCCAGCACGGTCGCGCTGCTGGTGAGAATAGCGTGGCTCTGCGCGCGCAGGCGCTGCACGTCGCGTCGCGCCTGTGGCGAGGTGATCCACTGACTTTCACCGCTGGCCATCGCCGTACGGCCATCAAGCGAAGCGCCCATCTTCAGCTGGATCCACGGAAAACCGGTGCGCATCCGCTTGAGAAAACCTTTATTCAGCGCTTCCGCTTCATTCATCATCAGCCCATGGCTGACGTCAATGCCGGCCTGCTGCAGGCGGTACAGGCCGCGACCGGCCACCTGTGGATTCGGGTCCTGCATTGCCGCTACCACGCGAGCCACGCCTGCGGCGATCAGCGCGTCGCAGCACGGCGGCGTGCGACCATGGTGGCTACAGGGCTCCAGGGTGACGTAGGCGGTCGCGCCTTTGGCTTTATCGCCGGCCATACGCAGCGCGTGCACTTCGGCGTGCGGCTCGCCGGCCCGATAGTGGAAACCCTCGCCGACGATCTCGCCGTCTTTTACAATCACACAGCCGACGTTGGGATTAGGATGGGTAGTAAAGCGTCCGCGCGCGGCAAGCTTCAGCGCTCGCGCCATGTACATTTCGTCCTGCATGGCTTAGTCCTGTAAACGGGCGATTTCTTCGCCGAACTCTTTAATATCTTCGAAACTGCGATAGACGGAAGCGAAGCGAATATAGGCGACCTTATCGAGCTTCTTCAGCTGCTCCATCACCAGATTACCGATCATTTTACTCGCGACTTCACGCTCACCGGTGCCGCGCAGATGGGTTTTAATGTGATTTACCGCCATTTCGACGTCATCGGCGCTGACCGGGCGCTTTTCAAGCGCTTTCAACATCCCGCTACGCAGCTTGTCTTCGTTGAAAGGTTCGCGCACGTCGTTGCTTTTTACCACCCGCGGCATTACCAGCTCAGCCACTTCAAAAGTGGTAAAGCGTTCATTGCAGACCAGACATTGCCGACGACGACGCACGGAGGAGCCTTCGCCGACCAGGCGAGAATCGATGACTTTGGTATCCACGGCGAAACAGAAAGGGCAATGCATGGCGCGTCCTGACAGGTAGTTAATCTGAAGGATAGTTTACCCTGAAGTCAGCGGACTACAAAGAAAGAGCTTTTGAGACAAAGGATCTATGGTAGGTCAATTCAGTTTAGCTACCATTAATCATCCTCTGTAAACGGAATCCTGACCATGACAAGACGTTACCTACAACTGGCTATCATCGGCAGCCTGTTCACCCTTACCGCCTGCGCCCAGCAAAGCGAAGTTCGTCAGATGAACGAGAGCGTCAGTACGCTGAGCAAAGAGATGACCCAACTGAATCAGCAAACGATAAAAATCACCCAGCAAAACGCACTGAATGCTAAATCAACCCGCGGCGTTTATCTGCTCCCGGAGGCCAAAACCCCCGCGCGGCTGGAGAGCCAGATCGGCACCCTGCGCATGTCAGTGGGTAGCATTACGCCAGATGGCGACGGTTCGCGCCTGACCTTACGCATCCAGGGCGAGTCTAACGATCCGCTCCCGGCCTTCACCGCGACCGTCGCTTCCGGACAGATTACCGGCACCACCCACAGCTATCAGGAAGTCAACGTCCAGGATCAGCTGATTAGCGCCCCGGCCAGCATCCTGGCGCCCAGCGATGTGGATATCCCGCTGCGCCTGAATGTGACGCCTGATAAAGTCGGCTTTATTCGTATCCACGATATCCAACCCGCCAGCGCGCAGTAAGCGCTCACGCCGGGCAAAACGGCCCGGCGCCCGCTTTTCATCTATCGAAGTTATCCATTTACAACTTTTCATAAGAGTTCATTAGAAATCGCTCCTGTAGGCGATTTTCAGTAGCATTTTGTCAAGAAATGCATAGAATCGTGAACGCAATCGATTACGCATGTTCTGGTTATGTGAAACAACACGTATTTTTGTGAGCAATGATTTCTATAATAGACCCCCACAGAAAGACGAAATATTTAGCAACGCTTCGGCAATTTTCTTAACGCCTTTTGGCTTAATTTAAACAATGGCATCAACATGAAAAAAACATTACTGGCAGCGAGCGCTGTTGTGGCGCTTTCCGCTTCTTTCACCGCTGGCGCGGCAGAAACTGAAAAACCGCAGTACCTGTCTGATTGGTGGCACCAGAGTGTGAACGTAGTCGGTAGCTACCACACTCGTTTTGGACCGCAGATCCGTAACGATACCTATCTGGAATACGAAGCGTTTGCTAAAAAAGATTGGTTTGATTTCTACGGCTATATTGATGCGCCGGTCTTCTTCGGCGGCAACAGCACGGCGAAAGGTATCTGGAACAAAGGCTCCCCGCTGTTTATGGAGATCGAACCGCGTTTCTCTATCGACAAGCTGACCAACACCGACCTGAGCTTCGGGCCGTTCAAAGAGTGGTACTTCGCGAACAACTATATCTACGATATGGGCCGCAACGACTCTCAGGAGCAGAGCACCTGGTATATGGGTCTGGGTACCGACATCGATACCGGTCTGCCGATGAGCCTGTCGCTGAATATCTATGCTAAATACCAGTGGCAGAACTACGGCGCCTCCAACGAAAACGAGTGGGACGGCTACCGCTTCAAGGTGAAATACTTCGTTCCGCTGACCGACCTGTGGGGCGGTTCGCTGAGCTATATTGGCTTCACCAACTTCGACTGGGGTTCTGACCTTGGCGACGACAACTTCTACGATATGAACGGTAAGCACGCGCGTACCAGCAACTCTATCGCGTCCAGCCACATCCTGGCGCTGAACTACGCGCACTGGCACTACTCTATCGTCGCGCGTTACTTCCATAACGGCGGCCAGTGGGCTGATGATGCTAAGCTGAACTTCGGCGACGGCGACTTCAGCGTTCGCTCTACCGGCTGGGGTGGCTACTTCGTTGTCGGTTACAACTTCTAATTGCTGATACAGCAAGACAGCGCCCGGGACGCGTTTTACGCTTACCGGGCGTTTTTTTATCGCTCCCCACATCTCACCTTACGTAAGAAATCGCTCAGTGAACGGTCGGCGCACTCGCTGAAACGACGTTCGATCACCTTCACCTCCAGACAACGATCGAGACGAAAGTTACGATAATCACTGCGCAGTTCGCACCAGGCCACCAGCAGCCAACGCTCCCCCCAGAAAAATAGCCCCAGCGGCAGCACTTCACGCCGCGTTACCTGACCAGATTCATCCTGATAGTGAAGCTGCAACACCTGCTGATTGGATACGGCCTGATGGATAACGTCAAAATGGGTTTTAGCATAACGATGCGCGCCAAGGTCAGGGGCAAACAGCCGGGTCTGCTCCGCTTTGCGCCGCCGGTCTTCCGGCAAAATCGCCAGCATTTTTTCCTGAGCTGACTCCAACGACTGCGAAAGCGCATCTCCGCCCCAGGTCTTCAGTAGTCGAATCGCGGCGATTAGCGCTTCGGATTCTTTGCTGGTCAGCATCAGCGGCGGCAGATCATAGCCCGCCAGCAGACGATAACCGCTCCCGGCCTCGCCCTCAACCGGTACACCGGAGAGCGAGAGGTCGCGGATATCGCGATAGACGGTTCGCTCCGACACGCCCAACCGCTCCGCCAGCAGCGCCGCGGTGGTTAGCCGCCTGCCGCGCAGGATCTGTACAATCTGAAATAAACGGTCGGCGCGTCGGGTCATTTCTCGTTTCGCTAAATAGTCAGGTTAAACCGGTTGATGCAAACCTACGCGGTTACCTTCGCTGTCGGTAAACAGGGCGATGGTGCCAATATCATTCGGCAGCGCCAGCGGGCCAAATACGCACGCTCCTCCCGCCGAGGCGATACGATCCAGCGTGGCGGCCAGGTTGTCGGTATGCAGATAAATAATAGCGCCCTGCGGCGATGGCGCGATACCGTCAAATTTAGCCAACGCGCCGCCGGGAGCCGGATCCTGATGCGGGAAGACAGCCAGGTCCGCACAATCCATGGTTTCACGACGCAGCGTCACCTGCATTACCGGCTCATAAAACGCGACGGCGCGATCCATATCAGCGACCGGAATTTCAAACCAGTTAATCACGTTGTTCATACTTCCTCCTGCTCGTTAGTGAGTTCAGAAGCAGTGTACGAGAGGGCTCCTGACAGCATACTGTCAGCAGGTTTCTGGCGGGCAAAAAAAATCCCGGCCACAAGGCCGGGATTGCTTTATCTCAACTGAACCGATTACGGCAGAATGGACGGCTGATCCGCCCCTTCTTTTTCGACCTTCTGCTGGATCAGATGCTCGCGCTTCATGCCCAGTTTCAACGCCAGCGCGGACGCGACGTAGATAGAAGAAGCCGTACCGATGGATACACCGATCAGCATGGTCAGCGAGAAGCCTTCCAGAATCGGGCCGCCGAAGAGGAACAGCATCAGGATCACCATCAGGGTGGTACCGGAGGTGATCAAGGTACGGTGCAGCGTCTGGGTCAACGACACGTTAAAGATTTCGTACGGCGTACCGCGACGGATCTTACGGAAGTTTTCACGGATACGGTCCGACACCACGATACTATCGTTCAACGAGTAACCAATTACCGACATCAGTGATGCGACGATGGTCAGGTCAATCTCGATGTGGAACAACGACAGTACGCCCATGGTAATCACCACGTCGTGCGCCAGTGCAATAACGACCCCTGCCGCCAGTCGCCATTCAAAGCGGAAGCCGACATAGATAAGGATACACACCAGCGCCGCAATCAGCGCCAGAGCGCCGGTTTGCGCAAGGTCCGCGCCCACGCTCGGGCCAACGAACTCAATACGTTTCACCGTCGCGCTTTGGCTGGTCGATTCGTTAATCACGTTAACGACTTTGCTGCCCAGCTCCTGGCTGCCGTTGGCATCGTGTACCGGCGGCATACGCACCATGATGTCGCGGCTGCTGCCGAAGTTCTGCAACTGCGGCTCCTCAAAGCCTGCTTTCTGCAGCGAATCGCGCAGCTGGTCCATATCAACCGGTTTTTCGAGGGTAATTTCAATCACCGTACCGCCGGTGAAATCGAGACCCCAGTTAAACCCGCGGACGCCGATGATGGCGATCGACACAATCAGCAGAAAACCTGAAATGCCGAAGGCCCAGTAGTCCCAGCGCATAAAGTCCCAGACTTTACGGCCGTGGTTCAATTGTTCAACAGTATATTCCTGTGCCACAACGCACTCCTCAGATAGACAGCTTTTTCACGCGCTTGCCGCCGTACAGCAGGTTCACGATGGCACGGGTGCCGACGATAGCGGTAAACATTGAGGTCGCGATACCGATACCGGTAGTAATCGCAAACCCTTTAATGGCACCGGTACCGACCGCGTACAGGATGATAACCTTAATTAGCGTCGTCACGTTGGCGTCGAAGATAGAGCTAAATGCGCCCTTATAACCTTCGTCAATCGCCTGCTGAACGGTACGTCCGTTGCTCAGCTCTTCTTTGATACGCTCGTTAATCAGTACGTTAGCATCGACCGCCACCGCAAGGGTTAAGACGATACCCGCGATACCCGGCATGGTCAGCGTTGCCCCAGGAATCAGGGACATAATGCCGACAATCAGCACCAGGTTAGCAATCAGCGCGGAAGTCGCAATCAGGCCGAACTTCTTATAGAAGAAGATCATGAACAGGATAGAGACCACCAGACCGGCCAGACACGCTTCCAGGCCCTGCTTGATGTTCTGCATACCCAGAGTTGGGCCGATAGTACGCTCTTCAACGATCTGAATCGGCGCAATCAGGGCGCCCGCACGCAGCAGCAGAGAAAGCTGACGCGCTTCGGTCGGGTTGCTGATACCGGTGATACGGAAGCTATTGCCAAGGCGAGACTGGATATTGGCGATGTTAATCACCTCTTCCTCTTTCGCAAGGATAGCGCGACCGTTGGCATCTTTCTTACCGCTGTCTTTGTACTCCACGAACAGGGTCGCCATCGGTTTACCGATATTGTCCTTGGTGAAGTTAGACATGATGTTGCCACCCGCGCTATCGAGCGAGATGTTAACCTGCGGCTGGTTGTACTCGTCCATGCTGGAAGTGGAGTCAGTGATATGGTCGCCGGTCAGGATCACGCGCTTATACAGCACCACCGGACGGCCTTCACGGGTATCTTTCACTTCCGAATCGCCCGGTACGCGGCCAGAAGCGGCTGCGGACTGATCGACGTTGGTGTTCACCAGACGGAATTCCAGCGTCGCGGTCGCGCCAAGGATTTCCTTCGCACGCGCGGTATCCTGGATACCCGGCAGTTCAACCACGATACGGTCGGAACCCTGACGCTGCACCAGCGGTTCGGCCACGCCGAGCTGGTTTACACGGTTACGCAGAATGTTGATGTTCTGCTGAACGGCGTATTCACGGGCTTCTTTCAGACGTTCGTCGGTCATCACCGCTTTCAGCGCATTGTTACCCTGGCTTGAAATAACCAGATCGCGATGGCGCGGGCTGAGATAAGAGATAGCCTGGTCGCGCGCCGCGCTGTCGCGGAAGACGATGCTCAGACCGTAGTTGTCTTCCTTACGCACGGTGGAGTAAGGAATGCCTTTGTCACGCAGCTCGCTGCGCAGGCTATCGATGTTTTGTTCCTGCAGTTTGCCTAATGCGGTGTCCATGTCTACTTCCATCAGGAAGTGCACGCCGCCGCGTAGGTCAAGACCCAGCTTCATCGGCTCGGCATACATCGCCGCCAGCCAGCGCGGGGTAGCAGGAGCAAGGTTTAGCGCCACGACGTATTTGTCACCCAGCAGGTTAACCAGCGCTTCACGCGCTCGCAGCTGAGTGTCGGTGGTGTCGAAGCGCGCAAGAATTGCGCCCTCTTCCAGTGCCACAGACTTCGCGGTGATTTTTTCTTCTTGTAAAGTTTTCTGGACCTGGATCAGCGTTTGCTCACTGGCGGCGACGCCGCGCGCGCCAGTGATTTGAACAGCCGGATCCTCACCATACAGGTTGGGAAGCGCGTAAATCAGGCCGACGATAATCACGACGACCAGCATCACGTACTTCCACAAAGGATAACGGTTTAACACGGCAGTTCCCTTAGGGAAAATGGTAATTACAGCGCCTTCATGGTGCCTTTCGGCAGAACGGCAGCTACGAAGTCACGTTTGATAACCACTTCGGTGGTATCGTTCAGCGCGATAGCGATGTAGCCGTTTTCCGCGACTTTAGTCACGCGACCAACCAGACCGCCGTTAGTCAGGACTTCATCACCTTTGGCGATGGAGTTCATCAGATTCTTGTGCTCTTTAGTACGTTTCTGCTGTGGGCGCAGGATCATGAAGTAAAAAATCAGACCGAACACCACCAGCATCAGAATCAGAGACATTGGGCTGCCCTGCGCCGGCGCGCCGGTTGCTGCTACCGCATCAGAAATAAAAAAGCTCATTGAAATTCCCTCATTATTAAAATTAATCAACGTTCAAAGGAGGAACGGAACGCCCCTGACGTTGGTAAAAATCGGTCACGAAGCTCTCTAATTTACCCTCTTCGATAGCCTTGCGTAAACCAGCCATTAAACGCTGATAGTAGCGCAGGTTATGAATGGTATTGAGGCGCGCGCCCAATATTTCGTTGCAACGATCAAGATGATGCAAGTAAGCACGTGAATAATTGCGACACGTATAGCAATCGCACTCGGCATCCAGCGGCGATGTATCGCTTTTATGCTTCGCGTTGCGGATTTTCACTACGCCATCGGTCACGAACAGATGGCCGTTACGCGCGTTGCGCGTCGGCATAACGCAGTCAAACATATCGATGCCGCGACGTACCCCTTCCACCAGGTCTTCCGGTTTCCCGACGCCCATCAGGTATCGCGGTTTATCTGCCGGGATCTGCGGGCAAACGTGCTCCAGGATACGGTGCATGTCTTCCTTCGGCTCGCCGACAGCCAAACCGCCGACAGCGTAGCCATCAAAGCCAATCTCTACCAGACCTTTCACCGAGATATCTCGTAAATCTTCGTAAACGCTGCCCTGAATGATGCCAAAGAGCGCGTTTTTGTTGCCGAGGCCATCGAAACGGTCGCGGCTGCGCTTGGCCCAGCGCAGAGACATTTCCATCGAACGCTTAGCGTAATCCCAGTCCGCCGGGTACGGCGTACATTCGTCGAAGATCATTACGATATCGGAACCGAGATCGTACTGAATCTCCATCGATTTTTCCGGATCGAGGAAAATCGGATCGCCGTTGATCGGATTGCGGAAATGCACGCCCTGTTCGGTGATCTTACGGATATCGCCAAGGCTGAAGACCTGGAAGCCGCCGGAATCGGTGAGGATCGGCCCTTTCCACTGCATGAAATCATGCAGATCGCCGTGCAGCTTCATGATTTCCTGGCCCGGGCGCAGCCACAGGTGGAAGGTGTTGCCGAGGATGATTTGCGCGCCGGTGGCTTCAACTTCTTCCGGCGTCATCCCTTTGACGGTGCCGTAGGTACCAACGGGCATAAAGGCTGGCGTTTCAACCACGCCGCGATCAAACACCAAACGGCCGCGACGCGCGCGGCCATCGGTGGTATCAAGTTCAAATTTCATTATTGCTCCTGCGTCAGAAAAACAGTCCGACGTTTAAATACTCGCCACGGAATGATTCCGTAGCTAAAAAATGCGTCAAGGCGTCAGAAAGCCGGCGTGCCGGCCTTTTTAGGGACGCTCAGAAATAGCCTGCGGATTGTACGTGATAAACATCGCGTCCCCGTAGCTAAAAAAGCGATATTTTTGTTCTACCGCAGCCTTATAGGCGTTCATGGTGTGCTGATAGCCAGCGAAAGCGGAGACCAACATAATCAGTGTGGATTCAGGGAGATGGAAGTTAGTCACCAGCGCATCGATGACTTTGTACTGATATCCCGGATAGATAAAGATCTGCGTATCGGCAAAGAACGGCTCAATCAGGCCATTTTTAGCCGCCTGCGCCGCGCTTTCCAGCGAACGCACGGAAGTGGTGCCGACGGCGATGACGCGGTTACCGCGCGCTTTCGCCGCCAGAACCGCATCAACCACATCCTGCGGCACCTCCGCATATTCTGAGTGCATGATGTGCTCTTCGATGCTGTCGACTCGCACCGGCTGGAAGGTCCCCGCGCCAACGTGCAGCGTCACAAACGCCATCTCAATGCCTTTAGCGCGCAGTTTTTCCAGCAGCGGGTCGTCAAAATGCAAGCCGGCGGTCGGCGCGGCGACCGCGCCCGGCTTGGTGCCGTAAACTGTCTGGTACAGCTCGCGATCGGCGTGTTCGTCCGGGCGGTCGATATACGGCGGCAGCGGCATATGACCGATGCTGTTCAGAATATCGAGCACCGGGCGCTCATCGTTGAACTCAACTTCAAACAGTGCGCCGTGGCGCGCCAGCATTGTGGCGTTAATGCTTTCGTCATCGCCTAACAGCAGCTCCGCCCCCGGCTTCGGCGCTTTAGAGGCGCGAATATGTGCCAGAATACGTTTATCATCCAGCATTCGCTCGACCAGCACTTCAATCTTGCCGCCGCTGGCTTTACGGCCAAACAGACGCGCCGGGATCACCCGGGTGTTGTTAAAGACCAGCAGATCGCCAGGGTTGAGCTTATCGAGCAGATCGGTGAAAGTACCGTGCGTCAGCGCGCCCGTCGGCCCGTCCAGCGACAGCAAGCGGCAGCTACTGCGCTCCGGCTGCGGATAGTGAGCAATCAGGGATTCAGGTAATTCAAAGGAAAAATCGGTAACGCGCATGACGATGACTCAGACTAAATAAAGAGGCGGGTAGTCTAGTGCCGGGCGGGTCTTCCTGCAACCGTTACCCTATTCAACGCTGGATATAATAGCGGAATACCATGATTAACCAGCAAGAACGGCATGACCGTGTGAAGGATTGAAGTCGATATGAATTTTCTCGCGCATTTACATCTCGCCCATCTTGCGGATAGCTCGCTGCCGGGCAACCTGCTGGCCGATTTTGTCCGCGGTAACCCGCAGGGCGAGTATCCTGCGGATGTGGTTGACGGCATTTATATGCATCGGCGTATAGATGTAATGACCGACAATCTGGCGGAAGTTAAAACGGCGCGCGAATGGTTTCGCCCCGAGACCCGCCGCGTCGCGCCAATTTCCCTCGACGTCATGTGGGATCATTTCCTGTCGCATCACTGGGCGCAGCTGTCGCCGGATCTGCCGCTAAACGAGTTTGTGCGTTACGCCCACGCGCAGGTAGCGCAAATTCTGCCGGATTCGCCGCCGCGCTTTGTTAATCTCAACGAATATATGTGGTCCGAACGCTGGCTGGAACGTTATCAGGATATGGAATTCATTCAGCGCGTCCTGAACGGTATGGCCAGTCGCCGCCCGCGCCTCGATGCGCTGCGTGATTCATGGTACGACCTTGATAACCACTATGGGCAGCTGGAGCAGCAATTCTGGCGTTTTTATCCGCGAATGATGGAGCAGGCGAAAAAGAGAACGCTGTAAACCTTGCGCTTTCTCACAAAACGATTATTCTGAAAGCGCTATTGAATAATTATCAATAGGCAAAACCTATCTCATCGATTGTCAGCGCCGCATTGAGTTCCTGCCCGCCTCTGCCTATACTGGCCCGCGTTGCGTTCCAATTAACCTTAGTAATAACAGGAGAATCATATGGTTCTGGTTACTCGTCAGGCTCCGGACTTTACCGCTGCAGCAGTATTAGGTAACGGCGAAATCGTTGAGAAATTCAACTTCAAACAGCACACCAACGGTAAAGCTACCGTCCTGTTCTTCTGGCCAATGGACTTCACTTTCGTTTGCCCGTCTGAACTGATCGCTTTCGACAAGCGCTACGAAGAATTCCAGAAACGCGGCGTAGAAGTGGTTGGCGTTTCCTTTGACTCCGAGTTCGTTCACAACGCATGGCGTAACACCCCGGTAGACCAGGGCGGTATTGGCCCGGTTAAATACGCGATGGTTGCCGACATCAAACGTGAAATTCAGAAAGCTTACGGCATCGAGCATCCGGACGAAGGCGTTGCGCTGCGTGGTTCCTTCCTGATCGACGCTAACGGCATCGTTCGCCACCAGGTTGTTAACGACCTGCCGCTGGGCCGTAACATCGACGAAATGCTGCGTATGGTTGACGCGCTGCAGTTCCACGAAGAGCACGGTGAAGTTTGCCCGGCTCAGTGGGAAAAAGGAAAAGAAGGTATGGCCGCTTCTCCGGAAGGCGTAGCTAAATACCTGACCGAAAACGTATCCAGCCTGTAATCGGCTAGACGTTTCCATAAAAAGGCTCGCAAATGCGAGCCTTTTTTGTGCCTGTTATATTCGCTGTGAGCCCGATAAGCGCAGCGCCACCGGGCAAAAGTATCAGAACGCGAAGCAAGAACAGCCTAATACGCCCCAGAAAGCCTGCTCATCCGCCACCGGAATCGACGACTTGCGCGCAATATCATGCTGATGTCCGTGCACGCCGCAGCTGCCGCAGCACTGGTGCATCTGCACCACCGCGCCAATCTTCGCGGCCGCAGGCGGCGCCGAGCGATAATGCCCTGGCACTTTTACCACCGGCGACCACTCCGGCAATACCGGAATTGGCGGCGGCGCCAGCGGCGAGAAATGGCCGGCCGCGTACACCACCTTGCCATCAACGACGGTCAATACCGACTCAATACCTTTAATTTCCTCTTCCGCAACGCTGAAGTAGTCTTTTGACAGCACCACCAGGTCAGCCAGTTGCCCTTTCTCAATGCGTCCTTTTTTACCCTGCTCGCTGGAGAACCATGCGCTACCGGCGGTCCATAGCTCAAGGGCGACGTCGCGCGGCAAACGGTTGTTATCGTCGTACATCGCCATGCCGCCGACGGTACGTCCGGAAACCAGCCAGTACAGCGCGGTCCACGGGTTATAACTGGCGACGCGGGTCGCATCGGTACCCAAGCCTACCGGTACGTCCAGTTCCAGCATTTTCGCCACCGGCGGCGTATGTTTCACCGCCTCTTTGCCGTAGCGATCGACGAAATACTCGCCCTGGAAAGCCATCCGGTGCTGCACCGCGATACCGCCGCCTAGCGCCTTCACGCGTTCAATATTACGTTCGGTGATGGTCTCGGCGTGATCGAAGAACCAGTGCAGGCCGTTAAACGGAATATCGCGGTTCACCTTTTCGAACACATCCAGCATTCGGCTAATCGACTCATCGTAGGTGGCATGCAGACGGAAAGGCCAGCGGTGTTCCACCAGATGACGCACCACCCGCTCCAGCTCATCTTCCATGCCTTGCGGCAGATCCGGCCGCGGCTGCAGGAAATCTTCAAAATCCGCCGCCGAGAAGACCAGCATTTCACCAGCGCCGTTGGCACGATAGAAATCGGTGCCCTGCCCCGGCTTCAGCATATCGGTCCAGCGCTCGAAATCGTCCAGCTCCTGCTTGGGCCGCTGGGTAAAGAGGTTATAGGCGATACGAACGGTCATCTGCTCTTTGGCGTGCAGTTGCTCGATAATTTCGTAATCTTCCGGGTAGTTCTGGAAACCACCGCCGGCATCGATGGCGCTGGTTAATCCTAAACGGTTCAGTTCGCGCATAAACTGGCGCGTGGAGTTGACCTGCAGCTCAAGCGGCAGCTTCGGTCCTTTGGCCAGCGTCGCATACAGGATCATGGCATTAGGTTTGGCGATCAGCATTCCGGTCGGGTTGCCGTTGTTATCGCGAACGATCTCGCCGCCCGCCGGGTCCGGCGTCTCTTTGGTATAGCCAACGGCTTTCAGCGCCGCGCGGTTAAGCAGCGCGCGATCGTACAGATGCAGCACGAATACCGGCGTGTCAGGCGCCGCTTCATTCAGCTCTTCCAGCGTCGGCATGCGGCGTTCGGCAAACTGGAATTCGCTCCAGCCGCCGACCACCCTCACCCACTGCGGCGACGGCGTGCGATCGGCCTGATCTTTTAGCATACGCAGCGCATCCGCCAGCGATGGCACGCCTTCCCAGCGCAGCTCGAGGTTATAGTTCAGGCCGCCACGAATCAGGTGCAGGTGGGAGTCGTTAAGACCTGGGATCACCGTATGGCCTTTAAGATCGACAATTTGCGTCCCCTCGGCGGCGAACGTCATGATTCGATCGTGGCTTCCGGTCGCGAGAATTTTTCCATCGGCGATGGCCACGGCTTCCGCCAGTGGGTTCGCGCGGTCGAGTGTATGAATCTGACCGTGGGTCAGAATCAGTGTGGCAGTTTGCGACATAACGCACTCCTTTAAGCTGGTTGAGCTAGTTTTTTTTCAACCAACCGGCAAACAGACGGGTCACGATAGGCATCCACAACCAGACCACCAACGCGACCACCAGGGCATCGTTAATCAGATGCAGTAACAAGCTTCCCCGTAACTCCGGTAGCGCCATGCCGGTCAGCCATGGTACCAGGTTGGTACTTGGGAAGATGACCAGCAGGGTTATCAGGAACTGTTTCCAGCGCAGCGGCTGGCGAATATTGGCCGCAGGCGGGGTAAACCAGAACGCCGGTTCGGTGCGGATTTCGGTACGATCGCCATCATTGAGAAACGGCGCGATTTCCGCGACTAATTCACGACGGGTTTCCGACTGCGTCCAGGCGTAGAGATGTTCAATGGTGTCGAAGCGAATTATCACGCTCCAGAGATTTTGCCCGGCCGCCGGACGGATCACGTTGGCGCCAAGATGGCCGGGAAACTCCGCCGCAACCGGCATGATTTTGCCCAACCATGCTTCATACCGCTGGCCGTTTTGTGGATCGAGATGATGACTGATGACCAGCGTCACTGATTTCTGTTGCGCCATTAAGAGTTCCTTGCTTCAGGGGAATGACGGGATTTCTCCCGCCATCAGACATAAATGACAATACACAAAATCATTCATGCCGCATTGAGGCGGCAAGATTGCCCGCCCTCGAGCGCTGACATCAGCCAGTGACCGGGGCGGGCAAGCGAAGCCAACAAAGAGGCAGCTTGCAGGATGAAGTGTTTTAGGCTTTACGTTCCGGCGCGCCGTGCACCATGGTATAAGCATAATCCACGCCCATACCGTAGGCGCCGCTATGTTCGCGAACCAGATCCATCACCGCGTCATAAGTCTCTTTACGTGACCAGTCGCGCTGGTACTCCAGCAGGACCTGCTGCCAGGTCACCGGTACCGCGCCGGCCTGCACCATACGGTCGATGGCGCGCTCGTGAGCGTCAACGGAGGTACCGCCGGAGGTATCGGTTACCACGTACACTTCATAATCTTCTTCCAGCGCCATCAGCGCCGGGAAGGTCAGGCACACTTCAGTCCACAGCGCGGAAATAATCAGTTTTTTACGTCCGGTGGCTTTCACCGCATTAACAAAACCGGCGTCTTCCCAGGAGTTCATAGAAGTACGTTCAATCGGTTTCACTTCAGGATGAACCGCCAGCAGTTCTGGCCAGATATAGCCGCTGAAGCTTTTGGTTTCGACAGAGGTATAAATAACCGGAACGTTAAAAATCTTGCCCGCTTTGGCCAACGCGACGGTGTTATTTTTCAGCGTCTGGCGATCGATATTGGCCACACCAAAAGCCATTTGCGGCTGGTGGTCAATAAAAATAAGGGTGGAATTAGACGGATCAATCAGTTCACGAATAGACATAACACATCCTATTAATCAATTAGTTAGGAAGATAATACACTGCCGTTGTGCTGTGCTGATTGTGGCCAATAACGCATGATGAGTATAGTCAGTAATTTCTAACGAGTTATTAAAGAAATCTTTCCGTTTTAATTCACTTGAGTAAAAATAGTGACCGTTTGAATAATTAAAAAAAGACTAATCAAAAAATTAATGGGAACTGTTCTAATTTATTCACTGGAATTGAACATCGGCCTTCGGTAAAACAACGTTATTATTAGACTGGCGGATCGAGACTAATGCGTTTAAACCTTGATGTACTTTTGATTCTTGATGCTCTGGATAGGCATGGCTCGTTCGCGCTGGCGGCGGAGTCGCTATTTAAAACCCCCGCCGCGCTGAGCTATATGATCCAAAAACTGGAAAACGATCTAAACATCAGTCTACTGGATCGTTCCGGACACCGGGCGAAATTTACCGATACCGGTAAAATGATGCTGGAAAAGGGGCGCCTGCTGCTCAATGCCGCCAACGATCTGGAAAAACAGGCGCAGCTGCTGAGTTCCGGATGGGAGCGGGATCTGGCGATTGCGCTGGACGACTCTTTCCCTTTCCAGGCGCTATTGCCGCTGATTGAAAAGTTTTACGCGCAATATCCGCAAACCCGGCTCAACTTTACCCACCATACCCTGGCGGGCTCGTGGGAAGAACTGACTCACAACGGCGCGGATATTATTCTTGGGGCGATTAACGAACCGCCGACTTCAGCGGAATGGTCGTGGAAAATGCTCGGCGCGATGGACAACGTGTTCGTTGTCGCGCCCGGCCACCCGCTGGCGGCAACGACCCAGCCGCTGACCAACAAACAACTCAGCCTGCATCGCGCGGTGGTTATTAGCGATAGCGCCCGCTACTGTCATCCACTGAACAGCAACCTGCTCGATGAGCAGGAGCAAATCCGGGTAGATGATTTCGCCACCAAAGTCGCGCTCCTGCGCGCCGGTTTGGGATGCGGATTCCTGCCCCGCCACATCGCCCTCCCGTGGCTGGAGAGCGGTGAGTTGCTGGAGAAACCGGTGATTTCGAGCCGTGAGAAAGATATAACCTATATGGCCTGGCGTAGCGGCAATAACGGTCTGGCTCAGCGCTGGTGGCGAGAGGCTATTCTCGAAGATAGCTGTCTGAGCCAGCTCTACCGTTAACGGCTACACCAGACGCTTGCGGAAATCGCGGGCAAACTCAGCACATCATCGTGCATCTCGCCCGCGCCTTCTTTTCGCTGCCACGTTTTCCCCTCCAGCAAAGGCGATGCGTCGATTACCACCTCGCAGGCATGACCGCGGTTTATCGCCACCAGCACCCGCTGCTGTTTGTAAACGCGAACAAAGACCACCACGTTATCTTCCGCATAGATGACCTGGCAGCCGCCATAGCGCAGCGCCTGATGCCCCTTACGCAAGGTGGTCATACGCTTATATAACGCCAACAAGTTTTCATCCTGCAGCGCCGGATCCCATGGGAAGGGTTTACGGCAGAAGGGATCGTTGTTGCCATCGACGCCGACTTCGTCACCATAGTAAATACACGGAACGCCCGGCCAACAGAACAGCCAGACCACCGCCAGCGGCAGTCGCGCCACATCCTTACCCAGCAAGGATTTAAAACGTGCGGTATCGTGGCTGTCCAGTTGGTTAAACATCCGCAATTGCTGCTGATGCGACAGCCCGGCGCGATAGTTGTCCATCCACGCCATACAGGTTTGCGCATCGATGTGCTGCGGATCGTAGGAAATATCGGTATTGGCGAGGAAGCCCCACAGCGGGAAGGTAAAACCGCGATAGTTCATCGCCGCGTCTTCGGCATCAGCCTGCAGCCACTGACGCGCATCGCCAAAATGTTCGCCGAATACAAAAGCCTCCGGCTGCTCCCGCTTCGCCGCCTGGGTGATACCAGCAATATGACGCAGGTTATTACGCGCGCCGCCATCCTCGCCCAGCATATGCACCACGTCCAGCCGCCAGCCGTCCATACTCCACGGCGCTTTTAACCAGTGGCGCACCACGCTGTCTTCACCCGCATAGATTTCGTTAACCAGGCTCGATGAACGGTAGTCAAGTTTTGGCAGACTGGCGTAACCCAGCCAGTTATGCGCCACCCCGTCCGGGGAAAAATTAAACCACTCACGCCACGGTGAATCCGGCTGATGGCAGGCGCCGTTGCTCGCCTGCTGGTGGCGATCGAACCACGGGTGCGAGTCACCGGTATGGTTAAACACGCCGTCGAGGATCAGGCGCATCCCTTCACGCTGCGTATTGTGGCGCAGGCGCAGCAGCGCGGCATCGCCACCGAACTGCGGATCGACACGGCGATAATCAGCGGTATCGTATTTATGTACGCTGGGCGCGACGAATACCGGATTGAGATACAGCGCGGTCACGCCAAGCTGCTTCAGATAAGGAAGCTTCTCGCTAATACCGTCGAGGTCGCCGCCATAAAAGGTCGAACCGCCCGCCTCGCCGGTTAACGGCTCATCCCACGCTTTTAGCACAATATCCTGGCCGGCCGCATGGTGGTAATAAACCTCGTCCTGCCCGGCTTCTCGCGCCTCGCTACGGGCGAAACGATCGGGGAAAATTTGATAAAAGACCTGATCGGGGACCCACTGCGGGCCGCTATCCGGCACATCGACCGCAAACTGCTCCAGCCTCGCGGGCGGGAAACGCTGGAATCCCTGCGGCGTAAACCACAACTGACGGTCCGCCCACAGCAGCTTAAAGCTATAGCGGCGGCGCGGCTGGCCGTTCATCAGGTTTATCTCTCCACGCCAGGCGACGACATCGGCGTGTGGGGATTGGCGCAGGCGCTGCATGGGCAACGACAGCTCTTCATTGTCTTCTTCTGCGCGCAGCGTAATTCGCTGTGGCATTGTTTCGCCGCTTAGCCACAATGTGATAACGAGTCGTTCCTGCTGCTCTTTAATAAAAGGAGCAACCGGCAGGTGCCAGGCCTTCAACATCATCATTCCTCTTTTTGCGTAATGGCCACACCTTGCCACAGTGAACAGGCGTATAACTCATCATCAATAGAATAATTGGGGGAGGAGAAAGGAGGAGGATGTGATTTTCCGGGCCGCGGCAAAGCCGGACCCGGAAGAGTGGAGAATTACTGCGCCTGCGCTAACTGGCGATCGCGGCGGGTCTTAATTTTCCAGCCAACCAGCAGCAGCACGATCCACGCAAAGCCGACGTACAGCGAAATGCGGGTATCCGGATGGTAGCCGATAAGCGCGATGATAAAGACCAGGAACAGCAGGCCGACCACGGTGGTGGCCACGCCGCCCGGTACTTTAAACTTCAGCGCTTTCACCTCTTCCGGCGACAGGCGGCGACGGAAAGCGATTTGCGACAGCAGGATCATAATCCACACCCACACAGTGGCGAAGGTCGCCAACGACGCAATCACCAGGAAGACGTTTTCCGGCATGATGTAGTTGAGATAGACCGCAAACAGCAGCGCCACGGTCATCACCAGCACCGTCACCCACGGCGTACCGCGACGCGACGTTTTGGCGAACACTTTCGGCGCGCTCCCCTGCTCGGCCATTCCGTGCAGCATACGGCCAACGCCGAATACGTCGCTGTTAATCGCCGATAGCGAGGCGGTTAACACCACGAAGTTCAGGATGCCGGCGGCAAAGGTAATTCCCATATGCTGGAAGGTCAACACGAACGGGCTGCCGTTAGTCCCCACCAGGTTCCAGGGATAGATAGACATAATGACGAACAGCGTCCCCACGTAGAACACCAGGATACGCATCGGCACCGAATTAATCGCCCGCGGAATGGATTTTTCCGGATCCTTCGCTTCACCGGCGGTGATACCGATAATCTCAATTCCGCCGTAGGCGAACATCACCATCTGCAGCGACATCACCATCCCCAGCCAGCCGTTACTGAAGAAGCCGCCGTTACTCCATAAGTTATGAATACCGGTTGGCTGACCGCCGTTGCCGATACCCCAGATGATGATGCCGAAACCGGCAAGGATCATGATGATAATCGTGGCGACTTTAAAGAATGAGAACCAGAACTCCAGTTCGCCGAACACCTTCACGCTCATCAGATTGACGGCGCAGATAATCAGCACCACGCTTAGTACCCATATCCAGTGCGGCACCGCCGGGAACCAGACGCCCATATAGATACCGAAGGCGGTCACGTCGGCAATCGCGACGATCAGGATTTCAAAACAATAGGTCCAGCCGGTGATATAGCCGGCCAGCCCGCCGAGGTTCTCCTGCGCATAACGTGAGAAAGAGCTGGCGGAAGGGTTATGCACCGACATTTCGCCCAGCGCGCGCATGATGATATACGCCGCCACGCCGCCGATAATGTATGCCAACAATACGCTCGGCCCCGCCATTTTAATGGCGTCTGCCGAACCATAGAACAGGCCGGTACCAATAGCGGAACCAAGGGCCATAAAGCGAATGTGCCGGGTACTTAGCCCGCGCTTAAGCTTGTTACTACTTTCCATCGTGTTCCATGCCGTTTTTCTCGTTTGTGCTTTGCGGGGGCAAAACGCAAAAGGGAATGACCAAAAAAACAAAAAACCACGGGACCTTAAGTCCCGTGGTTAAACACCTGCGTAAAGCGTCGGTTAGTGGGCTTTTGAGACCACCGGGCTACCCGCTGCGCGATCGATGATCGCGGCCAGCACAGCCATCACCGCGGTTGGCAGCAACCATGCCAGACCTTGCGCTGCCAGCGGCAGGCTCGCGGTCCATTGCGGCAGGATATCTGCGAACGCCGATGCTTTAACACCGTCAATGATACCAAACATCAGGCTGATAAACATTGCCGGCGCGATAACGCGGGAGGAATTATGCCACCAACCGCGGGTAAAGCTTAATACCACCAGTGCGATACACGGCGGATAAATAGCGGTTAACACCGGAATCGAGATCTGAATCAGATGGCTGAGCCCCAGGTTAGAAACCGCCATGGAGAACAGGCCGAGAATAAACACCAGCGAACGATACGACAGCGGCAGATACTGCGCGAAGAACTCAGCGCAGGCGCAGGTCAGGCCAACCGCGGTGACCAGACAGGCGATAAATATCAATGCCGCCAGCAGGAAGCTGCCCGCGCCGCCGAAGGTATGCTGCACGTAGGAGTGCAGAATAGCCGCGCCGTTTGCCGACTGATCGACCAGCGTCGCGCTATCGGAACCCAGGCGGAACAGCGCCAGGTACAGCAGCGTCAGGCCCACGCCGGCCATCAGACCAGCCCAGACGGTGTATCGGGTCAGCAATCGGGCTTCGCTAACGCCGCGGGAACGCGCGGCATTGACGATAACGATACCAAAGACCATCGCCCCCAGCGTGTCCATGGTCAGATAACCATTGACGAAACCATTAGAGAACGGCGCGGTACGATAGGCTTCCATCGCGTCGCTAATCGGGCCAGCCGGCCAGATAACCGCAGCCACCGCGAGCACGACCAGGGCGATAATTTTCAGCGGCGCCAGGAAATTGCCGACGGTATCCAGCAGTTTGCCCGGATAGAGGGAAACCAGAATCACCAGCGCGAAATAGATAACGCTATAGATAAGCAGCGGCAGCGCGCCGTCGCCGGTCAGTGGAGCAATCCCCACTTCAAATGAAACGGTTGCGGTACGCGGGGTCGCGAACAGCGGCCCAACCGCCAGGTAGCACACCACGGCCAGCAGAATGCCCGCAACTTTGCCGATTGGCGAGCTCAGACGCTCAACGCCGCCGCCGACTTTCGCCAGCGCGACTACCGTTAGCACCGGCAAACCCACGGCGGTAATCAGGAAGCCAATGGCTGCGGTCCAGACGTGTTCGCCGGCCTGTAAGCCAACCATCGGAGGGAAGATAATGTTGCCTGCGCCAACGAACAGCGCGAAGGTCATAAAGCCCAGCGCGATGATGTCGCGAGATTTTAACTGATGGGTCATAAATTCATTACTGCCTGTGGATGTGGTGTTGTAAAAAACGGAAAAATACCGTGCCTTCCTTTCGGGATGATACAGCGGCCATTGCCTGTAAACTCAGCGAGATATGCTCTCGAAGCGGCGTGGAAAAGAATTGTTTTTTGAATTACCACGCAAAAGCAGTCTTACCGGGACTGCATAGGGGGCAATTTAAACGCTTATAACGTTTTAAAGCAAGGTGGGATCGTAAAACCAGATGATTATGCTAACTATGATTTTGAACCTGGATTAATTGACCATAACGACGCAAAACGCGTGGCTAATCATGCGAACAATAAATAACCAGGCGTTCGTTTAATACGCAACGAAAAGTTGACTGCAAATGAAAATGACCAGCCGAAGCTGGTCATTGGCAAGGAAAGCTGACAGACGCCGCGTCAGGCGACATTTTTGGCAATTAAACGTTCCGGCAACAGGAAGCTAAAGCGCGTTCCCTTCCCGACCGTACTTTCGATTTCCAGCCGGCTTTCGTGATGGCTAACCGCATGTTTCACAATAGCCAGCCCTAAACCGCTGCCGCCGGTTTGCCGGGAGCGCGCCTTGTCGACGCGGTAGAACCGCTCGGTTAGCCGGGGTAAATGTTCAGGCGCAATGCCCGGACCGTTGTCTTCAACGCTGAACAGCGCGCCGTGCGGCGCCCGCTGCCAGCTGACGTGAATCTCAGTTCCCGCTGGCGTATGGTTAACGGCGTTGTACACCAGATTGGAAATCGCGCTGCGCAACTGCTCTTCGTTGCCCATCACCTGGAGCGTTTCATCGACGCTAAAGTGCAGCTGATGCTTACCCTGGCTGAGGGTTTGCGCCTCGCGCTCAACCACCCGCAGCATCATCGGGACGTCGATTTTATCATTCATCGCCAGCACCGGCGCGGCTTCAATACGCGAGAGCGTCAGCAACTGCTTCACCAACCCTTCCATCCGCTGCGTTTGCTCACGCATGGTATGCAGCGCTTTTTCCCGCGTCGGCCCTTCCAGCACCTGCTCCTGCATCATCTCGAGATAACCCTGCAGTACGGTGAGCGGCGTGCGCAGCTCGTGGCTGACGTTGGCGAAAAAGTTGCGCCGCGCGCCTTCCAACTGGTGCATTTGCGTGACATCGCGCGCCACCATCAACCACTGTTTATCGCTATAAGGCATCACGCGAATTTCCAGATGACGGGCGTTATTGAGCACCAGATTAAGGGGCTTGGTGAAATCACGGTTTTTCAGATAGTTAGCAAACTCTGGGTAGCGCAGCAGGTTGAGGATATTCTGCCCGCTATCGTCCGGCCAGCGTAGATTAAGGATTTGTTGCGCCAGGCCATTACACCAGAAGATGGCGCCCTCTTCGGTGGTCAGCACCACCGCATCGGGTAAGGATTCCGCCCCGCTGCGAAAGCGCTTGATGAGGCTTCCCAGTTCGCGACGACGTTTTTTATTACGCATCTGCATTTGATGCAGACCATACAGCAGCGGTTCCCAACTGCCGCTTCCCGGCGGCGGCGTCATACTGCGATCGACCCACAGCCACCACGACAGACGTAACAAATTCCAGAAATGCCAAATAAGCAATCCGGTCACCGCCGCCAGTAAAAACCACGGCAGATGACCGAAAAACGCCCCGAGGATCAGGGCCGGTATACAACATAAGAAAAGCTCAAGCGCCAGCCTTTTCCATGACAGCCGTTCCAGCACGGGTCACACTCCTGTCAAAATTCAGAAACGGGCGGAGAAACGATATCCCGTGCCGCGAACCGTCTGTACCATCCGGTCATGGCCGCTATGTTCCAGCGCTTTGCGCAGGCGGCGAATATGCACATCCACCGTCCGGTCTTCAACGTAAACGTTGGTTCCCCAAACGTGATTCAGCAGCTGTTCACGGCTGTATACGCGTTCCGGGTGGGTCATAAAGAAGTGTAATAATTTAAACTCGGTCGGCCCCATATCCAGCGGGTTTTCACCGGTCATGACACGATGCGAGGAGGGATCCAGGCTCAGCCCCTGCATCTCAATCACCTCTTCGACCGCCATTGGCGAAATACGCCGCATCACCGCCTTAATTCGCGCCACCAGCTCCTTCGGCGAAAACGGTTTGGTAATGTAATCATCCGCACCGGTTTCCAGACCGCGAACGCGATCTTCTTCTTCGCCGCGCGCCGTCAGCATCACCACCGGAATATCGCGGGTCATCGCTTCGCGCTTAAGCTGTTTAATAAACTGTAGCCCCGATCCGCCCGGCAACATCCAGTCAAGGAGAATCAAATCGGGCCAGGGTTCATTGAGTTGATTCACCGCACTGTCAAAATCTTCCGCCTCGACGGGCTGAAAGCCGTTTTGCTCCAGAACAAAGCAGACCATTTCGCGGATTGGAGCTTCATCTTCAACGACCAGAATTCTTCTCGCCATTATTTACCCTGTGTTTTTTAGCCATCAGTATAGAAGTGCGCGGCCATTATGCGTCAGATTTGTGACAGATTTATGAAAAAATGACCGTCTGATGAATGCGGATTTTGAATGATGACACGCACTTAACGCATCCTGTCTCGCGGTAATATGGCAAAAGGAATACGGGCGGCGGGATCAACGTTATAATGGCCGCCTGGCTTTTATCGCAACGGAATTTTTATGCGCATCCTTCATACCTCCGACTGGCACCTCGGCCAGAACTTCTATAGCAAAAGCCGCGCGGACGAACACGCCGCCTTTCTCGACTGGCTGCTGGCGCGCGCGCAGGAACACGAGGTGGATGCCATTATCGTCGCTGGCGATATTTTTGATACCGGCTCTCCGCCGAGCTACGCCCGCGAACTGTATAACCGTTTTGTCGTTCAACTGCAGCAAACCGGCTGCCAGTTGGTGGTGCTGGCGGGCAACCACGATTCGGTGGCGACGTTAAACGAGTCGCGCGAAATACTCGCCTTCCTGAAAACCACCGTGGTCGCCAACGCCGGCCACGCGCCCTTTATCTTGCCGCGGCGCGACGGCGCGCCCGGCGCGGTCTTCTGCCCGGTGCCGTTTTTGCGCCCGCGCGAACTGGTGGTCAGCCAGGCTGGCCACTCCAGCGGCGAAAAACAGCAGCAGTTGCTCACCGCCATCAGCGACTACTATCAGCAGCAATATCAGCAGGCCTGCGATCTGCGCGGCGAACGGGCACTACCGATTATTGCCAGCGGCCACCTCACCACCGTCGGCGCCAGCAAAAGCGACGCGGTCCGTGAAATCTATATCGGCACCCTCGACGCCTTCCCGGCCAACCGCTTTCCGCCCGCCGATTACATCGCGCTCGGCCATATTCATCGCGCCCAGTTGGTTGGCGGCTGCGAGCATATTCGCTACAGCGGTTCGCCGCTGCCGCTGAGTTTTGATGAAACCGGAAAAAACAAAAGCGTTAATCTGGTCTCATTCAGCGAGGGCAAGCTCAGTGAAGTCACCCCGCTAACGGTGCCGATCACCCAGCCGCTGGCGGTACTGAAAGGCGATTTCGCCAGCATCACCGAACAACTTCAGCAGTGGCAGGATAGCGCGCAGCAGCCGCCGGTATGGCTGGATATCGAAATCACCAGCGATGAATACCTGCACGATATCCAAAGAAAAATTCAGCAGCAGACCGAATCGCTGCCGGTGGAAGTGTTGCTGGTGCGTCGCAGTCGCGCCCAGCGTGAACGCATTCTGGCCGGCGTTCAGCGGGAAACGCTGAGCGAACTGCAGGTCGAAGAGGTGTTTGCCCGCCGCCTGGCGCTGGAAACTCTTGATGCTCCACAGCAACAGCGGCTGGAGCAACTGTTTACGGAAACGCTGCATAGCCTGAACGGTGAGGAACGCCTGTGAGAATCCTGAGCCTACGCCTGAAAAACCTTAACTCGCTGAAAGGCGAATGGAAAATCGACTTTACCGCTGAACCGTTCGCCAGCAATGGGTTATTCGCGATTACCGGGCCGACCGGCGCCGGGAAAACCACCCTGTTAGATGCTATCTGTCTCGCGCTGTACCACGAAACGCCGCGCCTGAGCAGCGTATCGCAATCGCAAAACGATCTGATGACCCGCGACACCGCCGAGTGCCTGGCGGAAGTTGAATTTGAGGTCCGGGGCACCGCCTATCGCGCCTTCTGGAGCCAGAACCGCGCCCGCAACCAGCCGGATGGCAATCTACAGGCGCCGCGCGTTGAGCTGGCGCGCTGCGACGACGGGAAAATTCTTGCCGACAAGGTCAAAGATAAACTGGAGCTGACGGCATCAATTACCGGCCTCGACTATGGGCGCTTTACCCGTTCAATGCTGCTTTCGCAGGGGCAATTCGCCGCTTTCCTCAATGCCAAACCGAAAGAGCGCGCCGAGCTGCTGGAAGAGCTGACCGGGACTGAAATTTACGGGCAAATTTCCGCGCAGGTCTTTGAAAAACATAAACTCGCCCGCATTGAGCTGGAAAAGCTGCAGGCGCAGGCCTCCGGCGTCGTACTGTTAAATGATGAGCAGCAGCAGGCGTTACAGCAAAGTTTGCAAGTACTTACTGCTGAAGAACAGCAGCAGCTTGCCGAACAGACCCGCCAGCAAAATGGCCTACAGTGGCTGCGCCGCCGTCAGGAGCTAAACGCGGAAGCCACCCAGGCGCAGGCTGCTTTACAGCAGGCGCTGCTGGCGCAGGAAGCCGCCGCGCCGCAGCTGGCGGCGCTACAAACCGCGCAGCCTGCAGAGCAACTGCGTCCATTATGGTCGCGGCTGCAGGAACACAGTAGCGCGCTGGCGCAAACTCGCCGTCAGGTTGAGGAAGTAAATACTCGCTTACAGCACAATCTGCGCCGTCGCGCCGGGATCCGCCTGGCTGCCCAACAACGTCTGGCTCAACTAGAATCCAGCCAGCAATCGTTAAATGAGTGGCTTAAAGCGCACGAGCGATTCCACCAGTGGAGCACGGCGCTGGCAGGCTGGAAAGCCACCTTCCAGCAGCTTCACCGCGACGCTCAGCAAGAGTTGACGCTACGACAGCGCCTGCAGGATGCCAGCCGTAAGCTCGGCGAATTGCCGGCCACTGCGCTGACTCTGGATGGAGAACAGGTTAGTCGCGAGCTGACACAGCATGCTGCTGCCCGCCCGCTGCGTCAGCAGCTCTCAACCCTCCATCGCCAGCTGCAGCCGCTGTTCCTGCGTCTGCGGCAGCTACAGAGCGCGGAAAACGCCTCACAGCAGGAAAAAGAGAAGCTTGAAGCCGCGCTACAACAGCGTCGTCAGGCGTGGAAGGAAAAAAATCAACAGCTCAGCGATGTAAAAGCCATCTGCGAACTGGAAGCGCGTATCGCCGGGCTGGAAGCCGAGCGCGCCCGCCTGCAGCCGGGCGCGCCTTGTCCACTGTGCGGTTCTGAACATCATCCGGCGGTCGCGGAATACCAGGCGCTGGTGCCCGGCATCAACCAAACTCGCCGCGACGCGCTGGAGCGTGACGTGCGACAGCTGGCGGAAGAAGGCGCGCAGCTGCGCGGCCAGCTTGAAGCGTTGCTTAAACAACAACAAAAAGACGCTGACGAGAAAACATCGCTTCTGCAGCAGGAGCAAGCGCTCACCTCTCAATGGCAAGCCACCCTCGCGGAATTAGCGATTACGCTGACGCCGCAGGATGATATTGCTGGCTGGCTGGATAGCCAACAGCAGCATGAACAGCAGCTGTATCAGCATCAACAACGGCTGGCCTGGCAGGCGCAACAGCAGGAGAGCCAGCTGCAGCTGCAGCAGTTACAGCAGGATCTCGAACAGCGCCGTCGCACGCTGCAGGCGGAGCTGGACGTTTATACCCTGGCGCTGCCGCCTGCCGCGGAGGCTAACGACTGGCTGGCCCAGCGTGAAGCCGAAACCCGCGGCTGGCAGGCGAAACAAAATGAAGCCGCCGCGCTGCAGGAACAGCGCCAGCAGCTAACGCCGCTGCTGGAAACCCTGCCTGAGTCAACGGAAGCCGCGGATCCCGCGCCGCTGGAGGGCTGGCGGCAGGTGCATGATGATTGCCTGGCGCTACAGAGCCAGTGGCAAACGCTGGGCCAGCAGGAAAGCCAGCAGCAGGCGCAGGTGAAGGAAAGCGAAAAGCAGTTTACCGCCGCGCTGGCCGCCAGCCCGTTTGCCGACCAAACGGCCTTTCTTGCCGCTTTGCTTGACGAGGCAACCCGCCAGCGGCTGGAACATCTCAAGCAGACGCTGGAAAAAGAAGTTCAACAGAACCAAACGCTGGCCCTGCGGGCGCAGACGTCGCTTGAACGCCATCAGCAACAGCCGCCCGCCGATATTGATATTAACCAGCCGCTGGAGCAGCTAGAGAATAGGCTGGAGCAACTGGCACGCCAGTTGCGGGAAAACAGCGCCCGTCAGGGTGAGATCCGCCAGCAGTTGAAGCAAAACAGCGATAACCAACAGCGCCAGCAATCATTACGTCAGCAGATGGAACAAGCCGCGCAGCAGGTCGAAGACTGGGCCTGGCTGAATGCGCTCATCGGTTCAAAAGAAGGCGATAAGTTCCGTAAATTCGCCCAGGGGCTGACGCTGGATAATCTGGTGTGGCTGGCTAACCAGCAGCTCAACCGCCTGCATGGCCGCTATTTGTTGCAACGTAAAGCCAGCGAGGCGCTGGAGCTGGAAGTGGTGGACACCTGGCAGGCCGACGCGGTGCGCGATACCCGCACGCTTTCCGGCGGCGAAAGCTTCCTTGTGAGCCTCGCGCTGGCGCTGGCGCTATCTGACCTGGTGAGCCATAAGACGCGGATTGATTCGCTATTCCTTGATGAAGGATTCGGCACCCTCGATAGCGAAACGCTGGATACCGCGCTGGATGCGCTCGACGCGCTTAACGCCAGCGGCAAAGTGATTGGCGTGATTAGCCACGTCGAGGCGATGAAAGAGCGCATCCCGGTGCAGATTAAAGTGAAGAAGATAAACGGTCTGGGATACAGCCGGTTGGAAAAAGCGTTTGCGGTGGAGTGAAGTCTTCCCCTCATCCTAACCCTCTCCCCACAGGGGAGAGGGAATGAGATCACAGCGGCCACAGCCATGCCGCGCCGCGTACGCCGCTGGAATCGCCGTGCATCGCCCGGCGAATCGGCGTCTCGCATTCTCCACCGAACACCCACTGCTTCACCAGCCCCGGTACCGTTTGATACAGGCGTTCGACATTGCTCATCCCGCCGCCTAACACAATGACATCCGGGTCGAGGATATTCACCACATGCGCCAGCGATTTCGCCAGCCGCTGCTCGTAGCGGCTCAGCGCCAGTTCGGCCTTTTCGTCACCTTCACCCACCAGGCGCATAATCTCGCTGCCGGTTAACGGGTTTCCGCTCAGCCGCTGATAGTCGGTGGCGAAGCCGGTGCCGGAAATAAAGGTTTCAATACACCCCTGCTTGCCGCAGTAACAAGGCACTTGCTGACGATAGCGCAGCTCATCTTCATCCATCCACGGCAGCGGGTTGTGCCCCCATTCGCCGGCGGTGCCATTGCCGCCGATATGCGCGCGCCCGTTCAACGCCACCCCCGCGCCGCAGCCGGTACCGATAATTACCGCAAACACGGTTTGCGCACCAGCGGCCGCGCCATCGACCGCCTCCGAAACCGCCAGGCAGTTGGCGTCGTTGGCAAGCCGGACCTCACGATTGAGGCGCAGGCTGAGATCTTTATCGAAGGGCTGGCCGTTCAGCCAGGTCGAGTTGGCGTTTTTCACCACCCCGCTATACGGCGAAATCGAGCCGGGGATGCCCATACCGACGGTGCCGCGCTGCCCGGTCGCCTGCTCGGCCATCTCCACCAGCGAGGCAATCGTCTCGATGGTCTGGCGATAATCCTCCCGCGGGGTTGGCAAGCGGTGGCGAAATAACTGCTGGCCCTGCTCACTCAGGGCGATAACTTCTGTTTTTGTTCCACCTAAATCAATACCAATACGCACAGTCTGCTCCTCACCCCGATTAACAATGCAAGCATAGCGACAATTCGCTATCATGCCCGCCTGATTTAACGACAAAGCCGTGGAAATTATCATGCTGTGGTTCAAAAATTTAATGGTTTACCGTCTGAGCCGCGATATCGAATTGCGCGCCGAAGAGATGGAAAAACAGCTGGCCGAGCTGACATTTACCCCTTGTGGCAGCCAGGATATGGCGAAAACCGGTTGGGTATCGCCGATGGGATCGCACAGCGACGCGCTGACGCATACGGCAAACGGCCAGATCGTTATCTGCGCCCGTAAAGAAGAAAAGATCCTGCCGTCGCCGGTGATCAAACAGGCGCTGGAAGCAAAGATCCTCAAGCTCGAAGCCGATCAGGGCCGCAAGCTGAAGAAAACGGAAAAAGACTCGCTGAAAGATGAAGTTCTGCACTCGCTGCTGCCGCGCGCCTTTAGCCGCTTCAGCCAGACGATGATGTGGATCGATACCGTCAACGGCCTGATTATGGTGGACTGCGCTAGCGCGAAGAAAGCGGAAGATACGCTGGCGCTGCTGCGTAAAACGCTGGGCTCGCTGCCTGTAGTACCGCTGACGCTGGAAAATCCGATCGAGCTGACGCTGACCGAATGGGTGCGCTCCGGTAGCGTGGCTCAGGGCTTCCAGCTGCTTGACGAAGCCGAATTGAAAGCGATGCTGGAAGATGGCGGCGTGATCCGCGCGAAGAAACAGGATCTGGTGAGCGATGAGATCGCCGTACATATCGAAGCGGGTAAAGTGGTCACCAAACTGGCGCTCGACTGGCAGCAGCGTATCCAGTTTGTGATCTGCGACGACGCATCGATTAAACGTCTGAAGTTCTGCGACGAATTACGTGACCAGAATGAAGATATTGACCGCGAAGATTTTGCGCAGCGTTTTGACGCCGACTTTATCTTGATGACCGGCGAACTAGCGGCATTGATTCAAAGCCTGGTTGAAGGACTGGGCGGCGAAGCCCAGCGCTAACGCGCTACCTTCCTGCCGGGCCCGGAAAGTGGACGCGGCAGGAAGGCGCTTAAATTACAGATAACGGCACAGGTAGGAAGTCGGTTCCGCCACCTGCAGGTGGAATTCGCTATTACCCGGCACGTTAAACACTTCGCCTGCCGCGTAAACTTTCCATTCAGTTTCACCCGGCAACAGTACGTTCAGCGCACCGCTGACCACGGTCATCTCTTCCGGCTGGGCGGTGCCAAAGGCGTATTCACCCTCTGCCATCACCCCAACGCTGGCGCGGCCGGTACTGCTGCTGGTGAAGCCGATAGATTTCACTTTCCCTGAAAAATACTCATTGCTTTGAAGCATAAACAAGACCTTATCATCGTTGGTTGAAGCTTCAATATAGGGGGCGCTCCTTGCCCCTGTCACGCAAAATTAATCGATAACGTCGGGTTAAACTAATAGTTCTGCCGCCAGTCGCGAAACCAGCACATTTGACAATAATACCGGGACATCCAGCGCCTTTTGTAATACGTCGCGGTGATGCTGATGATAACCAAGACAGTCGAGCACCAGTACATCCGCCCCCTGTTCGACTAAACCTCTTCCTGCATCCAGCAAATCGCTATCGCTGCCGCCCATCGGATTCGCCAGCGCATAGTAAGGCGTATTTTCTAAAGTGAGCCACTTTTGTCGCTGCAGGGGCAGGACTTCTTCAACGGGTACAATCACGCCCACCTGATGGCCATCGACAATCGATGCCACCAGCGGCGGAATAATCCGTTCAGGCTCAAGAAGGATAGCGTTGTGCGTCGCCAGGCCGCTCAACTGTTCGGAACTGAGAAGAAGAATGACATCATATTCCTGCCGATCCAGCATCTCGATAACGCAGCGCAGATCGCGCTCCACCTTTTGGCGGGAGACTTCCACCAGTTGGTTATCATTAAGTAAGGTCAGCAGCCCCTGGTCGCCGGATTCCACGGCATAATCTTCCATAACGTCTTCACGCGTCATTTTACCTAACAGGCTAATATGGGTGATCTGCTCTTCCCTGATATGTTCGGTTAACAGCGGCAAAACTTCCGCCACCGGCGCCACGCCAATGGTCAAAATTGCCATCGTTGCACTCATATCATGTACCTTTTCACTACCACTGCTTCAACACAGGCTTTTCACACACGACATCCGCCCCCCTGGTGAGTAAAAATCAACCGTCGAGAAGCGTAGCAGCTCAGCGCCGCTGCGGAATGTAAAGATTCCAGAAGCTTCAGAGTCGCTCCTGAAAAATCCGTGTGTTAGGTATTCATTAGTACCATTGATGAATTAAAAATGTGAGCTGGGCCCGGTATTGCTATCTTCATGACGAAAACCGGGCCGGGGGATTAGGTTTTCTCGGGATCTTCGTAACGCCGTTTGGCGTCTAACGCTTCCTGCTCGGAGGGATGCTCGCTGATCAGCGAATCGGGTGTCGGGTAATCCGCACGCAGCTGATACCAGGTGACCGTCTGACCCGCGGCGCCTTTTTCAACGGCGACAACGCGGGCTTGTCTCGGATAAGGAGGTCTGTTTGGCATTGTTCTTCCTTTTTCGGCTGTCAGAACAATTAAGTATAGGCCCCGCTTTCTTCCCTGACCCAGGTAAAATCCTAACTTACCGTCACATCGCACAGCATGGTCATAATCTGTTCAACCACCGCATCCGGCGTCGCGGTGGCGTCTACGGTATGATGGGCGGTTTCGCGGTACAGGGCTTCCCGTTGCGCCAGCACTTCGCCGACTTCCTCACGGACAGGCTTACCGGTCAGCGTTGGGCGTTGTTCCGCCTGCGGATAAGCTTCCAGCCGCTCAATCAAGGCGTTAACAGAAGCCTGCAGATAAATCACAATGCCGTTTTCACGCATATACAGACGATTGCGTTCAGCGAGAATAATCCCTCCGCCGGTCGCAATCACCGTATCCGGCAACGTAACGGCTTTCAGCGACAGCGTCTCCAGTTCACGAAAGCGCTCCCAGCCCTCTTGTTGCACGATTTCCGCTACCGTGCGTTTCTCATGGGCCTGTAAACGATGATCGGTATCGGAAAACTGGAAATGCAGCGCGCGCGCCAGGGCATGGCCGATCGTCGTTTTACCGCAGCCTCGCGGCCCGATGAGAAAAATTGGTTGTGTCATTACCGAAGACCCCCTGGTTCCGCGTGTCGCGGAGAAATAAAGGCGAAAAGTACGCCATGATACCTGCAAATGTCTGCCACGATAACCGTAAAATAATCGTTACATTTTTTAGGAAACCCTATTTACCACAGAGTTTGAATGGATTCCGCATGTAAACTTATCATTGCATTTAGTGTTATGCCAGCTTTACTTAAAGGCGAAGGATTATTTTTTATCCATCGTTTGCCGTAAACGGTAACACATTTCTGCACAGCTTTACGCTGCAACATATTTACAACACCGGCAGACCGTCGCACTCTGACGGTAAATGACCCGTGTGACAGAGGAATGTATCATGCAATCTGAAGAACAACGCCTTATTGATGGCCTGTTTTCCCGTTTAAAAGAGGCCGAGACGCACAGCGCATCGCGCGACGCCAGCGCCGAGGAGCGGATTGCCCAGCACGTAACCCAACAGCCGGCGGCCCCATACTATATGGCGCAAACTATCCTGATTCAGGAAGCGGCTATCAAACAGCTTAACGACCGCATTCAGGCGCTGGAGGCGCAGGTTAGCCAGCTGCAGGCGGCAAAACCGAGCAGCGGCGGGTTCCTGTCGGGCCTGTTCGGTGGCGGCCAGTCCCGCGGCGCCGATCCGATTCCAGGAGCCGAGCAATATGGCCGCCCGCAGACGAATAACGCTCAACCGCAGTATGCGCCACAGCAAAACTATGCCCCGCAGGCGGCAGGCCGCAGCGGCGGCGGCTTTATGGCGGGCGCGCTACAAACCGCGGCCGGGGTGGCAGGCGGCGTGGTGCTGGGCAATATGCTGACCAATATGTTCAGTGGTTCACATCCGCAGGAGATTGTGAACATCATCGATGAACAGCAGCCGCAGCAGCAACAAGATGTCAGCCCGGCGCTGGATAATAACGCCGCCGAGGATCCGTTCCGCCAGCAGGACGACCCTTTCCTGGCGGACAATAATACCTTCGACTCCGATTTCGACGCCGGCTTCGGCAATGACGATGATTTCGGTAGCGATGATGACAGCTGGGTTTAATCCTGCTGGCGTTTAACCGCAAGCAGCCACTTCTCCAACTCGGCGGCGAATAACTGCCGATCGCGCTGCGATAAACTATCCGGGCCGCCGGTCGGTACGCCGCTGGCCCGCATCGTCTCCATAAAATCACGCATCGTAAGGCGCTCGCGAATAGTCTCCTCACTGTAGCGCTCGCCGCGCGGATTCAACGCCGCACCTCCTTTCGCCAGCACTTCCGCCGCCAGCGGGATGTCAGCGGTGATCACCAAATCGCCCGGTTCACAGAGACGGACAATCTCGTTATCGGCAACATCAAAACCCTGCGCCACCCGTAGCGCGCGGACGTAGCGCGACGGCGGAACCCGCAGCGACTGGTTGGCGACCAGCGTCAGCGGCGTCTGCGTGCGTTCGGCGGCGCGGAACAAAATTTCTTTAATGACATTCGGACACGCGTCCGCATCTACCCAAATCGCCATTTCGGCTCCTGTCGTCGGCAAAGGTTGCGACATTGTCGCCTGCTTTTCTCCCCCAGAAAAGCGCCAGGATGATAAGCTAGTGAGATCGTAACGAAAAATGCAGAGGGGAAAGGTAATGGATAAGAAAATTGGCTTTATCGGCTGCGGCAACATGGGTAAAGCCATTCTCGGCGGCCTGATCGCCAGCGGACAAGTGCAACCGGCGCAAATTTGGGTCTATACCCCATCGCCGGACAAAGTTGCCGCCCTGCATGACCAGTACGGTATTAATGCGGCGGAAAGCGCGCAGGAAGTCGCTCAGGTCGCCGATATCGTCTTCGGCGCGGTGAAGCCGGGGATCATGACCAAGGTGTTAAGCGATATCGCTTCCAGTCTGAACAAAGATTCGCTGGTGGTCTCGATAGCCGCAGGCGTCACGCTGGATCAGCTGGCGCGCGCGTTGGGCCACGATCGCAAAATTATTCGCGCCATGCCGAACACCCCGTCGCTGGTGAACGCTGGGATGACCTCCGTGACGCCAAACGCGCTGGTCAGCACGGAAGAGATCGCCGAGGTGTTAACCATTTTCCGTTGCTTCGGCCAGGCGGAAACCATCGCCGAGCCGATGATTCATCCGGTGGTTGGCGTCAGCGGTTCCGCGCCGGCTTACGTCTTTATGTTTATCGAAGCCATGGCCGATGCCGCCGTTCTCGGCGGTATGCCGCGCGCGCAGGCCTACAAATTCGCCGCGCAGGCGGTGATGGGGTCAGCGAAGATGGTACTGGAAAGCGGCGAACATCCGGGCGCGCTGAAAGATATGGTCTGCTCTCCAGGCGGCACCACCATTGAAGCGGTTCGCGTACTGGAAGAGAAAGGTTTCCGTTCCGCCGTTATCGAAGCGATGGCGAAGTGTATGGAAAAATCAGAGCAACTGAGCCGTTCCTGATAATCCTGAAAGAGACTACGGGTGAGGCGCCACCGCCCCACCCGTCATCTTATTTCTTCAGGCAGGTACTCATAAACTTATTACGATCGTCACCCTTCAACGATTTCGACGACGCTTCTTTGCTACAAGCGCTCATCTTCTGCTGTTGAGGCGTCAGCGTCTTGCCGGTCGCTGGCGCATCTTTCTTCAGGCAATTGCTCATAAAGGTTTTACGTTCATCACCCTTCAGCGACTTTGACGCCGCTTCGGTATTACATGCGCTCATTTTCTGCTGCTGAGGCGTTAACGTTTTATCTGCGGCACTCACCGCGGCAACAAAGACCAAACCAAAAAGTAGGGTTACCAGAAATGTTATTTTCATCACACCATCCCTCTGTTAGTGGATCCCTGTAAGTCTGGTCGCTATCAGCAAAAAAACCAGCCGGTAGCGTAAATTCATTACCGGCCGCGGGTTATTTCAGGCCCAGCGCGTCTTTCATGGTGTAAAACAGATCGGTCTGGTCGGTAAGACCCACCACGTTGCCCGCATGCGGTCCGTACGCGGCAATACGCAGTTGGGTGCCGGTGTGTTCCATCGACTCTTCTTCAGAGTTGCCATAGCTCATCACCATTACCGCGCCATCTTTGGTCGTCAGCGCCTGGGTCAGACCCGGCGCTTTCGTGTCTGCCGGGATAATCTGGCTGGAGTGGGCGTGATCGGCGGTAACGATCACCAGGGTATTGCCCTCTTTCTTGGCAAATTCCAGCGCTTTCTGTACCGCTTCATCGAGGTCGACGGTTTCGCCAATCTGGCCGCAAGGGTTTGCCGCGTGGTCCTGTTTATCGATAGACGCCCCCTCAACCTGGAGGAAGAATCCCTTTTCGTTGCGGCTCAGGAGATCAATCGCTTTTTCGGTCATCTGCGCCAGCGTCGGTACGGAAGCATCGCGTTTCGGGTTTGGGGTACAGGTTACCGGCGGTTTGTCGATATTGCCGTGATAAGAGGCTTTCGGGCCTTCCCACCGCACCGGCATATTGCCGTCGGAGAACAGACCGAGCAGCGGTTTACCCTGATTTGCTTCGCTAATAGCGGCGAGTGAAGCGGCGTCGGTCACAATCTGATAGCCGCGAGCGACCGCCTGCTCATGCAGGGTTTTCCCCTGCCACTCCCCTGCGGTCGCCGTTTCAGCAAAGGTCTTCGCCCCGCCGCCTAAAGAGACATCCGGACGGGCATTCAGCAGTTGTTCGGTGATAGAGCCCTTGCCGCCTTTTTCCAGCGCGTTGCTGGCGCATTTTTCGCTGGTCACGCTGGGGCCATAGCATTTACGCGAGGTCACATGCGCCACCTGCGCCGCCGGCGTCGCATCCTGCAGTTCAGCCGTCGAGACATTGCCGGTGGCAAGACCCGCGGCTTTCGCCAGCTCAAGGATGGTCTGATGATCTTTTTCGTGGATATCAACGCCCAGCGCGCCGTTATAGCTTTTCACGCCGGTGGTCCACGCGGTTGCCGAAGCGGCGGAATCCGTCACGTAATCCGGCTTGCCGGTTTTTTTATCCAGAGAATAATGGGTGTATTGGCCCGTCAGCGGCAGGGCATCAATACCTTTAAAGAAACCGCCGGCGCCTTCGGCATAATTTCGTGCGGCGGTAATTTCTGAATCTCCCATGCCATCGCCAATGAGCAAAATAATATTTTTCGCCGGCTTATTGATTAACGAAGCGCGCAGCGCTTCGGTCTGATCGCCCGTTAAACGGCGCGCCCCGCCTGGGGTCGTGATATCGCCCTGCGCCGCGCGATTTTCCAGCACCGGCGAAGAAGTGGTTTGTGCATGAATAACCGGGGGAGCCAGCAGCGGTAACAGGGCAATAAAGAGGGCTGATAATTTCACTTTGTCGTCTCCATGTAAAAAATACTTAAAAAACAAAACGAGGGAGACTTTATAAAAGTGGTGTGACAGAAAAATGACAGCATCCTTACTGGTCACATGATTAGTTACGAGGATGCCGGAGCAGCTTTTTTATATATTGCTGCAGAAGCTGGGTGTCACGGTCGTCCACCAGCGGCCCGGGCTTGACCTGCTCCATGGCGGTTTCGATATCCTGAATCAAACGTTGCTGCGCATCCTCAGCCATATGGCGCAGCAATGCGGTGACGACAATTTCCAGCGCCTCAACCTGTACCGTCAGCTCTTTTGCCTCTTCTTCTTTTTGCGCCAGATTGACCAACAGCTCAGCAATGAGATTTTTCATTACGCATTATCCTTAAGCAACATCCATAATGGCCTAGTTATGTCATACATCGGCATATCGATACCAGAATTATTTTCAAATAATAGGGTTATTCCTGCAATAATATTCAGCGAAACGTTTTTATTACCGCCAGGCAACAAAGGGAATGCCCCTATTATTAATAGCTAAAAGATAATTCTATAACCAAATTTAATAGTAAATAATAAAATGGAATATACGTCGCACTATTTAAGGATAACTAAAGGTAATGGTTAATAGCTATATCAGCTGATTAATATAAGGCGCCCTTATGAGCGCCCAATATTTTTATTTAAACGGCCGCGCGGCGGCTTCGGCGTAACATAATCGCCAGTTGCCAGATATTAATCAGGACAATCAACGCAGTGGCAATAAACACCCAGCGGAAACCCGCCATTGCCGAGACCGAAGCGCCAATGAGCGGCCCGGCGACATTACCCAGATACATAAATGACTGGTTATAACCGAAAATACGCCCGGTGACGTTATCGCTGCAGTATTTCAAGAGCAGCGTCTGGACCGCCGGTAACATCGCGCCGTCGGCAAAGCCCAGCAGGAAGCGCAATACCCCGAGCTGCAGCGGCGAAGTCACGAACGACATCGCAAAGAACATCACCACCGCGCAACATAACGTCGCCAGCAGAATACGCGACGTCCCGATGCGATCGCCGAGTTTCCCCAGCCGAGGCGCGGAAATCAACGCCGAAATCCCCGGTACGGCGGCAATCATCCCCGCAAGAAACGCGATGTTGTTACTATCCGGCGCCATCGACTTGATAAATAACGCCAGAATCGGCCCGATAGAGCCGTTACACAACTGGATAACCAGGGTGGTGAAAAACAGGCTAATCACCAGCCCCGGATGGGTCAATGAAGCAAAGACCGCTTTACCGCTCAGGCGTTCAGCTTTGCTCATTTGCGGCCGGGCGCCCTCTTTAATCAGAAACAAGGTCACGAGGAAGCTGACCGTCAGTAAAATCGCGGTAATGAAAAATACCGCCCGCAGGCCGACGTGGTCGGCAAGAAAACCGCCAAGCAGCGGGCCGCCGATCACGCCGCTTATCTGCGCCGTCGACAGCGTACTTAGCGCCCAACCGCTGCGTTCACGCGGCACCTGCGAGGCCACCAGCGCCATGGCGTTGGGTATATAGCCTGAGGTTAGCCCCATTACCGCACGCAAAATAAAAAGCTGCCAAACGTTGGTCGCAAAAGCCTGTAGCAAAATCGCTATCGCCATGCCAAGGGAGGCGCGCAGCAGCATCAGTTTGCGCCCTTTGCGGTCTGCCAGGCTCCCCCACATCGGCGAGACAATCGCCGACACCAGGAAGGTGACGCTAAAGGTCAAGCCCGACCACATCGACAGCGCTTGATGTGAGGTAACGCCCAACTGAGAGACATACAGCGGTAAGAAGGGCAGAATTTGACTGATGGCGAGTCCGGTGAAAAAACAGCCGAACCAGACAGAAATGAGATTAACCTTCCAGGATTCCATAACTACGCGTATTCATTAGTGTTTCGTTAATTATTACCTAGCTTAGCAATTTCCGTCTCCGCACGTAGCACCAGAGATGCGCATGCCGCGAGTTTGGTGTTTTATCGCCCTGACCGCGGAGTAGACAAACATAATCGAAGATAACCGCATTCTCGTCAGTGCGATGTGCTGAGGCTCATCGGCGGATAGCGACGAATGCGCAGCATTTAACCCTCTGCAGCATAGGGTAAAGATTCAGGCAGCCATCTCGCTAAAACACATGCTATGTTATGTGTTTTGATGTAATCAGGATGGAAGTTGAAATGTCTAAAATGAGGGTTGGGATCGTTTTTGGCGGTAAGTCGGCAGAACATGAAGTGTCGCTGCAGTCAGCCAAAAATATCGTCGAAGCAATTGATAAAACGCGCTTTGATGTTGTGCTGCTGGGAATCGATAAACAGGGGCTTTGGCATATCAACGATGCCAGCAACTATCTGCTGAACCCGCAGGATCCCGCCCATATCGCGCTGCGCCCGTCCGACGTGACGCTGGCGCAAATTCCCGGTCGCGATGCCCATCAGTTGATCAACGCCGATAGCGGCCAGCCGCTGGCGGCCATCGACGTTATCTTCCCGATTGTTCACGGCACCCTTGGCGAAGATGGTTCGCTGCAGGGGATGCTGCGGATGGCGAATTTGCCGTTCGTCGGATCCGATGTGCTGGGCTCAGCCGCCTGCATGGATAAAGACGTCACTAAACGCCTGCTTCGCGATGCCGGTCTGTCAATTGCGCCGTTCATCACTCTGACTCGCGCCAACCGCCAGCAGTTCAGCTTTGCCGATGTCAAAGCGAAGCTGGGGTTACCGCTGTTCGTGAAGCCCGCAAACCAGGGTTCTTCCGTCGGCGTCAGCAAGGTGAAGAGCGAAGAAGAGTACCTGCAGGCCGTCGCGTTAGCCTTTGAATTCGACCATAAAGTGGTAGTTGAACAAGGGATTAAGGGCCGTGAAATCGAGTGCGCGGTGCTGGGCAATGATTATCCTCAGGCCAGCACCTGCGGGGAGATCGTACTCAATAGCGAATTCTATGCCTACGATACCAAGTACATTGATGACAAAGGCGCACAGGTGGTGGTTCCGGCAGCCATCGCCCCGGAGATCAACGACAAAATCCGCGATATCGCCGTCCGCGCTTACCAAACGCTCGGCTGCAGCGGAATGGCCCGCGTGGACGTCTTCCTGACGGAAGATAACGAGGTAGTGATCAACGAAATCAACACGCTGCCTGGCTTTACCAACATCAGCATGTATCCGAAGCTGTGGCAGGCCAGCGGCCTGGATTACACCAGCCTGATAAGCCGCCTGATCGAGCTTGCGCTGGAGCGCCACGCCGCCGACCGCGCGCTGAAAACCTCAATGAACTAAGCCTCTTTCCCGGGTAGCGGCGTACCGCCTTACCCGGGCTACCACGTCGTTATTACGCCTCTTCTGCCGGACGGCGGCGAATAACAAATCCCGCCAGCCAGAAGCTCACAACCCACGTCGCCAGACCGACGGCATATGATTGCCACCCCTGCGCGTCAAACCCCAGCAGCCCCACCACGCCATTCAAAATAAAAATTAACCCCAGCGCGAACGCGTAGTAGTGCCAGTCACGGCGGATTTTGTCGGTCAGCTTCATAACGACTCCTGCAGAAAAAAAACATCATCGCATAGCCGCCCGCCGCGCCAACAAGATTGTTCGCACAATGCGAAGCCGCTCTCCCTTTTGTGCAATGCGGGCCCGCCGACAGTTTTGTCAAAACAGGATTATTCCTGGCAGAAATTACCAGCAATCTGATACAGGGAAACGCCCGCCGCTGCCAGAATTCCTGTCTATAGAGCTGGGGGAAAACCAGCGGAACAGGTGTTGCGGAGGTTTATATGGCTGAATTTACGTTTTCAAAGACGCTGATGGGGAGCAACAAAAAGAAGGTATCGATCACCAGCGGTAACATTGCCTACGCGCTTTTTGTTCTGCTGTGCATCTGGGCCGGCGCGCAAATGTTGAGCATGCTGGTACACGCGCCTGGCGTATTCGAACATCTCATTCAGATTCAGGATACCAATCGCCCGCGTATTGAAATTGGGCTCGGCGTCGGTACCCTGTTCGGTTTAATTCCGTTCCTGTTTGGTAGCCTGCTGGTCGGCGCGCTGGGGCTTATCCTGCGCTGGTACCATAACCGTTAACGACGCGCCATACAGCTGGCGCGGCGATCGTCGACCCGCTTAGCAAACCACGCGGTGGTGAGATTGCGGGTGATTTTCGGGCTTTCCAGTTGGATCCCTGGCAACATCTCGCGCGGAAGTGTTTTCCCGGCCTTTTTCTCGGCGATTTTGAATATTTTCTTATACAAATCGCTCTCTTCAAACGCCAGGCTATCCCCCTTCTTCAGTTGACGATGGATATCGCCATCGCTCATCCCCAACTGCCCGGCTAAACGGCGCACCGCCATCTCAGTCGTTCCGGGCTCATCGCTGTCATAGCGAATAAGATCGCCATCCAGCGCCAGCTTAACGCCGGTGGCTTTAACCACCGCATTCTGGAAGGCGGCATTACGGCTGGCATACCAACCGGCATTGAAATCAGCAAAGCGGTACAGCGGCACGCTGTAGTTAGCCGGGTAGTTGAGCAGATGATAGGTGCCGAACCACAACCCGCCACGTAGACTGAAAACCTCCTGGCGCACGGTGCCGTCCATTTTCCACGGATAACCATCGGTGTGCTGCTGGGCAAAGGCGATGCTTACCTGCATTGGCCCGCCGGTATGCACCGGGTTGAGAGAGCCGAACAGCTTCTGGCCCATCGGCACCATGCCAATGAAGTCATCAAAAATCGCGCTCAGCTGTTTTTCCGTTTTGACGTTATCCAGGCGATCGCTGTAACTTTTACCGTTTGGTGAGGTGATTTTCAGCGCGGTATGCACCAGAAATACCGGGATATGCATTTTTTCCGCCCGGCGGTCAATTTCCTGCCAGGCGATTTTATTCAGGCCCGGCACCGCCGGATCGGCCTGATAGTTTGATTCCTGCTGCGCGACCGCCAGCACCGAACAGACGTTTTCTTCCGTCGGCGCCAGCTTCTGGCTGTCAAAGGTTTTGGCAATCGCCTGCGCCCAGGCCTCGCGGTCTTTGACGCTGGCGGGCATTTTTTGCCGCACCACGGCGGCAACATCCACCGGCTTCTCGCCTTCTTTCAACTTAGGCGCCTGCTGGCTGGTACAGGCGCTCAGCACCAACCCGGCCAGCAGCGTAAAAGAGAGTGAAACACCGCGAGAAACCTGCGCCATAAACCTTCCTTGCATTTATTAATTAACGGTTGAAGAGACTTCCTGCAGCCCTTTGTTATCCAGTTCGCGCTCAAAGCTGCGCAAACGTTTATAGATGGACATCAGTTCCACCAGCGTGGTCCACGAACTTATCAGATACTGGAACGAGCCGCGTACCTGGCCGAACACGTTGGTGATCTGGGTCATCAGGCCGAGCGTAATCGTACCGGCGACAATCGACGGAAACAGCAGGAACAAGCCGAAAACGTTATCCACCTGCAGGTAAAGAATACGGGCGATATTGAAATACATATAGTGGAAATAGAGACGGAAGTAGTTGTGGCGCACCGCGTTGAACAGTTCTCGCACGGTCGGCGGCGTGGCGCGGTTGGCGTCATCCTCACCATACACCAGCTCTTTACGATAGGCGGCTTCTACGCGCTGGTTTTTAAATTGCAGGCCCGGCAGCTTGATCCCGACCACCGCCAGCAGCCCGGTTCCCATCAGCGACCACACAATAGCGGCGATCACCAGTCCATACGGTAAATGACCAACGATCGGCAGGTCCGGCACATGCGCCGACAGCGAAACCAGCACCGGCAGGAAGGCAATCAGCGTCATGACCGCATTAATAAAGCTTACGCCCATGTCTTCAAGCGTCGCCGCGAAGCGCATGGTGTCTTCCTGCACACGCTGAGCTGCACCTTCAATATGGCGCAGATGCTGCCAGTGTTCCATATAGTGTTCGTTCATCGCGGTACGCCAGCGGAACACATAGTGGCTGACGAAGAAGTTATTCAGCACGCCAATCACCACCGCAATCAGCGCGATGCCGAGAAAAATGCCAATCTCGTGGTAGAACTGACTGATGCTGACCTTGTGCGGCGTGGCCAGCGCGCTCTGAATCAAATCATAGAACGGCGCATACCAGGCGTTGATCGCCACCCCAACTTCCACCAAAAACCAGGTGACAAAAATAATCAACGAGGTGCCGAGAATCGACCAGTATTGCCAACGATGCGGGCTATAGATAAACCAGAACAGCGCAAAGGCGCCGACACAGAACAGATAATACGCGTAAAATACCAAATAGTTGAGCGACCAGAACCGCGCCGCGCTGATGGCGACATCTTGCGATGCGCCGGTTATCCGCAGCAGCCAGTCGCCGCCGCCCGCCTGCCAAAAGATCACCGCCAGCAGCGACCAGATAAAGGCAGAAATAAAAAACGGCCCCGGTTTGGGGAAAAAAGCTTTAAACATCGTACTCTCCTGCTAACTTCTTATCGTTCTGTTTTTGCTGTGTACCACACGTACGCCCGCCGCAACGCGCGGCGGCGAAGTAAAGCGGACCCATGATGAGACCGGATATCAGCGACTTAGTTCGTCTGCCATTCGGCAAGAATTGTTTCTACGGGTTTCACGCGTAAAGGATTATCGGGAAGGGTGAAAGTCCGCCACACCTCGTTATAGTGAGCGATCAGCGTTTTGGCCTCGGCGGCGGCGCGGTTGGCGGTGGTATGGGCATCTTCGGCGATGGTGATGGCGTAGCCGCGGCTGGCGCCGTTTTTGATGGTGGTATCGACGCAATAATCGGTCGCGCAGCCGCAGATAACAAAAGCGTGAGTTCCGATCTCGCGCAGCACCTGTTCAAGTTCGGTTTTATAAAACGCATCGCAGGCCGTTTTGGTGACGTAGCGCGCCCCGGCGGGTTGCGCCAGTTCAGGCAGCAGCGCAAACCCCTCGCTTCCCTCTTCCAGCCCACCCGCTTCAGCGTGCTGAATGAAAATAACGCTATCGGCGGCGTGAATCAGGCGATTGATTTGCGCCACGCAGCGTTCGCGATCGACACGCGGCGTCTCGAATACGCCGTTTTGCATATCCACTACCATCAGAACCCGTTGAGATGCCATCACCACTCTCTTTTATAAGATGAATAAGAGCTTAATCATACGCGTCAGGCGGAAAAGCAGATATCTGAAAGCGGAAAAAAGTCATTTTTACGCACCGTTACGCTTTTCTGTGAATATTGTCGTTATTCCCACTTTGTTCGCTGCGACTTCGTAGTATAAATACAGTGTATATTCCCCTAATAAACGATGGATGCCTCCGTTGAAACGTAGTTTGCTCATTTTTGCTGCGCTGTGCGCGGCGTCGTGGACCTCAGCCCAGGCGGTTCAGCCGAGCGTTGATCCGGTATTTACTTCTGATGTGGTCGACCGCTTCGCCGAACATATTTATTACGGCAGCGGCGCCACCGGCATGGCGATGGTGGTTATCGACGGCAACCAGCGCGTATTCCGCAGCTTCGGCGAAACCCGTCCGGGTAATAATCAGCATCCACAATTGGATTCCGTTATCCGCATCGCCTCTCTGAGTAAGCTGATGACCAGTGAAATGCTGGTGAAACTGCTCGATCAGGGACTGGTTAAGCTTGACGATCCGCTGAGTAAATACGCGCCGCCTGGCGCGCGGGTGCCAACCTACCAGGGCGTACCGATTACGCTGGTCAATCTCGCAACCCACACCAGCGCCCTGCCGCGCGAGCAGCCCGGCGGCGCGGCGCATCGCCCGGTATTCGTCTGGCCGACCCGCCAGCAGCGCTGGAACTGGCTGTCGACGGCTACGCTTAAAACCACGCCGGGTTCGCAGGCGGCCTATTCCAACCTGGCCTTCGACCTGCTGGCCGATGCGCTATCGACCGCCGCCGGTAAGCCCTACCCGCAGCTGTTTGAAGAACAAATCACCCGCCCGCTCGGCATGAAGGACACCACCTTCACCCCATCGCCGGATCAGTGTCAACGCTTGATGGTGGCGGAGAAAGGCGCCAGCCCGTGTAATAACACCCTCGCGGCCATCGGCAGCGGCGGCGTGTATTCGACCCCGGGCGATATGATGCGCTGGATGCAGCAGTTCCTCTCTTCGGATTTCTATACTCGCGGCCAGCAGGCCGATCGCATGCAGACGCTGATTTATCAACGTACCCAGCTCACCCGAGTGATCGGCATGGATGTTCCGGGTAAAGCCGATGCGCTGGGTCTTGGCTGGGTGTACATGAAGCCGAAAAACGGCCATCCGGGCATTATTCAGAAAACCGGCGGCGGCGGCGGATTTATTACCTATATGGCGATGAACCCGCAGGCTAACGTCGGGGTCTTCGTGGTGGTGACCCGTTCCGCGTTGACCCGTTTCAGCGCCATGAGCGACGGCGTCAACGACCTCGTCAGCGCCTTAAGCGGCGTGCAGCCGAATATGGAAACCGCCAGCCAGTAATTGTTGCGGGATGTTTTGCCACTGATTGTTAAGGATCGTTTTGGCGAAACATCCCGCTGTCGTTTGCGGTACACTACCTTCTTTCATTTCACAAAATCAGGCAAACCATGACAGATTTAATCACTCGCCCACGCCGCCTGCGTCAATCCGCCTCGCTGCGCGCCATGTTTGAAGAGACAACACTGAGTTTGAACGACCTGGTGTTGCCGATCTTTGTTGAAGAAGAAATTGACGATTACAAAGCCATCGAAGCGATGCCTGGCGTCATGCGTATTCCGGAAAAACATCTGGCGCGCGAAATTGAGCGCATCGCCAACGCCGGTATTCGTTCAGTGATGACTTTTGGCATCTCCCATCATACCGACGCGACCGGTAGCGATACCTGGAACGAAAACGGTCTGGTGGCGCGGATGACCCGTATCGCCAAACAGGCGGTGCCGGAAATGATCGTCATGTCCGATACCTGCTTCTGCGAATACACCTCGCACGGCCACTGCGGCGTGCTGTGCGAGCACGGCGTCGATAACGATGCGACTCTGGAAAATCTCGGTAAGCAGGCGGTGGTCGCCGCGGCCGCCGGCGCTGATTTCATCGCGCCCTCCGCCGCGATGGACGGTCAGGTGCAAGCGATCCGCCGTTCGCTGGATGCCGCGGGCTTTACTAATACCGCGATTATGTCTTACTCGACCAAATTCGCGTCATCGTTCTACGGCCCGTTCCGTGAAGCCGCCGGTACCGCGCTGAAAGGCGATCGTAAGACCTACCAGATGAGCCCGATGAACCGTCGCGAAGCAATTCGCGAGTCGCTGCTCGATGAAGCCCAGGGCGCGGACTGCCTGATGGTGAAACCGGCCGGTGCCTATCTGGATATCCTGCGTGATATCCGCGAGCGCACCGACCTGCCGCTCGGCGCTTATCAGGTCAGCGGCGAGTACGCGATGATCAAATTTGCCGCGCAGGCTGGCGCAATCGACGAAGAGAAAGTGGTGCTGGAAAGCCTTGGCGCAATTAAACGCGCGGGCGCGGACCTGATCTTCAGCTATTTCGCCCTCGATCTGGCCGAGAAAAAAATCCTGCGTTAAACCTTCCCTCTCCCCGGTAGCGCTGACGCTTACCGGGGCTACCTTGTAGCCCGGATGAGGCGTGAGCCGCTATCCGGGAATCAGATTTTGCGTGCTGCTTTCCATCTTCCGTGACGGCTCCTTGGCGAACCTTCTCTTCTCCTTTAACGTCTTAAATCACATTATAAACGCTGGCTACCAGGAGAAGCTGTGGTTGCTTATCGACGCTATTACATCAAGGGGGGAACCTGGTTCTTTACCGTTAATTTGAAGGACCGTAGAAGCATGCTTCTGACGGAAAGAATTGAATTATTTCGCTACTCCATCTCCGTTGTAAAACAACGTCGCCCTTTTATCATTAATGCCTGGGTGGTATTGCCTGAACATCTCCACTGTATCTGGACACTTCCCAATAATGATGACGATTTTTCTTCACGCTGGCGCGATATCAAAGGCTGCTTTAGCAGAACACTAAAACGACAACATATCTGGCAGCCTCGCTTCTGGGAGCATGCTATACGTGATGAAGAAGATTATCGCCGTCATGTAGACTACATCCATATCAATCCACTCAAGCATGGCTGGGTTACGCAGGTTATTGATTGGCCATTTTCAACCTTTCATCGAGATGTCCAACGCGGGCTATATCCTGCAAACTGGGCTGGCGAAAGCTTTGAACTTAGCTGCGGCGAACGCCGATAGCCCCTCCCCGGTGGCGCTGACGCTTACCGGGGCTACCAACCGAATGCCAAATCGTAGCCCGGATAAGGCGTAAGCCGCTATCCGGGGCCTCTCCCCGGTGGCGCTGACGCTTACCGGGGCTCCCGACCGAATGCCAAACCGTAGCCCGGATAAGGCGTAAGCCGCTATCCGGAGATCCTCCCCGGTGGCGCTGACGCTTACCGGGGCTACCAACCAAATGCCAAACCGTAGCCCGGATAAGGCGTAAGCCGCTATCCGGGGATCCTCCCCGGTGGCGCTGACGCTTACCGGGGCTACCAAACGAATGCCAAACCGTAGCCCGGATAAGGCGTAAGCCGCTATCCGGGGATCCTCCCCGGTAGCGCTAACGCTTACCGGGGCTACCAACCAAATGCCAGATCGTAGCCCGGATAAGGCGTAAGCCGCTATCCGGGAAACCTCGCCTGCTGAGACCGAATCTTCACCGAATTGTAATCTGAACGACATCTGCGCCTTCTACTGTCTGGGCAGGACAGAGGAGGAGTCACTATGTTTAGTCTCGACAACGTTCTCGATGACCTGTGGCCTCAGGCGAGGCCCGCCCCCTGGCAGAAAAAGGTGTTGAAAAAGCTTCTGTATGAAGAAGAGTTCCAGCAATTTGCCGCCCGCCATCGTCACCTGAAAGGACTGGATACGGTCGAACAGGTCCTCGAACATCTCAATATCCGCTGCGCTATCCCGGCGCATGACCTTGAACAAATCCCCGAACATGGCCCGCTGGTGATTATCGCCAACCATCCGACCGGCACGCTCGATGGACTCGCTCTGCTCTATGCAGTCTCCCGCGTACGGCGCGATGTCAAAGTCGTCACTAACCGCATGCTGACCCATCTTGAACCGCTGAGCTCGCTGTTTATTCCGGTGGATAATATCAACGGCCGTACCGCCAAAGCAGCGCTGCAGCAGATGGACCAACAGCTTCAGCAGGGCGGCGTGCTGATCTTCTTCCCGGCGGGGGAAGTCTCGCGTCTGACCCGCCGCGGCATCCGTGATAAAAAATGGCATCCCGGCTTCATCAAGCTGGCGGCGAAATACCGCGCGCCGCTGCTGCCGGCCTGGATCCGCGCCCACAACAGCCCGCTGTTCTACGCCAGCGCCCTGCTCTCCGATAATCTGCCGCTGCTGCTATTAATGCAGCAGATGTTTCGCCGCCGCGATAGCAGCTTGCCGTTACGCATTGGCCAGCAAATCGCGTGGTCATCGTGGCATCAGCCGCCGCTTTCCGTCCGCGAACTGGCGGACCGCTGCTACCGCCACGTCGAGCTCCTCGGTAAAGGACACCCCGGCCTGTTTAAAAGCGAAAGCGCGATCGCCCGCCCGGAAGACCGCGCGCTGCTCAAACGCGAGCTGGCAAAAACCGAATGTCTGGGCAAAACCGCGGACGGTAAGCTGATTTATCTGTGGCAGCGCAACGGCCAGGAAGAGGCGCCGCTGCTACGCGAACTGGGCCGTCTGCGGGAGATCGCTTTCCGGGCGGTCGGCGAAGGCAGCGGCAAACGCCGCGATATCGATAGCTACGATGATGACTATCTGCACCTGATTTTATGGGATGAAGAGGATCTGGAGATCGTCGGCGCCTATCGTTTTATGCCTACCGCCATGCAACTGGAGAAACGAGGACTGGAGGGCATCTACAGCTACAGCCTGTTCCACTACGACGCACGGATGGACGATATTCTGCAGCACGGGATTGAACTGGGGCGCAGCTTCATTCAGCCGCGCTACTGGGGGCGCCGCGGGCTGGATTATCTCTGGTCAGGCATCGGCGCCTGGCTGGCGCGAAACCCGCACTATCGCTATCTTTTTGGCCCGGTCTCAATTTCAGGCGGACTGCCGCCCGATGCCCGCGATTTGCTGGTCGCCTTCTACCGCTTATGGTTTCCGGCGACGCATCCGCTGGCCAAATCCCGTCGCCCCTACCCAGCTTCGCTACCCGAGGTGCTGGCGCAGTTTGGCGGCGAGGATTACACCGAAGACCTGACGCGGCTGAAGTCCCTGCTCGGCAACCTCGGCTGCGGCATCCCGCCGCTGTATAAACAGTACTCGGAAGTGTGCGAGCCGGGCGGCGTGCAGTTTATCGATTTCGGCAGCGACCCGGACTTTAATCACTGCGTCGATGGGCTGGTGCTGGTGGATTTAACCTACCTGAAAGCCAACCGCTACCAGCGCTACATCGGCGCGCATCTCTAGCCGTTTATCCCGCCCGGTAGAACGGCTTATCACCAAGAATTGTCGCGCGGTGCATGATGCGCCGCTGCGGCAGATAGTCGGCGTTGGCGTAATGCTGCGTCACCCGGTTATCCCAAATCGCCACATCGTTCGGCTGCCAGCGCCAGCGCACCTGGAATTCCGGTTTTGTGACGTGAGCAAACAAGAAATTCAGCAACGCCTCGCTCTCTTTCTCGCTGACATCCACAATACGGGTGGTAAACCCTTCATTGACGAACAGCGCCTGCTTACCGGTTACCGGATGGGTACGTACCACCGGGTGCAACAGCGGCGGGTTCTTCGCCACCGCCTCGCGCCAGCGCTGATGCTCCGCTTCCGTCTTGTTGTACTTGTACTCCTGGAACGATTTGCGGAAATCGTGCTCCGCGCGTAACCCGCTCAACAGCTGGCGAAACGGTTCAGAGAGCGCTTCCCAGGCGGCAATACCGCTGGTCCACAGGGTATCGCCGCCGGTAGAAGGTAACTCCTTCGCCGCCAGAATCGCCCCCGCCGGCGGCGTATCGATAAAGGTCACGTCGGTATGCCAGTTATCGTTGTCCGGCGGATTATCGTTATGGGTATCCAGCACGATAATTTCATCCACGCCCGGCGCATGCGGATAGACCGGATGGATATGCAAATCGCCAAAACGTAACGCCAGATCGCGCTGCTGTTGCGGGGTGATATTTTGCTCGCGCAGGAACACCACCTGATGGCGCAGCACCGCGTGGTATAGCTGCTCAAACTGATTGTCGCTTAACGGACGGGTCAAATCGGCTCCGGCCACCTGCGCGCCAATATACGGTCCCAACGGGGTAATGCTCAGACGTTCACTCATTGTACTTCTCCATGCCAGGGCGTCAGGCGGCGCTGCAACGCGCGCAGTCCCAGTTCCAGAACAAATGCGATTATCGCAATCACCGCGATCCCGGCTAACACCACATCGGTCGCCAGGAATTCACCGGCGGATTGCACCATAAAACCTAAGCCGCGAGTGGCGGCAATCAACTCCGCCGCCACCAGCGTCGACCAACCGACGCCAAGGCCAATGCGCAGGCCGGTGAGAATTTCCGGCAGCGCGCCCGGCAGGATCACCAGCCACAGCACCTGAGCGCGACTGGCCCCTAAAGACTGTGCGGCGCGAACGCGGACCTGCTGCGCGCTTTTAACCCCCGCCAGCGTCGACATCACTACCGGAGCGAAAATAGCCAGATAGATCAGTAAGATTTTCGGCGTTTCGCCAATGCCGAACCAGATGATCACCAGCGGCAGCCACGCCAGCGGCGGTACCGGACGATACAGTTCGATCAGCGGGTCGAGGATCCCGCGTACCGTTGGGCTCAATCCCATGGCGATCCCCACCGGTACGCCGACGATCGCCGCCAGTACCAGCGCGATGGCGATACGCGTCAGGCTCGCCACCAGATGCTGCCACAGGGTCGCGTCCATAAAGCCTTGCGGCCCGGCAATGGTCAGTAGCTTCTGCAATACCTGCCACGGCGAGGGTAAAAACAACGGGCTAATCAGCTGCAACGCGGTCACCGCCCACCAGATAGCCAGCAATACTGCCAGCGTCGCTACGCTAAGGGTCAGCTGCCGTGAAAGCGGCCAGCGCCATTTCAGCGCGCGCTGGCGCGGTTTATCATTAAGGACCACGCTCATGAGAAAGCCTCCCGTTGTTCGAACACCCTGCTAAGCACATATTCGCGCTGGGCGATAAATTGCGGATCCGATTTAATGCTGCGG